>NZ_BEWP01000063.1 GCF_002723995.1 Gluconobacter kondonii | reverse complement strand
CTAGGTTTCGTGGACAAAGGGTATCCACTGGAGGACTGACACGAGATTGACAAAGCCGAGGTAAGATTCCTTGGTTTTGTCGTATCGGGTTGAGATGCGCCGCCAGTTCTTGAGCTTGTTGAACAGACGCTCGACGAGGTTGCGCCAGCGGTATTTTTCGCGGTCGTGCGCGATAGGATCGCGCCGGTTGCTCTTGGCGGGGATGACCGCTTCGACGTCGGCTTTCGTCAGCTCCTCACGGATGGCGTCGGCGTCATAGCCCTTGTCGGCCAGCAGCGCCTCAATCTTGTCTGCGATCATGCGGAACAGCGGACCGAAGCCCTGGATGTCGTGGGTCTGCCCTGGTGTCAGGACAAATCCGAGCGGGCGGCCTTTGGCATCGCATCGGGCGTGGAGTTTGGTGCTGAAGCCACCGCGCGATCGGCCAAGCGCCTCGGTCTCCTGATCCCCTTTTTTATGCCGACGGCACAATGATGTGCCCGGACCACGGTGCTGTCGATCATGTCGGCGGTGACGTCGCGCTCCACCATTTCAGCCAGCGTTTCCAGCATCGCGTCGAACACGCCAGTTGTAACCCAGCGCCGATAGCGGCGGAACACGCTGTTCCACTTGCCGTATTCGTCTGGCAGATGTCGCCACTGCGAGCCTGTCCGCGCAATCCACATCATGCCTTCGAAATAGAGGCGGTTATCCTGCGCCGGCCGGCAACCTCGACCATGTTCAGACGGCAGAAGTGCACCGATGATCGCCCACTCGTCGTCCGCCAGTCCAATCCGCTCGCCCAACGCGGCCTCCAAAAGACAGCCTTGAATCAAGGCATGGGTCCACTGTCAACCTTTGTCCACGAAACCTAAT
>NZ_BEWP01000062.1 GCF_002723995.1 Gluconobacter kondonii | reverse complement strand
AGGTCGCGTTGACAAAAGGTCTATACGCTCATTCTGAGATCTGATCCACTGTTGTCTTTAACGAAGACGATAAGGTGAAGCGAGGATGGCACGAGGGGATCTGACGGATCGTGAATGGGCGCTGATTGGTCCGCTTTTGCCATCCGAGCGTGGCCGTTGGGCACGGCCATCCGGAGACAATCGCCGGTTTCTCAACGGCATGTTGTATGTCCTGCGCACCGGTTGTCCGTGGCGGGACATGCATGAGCGCTACGGAAAATGGAACTCAGTCTATGTCAGGTTCCGGCGTTGGGCTGAACAGGGTGTCTGGGATGCCCTGCTGCAAACCCTGGTTGACCTGGGTCTGAGTGATGACTGGCAGCATATGGTCGACAGTACCGTGGTCCGCGCCCACTCCCAGGCAACGGGTGCAAAAGGGGGGCTCATACGGAAGGTTTTGGTCGATCACGCGGCGGTTTTACGAGCAAAATCCACGCCCGGTGCGACAATCAAGGACGTCCTTTCGGCTTTGCCCTTAGCGGAGGTCAGGTCTCGGATTACAAAGCCACAGATACCCTGATGGCGTTTGCGGTTCCAAACCCCAAAGCCATGCTGGCCGACCGGGGCTATGACAGCGACTGGTTCAGCCAGGATCTGCTGCTCCGTGGTATCCTGCCGGTTATTCCCTCACGAAAAGGCCGCAGTGTTCCACAGAAAACAGACTGGCGGTGTTACAGAGACCGCAATCGCATTGAGCGGATGTTCAACAAACTCAAGCAGATGCGGCGTATTGCAACCCGCTACGACAAAACCGCCTTGTCCTTCATGAGCTTCCTCAATATCGCCGCCGCGAGGCTTTGGATTGAATCTTTTGTCAACGCGACC
>NZ_BEWP01000061.1 GCF_002723995.1 Gluconobacter kondonii | reverse complement strand
TCAGAGCCTGACTCAAAAAGCGGTCTGAGTGATTTTTCGCAGCAATCTGCGGATATGAGCAACGATGAGCCATGCTTGTGAGGCTTGGAGTGTTGCCTCGACATCTCGGTTGAGACGGCGGCATCTTCCGAGCCATGCGAATGTCCGTTCCACGATCCATCGCTTTGGCAGCAGGACAAAACCCTGAGCACGGTCTGAACGCTTTACAATGTCCAGCACCCAGTCTCCCATTCGTGCCAGAACCTTTTGCAGTTTCTCCCCTGCGTATCCTCCGTCTGCGATGAGACGACGAAGCCAGGGAAAGAGTGGCCTGATTTTTTCTGCGACCAGAGGGGCTCCGTCGCGATCCTGAATATTTGCGGCATGCACAACCGAGACGATGAGATGCCCCAGGGTATCGGTTACAATATGCCGTTTTCTGCCTTTGATTTTCTTGCCTGCGTCATAACCTCTGGGGCCGCCATTTTCCGCAGTTTTCACGGATTGGCTGTCAAGAATGCCGACAGAAGGTGTGGCCTCACGGCCTTCCTGTTCGCGTGAAAGCATCACAAGGACATGATTGATGGCCTCCCAGCGCCCTTCGCGCAGCCATGCGTAGAAATACCCCTGAACGGTCGTATAGGGTGGGAAGTCATGTGGCAGGGCACGCCACTGGCATCCCGTCGAGACGATGTACAGCACCGCCTCAACAACCCGGCGGAGTTCCGTTCTTCTGGGACGGCCATACCGCTTTTGGGGTGGCATTAACGGTGCCAGAAGCGCCCATTCCCGATCACGTAGATCACTTGCATAGGTCAGATCATCGCGACGATACTGACGACGGGTGATTTCAGTCCAGGCCACAATTCACTCCTTCTCTTCGCAAAGACGGAGGAATCACAAACCACTGAAATCACTCAATTCATTTTCGGTCAGGCTCTCAGG
>NZ_BEWP01000060.1 GCF_002723995.1 Gluconobacter kondonii | reverse complement strand
TGAGACAAAAAATATACAGTACCGTTCCTTTTCATCTGAACAAACGACGCAATCAAAAAACGACGAGAAAATTATTGTAGACAGAACATTTAGTTTCTCATAACCTTGTTTTGGTATTGGGTATTTCTAATTTCAGGAATGGAAATCTATAATAAACTCGATCGAAGCAAATACTTCTCCGGAAAATGATATTTTTTACTTCGACCTCAATGAGGCCGAGGTGGATGCCGTCAGCGGTGCAAGAGGCATCGGATCAGTATCAAGTGATGCAGTTTTCGGTGCGGGTATGGCCATGGCTATGGTTCCCGGTGGAGAATTGATTGGTGGTTTTTTGGTCGGTTGGGCAATAGCCTAAGGGCTGAATCTTCAATCCAAGATGAATTTCTTGGATTGAAATAAACAACGACTGCCTGAAGGTGCTATAAAAATGATTCAGTATTTAATTAAAAATCACAGATCGTTAAAAACTCCCGTTATTGGAATTATTCTTTTGGTGGCAGTATATTACAATAACAATGTTGAAAATATAGGAATAGACAGAAATTTAACTATTGGAGGAATTTTAATTTCATTTCTTATTTGTGAATCAATAATTTTTCTGGCAAAATTTTTCAATAGAAAAATATCCATTTCTTCTTGATTTCTTTGTATAACCCCCAAATTTATAAATTTTGGGGTCTCCTGTGTGATTCGATCTCTCCAGATTTAAGCAGCCGGGCTTCCTTGATTGTCCGGTTCATCCGCTCAACCTGACCATTGGTCCAGGGATGATTGGGTTTCGTCAGACGATGTTCGATCTCGCGAGCTTCGCAGATCATGTCGAAGCGCATGGGGCGAGACCAGGCCGTATTGCGGTTACGGGGCTGATCCGCGAACTGGATGCCGTTATCGGTCAGAATGGTATGGATCCGATAAGGAATGATGCTCAGGAGATATTCGAGGAACTC
>NZ_BEWP01000059.1 GCF_002723995.1 Gluconobacter kondonii | reverse complement strand
CCACGATGTGATGCGTTGGTCGGGAGTGATGCCGTTTAGAACACGCTGCGGGCGATGATTGTAAGCGAAACAGAAGCCTCTGAGCAGGATTTCCAGATCTTTATGGCTGGAGACACAGACCTGCAGCACCTCTGTCGCCACGCGGCCATTGAAGCGTTCCACCATACCGTTGGTCTGCGGTGAATACGCCTTCGTCCGACGTCGGTCGATCGTCATGTCGCGACAGGCCTTTTCAAAGGCGTTCGCCGTAAAACAGGAACCGCGATCGGTCAGGATATGGGTGATCCGGAAAGGAAAGGCGGTTTTGACAGCCTTGAGGAAATCGACGGCATTGTCGGCGTTCTCCGCGTCGTACACGGCCAGATGAACCGAACGGGAGCATCGATCAATGGCGACATATAGAAAGCGTTTCCGCCGTTCTCCATTTGCCGTCTGTAGCTTGGGCAGGTGTTTCACATCGATATGGACATAACCCGGATCGTAATCCCGGAACTTTCCCTTCCCACGCACAGGTCCGGTCTTTGGAACAGGAGGCAGCCGGTTCAGTCCGGCGTCTTTCAGAATGCGCCAGATGCAGTCCCTGTTCAGATGCGGCAGGAAATGCCGCACAACAAAGGTCAGGTCGTCCAGGCCGAAACCAGTCGAGCGTCGAAGCTGACAGACAACGGCCCGCTCTTCTTCGGTCGCTTTCCAAGCCAGCCTCCGGGGACGGCTGCTGCGATCCTGGCAGGCGTCCGGTCCACGTTTCCGCCATTTACGAACCGTTTCGTCGCTGATCCCGTAGCGACGGGCCAGAACAGATGTCGGTTCTGAAGAACGGGCAATTTCCGCTCTCACCACAGGCGTGGTCCGGGCTTGTGGATGGATCTGAAGCATCATTTGCTCTCCCTGCAAATGGAAGAAAACCATGGGGCATAACCCGGTATCGCACACGCTACACCATCCCAATGATGTCTCACAACCTGACA
>NZ_BEWP01000058.1 GCF_002723995.1 Gluconobacter kondonii | reverse complement strand
TTGAGACCCGCGATCCGAGTGGTGGACAAGATTGCCTGCTCTGACGGGCATCGGGCGTGGATCGCCTGCTCCAGCGCATCGAGTACGAAGCCCGCATGTGCTGTCCGGCTGACGCGCCAGCCGACGATATACCGGGCGAACACATCGATGACGAAGGCCACATAAACGAACCCGGACCAGGTCGCGACATAGGTGAAGTCCGACACCCACAGCCGGTTCGGCGCCGGTGCCTTGAACTGCCTGTTGACGTGATCAAGTGGACAGGGTGCGCCCTTGTCGCTGATCGTGGTTCGCTTCGGTTTGCCACGGATCACGCCCTGCAGGCCGAGATCACGCATCAGCCGCGCGACCGTGCATCGGGCGACTTCAATCTTTTCCCGGCCCAACTGACGCCAGACCTTCCGCACGCCGTAAACACCAAAGTGCTCCGAGAAAACGCGCAGGATCTCAGGTTTCAGGATCTCGTCACGTTTGCTCTGAGCCGATCTGCGCTCTGGTTCACGCCGTTTGCGCAGCCGCTCATAGTAGGCTGACGGGGCGATCTGCAGCATCCTGCAGATCGGCTCGACCCCGTAGGCCTGGCGATGCTCATCGACGAACGCCGTCATTTCCGAAAGGGGCGGTCGAGCTCCGCCTGGGCGAAATACGCTAAAGCTTTCCGCAGGATCTCATTAGCCTGGCGCAATTCGCGCACTTCACGTTCCAGCGCCTTGAGCCTATCTGCGGTCTCGGCCGGAACACCAGCCCGCTTGCCAGTTTCAATCTCGGCCTTCTTGACCCATTCGTTCAGCGTATGCGCCGAACAGCCGATCTTCCCGGCAATCGACACCATCGCCGTCCAGCAAGACGGATGTTCGCCCTCATGCTCCAGAACCAGCCGCACCGCACAGGAACGGACTTCAGGAGAAAACTTCTTCACAGAATTGCTCATCAGACCCTCTTCTCAGGTGAATAGGTCTCCGCCAATCCCGGGGCGGTTCAAA
>NZ_BEWP01000057.1 GCF_002723995.1 Gluconobacter kondonii | reverse complement strand
GCTAGAGCGTTTTCTGTTCTGAATGAATCGGTTGGGATTCCCAAAGTGGCTGTGATCTGATTCAAGATGACAGCCGGGATGGAGGCCGGCTGTGGATGTCATCACGCACATTGTCTCTGGATCTCCGCGAACGTGTTGTTGCGGCCGTTTCGAATGGTCTGTCGCGGCGTCAGGCGGCTGAACGGTTTGGCGTCAGTCCGGCAAGTGCGGTTCGCTGGTGCGCTCTTGCCGCTACGACCGGCAGTCCTGCTGCCAGCCCCCGTGGCGGGGATCGTCTGTCTCACCGGATTGAGGCGCAGGCAGAGTGTATTCATGCGCTGATCGCGGAGAAGGACGATCTGACCCTGGCCGAGATCCGCGCCCGACTGGCTGAGACCGGCCATCACTTTGCAATCGGCACGCTGTGGCGTTTCTTCGCGCGTCATAAGATCACATGGAAAAAAAGACCGCTCACGCGGCGGAACAGGACCGGCCGGACATCCTGACACGACGGCAGGAGTGGTTCGATGCCCAGCCCGATCTCGATCCGGCGCGGCTGGTCTTCATTGATGAAACCTGGGCTTCCACGAATATGGCAAGACGCTACGGGCGGTGTCGACGTGGCCAGAGGTTGCGTTCCGCCGTGCCACATGGTCACTGGAAAACCACGACGTTCATCGCTGGGTTGCGACTGACCGGCATCGTGGCGCCCATGGTCCTGGATGGTCCGATCAATGGCCGCAGCTTCCAGACCTATGTCGATCGCGTGCTGGTACCCGATCTGCGGCCAGGCGACATTGTTATCATGGACAATCTCGGCTCTCACAAAGGTCCCGGCGTTCAGGCCGCCATCGAAGCAGCAGGTGCGACTGTGCGCTATCTCCCGCCCTACAGCCCGGACTTCAATCCCATCGAGAAGGCCTTCTCCAAACTCAAGGCCCATCTCCGTAAAGCCGCAGAACGCACACGCGAAGCCTTGTGGGACAGGATCGGCACATTGATCGATCAGATCAATCCTACAGAATGCGCAAACTTCTTTACCGCCGCCGGATATGAACCAGATTGAAAGGAAAACGCTCT
>NZ_BEWP01000056.1 GCF_002723995.1 Gluconobacter kondonii | reverse complement strand
AGAGGTGGTCCCATCCGTTCGGACAGCTTTACGGGCCTGATAAGCTATAGCCGGTTGTTGTCATGCCGCCAGGTTGACGGTGTTGCTGTTGGCCATTGGGTCCGGGGTTAACCCCGGACCCAATGGCGTCGGCGCGTTATGATACGCCTCATCGGGCGTGCGTCCAGCCAAAGCCGAATGAGGACGCTGCCCGTTGTAATGCGCGATCCATGCAATGAGCCCGGCCCGCAGTTCCGAACCGGTCTCGAACGCGTGCAGGTAGACGCATTCGTATTTCAGGGATCGCCACAGGCGCTCGATGAATACGTTGTCGAGCCATCGGCCGCGACCGTCCATGCTGATGCGGATCTGGCGCGCTTGCAGCACGTCCGTGAACCGGGGCGTCGTGAATTGTGACCCCTGATCCGTGTTGAAGATCTCCGGTGCGCCGTAGCGGATCAGGGCCTCCTGTAGCGCCTCGATGCAGAACTCGGCATCCATCGTGTTCGACAGCCGCCAGGACAGAACCTTGCGCGTCGACCAGTCCATGATCGCCACGAGATACAGAAAACCCTTTCGCATCGGGATATAGGTGATGTCCGAGCACCACACCTGATTGGGGCGATCGATCACCAGATCCCGCAGCAAATACGGATATTTGCGATGCCCAGGATGCGGTATCGTCGTGTGCGGCTTCTGATAGATCGCCCGCAGCCCCATCGTCGCCATCAGCCGACGGACACGCTTGCGCCCGACATCATGGCCGAGCCGCCTGAGATGCCGGGTCATCTGCCGCGACCCGTAATAGGGTGTCTCAAGAAACTGCGCGTCGATCAGCCGCATCAGTTCAAGATTGCCCTCACTCTCCGGCACCGGCCGGTAATACACGGACGACCGGTTGAGTTGCAGCAGCGCGCATTGCCGCACCACGGAAAGCCGAGGCCGCTTCAGGTCGATCATTTGCCGCCTCTGAGCATGCTCAACCGCACAGAGGCATCCCGCAAAAAATCCCGTTCCACCAGCAATTGGCCAATCTTTGCGTGAAGTTTCTCCACGTCGGCCGGGCTGGCCGCCGCCTCCGGTGCCGCCTTGCCGGAGAAGATGCCCGCCATGCCCTCGACTGCCTGGCGCTTCCACTGGGCAATCATCGTCTGGTGCACGCCGTGCTTCGACGCCAACTCCGAAAGCGTCTGCTCGCCCCGGATCGCCTCCAGCGCAACCCGCGACTTGAACT
>NZ_BEWP01000055.1 GCF_002723995.1 Gluconobacter kondonii | reverse complement strand
AGTTCAAGTCACGGGTTGCGCTGGAGGCGATCCGTGGGGAACTGACGCTGGCGGAACTGGCTTCGAAACATGGCGTGCATCAGACGATGATCGCCCAATGGAAACGGCAGGCGATCGAGGGCATGGCAAGCCTTTTTTCTGGTAAGTCAGTAACGGAACCTTCAGTCAGCCCTGCTGATGTAGAGAAACTGCACGCCAAGATCGGCCAGTTGCTGGTGGAACGGGATTTTTTGCGGGATGCCTCTGCTCGGTTGGGCGTGATCAGAGGCGGCAGATGATTGACCCGAAGAGAGCATGCCTGCCGATCATCCGGCAGTGCACGCTGCTACAACTCAACCGGTCGGGCGTTTACTATCGGCCTGTGCCACAGAGCGAGGCCAATCTGGAGCTGATGCGGCTGATCGACGCCCAGTTCCTGGAAACGCCCTATTATGGCTCACGGCAGATGACATGGCATCTGCGCCGCCTGGGACATGAAGTGGGCCGCAAGCGGGTCCGGCGGATCATGGCGATCATGGGCCTGCGGGCGATCTACCAGAAGCCGCGCACGACCGTGCCTCATCCGGAGCATCGGAAATATCCATATCTGCTGCGGGATCTGGTCATCAATCGGCCTGACCAGGTCTGGTGTTCCGATATCACATATATTCCCATGAAACGGGGATTTCTCTATCTCGTGGCGATCATGGACTGGTTCACGCGCAAGGTCCTGTCCTGGCGTCTATCGAACACGATGGACGTGGAGTTCTGTATCGAGGCGCTCCGGGATGCGCTGATGCGCTACGGCACCCCGGAAATTTTCAATACTGACCAAGGGTCACAATTCACGACGCCCCGTTTTACCGGGCTCCTGGAAGAGCGTCAGATCCGCATCAGCATGGATGGGCGCGGTCGCTGGCTGGACAACGTGTTTATCGAGCGTCTGTGGCGGTCGCTGAAATATGAATGCGTCTACCTGCACGCGTTCGAGACCGGATCAGAGCTGAGGGCCGGGCTTGGCAGATGGATCGCCCATTATAACGAAAGGCGTCCGCATATGGCGCTGGCTGGACGTACGCCCGATGAGGCGTATCATGACGTGCCGACATCATCTGGTCCGGGGTTAACCCCGGACCAGATGGCCAACAGCAACGCTGTCAGAAGGGCGGCATAACGACAACCGGGTATAGCTTATCAAGCCCGCAAAACTGTCCGAACGGACGGGACCACCTCAA
>NZ_BEWP01000054.1 GCF_002723995.1 Gluconobacter kondonii | reverse complement strand
CTCTTGTGTGAACGGCCTCTATGGCGCAAGGAAAATCTTGTCTTGAAACATACGGAACTGGTGCTCTCATGTGTCCGGCCTTTTTGTGCAGCCACTAGGGCCGCTGGCCATGATGAAGTCCGCGAACAGAAAACCTAAAACAATTCCACGCGCTTTAATGGCGCAAGAGCGAGCACGGTTTTATTCTGTTCCCGAAGCAGTCCGGTCTGTCATCAAAACTCAACACTCCCGCACATCTACCAGATCATCAAATGTTGACTGGCTTTGTCTCTGATCTTAGCAAACGGCACACGGAACTGCCGAGGTGCCACGATATGTCTCGGCGCGGCTCATAAGAGCCCATGCAATCCTTGCTGTCTTGTTAGCCAATGCGACAGAGACAACGCGTCCAGGCTTTTTCTCCCGAAGCATCTGGCCCCAGAGATGACTGGGTGTTTTTTTGCGATCTATGCGCAGGAGAGCAGTAACGCCTACGACAAGTAACCTGCGAATATACCCGTTACCGGCCTTGGTTATGCGCCCAAGCGTATCTTTGCCACCTGAGCCATGAACACGAGGTGTTAAACCAAGCCATGCAGAGAAATGTCTTCCCGACCGAAAAAGCTTTGGGTCCGGAACAGACGCTGCGATAGCGCTCGCGACAATCGGACCGATCCCTGGGACGGTCGCAAGTCGCATACTGTTTTCGTTATTACGATGCCATTGCAGGATCCTGTCATCCAGTTTTTCAATCTGGGTCTGTATCATACGAAGCTGATCTAGAAAGGCATGTGCGACGGTTCGTATTTCATTCGGCCACGAGTCTTGATTTTCATGGACAAGGCCTCCGAGAGACTTGGCGCCGACAACTCCTTTGGGAGCAATGAGACCAATTTCACTCAAATGTCCTCGAAGAGCATTGATGAGCATGGTCTTCTGCTTCACCAGCAAGTCTCGACTGCTGTGCAACATCAGAACAGACTGTTGTTCTACAGATTTAACAGGAACAAACTGCATGGTCGGTCGTGTGACGGCTTCACAGATGGCCTCGGCATCGCGCGCATCTGTTTTTCCGCGTTTGAGGTAAGGCTTGACGTAGTTTGGTGGCATCAGTCTGACCGTATGTCCCAAAGCTTTGAACTCGCGTGCCCAATAATGGGCTGACCCGCACGCTTCCATACCAATGAGGCATGGCGGAAGTTTCTGAAAAAATTTTAGGAGCTCGGCGCGTCTCAGTTGACGCTTGAGGACAGGCAATCCCTGCTGATTAACAGCGTGGATTTGAAAAACAGATTTGGCGAGATCAAGACCGATAACTGCAATGTCTGTCATTGTTCTTCTCCGGATGCCCTGACTGGCAACGGCACCCTAGCACTAAAGTAAGGCATAGAGGCCGTTCACCACATCAATTC
>NZ_BEWP01000053.1 GCF_002723995.1 Gluconobacter kondonii | reverse complement strand
GGCAGATTCAACCGGTCGTCGCAACACGTTCGATCATATCCTGTTTGAGTAGATGGTCGAGAGCTTCTGCGGGGGTTCTCCATTCGAGTGTTTTTCGTGGTCTCGTATTTAAAGCATGGGCAACAGCGCTCAGTTCTTCTATGCAATGCTGGCTGAGATCGGTGCCTTTGGGAAAGTATTGGCGGAGCAGACCATTGGTATTTTCGTTGCTCCCGCGCTGCCAGGGGCTCTGAGGATCACAGAAGTAGATATCAAGACCTGTGTCGATCCGAAGCTGAGCGTGCTGCGCCATCTCAGCACCCTGATCCCAGGTCAGGGAACGGCGCAGATGTGCCGGGAGATCCATAATGGTTTCGGAGATGGCATCGCGGACGGCTTCAGCACCATGACCGGCAAGAGCCGGACCGTTCTTGATCGACTTGGCCTTGCCGTGGCCTTCCATGCGCGGCAGGTGCAAGAGCATAGTGAAGCGCGTGGTGCGTTCAACCAATGTGCCGATCGCCGAACTGCCAAGGCCGAGAATGAGATCGCCTTCCCAATGTCCCGGTACCGCTCTGTGGTTAATCTCGGCAGGCCGATCGCTGATCATAAGCGCATCTGAGATGAAGGACTTGCCACGGTTTTTGGCTCGCTCCCGAGGCAGACGCAGTGCCCGTCCAGAGCGAAGGCAGGCCGAGAGCTCCCGCTTCAGAACTCCACGTCCTTGGATGTAGAGTGCCTGATAGATGGTTTCATGACTGATGCGCATGGTTGGATCCTCGGGAAAGTCCACCTTCAGGCGCTGCGCGATTTGCTCGGGGCTCCAGGCCGAAGACCAACGTCGACTTTGCCGATGAACAGCCCGTCGCTTCTTCCATACTACAACCGGCCCATCGAACTCGATGCCCTCGGGCGTTGCAATCAGGCCAGCGAGGCGATCCTGCACATAGTCGCGCAGGGCGGAATTCTTCGCCAGTTTGCTGATTTTTGGACGTCGCGCAGCACGATCCGCATGCCACTGTGCAGTGAGAGCCCGGTAGTCGAAGTCTCCTCCGCGGGTCGCCGAGTTACGCCTAATCTCGCGGGAGATCGTACTGGGCGCCCGCCCAAGCTTGTGCGCGATGGCACGCACGCCGGAACCCCGAGCGCATTCCAAGGCGATTTCCTCGCGTTCTGCGAATGTGAGATTACGGCTCTTCAGGTCGGGTGCCGAGGGCGCAAGATGTGTGGGGGGCATTCCGCCAGAACTCCGAAACCACCGGATTCCGACAGGACCGGAGACGCCGGCTGCGACGGCAGCCTCCTCACTGGAAAGCCCAGCAGCGATACCACGCCAGAACCGGCACAGATTCTCACGTTGCCAGACAGGCGGCCGTCCTGGCGAGAATAATTTGTGCCGCGTCGAGCGCTCGGATTTGCGTCTTCCTGTTGTCATCGTCACCTCCAAGAATGGGGTGTTGCGACGACCGGTTGAATCTGCCC
>NZ_BEWP01000052.1 GCF_002723995.1 Gluconobacter kondonii | reverse complement strand
AGGTGTTTAGTCCCGTGTTTTGATGGGTTGGATTGATGATGAATCTTTCTGGCTCTGAAGTCCAGATTTTGCAGACGTATTCGTAAGGGGTAAGGCCACTGAGGGTCTTGAGCCTTCGCCCGAAATTATAGGCTGCCATGAAGTCGTTGAGGTGTGTCCTCAACTGCTCATGACTGTCGTAATGGAAGCGTTTGACGGTTGCTTCCTTGATTGTCCGGTTCATCCGCTCGACCTGACCGTTCGTCCAGGGATGATTGGGTTTCGTCAGACGATGTTCGATCCCGTGAGCTTCGCAGATCATGTCGAAGCGCATGGGGCGAGACCAGGCCGTATTGCGGTTACGGGGCTGATCAGCGAACTGGATGCCGTTATCGGTCAGAATGGTGTGGATCCGGTAAGGGATGATGCTCAGGAGATGTTCGAGGAATTCCCAGGCTGTCTTCCGATCAGCTTTCCCGACGAGTTGTGTGACAGCGAATTTGCTTGTCCGGTCGATAGCAACGAAGAGGTGCAGCTTGCCCTCAGCAGTCTGTACTTCGGCAATATCGATGTGAAAAAAGCCTATGGGATAGCGTTTGAAGCGCTGGCGTTTGGGCTTGTCTCCTTCGATGTCCGGCAACCGGGATATCCCGTGGCGCTGAAGGCAGCGATGCAGAGCCGAGCGTGTCAGATGAGGGATGCTGGCCTGCAGGGCATAAAGACAGTCATCCAGCGGTAGCAACGTATGCCGGCGAAACGCCACGATCATCGCTTCGTCCGTCTCGGACAGGACCGTTGAGCGCGGCTCTTTAGGACCTGTCTTCTGATCCTCAACCGTTTGACGCTTCCGCCATTTTGCAACTGTTTTCGGGTTGATCCCGAACTCCTTGCTCAGCGCCGCGAGCGAAGCCTGCGATCGCTATATTGCCGCTCGCACGGCGTGCGTGGTCGTGGCGCTGCCATGACGTATCTGTCCCATAAGGCTTCCTTCCACTCTCGTGAAAATAATACCCCATCAAATCACGGGACTAAACACCTAGGCAGACAGCAGCCTGCCCTAAAGGACCGCCCCCAATGATGACTGCTTGGGCGTCATCTTTGCGAAGACATTCTTCGACGGCCTCGCCCAGCTTTCCGTTCAGTCGGTCGCTGTCGGCCGTCAAGGCGGTAGGGTCATCGTGAGTGCATCTGACCCCAGTATAGAGCGCGCCCAGACCGAGGCTTGCCGCGCGTTGATCGATAATCGGGATCAGATCCGGGGTGACTGTGGCAACACCAAAGCGGCGCCCCCCTGCCGCAGCCTCCAGCATCGAGGCTTCACAAAGACCGGTTGCTGGTATTGGGCTACGCTTTCTGATGATGTTCAGACCGGGATCGCCAAAAGCACTAACGATCAGGCCGTTGCAATCTGCCATTCCGGCTGTGGCCATCTCCACGACTTCTTCGGCGGCGGCGGCAAGCTGGGAGGGCGTCAGGATCATGCGTGGTGCCCTTTTTGCAGTGACACCGACGAGTTCGGACCCCTCATCCAGTCCTACACGTCCGATCCGTAGCATCATCTGCGTGGTTGCCGTCGAACTGTTCGGATTAATCAGAAGAATCCGGTGAGAGAAATGCGCGGGCATCAGAGCACTTCCTGAACGACAGTTTTGTCGTC
>NZ_BEWP01000051.1 GCF_002723995.1 Gluconobacter kondonii | reverse complement strand
ATTTTCTGGAAGTGCTTTCAGGACAGCGAGATCAATTGCATCTGTACTTTCAGCTTGCGTTGCCAAAGCGGCAGCGATGACCAGATCATCGGCTTTTGCAGTTCCGAATGGAATAGGCGCTTGTAATGTCAGCTTATTTTGGGTGAGTGTTCCGGTTTTATCTGAACACAACACATCAACACCAGCCAGCTCTTCAATAGCCGACAGACGTGACACAATGGCTTTCTGTCGCGAAAGAGCAAGCGCCCCAAGTGCCATTGTAACAGACATAACTGCAGGCATGGCAACAGGCACGGAAGCTACAAGAAGAACCAGAACAAACTGCGCGATAGCCCCCGCTTCACTCCAATGCCAGATAGCGTTATGAGCCAAGTCGCGCCAGAGCTGCGCTCCAACCAACACAACAGCAAGTGCTGCCGCAAGGATAATCAGAAAGTCGCCAATCCGCAGAACAGCCTGCTCTGCATGTGACTTGCTGCCTGCAGACGCGACCAACTTCGCAGTCCGGCCAAAAAAAGTATTGTTACCTGTCGCAGTGACCAGCCCAATCATGGATCCTTGACGCGCAATGGACCCAGAATATGCCCCGTCACCGATTTTCTTGGAAACAGGTAAAGATTCACCTGTTAAGGCGGCCTGATCAACAGACAAATATTTGCCGTCAATTAACAAAAGATCCGCAGGAACGATTTCTCCTGCTGCAACCGTTACAATATCACCAGTCACAAGATCGGTAGCAGCAATCGAAGTCCAAGCTCCATCGCGGCAGACAGAAGCCTTGAGAGCCAAGCCTTTTTTTAAGGCGGCAAGGGCATTGGCAGCTTTATTGTCCTGCCAGAACCCGATAGCCGCATTGTAAAGAAGCAAACCGGATATGACAAAAAAATCCGGCCAATCAGCACGCAAAAATGAAATAACCGCCGCAATCTCGATCATCCAGGGAATTGGTCCCCAAAAATAACCTAGAAGTTTTTTCCAGCGACTTTCTTCGTGTGCCTGAATTGCATTTGGACCATCTTTAGCAAGACGATCCTGGGCTTCTATAGAAGTTAGACCCTTAGATGAGGTATGTAATTCAGAAATTTTACTCTGAATCTCGACTGCATTTAAAGTTGCATTGGAGTTTGAGTCTGTATTTTTTGGTTTAATTTTCTCTGAAGATAGTGAAGGAGATACTTCCTCCACGGAAGATGGTGACATAATAAGCTCCATAAATACGCATAAACTTTTCCGATGATAGACATGAAAACATAAAATTAATTAAAATTATTTATTAAATAAAATAGAAAATTATCACGATATGCGAAGACGATTTATTTAATGGAACTTTTTTAAATAATATGGGAATCAATAAAGTTCCATCGGGTTTATATATTTTTTCACATACTCCAAAATCTAATAGGATTGACCAAAAAGCTCACCATTATCGCGTTCTGCAGAGAATTTTACGAAAATATAATTTTTTTGACTCTATTAGATCTTTTTTTGCAACGATAAGCAGCTCAATTTAACGAGGCCTGAAAAGATTATTCCACCGCCCCCTCCCAGATAGTGTTAAAAGACTCATGGTGAAGAGTGAAAGTGTCGCCAAACCACCTCGATATACGTGCAACTTTCTCGCCTCAGGTGCGGTCCGGTGCGCGCAACAGGCGTCTGACCCGGTTGTCGGGATGATTGCGGGGCCGGTGAGGATGGATCTGCCCTGTACCTTCAGTTAGTCGAGATCATTCTCCGTATCGGCCTCATCCGCCCTGCCGGTGTTCGGGATTCAGGCCGATGCCAGCCGGACGATGAATGTCCAGGTCCAGTTCGTGCCGCTCTTCGCCCCGGCTGATGCCGAGGTTGGGCGGGAGGTCGGTTATTCAGGGGCGCTCTTGACGTAGAAAGATGTAGTTCGGCAGGAGGTGACTGCTCGGATCGAGGCAGACCAGACTGCATTGGCAGCGCATGTTGGATCTCTGCTCGAGGAGTATGACACTCTCTGTGAACCGCCCCGGGTTTACCGGAGAGTAAAATACTCAAAGGATGAGCCCTATGACGAACCAGAAATTCACCCCTGCCTATCCTGCTGAACTTTGAGAACGCGGAGTTCGGCTTTTTCGAGAGCACCGAGGTG
>NZ_BEWP01000050.1 GCF_002723995.1 Gluconobacter kondonii | reverse complement strand
CTCCTACACCTCAAGAAACGCCCCAGGCCTGTTTTGACACTTAAAAAGCAGCCTTCGGAAGAACTACTTCAAACGTCACTCCCGGCTATGATTCTTCTCCCTTTGCCGAACGCAATTGTTAACGCTCTACGGAGCTACGAGGATACAAATCAGAAACCACTATAGGCTGTCTGTCAGAATCCGCTAAAATGCGGATTCCATCGTAAGTCTCAGATCTGCGCAGAGTGCCCTCCGAAAGCGAGGAGGCATTATGCAGAGTCACAGTAGAGATTTTCCCCAGATCGTCCCACTCAAAGAGTGTCCGATTTATTTCGGCTTCAGTGCCGCAACAGCCACCCGGCTGGTACGGCAGGGAGACATCCAGATCGCGCGTCTCGGAAAAGCCGGTATTGTCACAGCCTCTGTTCGAGAGATGATCAAGCGCAAAATCCGTGCCGCCGCACGCAATGAGACCGACGTTCCTAATCTGGGCACGCTGCTAACGCAATATCATGACTTACCTGCGCTCCTTCATATGAGCCACGTTGAAAGACATTTTCACTTTTCCCGCAGCACCGCCTACTGCCTTGCTAAACAACGTCACATCACCACCATCAAAATCGGGACTGCAAGACTGGTCGTGGTCGACCTGCTGCTGGTGTCCCTTCAGCAAAAAACCGTTGTGCTGTGCACAAACGACTCTTGCGGGAGCGCTTCAGGTGATTCACCATGAGCCCGAAGCATCCGGCTGAACGGCCCGCCAGTCCAGACCGTTCGCTCGCTTTAAAGCCTTTAAAGCCAGACAGAAACAGCCCTTCAAGTGCAGAGAACCACCTACGAACGGTTGTGCGCCTTCTTGCACAGAGTGCAGCACGAGAGTGGTTTGAAGCAGATCAGTTACGTCAGCAGAGCGCCCAGAAAGGCGCCACATCACCAGGAGACAGACCGCCATGAAAGGTGCCCTTTATGCGCGTTATTCTTCGGACAACCGGCGGGATGCGTCCATTGAAGATCAATTCCGGGCGTGCCGGGATTATGCTGACAAACAGGGCTGGACGATTATCGACAGCTATTCTGACCGGGCCATTTCAGGAGCGTCCTTGATCCGTCCGGGGATCCAGGAGCTCATCACGGATGCCAATGCGGATCGCTTGCAGATTCTCCTGACAGAAGCGATGGAGCGCCTGTCTCGCGATCAGGAAGATATTGCCGGTCTGTTCAAACGCATGAGCTTTGCTGGGGTAAAGATCGTCACGCTTTCAGAGGGTGAGATCAATCATCTCCATATCGGCCTGACTGGCACGATGAATGCGCTCTATCTCAGGGAACTGGCGAACAAGACCCGGCGGGGTCTACGCGGCCGCATCGAACTGGGCAAATCCGGTGGCGGCCTGTGCTACGGGTACGATGTTGTCAAACAGCGCGACAGTCATGGCGAACCGATTTGCGGAGAGCGCAGCATTAATGACGAGCAGGCCCAGATCGTCCGACGGATCTTTCGGGACTATGCCGACGGCAAATCCCCCAAAGCCATTGCCCTTTCTCTCAATGCCGAAGGCATCGCGGTCCCCTGTCCGGGGCCTGGAGTCCGTCAACGATCAATGGCAACCGGGAACGCGGCACCGGCATCCTCAACAACGAACTCTATATTGGCCGGCTATCTGGAACCGCCTGCGCTACATCAAGGACCCGAGCACCGGGAAACGCGTCTCCCGCCTCAACCCTGAATCGGAATGGGTTCTTCAGAACGTGCCTGACCTCCGGATTATCGAGCAGGATCTCTGGGATGCGGTCAAAGCCCGCCAGAGTAAAACGACCTGGTCGCAGAAATCCCGCGGTAACGGCGTTCATCCCCTCAACGCCCTGCAACGTCCGACCCATCTTCTGACAGGCCTCATCAAATGCGGCTGTTGTGGCGGTGGCTTTTCGATGATCTCACAACATCACCTCGGCTGCTCAACCGCCCGCAACAAGGGCACCTGCGAGAACCGTCTGACGATCCGACGGGATGTTCTGGAAAAATCCGTGCTCAACGGACCGCGGACCCAGATGATGGACCCTGCGCTCTTCAAAGAATTCTGTGAGGAGTTCACACGTGAGGTTAACCGTTTGCGGATGGAGAAAGGGGCCGATCTGGTCGCTCTGAAGTCCGAGCTCCCCAAAATCGAGCGCGAACTGGACAAGGCCATTCAGGCTATTCTCGACGGCGTCCCGGGATCACGCCTCAAAGACCGCATCGGTCAACTTGAAGCCCGCAAGGCGGAGATCGAAACACGACTGGCCGACGCGCCTACCCAGCCTCCCCTGCTACACCCCAACATGGCGGAACTGTATCGCCAGAAGATCGCGACGCTCCACGAGAGTCTTCAAAATGAAGTCAGCGGAACACGGACGGTAGAAGCGATCCGTTCTCTGATCACACGGATCCGCCTTATTCCCGAGAATAGGGAGCTCGGGATTTTTCTTGAGGGTGATCTGGCTGCGATGCTGGGATTTGCATCAAACAGGAAAAACGCCGAGCGTCACCCGGACGCTGGCGCTCTAGAGAAGTTCTTGGTGCAGGGTACA
>NZ_BEWP01000049.1 GCF_002723995.1 Gluconobacter kondonii | reverse complement strand
ACTCGGTGTGTTTGATTGAGGAGCGTTGTGGGCGAGTTGTCTTACAGTCTGGCGTTTGGCAGTCTGGTGGTTGACGCTGGAGCTGGCTTCTGATGCTGGCTGAAGTTAACCTGTTTGGCGTTTTCGTTGCTCCGCTTTCCATTTATGCCGTAGCGGCGGTCTTTGTGACGTTACTGCTGAGAAGCCTCCTGTGGCGCACGGGCGCCCTGGGATGGTTCTGGCACGTCGCTCTCTTTGAAATAGCGCTCTATGTCTGTGTTCTCTGTCTGCTCATCCTTTACGTATAGGAGGGGTCAGCGATGAACTGGACCCGCAGTGTAATCCGTGTCCTGCTGACCCTTGTCGTGCTGGCGCTCGCCATCGGCCTGGGGCGGACGATGTGGGACATCTATGTCCTCGCCCCCTGGACCCGTGATGGCCGCGTGCGCGTCTATGTCGTGGACGCCGCCCCTGAAGTTTCGGGCACGGTCGTGGCCGTGCCGGTCGTGGACAACGAGTTCGTCCATAAGGGCGATCCGCTCTTCGTGCTCGATCCGGTGCGCTTCCGTCTCGATATCGACGCTGCCCGCGCCCGTCTGGCCGGAGCGGAGGAAGACCTGAAGCTCCGGACCTCCGACGCCAAGCGCCGTATGGGACTGGGCGGCATCGTCTCGGCGGAAGAGCAGGAAGACTTCAACTCCAATGTTGAAACCCAGCGCGCCAAGGTCAACGCGGCCAGGGCCGAGCTGGATACGGCCCTGCTGAACCTCCAGCGCTCCACAGTTTACTCGCCGGTGGACGGCTACATCACCAACCTGAACCTGCGCGTGGGCGACTACGCCCATGCCGGGCAGCCCGGTATGGCCGTGATTGACGCACACAGCTTCTGGATCAACGGCTATTTCGAAGAAACCAAGATGCACGGCGTGCATGTGGGCGACGAAGCCCGCATCAAGCTAATGGGCTACAAACAGATCCTCATGGCGCATGTCGTCAGCATCGGCCGCGGCATCAACGACCAGAACGGCGTGTCCGACAAGCTGGGCCTGCCGGACGTCAATCCGATCTTCACCTGGGTGCGTCTGGCGCAGCGTATTCCGGTGCGTCTGGAACTCGACAGCGTACCGCCGAACATCACGCTGGCGGCCGGCATGACGGCCACGGTGACGATCGGCCGCGAAACGCCGGGCGCGCGCGGCCGTCTGACCACCTGGCTGCAGAACCACCTCTGACATGTCCCGCAAACTCCTGACCCTTGCCCTGAGTACCTGTCTGTCGCTGACGGCGTGTACGGTGGGGCCGAACTTCACGCCGGACCGGATCAAGGTACCTGACGCCTTCGTCGAGCAGCCCCATCCCGCCACGGCTGATGCGCTGGCGCAGTCGGCGGCGGACATGAAGGACTGGTGGTCGCAGTTCCATGACCCCATGCTCAACGAGCTTGTGGATCAGGCGATCAAGGGCAATTACGACCTGCAGATCGCCTCGCAGCATATCATCGCCGAACGTGCCGTCCGTCGGCAGGCGCAGTCGGCCTGGTATCCGCAGCTCGACGTGGCCGCAGGTGGTGGCGATGACCGCTACTCGATCAATATCGATAACTGGCCGCTGCGTCCGGGCAATCCGGCCAACCGTCCTGAAGCCTCGGTCCTGACCTATGGCGCGCGGGCGACCTGGGAAGTCGATCTGTTTGGGCACATCGCCCGGCAGGTGGAAGAGCGTAAGCGGATCGTCGAGGAATCGATCGAGAACCGTCGCGGCGTGCTATTGGCCCTGCTGGCCGAGATGGCGACGGACTATGTAACACTGCGCTCGGTGCAGGAACGTCTGACCGTGACCGAGCGCGCCATCGACGTGGCCGTGCGCTCGCGGGAACTGACCGAAAAGCTCTACACCCACGGCCTCGGCAACACGCTGGCCGTGGCGCAGGCGCAGACGGAAGAACATCTCGAACGCGCCCGTCTGGCGCCGTTGCACGAGCAGGAAGAGCGGCTGATGCATGCCATCGCCGTCCTTGTCGGCGACATGCCGGGCCAGCTTGAGGAAGAGCTGGAAAAGCGCCGCCCGATCCCCGATCTGCCGCGCTTCCCCGACAGTCTGCCGTCGATCGTGCTGGCCAACCGCCCCGATATCCGCGTGGCCGAGGCCGAATACGCCGCCGACACCGCACGCGTGGGCATTGCGGTCTCGAACCTCTATCCGAAATTCATGATCCCGCTGACGTTCAACCCGAACGCGTCCGCCGCCTATCAGGCGTTTCAGGCGGGTGGCATGGCGTGGAGCTTCATGATGATGGCGACGCTGCCGGTCATCCATGGCGGCCGCTACACCGCCGCGATCGCGCAGGCCCGGGCCGAGGCCGAGGGTAGCCGTCTGAACTACCGCAAGACGGTGCTCAAGGCGTTCGCGGATGTCGAGGACGCGATGGGCGACTGGCGGCATAATGCCGAACTGGTCGAGCAGCTGAACCAGGCCTCCGTCGATGCCGGCCTCGCCCGCGACCGCGCCCAGAAGCTCTTCGGAGCGGGTCTGACCGGCTATCTGAACGTGCTGACGACCGAACAGACCGCCCTGTCCGCCCAGGACCAGGCCGTCGTCGGACGCCTCGCCCGCGTCCGCAACGCCGTCGCCCTCTACATCGCCCTCGGCGCCGGATGGCAGGGAAAAGCCCT
>NZ_BEWP01000048.1 GCF_002723995.1 Gluconobacter kondonii | reverse complement strand
GCTGTTATCGACGATTTCAGTCGCAAGAACCTGGCATTGGTTGCCGACACGTCATTATCAGATGGACGGGTGGCGCGGGAACTGACGGCCCTGGTAGAATGATATGGCAAACCCCTCATGATTGTCAGCGACAACGGTACGGAGTTCACATCCCATGCCATCCTGAAATGGGCGGATGAGATGAAGATTGAATGGCACCATATCGCCCCCGGTAAACCGCAGCAGAATGGCTTTGTCGAAAGTTTCAACGGCCGGCTGAGGGATGAATGCCTCAACGAAACGCTGTTCACCTCCCTCAGCCATGCCCGACAGGTTCTGGCTGACTGGCGGGAAGACTACAACACGGTGCGTCCCCATTCCCAATTGGATGGCATGCCCCCGAGACACTTGTCATCCCACCAACCCCAAGCCATAAAAAACGGGAACTCTCCTTTTGAGTGGATACAAAAAGGGGGGCACGTCATTCATGATCCATACTCCAATCAACGCAAGAGAAATGGAATCATAGAGAACAGGTCAGCGCCAAGGGGCTTTTCGATCCCTCCAGGTCTGAAAGACTGGGAAAAGCCTCAGACGATCAATACCGACAAGGCCTCAAAATTCGTAAACTTAAAGAGAAAGATAAACTCGCCGATATGAGAGAAGACCCCTGATTGGGCAACAGTGCAGCGTTCACGCACACGCACAAAAGCCTCAAACACTATTATTCTCTAACCTCATGTCGGCTTCGCAGACGGGTCTAAATTGACTCCGTTGCTTGGTAAACCAGATTTTAAGTCTCCAATAAATATCGAATTAAAAATTTCTTACAATGGAGTGTGTAAATTAATATTATAATCTCCTCAACTCGGATTGAATATATTGAATTTTATCAAAATATATTTTCATTAACTCTGATTTTCTTTCGGAGTTATGTCCCCAGAAATGGACAAATCCGGTAAGTTTTTCATTTATACTTGGGTCGTGGTCAATGTATCTTGCATACTTGCTTATGCAGTTTGTGTTTACGTTAAAACTTTTTACGGATAAATAATTTATAACTTCTTGATCTGCCCATTTATTAAATTCTCTACCAAAACAATATCCAATATTCGTGATGCTTCTACGTGCATTATCTAAAAATTCTTTTACTTTGGTATTATCAGTATTCGAAAAAATAATCGTTCCGCCGTTGAAGCCGGCAGCATAAGGGCTCGGTACAAGTGAATCGAGTTGAATGAGACCTGCTCCAACAGGGACATGTGTCTGAACACGATGGAAGTCTTCTAATGGAGCGCAAATATCTTCTGTTAGTGTGGCCTCTTGAAGCATTTTGTTAACATCGCTGTTAAATATGATGTCGGGATCAAGGTACATAACTGGTTGATAGCCACTATATATTTCTTTCCCTAAAATACTAAATTTTGAACAAACATACCCAACAAAGTCTTTCGGATACATAAGGTCAACATCAATATTATCATCGCCTTCCATAGAGCAAATATCTCGGATAGAGGTACTATCCTCATTGGACATCACGATGATCTTGCCATCGAAATTGGCAAAACTCCTTAAGGAACGCACACAGAGGCTAAGCTGATTTAATACGCTTTTGCTTGAATAAGCCGTAATATAAATAAGAGGATTATAGAGAAGAAATTCCTCAAATTTCCATCCGTCACAAAATCCAATAAACTTATACTCGTTAAAATCATTGATACGCTGGCTGCGTATATCGATAGAAAAATTACCAATTTTCATGATAAAATCGCTACAAAAAATTATGCTTTTCCCGTCGAAAATCTCTCCTGTTCGTTTTGAGAGCCATTTATTAAGGATGACATACTGAATTTTTCTAATAAATTCATTATCTATAGGAAAAAAACTTTCCCATAGGTTGGCTTCGTCTCGCGTAAAAACAAGATGATCTCCCTCTAAGCAGAGATATTTTCCATCATTGTTTCTAAAAGAAACTGCTCTTGTTTTCTGATTATATATTCCTGTTACCTCACCAAAATTTTTGAAATGGCAATTAAATTCAGATTGATCGTTGAGGAAAATATAATCATCTTCTTTATTTAAATTTTTGTAGATGGGGTCTATATCAACATCTATAATATCCCCATAATTCAAATCGTTTATTTTTTTTGTATAATATACATCTTCAATATTATGTATAACTTCACCGTTATATGCCATTAAATACATTGCAATCACCCTAAAAATTCACGTAGAATCATCATATAAAAAATATAGTGTCATTAATAGCCTTATTTAAAAGAGGGATTCCGAGTGTCGTTTTTGCTTATAAGGTTATTTTCAGGGCGATAATCATGACGTGCTTTCTAGAAATGTAGCCATTCAAAAGTAGAGTCCGATCGAGAAGGATACGGACGGATGAAGCGCAGTTGTTTTACGGAGAGTAGATCATAGGGATCCTGAAGGAACAGGAGGCTGGGCGGAAGGCCCCTGATCTTTGCCGCTAACCCGGGATCAATGACGCGACCTTCTACAAATGGAAGACCCGTTGCGGTGGCCTTGAGGTATCCGAGGCAAAGCGGTTGAAGGCGCTGGAAGATGAAAACAGCCGCCTGAAATGTCTTCTGACGGATGCGATACTGGATAATGCTGAACTGAAGGAAATCGTTGGAAAAAGTGGTAGCGCCTGTCGTGAAACGGCAGGCGGTCTGACACATTTAGGAGGCTCTGGGCCTGAGTGAACGCCGTGCCTGTGCGTTTGTTGATATTGCGAGAAGTGTTGCGCGGTATGTTTCCACCACAGCGAATGATGCTGCCCTACCG
>NZ_BEWP01000047.1 GCF_002723995.1 Gluconobacter kondonii | reverse complement strand
CTCGTGTCAGACGCTCGCGGAACAGCCTGGCTGTTCTGGCATCAGGCACCCGATCTGAAAGCCCCGGCCAAGGAAGCGCATGAACGACAGGCGATCGTTGATCAGATACTCCGTCCGTTCATCGGACAGATTGTTCAGCGTCTGGATCACCAGGATTTTGAACATCAACACTGGATCGAACGGCGGTCGCCCGCCCTTGCTTCCGTCTGAATAGGCCAGAGCCTGCTCCAGGTCAGGACGGAACACTTCAAAATCCACAGTCCGGGAAAACGCTTCGAGCTGCTCACCAAGCCCGCTCAATCGAGCAAGTCGCTCTTCAACGTCAAAAAATCCCGCCTGCTTCATCTTCCATATCCCAATCAACTCACAGGAAATGGAATCACAGAGCAGCTCTCAAAACCAGGGGTTTTTCGAACCCTCCACTTTCCTCCTCTGCGGACGAGAAGATTTAACTTGCGTCCCACGTTCGTTTGTTCTCTTTTTGTTCTCGTTAGGGAGAACAGTCATGACTTCGAACGCGCTGGCGCGTCTGCGCGAGCAGGTCCGATGCCTCGAGCGTCGAAGCCTGCCTCACTCTATTTTCCCGGTGCTGCCAACAGGCCTGCAGCCGGTCGATGACCATCTGGGCGGCGGCCTCCAAACCGCCAGCCTGCATGACATTCTGGTGCCCGATCCGCTTGAAATTGGTTCCAGCCTCGCCCTGCTTCTGCCTCTGCTCGCGCGCAGTGGCCAGCCTGTTTTCTGGCTGGGTACGGTTCCCCCTCAGCTCCATGCCTGGGGACTGCACCAGACCGGAATCTCGCTCCGACACCTGATCTGCGTTGAGAGCGATGACGCCAGTGTTCTGGCTGTGGCCGAGGATATCCTGCGCGGTCCCGAGCGCGCCCTTGTCGTGATAGCTGGTCCGCATATCCCCTCCCTGACAGAAGTGCGTCGCCTGAATCTGGCTGCCGAAAGCAGCGGGAACACCGGCTTCTTCCTGCGCCCTGTCAGCGTCTCCCGCTCCTCCGGAAAAGATCCCTGTGCCTGCGCCACACGCTGGCAGATCACCTCTCATCCTTCAGCCCCTCTCTGTTTGCCGGGACTGGTCCTGCCGCTTCCCGGACCCCGTCGTCTTTCCGTCTCGCTGTTGCGGGTGCGTGGAGGACGTCCTGCCCACTGGCTTCTCGACTGTCCTGACCATGCGCCGCTTCCTCGCCCTGTGGCTTCCCTTCTGGCGCACCGAGCGCCTCCAGCTCTGCCAGCCGGATCATTACCTCCCCGATCGCCCGCTTGTTGTGCACGCGCCTGAGCACAACCGCCAGACGCTCACGGCCGTCAATCCGGTGGCGCTGGCAGCGGGCCTGAGACCGGGTCAGCCGCTTGCCCAGGCGCGGAGCCTTGTGCCGGACCTCCTGTGCGTCGAGCAGGACACTGACGCCGATGATGCGGCTCTTCACGAGCTCTGTTGCTGGCTCCTGTGGCTGTCGCCCCTGCCCGCTCTCGATGCGCCGGATGGCCTGTACAGTGACACAACTGGCTGTGCCCATCTTTATGGTGGTGAAGAGGCCATGCTGTCTCTTGTCCGGACGCGCCTTTCCGAGAAAGGTTATGCCTGTTCTCTGGCCCTGAGCGACAGCGCGGCGGCCTCGCGCGCCCTGGCGCGCTCCCGCCTCGACGGGGCCTGTGTCATCCCGCCTGGTCAGCAGAAACAGGCTTTGGACCGCCTGTCCTGCTCGGCCCTGCCGATTGCCTCAAACACAGCATCCCGTCTTAATCGTCTGGGACTGACAACTATTGGTGCGCTTGCAGCCCTTCCCCGCGCGCCTCTGGCCAAGCGGTTCGGCGCGGAACTTCTCACCTGTCTGGATGAAGTGCTTGGGCGTCAGGCCAAACCGCTGAGCGTGGTTCAGGTACGGGACCGGATCTCGCTGTCGCGCTCGCTTGTCGAACCTATCGGCACCGCCGAGGCGATTGCGACCGTCATTGAGGCCCTCGTGCCAGGCGCCTGCGCCTTACTGTCCCGTCGCGGCGAAGGCGCACGGCAGATCGATTTTCTCTGTGTCCGTGTGGACAGCACGGTCCAGGCTATCCGTGTGGGCACGTCCGATCCGACCTCAGACAAGACGCGCATCCTGCGCCTCCTCAAAGATCAGATTTCCCGGATTGAACCCGGTTTTGGCATTGAGGCTGTCACCCTCACGATCAGCGCCAGCGAGCCGATAGAGGCCGGCCCCGCTCGCCCGGTACTTTCAGACCCAGAGGATCGTCAGGTCGACACGGTGCCCGCGACCCTCATCGATCGGCTGATCAACCGTCCGGGTGTTGCAGCCGTCTATCAGTTTGCGCCCCGGTTTTCCGCCTGGCCGGAGGACGGACAGTCTCGCGTTTCTCCGGACAACATGGCAAAATCGCCTTTCGCGAGCCAGATGCTCTGGGCGCGGCCGAACACTTTGTTCGATCTGCCCGTCCGGGTGCAGGTGACTGCCCTGCTCCCGGACGGTGCGCCCCGCCAGTTCGTCCTCAAGCGGCAGACACATCGCATTGCAGCGGCCGACGGCCCCGAACGTCTGCTAGGCGAGTGGTGGCACACAGTCGAAAACTATGGCGCGATCCGCGATTACTGGCAGGTCGAGACCACGACCGGCCTGCGCCTGTGGCTGTTTCGCAAAGGGGACGGCCGCCACGACTGGTCCGGTTCGGGCGAGTGGTTTCTTCAGGGGGTGTTCTGATGGAGCCCCGTGACGATCTGATCCCGGCCAGCACCTCGGATGTGGCCGAAGTCCTGATGCACGCGCTGTGTTACGACGGACGCAGGCGAACGCATGACGCCGCCGAGCTGATGGCCCGTCTGGTGGCCGAGCGTCTGGTCGCCTATCTCGAACGATCCGGATTTGTCGTGATGCGCGCTCCCACCAGCAACGCGCCTGATAGCAGCCGACATCCCCATCCCCACCGCCGCTAGACCATGAGCGCGCCTTATGTCGAACTGCAGGTCACGTCCTCGTTTTCGTTCCTGCGCTCGGGCAGCCAGCCGGATGAACTGATCTTCCAGGCGAAAGCCCTGGGCTATGACA
>NZ_BEWP01000046.1 GCF_002723995.1 Gluconobacter kondonii | reverse complement strand
TCTACAACATGCGCCGCTTCCTCTTCCTCGAAAGATTGAACGCGAGCGCGTAGTCCTCCCACTGGCGATGGACCGCGATCTGCTCAAAACGCAGAGCGAAAGTCACCCCCGAAACCCTCAATCAAAGCGCCAAAAAACTAAAATCATCAGACAATCGCATCAACAAACAGTTCTTCGATCCCTCCACCTCGTAAGATTGATCTTCGCCACAAAAGTCTGGACGAGCAGCACAACAAATAACATTCACCGATAAGTTCGGATGGTAGCAGGATCCACGTCGAAATGGGGCACCAGTTTGTAATGCCGCCCCCCGAATCTCATCATCTTGCAGCGTCAACTCGAATATTGATTGCGACAACCCCATTTTCCATAAACTGGGCGGAAATCGCTCGAAAGCGCACGCGGGGAAAGCGTTGTTCAGAGAAGCGAATATCTTGTGTCATTTGAACCACCGTTTTCTGGACAACATGCGTAATTTGTTAAGACACCAACCGAACAGCTATGAACAGCCTATCCTTTCGATTGAGTAATGCGTCATCTGGCTATCTCCGGACAAAAATGACGCCTGTTCACACAGTGCCTGCGCCATAAGCAGATGATCAAAGGGATCGCGGTGATGCATGGGTAGGCCCATCAGCACTTTCAGGTGCTCGGGGGTAATCTGCAGAAGCGCGAAACCCTCTGTGGGAATAGCATCGGTGATCTCGATAAGATCTGCATCCAGCTTCCCGATCCGGATCTTGATAGCAATCTCCCAAAGAGAGACAACACTAACCAGAATGTCATGGGCTGGATCTGCAATGATCTCGCGTGATGTAGGCCCCAATTTTTCGGAATCTGACAACCACCATAGCAGTGCATGTGTATCGAGCAGAACCTTCACAGGACCCCATCCATGCTGTCGAGCATATCCTGCGGCGTCTGATCGAAATCATCACTCAGCTTGATCCGCCCGCGCAGCGCACCTGGCTGGCGACGGGGACGATAGGACGGGGACGGTGGGCGCAGTTCGGCCACGATCTCATCATGGGACGTGACCAGAATCGTGCTACCTTGTCGCGCCTGACGAAGGTAGGCGGTCAGATTGCCGCGGAATTCTCTTACGCCGATTTTCAGTGGCTTGCTCTGGCTGCCAGAAAGCTGTTCGCTCATGTGCCCCTCCCTATGTGTCATCATAGCATGTACACATAGGGAGGGAGCAAGCGGCAAACGTAGGAGACGTCACAGGTCCGTCGCCTCCGACAAAGCCAGGGCATCTTCAACATCGACACCCAGATATCGAACCGTGCTGTCCAGCTTGGTGTGACCCAGCAGGATTTGCACCGCACGCAGATTACCTGTGCGCTTATAGATCATCGCGACTTTCGTCCGACGCATGGAATGCGTGCCGTATTCGCCGGGGATTAAGCCAACCGCCTCCACCCACTCGTCCAGCAAACGGGCATATTGCCGCGTGCTCAAATGTGCCTTCGCGCTCAGGCGGCTGGGAAAGACAAAATCCTGGAGTGAGCCACCACGATGCTCCAGCCAGGCGCGGACACTCTCGCGCGTCGTTTCCGTGATTTCGAATTGAACCGGACGCCTGGTTTTCTGTTGCACGATCATCGCGCGGCTCCGGATCTGACCGCTGGTAACGACATCGCCGATGCGCAGCGTCACGAGATCGCAACCTCGGAGTTTACTGTCGAGGGCAAGATCGAACAGCGCTCGATCACGGATCCTGCCCTCATGGACCAGCCAGAAGCGGATGGCCCAGACGTGTTTCTCTTTCAGCGCCCGTTTGGCGCCGACCATTTTGCCAGCGTTCCAGGGGGTTTGGGTTTTCAAGGTGGGTGATGGGAAGCGTATGCCTTGTTCCATGACACGTTCTCCAGAAGGGCTGCATGTATGCAGCCGAGCGGAGAATGCGCTCGGGCGGGAGGAAACGGCATCAGTTCATGGTGATTGCGGACTGTCCGCTTAGGGGCGTGGCGAATGGGAGGCTGTATGTCCGGCATATAGGCGTAAGCGGACCTGCTGCTTTCGCCCTCATCTCAGACGTGGGAGAGCTGCCTCATGCTTCCTCGAAGCGGACGTGGCTCATGTCGCGCGAGGAATAGTCGCCGTCAATCCCGGAGCCGTTCACTTCAGTCATTCCGCTCCGCATCCGCGACGATTCCACTTTGGCTTGAAGGTCCGGATCAACCCTTCTTCTAAACCGGCGACAGGATCGACGGGCAATACGCCATTCAGCCAGAGGGGATCTTCAGGTACAATCACATAAATATCGACGTCTGTGCTGTGAGAAAGCCTTTCCAGAACTGCCTCTCGGATACGACTGGCTGTTCGCAGGTGGAGGGATCGAAGAACCGTTGGTTGATGTGCCTTGGTTCTGATTTCAGGCTTTTGGCGATTTGATTGACGGTTCTTGAGGTCGTTTTCGGTCTGCGTTTTGAGCAGATCAGGGGCTGTCTCTGGCTGGCTACGCGCTCGCGTTCAACCTCTCCAGGAAGCGGAAGCGGCGCATGTTGTAAACGATATTGGCCAGGCCGATCCTCATGGTGGCCCGGGTGATACCGACAGTCCGAATGAAGAGCCCCGTCTGCGATTTCTGATCGGCAAAGACATGCTCGACACGCGACCGGATCACCGACTTCCCTGCGTTGGACCGCTGGATGTGGCGGGGCATGGGCTTGAGATGCGGCTTTTTCCTGTGGACCTTTGAGACAAAGCCCTGCTTTTCCATGAAGTCTTCGTTGGCTTTCGAGCGATAGGCCGTGTCAGCCCAGACTGTTGAGGCCGTATTGGTTTTATCCAGCAAGCCCTCGCGTAGTCTGGCACCGTCACTGGCGGCGGCATCTGTCGCTTTCCATTTCCGGATGAACCTGAACTTCCGGTCGATGGAAATATGCGATTTATAGCCAAAGAACGGGATGGCGAGATCCGTTGACGGGATCGTCCCGTCATCCTGCCGCTTCGCCTTCGTGAACTTCAGCGTCCAGCGCGCATGACGATCCTTGTGCGACAGCTTTGCCCGCTTGTCCTGCCAGTCTTCGGGAATACGACCTGCCCGGAGATCGGCTTTCTCGGCGTTTGTATTGCGCTGCTTTGGAGCAGCCACCAGCGTTGCATCCAGGATCTGGCCCGACATGGGCAGATATCCGGCGTTGCGCAGGGTTGTATCAAAGCGATTGAACAGACCCTCGATCGCTCCCGCCTGGGTCAGGCGTTCACGGAACAGCCAGACCGG
>NZ_BEWP01000045.1 GCF_002723995.1 Gluconobacter kondonii | reverse complement strand
AATCTGTGATCATCAGCTCAAAATTATAATAATTTCATACGATTTTATTAGGGACAATTTGGAATTAATTTCCGACATGTCGTTATTATCGCTCGCATTTCATACGAGAGATAATAAATAAAAAATACGTTATTTATTTTTTTTTGGAAAAATATAAAAAACATTATGTATTTATTTTGGCGGCAAATTTTATAAAATCGGCGAGGTACTGAAGCTCTTCGTCTGTTTCGCGTCTACCAAGAAAAATTTGCTTTGCAATTCCGAATTTGCCAATTTGTACTGAGTGCAGGCCAAATCGGGGCGCATATTCTTCTACCAGCCATTTAGGAAGAACAGCGACTCCCCGGCCATGTTCGACCATGACCAGCATGATATCAGTCGTCTCGATTTGTTTCTGCTGACGTGGCGCGATGCCAGCAGGCTGAAGAAATTGAGTGAAGATATCCAATCTTTCTGTGGGGACAGGATAAGTTATGAGGGTTTCATTGATCAGATGCTCTGGAAGGATATATTCGACATTCCGTAAAGGATGATCGTTTCCAACGACAAGGACAAGTTCGTAGTCAAATACTGGCGTAAATATTAGGCCTTGTTTATGGATTGGATCGGGAGTCACAAGGATATCAATTTCGTTGTTTAGTAATGCTCCAATGCCGCCGAACTGGAATTTTTGTCTGACATCGACATCAACTTTTGGCCAGCGCTCAAGGTAGGGAGATACAACATTGAGCAGCCATTGATAACAAGGATGACACTCCATCCCGATCCTCAATATTCCACGTTCGCCATTGGCAAATTGTTCCAAACGTTCCTCAGCGAGTGAGAATTGTGGCAGTAGTCGATTTGCCAGTGAGAGCAGCCATGCGCCGGCTTGTGTGAGAACCAGAGAGCGCCCCTCGCGTCGCCAGATTTTTACGCCAAGTTGAATCTCAATCTTGCGGACTGCATGGCTGAGAGCGGGTTGTGTCAGATTCAGTCGCGTGGCCGCTGCCGTTAACGAACCTTCTCGTGCGACTTCCTGAATAATCATGAGATGGTTGCGTTCGAGGATAGCCATGGTCCACCAATTATATGTACAGAGTTATCTTTTGATAAAATAATATCACTTATGTCTATAATATGAGGTTAAATTTTCTGAACTGCGTCAGTAAATTTAGCCTTGTTCCTTCTGTGGAGTTGTCTGGAGTGAGCAAAGTAGGCCTGTATAATGCCGCAAAAGAGGGTTTTACGTGTGATAGGCAATCGGTGGCGGAGCATAGAACAAATTTATGGCGGACTGTGTTGGTCATCCATGGGATTTTGAGTGCGGATGGATGATAAATTTCCCATAATATATTCTATAATAATTATCTTTCACCCAAAGACATTAGAAATAACCATGTGCCTCATTTCAAAATCCTATTTTAATGATTCGAGGTTGAGATAATTCATTAAGATTGGTTGACATTAATCAAATTCTTTCCTGTTGGCAGATGAATGAGAAATTTTAATTTTTTCTGATAGGAACTTATTGTCTTTAAGAATGTTACAGGTCCCGGAGATATTTCGTCGGTTCATAAATAAATTATTTAACAATAATCTCTAAGGGAAAAATATGATTGAATCTAATTCAATAGAAAGTGCTCCCAAAAGTAACTTTCCCCTTATGGAGAATAAAAAAATTGGATTCATTCTTGCTTTTTGTGCAGGATTGATGAATGCATGGACTTTTTTTCACGCACAAACCTTTGCTACTGTCCAATCTGGTAATGTAATACAGGTTGGTTATCGTTTGGTGGAAGGTAATTGGACTGCATTTTGGTTTGCTCTTAGTTCTGTCGTTGCTTTCGGTCTCGGTTCAGCCTTGTGCGGCGTTTTGATGAGCACTCTCCTGAAAGAAGGGAGAGCCTTTTCAAGTGTTGTATTGTGGTCAGAGTGTATTTTACTTTTTATTATAACTGTGTTGGCATTTTTTAGTACAATTTCAGTAAACTTCTTGGCTGTAGCTATTAGTTTTGTCGCCGGAATGCAGGGTAACGCCTTTCATAAAGATCATGGAATGCTCTATGGAAACGTGGCTGTTACTTTTGTTGTTCAAATGGCATTCAATTTCTTGGCTCAGAGCTTCTTCAAGAAAAATGGAATCAATGGGGATTCCAATCTGATGTGGTCAGGAATATTTTTCTTTGTTTTATTTGGCTTTGCCTGTGGTGGAGCACTCGGATTTTTCTGTGATAAAAATATAGGAGACAACATGTCTCTAATTATCGCTATTTTTTCTCTTATGATAATCGCTATTTTTTCAAGAAAAAATAAATCAGACTCAGACCCGAGGACGGGCGCTACGTTCGTTTAATGAAATTCGTTGACAATATTGCGTTCATTTTTTCTTTCTTTGAATGGGGTGATTAGTGATGGAAGACTTGAAACAGCCAATTATGGGCTCTAAAGGAGCTGACATTGTTGGACCGCGTAACCCGGAAATTGAACGGCAAAATCCAGATATCTTTCTGCCGCCGGCAACAGATAAAGGTGGCATTCCTAATCTAAAGTTTCCTTTTGCCATGGCGCATAACCGTCTTGAAGATGGTGGATGGGCAAGAGAAGTTACCTGCCGTGAAATGGGCGCGTTGAAAGAACTCGCTATCGTCAATATGCGACTGCCGCCTGGTGTTGTGCGTGAAATGCATTGGCATAAAGAGGCGGAGTGGGCTTACGTCCTAAAGGGAAAAGTTCGCTTCTACCTTATGGACGACCAGCGCCAGACACTTATTGAAGATTTGGAGCCAGGAGATTTATGGTTCGCTCCAGCGGGCTTCCCGCATGCTATTCAGGGCTTGGAAGAAGGTACGGAGTTCGTACTTGTTTTCAATGATGGAAATTTTTCAGAAAATCAAACATTGCTGGTAACGGAATTATTTGCGCATATTCCTCTAGAAGTTCTGGCAAAGAATTTTGGTGTGCCTGAGGCGGCTTTTGCAAATATTCCTTCGCATGAAAAATATATTTTCCGGCAACCGGTTCCGCCCCCGCTTGAGCAGGTGCGTCGGGATCTTGGAGCGGTAAGTTTTACAGATAAATACGTATTTCGTGCTTCTGCTACCCCGCCCACAGCTTATCCGGGAGGCGCCACGCAGGTTATTGATTCACGCAATTTTAGTGTGACGACATTGGCTGCTTTGATTATTGATCTCGAACCGGGTGGAATGCGTGAAATTCATTGGCATCCGGATGCTGATGAGTTGCAATATTATATTTCAGGAAAAGCTAGAATGACGGTGTTTGATGCCGTTGATAACGCAAGAACATTTGATTTTGTTCCCGGTGATGTCGGCTATGTTCCAAGAACTTTAGCTCATTACATTGAAAATATAGGAGACGAGCCGGTGCGGGTCATTAACGTATTTCATACGGGACAGTATAAAGACATTTCATTCAACAATTGGTTAGCGTTAACGCCTGCACACCTAGTTAAAGGGCATCTTGAGGTTGACGATCAGTTCATTGATCATCTCAGGAAGACGCGGCAACCTGTTGTTAAAAAATAGTACATATATCGAGTATAAATAATATTTTTTGCTTCATATTTTATGGAGTCAATCATTACCATCTATGTTGTCATGCTTATGGCCAAATATAGATGTAAATAAACACTGATTGTCGCTTGCCGGGATCTTGGTAGACGACAATCAGTGATATTTTGAAAGCCTTTCTATCAGGCTCTGAGGTCGCGCAACAGGTCGTGGCCGTGCTGGGCAGCCATGCCGCTTT
>NZ_BEWP01000044.1 GCF_002723995.1 Gluconobacter kondonii | reverse complement strand
TGCTAGGCTCCTGCGTCGCCAAGCTCCACCGAGCCCCGACGTCCAGCCGCCCTCAACCGGGCGTCTGGCCCTCGGGTCTCGGCCCTTCCGGGTAACGGCTTGCCCGCATCCTTTTCCAATATCGGGCGGTCCTGGTCTGGGGATCGGTTCGTGAGACGGCTCCTCAACCTCCCCGGCCCGTCCTGCGGACCGTCCGGGGAGGCACGTTCCATGGAGGCGACCTCGCATCCAGCGTTCAGTCTGACAGTCACCGTGCCAGTCCGTAAAGCCACTGCACATCCCTCGGCGGCAGGTGTCAGGCCCGCGTCTGCTGCAGGGCCGCACGCGACCCCGCATCAGCCGCAAACCTGCCCCCCTTGTTCAGGACGCTCCGGGCTTGACGGCCTGTCCCGTCGCCCGTCTTGGCCGGTGGTAGGATGGGCTCAGGAAAACGCCACCTCCATTCCTCTTTCGTCGCCGTCAGTGTGCTCGCCGCACGGGCAGGATGGGTCTAGGAAAACATCAAATATCCTTTCAGTATTCAACAAGTAAAAGCGCTTCATTTCTAATTTTATTCTCTCGAAAATGGCGGTTTTCTGCCATTTCTCGTTGACTAGAGCCAAGTAAAAACCTAATATCTATTCATGGACGGAGGCAATAACGCCGCAACAGTCCAGTTGATACGTTCCCTATTTCTTGGAGGCTCTCATGGCTGGTTCCGTTAACAAAGTCATTCTCGTTGGCAACCTTGGTAAAGACCCGGAAGTCCGTCATACGCAGTCCGGTTCCAAGATCGTGAGCTTTACACTCGCCACGTCGGATACTTGGAATGACCGCCAGAGCGGGGAGCGTCGTGAGCGCACCGAATGGCACCGTGTCGTCATCTTCAATGAGCGGGCTGGTGACGTGGCGGAACGCTTTCTTCGCAAAGGCCGCAAGGTCTATATCGAAGGTGAACTCCGCACCCGCAAATGGGCCGATCAGGGCGGTCAGGAGCACTACACCACAGAGGTTGTTATTGACCGTTTCCGGGGTGAGCTGGTGCTGATCGACAGCAACCGGGGCAACAGCGATGAAGGCGAGGGCGGCTTTGCTGGTGGAAGCAATGGCGGCCGGTCTGCGGGATCGTCTGGCAACGGAAACCGCAATGCGGGCTGGGACGCACCGGGCGGGAACGATCTTGACGATGACGTGCCGTTTTGATTCCGGGAAAAAGGAGCGTTGCGCCAGATGAACAAAGACCGCCTCATGGCGCTGCTGCCCCCGCCGCAGCGCTCCAAACACAAGGAAGACCGCTACAAGGCGATTGCCAGCGTCCTTCAGACATTCGCCCTCAGCGCGTGGGGGCTCGGCATCGTGACCCCACTCATATCCGGGACAGGACCGTTGACCCCCATGCGTGCCGTCACCTGTTTTTTTCTGGGAGCCGCGCTTGAGGCAATTTCTTTGACTTTTCTGGCGTATATCCCCTATCCTGAGGACAAGACGGAGGCGAAAACCAATGGATAACGTGACCCAGAGTATCCTGTTTATTCTTCTTCCTGCCGCTGCTTTCACCATCGGTCTGGGCCTTGCGATCGGACCGATTGCCACCCGGCTCGCAAAGTTGCGAACGTCCCATCAGTGACACCGACAGGCGGCCTCCGGGCCGCTTTTTTTTGTCCGCTCGCCCGGTTTAGTCAGGCGGACGCGCCTCGTCGGCGCGATGTATGTTGCCCCCAATGCTCGCCCCCCACAGGGGGGCTGCGCCAGGACAGCGAAAAAGACTAGACTGGCACCATGTCACGACAAACCATAATCCGCATTGTTGCACTGAGTATTCAGGCAGCGGTTCTTCTCCTGATCTGGCAGGGCTTTTTGCATCCAGTCCGGGGAGGCCTGCTGGTGCTTGCCGTGGGTGGGGGTGTGTTCTTCCTGACTCGGGAGTCTTCCGGGAAAAATCAGGGCCATAGGTAGAAAAAGCAAAAGAAGGATCGGGGCGGCCCTGAAGGGTTCGTTCACCCTATCTCACTAGGCTCCTGCGTCGCCAAGTTCGACCGAGCCACAGGGTCCAGCCGCCCTCAACCGGGCGTCTGGACCCCGCGTCTCGTCCCGTCCGGGTAACGGTTCACCCGCATCCTTTTCCATGAACGGACGGTTCTGGTCTCGCACGTTCGACCGTGAGACGGCTCCTCGTCCCTCCCGAACGGTCCTGAAGGACCGCCCGGGAGGGCCGTTCCACGACAGCGGCCTCGCATCCAGCGTTTAGTCTGACAGTCGCCGTGCCAGTCCGTAAAGCCACTGCGCGACCCTCGGCGGCAGGTGTCAGGCCCGCGTCTGCTGCAGGGCCGCACGCGACCCCGCATCAGCCGCAAGCCTGCCCCCCTTGCTCAGGACGCTCCGGGCTTGACGGCCTGTCCCGTCGCCCGTCTTGGCCGGTGGCAGGATGGGCTCAGGAAAACGCCACCGTCGTTCCACTCTCGTCGCCGTCAGTGTGCTCGCCGCACGGGCAGAATGGGTCTAGGAAAACGACAGGTATTCATAAAGTAATCAAGCAATCTTTTTACTTGTCACGCAAAAATAAATCGCGTTTTATGGCGGTTTTCTGCGCTTTTTCCCTTGTCACGAAAGGCCGGAAAGGCTATCTTTTACTTGTCGAGAGGGATTGGACCTCAAGACAAAGCGCCCCGGTTAGTGCTCGAACACCAAGCCGGGACTTCGCTAGACTAGAAAGGGTAGTTTCATGTCCGACGCAGCAACCACAATCGCACCGAAGGCCCAGAACCGCAAGGCCGCAAACAAGGCCAGCCCTTCCGCCGTCCGCCGTTTTAACGAAGCCCGCGACCGCACAAAGGCCATTGCCTCCCCCACGCTGGCCGACGTTCTCCGCATCGCCCCCAATGATGACAAGATTTCCGCCATTGTTCAGCATTTCGGTTTCGAGGCTGGCGACTATGACGAGCTGATGGGGGCCGGTTTGAGCATGATCCGCGACCAGTACGCGCTTCTTGAGGACGTTCTGATCGTCACAGACTTCCGGGGCGAGCGCAATTTCAAGGCCATGGAAATGCACCTTGGCCGCCTCGTGGACGGCATGGTCCGCTCTGCCTATGGGGCCGCCAACTTCTACGAGAACAAGCGCCAGATTGCCCGCGACGAGCAGAACTCTTTCAGCAACGAAAGCCGCGACGAAGACCGGCAGGGCATCGACGGCGGGGAAAACCGCGTTGACCGCGCCGTTCGCTTTGCAGCAGCGCAGGCCCCGAAGGCTTACGCGCTCGCCGTCATGGCTCAGGGCGCATGTGACGCCTACCGCGAACTGTTCGGAGAAGACTGGAAGCCTTACGTTAAGGACAACGGCCGCACCCTTACCGAGAACGTCCGCGCCGCACAGTGGGGGGCCGTTCTCTAACCCTCACAGGCCGGGCCAGCAGGTCCGGCCAACCACCGGGGCCGCGCTGACGGCCTCGGCTCTGCCCTCGGCCCTGCCCTCGGCCTCTTCTCCCGTCCGCCCTTGTTCATCTCCCGTCGTTTTTTCCGGGAAGGCGGACGCGCCTCGTCGGCGCGGAGTGTTTTGCCCCCAATGCTCGCCCCCCACAGGGGGGCTGCGCTAAGGCAATCGAAGAAGCAGAGCGTTCATATTTCTTCGATCATGGACGAGAGCAATTCGAGAAGCCAGCCTCCAAATCCGGCCATCAGAGCCACGTCGAGAGCGCTGACGGCCTCTTTCTCATGGCCCAGAAGATAGAGGCCAAGCGAGAGAACTGCGCACAGCGCCGTAACCGGAACCGCCAAGAAAAGAGCGTAGCGCGTCGAGCGGCGGAGCCAGAGCATCATCGTTGCCATGCCCGCTGAAGCGATGTGGAAAAGCGCATAGGGCGTGCCGAGAAACTTGGCGTTGTTTCGCTCACGAATGGCCGCGATCAGCCATTGAAGGCTAAAGAGGAAGAGGAAATAGGGCCAGATTTTCGGAATGGTGAGCATCTGTTTCATGTCCTTAATCACGAAGCGGACGCCTCGGATGAGGGCGTGTTTTTTGCTTCAGAAGGGCAGAATGACGCGGAAAGATGCGACTGGCAGAAAAAGGGTTCGGGGCGGCCCTGACGGGTTCGTTCA
>NZ_BEWP01000043.1 GCF_002723995.1 Gluconobacter kondonii | reverse complement strand
CCTGGGTCAGGCGTTCACGGAACAGCCAGAGTGTTTTGGCATCAGGAACACGATCTGAAAGCCCCAGGCCAGGGAAGCGCATGAACGACAGGCGATCGTTGATCAGATACTCCGTCCGTTCATCGGACAGATTGTTCAGCGTCTGGATCACCAGGATTTTGAACATCAACACTGGATCAAATGGCGGTCGACCGCCTTTACTCCCATCTGAATAGGCCAGAGCCTTCTCCAGTTCCGGGCGGAACACTTCAAAATCCACAGTCCGGGAAAACGCTTCGAGCTGGTCACCAAGTCCGCTCAACCGGGCAAGCCGCTCTTCAACGTCAAAAAATCCCGCCTGTTTCATAGCGCCATTCCCTCAATCAGAACCGGACGAAAAGCGGCTGGTCCGCTTCGGATCTATCGGATACTTCAAATAAGCCTTGTCGGTCAAAATAACCGACTACCGTTTGGGACTTGTCGTTCAGGTTCAACCAGAACGACGTTTTTTGTGATATCAAGAAATCCAAGCGTTAAGACCTCCGAGACAAAAGGTCCAATTTGTCGAGGTGCGAGATTCACGACACATGTAACTTGCCGACCCAATAGATCATCAGATTTATATAAACCTGTAATTTGAGCGCTTGATTTTTTTTACTCCGAACTCAACTCCAAAATCGATTTTCAGCTTCCACGCTGGTTTTCGTGCCTCTGGGAATGGATTAACTTCCATGATTGTGCCCACACGAATATCTATATTCATGAACTCTTCGAACGAAATAGATGCCACGATTTTATACTCCGTTCCGGGATGATTGCATCGCAGCGTTACTGAACGTGCGATGATGTTTTCGATGAGCTGATACGCATGTCATTACACTACAAACAATGAGCGTAAATGCAGCGACCTCGATGGGGCGAGGCCACCGACCTTCCCACAGAAACCCGTAGATGAGAGCAAAGAGCGTCTCGAAAAGAATCATCTGCCCAGTCATAGTTAAAGGAAGAAGGCGGCTCATCTTGTTCCACAAAGCATTACCCAAGAAAGAAGCAATAATTGCGACTGCCGTAGAGACCCCAACGAAACAACTCCACGACATAAGGTCGTGATCCAAGTGACCACTGAGTAGCGCGATGGGGACAAGACAGGCGGCTTGAGCTCCGGTGACAAGACCCATCAGAAGATTCCAGTCATGGACTGAAACTGTGCTTAGACGCACGAGACTGCGGCTGTTTCCAACAGCATAAGCTGTCCACGACAAAAGTGCGGTAATCGCCCATAAGAACCCCATACTTGTTTGGTGCGTCGCTTCAGGTGCTTTAAGAGCTTGCCAACCAATGCAGAGTGCACCTGCACCGCACAAAAGAAGAGATGGCGAAAGCGATGTTAAGGAGACAGCCCCTTTGTCTCTGCTTCCAATAATCGTTACAGCTACAGGAAGGAAACCTATTACCAGAGACGTTAATGCTATGCCGCCACTTTGCACTGCCTTGGACAGCAGAATATAATATAAAGTATTTCCAAATAAAGAGAGCCAAAAGAGGGCGCGCCAATCCTGTTTTTTGAGGCCTGATTTCAATACTAGCCAGCGAGGCATAATGACAAAAAAGGAAATGATCCCGTAGGCCAGGAAGCGCCCAATAGCCAGTTGAAGAGGAGTAAAATCACGCACCACTTCAGGCGCAAGAAATACCAAGCCCCACAAAGCACCTGCACCAACACCGCATAACGTGCCCAATGAGATATTATATCTTGTCTTAGAACGATTTTCTGTTTCCGTATGGAGCACGATGTTCTCCCCTTAAAGAGAGACGTATCATCGAGGAATTGATTTTTGTGCTCTTGATTCGCCTTAAAAATGCAACAAAAACTCGCTTATGAGAAAAAAGACCACCGTGAAGCAGTTGGATGAATTTGACAGAGCAATTCTGCGCATTATTCAAAAAGACAACAAAACACCACAACGGCGCATTGCAGAAAATGTTCATCTGTCAGCGGCTGCTGTGCAGAGACGTATTGCCGCTATGGAGAAGAGCGGCATTATCAAGAAAAATTCGGCTCTTCTGAATGTGCATGCTGTTGATATGAACATTACCTCTATCGTTGAAGTTCACTTAAAAGATGAACGCATAGAAACTGTTGATTCAGCGAAAAACGTATTCAAATCGACACCTGAAGTTCAGCAGTGTTACTATGTCACAGGAGGGATCAGCTTTGTATTGATTATTGTAACCTCTGATGTGAAATCTTATGAACAAATAACGCGTCGTATATTCGCTCAAAATGATTTTGTATCCAGTTATCGTTCACTCATTGCTTTGGATAGAGTGAAAACTGGCAGCGAGATTGTTATACCCTAATGGCGGCTAAACGCTGAGTAATTGACTGTTAAGATGTCCGAGATGAGGCGTATCCAGACTATCCACTAAACAATCGGTCATTGCCGGGCGCGAGGTTCTCGCGTCAAGCCTGTGGTGGCTCACCTAGATGTTCTCGCATCCATTTGGCCTCCTCGCTTGGGGTGCGATGAAAATGGCGTTTGAAATCCCGGCTGAACTGGGCAGGACTGGCATAGCCGACTTCTGAGGCGATCGTTGCAAGTGTTCCCTGACGTCGTGCGATCATCAGTCTTGCTTCGTGCAGCCGCAGCGCTTTGAGATATTGGATCGGGGTGTTCCCGGTGAGGGACTTAAAGCCGACGTGATATGACGGAACGCTCATACCAGCTGTTACAGCGAGTTCCGAAACCGATAGCCCTTCTTTGTAGCGTTCGCGGATCAGCGTCAGACTCTGCACGATCCTGTCTGTCGTGCCATTACGACGCAACGCTGCCATCAGCGATCCGCCTTGTGGCCCGACCAGGATGCGGTAATGCAATTCACGCAATAGCCCCGGGCCGAGAATAGCGAGTTCCTGTGGGTGGTGGAGAGCATGGAGCAGGCGTTGGAGTACATCCGTCATGGTGGGTGCCATTCGACTTGAAATCAGACTTCGCGCCTGCATTCTTTCGTCATGACCGGCTTGTCCATTCAGTGTGGTCGCTATTTCAGCAGCAAGATGCAGGTCAAAATCGAAGTAAATGGCGAGCAGAGGCTGATCAGGGCTGGCCTGCGAAGCCATCCGGAAAGGCACAGGGACCGAAACGGCAAGATAATGCTCGGCATCATATCGGTAGATCTCGCCATTAAGGAAACCCTGCTTGGAGCCCTGCAGTACGAAAACCGCGCCTGGGCGATAAAGGACCGGCACATCTTTGAGGACAGTCTCGGAACGCAGGATACGGACACTCGGCAAAGACGTAGCGTTGTAGCCAGATCGCGGGGCGAGTTCCGCGGCCAGTGCGAGGAGCGAAGAGGTATCTGGTTGATAATTCATAGGATCAGGCAAGGATATTAGAGAAATCGCAGTATAGCGCAGAATGATACGCTATTATTGGTCAAGGCATGAACGAAATCCAGTCGAGCAGAGCCATGCTACAAAAAACCTTCTTTATCACGGGTGCCAACTCGGGATTTGGGTTAGCCATTGCCCAGGCTGCCCTTGAGGCCGGTCATCGGGTGATTGGTACGGTCCGGTCGCAAACCGCAAGAGTGTCCTTAAGGGAGCGACTACCGGATGTTCGCGTGGTCCTGTGTGACGTCACTGAGTTCGACCGTATCCCCGCCATCGTCGCACAGGCAGAAGAAGACCATGGTCCAGTCGACGTACTCATCAACAATGCCGGTTATGGGCATGAAGGGGTTCTGGAGGAATCTCCTCTCGAAGAAATGCGCCGCCAGTTCGACGTCAATGTCTTCGGAGCTGTTGCGATTGCCAAAGCCTTTCTGCCGCGTTTTCGCGAACGCCGCAGTGGGTTTATTGTGAACGTGACATCAATGGGTGGTCTGATCACCATGCCGGGTATATCGTATTACTGTGGCAGCAAATTCGCTTTGCAGGGCATTTCGGAGGTCATGCGCGCGGAAATGGCGCCTTTTGGGGTTCATGTCACCGCGCTATGCCCTGGATCATTCCGCACGGACTGGGCCGGGCGTTCAATGGTCAGGACCGAGCGCTCAATTACAGACTATAATGCTCTGTTCGATCCGATCCGGGCCGCTCGCCACGAGAAGGACGGTAAGCAGTTGGGTGATCCGGCGAAACTTGCTGCAGCAGTGCTTGAGCTCGTTGCGTCGGACACGCCTCCATCTCAACTTCTTTTGGGAAGCGATGCTCTACGCCTGGTTCGTGACCGTCTCTCTCGCATGGAAAGAGAAATTGAGGATTGGGAGGAATTAACCCGATCAACAGACGGGTAATTTTTTTTCGCACACGGTGGCAGCTGTTAGAAGCTGAATTTTCCGAGCCGAATGTCCGCAAAGAGGCGTTAACAGTCGCAAGTTGTCTTTCGGATCACAC
>NZ_BEWP01000042.1 GCF_002723995.1 Gluconobacter kondonii | reverse complement strand
GACTTGCGCCAATGACTCACGATAGTGGTGAGAGGTGGACCCCATTTTTCGGACAGGTGTCTAAGCTATAATCCGACCTGAGAGAGGACGGGTTTTATGGGCAAGGTTACGCGCAAGAGGTATGCAGCGGAGTTCAAATCACGGGTTGCGCTGGAGGCGATCCGCGGGGAGCTGACGCTGGCGGAACTGGCTTCGAAACATGGTGTGCATCAGACGATGATTGCCCAGTGGAAGCGCCAGGCAGTCGAGGGCATGGCGGCAACCTTTTCGGGGAAGGCGGCGTCTGAGCCCCCGGTCAGCCCTGCTGATGTGGAGAAACTACACGCGAAGATAGGCGAGCTTCTCGTGGAACGGGATTTTTTACGCGATGCCTCTGCTCGGTTGGGCGTGATCAGAGGCGGCAAATGACATGGCATCTGCGCCGCCTGGGACATGAAGTCGGTCGCAAGCGGGTCCGGCGGCTCGTGGCGATTATGGGGCTGCGGGCGATCTACCAGAAGCCACGCACGAGTGTGCCCCATCCAGAGCATCGGAAATATCCGTATCTGCTGCGGGATCTGGTCATCGACCGGCCCAACCAGGTCTGGTGTTCCGACATCACGTATATCCCCATGAAACGGGGATTTCTCTATCTCGTGTCGATCATGGACTGGTTCACGCGCAAGGTCCTGTCCTGGCGTCTGTCGAACACGATGGACGCGGAGTTCTGTATCGAGGCGCTCCGGGATGCGCTGATGCGCTACGGCACCCCGGAAATTTTCAATACTGACCGGGGCTCACAATTCACGACGCCCCGTTTTACCGGGCTCCTGGAAGAGCGTCAGATCCGCATCAGCATGGATGGACGTGGGCGCTGGCTGGATAACGTGTTCATCGAGCGTCTGTGGCGGTCGATGAAATACGAATGCGTTTACCTGCACGCCTTTGAGACCGGATCAGAACTTCGAGTGGGGCTCACGAAATGGATCACCCATTATAACGGGCAGCGTCCGCACGCGGCACTGGCTGGACGCACGCCCGATGAGGCGTATCATGACGTGCCGATGCCCTCTGGTCCGGGGTTAACCCCGGACCAGAGGGCCAACAGCAGCGCCGTCAGAATGGCGGCATGACAACAACCGGGTATAGCTTATTCAAACCCAAAAACTGTCCAAACAGACGGGGCCACCTCTCTCCCAACCCGGCAGGCTGCTAAAGCAATTCGTACTCATTAAAATCTAAGGGTTGATTTCCAGCGTTTATGATGCGGCGTTTACCCGGCTTCACAATATAGCCATCAGCAGGATGAATATTCTCGGTTGTGACTAAGTTTTCGCCGTGTGCTTGGCTCAACAGGCGGTCTCCAGAGAATATAATGCGTACGCCCGGCCCAGATTGCTGATACTCTCCGGTGCTTTCTCCGGGCTCTAAATGGACATGCCAGCCGCGTACGCTGGGTTTATCGAGTACAAGGCTAAATCCTTTGACATTGCTTCGATCAGAGGGGCCGAAATGCCTTGGGCCAGCCTGCCTGATCTCGAAGGCTACCTGATGGTTGACGGTCTTACCGGTATTCTTGACGAGATCAGTATCGGGTTTTCCTTGATGGGCCCCAAAACGGATTTTACCGGTCATCATTTCCGTGTCTTTAGTGGGCTTGTCGGCGTATTGAATTTCGACAGGAGTTCCTTGAATCGCAGTATTTACGTAATCAAGATGCTGTTCATGCCATAGCGTGTGTTGCCCAGCTGGGATCAAAACACGCATGAGGGTGATGTCATCCGTCTGGGCGATCACATGATGCATGGGCTCTTCAGCTGTTGGTACGATTTCACTGGCAGGCGGATGTTCTTGTGCTACCGCCGGCGGTGTAATCAGCAAAAGTGTTCCTGAGAAAAAGGTAGTAGCCAACAGGCTTTTGATGAGCATGAGGAAATACTCTCTTTTAGTATCAGCGGATACGTTTGATAAAACTGCTGTCGATTTCAGAGGGTGAGTTCACGCCAAGTAGTGCCATATCTCGCGAAATTTCTTCGCGAAGAATTTTAATGGCGTGTTCAACGGCTGTCTTCCCGCCAAGCGCAGCAGCAAAGAGAAAGGGGCGTCCCAGAAGAGTAAAGTCGGCGCCTAGGGCCATGGCTTTCAGAACGTCCGTACCGCGACGGATTCCGCCATCTACAATAACCTTCATATTGCCTTTTTCTGCAGCAATTTCCGGAAGAATATCGAGAGGGCCGACGGCGTGGTCGAGCTGGCGTCCGCCATGATTGGATAGAATAATCCCATCTGCTCCGTGTTCGCGGCAAAGAACTGCGTCGCGGGGGGAGATAACGCCTTTTACGATCATGGGACCGTTCCAACGTCGACGGATTTGCTCAATGTGTTTCCAGGCGAGTTTATCACGCGCAACGGTATTGCGCAGCGTGCGAGACATCATTGGTGGTCCGCGCTCTGCTTCAGTATTCTCAAAGTGTGGGGCACCGTGAAACATGAATGTTCGGGCAACCGTACCCAAGAGCCAACGTGGATGCAGTGCGCTCTGAAACATGACGCGTGGGGTCATACGGATCGGCATGCTGAAACCTGAGCGGATATTATGCTCACGGTTTCCGAGGATCGGTGTATCGATCGTGACCACGAGATTGCGATAGCCAGCGGCTTCAACACGGTTCAGCATGCGATCAATGCGCTGCTCATCGCCAGCTAGATAAGCCTGAAACCATGCGTTGGGGTTAGCAGCGATGACATCCTCGAGTTTGATCAGAGATGAAGCGCTCAAGATCATCGGAATATTAGCTGCTTTTGCAGCATTAGTGAGTGCGAGATCTGCGCGATAGGCAACAAACGCAGCACCTCCAAGCGGACCAATCGCAAAAGGCGCACTATATGTTTGACCAAAAAGCTCGGTCGTCGTGTTGCGCAAGGATGTGTCTGTAAGAGCGTGGGGCGTAAAACCATAACGGCAGTATGCGTCCAAGCCATTCCGCATTGCAGAAGATGTTTCTACTGCGCCCGCCACGTATTGATAAATCATATTCGGGAGGCGAGGGCGCACCTTGCGTTCGAAGTCAGAAAGAGCAAGCACATCTCGTAGAAATGAGGGAGTCGTATCCGTAGGACGGACGGTGCTTGTCGTCAGAATGGGGTTCGGGACCTTCACCTCTTTTGCGACGGCAGTTTGCGTCATGATGTCTCCTTGGCGTTGGGCGCATAAAGGCGCTTTGGCGCCGTTAATAGAATGACAGACGAGCAGTCATATCTTCTCCCTCCACCAAATGGAAGCGGTTACACGGAAGATTGCTTGAGACGATTTTGTCTGTGAGCTTGAAAGGGGTAGAAATCACAAATGAATATAGCGCGTGAAGGACAGGGTATGAAAAACGAGGATGATACAAAAGTGACCAAGCCTGCTCGTTTACCTGTTGCTAAAGATGTCGCGCGTTTAGCGGGTGTTTCAATCGCAACGGTCTCTCGTGCACTCAATGGCTCTGAGAAAATTCGTCCAGAAACGCGTGCTACTGTATTAAAGGCAGCGTCCGATCTGGGATTTGTCGTGAATAATGCTGCCCGGGCCTTGAGTACACGGCGTTCTTATGCTGTGGGAGCTATTGTCCCAAGTCTAAAAAATGAAGTATTTGTTCGTGCTTTATCGTCATTTCAAAAAACATTAAGACAATCCGGATATCAGACTATTGTAGCAAGCACTGATTATGACATTGATATTGAGAGTCGAGAAGCTCGTTTTCTCATGAGTAACGGTGTCGATGGCCTTATGCTTGTGGGGGGTATACATGACTCCAACCTTTACGAGCGCGCTCGACAAGGAAATGTTCCAATTGTGCAGAGCTTTAGTCTTTCGGATGATCGATGCTGTGTGGGATTCGATAATCGAGAGGCTACACTAAAGGCGACACGTTATCTGCTCGATCTAGGACATCAGGTGTTGGCTGTAATTACTGGGACCAGAGCTAACAATGATCGTGCGGAGCCTCGAGCTGAAGGTGTGCGCCAGGCATTGGCCGAGCGTGGATTTCAACTCAATCCAGAGAATGATATTATCGTCTCTTCTGGTATTGTGGCGGGTAGAGATGCGGTTAGGCAGTTAATTTCAAAATCAGGAACCTTATATCCAACGGCAATTATTTGTGGAACTGATGAAATTGCTTTGGGTGTAATTAGTGAGGCGACGGAAAGGGGAATATTAGTTCCTCAAATGCTTTCTGTGATCGGGTTTAACGATTCTAATTTTGCATCAGTTGTATCTCCGCCATTGACCACGATTCGCGTAGATGCTGATCGGATTGGGCAGTTGAGTGGGGTGGCTATGCTGGATCTGTTACAGGGTCACAATACCGTTCAGATTACGCGGGTGACGCCTGAATTGGTTCTGCGTGGAACAACCGCGCAACCCCTCTCAAGGCAAGGCTAGGGCGGTTCCGCTTTAATCTGGTT
>NZ_BEWP01000041.1 GCF_002723995.1 Gluconobacter kondonii | reverse complement strand
CACAGGAAATGGAATCACAGAGCAGCTCTCAAAACCAGGGGTTTTTCGAACCCTCCACCTTCAGTTCCATAGAAATCCAATCCAAATGTGTTGTAACTGTTATATACATAAACATAGTCTCCGGCCTGTATTTCATTTTCATGAATCATATTAATTCCTCATTTCAGTCAAATTTATAGATTATTGATTTAATGAATAATATTTTTCTTCTATCTCAATTTTCTCTTGATTTGACATCAAATAACCTCAGGGCACAAGGTCTAAATACCCTTTGCTCTTTCACTGCCTACAGCACGCCAAAGTTCGGAACGTGAGGGATGGCGCAGCGGCAGAATAGGAGGAGCGAATCATATAAGCAGTAGCCTTAATCAGGATCATAGCGGGGCACGCCCGCATAGTCCTTTGTGGTTTCCAGCTCCGCTCGCAATTTCTCAATTTCATCGTACAGACGGCCGAAATTATCCCATAGGGCCCTGTTTCCCCAGTCACCGTCGCCTGTGAGTTCCTCCAGTTTGCTTACGCGGTTATCCGTTCCATCCAACGTGGATTCAATGCGCCTCAGAATTTCAGCCGTTAGGGTGAGGCCTCGAGTAGCAGCCTCTTCTTCGAGGCGAGCTCTCAATGGACCACTAAGACGAAGTTTGAACCATGTATCAGGAGCGGAATCGATCATGCTCCAATCATGGTCAAAAATTACCTTGACGGCTATGGTCAATACGTGGTCATGTTTTGCTCGCAAGCAACGAGGAGTGAATGACCCACCAAACGCACTTCAAAATACCCATGCTGCCAGATGTCAGAGATTGGCTCGACAGGGCAGCACCAAGGGTACAGCGCAGCCGTGGCGCGCATGTGATCTTCTTGCTTCGGCAGGAAATGGAAAAAGAAAAGGCATCAGGGGCCAGTTTGCAGACCACCCCCGATGCCTCTCAACAGTGATCTGGAGAACACCGCGATGACAGAAGTTATCACGAAAGCCGTTGAAGGCTCAAATCTTATTCCCTTCTCGTTTGAAGGGTCAGAAGTCCGCGTATTCGACCAGGCTGGAGAGCCTTGGTGGGTTCTGACAGATGTGTGCAAGGTGCTTGAGATCACCAACGCAGGAAATGCTTCAGGTCGTCTCGATGACGATGAGAAGTCCACTATCCAGATTACGGATAGTGGGAATCTCAACGCAGACCGCACCATCATAAACGAGTCCGGCCTGTGGTCGCTCGTCCTGACCAGCCGCAAGCCCGCAGCTAAGCGTTTCAAGAAGTGGATCACCGCCGATGTGATCCCCTCCATCCGCAAGACGGGCAGCTACACGATGGCTGCCCCGGAGACGCCGGAACAGCTCGCAATGCGCGCGCTGACTGGTCTTCAGTCGGTGGTGGAAAAGCAGCGGGCACAACTCGCCCTTGTTGCACCGAAAGCCGCCGCCCTCGACCGCATCAGCACGGCCGACGGATCATACGGCCTGACGGAAGCGGCAAAGATCCTGCAAGTGAAGCCCAAGGCGTTGATCGCTTTCATGGCTACGTCGCAGTGGATCTATCGCCGGAACAACGGCAAGAACTGGCTGGCCTATCAAGCCAAAATCGACGCCGGGTATCTCTGGCACAAGATCGCCACCTACACGGATCCGAACGGCGAGGAAAAGACCCGCGACACGGTGAAGGTTCTGCCTAAGGGTCTCGCAAAACTGGCCCAGATCGTGCCGGGCGCGAAGATTGATCCGGACCTGATGCAGATGGAGGCGCGCCCTTTCGCCAAGAAGCCGGAGCCAGTGTCATGAGCGCGCTGACCACCCGGCAGAACGCACGGGTTACAGGTGCCGTCATGGTTGAGGGTCAGATGCTGTGCTTCGACGCAACGGACTATGATCTCGAACCGGGAACGGAAGCCGTGGTCATTGGGACGAAAGGCGAGATCTATGTCGCGCCCATCGCGAAAAACCATCCAGAGGACCGGGCACGGCTGGCCCGCATACGCAGTGCACTCATTCCGTATGTGTCTGGTTTCTACTCCGCCAGAGTGCCGGGATTTCTACAGGTGAAGGTGCTTGGGCGGTATGTGCCAGTGCCCTGCGCCCCTCCCGCAAGAGCAGGGAAGGGCGCTGTCCAGTCTCTGAAAGCAGCCTGACTGTAAAGCCGCCCTTCGGGGCGGTTTTTTATGAAAGATTTTTTTTAGAACGGAACCAACAACACATATGACCGCTTATTGTAGGCAATTATTGCCGTTTCGTTCTGATTGTGGATGATCCAATTATGAAAAAAGCACTTTTAGCGTCTCTCTTCTGCGTTACTGCTCTCTCTGCATGTGAATCTCCTCAACAGATGGTGACCCAAAAGGAAGACCATCTCGCTGCAGCTGGGTTTGTGCTGAAACCCGCCTCGACCCCGCAGCGGATTGCGATGCTCAATAAACTGCCTGCACATCACTTTGTCCGCCGTATTCATGGCGACACGGTGAGCTACGTTTACGCCGATCCAACAGTATGCGGCTGCCTGTATGTCGGCGACCAGGCTGCTTACGGACGCTATCAAGCTTATCGGCAAGAGCAGAATATCGCTGACGAACAGCAGATGACTGCACAGGATTATCAAGACGCTCAGTGGAACTGGGGGGAGTGGGGCCCCTGGGGCGGCGGCTTTGGGCCGGGCTACGGATTTGGTCCAGGTTGGGGCTGGTAAGCCCTCGTCACGTTATCGCCGTGAGGCCGCACATTTCTCTTGAAGCCGCTGCATAGCGTCTGGCGGCATCGGTGCGGTCATCATGGCTCGGTAGTTCATGCAGGCTGCCGTTTCATGCTTCAGGAGCGCATGTGAATGACAAGAGCAGCCAGCAAGAAATGCTGCAGTTAGGGATGCAAGAATGAGGCGCATGACGCCCTCCCAACTTTTCCAGTTTTTAAAAACGCGAGATCCTTGCACGCTGCCTGAGGGCGAACCGACCTTATGAAATCGGGAATGGTGGCTGACCGTTGGACGCGGTCACGCCACCATCTACGGGCATGATCAGGCCTGTGATGAACGCCGCGTCAGCGCTGGCCAAAAATGTGATGGCTGCAGCCATATCTTCCGGCTCGCCGAGGCGCTGCAACGGGATACGATCTTCAACACTTTTGACGAAAGCTTGGTCCTTAACCGCCTCTGCCGTCATACCGGTGCGTGTGACAGCGGGGCAGATTGCGTTAACGCGCACACCACTCTTTCCGTGATCCATAGCCATCACCCGGGTCAGGTTCACCACGCCCCCCTTGGCGACATCGTAGTAGGCGGTATTCCAGTCACCACGCATGCCGGAAACCGAGGCGGTATTGACGATGTTACCCTTCGTTTTGATGAGCATAGGCAAAAATGTTCGGCTGACGTTCAGAGTGCCGGTGAGGGTGGTTGCACAAACCGTACTCCAGGTTGCCAGATCGCAATCCAGAACGGTGCCCATAGCAGTCACACCAGCGTTATTCACCAGAACATCAAGCGTCCCAAACTGCTTCTCGACAAGCTTGTAGAGAGCTTCAACCTCTTCCGGAACGGAAATATCCGTCAGAGATGGCACAGCATATTTCGGGTCCAGCGCTTTTGCGACGTCATCCAGCTTTGTCTTGTCCCGATCAACGAGGATCACATAAGCACCCTCGTCGAGAAATCGGACTGCGGTGGCGTGGCCAATGCCGGAGGCCGCGCCTGTAACGAGAACCTTTTTACCTTTGAAACGCGATAATCCTTGGATAGGCATGAATGCTTTCCCTGCAAAGTTCAGGAGATAAAGCCTTGTCGTGCCGGATGGTTGCCACAATAAGACACGCAGGCTCCCCTGACGACAAACCGTCATCCTTTCAGACGCCCAGCACTCTTCTCGAAATCTCCATCTGACAGTACGATCCGCCACCAATCACGGAGATGTGTTGCTGGCCATGATCAAGAATATTCCTGGTTTTCTCAAACTGGCGCGTGCTTTCGACCTGTTCGAAGAAGCGGCCATGGTCATCCTGACATTGTGCATTACCGTCGTTGCGTGCGTAGGGCTGCTGCATGTTGTCGTAGCAGTCATTCGCATGGCCTTGGGGGCTGGGCTCGATCCGACCAGTCCGGCTTTGCTTCAGGCCATCTTCGGCATGTTTTTCACTGTGCTGATTGCATTGGAGTTCAAACACTCCATTCTGGTGATGCCAGACGGTCAAGCGCACAGCATGGCTCGGATGCGATCGGTCCTGCTTATCGGCATGATGGCGACAGTCCGGAAGTTTATCGTGCTCGACCTGAACGGCGTCAACGTGCAGGAGATGGCTGCCCTTTCCGGTGCTGTACTGGCTTTGGGTATCGTTTACTGGCTGGTGCGCGGGAAAGTCACACCGCCGCTGGTGGATGGCTCGGGTGGGCTGCTGTCTGCTTCAGACGCTGAACATTGAGATTTGGGAACTGCCGCCCTTCACCGGGCGGCTTTTTCATGTCCGTCAGTTTGGATAATGGTGCGATCCTTCAAATTTTCCGGGCGAATTTTCGGGTGGTGGAGGTGGGCGGCATCCGTCTGGCGGAGGTAATGGCCGACCATTGCTGCCCATAGGCGGTGAGGGCGGTCGAGCTCCGCCGCCGCGAAATACGCGCTGGCCTTCTTCAGGATCTCGTTGACTTGCCGAAGCTCCCGCACCTCACGCTCCAGTTCCTTGATCCGGTCCTTCTCGGCGCTCGTCAGCCCGCCGCGCTGGCCGGCGTCACGTTCGGCCAACTGGCACCAGACACGCAGGCTGTCCGGAGAACAACCAAGCTTCGGTGCAATCGCCTTGTAAGCCGCATTATCGCTGGCGTAATCAC
>NZ_BEWP01000040.1:0-2500 GCF_002723995.1 Gluconobacter kondonii | reverse complement strand
GTTTCTGTTTGCAGCGAGCTTAAGCCGTTAGGTGTAGGCGTAGCGAAAGCGAGTCTGAATAGGGCGAATGAGTTGCTGGCAGAAGACCCGAAACCGAGTGATCTAGCCATGGCCAGGCTGAAGGTGCGGTAACACGCACTGGAGGGCCGAACCCACGCCTGTTGAAAAAGTCGGGGATGAGCTGTGGCTAGGGGTGAAAGGCCAATCAAACTCGGAGATAGCTGGTTCTCCGCGAAATCTATTGAGGTAGATCGTCGGGTGTTTACCCTGGGGGGTAGAGCACTGGATGGGCTAGGGGGGCCCAAAGCCTTACCAAACCTAACCAAACTCCGAATACCCAGGAGTATAGCCCGGCAGACAGACAGTGGGTGCTAAGGTCCATTGTCGAGAGGGAAACAGCCCAGACCACCAGCTAAGGCCCCTAAATCGTGGCTAAGTGGGAAAGGATGTGGGGATTCCAAAACAACCAGGAGGTTGGCTTAGAAGCAGCCATCCTTTAAAGAAAGCGTAATAGCTCACTGGTCTATTAGAAACCCTGCGCCGAAAATGTAACGGGGCTCAAGCCACGTGCCGAAGCTGTGGGTGCATTCTTTAGAATGCGCGGTAGCGGAGCGTTCCGTAAGTCTGCGAAGGAGACGGGGTGACCCTCTCTGGAGATATCGGAAGTGCGAATGCTGACATGAGTAGCGACAAACAGTGCGAGAAACACTGTCGCCGAAAGTCCAAGGGTTCCTGCGCAAGGTTAATCCACGCAGGGTGAGCCGGCCCCTAAGGCGAGGGCGAGAGCCGTAGTCGATGGGAACCAGTTTAATATTACTGGGCCTGCCAGAAGTGACGAATGAGAGATGTTGTCTGTCCTTAACGGATTGAACAGGCTTTTCAATCATTCCAGGAAATAGCTCTGGCGTATAGACCGTACCCGAAACCGACACAGGTGGACTGGTAGAGAATACCAAGGCGCTTGAGAGAACGATGCTGAAGGAACTAGGCAAATTGCTCGTGTAACTTCGGGATAAACGAGACCCGCTCGTGGGCAACCATGGACGGGTGGCACAGACCAGGGGGTAGCGACTGTTTAGTAAAAACACAGGGCTCTGCGAAATCGTGAGATGACGTATAGGGCCTGACGCCTGCCCGGTGCCGGAAGGTTAAGAGGAGGTGTGCAAGCACTGAATTGAAGCCCCGGTAAACGGCGGCCGTAACTATAACGGTCCTAAGGTAGCGAAATTCCTTGTCGGGTAAGTTCCGACCTGCACGAATGGCGTAACGACTTCCCCACTGTCTCCAGCATCGACTCAGCGAAATTGAATTCCCCGTGAAGATGCGGGGTACCCGCGGTCAGACGGAAAGACCCTATGAACCTTTACTGCAGCTTTGCAGTGGCATCAGAGACATTCTGTGTAGGATAGGTCGGAGGCTTTGAAGCCGGGGCGCCAGCACCGGTGGAGCCATCCTTGAAATACGACCCTGAATTTTTCTGATGTCTAACCGAGACCAGTAAGCCTGGTCCGGGACCCTGCATGGTGGGCAGTTTGACTGGGGCGGTCGCCTCCCAAAGTGTAACGGAGGCGCGCGATGGTGGGCTCAGGCCGGTCGGAAACCGGCTGTCGAGTGCAATGGCATAAGCCCGCCTGACTGTGAGAGTGACAGCTCGATCAGAGACGAAAGTCGGCCATAGTGATCCGGTGGTCCCACGTGGACGGGCCATCGCTCAACGGATAAAAGGTACTCTAGGGATAACAGGCTGATCTCCCCCAAGAGTCCACATCGACGGGGAGGTTTGGCACCTCGATGTCGGCTCATCACATCCTGGGGCTGGAGCAGGTCCCAAGGGTTCGGCTGTTCGCCGATTAAAGTGGTACGTGAGCTGGGTTTAGAACGTCGTGAGACAGTTCGGTCCCTATCTGCCGTGGGTGTAAGAGACTTGAGAGGATTTGTCCCTAGTACGAGAGGACCGGGATGAACATACCTCTGGTGCACCGGTTGTCACGCCAGTGGCACAGCCGGGTAGCTAAGTATGGACGGGATAACCGCTGAAAGCATCTAAGCGGGAAACCCACCTCAAAACGAGGTCTCATAGAGCCGTGACAGACCATCACGTTGATAGGCCGGGTGTGAAAGTGCAGTAATGCATGCAGCTAACCGGTCCTAATCGCTCATACTTCTCACATCAAACACATGCACAGAAATCAGCCACACTCCCTTCACATCGCACCAACCTCCACCCTCTCTCAAAAGACAGGGTGGGCTGGAAGACCTGGTGGCCATTGCGAGGGCCCTACACCCGATCCCATCCCGAACTCGGCCGTGAAATCCCTCAGCGCCTATGATACTGCACCTTAAGGTGCGGAAAAGTCGGTCGCCGCCAGGTCCCCCAGCCCACTCAATACAACTCACATTCCCCCAACATCACAAACACCCACGCGGGGTGGAGCAGCCCGGTAGCTCGTCAGGCTCATAACCTGAAGGCCGCAGGTTCAAATCCTGCCCCCGCAACCAA
>NZ_BEWP01000039.1 GCF_002723995.1 Gluconobacter kondonii | reverse complement strand
TTCTTGTTATTTCTTTTATGGCTGATCACGTTTCCTTGCTGGGTAAGAGGCGCATGATAAAAACTGTCAATGTTTGAGAGCGTTACTGGCGATATTTCAGAACTGTCTGATTGTGGGGATAAGCAAACATTGTACGATACGAAACAAAAACGACCCACAGCCCTGATCGTCCGACTGTGCGCCAACGCCTTGGTGAGTGTCGCGTTAGCCGGTACTTTACCCTGCGCGGAAGCAAAGCCCGGCACACTTCCTCCCCTCGCTCATGCCGAGCTGGAAAAAGGGTCTCACGCCACTCTGTCCACGCGGGGAGTTGTGGCCGCGCTGGATGTCAGACACAATCCGAAATGCAATGTACCGATCGTCTGGGCCGATATGGATTCCAGCCCGACATCGCCTTGCAGCATGGCCTTCCTGACACTCCGTACCCCCGAAGATACACGGGCACATGCGTCTTCTTTCCCCCTGACACCTTATGGGACGGAAGACGACGGCATGGCGCAGCTCAGGATGTCCTTTCGACAGCTGGACGCATCGGCCCCGTTCCCGCAGGTCATGGTCTCGGCTTATACGGGGGGCGCGCATTGCTGCTCCCTCACGTCCATTTTCGATCTGCGTTCCAACGGGCAATGGCAGCATCTCGAACTGGGAGCGATGGACGGTGATGGCGAGCCGCAGGTCGTGGATATCGTCGGGAATGGGCAGCAGGAAATCCTGACCGTCGATCAATCCTTTCTCTATGCTTTTGCCTCTCATGCCGGTTCCGAAGCGCCTGTTGTGATTTCGCGCTATCATGATGGTGTTCTGGAAAACGTGACGCGTGACCCGGTGTATCGGGACTATCTTACCAAGGATCTGGCTGACAGACGCCGAAACTGGGTAAGATCCGGTCGTTTCGAGCCGAATGGTTTTCTGGCCTATGAGGTCGCGACCATGGCCAATCTGGGCAAATTCTCCGAAGGCTGGCGCGATATGCTGGCTCATGCGCAATCCACAAAAGAGTCCGGGTTTGGGTTGTCTTTATGTGACCTCAAACCCGCCGCAGAAAAACAGAATGGTCATGGCTGTTCGGCCAAAGAAAAAGAACTGCTTCCATTTCCCGACGCCCTCTCGGCCTTTCTTGTCCAGACCGGCTACATAACGCCCGAACAAGCGGCTTCGGTCCGAGGAGATCAGGGTTCGACGAACGTACCTCCTCCGCCGACGGCATCTGCCCCCCCGAAGCCAGTGTCTTCGTCATCCGCCGTTGCCCAGCCCACGACAACAGATTCCGACACCACAGCTCCGGCCAAGCCTATAAAATCCCCCGCCCTGCTCTCTGTCCTCGCAGGTCTTGGGTTGGTTCTTTATCTTCTCCCGATCCTGATCGCTTACAGGCGCGATACTGTCGACCAGCGAAAAATCGCGATGGTGACAATATTACTCGGCTGGACGATCATCGGTTGGGTCGCTGCTCTTGTCATGGCCCTCACGCAGCAGTCACGCAAAGCATAGACATAGGATCAGTTTCTGCCCCGTACCTCTCGCAGCGTCATGGCCCCGACCCGCTGCGAGAGGTAAATCCCGGTCTTTCCGGAAAAAACACAGGCCACGAAACATCCGATCGCGAAATAGGCGATATCCGCGGCGCCAAACAGCTCCACACCCATCAGGGTACAGGCCAGAGGCGTGTTCGCAGCCCCGGCAAAAACCGACACAAAGCCCACGGCGGCGAGCAGGTCCACCGGCATGTGCAGCGCATGGGCCAGAGCATTTCCCGACGCGGCACCCAGAAAAAACAGTGGCGTGACTTCCCCGCCCTTGAACCCGCTCGCCAGAACGACAACCGTAAACACCAGCTTCCAGAACCAGGACCAGGGATAGCATGCAGACCCGAAAAAGCTGACAATGGACGCTCCACCGGGTTCTGTCGGAAGAACCCCCAGCCCAAGATAATCCCTGTTCCCAACGACCATCACCAGAAGAATGGTCGCAATCCCACCAATAGCCGGGCGCAGCCATGATCTCGGACAGACTGTTTTCATGACCGCCGCCAGACGATGCACGCTCTCGGTAAAGATCCAGCTCAGGCAACCAAAGACCACAGCTGCACCGGCAACCTTCGCAGCCAGCACAGGATTGACGTGCCAGAGCGTACCATCGGCACTCAGTGTTCCCTGAAACATCAGAGGGTAGAAAACGTGATGCACTCCCCAGGCGCGACAAGACCAGTCCGCAATGATGGAAGACATGGCTGCGGGCAAAAGAAACCGATAGTTGAGCCTGCCCAAAGTCAGAACTTCCAGAGCGAAAACCGCTCCTGCAACGGGGGTTCCGAAGACGGAACCAAATCCGGCGGCAATGCCACAAACCAGCAGGGCGCAGCGTTCTGAAGAGCGAAGTCTGAACAGCCGCGCTGTCGCACTCGCCAGACTGCCTCCAACCTGTATGGCGGTCCCTTCCCGTCCGACAGACGCGCCGAAAAGATGGCTCACAACTGTCGCGATCAGCACGAAAGGCGCCATTCGGAGTTGAACCCCGGCCCCCGGCTCGTGGATTTCGTCCACGATCAGGTTCGCCCCGCCTTCCACATCCCGCCCGAACCAGAAATACCATAGCCCGACCGCCACTCCAGCCAGAGGCAGGCCAAACAGCAGAACCGGATGAGCGATCCTGCAAGCAGTTACGACGTCCAGAAGCCACAGAAACAGGGCGCAGACGCTGCCGATACACACCGACAGCATGATAAGGACAGCGCCCATCCGGCAATAATCAAAAATATCGGAAAAACGGAACTGATTCTGAACGTCGTTCATGGCGGACGCATGTCTCCTGTCTTGTGCCGCAGAGGGCGCTAAAACAGGAATCATCAGCTTCCGGACGAAGCGGTTCGACCATGAATGGTCAGGCAGAATCCATTGCCTTCAGACAGGAAAAAGCCCCTAAGCGCCCGATCTGTCAAGAGATCCCTTCGTCTGGCAGATGACAAGGTTTTAAGGGGACGCCACTTTCCAGCATGACAGGGGTATGCCACCGTAACTGTAACAAAAACGAACGGCCTGATCCGTTCTTCCGTCCGACTGATTTTAAGGAGCTGCATATCATGCGTCGCCTTCTGGTTCTTACCACCCTTCTGGCAGGGCTCCCCTTCACGGTTGCAGCACATGCCGAAGGAACCTTCTCCTTTGCCACGACACCGGGGCAACTTCCCAAAACCGTTGTGCCGACAGATTATGTCATCGACCTGACGACCGACATGGATCATCTGACCCTCCAGGGTGACGAAATCATCCGGATCGAAGTGCAGACCCCGACTGCGGATATCACGCTCAATCAGGCGGGTCTCAAACTGGCGAGCGCCCTGCTCGACAACTCCGAGAAAGCCGTCATCCATCAGGACGACGCCGCAGAGACGGTCACATTGCACTTCCCTGCCCCCGTTCCGGCTGGGGTCCATACACTGGCCATCAAGTATTCCGGTCCGATCCTGAAGACGCCCAACGGCATTTACGTTGACGACTATACAGACCCCAAGGGCAAGCCTCAGCGGATGCTTGTCACACAGTTCGAAGTCGCCGATGCCCGCCGCATGTTCCCCGGATGGGATGAACCGGCCTTCAAGGCCACATATCAGCTGAACGTGACGCTCCCGTTTGAATATACCGCCGTGAGCAACATGCCGATCATCGGCACGACGCAGCAGGATGAAAAGACAAAGCGCGTCTCCTTCACCGCGACCCCGCGCATGTCGAGCTATCTGCTGGCACTGGTGGCGGGCGACATGGCCTCCGTCGATGGCAAGGCAGACGGCACACCTCTCCGCGTCTTTGCACCGACCGGCCTTGAAAATCAGGGCACCTACGCTCTGGGCGCTGCCGAAAAGATCCTGCCCTATTACAACGACTATTTCGGCATCAAATACCCACTGCCGAAAATGGATATGCTGGCCATCCCCGGCAACTATCAGGCCGGTGCGATGGAGAACTGGGGGGCGCTGACCTATATCGACAACGTCCTGCTGTTCGATCCGAAGAACAGCACGCCCCGCACCCGTGAACTGATCTATGAAGTTGTCGCACACGAAATGGCGCATCAGTGGTCCGGCGATCTGGTGACCATGGGTTGGTGGGATAATATCTGGCTGAACGAAGGCTTTGCGTCGTGGATGGAAATCAAGGCGACGGACAAGATGAACCCGGAATGGGACATCTGGCCGCGCCAGCACGAAACCCGCGAAAACACGATGGCAACGGACGCCCTGTCCACCACCCATCCGATCCAGCAGACCATTAACAATGTGAGCGAAGCCAACTCTGCCTTTGACGGCATCAGCTACGGCAAGGGCGAACTTGTCATCCGCATGATGGAAGGCTGGCTGGGCGAAGACCATTTCCGTGACGGAATGCGCGCCTACATGAAAGCCCACGCTTACGGAAATGCCACCAGTCAGGACCTCTGGAACGCCCTGTCACAGGCGTCGGGTCAGGATGTCGGCAAGGTCGCACGCAGCTTCACAGAACAGCCCGGCATCCCGCAGGTCAATGTCGCGGCGGTCTGCCAGAATGGTCAGACGACATATACCCTGACGCAGAGCCGTTTCACGATCCACGATCCCAATGCGAAAGCCCTGACCTGGAACATTCCGGTTGTCGCGGGCGGTCCGGGGCTTGAGACCAAAAAACTGGTCCTCGGCGCTGAACCCGTAACCTTCACCCTGCCCCGCTGCAACGCCCCCCTCAAGCTCGATCTGGGCGAGAGCGGTTATTACCGCGTGCATTACGACGACGTCGCCTTCGCACCTATCGCCGCCTCAATTTCGAAATTTGCACCGGTGGATCGCGCCAATATTCTTGGTGATCAATTCGCCCAGTTCCGGGCTGGTCATGGCAACCTGTCCTCCTATTTCGATCTCGTGGACCGACTGACGGCAGCGCATGAGAGCGACATCGCTACACTTGAGGAAATCATTGGCAAGCTGGAAACGCTTGATACCTATGAAATCAACAGCCCGGACCGCGCGGCATTCCAGGCCTATGCCCGCAGCCGCCTCGCTCCCGTGCTGAAGCGTCTGGGCTGGGACCAGAAGCCGCATGAAAGCGTGCTGGACACCATGCTCCGTCCGTCCGTGATTTCGGCTCTTGGGAACTTCAACGATCCCGCAGTCCTTGCAGAAGCCAAGCGCCGTTTCGCGGCATGGCTCAAAAACCCGGCCTCCCTGCGTCCGGATCTGGTTGGCACAGTCTCGGCTCTGGCGATGAAACATGCCGATGCAGCAACCTATGACATCATGGCAAAGAAGGTCCGCGATACGCAGGCCACGGAAGTCAAACTGCGTCTGTTCCAAGCTCTTGCCAACGCCACGGACCCCGATCTGATCCGTCGCAATGTCGACCTGGCCTATAGCGGCGCTATCCCGAACGGTCGTATTTCAATGGCCCTGTCATCGATCGCCTCTGCCAGCGAAAACCCGGATCTCGTCTGGAAGCTCGTTCGCCAGCATGAAGCCGAAATCCGCACGCATCTGGCCCCTTGGTCACAGGACGGGTTCCTTCCAGCCATCGCAGCCCATTCCAACAATCCGGATATTCTCGCCGAACTGCAGAAAGACCCGTCTTCCAGCATGACAACCGGTGCGAAAATCGCCACGGCCCATGCAGTCAATGCCGTTTCAGCTCGCAAAGAAGCCGTTCAGGCAGCCCAGAGCCAGATCCACGACTGGCTTGCCGTTCACACTCACTAACACTCCAACGAGGCGGAAAAGATCCGCCTCGTCCCTGTCCGGGACGGTAAAACTGCTATAGACGTGGCTCTCTTGTTTTACCCGCCACCGGACCATCCTGCCCCATGCTTCAGATCGAAAACCTTGTCTTCAACGCCTGGGGACGACAGTTCTTCAATCGTGCAAGCGCGAACCTTCCCAACCCATCCAAGGTTTCGCTGGTTGGCCGGAATGGCGTCGGAAAATCCACGCTTTTCAAACTCATCAAAGGCGAGCTTCAGCCGGATTCCGGTGAAATCGTCATCCCACGTGCCGCCCGTGTCGCAACAGTGGATCAGGAACATCCCGCCACCCCCATCAGCCTGATCGATACGATCCTCGCAGCCGATACGGAACGCGCGACCCTCATGGCAGAGCTGGAAACAGCCGATCCTGAGCGGATGGGCGATATCTGGATGCGCCTGATCGAAATCGATGCAGACAGCGCCCCTTCCCGTGCGGCAGAAATCCTGAATGGTCTGGGCTTCTCCACGGCAGACCTCGACCGTCCGATGGCCGAATTCTCGGGTGGCTGGCGGATGCGCGTAGCCCTCGCCGCCGCCCTCTTCGCCGAACCCGATCTGCTATTGCTCGATGAGCCGACGAACTATCTCGATCTTGAAGGCGCCTTATGGCTGGAAGCGCGCCTCGCCCGCTATCCCCATTCCGCACTCATCATCAGCCATGACCGCGAACTTCTGAACAATTCCGTAGACTTCACCCTGCATGTTACGGAAGGCAAGCTGGAACTTTACACCGGCGGATACGACGATTTCGAGCGTCAGAGGGCTGAAAAAATTCGCCTGCAAAGCGCCACCCGTGCCAAGCAGGAAGCCGAACGCGCGCATCTTCAATCCTTTGTAGACCGCTTCAAAGCGTCGGCCGCAAAGGCGGCGCAGGCCCAGAGCCGCGTGAAGCGTCTCGCCAAACTGGCTCCTATCGAAACCACGATCGAAGCCTCCGTCTCACCATTTCTTCTCCCATCCCCTGCCCGCCCACTCGCACCGCCCCTGATCCGGCTGGAAAACGTCGAGGTCGGCTACGGAGACGACCCCGCCATCCTGCGCGACCTGAATCTCAGGCTGGATGTGGACGACCGCATCGGCCTGTTGGGCGTTAACGGTGCCGGTAAATCCACCTTTGCCAAAATGATCGCAGGCGCTCTTGAAGTCCGCTCCGGAGAAGTCTCGCGCTCTCCCCGCATTGAGGTGGGCTGGTTCCATCAGCACCAGATCGAGGCGCTCGACCCCGAACAGACCCCACTCGACATCATGCGTGCGGCCCGCCCGACAGACAGCGATCAGTCTCACCGCTCCCGTCTGGCTCAATTCGGCATTCACTTCGAAAAACAAGGAACCAAGGTTGAAGCCCTGTCTGGCGGTGAGCGTGCCCGCCTGCTGCTGAATATGGTGGCTATGGCGGCTCCGCACCTGCTGATCCTTGATGAGCCAACCAACCATCTGGACATCGACAGCCGCCGTGCTCTGCTGGATGCGCTGAACAGCTACGAGGGCGCAGTCATTCTCATTACCCATGACCGTTCGCTCATGGAGCTGGTCGCAGACCGTCTCTGGCTTGCAGCAGACAACCAGATCGTGCCTTTCGATGGTGATATGGACGACTACGCCAAATTCGTGATTGAGCGCGCAAAAGGTGGAACATCTGCCCCATCTCAAAGTGCTTCCAAAGAAAAGCGATCAAAAAATAAGAAGGCAAAAAACAAATAGATAATTTTTTCTAATATTTTTACAAGCAGAGTTCATGAAGAAATTAATATAATCTTCATGAACTCTGCTT
>NZ_BEWP01000038.1 GCF_002723995.1 Gluconobacter kondonii | reverse complement strand
AGCGCAACACGAACGCCGAGAAAGCCGATCTCCGGGCAGGCCGTATTCCCGAAGACTGGCAGGACAAGCGGGCAAAGCTGTCGCACAAGGATCGTCATGCGCGCTGGACGCTGAAGTTCACGAAGGCGAAGCGGCAGGATGACGGGACGATCCCGTCAACGGATCTCGCCATCCCGTTCTTTGGCTATAAATCGCATATTTCCATCGACCGGAAGTTCAGGTTCATCCGGAAATGGAAAGCGACAGATGCCGCCGCCAGTGACGGTGCCAGACTACGCGAGGGCTTGCTGGATAAAACCAATACGGCCTCAACAGTCTGGGCTGACACGGCCTATCGCTCGAAAGCCAACGAAGACTTCATGGAAAAGCAGGGCTTTGTCTCAAAGGTCCACAGGAAAAAGCCGCATCTCAAGCCCATGCCCCGCCACATCCAGCGGTCCAACGCAGGGAAGTCGGTGATCCGGTCGCGTGTCGAGCATGTCTTTGCCGATCAGAAATCGCAGACGGGGCTCTTCATTCGGACTGTCGGTATCACCCGGGCCACCATGAGGATCGGACTGGCCAATATTGTCTACAACATGCGCCGCTTCCTCTTCCTCGAGAGGTTGAACGCGAGCGCGTAGCTGTTCAGCGGGTGCCAATCCTCGATCTGCTCAAAACGCAGATCAAAAGTCACCCCAAAAACCGTCAATCAAATCGCCAAAAACCAGAAATTACTCGCCAAGGCATATCAACAAACAGTTTTTCGATCCCTCCAGGTTGAGATCAGACGCCAGCAGGACATTCGGGTGGTTGAACGGGAGCATAATCTGGAAAAAACGAAGTCACGGAGAAGAGACCGAAGCCGTGACCGAGGGTATGACCCTTGGTGATCCCCGCCTCTCAGGAGAGGCGGGGATTGTCTTTTCAGGCCCGCAGAGCGGCCTTTTTTTGAACCGCATCGGTGGCCAGGTAGGGGCCTGTTTTTTTAATCTGGATAGCGATGAGGGCGACGCTGTTCGGATGACGTTCACCGAGTGGTAGCAGGCCGTTACCGGATGTCCAGCGGCAGTCTTCCCATTCCAGAGTGTTCCAGCCGTCCAACTCCCTGTCGGTTAGGTGAGAGATAATGGTACGAGACCTGTTGCCCTCGAAAAGAGTAATATCCCCCACAGCGACGCCGAAATAACGGCGGTCATCCACGAACGGTCCGACGACATCACTGGGTCGGCTGGCATTGGAAGCAATGCGGATGGACTGAACACCTGTCGGGATCATGAACATGATGCGTCCGTTGTGTTCACGGGTAGGGCGGATGGATACACCAGTGTCCGTGATGAGATGGAGGTTGGCCTCCTCTGTCAGCTCAGGAGCGGCGTCTTTCTGTGTGACACCAGCAGTGATTGCCCGGGCTTCGGCCTGCCGGAACAGAGGTTCTGCAAATTCGCGGCTGACACCAAGCGGAGCAGCAGCATCGTCCCATGTCAAATTACGGCTGCTAGTTAATGAGACAACGTTCCCCTTCTGAGAGAAAGAGCGACGGTTTCCGGTATCGAGATAGCTCTCGGTGAGCATGCCATCGGCCATGATGATCGAGTGCTCTTCGGTTTCGATATGGTAGTAATCGTAAGAGGTGATGGACTTGTCGAAGAAGATCGAGCGACCGTTCACCAGCATGCGGGCGGGGACGAACTTTCCGTCGAAGAAGAGGCAGTGCTCCGCCGTGATCAGCATGTCCTTAAAAGGAACACCATCTGTAATGGCGTCCTTGATGATACGGACAGGATAACCTGCCTGGTCGTTAGGAAGATCAGGACGAACCGTGCAATGCGCCTGACCTGCCCAGATCACGCGACGTGGAGTCGGAATACCGTCAATGTAAGCAATGATCTCATCTCCAACAATCAAGTCTTCAATTGCTTTTTCTCCAGAGGGCGTTTGAATCAACGTGTTGGATAGAAAACAAGCCCCAATGTCAGTATTTCCATCCGTATAGCTGATGAGAAGTGGGTTTACTGATGTGTCTTGCGTAAGGGAATTATAGGTTCCGTTTGCGAGCGTAACACCACCTGCTAGAGTGGCAGTATATGTTGCAATCTCAGTGCCACCTGTACCGTATAGAGTGATTGTCTTTGCAGAACCAGATCCAGATATAGTATATCCGCTAATTTTCGCGGTAGTATTTTCAAGTCTTATCGTATCTTTACTGGGATCGTAACCTGTTATGGTTGTGCTTGATAGGTTTACAAGATTACTTCCGGCATTAAGAACGAATGTTCCGCCTCCTGTTCCAAAGTTGATGGTGGTTCCACTGAGTGCAGTAATGAGGGATGTGCCGCCTGAAAAAGTTCCACTATTCGTAATATTTACGGTAGTTCCATTCAAGGCGCCTGCGATAAGACCGCTGTTTAGCGACGCAGTTCCACCATCGACATTAAGAACAAGTCCGCTTAAGGCAGAAGCTGCAGTAGTGATTTCAGAAGTTCCACCAATATAAATTGTAGTTGGTGTTGCCGTTAAGAGAGATACAGCAATATTAATATTGCTACTTATTCCAGATGGAACAACGTAAGTTCCACCAATTAAAGCACTTGCTATGGATAATGTTGAATTATTTGTTGTAGAAACAGATCCAAGAAGGGGTGATATATTCCCGCTATACAGAACACTTCCATCTGGGTCTGTTATTTTTACTGTCCAGGAAGTAACCGCTCCTAATAATTTATTCGTGGTTACGTCGTATTTAACACCCGATTCCGTATAAGTGGTGGACATTTTATCCTCCTAAGAAGGGTATTAAATGATGGGTTTTTTATCGTAATAAAATTAAAAAACGTTATTTACACGAATTTGTTACCGCTTGCAGGATTCGAAAAACCCACTGGTTTTGATGTTGAGGAGCGGCTTGCTTGGCTGAGCTGTCTGGGTGATCAACTCGAAGCGTTTTCCCGGCCCCCGGTAGGGGGGAGCAGGTAGTCAACGATGGTCTGTCAAGGCTTCATCGGACCATTCAACCCACACGTCGTTCCTCATGTAGCAGAGCGTCAATCGCTGCCTGAACGCGGGCCAGATCGGCTTTTAGGATCGCCAGTAAATGTTCGGCCGGTTTCGAGCTTTACGGATTACGGCTCTCTTGGCGGCCGGTTCGTCGGATAAGTCGGTCATGACGCCCCTCCTTGGAGAAGTTCGAGCTGCATGGGCGGCCGGGGGGCCGCGGCCTGTGCTTTGCGGATGTCCAGCCAACCATTCCATGCCACATGCGGGTTGATGAAATACACGGCCACGCCTCGGCCCTGCATTCCCTCGATTTTGCAGCGTTCGCGGCGGATCACGCCCATTTTTTCCAGTGTGCCCATGATGGTGCTGACGTGCCTAAATGTTTGGTCCCGTGTTTTGATGGGGTATTATTTTCACGAGAGTGGAAGGAAGCCTTATGGGACAGATACGTCATGGGAGCGCCACGACCACGCACGCCGTGCGAGCGGCAATACAGCGGCAGTACTCCGAATTGCTGGAACTTGCCCCCAGCAGCGACCGCATCCAGAAGGCCGTGATCTTCGCCAAGTCCCACCTCGTCGATCCGCTGACCGTGGAGCAACTGACCGAAGTTGCCGCGCTATCACCTCGGCAGTTCGCCCGCGCCTTCCGCGCCGAAACCGGACAGACCACCGGTGGAGGCAGCGCGTCTGATGATCGAGAAGACGCGTCACCCGATGGACCCAATTGCGCGGGAATCCGGCTTCGTCGACATCCGTCGCATGCGCGAGGCCTTTATGCGCAAATATGGTCAGCCACCACAAACCCTGCGCAGACTGGCTAAAGCGTATTAGGTTCCAAATCTGCTTGATCGTCGGCGCGTGCCTCGTGCACAAGAGGTGAGCAGATTATGGACAGGTCTTGAGTCGACCTACCATTCCGGCGTTTGTCGTACCATGATTTGAACGCTGCGAATGGCAGCATTCCATCAGGCCTTACCGATAACCGACATTCCGTTCATCCTCTATTTCCGCCATTAGCCAAATGACTTCTCAGCAATCATTCAATCCCTTTAGCGGCAGAAGTGAGTAGGTCATTTTGATCTGCACATGTCTCAGTAACATACCCGAACGCTGTGTGCTCGTCTCCCCAGGCCTTGAGAGCCATGATGACGGGCTTGAGGGTCCGCCCGCGTTGGGTCAGGCTGTATTCCACCTTTGGCGGAACTTCCGGATAAACCGTCCGTAACACAAACCCGTCACGCTCCAGCTCGCGAAGCTGGGTTGTCAGCATTCTCTGCGTGATATTTGGCAGGCGCTTGCGGATGGCGTTGAAGCGCAGGGTCCCCTGAAGCAGGTGATAGAGGATTACGCCTTTCCATTTGCCGTCGATAAGCTGAAGCGTTGCCTCAACAGCGCAGCCGGGGCTGCAATCAAGCGACTGATGGCGGATGCGGGTCATAACGGTATCATTTCCGACACTATGGGCGTTAAAAGTGCGTTCTTGTCTGCAAACAGCATAATGCTCACTCTTCTCCTCATTCAACAGAGGAGCAGACATCATGCGGGCCATCGGTTATCAGACGCCGCTTCCCATCGAAAATCCGGCGTCCCTTCAGGACATCGATCTACCGAAACCTGTTCCTTCGGGTCGGGATCTTCTGGTGGAAATCAGGGCCGTGTCGGTCAATCCGGTTGATACAAAAGTCCGCCGCAGCGCAACACCGGACGTGGGCGAGTGGCGTGTTCTGGGCTGGGATGCGGCAGGGATTGTCGTTGGAACCGGACCGGACGTCACGGATTTCTCTGTCGGCGATGAGGTCTTTTATGCCGGCGCGATCAATCGTCCGGGGACCAACGCCGAGTTTCATCTGGTCGATGAACGGATTGTCGGTCGCAAACCCCGCTCTCTGAACTGGGCCGAAGCCGCAGCCTTACCGCTGACAGCAATCACCGCCTGGGAGATGCTTTTCGATCGTCTGGACATTCGTCGGTCTGTCCCGGGGACGACCCCATCCATATTGATCATCGGAGGTGCAGGCGGTGTCAGTTCCATGGCGATCCAGCTGGCCAAGGTTCTGACTGATATCACGGTCATTGCCACGGCTTCGCGCCCCGAAACGCAGGACTGGGTCACATCTCTCGGGGCAGATCACGTGATCGATCACAGCAAGCCTCTGGCCGCACAGGTTGCTGCCCTTCCTGCGGGCGCTCCCGGCTATGTCTTTTCTACGACGCAGACGGATCAACACCTGACAGAGATCGTCGAACTTCTTGCCCCTCAGGGACATTTCGGCCTGATTGATGATCCGGCTGAACTCAATGCCGCACCGCTCAAGCGCAAAAGCCTGTCCCTGCACTGGGAACTGATGTTCACGCGTTCACTATTTGGGACGGAAGACATCAGCGCGCAGGGGCAACTTCTGAACGACGTGTCGCGGCTCGTGGATGAAGGTCGTCTTCGCACGACGCTCGGCAAAAATCTCGGGCTCATCACTGCGGCCAACCTGCGGGAGGCTCACGCCCTGATTGAGAGCGGTCAGGCCAAAGGCAAGATCGTGCTCGAAGGTTTTTCTGCCTGAAAGGAGGCAATCATGACGAAAACAGCCAAAGCATTTGAGAGGAGCAGACCTCATGAATGACAAAGAGCATCTGATGATCCTGAACCGGATGGGAGGTCGCTTCGATCTCAATAAAATTGCGACGGCGTTTCCCGAAACGGCAGACACGATGCTGCTGGACACTTATCTGACGGACAAGCCGGAAGCCAGTATCCGGGTCTTCCGGATCTACCGGGATGTGCCACCGCATTATCATACCCAGTGCGATGAAGTGCTTCATGTCCTCTCCGGGACAGGCACATTCTGGATTGATGATCCCAAGGAGGAGGCGCCGTTTGCCCCCGGCCATCTTCTGGTGTTCTCCCGTCGGGCTGTGCATGCCGTGCCCCGTATTCTGAGCCATCCAGTCGTTTTTCTGGCCATCGATACGCCGCGACGGGCATCAGACGACGTGGTGTTTGTCGATCCTGCTGACGGTACGCCGTCCGGTTTTATTGCAGGGATCTGACATCATGGGATTCATGAAACAGAATCGACAGCAGACTTTCTCTAAAAGAGGCCTGTGCAGGATCGCCATTGCCGTTTGCACGGGTTTCGTTGCGGCCTGCACGTATTCCGTCCCGTCGCATGCCCAGACCATCAGGATCGAAGCGACCACTAAATCAATGGACTGGAACGCCGTGGCGCTTGCTGGTGGGCATGTATTTGTCGCAGGCCCTCGCTGGACCGGCTTTTCCGGACCGGCTGTGGGTCTTCTGACAAAGAATGGAAAGATAGAGCCTTTTCCGGATGCTGACTGGAATGGCTGGAAACCCGGGCAGGATGCAACGCATCGGTTTGTTAGCGTCAATGCCCTCCATGCGGCTCCTGATGGAATGCTTTGGGTTGTTGATACCGGAACGCCGTCTTTTGGAGGGGCACTCGTAGCTGGAGGAGCCAAACTGGTCCGTATTGATCCGGCAACAGGTCATGTGCTGCGGATCTATCCTCTGAATCCAGAGATCGCGCAGGCAGGCAGCTATATCGACGATATCCGTTTCAACGGGATGCATGCCTATCTGACGGATGCGGGCAAGGCAGCGCTGATCGTCCTTGATATTAAAACAGGTCAGGCACGTCGTGTTCTGGATAACGACGCGTCCACACGCGCACGGACAGATCGACCGATTGTCATGGATGGACACGTCCTGGAGAACGGTCCGCATCAGCCGCTTCTGGTGAATGTCGATCCGCTTGAAGTGAGTCCGGACGGGAAATGGTTGTATTTCGGGCCGCTTGAAGGGCCTTGGTCTCAAGTTCCGACAGCATTTCTTGACGATCCCAATGTGTCATCAACCGATCTGTCCGCGGCTGTGAAACCCTGGGCAGATTTACCTCCCATCGGGGGCAGTGCCATGGATACTGCAGGAAATCTCTATTTCACCAACCTTAAGGATAACGGCGTCTATCGCAGAGACGTTTCCGGGAAGATCACGAGACTGCTCAAGGATTCACGTCTGCACTGGGCGGATGCACCTTGCCTTGCCCCTGACGGTCGCCTCTGGCTGCCCGTCGCGCAACTGGACCGTCTTCCGATGTTTCATCAGGGGCAATCCCGCAGTCACCAGCCATTTCTACTGGTATCCATCGATCCTCATGCTGGTCAGGCCCAACCTGAGCGATAGGACTATGATGACGGTCAAACGCAATGGTGGTCGCTTGCGTGACGCTATCGAAGTTTGCTGGGATCCCTGTCGGAAAGTCAGGGGGAGCGATCCAACGGCGAGTCTGGGCGGTACGATGTCGCCGCCAAGGACGTCAGATATAATATTCATGAAGCCGTTAGCAGACCTTCGGCTTACCCCCCCGAAGAGGCCAAATCGTTCCACGCCTGCGTGAGTTGAAATGTCTCTCGCAAAAGGGCCAGAGACGATCAGGCAGCCTTTCCGGGAGCCGACTTTGTCCCGGCATGAGCGTCCGTGGAACACGCCCCGAAACGGCCCTTGCCGGTCGTTTTTTGTGCCTCCACCCCCCTATGTCCGATAATAAGAATTAACGGACATAAGAGGTGGCCCCGTCTGATCGGACAGTTTTTGGGTTTGAATAAGCTATACCCGGTTGTTGTTATGCCGCCATTCTGACGGCTTTGCTGTTGGCCCTCTGGTCCGGGGTTAACCCCGGACCAGAGGGCGTGGGCACGTCATGATACGCCTCATCGGGCGTGCGTCCAGCCAGCGCCCACGTCCATCCATGCTGATGCGGATCTGACGCTCTTCCAGGAGCCCGGTAAAACGGGGCGTCGTGAATT
>NZ_BEWP01000037.1 GCF_002723995.1 Gluconobacter kondonii | reverse complement strand
GCGCAACATATTCTGTGAGGTTTTTGAAGCCGTCTGAAGTCCTAGCATGGCTCTCCAACCCAGCCACCACGCGGCCGACATCGGCGCAAGATTAGAGCTTCCGTCTTCATTAACCGTACTGATCAGGACAACTGGAGTTCCCAGATAAAGAATAGACGGCTCAATCGCGACATGCGGATCGTTCATCGAAAAATTCCTGGCGATAAAGACGGGGTCTTATGTAGCGCTCCGCAACTTCACGAACTCCGTTTCTTGCCCTTAGTGCATTTTTTCTCATTTTTCCGTAGAGATCGGGAAGACTGCCATGCTGTGCTTCAATAGCGGCCAGACAAGTCCTCCGTAAACATCTGCTCTCGATAACGATTGTATTAAAAACCGCCGCTGTAGCTTCCCGGAAAAGGAGGAGGGTGGCCATTTTGCTTAGATCCTAACCTAGTAATCGCAGACGATACAGTTTCAGAACCCGCATTGCCCTCCTGCTCACACGGGCAAGCTACCCGATCGTTTGATTTCGCGGATTGAGAAATGTGTATGCATTTCCTTGATACATCCGAGCATCCGGATTTGCCGCATCGAGAGGTTATGAAAATCGTCCATATCCCGAACGACTATCTGCAGCAGATAATCGTATTTTCCCGAGACATTATGACAGGCGATCACTCCGGGCATTTTCGAGACTGCGCTTTCAAACCCGGTCATTGTCTCTTCCGAATGGTCGTCAAGCATGATGCTGAGAAACGCCAGAAGATTGAGGCCAAGTGCCTTTGCGTTCAGTTCCGCATGGTATCCCGCGATATAGTCCGCTTCCAGAGGCTTCAACCGTTTCCAGCAGGCAGGTGCGGAGATCCCGACACGTTGCGCTAGATCGCTATTGCTCAGGCGTCCATCTGCCTGAAGCACCTGCAAAATCGTACGATCGATCTGATCCAACTTTATCATCAAGACAGGTTAATATTCTTTCCCACATACGTCCATAAATCTGGAGTTTTGAAAGCACATTTTGTCATAAAATCCCTACGATCAAAAGGAATGGAGGCAAAATGCCTAAAAAAAATAAATGATCGCACACTCCTGACCCACGCTGCTGTCAATCCATCGGAGCACCATGGATTCATCAACCCCGCCATCTTTCGTGGTTCGACCGTCGCGTTTCCCAACGTCGCTGCGCTGGCTGAGGGGAGGCAGCCCTATCGTTATGGCCGCTGGGACAATCCAACTTCAACTGCGCTTTGTGAGGCCATCAGCACTCTGGAAGGAGCCACTGGCACAGTGCTCTGTCCGTCCGGACTGACAGCCTGCACGACAGCCATTCTGGCGATTTGCGGTGCAGGCGATCATCTGCTGGTTCCCGATAGCGTTTATGGCCCGGTCAGGTATTTTTGCGCTACGGTGGCACGACGGATGGATATCGAAACCACTTATTATGATCCCCGCGACGGGGCTGGTATCGCCAACTTGTTCCAGCCTAACACGCGCGCTGTTTTCCTCGAATCTCCCGGTTCCGGAACATTTGAAATTCAGGATGTCCCTACCATCACAGCCGTAGCCCATGAGTGTGATATCTGCGTTCTGATGGATAACAGTTGGGCAACGCCTCTGTTCCTGAAGCCATTGGAACTGGGGGTTGATATCTCAATCATGGCCGCCACGAAATATATCGGCGGTCATTCCGACGTGATGCTGGGCACGATTGCCTGTGCTCCTCGTGCGTGGGAACAGGTCAGCGACATGCATTTCCAGCTCGGCCAGTTCGTCGGACCGGACGATGTGACGCTCGTTCTGCGCGGGCTTCGTACCCTCGATGTCCGCCTGCAGCGGCATCAGGAGAGTGCGTTGACGATTGCCCGCTGGCTGGAGCAGCACCCAGAGGTCTCACGCGTCTTCTATCCCGCGCTTCCGTCCCACCCGGGTCATGCACTGTGGCAGCGGGATTTCCGTGGGGCCAGCGGCCTTCTGTCATTCGTCACCCGCAGTTCGTCATCGAACGCCGTAGCAGCCATGATCGACGGGCTGAAGCTGTTCACGATCGGGTATAGCTGGGGTGGCTTTGAAAGTCTGGCGCTACCCGTGGACCCCCGTTCCATGCGCACTGCAACACAATGGACGGAAACCGGGCATCTCATACGACTGCATATCGGTCTGGAAGACGTTGACGACTTAATGGCTGACCTAAAAGAAGGGTTTAATCGATTGAGAAATATCTCCGATTACTGAAAGCGATTTATTGCAAATTACACCCTCTCCCCAAGAAGGATCATGCACGGGGAAAGCCACGCGCGGCCACATGAAAAATGTTTCTGGCAGACATATCAGGCAACGATTTTGAAATAATTTCCTGATTTTGCGGGTTACGCTGCAATGTATTTTTGTTTTTGTCCCATCTCCTGCATACAGAGCAAACCTCAACCTCAAGGAAGCATTCTGTTGCACAAAAACCGGATGACACTGCTGATTCTTGCCGCAATGGTACTGGGAAGTCTGCTCGGGGGCGTTGCGCATGCGTTTTTCCCAGATATTGCAACCCAGCAGATGATTGCAGGTGACCTGTCGATCGGTTCGACCGTGTTTCTGCGGCTTATCAAGATGATTTTGGCCCCCCTGATTTTCTCAACACTCGTCGTCGGCATCGGTCATATGTCTGATGCTGCCGCAGTTGGCAGAATCGGCGGCAAGGCTATGCTGTGGTTTGTCTGTGCGTCATTGCTATCTCTTACTCTGGGTCTGGTGCTCGTAAATATTTTCCAGCCGGGCGTAGGGATGCATAAAGTCAACATGATGACAGACACCCATCTGTCAGTCCATTCTTTGACTCTGGATGGCTTTATCCAGCATATGGTCCCGGATTCCATTTTCCGTGCCATGGCGGATAATGAAGTTCTTCAGATTGTCGTTTTCTCGATTTTTTTTGGGATTGCCTGCGCATCCCTGCCGGCCAAAGCAAAAGTCGTTCTGGAATGGGCGGAAAGCCTGTCGCATATTATTTTGCGAGTGACCTCATATGTCATGATGATTGCCCCTTTAGCCGTTTTTTGCGCCATGGCAGCCACCGTCACAACAAACGGATTTTCCATTTTAAGCATCTACGGAAAATTCATGGGTGAGTTCTATCTCGCGCTCGCAATCCTCTGGGCTGCTCTGATTGGCATCGCATTCACCTTCCTTGGCAAACAGGCTACAAAACTGATCAGCCTGATGCGTGAACCATTTCTGTTGGCCTTCTCAACCGCAAGTTCGGAGGCTGCATACCCGCTGATTCTGGAGCAGTTAACCAAACTGCCAGTATCCCGAAAGGTCTCGTCTTTCGTCCTGCCGCTTGGATATTCCTTCAATCTTGATGGCACGATGATGTACTGCACTTTCGCCAGTATATTTATTGCACAGGCCTACGATATTGCCCTGCCCTGGAGCACTCAGATTACCATGCTCCTTGTGCTGATGCTGACGAGTAAAGGCATGGCAGGCATCCCGCGAGCATCTTCAGTTGTGATTGTCGCAACACTTGGACAGTTCAACATTCCGGAAGAGGGAATTTTATTGATCCTCGGTATCGATACTTTTCTGGACATGGGACGCTCCGCCACCAACGTAATCGGCAACTCTCTGGCCGCAGCCGTGATCGATAAATGGGAGACGCAACGCAGGCCGCCACTCAGCCCCTGAACAGCATCAATCAGCATGTGACGACCAATCACCCGGGGCCTCTGAAGAACTGAGCGGACACCCGCTGGCTCTATCTGCAATACCGGCGATCATGTCGTCATACTCTGTCCGCGTTCTGATCGGTCCGCGTTTCCTCTGGCAACATTAAGTATTTTTCGCGCACACCTACATCGTCTCAGTTGACAATGATTCTCATTATCGAAATAGAAAGGGGTAAATTTAGTTTTAATGAAGGCGCTCCATGAGTTTCTCCCGGCTTATCTGTGGTACGGCGTCCTGTCTCGCCCTGAGCGCACAGATCGCATCCGCAACCCCCTCTGATCCGCAGGACAAGCGCACGGGGAAAACCACATCCGGTCAGACTGCCGGGTCTGCGAAACCGGAAGCGACAGGTTCGCCTGCCGAAATCATCACCGTCACCGCAACAGGATTGTCGCAAGCCGGAGCCTCGACCAAAACCCGCACACCCATCATCGAATCCCCACAGACAATCTCGATCGTCAGCCGCGACGAAATCGAACTGCGCTCCTCCCCCACTATCGCCGACGCCCTCGCCTACACCGCAGGAGTGCAGGCCGAACCACAGGGCATCGACAACCGGGTCGACGAAGTGTCCGTCCGTGGATTTGGCGCAGGCGGTTTTTCATCGAACAACAATTTCGTGGACGGCCTGCGCCTGCCCGCCGGGGGCCAGTGGACGCGCACATCGTTCGATCCGTTCGCCCTCCAGCAGATCGACGTCCTAAAAGGCCCGTCCGGAGCGTTGTACGGCCAGACGGCGCCCGGCGGCGTGGTCAATCTGGTAACGAAACGTCCGACGGAGAAAAGCGAAGGGGAGTTCTTCCTCCAGAGCAGCGGATATACAGATCTGGAAAACTGGCAGGGACAGGCTTCCGGCGATGTGTCGGGAAAACTGACCCATAACGGCAGCCTCACGGGCCGGATGGTCGCTCTGGCGAAATATGGTGGCACACAGGTCAATGATGTCACGGCAGGCCGCTATTACGTCTCGCCCAGCCTGACATGGAAATTCGCGCCCCATTCGACATGGACACTGCTGGCGCAGTACCAGCGCGATGTCGGCGGCTCGACGTTCCAGTTCCTGCCTGCAACAGGCACGCTTTATGCCTCCAAAGGCCGTTACATCGCCAATGACGCCAATATCGGCGAACCCGACTGGAACACCTTCGACCGCAATCAGGCCCTTTTCGGATCGTTTCTGGAACATCGCTTCAACCGTTTCCTGACGGTTCGGAACAACGTCCGCTACACCTATCTCGACACGCTCTACCGCTCCACAGTCCTCTCGGGCGATACGCTTGCGAAATGTACCAGTACCGTTGCGGGATGCGTGGCGGGAGAGACGGTCAACCGCCGCGCTGTCGAAGGCCGGGGGCGCTCACAGGGCGTCGCCATGGACACACAGGTCGAAGGCCATGTCCGCACCGGCCCCGTACGTCACCTCATCCTTGCCGGGACGGACTATTTCTATACGGACTGGAACCATGACCGCGATCTCGTCAGCGCGACACTGGTCAAGCCGCTTCTGAACATTTTCGATCCTGTCAGCCGCGGCAGCGCGGGTTACGAAAGCAACCTGTCCCCGCAGGTCTATACGTCCACGGTCAGCCGCCAGAACGGAATCTATTTTCAGGATCAGCTCAAGTTCGAGCGCCTGCGCGTTACGATCGGCGGCCGTCAGGACTGGGCCAATGACAACACCTACAATATCCTGACCCGCAAACGCTACATCACCCCCTCGCAGGCCTTCACCTGGCGCGCGGGCGGCGTCTATCTGTTCGATAACGGACTGGCACCCTATTTTAGCTATGCCCAGTCCTTCCAGCCGACCGTCTCCGATCCGTCCACGGCCAAGAACGGCTTGCCCTTCAAGCCAACCACCGGCGACCAGTACGAAGCCGGCATCCGCTACCAGTACGGCAAGAGCATCTATGTCACGTTCGGCGGTTATCAGATCACCCAGAAGAACATGACGACCCCCGACCCCGACGGCGAAACCTGCGGCACCGCCACCTGCCTGATCCAGACAGGCAAAGGTCGCGTCCGCGGTCTCGAACTTGAAGGACGCGCCACCCTTCCCTGGGACATGGCCGTCATTTTCACCGGAACGCGCAGCGACGCCCGCATCCGGCAGTCCAACACGGCAGGACAGATCGGCAACTACCTGCCGCAGGCCCCGAAATGGATGGCCTCGCTCTTCATCGACCAGCGCATCCGCTACGGCGCTCTCCGCGGTCTGGGAGTCGGCGGTGGCGTGCGCTACACCGGCACAAGCTACGGCGATACAGCCAACAAACTGGCCATCCCCGACTATACGCTGTTCGACACCTTCCTCCGCTACGATGTCGGCGATACCCATCCCGCCTATAAGGGCCTGATGCTCTCGCTCAACATGCGCAACGTCGCCAACAAGCGCTTCGTCGCAACCTGTACGGCAGTGGCCGCTTGCTATTACGGGCAAGGCAGAAACCTCACCGCCCGACTGGAATACCGCTGGTGAGTCCGGTCCTGTCCTACGCTCTCGCAACCCTGTTCATCGCAGTGGGCGGAGCGTTGCTCTATGCATGTTCCGCCAACCAGAAACTCCTGAACCGCGCCCTGAAAGGCAACGTCCCGGCTCTACTCGGGATCGGGTCTCTGCTTGCCGGAACAGCCATCCTGACAACCGCAACGAGTTTCTGCACCGCCTGCCTGATGGGCATGACCCTGCTCATGATCATCTGGTGCCTGCTGCCACTAGGCGCATCTCTTCTCGCTGGCAGATCCCGGCCATGACGAAGCTGCCCCAAACCCTCGACAACCGGCACTGGATCGCGAAAGTCTCCGCCGCCATCCTCGCGGGCGGCGGAATGACGTTCGCCATCATGGCCGTCCTCGGACGCCTCATTGGCGCGAATGGTGACCCCAGAAGCCTCTCCGCTCAAGCCCTGATGTGGCTGACAGCCGTTCTGTGGGTTCTGGTGCTGGGAACCTGCTTCCTGTTCCCCACGGGCCGTAAGGCTTGGGCAGTGCTGGGCGGGGGCTGCGTTGTCCTCTGGAGTCTCTTTCTACTCCTGAGAGCATTATCCTGATGAAAATCCGTTCCGATATCCTGCGCGTCTACCGCGAAGTCCATAGCTGGGTCGGGATCTGTGCCGGGCTGCTTCTGTTCGTGGCGTTCTTCGCCGGTGCGATCAGCATGTTTGAACAACCCCTCCAGAACCTGACCTCACCCCAACTCGACATGCCGCCCCCAGTGCCCCTGTCCCGGACACCAGACCTGCTCGAAAAAGTCTTCAGCGCCTATCCGCAGGCCCGGCAGACCTACACAATCCTGCTCGCCCCGGACCGCGGCCTTCCCGGCCGCGTGGCATGGCCTGTGCACCCGCCCCACGGCCACGACGCAGGACCGATGTTCGTCGCAACGCTCGCCCCCGACGGCACGCTGGTCGTCCGTCAGCAGGCCATTACCCCAGTCGCGCATTTCATCGACATGCTGCATCAGGAACTGGGCATCCCCCTGCCCCATGCAATCAGCCGACCGTTCATGGGCATCATCGCGCTGCTCTACGGCATGGCCCTGATCTCGGGCGTGCTGCTGTTCCTGCCCACGCTGGCCCGCAACCTATTCGCCTTCCGCTTCCGCGAGGGACCGCGCAAACTCTGGCTGGACCTGCACAATCTGCTGGGCTTCTTTTCGCTGCCCTTTCACATCGTCATGGCGTTGACCTCGGTGGTCTTCGCGTTCCATGACCCCATTTTCGCAGTGCAAAGTCGAGTTTTCGGCACATCCCATACCTCCCCGCATTCCCCGACACACACAAGACCTCACCCCATCACTGCGGACCAACACCCCGACGCACCGCTCCTCACCCCGACCGAACTCGTGACGTCCCTCGAAACACAGGCCTCGGGCTTCGTCCCCACCATACTGGCCTATAGTCAAGGCCATGGTGGCACAATGCTGCGTGTCAGCGGGCAGGACAGCCGTTACAGCATGCGCGGCCCCACGGCAGGCTTCGCCACGGTCGATCCCCGCAGCGGCAAAATCCTGTCCGCTGATTACCTCCCCGGTCATCAGAAAACCGGCTTTGCCATCCTGACGGTTTTCTTCGCCCTGCATTTTGGCAGTTTCGGCGGCAACGCGATCCGCTGGGGCTATGTCGTTCTGGGTCTTGCAGGGGCTGGCATGTTCTATACCGGCAACCGGCTCTGGATCGACGCCCGCCGCCGCCGCGAAAAAGCGGCAGGCCTCTCTAGGGATAGCCTCCCTACCAAAATTCTGAGCCGCCTGACGCCCGGATGGGTCACAGGCTGCATTACAGGCTGCTTAGTCATCCTTACAGCAGGGTATTTCTGCCCCGATGTCATGACCGTCGCGTTGGTGAAAGAGATATATTATGCCGTGTTTATAGTCTTCATCGCCTTTTTCATGCTCAAACCATAATCACTGCAAATGCTATTCGTGTCAGGTTGTGAGACATCATTGGCGTAATCGAGGATTTCGTTGACCTGGCTCATAATTTCACTTGGCTGGTTTGACGTAGTCAGGATTACGGGCTGCGGGATGTTTTTCAAA
>NZ_BEWP01000036.1 GCF_002723995.1 Gluconobacter kondonii | reverse complement strand
GGGTCGAGGCCCCAGGCCGTTTCCATGATGTCGGACGTAATGGGCACGCCATAGCTGTTATACAGGTTGTGACCAGATGATGATTCAGACTGATCGGTCGTCCAGTGACCACCGATATCCAGAGTTGAGGTCTCGTCGATCTTCCAGCGAAGTTTTCCGCGAAGAGCGCCGATATTGGCATTACCGTAACCCTCACCCTTGGAGTTGTGCTGGAAGCCTCCACCAGTCATGGACTGCCCGGCCAGACGGAACGACACAGACCGCGAGATCGGCCCGGAGACATATCCCTCGACCCGGTTACGCCCATAGCTGGCAATGTCTTCTGTCAGCCCGGCATGGAATTCAGGCGTGGGATCTGCTGTGTGGAAATTGATTTCGCCCCCTGTGGTGGACTGCTCATGCGTGAAACCGGATGCCCCTGGCGCCACTGAAATATCATCCATGTCAAACAGTATGCCAGATGTCATAATGCTGACGGGATAGGCCACACCATCGACATACGGCATGACAGATGGCGTATTGTTCTGCGTAAAATCCATCAGCCCAACGCCACGCAAAGCGAAATTCAGTGCAGAGCTTCCAAAAGAAGGCTGAATGGTCAAATTTGGCGCGACACGGACGATATCGGTCAGCTGTCGGACATTTCGGTTCTGCAGGTCCTGACGGGACAGGACGGTCTCGGAGTGGGCGTCATGCTGTCCCGCTCCTGTCACGCCGCGTCGGGCACTCACATGGACCATTTCACTGCTCGCGGTGGCGGCATCAACGGCATGGTGTCGTGATACGCCGGCCTTGTGCTTGGAAACAGGATGCGGCGTCCCTGCAATGGCCTCAGCACTCCCCAGGCAGGAGAGAAGAGCTGTGGACAGCAGCATCGTGCGCAGGGAGAGAACAGAACGTGGTCGACAGGGGAAAACAAGGGACATCGGGCATTTCCAGATCGGCGATGTGAAGCAGTCGGGATGTGTTACAATCCACCATGTCGGCGGATCTTGTATACCAGATAGAATACAAATGCTTCTTGTTCCACATTAAAAATGATTGGAGCTGGAATATTCCTTTTCCGGATCTTTCCCTTGGGCTTGTTCCCTCAAGAAAGGAAGCGCATAAAAGCTGGCATGGAAGACCTGAAAAAGTCGATGCAGCCCGCCAGCAGCAACATTATCGAGAGCAGAATCATACAGGCGGTTCTTTCCGAAGAAATTTCACCCGGAGAACGGTTGGGAGAAAAAGACCTGGGTGAGATTTTCGGTGTGTCACGAACTTTGGTGCGAGAGGCAATGATGCGTCTTAGCAGTCGCGGTATTGTGGCAGTCTCACCGAGAAGAGGTTGGTTCGTTATTGAACCCACCGTTGAAGAGGCCCGCGAAACAATCGAGGCACGCAGGTCTGTTGAAATTGGCCTGCTCATGAATCAGAAAATTATCAGTGTGGACATGATCAAGCAGCTTGAAGCGCATGTTCTGGAGCAACAGCGTGCCATCGACGAGAATGACCTAGGTCGTCGGAGCTATCTTCTTGGGCACTTTCATGTTCAGCTTGCCGCAGCGCTCGGCAATTCTATTCTTGCTAACATTCTTGAAGAACTGACAACCCGGATCGTGCTGATTGCCGCACTGTATCAATCTAAAGCAGATGCACAACAATCTTGTGATAATCATCGTCGTCTAGTGAATGCATTACGTGTCAATAAAGTAGAGGAGGCTATCAAAATCATGGATGCACATCTGACATATCTTGATAAAGCCCTCAACACGCGGCTCAGGAAGCACGAACTTTCTGGGAAATTGTCGAATTAGAGTCTTGGCCGAACAGAAGTTCTACAACTTGGCTCCAGATATTGATTCCATCATCCACTTGTAAGGCCGTGCAATCTCATCTCGCATCATAGTCTGGTGGGTTTTCGTCGCAGCGATATGGAGCGAGGCATATCAATCAATAGTTCTTCAATTCTTTCAGGCTACCTTTGTTTTATGCTCGTGGGGGTGCGGATTGGTTCAGATAAGCCATCCGTTTCATTTCATGCCTTCCGAGTGCTACCGTATCAAGGATAAGGCCGCATGCTGCCGCCAGCGCTGACAGCATTACTAAGCCTGTAGCGAGAACGGCTGTCGGCAGGCGGGGAACCAGACCAGTGTGAAGAAAATCTAGGACCACTGGAATACCGAGGGCAACGCCAGCCATGAAGAATATGACGCAAAGCAGGCTGAAGAATAGGAGAGGGCGTTCCTGCTTGACGAGGTTGACGATGGTTTTGAGGATCCGGAACCCATCGTGATAGGTGCGCAATTTGGAAAATGATCCGGGGGGACGTTCGATATAGGTCGTTGGAACTTCTGCAATAGGCATTGCCAGCTCAAGCGCATGGACGGTCAATTCGGTCTCGGTTTCAAAACCGGCGGAAAGCGCAGGAAATGATTTTACGAAACGACGAGAAAAAACCCGATAACCCGATAGCATGTCCGACAGACGTCGCCCAAAAACGGCAGTAACAAGACCGGTGAGAACCCGATTACCGAGAACATGCCCTCGACGATAAGCGGCTTCCCGATCGGTGATCCGGGCGCCGTTCACCATATCAAGCCCATCCTGATAGGCACGCTCTAGAAGACGGGGCGCTGCGGCTGCCTCGTATGTGGCGTCGCCGTCTACCAGAATATAAAAATCCGCCTCGATATCCGCGAACATGCGGCGGATGACGTGCCCTTTGCCCTGCATGGTTTCAGTTCGCACGATAGCACCTGCAGCGCGTGCGACTTCTGCCGTCCTATCCGAAGAATTGTTATCGTAAACATAGATGGGAGTGTCAGGAAGAGCAGCCTGAAAGTCCCTGATAACCAAAGGTATGGCTGTTTCCTCATTATAGCAGGGAATGAGGATCACGACGCGTAGGGTATCGGGGAAATTCATCGTTTCAGATTTTCTGCAACACGTAATGGAAAAGCATGCGACTGTATCCGCGATATTTCTACAAAAAGCAAAGTAGGGTTCAAAATGCTCTCATTTCTCCGGTCAGTAAAGGAGAAATGAGAGTAGAAAATATTATAAAAAACCAAAATATTTTTTAAATTTAACAAATATCAAGGAGTATTTTTCCATACCATTCTATATAAATCCAGAGAGCAAATATTTTTTATATTATTTTTATTTATATATTCATCTATTTTATTCTTATAATCTGGATATCTGTATCCATTTAAATTCCATCCTGGCGGCATAAAGCTATCGGTTCCGTTTATGGTGGGTAATCTAAAGTATTCAGCTATTATCATGGCATCAACGTTATTGCCATATACGCCATCTGTTCCCGCATCTCCATACATTTCTCCATTTCTGGAGTTGACCACATAAAATACCTTGCAATTTTTCGGTGGAACCCCGATTTGCTGTAGGCGCGACATTTCCGTGTGAGGCATTAGACCAAGAGGCCATCCACGATTAATTTCCTCCGCAATGAGGAAGCCGCTTACTATAACGCCTAATAATATATATAATGGAGTGTTTTTATTTTTAAATAAATAATAAAAACCAAGCATTGCGAATATCGTTAATGGAAAAGATAAGAAAAGCTCATATCTTGATATGACCCTAACCGCAACCGCTCCCGGAAAGTATTTATATAATAACCACCAAACATTATGACCATAAAAACTTATTGTTATAAACCAAGAAATGGGAACTCCTATAACCAGAGAAATTATTAATTTGTTTTCTAATTTTCTATTTTTCATGGTTTTTATAATGAATATTATTGATAATAATAATATTCCAAATGGCAATCCCATGACCTTCTCGCCTTGGATAGGGAGTGAATCACCTAGGAGTAATGATAAAGAGGTTATAAAATGACCGTATACAATATTATTTGGACCAACGTTTATTATATCTATAAGAGATGGTAGATAAGATTGTACTTCAGAAAGAGGATGCATGCCAACGGCACGTGAGGTAAAATGGTAAACATGCCAAAACGGAATTACTCCAATAATGAGAGTGGGTATTGTTACGGCAATAGGAATAAAGCTTTCTTTTGCCCAAATTAATAATTTATTAAATATATTGGTATTTTTTATGTTTAATAATAAAAATATGAAAAAACATATAGAGGATCCATAAACAAAGAACCATATGGTGTAAAAAGTTGAAATAAGCCAACAGTCAAATAATATTGCTAAAAAACATCCAATTAAGCATGACTTAAATTTATTTGATGGGGCACTTTTAATAAATTCATATGCGAGAATTGTGATGAGCGGCGCAAAAGATACGCTTAGTAACTGCGCGTGGTATGCATTGACATATGTACTGTTCGTTAATGTGAAAATCATAGAAAAAAGTACGCCAATTGGCAGAGGGCATCGAAATATCCTAAAAGAAATCAGAAAAAAAGAAACAAAACCTATGATCTTTATGACAATATTTGTGAGATCTGAAGAAATAAATGGGTTTATCCCAATTCCTCTCCATATGCTAAAAATCACCCCGTATATAAAATATCCATCATTATATCCAAGTGTATCGCGCGCTGGATAGAAAAACAATGTTCTCATCCATGGAGATACTCCTAGGAATACATTCCTCCAATGCTCGAGGATGGATATTTCAATCAAGCCATCAGCACGATCTCCAAACACAATTCCAAAATGAGTGAGAAATTGCGTTCGAAAAAAGATACCTAGGCTAGATAGAAGGCCTAAAATAAAAATAAAAACATAACATATTCGTCTAAAATGAAGGCCATTAATAAGGGATTGGAATTTTCCCCGGAGTTGTATTCCTGTTTGGTTCATTAACGGAGTGCCCATTCGTGTTGATAATTCCTAGACCTGAATAGGCTATACATCAGATAATGTCATGATCCTGAACTTCTGAAAATCTTTTGGTTTTGAGAGGGGGGGATGGTCCCTTGCATTCTGTGATGACTTAGGGGGCAGTTTATCAAATCATCACATTCTTTGTGTTGCAGAGGCTCTGACGTGTCTGAGTGTGTTGTAAGATCAACCCCAAAATTTTTTCCGGCCGACACGCATGAAGGAGGCCGGAAAATGGCTACTGGAGTTGGATAAAGATATCGGTTTTCTAATTCAGTCGCGGAGGCGAGATTTTACGAGGCGTATGACGACGCGGAAGGGGCGTGTCATGCGCCACGAGGTGGAGCGACGTACGGCATCCAGCCACATACGAGCATCGTCGCGCTCCGCTACGAGCAAGCGGAGTTGGTCTGTAACATTGTTAGGTACGATTTCCGGATGGGTTTTCGGTATGTCGAGTTCTCGGGAAGTTTCAAACAACCTGCTTCGCAGATGAATGAGTTCCTCGCGGCCACCATGCGACATGGCAAGGCGCATAGCGTAATCTTCACAGCGCTCTTGAAGGCGTGCGATCGAAGTGTGAAGACGTTCAACTTCATTTCTCAGGAAAATGGCTTCATGCTCTGCACGGGATTGCGCTTGCTGAGCGATCTCAATCGCGCTCGTTTTTAGAGACTCCAACGGCTGAGAGCTTCTATTCTTTGGCGTATCCTTTCGTGCTGGGCGCGGGGTGGTTTTATGTTGGGTGTGATTTTGCGTGGACATATGAATTTCTTTTCTTCTTGAAAGCAGACTCAGGCGTTCTTGGCCAACTCGGCAAAACGCTGCATTTGCTGCTTGAGAACAGTTTCGGCGTTGTAGGTGTTCTGGAGGAATTGTTGTGCTGCCGAGGCCTTTTGCTGCGCTTCTTCTGGATTGTTCATGACATGCCGCATCAGCCATGCAGCATGTCCAATATCTGGATCAGCCCATTTCTGACCCTCTCCAAAGGGATATTCACCCTTTTTGACAGGAACAAGGCGATAGCCCACGGGGTAGCCTGTGGAAGGAGAAAGAAGATCAGTCGTTGCAGCGTAGTCCGTTGCGATGACAGGAAGCCCGAGTGCCATGGCCTCAGCGACGACCAGTCCCAAACCCTCACAGCGGTGTAGTGACACGACGCAGTCACAACATGTCATGAGAGAAAGGGTATCTGCGCGCGAGAGCACACCATTGAAAAGAATAATATCCGGGTCGTCACCAATCAGCTTCAGGAAAGCGTCTTCACGGTCCTTGGCAAATTCTCCGTTCATAGTTTTGATGACAAGGGCTGAACGGCATATTTTTCGGTGCTGTTTCCGCATTTTTCGGAATGCTGCAACGATGCCTTCGGGGTTCTTGCGTTCAATGAAGGATAAAAAATCAAATGAGAAGTAAAAGAGAAATGCGTCCTCCGGCAGACTGAAATGCGCACGTGGTTTAGCTACCGGGAGATCAAGGGTCAGTGCAACTGGCATATAAACGACCGGTTTGCCTAGACGGGCGGCAAGCATGCGCTGTATCCAGCGAGTTTGAGCCCAAACTTCATCGACATTGTCGAAAGCTGACAGCCATTCCGTTGGAAATTCTTCAAGTTCCCACGCGGGCATACTGATTTTATAGCCGGGATCTGTGATGGGTTGGAGGTGTTTGAGCACGGCGGGAAGCTGATCCGCATTGATGTTTGCATAAAGCTGGATACGACCCCGCACGCGATCATTCAGCAGGTGTGTGCAGCTTCTGTCCGAACGATCAGAAACTACTCCAAAGGCAACATCCACACCCTCGACGGTCAGACCAGATTTGGCGAGGTTTTGAAGAGTATGGCGGGCAACCGTACCTACGCCGCTGGTCGTCTGGAGATAACCCACGACAGAAATATCGGCGTGACCAACGGATTTATGAAACGCGGTTATGGCCTTTTCGGGTCTGATTTGCCCCAGACGACACGCCACAGGTTCGATGAGACGATGATCAAGCCCCTGCTCGGATCGGGCATTTTTGACATACCAGTGCGTCAGGCTACCGAGATGATCGGACCGCTCTGGATCAAGATTGAGGCGCTGATTGTCGAAGAAATTCCAGAGGTAATGCTGGAAATTTGTAAAGACAAGATTTTCCTTGTCCTGGCTGCCTTTGGGCGCAGGTTGATGGAGATATGCCTCGTACGTCTCGAAAGGATCAGACGGCCAGTCGGGAGTGTTTTCCCGGAACATGCGTCGGACATGTTCTGGAATTTGCGTCCCGCTTGTGAAGGCACCATAAGCGTACAGCGCTGCGGGAATTGTGCCGTATCCCGATGAAAAGAGAAGTGCGGAATAACGGTCTAGAAGATTACGCAGGGCGGGAGAAATGTTGGTTCGAAAGTGGCGACAATGTTTGCTCAGGCATTCGGGATGTCGGGGATCAAATCCGCTGAAATGGAAAAATACCAATGGCTCGTCATTGGCCGTCCATGCATTATCGTGCTGCGTGAACGTGACCTGCCCCAGATTCCAGTATGCGAGGTTCATTCCAGGATTGTGGATGATATGTGTATTGGGGGCAAAGCAAGGCGCCAGGTCCATAAATTTCTGGTCTACAAAAATGCCCTGTTCCTGTGCATTGATGCAGGTACGATGCAGGCGCCGCATCCACCAGCGGATTACGTTGAGAGTTTCCGCAGAGCGCGACGCTCCTAAAAAGCCAAGATTGTAGACGCCAGCCCGCATGATCGTAATGTCATTGGGGTCTGCATCTCCTTCTGCCGGGCAATGCAAATGTGGCGTTAGGAGTAGCGAGGCGCCTTCATCAAAGTGAGCAAGCAGAAGGTCGAGGCGGTTGAGCAGGAGAATATCAGGATCGAAATAGAAAACACGATCAAAACCCTGATCAACCAAAAGATGTTCCATTAAAAATGGTTTAATGGCTGTATTGAATTCCATAATGTCATATTGGAAAGAGAAAGTCTGAAAATCTGGAATGTTGAGTGTATCAGCTTCAATAATGGAAGCTGGGCCGTCGTACAGGCCGTCCCAGTCGACCATCTTGTCTGCAAGTCCGATGAAAAGCTGAAATTCAGGATGTAGTCTTGCGACTGAATCCATAAGAACGCGAGCGGCTGGCATATAATTGTTGGAACAGATAGTGAAGAGAGCAACCCGGCAGCGAGACTGCTGATTTTCCTCTATTTTGGGCAAGACGGCCAGAGGGCTGGATGAAGTGACCATAATGACTGCTGCTTGCTCCAAGAATGATTTCAACGACCGGACATGATTGCTGAAGTCAATAGAATACGCTAACCGGCATTTCTCACAAGGGTTTTGCTTGTCTTGCTACATGATGTAAGAAGGAAATTCCCAAAATATTGATAATAGCGGACAGGTGCTGTGAGGGAAGGCAGTAGCTTGGAGTGAAACTCGTTTTTATTGGCTCTTGTACGTTTGTACGTTTTTCATGTTTTAATTTTTTTTGGTAAAAAACTGATATGTGACTTGAGTTAATTTCATAAAAATCCGGTATATAGTGTCACGATAGTAAAATGAAGATTATGATATCATTCGTTCAATAATGAAATTTTAAAAATTATTGAAGATAATTTCCAGGAATAGAATAAATAAATTTT
>NZ_BEWP01000035.1 GCF_002723995.1 Gluconobacter kondonii | reverse complement strand
TGCCGATGTAGCTAACTCATGGGTGAGCGTGGTTGCGCCCGATCCGCCTTTCAGCTTGGAAATGACCACGATCTTTCCGGGTGAAAGGGTGATAATAGTTTCGGGTTTTTCATTATACTCCGCCGAGCCGTGGCGAGTAAGGCCATAAGCGGTGTTAGAACCTGTCTCAAAAAGCGACAGGGCTCTGAGGCTGTTCGTCTGGCTATGGCTGTGCAAAACTATCTAGCAAACGTCTTACAGCATCGCTGGACAATCGATATTCAACCGAGCAGTATGTCTCGAAACGATGAAGGGGACAGCCCGGCAAGGCTATCCCCTTCGAAACTCGCTGTTGCGCGGCGAGGCAGATGCAAAAGCGACTAAGCCCGCTTAGGCATCCGATGTATAGATAATAGACGTGGCCGGTGTTGGTTTCAATGTCTGATTAGCTGTACGGGGAAGTGTCTCGCCTGAGAAGGATCACAGGCATGACCTCTTTCGCTTCCCAGATCTGGACCCTGACCCAAGCCCGTCAGATCACCGCCAGGACACATCTCGTCCTTCAGGCCCTTGCCAGTTTCGAAGGGCATCGCGGCCTCTTTCCGTCTCACGAAAGCATTGCCGCCCGCGCAGGATGCAGCGTCAGGACCGTGATCCGGGCGCTGGAGACAGCGTACAGCCTTGGTTTGGTGGAACGGACCCGCCAGCGCATGCGGCGCTCAGGGCGCGTTGTAAATGGTCCCAACCGCTACCGATTGATCCTGGTTAGCCTGGAACAAGCCAAGGCTGCTGCAGCCCATGCAACACAACGCCTCAAAGAGGCTCTTGCCCGCCGAAAATTCAGATTTTCTTCTAACTGCCAAAACGACAGCGAACTCTATTTTCAAAGAAATATTTTCTTTGAAAAGCCACGCTCTAAAAATGACTGGCTCGACCTAATAGCCTCCTGGTCCCCGTCCCCATCGACGAGTTAACGTTCCACGCCAGGATTTCCCCTCAGACGTACGTTCAAAAGGCTCAAGGCGAAGGAGATATTCGAAAGGCTATTCCTTTCATCTCGGCCCGACTTGGCCCTAAACGGCCCGAGACGGCCTCAGTCAGCCCGAAACCTTAAGAGTTCTCTCTGAGACCGTTTAGGGCCAAGTCGGGCCGTCTCGGACAAAAAACCAACAGGCAAGATGTGTCACCCTAGCTAGGGTGACAGCCTTACTCGCATTTCATGCTCGACCGGATATAAGCTCAGGCTTGAAACGAAGAGGATCTATGGCCGAGCAAACAGAAAATCTGACCTATCGTCAGTTAGCTGACCGGCTTGGACTGTCCCTTGAAGCTGCACGCGCGCGCGTTCGTCGCGGCGGCTGGCTCAAGATCACGGACAATCATGGCATTGTCCGTGTTTCTGTTCCCGTCTTGGCCCTGAACAAGCCCCCTGAACAGACTGAACACGTAGCCCCTAACGTTCAGGGTGAACGTACACCCGAACACAATGAGATGTTTCCCCCGGACAATACGGCCTTGTCCACCCTACGAGACATGATGGGTCTTCTCCAGAATGAACTGAATGAAAGACGCCAAGAAGTCTCAGATTACCGGGAAGAAAACGCAGTTCTTAAGGAACAAAACGCCCAGCTCAGGGAGAAGATCTCACGGATCGAGGGTGAACGCGTACACCCTACGTACCCCCCGTACGTTCACCCTGTACAAAAGCCAGTGTTCACCCTGAACGTACCCCCTGAACAGACTCAGACGTACGGGGGGTACGGTCGCCGTCGCTGGTGGTGGTGGCCGTTCAGCTAGTGATTACAGGAAGCGGTGTCCGGCATGGGCCTTCAGCAGCGAGGCACGCCGGACATAGCTCCGCAGTACGTCAAGGTTCTGATGTCGCGAGGTTTCGGCGATCAGCAGCGCATCGGCACCGGCCTCGGCTCCCGAGGTGATGAACCCCGCCCGCAGCGAATGCCCCGAGAAGCGCTCCGGATCGAGCCCCACAGCTTCGGCCGCTGTCTTGATGATCCGGGCCACCGACCTGTCCGAGAGTGACCCGCCGACCCGGCCATGCCGGTCTACGGACCGGAACAACAGACCGGACGTGATTCCGGCCGCCTCGCACCAGACCGAGACATGCTCCAGTGCCCGAATGGTGGAACCGTTCAGAATCCCGATCGTCTGACCGGCCCCGTCCGGATCGGTCTTGCTGCGTCGGAGCGTAAGGAATGCGCCACCGTCCTGCGGTACAAGGTCCCCGACCTCCAGGATCACCAGCTCAGACCGCCGCAACGCTCCGGCGAAGCCTAGGGCTAGAAGTGCCCGATTGCGCCGACCGATCAGGGTGTCGGGTTGGACATCCAGCATCCGGCGCAACAGCTCAACGGTCGCGGGCGCTTTCCGGGTTGGGGCGGTGCCAAGCGTGCGTCGCATGCCCCGGAGCGCGTCTTGGACGATGCGGGAGCGGCTGAAGCTCTCGAACCCGGCCAGTTCATGCGCGCAGGACACGGCGGCCACCCCACGGGACAGGGTCGCGGCTTTGCGGCCCTGCTCCAGACGCGACGCGATCCAGGCGGAAACGGTTTCAGGCTGGGCGGGGAGCGCCGTGACGTCCTGGGTGAGGCACCAGGCGACGAAGGCGGCCCAATCGGTGCGATAAGCGCGCAATGTCGCGGGAGAGCGGGCGGCCAGAACCAGACGGTCAGAGGCGTCCTGAAGAGCCGGTGGGATCGTCTCGAAGACAAGCGGTTGTAAGGTCACGGGCCTTTCAGGCCAGACCGAGAAACAGCGCCAGGGCGCGATTAACAGAGAGCATGACGGTATCGCTGGCGCTCCCGAAGGTGGGGCCAATCTTGTCTCGGGAGACCGTGCTGGGCTTGTCGATCATCACCTGGGACGTTTTGCGCAGCCCGTTCCGCTCGTCTGGGGGCACCGACAGGCGGAGCAAGGGCGCGTCTATGACGGTGCTGGTGACAGGGAGAACGGTTACGGATGCTGTCATTGCGAAGCGGTCAGCCTGAACGATCAGAGCGGGCCGTGGTTTGCCCAGATCACCCTGGAGAGCAACGGTCACGAAGTCTCCCCGGTTCATACGTCCCACCCGTCGAGATCGCTGGCGGCGGTCTCGAGAAAGGACATCAGTGCGGGATCGTGCTGCTCGGCCTCGGCCACCAGACGGGCCTGGCGTTGGCATTCCGCATCAAAGCCCGGTGTGCGTGTATCGGGCACCCAGATCTGGACGGGGCGCAGACCGGCTTTGCGGAGGGCGTCACGGCGTTTCTGGACGCGAATGGCAACAGGGGTCATGGCGTTTTCTCCTCTCGTTACATGTAACAGAAAAGAGCTCTGATTTCATGAAAACGTTTTTGGCTTCTTGTGCCCTTCTTTCTGGTGTCTTGGAGCACTGTTTCAACTACCCAGCCGCTCAGACACACTCCCCCCCCCCGCACCAACGGTGCAATGGTCTATGAAGGCGCTTTTCCTAACGTAGACGGCTATGCAGTCGTTACCGATGCGCGAAGCGATACGGCAACCGATATGCTTGACGGCGCTGTGACGAGCAATCGAGGCCTCTTCGAGACGGGTGCGAGGCCTGAACGAGACAAGTACGAGGCTTATATGAGGCAGAAGCGAGGCGACTTTGAACCGTTCAAACAGCTCTCTTCATAGACCATTGCACCGTTGGTGCGGGAGAGGTGTGCCAATCTGTTAGACCTTTCCCCTTTCTGAATGAAAGGGTGCGGTTACTAACGCTACCCTTTGTGGAGAGCGATGAGCTCTTGTTCGAAAACGTACGCCAAGAAATCGCCTGGCAGGAAAAGCATCGGAAGACAGGCATCACCTGTGACCATGACCACAAGGCGTTCGAGGGATGGCAGAAGCCGGTTTTTGTTGAACAGAACTCCTGTCGTGTGTATGATGTGTAAATGAAAAGCGCCGTTCTGATCCGAGAGCTGGAAAAAGCAGGCTGGACGCTGGATCGCGTGCGCGGTTCACACAATGTCTTCAAACATCCATCCCGGCCGGGGATCGTGGTCGTGCCTCATCCCAAGAAGGATCTAGGCATCGGACTGGTCGCCGCCATCCGCAAGCAGGCAGGTCTCTAGGAGGATTATCATGCGCTATCCGGTTGTTATCGAACGGGGCAGCGAGACAACGGCTTTCGGCGTTGTCTTTCCTGACCTTCCCGGCTGCTTTTCGGCAGGCGACACACTCGACGAAGCTATTTCCAACGCGGAAGAAGCCGCGGCGGCATGGATTGACGCCACACTGGACGCGGGAGAAGCGGTTCCCTCTCCCAGCACCCTCGACGCCATCCAGAGCAACCCGGACTATCAGGGCTGGACCGTCGGTATTGTTACCATTGATCCGGCCATCCTCGATGACCGGGTGGAGCGGGCGAACATCTCCCTTCCACGGCGGGTTCTGGAACGGCTGGACGCTCTCGCCAGAGCCTCCCGCGAAAGCCGATCGGGTATGATTGCGGCCATGACCCTACAGGCGAAACTCACGCCTGACGCCGTTCGTAAGCGCTGACAACGATCTGAACGCTGACATTCTGGTCCCTGACCTGATGGCTGGAATTTTTGGTACGCGGGCCTTCATGGTGATTCAGGCAGGGAAAACACTGTCTGCCGTGAAGTCTACCGCCGCCAGGCGGAATGGCGCGAAGGGCGGACGGCCGAAGAAGGTGGCGTGAGGCCTCTTATACGCTTCCTGATGTCTGAGAATGGGCATTCTCAGACATCAGGAAGGGAGTTAGCTTTCTTCCTGAAGCGCTCCGGCTCATTATGACGCCATGAGTTACCTCTATCTCGGCATCGCCATCTTTGCAGAAATCGTCGCAACCTCGCTTCTGAAGGCTTCCGAGGGATTCACACGCTTCGTCCCGACAGTCATTCTCGGTGTCGGATATCTCGTCGCCTTCTACTGCCTTTCGATGGCCCTCAAAGAGATTCCAACCGGCATTGCGTACGCGATCTGGTCGGGAGTGGGCATTGTGCTTGTCGCCGTGATCGCCTGGATCTTTCAGGGTCAGAGACTTGATCTCCCAGCCATGATCGGCATGGGTTTGATCATTGTAGGCGTTCTGGTGATGAACCTCTTCTCAACGACAACCGGGCATTAACCCTGATTTTGGAGCGCTTCATGAGCAATCGTTTGGCCGTATTTTCTGCCTTGTGCCCTCTTCTCTTTCCGATCTGCGCTTTTGCACAAAGCTCCCAGGACTGGCTGCCAGAGTCTGGTGTCAAATCCCCCTACAGTCCGCTTGCCGTTCCGACGGAACTCCATCCGGTCATGGTGTCTCTGAGCAGTCTGCTCAAAACAGGCTACCGGATCACCACAACCACAAACTACGCCGGATCCGGAGCTCTCTTCACGCTGGAGAAGCGTGGTCAGACCATTCTCTGTGTCCTGACCCCTCCCAATCCGCAAACAGACCAGAATGTTCCAACCTCACGCTGCTGGTCTTTATGAAGACCAGAAACAAGTTTGGGTATTCCCGAACATTAGAATGTGGGTCTGAGCCCCGCCTAAGCGCACCAGACCCAGTATTCCTCCAGATGATAGTCGTTGGTATTACGTGGCTTTTCCTACCTGAGATTATTTATCATACGTTTTTGAAAAAATCTCACTGCTCTCTGTGCGACTTGTTCGCAGAAGAAAAAAATAGCCGTTTTCCATATCTTAATGGTATGAAAAACGGCTAAAATCTGTAAATTCTATAATAGAATTATTGAATTTACAGAAATATCAAAATAATTATCGTTTATATATACGCATACTTAGTATTATAGGCGATATACCTTGAAAAAAGACCCATCAATATCTTTAGCTGTATCTGTTGTCAGATACGGACCCATTTTTCTGATCTTGATGACGAGCAAAGCATCAGCATTTGTATTTCGCTCTCCAAGAGGTAGCAAAGCATTTCCAGACGTCCAACGGCAGTCTTCCCACTCTAGAGTGTTCCATCCGTTCAAATCTTTATCCGTTAAATGAGTATTAATATTCCGGGATTTCCCATTCTCGAATAAACTAATGTCACAAACAGCTACACCAAAATAACGACGATCATCTACAAATGGACCAATGACATCACTAGGGCGGCTGGCACGCGAGACGATACGTACGGACTGTACATCCGAGGGAATTACAAATGTAATATGTCCATTATGTTCACGAACGGGACGAATACAAAGTTCGCTGTTAGTCAAAAGATGAAGATCCGCTTCCTCTGTCAATTCAGGTTTTGATGTTCTCTGTAGAATGTTTGAAGAAATTGCACGATCTTCCGTATTCTGAAATAAAGGCTCTACAAATCCTCTTGAAACATCTAGAGGGGATGCAGCATCGTCCCAAGTTAACTGTCGGCATGGAATTAGTGAAATTACGTTACCTTCTTCGTAGAAAGAACGATGATTTGAAGTATTAAGATAACTTTCAGTGAGTATTCCGTCAGCCATTATTACTGAGTGTTTAGCTGTCTCAATATGATAATATTCATAGGATTTTATGGATTTATCGAAAAATACAGAACGATTATTAACAAGCATACGCGCTGGAACAAATTTTCCATTTAAGAGCAAGCAGTGTTCTGCTGTGATCAGCATATCCTTTGAGGGCACACCGTCTGCTATAGCACCCTTCAGAATTCGAATAGGATAACCCGCTAGATCATCAGAAAGGTGGGTCTGGACATCACAATGTGATTGAGTAGTCCACACGACCTGTCTAATTTCTTCTACTCCGTTCACATACGCGATAATATTATCTCCAGGGGAAATATCTTCAACAGGAATATCTCCATCTGGAGTTCTGATGAGGCTCTCAGAAAGAAAACAGGGGTCAAATAATCCAGGCTTACTAATGGTTAAGGTTTCGTTTACAATATAAGGGTTTGATATAGAGCCTCCACCAGAAACGCTTATACTGCTTATATTATCACCCGCAGTAAATGCGCTTCCATTTAGTGTTCCTGAGGTTTTTGTAGATATATATGATTCTGTATAAGAATCATTCACTGAAGATCCACCAGAATAAATTCTGGTGACTACTGATTCATATTCATTATCTAAAGATATTCCTCCAGATGAAATATTTAAATAACCATTTGCCGTATATGATGACTCTATAGTTCCGCCAGCAGACACCGTTACAGTCCCATTTGTTGAACTATATTTTGCTACAGATATCAAACCCGAAACAACGGCTCCACTACTAATTTTCAAACTAGCATTCCATAAATTAACTGGACCTTCATAAGTATATTTTCCGCTAGTGTATACGGTAATACCATCTCCATTTAGGGTAGCAACCCATGTTCCTCCAGAAAGGACAGGATGGTTGTTTGAAAAACTAGGAATAGTTACCGAGTTTGAATTTCCATTATATATTGCTCCTGCAGAAATTGTTACATTATCATTAATAATTGTTGGATTTGATATAGAAGCTCCATTATATACCTTCAAACTACTTCCATTGGTTCCTCCGGTAAATGATGTTCCATTTAATGAACCAGATGTAGTTGCTGTTGTATACGATTCTGTATAAGAATCATTTACTGAAGATCCACCAGATGAAACAATAGCAACTACTGATTCATAATAATTATCGAATGAAGAACCGCCAGAAAGAACTTGTAACTTACCATCGGCCATATAAGAAGACTCTACAATTCCTCCAGAAGATATAGTTATAGTTCCAGCGCTTGTTTTATATGTTCCAACATCCACCAATCCAGAAACAACAGCTCCAGATGTTACTATTAGATTGGCGTTCCATATATTAACTGGCCCAGTATATGTTACTGATCCACTAACATATACTGTTTCTCCATCAGAATTTAATTGAGCCGTCCACGTTCCACTTTCAAGATTAAAATTGTTATTTGAAATATTTGGTGGAATTAGTGATCCAGATGAGATAGTATTTTCGACCATCGATATTATCCAAATTGATAATTGAAACTAATTTTTATATTTACAATAATCTTACTGTAATTTTCATCAAAAATAATTTTTTCTTTCTTATTTTCGATGATGTGATTTTTTCATATAAACAATTTTATTTCGTAGAGACTGTTTGGAAATTTCTATCCAAGACCGTAAGGTTCGCCACATGGCGTAAGGATGAAACATAAAACTGTTCGGAAATAGCCGATCTGGCAGTTAAGACTCTTCTGGAAAGCTTACACTTGAAAGTGAAAAGTAATTTCCAAAAAGCCTCTTAGAACCCACCTAGGTCACGTTGACAAAAGGTCTTTACGATCATCCTGAGATCTGAATCACCGGTTTCTTGGACGAAGGCGATAAGGTGGAGCGGGGATGGCACGGGGTGATCTGACGGATCAGGACTGGGCAGATAATTGGTCTGCTTCTGCCGCCTGAGCGCGGACGTTGGGCTCAACCAGCTGGAGACAACCGCTGGTTTCTCAATAGTATGCTATATGTCCTGCGCATCGGTTGTCCGTGGTGGGACATGCATGAACGCTACGGCAAATGGAACTCGGTCTATGTCCGGTTCCGACGTTGAGCTGAACAGGGTGCCTGGGATGCTCTTTTATAGACGCTGGTAGATCTGGGGCAGACCGATAACTGGCAACATATGGTCGACAGCACCGTAGTCCGTGCCCATTCATAGGCTACGGGTGCAAAAGGGGGGCTCATTCGGAGGCTTTGGGTCGATCACGCGGCGGCTTTACGAGAAAAATCTATGCCCGATGTGACAATCAGGGACGCCCTCTGGGCTTTGCTCTTACCGGAGGCCAGGTCTCGGACTACAAGGCCACAGACGCCCTGATGAAGCTGTCTGTCCCGACCCCCAAAGCTATGCTGGCTGATCGAGGCTATGACAGTGACAGCTTCCGCCTTGACCTGCTGCTCCGCGGTATCCTGCCGGTTATTCCATCACGCAAAGGCCGCAACCGTGTCCTTTATGAGTTTTCTCAATCTCGCTGCCGCGAGGCTCTGGATCAGATCTTTTGTCAACGTGTCCTGGGACCCGCTTCCGGCTTTTCTGCCGTCCTACGGTTCCACCAGTTCGTCAGGCTGCCTTGCGCGTCGAGGTCAATGATTGCGACTGACGAACTGTCT
>NZ_BEWP01000034.1 GCF_002723995.1 Gluconobacter kondonii | reverse complement strand
GATCGCTCCCGCCTGGGTCAGGCGTTCACGGAACAGCCAGACCGTTTTGGCATCAGGAACACGATCTGAAAGCCCCAGGCCAAGGAAGCGCATGAACGACAGGCGATCGTTGATCAGATACTCCATCCGTTCATCGGACAGATTGTTCAGCGCCTGGATCACCAGAACCTTGAACATCAACACTGGATCAAATGGCGGTCGCCCGCCCTTGCTTCCGTCTGAATAGGCCAAAGCCTGCTCCAGATCAGGGCGGAACACCTCAAAATCCACAGTCCGGGAAAACGCTTCGAGCTGATCGCCAAGCCCGCTCAATCGAGCAAGCCGCTCTTCAACGTCAAAAAATCCCGCTTGCTTCATAGCGCCATTCCCACAGTCAGAACTGGACAAATGGAATCACAGAGCTGGTTTCAAAACCAGAGGGTTTTTCGAACCCTCCAAATGGGTCTGTTCGTCCGAACTGTCGGTATCACCCGGGCCATCATGAGGATCGGGCTCGCCAATATCGTCTACAACATGCGCCGCTTTCTCTTCTTGGAGCGCATCAACCAACAGTTTTTCGATCCATCCACCTCTATTCGAACTATCTATATTATAACCGTACAGACTATATCATATAGTTTGTATTGTAGTATCTATATTATCTTTCGCAAACAATTTTAGCTCATCAAGAAAAATACGAACACTCCTTTTTACATATGACTTCGAAGGTAATACAGCATATAAAGATATAATTTCTCCGTTATAATTAGGAAGTATTCTTACAAGCTTTCCTGTTTGTAAGCTCTCCGATAAATCCCAATATAATTTATATGCAATTCCGTTACCGGAAAGTGCCCATCTATGTATAATCTCTGCACTCGTACTGCTAAATTTGGGCTCAACCTTAATGATAAATGATTCTTCATTGTTTTCCATCAACCACTGATTAATAGCTTCCATGGTTTTATAACGTCTCAAACATAGACATGTATGCTGCTGAAGCTCTTGTGGAGACTTGGGCTCACCATGTATCCTAATATATTCAGGAGAAGCACATGGCACACGAATAGTCGATGCAATTTTTGTGACGATTGCGCTTGAAGACTCTGGAAGTCCTATACGAATAATTATATCTAAATAGTCATCGAAATTATATGAGCCTTCAGTCGCCACTGCAAGATTAACATTGATGTTCGGATATTTCTTCACAAATTTTTCAACGAATGGCGCTATTTTATTTGATCCAAGCTCTAATGGAGCACCTATGCTTAAAAAGCCCTCAATTTTTTTGTCTGAAGAAGAAATTCTATAATCAAGTTCATCAATATCTGATAATATCAATGATCCTTTTTCGTAGTAATAATGCCCATGATCGTTTAAATGAAAATGTCGTGTATTTCTTTCTATAAGTTTTATTCCGAGTCTTTTTTCTATTTTACTTAGACGCCTCGAAACAGAAGGTGGTGTTACACCAAATCTCAGTGCCGCGCTTGTAATACCGCCTGCGTCTACCAGGTCGACAAAAAATCTTAAATCGCTGATTTCTTCGAGACTCATCTTCAGTATTCCACAGCAACCGAAATTTCGATATTAGAAGGTTATAGACATTCTTCCACCGAGAGTATTACCGGAATTGTAACCGATATACAAACCATGTGTATTTAAAACATTAGCATGCGTAAAATTAAACATAAAACGAGCGTAATTCAAAAAATACCAATTAACTCCTAATGTAACGGTAGATGCATTCGAACTACCCAAGCTCCGGGATACACTCGCACGATCATATCGAAGAGAAACTTCCCACGCACCCAATCCGCCTTGTGTTACTGGATGGAGAACTCTTGGTGCAGCCCAAACACCTGAATGCGCGAAGTAATTAGGCGTCTCACCCGTCAAAAAAACGCCTCCTTGAACACTAAGGGCCTCTTCGGAGCCAGATTTTCCGGCCCAAAGAGCATAATTTGGATACGATGAATACGTGCGCCTTAGCGATAACTTTCGTAAGCCAAACTCGAATAATGCCCAAAAAGATTTCCAAATACCAAAAAGCTCAACGCCACCAGATAAAGAATGAGAAAGAGGAGCTGTTGGTCGGACCTGAAAATTAAATGCGTTATCCGTATAATTTAATAAATTCACGTTCTGGGTAAAATTTTGTGTCGGTTTTGAATCTTCGTAGAACCCCCAAAACCCTAAATGAATTAACGATACCTTATCCTTGAAAGGTATATAGTGAGCACGCAGAAGATACGTTAAATCATCTCTAACGTTGTTAGTATTATTTGTTGAATTGACTTGATCGCCAGATATTTGCGTCGCAATATGCCAGTTTTTACCATATATCTTATATGCACCGCCTAAGCCGTACCAACCCATCATGGGCACTAACAGATTGGCAACAATATCTCTATTAAGAAATACGGTATCACTCGACCCCGTAGAGCCATCAAAACCTCGTTCAGAAAATTTATTTCCGATTGTGTATTCTGATAGTAACCCAGCTGTTTTGTCAGTCCAGGTTGCAAATGCACTCATGAGTTGCAATGTATTGCTAGAAAAATCCCCTTCCAATACCCACGATAAATTACGGGCCCTACCTTGAACCCCTAGTCTAGCCGCGCGAAGTATTGTTCTTGAAATATTTTGTTGCGGAAAGCGGCTCGAAAACGACGCACCATAATCTGCCAATATTCGACCACGAACTCTGAAGCTATAATTGCCATCAGGCGTCGAGAACGATGGTAAACCTTTTCCCCATTTTAATACTAAACCATCAAACTCAGTAGTTCTATTTGGTATTTGTGATGATATACCCAAAATAGAACCGGAATTTGAAGGCATATTTGAGACGGCTCCAAATGTTCCTGGAGGAGATGCAACCAATGGGAAATTTATATAATTATTATTAATTTCTCTATGTGAAATTTTAACAGACCTAAACTTCTTCTGCTTATAATATGGAATGTCTAATATTGAATGATCATTATAATTATTTTTTACTTTCTGCTTTTGATAGGAATGCCCTTGCAGTTCAATAATTTCTTTTTCTAAATATCTAATTCTTTTATCTTGTTTTTTTAATTCATTGACCAATTCAGATATTCCTGAATTGGTCTGGGCGAACGATACGGATGTTGAAATAAAAAAAGACAAAAATGAAAAAATGAAAAAAGATTTTTTCATCGTAATAATTGCCAAATCTTTATTTATTCACGATGTGAGAGCTATGAGTGCTCCCATCGTGAATATGGACACCACTGTAGAAAAGAATACGGTTGATGCGGCCTCTCTCTCACCTTTTTTAATTTGATTTGATAAAATCACTATCACTGATGCTGAAGGCATAGCAAATGTTAATACTGCTTCCCTTAAGTAAAAAGGAGAAAGGTGTGCAGCAATAGCTAACCCCCATGCGACCATAGGTGCTGCGATATTTCTGAAAAATACCGATGTAATGACCATCTTGTTGATCATTGGTTTCATAAGGCAAAGTAAAATGCCAGCTGCGAACATCGCAGCTCCGCCAGTTGTCTTTCCAAGCATTATGAAAGAAATATCAAGTAATCTTGGAATCGGAATACCTGATAAAACCCAGATAAATGCGCAGAGTGGTGCTAAAACGACAGGTTGTTTTAGCGCATTTTTCAAATGAGAAACCCAATTCTCGCCATTCCCCATAGTCTCCTTATTGTCACTAGACAGTAAAAAAAATACTACAGGAATAAGAATAACATTTATTGTTAAGCTCGCCAAAGAAACGGCAAGCGCACTTTTCCCACCGAAAAGAAATCCCAAAACAGCAGATCCCACAAATGGGACCGACGGATTTCCGATAGCCAAAGCCTGAAGTGTCGCAAGCGACACTGATCGCTTAAAAACAAAACGCGAAATCCAATAGGTTATAAAAAAGCTGCCAATCATCCAGAAAATAATAATTGCTGCAAAACTACCAGAATGTAAAATTTGCGTACGATCAATTTTAGAAATTCCAACAAATAAATCCATTGGAAGTGCAAATTTAAGTACCATTCGATTTATCGCAGTTGCTTGATCGCGATCAAACATACCCATAGAAGCACCGAGATATCCGAGCATCATCGATACTACAATCGGGAAAATAGCTCCGCAAATAATCTCTAACATACGCTCTCTCCATTCAAGAAATAACGCTCGAAATCAACAAGAAATAACATCACGGACAAAAGGTCGGCACTTCCACCTGGGCTGATATTCCGTGAAATAAATGCAGTATTCATCTCAGAAACCTCTGTTTCAAAATTTCCAAAACCTTTTTCCCGCAAAGTATTTAAAGCTTTTTTGGAGAAAACCTTAGCGTAGTTCAATCCATATATTCCGGATCTTGAAATAACATTTGTGTCATTATTGTTTGATATTAAAGAAATAAGCGAAATTAACTCGGATTCAACTGCGGAGTATCCATCGCACAAGGCATCGCGATAAGCGGGAAGCGCATAACGTTGAACGGTTAAGAAGCCAGATTCTGCTTCAGCTCGTGCACCACCGAAGCCGTATTGTCGATAAATAAGCTGCCCCGCTGTAGGGGGTGCGCATCTTTCATTTCCCGATCTTAAATCATTGTGCAATAACCCGTCGCAGATCCGGCTTACTTCGATGCAGACGTTTTCTATAGTACATTCCTGATTGTTAGAAATTAATCTTCCTGATGCACCACATAAAAGACCAAGAGCGAAAATCCCACCTTTATGGGTATTGACTCCATTAGTCGCGGAAAACATTGCATTTTCACATTTCACGCCGACTTTACGCAAATCATTAAGCGCCTCTTTCGAAGACGTCGACGCACAGCCGGATTCATAAAATAACGAAAAAAAAGGACTTATTGCATCTATGCTCTCTAAAAATAGAGCATGATCCATATCTGAATGGGCACCGTTATCAAAACGATCGACCAGCCCTGGCTTAGGCGAAAGATTAATTTCTTTAAGCAAAGCACATCGTGCTATTTGGGATATCTTCTCTGACGTAATCAATTTTTTTTCTCCTTTTCGAAGAGAAAAAAAATCCGCTTCATCTCTCTACGAAGGTCCTCTATGGAGTGTTTTCTACTTCTCGCACAATTCATTGCAATATCGGAACACAAGAGACATCTACGCGCGGGGAAATCAAAATTTTCTCTAGAAAGGGAAAATTGATCTGGTGCGATAACATCCAGATCCCACAACCTGCCGAGAGGATGCGTTTCCTCTAATAGCATAGTCATTTTCTTGATATCGATTTGAGACAAAGCCGATACCACAAAAATCGCCTCCGGCCCCGACGAGCTTACACTTGCTTCTTCCAGCAAAACACGTGAGCCCGAACTTTTAACAGTAGAGCAAATACTCTTACGCGCTTCGGAAAATATTTTCATTATGATAGGGGAACATTTATCACTCCCTGGAGAAACAACCGTTACCGAAATAATCGGGCGTTCGAAGCGTCTCAAAATAAATAACTGCCTGCGAGCGCGCTCTTCGCGCGCTCGCAGGATAGAATCAAAAATCTCAGGACCTTCTGTCATTTCATCAGGTCTCCGCGCTATCGTCTTACGACGCAACCTGACGAACGATATCCATCACACTTCCATCGCGATAGCGGACTACAGCAACTACTTTATCTGTGTACTGAATAGGATCAGGTTTTCCGGCGAGGAGAATAGCTTTTTTCTGAAGCTCCTCAATAGTTGTAACAGGAAGTCTCGCATCTACGAGGCGTTTTTTGAGATCTACATTATTCGGATTAACGGCGATCCCATGATCCGTCACCACTACGTCGACAGTTTTTCCTGGTGTGACCACCGTATTCACACAATCAACAATACAGGGCATTCTTGCTCGAAGAAGAGGCGTAACAATAACCGTCAAATTTGCAGCTGCAGCAACGTCACAATGCCCGCCAGAAGCCCCACGTAGTACGCCATCTGAGCCAGTTAGCACGTTAACATTAAAATCGGTGTCTACTTCAAGCGCACTTAGCAAAACAGTATCTATACGATCGACGTATGCACCCTTTGACGAAGGATTTGCATATTCATTCGCGGAAATTTCGGTGTGAGCTGGGTTATCTCTTAATGACTGAGCTGCGTCGACGTCAAAGGACTGTACATCAGCAATCGCTTCAATCATGCCTTTTTTTAACAAATCAACGATAGAACCCGTTACACCGCCAAGCGCAAAACTGGCTTTAATATTCTTTTCAATCATCTTCTCTCCCAAGAAGATGGTAGTTGCAGTTGCAGCACCACCGGATCCTGTTTGAAGAGAAAATCCTGCTTTGAAATAACCTGAATTCTCAATGACAGATGCCGCAATTCGTGCCAGCAACAGATCTCGAGGGTTTTTTGTAAGCCGAGCTGCGCCAACACTGATGAGAGATGGGTCTCCTACTTCGTCAACCTGCACAACCGCGTCTACCTGGTCTTGAGAGAGGCTTGCTGGATAATTCGGAAATTCCACTATATCTTGTGTTAAGACCGCAACATAGCGTGCGTATGCAGCGTCAACCTTTGCATACCCCAACGATCCACAGCTTAGCTCACCATGACTTCCATTCGCATTTCCAAACTCATCTGATGATGCAACGCCCAGAAAAGCCACATCAATTGAAATTTCGCCCGTTTGAATAAGATGAACACGCCCACCATGAGAATGAATCTGAACGGGTGTGTTCATGATCCCCTTAGAAATAGCTTCTCCCAACTCACCACGCAGGCCTGACGTAAAGATTTTCGCAATCACGCCCGATTTAATAAATTCAAGAAGTCCATCGTGACAATTCAACAGCGAACTGGGAGCAATGGTGAGATCTTTAAAGCCCATTTCGGCAAGTTTTTTTACAACCTGCAAAACTACTTTATCGCCTTCGCGAAAGGCATGATGAAAAGAAATCGTACCGCCATTCTTTAGACCTGAAGACTTTATAACGTCCTCAAGAGAAGGCTTTAACTTACGCTTCTGTTTCGTCGTAATGTCTTCCAGCTGCGGAGAATTAGCGAAAACTCCTTTAAAAGCTGGGATATTATTCTTTGCCGCATAATCTTCGGCTGCTTTTTTATTGTAAGCCATTTCTTTCCTCCTCAAGAATGTTCAGCTAGGAGAAGTACACGCTGCGCTTCATGCACAACCGGCGGATCAATCATTTTTCCATCAAGTGAAATGACCCCAAGACCTTTTTTTTCGGCATCTTCAGCTGCCGCGACAACTTTTCTAGCGTGATCGACATCTTTCTGGGCCGGAGCATATGCTTTGTGTAAGAGCTCGATTTGGCGAGGATGAATCAGCGATTTCCCGTTATACCCAAGATTTTTTGCAATCTCGACTTCGCGTAAAAATCCCTCTTCATCATTGACGTTTCCATAAGCGACATCGAATGCGTCAATTTTTGCTGCTCGGGCAGCATGCAGTACTGCAGCTCGTGCGTAAAATAGCTCGGGCTCACTGCCTGAGCTCCGGGAGGTCTGCATGTCAACCAAGTAATCAAAACCCGCCAAAGCAATTGCCACCATACGCGGTGTCGATTTTGCAATGGCGACTGAGTTTACGACGCCACAAGCAGATTCAATAGCGGCCATAATTTTTGTATCGCCGATTGTGCGTCCACAATCTTTTTCAATTTTTGCGATACGTTGCTCGAGCTCTTTGACTTCTTCTACAGTTTCTGTTTTAGGCAAGCGAACAATCTGCACACCTGCTCTTACGGCCATATCAAGATCGTCTTCCCAAAACGGCGTTTCTACCCCGTTAATGCGAACAACAGTTTCAATATCGCCATACAAGTTTTCTTTTAATGTATTGAATACCAGAAAACGTGCACTATCTTTTTCTGTCAAACTCACTGAGTCTTCCAGATCAAACATCACTGAATCAGGTTTGTAGATATATGAATTAGACAACATTCCAGCGTTAGCTCCTGGAATGAACATCATACTACGGCGAAGTCTCATGACAGATCTCCAAATTTTACGGTTTTTTCGTCAGAAGCCCGGTAAACAGCGGCTTCAACACGCGCTCTGATTACACAGTCCAACGCACCCTGATCTCTCACGTCAACTACTGCTGACAAAACACCGCATTTTGTGAGTGTATCTTTGACTGTTTTTCTGATCGAAGAACCGAATTGTTTTTCAACTTTACTCTGCACAATCAATTTTATTTCTTGAGAATCATGGGGATTAATTACCACCATGACATCACTAGACTCTAGCGTGCCTGCGATACCACGTTTGTTAATTTTCATGACACGATTTCCTTTCTTCTTTTTCATTCACAAAGAATTTGTTGAGATATAGATATGTTGACTTTGGAACCAAATCCGCAGTTTCTCTATATCTATTTTCCTGAATTAGGCTTCTTACACGAGAAGCCGATACAGCTATATCTTGAAATTTTACTCTTTCTATCTCTTTTAATTCGATTTTCTTATCTGAATAAGAGCAATCTTCTAAGAACTTCTTCAAAACAACGTTGTACATAGCTGTTGTTTTGTCCGTTGGCTCTGTCCCAACATACCTGATATTTATATTTAATGATGGCGCGATATATTTCCGAAACATTAAGGCATCGATTGCAGATGCTTGTTCCGTGATTTCTTCGTCCTTTTTAAGAAAATATTGAGGAAATGTTGCGTGAGAAATAATATAATCAGAACCCTCATGAACAACGACATTTCTTAAATCGGAAACTCCGTCTCTGACGAGAGTGAGGCGAGTGTCATACGAAAAAAAGGAGACATCTTCTCGTACTAGAAAAACATGTACCCAATCACACTCTTTAGACGCCTGCTCTACCAAATATCGATGGCCATTTGTGAAAGGATTAGCATTCATTACTATGCTTCCTATACGCTCTCCTGCCCTTAAGGTTGATTTCAAAGTATCAAGATAATATTCTAACTGCGTAGAATCATAATCCATAAACGAGACTACATTTGGAATTTCAACTAGGGACTTAAATCCCCATCCATCAAAAATCCTAGAATTTATATATTTTGTGAATAAAAAAAGGTCATCGTAACCTTTAGACAATCCTTGCATTATAACTTCTGTACCAAGGCGCACACTCAGACCAGAACCACGAAGCTGCTTGTCAACGCAAACACATTTAACAACATTCTTGTCCAATCCAGCACAAGCGACAATCCGTTCATTATCCTGGCTCAAGGCAACTACGAACGTCGTAACTTGATCATCGATACGCAGATCCCCGGTCGCTAAAAAATCGATGATATCGTGTTTCTTTCTTTCAAGGTCAGATCCCGAAAGAAGAGAAATCGAAATATCATCTGAGTTCCGATACATATCGATAACTGTTTCTAGTGTGCACGGACGAATTTAATGATACTGCGCGACATTTGATCTTTTGCCCAATTAGGCATTTTTCGCCACGGAGTCACAACCTGAGCTGTATCACCCTCAATTTTGACAGTACGACGCTGTTCCGTACCCACCCATTCAGGAGCCCATGCAGTTTGTACCGTCGTGACCCACTGATTGCCTTCAATACGATAGCGACCAATATAAGCAACCAAAGTTTGCATTAAACGAGAGCGTTCCGCATCGCTATGCGCCGGCTCCCGGCCGGTGCCCTCAAGGTTAAAGGCAATCCAACCATCGTTTGTAAAAATCACTCGACCACGGGGGTGGTCACCCATTGCGTCTATAAATTCACCCGTGGCCTGCAATTCCACTTGGTAAGAAACAAGTTGCCACGTTCCAATGATTTGCTCCGCAAGCTCCATTGACGGTGTTTCCTTCACATGAAGTGAGTTTTTCATTCCTACCCCGTGATATTTACTGCCCTTCTTTCATTCAACTTAATACATCCCCCTATGTATTCTAGATCTAATTGACGTAAATAACTATTACGTTTGACGTAATTAATTTCTATTTTAATAATTGAATGTCTTTCTACAAATTTGTGAGGCGTCCCATCAATACCAAGGAATGCTGCGACTGATTCATCCCTGAATAGAGTTAGCCTGGTTTTTTAGACTGAAGGCTACGCTAACCCAGCCTGATAGCCCTTTTGGAAATTCACGGATGAGCGTTTCGCGCGCAGCATGGCTTTCTTAGCGTTGGTATGGTGCGACTTTGTAGCTGCGACCAGCGTTGCATCCAGGATCTGGCCTGAT
>NZ_BEWP01000033.1 GCF_002723995.1 Gluconobacter kondonii | reverse complement strand
GGTAAGGCTATTTGTTATGTTATAACGTAATGGTAGCGACCAAAAATAAAGTTTTCAACGCGAATTAACAAACTACAATTCGTTAAACAGGGAACAGGAATTATTACAATGTAAAACGTTAAGAAAATTTATATTTCCGTATCTTTAAGGTCCTTCAATTGGGTTTATTTATGAGAAAAAAATCAATTTTGTTTGCGGTTATTCCTGCGTTTATTGGATCTGCTCAGGCTGAAGAAGGCATGTGGACGTTTGATCATTTGCCTGTGCGTCAGATGAAGCAGCAATATGGGTTTGAACCCTCTGTCGAATGGATTAACCATGTCATTCAGTCTTCGGCACGCTTGGCGGAAGGCTGCTCTGCCTCGTTCGTATCAGGTGATGGTTTGGTGATGACAAATCATCATTGTGCCAATACGTGTCTCACGGATCTGTCTGACAAAAATCACGATTATTTCCATGATGGTTTCTCGGCTCGAGAGGTCTCAAAAGAGCCTCAGTGTCCGGGAATGGAACTGGATCGTCTGGATCAGGTGAAAGATGTAACGGGTCGTGTCGCAGAAATGACCGCAGGAAAACATGGCGCGGAATATGCCAAGGCTTTGCAGGTTGCCAATAGTGTCCTGACCAAGGAATGCGCGGTGGGTGATGCCTCACACTGGCGTTGCGATGTCGTGACACTCTATCATGGTGGACAGACGGCGCTTTATCGCTACCGCCGTTATCAGGATGTCCGTCTCGTGATGGCGCCGGATCAGGATATAGCATTCTTTGGTGGTGATCCCGATAACTTTACATTCCCGCGGTATGATATTGATCTATCGATGCTGCGGGTGTTTGAAGACGGCAAGCCGGTTCATACGCCGTTTTTTAAATTCGATCCAAAGGGCCCCAAGGCTGGTGATCTGGTCTTCACATCCGGAAACCCAGGACGCACACAACGCTCGCTTCCGGCCAGCGCATTGGCATTTCAACGAGATGTCAGTCTGCCAACCATTATTGCTGCTTATTCGACCCTTGAAGGAGCGCTGTGGCAGTATTCCAGAGAAAGCAAGGCCCACTTAATTGACGCACAAAATACGCTTTTCGGTGTTCAAAACGCACTGAAATCCCTGTCTGGCACAGCAAAGGCTTTGCGTGAACCTGGAGTAATAGAAAAGCGCAAGACGGAAGATCAAGCCCTTCAGGCGTGGATTGACGCAGACGCAGAACGTCGCAAGACTTATGGTGAGCCGTACAAAAAAGTAGAAGCCGCTCTTGCTGTGCAGCGTCAGTATTATGAGCATGATTTTGCCATAACACGCACAGTCCATGGTCTGCTGGGGGATGCTGTTATGCTGGTGTCAGCAGCGCATGAACGAAAGAAGCCAGATACAGAGCGTCGGGCCGGTTACCATGATGCGGAATTAGCCGCACTTGAAACCGAGATCGCGGCGAAAGTGCCGGTGCATACTGAATTGGAAACTACGACTTTGGCGTTAGGTATGACGACCATGCGCCAGATACTGGGTGAGGATGATGCAGCGGTCCATCTGATTCTGGGAACAAAAAGCCCGGATGAGCGCGCCGTAGAACTGATACAGGGCACGAAACTGGCGGATCCCGCAGAGCGTCTTGCGCTTTACAAAGGTGGCGTCAAAGCCATTGAATCATCCAAAGATCCAATGATCGTTCTGGCACGTCACTTACAGCCGGTTCTGGACACGATCCGCAATCGCAGCCGTGACCAGATTGAAGCACCGATGCACGAAGCCCAGGGTACGATTGCACGGGCCCAGTTTGCGCGTGCTCAGGCAGAAGGAAAGGCTGATACACTTTATCCGGATGCCACGTTCTCGCCGCGACTGTCTTACGGCACAGTCAAAGGCTTCCAGGATGGCGCAAAGGTCATTGCACCCTTCACGGATTTTGCAGGGATGTACAAACATGCAACGGGCAGTGATCCGTTCCGTCTGCCGCAAGTCTGGTTGGATGCGAAGCCACATCTAAACCTCTCTACGAAGCTTGATTATGTGTCGACCAATGACATTGTCGGCGGCAATTCAGGCTCCCCTGTTATTAACCGTCAAGGCGATGTCGTTGGCCTGATTTTTGACGGTAACCTCGATAGCCTGGCGGGCGATCTTTATTACGACATCGAGCGCAATCGTGCTGTTTCCACGGATACAAGTGCCATCATGGCTGCGTTGAGGATAGTGTATCACGCTGATGCTCTTGCGGATGAACTTGAGACGGGGAAGCTAAAGTCGCGTCCGGAATAAAAGTGGAAAGATAATAACTTGAACAACTCTATACCCGTTCGGATTGCAATTCTGACTATTTCAGATAGCCGGAATTTAGAAACCGACATTTCTGGTAAGATCTTGGCCGACAGAGTCATGGAGGCAGGGCACGTTCTTGCGGCTAGGTCGATTGAAATAGATGATATCAATCGAATTACTGACGCGCTCAATATCATGATCGATAATAAGGATGTTGATGTTATAATTACCACAGGAGGAACTGGATTAACCAAACGAGATGTCACTCCGGAAGCATTCGATCTGGTTTTAGATAAATACATTCCCGGTTTTGGAGAGCTGTTTCGAATGTTGTCTTATAAAAAGATAGGGACCTCTACAATACAATCTAGATCCATGGCGGGAGTGTCCCGTGGGAAATTACTATTTGCGCTTCCCGGATCACCAGGCGCAGTCAAAGATGGGTGGGATGATATTTTAAAATATCAGCTAGATAGCAATCACAAACCGTGTAATTTTGTCGAAATTATTTCAAGGATATAAATAAACCCGCAACTGTGTCTAAGCGGCGGAGCTAATGCGCTATGGCACTCCGGTTTTGAGGATAGCGATTGTGACGAGACGCCGTGCGATAGCGACGATCATCAGTTTATGTGGTTTACCCCGCTGTTTCATGCGTTCGGCGGCAGCTTTCAGAACAGGATTATGGCAGGCAGCTGTTAATCCTGCCTGGAACAGCACGTGGTGGAGAGATCTTCCTTCCCCTGAAATGACACGTTTTCCGCACATTGCACCACTATCGTGAGCCATTGGCGCAAGTCCGGTCATGGCAGCGGCTTCTGTCGCTGTCATGCGGCCGAGCTCTGGCATTTCTGCGAGAAGCATGACGACTGATACCGGGCCGATACCAGGAATGGAACGGAGAAGCTGTGCTTTGGCGGAGAGTTCTTCTGCCTCTGCGATAACGATTTCAATCCGTTGTTCAAGCTCGCGGATCTGGCTTTCGCGAAATACTTTGGGCTGTTGTCCATATGGAGGGATCGAAGAACCGTTTGTTGATGTGCCTTGGTTCTGATTCTGCGATGGCATCCGGTCTGCATTTTGAGCAGATTGGGGGCTGTTACCCGCTGGATGACTACGCGCTCGCGTTGATCGGCTCCAGGAAGAGGAAGCGGCGCATGTTGTAGACGATATTGGCGAGCCCGATCCTCATGGTGGCCCGGGTAATATCGAAAGTTCGGACGAACAGCCCTGTCTGTGATTTCTGATCGGCAAAGACGTGCTCGACGCGGGATCGGATCACGGACTTTCCTGCATTGGACCGCTGGATATGGAGTGGCCAGATCCGTTGACGGGATCGTCCCATCATCCTGCCGCTTTGCTTTGGTGAACTTCAGTGTCCAGCGCGCATGGCGATCCTTGTGCGACAGCTTTGACGGCTTGTCCTGCCAGTCTTCAGGAATACGCCCTGCCCGGAGGTCGGCTTTCTCAGCATTCGTATTGCGCTGCTTTGGAGCGGCTACCAATGTTGCATCCAGGATCTGGCCTGACATCGGCAGATAACCGGCGTTCTGCAGGGTCGCTTCAAACCGGTTAAACAGCCCATCGATCGCACCCGCCTATGTCAGGCGTTCACGGAACAGCCAGACCGTTTTGGAATCGGGCACCCGGTCCGACAGTCCTAGACCGAGGAAACGCATGAAGGACAGGCGGTCGTTGATCAGATATTCCGTTCGCTCGTCGGACAGATTGTTCAGCGTCTGGATGACCAGGATCCTGAACATCAGCACCGGATCGAACGGGGGACGGCCGCCTTTGATCCTGTCTGAATAGGCCAGAGCCTTCTCCAGATCAGGGCGGAAGGCCTCAAAATCCACAGTCTGGGAAAATGCTTCGAGCTGATCGCCAAGCCCGCTTAACCGGGCCAACCGCTCTTCAACTTCAAAGAAACCAGCCTGCTTCATCATCCACGCCCTCAATCAATGTAGGAGAACTGGAATCACACAGAGAAACTCAAAACTAGAGGGGTTTTCGAACCCTCCAGCTTATTCAAGCCTAAAATTGTCCGGACAGACGGGTCCACCTATTCCCTCAATGGAAGTGAATAACCGACCGAATAGATTTTCCTTCATGCATGAGATCAAAAGCCTTGTTAATCTGATCCAGATGCATGGTATGGGTGACAAAAGGCGCAAGCTCAATGTCTCCCTTCATAGCGTCTTCGACCATGGCAGGGAGCTGGGAGCGACCTTTGACACCACCGAAAGCAGAGCCTTTCCAGACACGTCCTGTGACCAGTTGGAAGGGACGTGTCGAGATTTCCTGCCCTGCTCCAGCGACACCAATAACAATAGATTGTCCCCATCCACGATGCGCGGCTTCCAAGGCTGAGCGCATGACATGGACATTGCCAATACATTCGAACGTATGATCGATGCCCCAGCCACTCATCTCGATCAGCACCTCATGAATTGGCCGATCAAAATCTTTGGGGTTCAAGCAGTCTGTAGCACCAAACTGGCGTGCTAACGCAAATTTTTCCGGATTGGTGTCAATGGCAATAATGCGCCCTGCTTTCGCCTGCCGTGCCCCTTGAACCGCAGCAAGACCAATACCGCCCAGGCCGAAGATAGCAACGGAATCCCCCGGCTGAACATTGGCTGTATTATGCACTGCGCCAATACCCGTCGTGACACCGCACCCTAAAAGGCAGACGTGTTCGGGATTGGCCTCAGGATTGATCTTAGCCAACGAAACTTCTGCAACAACCGTATATTCGCTAAACGTCGAGCAGCCCATATAATGATACAGAGGCTGACCATTATACGAAAAACGCGTTGTTCCGTCAGGCATCACACCTTTGCCCTGAGTGGCACGAACAGCAATGCAAAGATTGGTTTTCCCAGACAGACAAAACTCGCATTTCCCACACTCCGCCGTGTAAAGCGGGATCACATGATCTCCTGGGGCAACACTTGTGACACCTTCGCCAACCTCGACGACAATGCCAGCGCCCTCGTGCCCCAGCACAACTGGGAAAAGCCCCTCCGGATCATTGCCTGACAGGGTGAACGCATCTGTATGACAGACGCCAGTATTCGTTATCCGAATGAGCACCTCTCCTTTACGGGGAGGCGCAACATCAATTTCGACAATTTCAAGCGGTTTCCCTGCTTCAAAAGCAACAGCAGCCCGTGACTTCATGTTCAGCTCCTTAATTATTTTATTGCTTCATTTGATGGCACTGCGCAGTCTTCGGGCTGCGTCCTGAGGATCCTCCGCGCCATAGATTCCCCCTCCCACGATAGCAACTTCGGCACCTGCATCCCGAACTGTCACGATTGTAGAAGCATTGATCCCACCCGCTACGGCGAATGGAAGCACGCTTCCGGAAATTGTCTTGAGCAGATCAACAATGCTGTACCCAGGTAAAGATTGCTCATCCAATCCCGCATGGAGTTCGACGTGAGAAACCCCCAGATCTTTTAGTTCGGAAATCCGGGAGAGACGGTTCTGTGGAGGCACACCAATCAAATCAGCAACGACCCGTTTTTGATACGTATGTCCGGCTTTAACGGCACCTGCGATCGTAGCATCGTTCGCAAGGGCCAGCACGCCAACGGAGTCAGCCCCCGCTTCAAACGCCATGGTGGCTTCAAGCTCCCCGGCATCCATTGTTTTATAATCTGCGAAGAGTTCTTTCTCTGGATAAGCAGTCTTGATAGCCCTGAGAACCGCTAAACCCTCTGCTTTGACGAGCGGTGTACCAATTTCGATAATATCAACATATGGCGCAACCTTTCCCAGCAGAAGGAGAGCATCTCGCGTGCGCAGAAGATCCAAAGCAATCTGAAGTTTCATGACATTATTCCCAATTTGCGTGACGGGCCCAAAGCACGTCCTTTTCGAGGTGGTTGGCCTGCCAGATGGCATGAAAGAGGCTGTCCAGAACCAGAATGGCCGCCTGTTCGAACAGCGACCCGGCGTACTGAACCGTGGATCCTCTATGTGAACTTTGCTTCCCAGCAGCATCTATGATGATCGAGACAGTCGCGATCTGGCTCAAGGGACTGTCCGCTGCTGTGGTCAGGGCAATCACATCTGCTCCCGCACGGACCACTTTACGAGCGATCGCGAGCATACTGTCCGTGCTCCCGGATCCTGACGGAATAATTACGACATCTCCGTAACTTACGGCCGGTGCCGTTGATTCAGACAGCATGTGGACCTTCAGTCCGAGATGCATGAACCTCATTGCGTTCATTCCCATCCCAATGCCACTGCGACCGGCACCTGCAAAATACAGGCGCGGCGCAGATGCGATCATGCGTGCTGCCCTTTTACAGTTCTCAATACGTACAGAGTGTAAGGCATAAGAAATCTCAGTCACGATTGTCGACAGAGCGTCGGAAACAGCCTTCGTATCGGGCGATATAAACGCCATGCTTCCCCTCCCCTGACTCTTTTTGATTGACTGGCTTATCTGCCCCAGAGCCGTTGCCAGAAGATAAGAGAACAGCCAGGATCAAACAAACAAATGAGGTCAATGGTGGGTATCGATCATATCAATTTGGCTGGGCTCGATTTGAATCTTCTGATCGCTCTGGATGCTCTTCTGGAAACGGGAAGTGTGACAAAAGCTGGAAAGCTGATGGGGATCGGCCAATCTGCCATGAGCCATAATTTAGGGCGTCTTCGAACTCTTTTTGGAGACGAACTGTTGACACGACATGCGGGCGGCATGCGACGCACCCCGCGCGCAGAAGCTCTCCGCCTACCCGTGCGAGAGGCCCTCAGTAGTCTTCAGGCTTTGTTGGGGCGTGAAACACCATTTGATCCAGCCACAGCTGAACGTCTTTTCAGGATTGCAGTCCCAGACAGTATCGAAATGCTTCTGATGCCTCGATTTCTAGCGTACCTTCAGGAAAAGGCTCCAGGAATTCGCCTGCGCCTACATAACGTTGATCCTGAATCCGTCCTCAATACGCTGGATGAAAATAAAATCGATCTCGCGATTGGTATAGGACCCTTCAGTGGTGCACAAACCCACCATAAAAGCCGTCTTTTAATGCGGGATGAATATCTGGTTCTCTTCAATTCTAATATCACAAAATTAAAAACACCACTTTCTCTCGACGATTTTCTTAAATTCCCACATCTGCTGACAAGCTTGCGACCTGGGGAGCATGGTGTGGTTGATAAGGCCTTGGCGCTCCTGGGATTGAGCCGCTCAATTGCCCTGACAACGCCAAGATTTATGAGCGTTGCTCCTTTGCTCGTGCAGGCTCCCGTGATAGCGACCATGCACAGCCGCCCTGCGCAAATGCTGGCAAAGATCTTCAATCTTACGACCAGTCCGCCTCCTGTAGCACTCACAGATGTCAGGATCGACATGATCTGGCATGGATCCTATGGAGACGATCAGGCGCACTGCTGGATACGCGACACACTATGGAAGATGGCGCAAATCCCTTAAAAATTTGTTCCTCAGTTATGACGGTATTATTTCTAAGAAACGGGAAGATGATATCTCATGGCTTCTACCAACGCTGCAAAAGCTGGTGAGTGTAATCGCCTGCTGGGATAATACAGATAGGGGCCTTCACACTCTAAGCTCCATTCAGAAAGCACCTCAACCAGTTGTCCCATTTCAATATCGGGCTTTGCCAGATCATAAGGAACGTAGCCCAACCCAATCCCATCAATAGCAGCACCGAGGACCAACATAGAGTTGCTAAACGTTGTTTGTCCTGCCACACGAAATGCGATTTCGCGTCCTGTCGGTTCACGAAACTCCCACTTCAGGTTTCCTCCAGCAGTCGTCATCCGCATATTAATACAGTTATGACGGCGCAAATCATGAGGCGTTGCAGGGGGCAGATGACGGTGAAAATAATCCGGTGATCCTACGACGCAAAAGCGCCAGTCGGGGCCCACACGCGTCGCGACCATGTCTTTCTCGATGGCTTCCCCGATACGGACTCCTGCATCAAAGCGTTCTGCAACGATATCAACAAAAGCGTAATCCATGCTGAATTCGATGTTGATGTCGGGGTATTGTTGGAGAAATTCGAGAAGTTTAGGTCGAAACACCAGTTCTATGGCCGCATCGGTGCATGTGATACGAATTGATCCGGCAGGCTTGCTACCAAGAGACGCAACTGAGTCGAGTTCGGTAGAGACCTGTTCAAGAAGGGGCCCGACACGCTTTTGAAGCTGCTCTCCGGCATCGGTAGTTGCAACATTTCTGGTCGTTCTAGACAGCAGGCGAACTCCGAGCCTTTCCTCAAGTCCTCTCACCGTGTGGCTCAAGGCTGAAGGCGTGACACCGAGCTCGGCAGCGGCTCGCGTAAAGCTTCGTTCCCTGGCAACCGCGAGAAAAGCCGTCAGTTCATTGATATGATCGCGTGGCATTGCTGAGCTTATTTCAAAGGTTCATGCACGTTATATGCTCTAATCGAGTGCAGCAAGATCCCTTATCGTGTTCGGCACAAGGCCTCGTCCGGCCTCACAGCGAAACACAGGAAATTTTTATGGAAATCTTCCGCGTAGGTCACAAGCCGTCTTTCAAAGGGCCCGGAGACTGGTTCACAGGCACGGTCCGGGTTGATATGCTTTTCAACCCCGCCGCTCCCGATCGTGTTCAGGGTGCAAACGTGACATTTGAACCGGGTGCACGGACAGCCTGGCATACCCACCCACTGGGCCAGACCATTATTGTGACATCAGGCGTTGGTCGCGTACAGAGATGGGACGGCCCCGTCGAAGAAATCCGTCCTGGCGACGTGGTTTTCTTCGAACCAGGTGAAAAACATTGGCATGGCGCCGCTCCAGAGACGGCCATGACCCATATCGCGATTCAGGAAGTCGAGAATGGGAAAGTCGTAGACTGGCTCGAGCACGTCTCTGACGACCAATACGGGCAATAAGTCAAATATTTATACGGGTGACACATCATGATTAAAGATAAAGTTGTTCTCATCACTGGTGCATCTTCTGGTATTGGCGAAGCGACGGCGCGGCTTCTGGCACGGCAGGGTGCGAAAGTTGTCCTGGGTGCGCGCAGAGAAGAGCGTCTAAAGGAGATTGTCAGTGCTATCAAAGACGAGGGCGGCACAGCGACCTACCTCGTGACGGATGTAACGAAGCCGAGTGATAATGAGGCTTTGGTCAACATGGCCAAAGAAAAATACGGTCGTCTTGATGTTATTTTCCTCAACGCAGGTCTGATGCCGACAGCCCCCGTATCCGCCTTGAAGACGGACGAATGGAATGCAGCCGTCGACATTAACATCAAAGGCGTTCTGAATGGCGTTGCTGCCGCCATGCCTCATTTTCTGGCACAGAAATACGGTCAGATCATTGCCGTTTCCTCAGTGGCCGGTCTCAAAGCATACCCTGGCAGCGCGATCTACGGCGGCACCAAGTGGTTCGTTCGCGATTTCATGGAGGTGCTTCGTATGGAGTCAGCCATGGAGGGTAGCAATATTCGCACCTCCACGATTTATCCTGCAGCGGTGAAAACTGAATTGCTCGGCGGCATTTCTGATCCCGGGGCGGCTGCAGCCATGCAAAAGCTGTACGATCAGCATGCTATCCCACCCGAACGTATTGCCGACGTAGTCTCGTTTGCGATTTCTGCCCCAGCAGACACAACGATCAACGAGTTTACAGTAGGGCCAGCCAATCAGGCCTGGTGAGGAATCCTCAATGCCGCATATCATCGTGAAGCTTTGGCCAGGTAAATCCGAGCAGCAGAAACAGCGTCTGGCGGATGCGATCACCCAGCAGGTTACCGCTATTCTGGGTTATACGGACGATGCGGTCTCGGTTGGTTTCGACGAGGTTGCTTCTTCGGTCTGGCGTGATCAGGTTTATAGACCTGGAGGGTTCGAAAAACCTTCTGGATTTGAGGGTTCCTCTGTGATTCCATCTCTCCTGCGTTGATTGGGGATGATGGCAGATGAAGCAGCCGGGTTTCTTTGATGTTGAAGAGCGGCTGGCCCGGTTAAGAGGGCTTGGCGATCAGCTTGAGGCATTTTCCCGGACTGTGGATTTTGAGGTGTTCCGCCCTGATCTGGAGAAGGCTCTGGCCTATTCAGATGGGAGCAAAGGTGGACGACCGCCGTTTGATCCCGTGTTGATGTTCAAGATTCTGGTGATCCAGACGCTGAACAATCTGTCCGACGAGCGAACGGAATATTTGATCAACGACCGCCTGTCCTTCATGCGTTTCCTTGGTTTGGGACTGTCGGACCGGGTACCTGATGCCAAAACGGTCTGGCTGTTCCGTGAGCGTCTGGCCCAGGCGGGAGCTATTGAAAGACTGTTTGACCGGTTTGATGCCACTCTGCGGACCGCCGGTTATCT
>NZ_BEWP01000032.1 GCF_002723995.1 Gluconobacter kondonii | reverse complement strand
GATCGCTCCCGCCTGGGTCAGGCGTTCACGGAACAGCCAGAGTGTTTTGGCATCAGGAACACGATCTGAAAGCCCCAGGCCAAGGAAGCGCATGAACGACAGGCGATCGTTGATCAGATACTCCGCCCGTTCATCGGACAGATTGTTCAGCGCCTGGATCACCAGAACCTTGAACATCAACACTGGATCGAACGGCGGTCGCCCGCCCTTGCTTCCGTCTGAATAGGCCAGAGCCTGCTCCAGTTCCGGGCGGAACACTTCAAAATCCACAGTCCGGGAAAACGCTTTGAGCTGGTCACCAAGTCCGCTCAACCGGGCAAGCCGCTCTTCAACATCAAAGAAACCAGCCCGCTTCATAGCGCCCTTCCTTCAAGCAGAACCGAAGGAAGGGAATCACATAGAAAGCATCAAAAACAGAGGGTTCTTCGAACCCTCCATTTTGTGTTGAGCACGTCTTTGCAGATCAAAAGTCACAGACCGGACTATTCATCCGAACAGACGGCATAACCCGAGTCACCATGAGGATCGGGCTCGCCAATATCGTCTACAACATGCGCCTCTTCCTCGAAAGATTGAGCGCGAGCGCGTAGTCATTCAGTGGGAGGCAACACCAGTAAACCCTCCAATTCGTCAATCAGCCATGGCTCATAATGATAGATAAGACACCTTACAAACAGAACCGTCCATCTCTTCAATTGTATCTGTTGCCAGATAAGGCCCCATTTTTCTAATATTGATGACAAGTAAAGCAGCAGTGTTTGGGTTCCGTTCTCCAAGCGGTAGGAAAGCACTCCCAGACGTCCAGCGGCAATCTTCCCACTCTAGAGTATTCCAACCGCTTAAATCTTTATCCGTTAGATGAGTAGTAATACCCCGGGATATGCCATTCTCGAAGAAAGTGATGTCGCAGACAGCTACACCAAAATAACGACGATCATCCACAAATGGACCGATGACATCGCTAGGGCGGCTAGCATTCGAGACGATACGAACAGACTTCACGCCTGAAGGAATAACAAACGTCATATGTCCATTATGTTCACGAACGGGACGAATGCATACGTCACTGTTAGTTAACAAATGAAGGTCCGCTTCCTCTGTTAATTTAGAATTTTCGCTTCTCTGTGGAAGATTCGCAGCAATTGCACGATCTTCCGCCTGTCGAAATAAGGGCTCTACAAAGTCCCTCGAGACATCTAGGGGAGCTGCGGCATCGGCCCAAGTTAATTGATGGCGGGGAATTAACGAAATCACGTTACCTTTTACATGGAAGGAACGATGATTTGCAGTATTAAGATAACTTTCAGTGAGCATTCCGTCAGCCATGATGACTGAGTGTTGCGTTGTCTCGATATGATAATATTCATATGATGTTATAGTTTTATCAAAAAATATTGATCGATTGTTCACAAGCATGCGTGCTGGAACAAATTTTCCATTTAATAACAAACAGTGTTCTGCTGTGATCAGCATATCCTTTGATGGCACACCGTCTGCTATAGCACCTCGTAGAATTCTAACAGGATAACCTGCTAGATCATCAGAAAGATGAGGCTGGACATCACAATGGGATTGAGCCGTCCATATAACCTCTCTAATTTCTTCTGAACCAGCCACATATGCAATAATTTTATCGCCTGAAACGATGGCTTCAACAGGGATTTCTCCATCTGGAGTTCGGATAAGGCTCCCAGAAAGAAAGCATGGGTCAAATGATGCAGATTTATTAATTGTTACAGTTTCGTTTATGATTGATGGATTCGATATAGAAGCTCCTGCAGCAACTGTTACACTACTTCCTCCATCTCCACCAGCATAAGCGGTACCATTCAATGTTCCTGATGTCCACGATCCGTGATATGATTCTGTATAAGCATCATTCACCGAAGATCCACCAGCATATATGTTGGTAATAACTGATTCATACTTATTATTTATTGATGACCCGCCAGATAAAATATTTAAATAACCATTAGCTTCGTATGAAGATTCTATAGATCCTCCAGAATCTACTGTTATAGTCCCGGTTGCAGTTCCATAAGTTGCGACCGAAACTAACCCAGAAACAACTGCTCCGCTGGTGATTTCTAAGTTTGCGTTCCATAAATTTATGGGACCATCAACAGTCGTTGCCCCGCTTGTGTATACAGTTTCTCCGTTTGAATTAAGCTGCGCTATCCACGTTCCACCGGAAACCGTGGTTTGGCTATTATTAATATCGGGCGGAGTATTTGTGTACCCACTGGAATTATAATTGGTTCCTGAATTAATTACTATACTTTCATTAATCACTTTTGGATTTGATAACGATGCCCCGCCATAAACATATACGCTACTACCCCCGTCTCCACCAGTAAAAGAGGTACCATTCAACGTTCCTGATGTCGTTCCTGTTGTATATGATTCTGTGTAAGAATCATTCACAGAAGAACCACCAGAATATATAATAGTAACTACCGATTCATAAACATTATCTAACGATGACCCACCAGATGAAATATTTAAATAACCATTAGCTTCGTATGAAGATTCTATAGATCCTCCAGAATCTACTGTTATAGTCCCGGTTGCAGTTCCATAAGTTGCGACCGAAACTAACCCAGAAACAACTGCTCCGCTGGTGATTTCTAAGTTTGCGTTCCATAAATTTATGGGACCATCAACAGTCGTTGCCCCGCTTGTGTATACAGTTTCTCCGTTTGAATTAAGCTGCGCTATCCACGTTCCACCGGAAACCGTGGTTTGGCTATTATTAATATCGGGCGGAAGATTTGTTCCTGAAGAGGAAATATTTGTGGCCATGAAAATTCTCCAAATGGATAATGATTGATAGAAACATTTTTAGGTGAAAAAATACTCAAACAATTTTCATTATAAATCATAAAAATATCGTCATTAGCAAGGCAAAAATAAGACTACTTGGAGGGTTCGAAAAACCCTCTGGTTTTGAGTTGCTCTGTGTGATTCCATTTCTCGTGCGTTGATTGAGGGAATGGATGATAAAGTATACTGGTTTCTTTGATGTTGAAGAGCGGCTTGCCCGGTTGAGCGGGCTTGGCGATCAGCTCGAAGTGTTTTCCCGGACTGTGGATTTTGAAGTGTTCCGCCCGGATCTGGAGAAGGCACTGGCCTATTCAGATGGAAGCAAGGGCGGGCGTCCGCCGTTCGATCCGGTGCTGATGTTCAGGATCCTGGTGATCCAGACGCTGAACAATTTATCTGATGAACGGACAGAGTATTTGATCAACGATCACCTCTCCTTCATGCGTTTCCTTGGTCTGGGGCTTTCAGATCGGGTGCCGGATGCCAAAACACTCTGGCTGTTCCGTGAACGCCTGACCCAGGCAGGAGCCGTTGAAAGACTGTTTGACCGATTTGACGCGACCCTGCGGAACGCGGGCTATCTGCCGATGTCGGGCCAGATCCTGGATGCAACGCTGGTGGCTGCTCCAAAGCAGCGCAATACGAACGCAGAGAAAAACGATCTTCGGGAAGGACTGCTGGATAAAACCAATACGGCCTCAAGCGTCTGGGCAGACACGGCGTATCGCTCCAAAGCCAACGAAGACTTCATGGAAAAGCAGGGCTTTGTCTCAAAGGTTCACAGGAAAAAACCGCATCTCAAACCTATGCCACTCCATATCCAGAAATCGAATGCTGGAAAGTCGGTGGTCCGATCTCGTGTCGAGCATGTCTTTGCCGATCAGAAATCGCAGACACGGGACTGTTCATCCGAACCATCGGTATCACCCGGGCCACCATGAGGATCGGCCTGGCCAATATTGTCTATAACATGCGCCGCTTTCTCTTCCCTGAACAGATCAGCGCGAGCGCGTAGTCCTCCAGCGGGAGACAGCCCTGGATCTGCGCAAAACGAAGACCGAAAACGACCTCAAGAACCGTCAATCAAATCGCCAAAACCCAGAAATCACAGGCCACGCACATCAACCAACAGTTCTTCGATCCCTCCAGGTGTGGTGCGGGCTTGTGGGTGGATCTGATGTATCAGCGATCACTCCAGGAGGCAGCGTCAAACCAGGGGTATACGCAGTGATCGCCCACGCTACACCATCCCAATGACCTCTCACAACCTGATAGCTAGGCAGAGAGCGCACCCATTACCGGCTCTTTGATACCTCCATATACAAGAAATCACCTATCAAGTTTAATGGAATCATTATTTTTATATCTTCATCCCAAAGCATATTATTATTTATTTCTCTTAAGGCATCCCATATGCTAATCACCTTTACCTATGAAAAAATCTCATGATCATAGAGATGGCCCCGTCTGTTTGGACAGTTTTTGGGTTTGAATAAGCGATACCCGGTTGTTGTCATGCCGCCATTCTGACGGCGCTGCTGTTGGCCCTCTGGTCCGGGGTTAACCCCGGACCAGAGGGCGTCGGCACGTCATGATACGCCTCATCGGGCGTGCGTCCAGCCAGTGCCGCGTGCGGACGCTGCCCGTTATAATGGGTGATCCATTTCGTGAGCCCCACTCGAAGTTCTGATCCGGTCTCAAAGTCGTGCAGGGAGACGCATTCGTATTTCATCGACCGCCACAGACGCTCGATGAACACGTTATCCAGCCAGCGCCCACGTCCATCCATGCTGATGCGGATCTGACGCTCTTCCAGGAGCCCGGTAAAACGGGGCGTCGTGAATTGTGAGCCCTGGTCAGTATTGAAAATTTCCGGGGTGCCGTAGCGCATCAGCGCATCCCGGAGCGCCTCGATACAGAACTCCGCATCCATCGTGTTCGACAGACGTCAGGACAGGACCTTGCGCGTGAACCAGTCCATGATCGCCACGAGATAGAGAAATCCCCGTTTCATGGGGATATACGTGATGTCGGAACACCAGACCTGGTTGGGCCGGTCGATGACCAGATCCCGCAGCAGATACGGATATTTCCGATGCTCTGGATGGGGCACACTCGTGCGTGGCTTCTGGTAGATCGCCCGCAGCCCCATAATCGCCATGAGCCGCCGGACCCGCTTGCGACCGACTTCATGTCCCAGGCGGCGCAGATGCCATGTCATTTGCCGCGAGCCATAATACGGCGTTTCCAGGAACTGGGCGTCGATCAGCCGCATCAACGCCAGATTGGCCTCGTTCTGTGGCACAGGCCGATAGTACACGCCCGACCGGTTGAGTTGGAGCAGCGTGCATTGCCGGATGATCGGCAGACGCGATCGCTTCGGGTCAATCATCTGCCGCCTCTGATCACGCCCAACCGAGCAGAGGCATCGCGTAAAAAATCCCGTTCCACGAGAAGCTCGCCTATCTTCGCGTGTAGTTTCTCCACATCAGCAGGGCTGACCGGGGGCTCAGACGCCGCCTGCCCCGAAAAGGTTGCCGCCATGCCCTCGACTGCCTGGCGCTTCCACTGGGCAATCATCGTCTGATGCACACCATGTTTCGAAGCCAGTTCCGCCAGCGTCAGCTCCCCGCGGATCGCCTCCAGCGCAACCCGTGATTTGAACTCCGCTGCATACCTCTTGCGCGTAACCTTGCCCATAAAACCCGCCCTCTCTCAGGTCGGATTATAGCTTAGACACCTGTCCGAAAAATGGGGTCCACCTCTCTTATGGATGATCGTCACACTGTTAGCCCTTGAGCATCCCCAGAAAGCTTTTATTGCACATCATCTGAGGAAAGCAGGTGTGTGTTTTGGTGAGGGCGGTCTTTTGGGTGGTCCAAACCTTTTGAGCCATCTCTCTGGCACTAACCAACTACAAGCCGAAGGAAAGAACTGTGTGTTTTGGTGAGGATGGCCATGGAGAACTGCGCTGTTTAGTGCGCGGGTAGGCTAGACAGCCGCTCTCGTGTGATCTGGTGAGACGAACTAATGGTTATTAGTGAATCTATTATTAGTATGCTCACCAAATCACACGGAACAAGATGTGAAAAGCGGCACTTTACCATATTCGTCATCTCACCAAATCACTCAATCTGAATGGGATAAGGCTCTTTTTAGTCCTCACCAAATCACACAGAGTAAGAACGTTTTAAAACCGGGTCCGCCCAGGATGTTTGGTCATGGCATCCTCAACCTCGATATATTTCTCCACGACGCCAAAGGTCTGATGGCGGGAGAAGCGCTTGAGCGAGACGAGATCGGTGCCATCCCGCGCGCCTGTCGTGATCGCTCCGCGTCGCAGGCTGTGCCCGCTGAAATCCCCGGTCAGTCCTGCGTCGAGGCAGCGCTTCTGGATGATCCTGGCCACAGAGCGGTCAGACAGCGCCTCAGTGCCCATGGAGGGCAGGGCAGGGGGCTCACCGGGCTCAGACGTTGACGGTAGCCATACGCGCCGGAAAACAGCTCCCTTGGCGTCGTTCAGTCTGGCCGCGCGTAGCCAGGCCTCGTAAGCGCGAACCGGGCAGAGACCGGTAATCCCCCTCGGGATCGCTACCTCGACACCCTGACTGGTACGATCGCCCTTTGAGCGGTCCAGCCGGATCCGCATCCCGTCATCATCCAGCGCCACGTTCTCCAGGCACAGCGCCGCCACTTCGGACCGCCGCAGCGCGCCGGCAAAGCCGAGCAGAAGAATAGCCTTGTCGCGGATCCCCACGAGTTCGCTCGTATCGATCTGTTCGATAACATCGCCCAGCAGATCCCAGGTCAGCCCTTTGACCTGACGGGATGTGCTTCCCGTCGACGTCCTGCGAATGCCCGCAACAGTTTCGGAGACCAGAGCATGGGATGTCGGGACGGGAACCTGGGCGATATGGTGCAGATAGCGCAGTGCGGCGCGATGAAGGTCGACCGTTGCGGGTCGCTTCTTCTGCAGCGCAAGATCAGCCAGGTAGGCAGCAACATCCTCGCTGCGGGCGGGTAGGGCAGGGAGGCCATGTCCTGCTGCCCATGCGCACCAGGAGCGCACGGCCGAGCGATAGGTCCGGCGTGTGTTCACGGCCTTCGCCGCCCGGGAATAGGTCTTCGAGGCGCGCTCCGCCGTCACCAGCGTCCCGTCATAGTCAGGGAGGGCCTCATCGGTCAGGGCGTCGAACCACTGCAGGACGGCGGAAGACTGCTGACCCAGAGGAGAGGCCCGAGGAACCAGCGTGACGGCCTGAGAACCAGTTTTGCGTCGCTTGGCCGCTTTCGGCTTGAACCAGGCCACGAAGACAGGATCGGGTTCAAGATCCAGAGCGATTGCCAGATCGTGCCCGGAGGGCAGAGCGGTCACATGGGCACTGGCGATCGCCAAGGCGTCTTCAGCCGTCTCCACAGTGGTCGACAGGATCGTATCCTCGGCAAATTCGTTATGCCGGTATTCGATGCCGCGAATGACCAGAGACAGGCGAGGGGAGAAGCGACCGGTCGAGAGAAGGGCGACTGCTTCTGTCAGATCGCCGGCAGGAAGCTGTTGTCGGGTCTTCCGGTCCAGCCGGTCCAAAAGGGCCTCACGGGCTGCGTCTGCCGAGCCTGCAATGTAAATATGGCTGAGCATAAAAGCCTCCGTGAAACCTGAACCCGGCTCCTAATAGCACGAAGCCGGGGCAGGGCGGAGAGAAGAACAAACACTGACCAACGTAGACCGGAAATGTGTTAACAAAGCCTGAATGCCGATCCGACCGGAACTGAAAGCGCTGTATCCTTCAAACTGGCCTGAGCTGAGCCGAAAGGTCAGGTTCGAGCGGGCAGGGGGGATCTGTCAGCGCTGCGGTCGGCCGCATGGGCTTCACCTTCAGGTACTGCCGGGAGGTCGATGGAAGCATCCGGACACGGGGCACTGGTTCAATGGCCGAGGTAGGCGGATCTCGCCTCCGGACCTGATCGAGCTTCTACAGGCGCGCCAGACGAAAGTGTCTCTGGCTGCAGCTCATCTGAATCACGATCCCACCAGCAACCGGCTGCGCAACCTGCGTGCGCTCTGCCAGCGCTGTCACCTCCTGCATGACCGGATGTATCATCTGGCCCAACGACGGCTGACGCTGCGTCGGCGTCTGGCGCTCGGGGATCTGTTCGAAGGGCACTATCGGGCCGGGATCACACGCCTGGGGCTATAGATACCCTGATCGGCACATGATCCGGCGTTCTGAGCATCAGATCAGGCGGCGGCCTCGAACGTGACGTTCGCGCTCGCGAGGCGAGGGTACCTGACCTCTATCGCTCACCGATTAGATGTTCGATGTGCGTGGCGTGCCCGACTTTGACGCCAACGCGGCTCTGCGCCTGCTGCACGAATTTCCGGTTGAGCTCGTGGGCCAGTGTCTCTCCGTCCTTGATGGGCACAACACTGTAGGTTCGGATGGCCCAGGAGATGTCGCACTGCCAGTCGGTATGGCGGCTGCGCGTATGCCACTGCTTCATGGCCTGGTCTCCACACCGGGCTGCCTCGGAGCGGCTCCAGCCATTCACCTCTGCCATCCAGGCCAAAGCGGCATCCTGTCTGCCCTCGGTCATGGTCTTTCCCCAATGACGCACGCCATGGCAGTCAGGGCAGAGGGAAATCACCCCTTTGAGGGTCTGGATCCGACGCTCGTCGTCATACGCCCACCCTTCGTCAGCCTCGACCGGCCATTGAGGTCCTCGTCCTCCGCATACCCGGCAACGGGACCCGGATCGCGCATAGGCCTCCTTCCGGATCCGGTTCCAGTCTTCGGGCGCCAGGAAGGCGCGCAGATTAAAGCCCCACAGAGCCTGCGGCACCATCCACGGACGGATGTAAGGAGGCTTGCGATCCGGCCTATACCGGTAAGGGACGAAAGGTAGGAGAGCGTCGAGCTTGTCCCGCTGTGCCATCCAGCACTTCTGCTTCCCGTTGAACGTGGCACCGCCCCGCGCTGCTTCCTTACGGCGCTCAAACGGGACGCACAGAGGAATAAATGTCGTCAAGGCAGTCACCACAAAAGGGACGGCCACGCGGCCATCGCAGACAGAGAAGACATCGAGGCGCTCGGGATATAGTCCGTCAATGCTGACAGGACGACCCCGGATCATTTTCCCGCTTCGGGGCAGCGCTCGCGTTTCCCTCAGGTGCGCCAGCAGAACTATCCTTCGGTCGCTGTCTTTCTGACGAGGCCGTGCGACTGCGCGCCTCCGCCATAAGACGCTTCACTCGCTCGACAGCTACAGCACCGCCATGCTCCATCGTGTTCATCAGCTTTCTCCGTTCAGAATGTCAGCTTCGGGTCGGGCATCTGTCCTGTGACGGACCCTAGCTGGACTATTTGTGAGTGCAGACCGGGAGAGCCCGCTTTCTGTGGCACTGCCTGCCTTGGTGTAGTAATGTATCTACATCAAAAGCAGGAGGCTCCCGAGGTGACTGTCACTACATTTTCCAGTCGTGAGTTCAATCAGGATACGTCCCGGGCCAAAAAGGCTGCCGTTGAGGGGCCTGTTTTCATCACCGATCGCGGCAAGCCGGCGCATGTTCTGTTAAGCATCGACGACTATCGTCGGCTGACGCACCAGCCGCGCAAGATCGCAGATGCACTTGCTCTGCCTGGCGCGGAAGATATCGAGTTCGATCCGGCGCCCATGACCCTTGGCCTTCGTCCCGCGGACTTGGGCTGATGTTCCTGGTGGACACGAATGTTGTTTCCGAATTGCGAAAAGTGCGAGCGGGCAGGGCGGATCCCAATGTCGCCAGCTGGGCAGAGCAGGTGGAAGCCGAGACCCTGTTCCTGTCTGCCATTACGGTCATGGAGCTGGATGTCGGCGTCATGCGGATCGAGCGCAGGGATCCCGCCCAGGGAAGCGTTCTGCGGAACTGGCTGGAGAACTATGTGCTCCCGGAATTTTCGAAGCGGGTGCTTTCCGTCGATCTGGCGGTTGCCCGCCGCTGCGCTCAACTGCACGTTCCGGATCCGGGCCCGGAGCGCGATACCCTCATCGCCGCGACCGGCCTGGTGCATGGCATGACTGTTGTGACAAGGAACACGCATGATTTCAGGCATTCCGGAGTGCCACTCCTCGACCCATGGAAAGCACCGCATGACTGATCCCCGGTAAGCCTGCAGCCTGGACGATTGTGAAGCCCTGTTCGTAAAGGGACTGAGGCAGTTCGTGGACGCCTGCGCGTATATCGATGCCGCACTCCTTGCAGCGAGCGCCGCCGAGGCAGCGGAGAACCGTGAAAATTCGTCCGCAAATGAGATTGCCCTATGGGCAGATGAGACAATGAAAGTCAGCTATGGGGGGGAGCAAAGCGTCTGCTATTGGGTGGAATGATCGGAAATCTGCCATTCATACTCTCGACGGTTATAGCAGCTATGCTCGACCAGACGTCACAAATGGACTATATTTTTCGCTATTCTCGAAGCAGTCGGTGAATGCTAAAATATTGTTCGTTTTCCTACGCATAGAGTTCTTAATTGTTATGACCTCTCCCCCAGTTCCACAGTCGCACTCTCAAGAAAAAGCACAGCCTCAACCAATAAGGTTAAGTCAGCTTGGAGAGGGTTTTAAGGATGTTGCGCAGTTTTTAGAGAAAATAACCACTAAAGTTGACGGGCGTGTTGTATTCAGAGGGCACGCCAATGCTGATTGGGCGCTTCAACCTTCAGCGCTTCGCAGCAACGTCTACGGTATCCGTAATCGCTATCATCTCAATTGCTGGAAGGCAATCGCGGGCAAGTTCGTCAGCGCAAACTCCGACCTTGAATGGCTGGCGCTTGCGCAGCATTACGGGGTTGCGACGCCCCTGTTGGACTGGACGACCAATCCGCTTGTTGCCCTCTTTTTTGCAGCTCAACACGCACGGCAGATAAACGGAGAAGCAGATGGCGTTGTTTACATGGTCGACCTATCTTCTTTCAATCAGAGACCTGATCCGACTTTCGACGTCTTCAGCGACTGGAGCGGTGTGCCGTTCTATCTCAGCGAGGGGTTTCATCGACGGGCTGTGTCCCAATCCAGCGTCATGACGCTTCACCCCCCCAATGCTTCCTCTCCCACTGTTTACAAGTCGGAGATCGTATACAAACTACCAGGTTGGGCTAAGTTTGGAGTTCAAGCTGCACTTAAAAAATTAGGCCTAGGTGCTGAGGATCTATATGCGGATATTAATACCGCTGCTAGTGAGTTTTCGGCAAGGCTTCGAATGGAGTGCGGAAGGGACTTTAGCGCACACTCGCTTATTCCTTAAGGGTTTATTTCCTAGAGCATATTATTTGCGTTTTTCAGCACAAATCCTGCGAAGCCGCAGGGTTTTTGTCGAGAAGTGAATTGTTCATGTCCTCTCTTTAAAGAGTGGCGAGCGTATCTATGCGTCCAACATGAGGGCGAGAGCGGTCAATGGTCATTCGAAGAATGATCATTATCTTCTGAAAGACTTCAGGAAGGACATCATTTGTACTCAGGTGCCTTGATGACAAACGCAATTCCAGTCCATGGCCTTCGTGGTGGCGACATAATGGCAGGTTCTGCCTTCCTAGTGACAGACGCGAGCAGATGCTGGCTAGTTAGTAGTGTGCATCTGATCTCCATGCTAAACGACACACCTCCAGAGCATACGCACTTCCGAGACGGCATTATTCGAGTGCTCAAGCCTATACTTGACATTCCACTTTATGAATCCAATCGTCCGCGATTCACTGTTGTGGTCAACAATACTTATGGCACTCTAGTAGATGCGATGGCGATCAGATTGTCGGACGTAGAAGCGAAAATTCTCGCGGATTATGGAGCTTTCTCTGTGAATAGCATCGCTTCACCGGCTGCTGCGGTGCCGGTAACGATGGCAGGATTTCCTGGCATTCAAAGAGTGGCAATCCCCGAAGTATGTCGGAACGCCGACATCGTAAGTGTATCCGGAGAAAACTTTTCGCTGTCGGAGCCGAGTGCGAAAGGCTTTTCGGGAGGACCCGTTTATGCGGGCCAACAGCTCCTAGGCGTAAATACTGGCGATACGGGCAATGACAAGGCAATGACGTCTGCTCTCGCGGCTCGTCTTGATGTGTTAAAGCCTATATTCTTCGCTTAGTGGCCGGCAACCAAGAAAGAGCGTCGATCCGCGACTCTGCGATGTCCGCTTACGGGATGACTGCATAGACGCAAATAGGACTGTAATGAGGGCGTGAGCGGACATGCCGCTAAACTTGTCCTCTAAGCACACCACAGACCTCTTGCCTCTGTCGGGGCACATCTGTTTTCCGACATGCCAGGCATCTGCAACCGCACTTATGAGGCCCATGAATGTTCACGCTAATTGGCCGGCCTTTTATTACGGTATATGGGTACCTGGGGGGCGGCTATGTGGGTCTGAACCGACTGTCGGTTATCAGCTCTACATGCCTACCGTCGGACATTCGTAAAATTACCCTGTATGACACAGACACGGTGGTTGTCCCTTCTGTAGCTCCAAAGCCAGTTATGCGCATCTCATGCTTCGTGTGCTAGGATGATGTGCTCAGGGGGGGTACTATGCAAAACCGCGGTGGGAAGCGTAAAAAACCAAAGCAACCTACTCAGAAACAACCCGCTCGTCTCAGTGAAGCAAAGAAACTGGTTGCTCCAGTGGTGATCATCGCGGTTCTCTTTCTCGGGACAATCGGGATGCGCGGTATTTTTCTTAATCGAGCTGCACATGCCTTGGGCGGCCCTTATACGCTTATCGATACGCATGGCCGTACTATCACCGAGCGCCAGTTTCAGGGGCGCTATACGCTGATTTATTTTGGATACACGCACTGCATAGATGTCTGCCCGTTAACCCTCGAGACCGTCACGCAGGCTCTCGATCTTATGGGAAAAGAGGCACATCATATTGTGCCGCTTTTCATCACGGTTGATCCATCGCGTGATACCCCTGAGATTGTTGCCGATTACGTCAGTCATTTCTCTCCTGACATCGTTGGGCTTACGGGAACGGAATCTCAGATTCACGCAGTTATTGAAAGTTTTCACGTCATGGCGCGACGTCGTGGCACCTCAGCAAATCATATGTCCTCAGACTATCTTATGGATCACAGCTCTGTTCTGTATTTGATGGATGGCAATAATCGGCTTGTGTCCGTTCTGCCAGTCGACACAAGCCCAGAGGAAATCGCCACACGATTGCGCCGTCTCGTCCCTGCCAGTTAGAGCGGTTCCACTGAACTCTGAATCGAGAGGTGACACTGAAGAGGTCTTGTGATTCACCGTTTTCATTGATGGAGACGGTGATGGCACGAGCATTGAGTGATGATCTTCGGGAGCGTGTTCTGGAAGCTGGAGTTGCGGGAGCATCTGCCCGCTCGATTGCGGCGCGGTTCGAAGTGGGGATTTCGACGGCGATCCGCTGGTTGCGTCGGGAACGTGAGAGCGGCGAGCGGACGCCCCGTCGCCAGGGCAAGCCGCGCGGATCACGGCTGGACGCGCATGAAGCGTTCATTGCCGGCATGATCGAGGCGCAGAAAGACATCACGCTTCACGAAATGATAGCGCGCCTGGAAA
>NZ_BEWP01000031.1 GCF_002723995.1 Gluconobacter kondonii | reverse complement strand
CCCCCTCAAATAATGAGGGGGTTGTGTTCTGGCGACGTACTTACGCCATTACGCTGGGGCTGACTATATGGCTCTGGCCAATATCAGCCACAAAATGTCTTATTTCCGAAGACCGAGGATATTGCGCACCAGATCCAATATACGCCTGAACGTGAAACGCCCGGCGGGACCGAAAACAACGCCGGTCAGGGCCGCCATGGCAACGGACTGTTTGAGCTGTGCCAGTTTGCGATCACGACGGATGCGCGCCTCGATTGCGACAGGGTCCGGAATGGAGCGGGCCGCGAGAAGTCCGAAGATCAGGACGAACAGAAGGTCAACACCCATGACGCAGAGCGCGGAGGCCACATACCCCAGTCCGACCACGTCAATAAAGAATGCCCACAGGAACCCGTGAAACGAGATCGCCGCGAACATCAGAAAGACTGCTGCGACAACACCGTAAGCGACTCTGCGGCCGATTCGCATGGCAGAGCGGGAAAGGATCTGTCCCTGGGCAGCAAGGACGTCCTGTCCGAGTTCAATGGGCTTCATGGGAAATCGTTTGCCTCTTCTTCAGGACGGAGCCGGACGAGATGCCGTCCGTCTCCTGCCTGGAAAGAACCGGGCTGTTACTTGGAGAAACGGCCGGCAAGGAAACCGACAACGGCCGAAATCAGGACGGCTGCGATCGGACGCGCCCGCACACGCGTCGAAACATTTTCAATTTCATGATCCGTGATTTTGCGGGCATTTGCAACGGCATGATCCGTACGGTCCGCTGCGTCGAGCAGGGCAGGATTGATGCGGTTGTTCAGGAGTTCCTGCAACTGCGTCCGCAGACCGTCGATCTGAGCCTGCGTGGTTTCGGCTGCAACTTCAATGTTATCCTTGACGCTTTTACGGCTCATGTTCAAACCCCTTCTTCAGTATCAAGTCAGATCCGCTCTGGCCTGATTTTGTTTCGCTCATAACGGTCCATTCTCCCAGAGGTTGCATGTCAGGCCTGTCAGGCGCTCCCCGCATGGCTCCCAAGCAGAGGAGCTTCCGCCCCAAAGCCGTCGTGCAGCCCGTGCTGGATATTGTCGGCCTACGCGCTGCCATTGACGCACCGCCCATTGATCTGTCGCTCCAGCCGGGTGCGACCTTGACCCTTTTCGGCACCCAGCCCGCAGCCCTGTCACGCCTTCTGGACGTATTGGCAGGATTCCTGCCCCATCTGGGCGGCACCATCGCGGTCAGTGGCGAAGATATGACGTCTCGCCCTCCCGCAAAACGACGCATGCGGATCGTCAGCCCGCGAGACCCGCTGTTTCCGCATCTGGACCTGCGAAACAACATCGCCTTGGGCCTGCGCGCGAACGGAAAAGGCAGACAGGACGCCCAAGCCGCCGCCGGACGGATGATCTCCCTCTTGGGACTAGATGGTATTGCAGACCGGCGCCCGACAGAACTGGACGCGGAGCAGTCCCTGCGCGTCAAACTGGCGCGCGCCCTGATCGCGTCGCCTGACGTTCTGCTTCTGGATGACCCGCTTCACACGCTCGATCCACATGCCGCACGCCGCATCCCGATCCTGCTGGGCACCCTCTCCCGCGCCCTAAACCTCAGCGTCATCCATGCCGTCTCACGGCGCGAGGATGCCCTGCGCTCCGGCGGTGCGATCGCGGTTTTTCAGAATAATGTGCTTTTACAGTGCGCCGACGCGGCCCGCCTCTATGACCGTCCCGCCTGCGTTGAAGTCGCGACCCTTTTCGGCGAGACAAACACGCTGACAGGACAGGTGCTGGACATTGGCGATGATGTGGCCCGCGTTCATCTGGCCTGCGGCGGGATCGTGGACGCCATGGTTTCCGAAGATCTGAGCGAGGGGCAGGAATGTCTTGTCTGCGTTCGCCCGGACCGGATATCGCCCTTTTTCGGTCCCCAGAGCCTTGGCATGGACGACGACGGAGACACCCCCGTGCGAGGCGTGCTGACCGACAGCACCCATCTCGGCGACCATATCCGCATGCGCGTCCGCTGTGCGGAAGGAACGGAAATCGAGCTGCGCCGTCCCCCGCTTCAGGCCCAGAAAATCCCTGCCTTTGGCACTCCCGTACAGCTTGCATGGCCTGCTGCTCATGCGACAGCCTTTCCGCTGGGTGCCGGGATGTATTAAACTGCACCCGTTCTGTCCGTGCGCAGTCGGACAGCCCTTTTCGGACACCTGAATTTTTCTGAGGATCCTCTCGTTCTGACCCGGCCTGCCTTCTCTTTGCGACATGTCTTTTGGACATCTGGTCGGATCTCCCGCAGGAGCCTTCCGCTTCGGGCATCTTTGTGCGCGTTGCTGATTCTGCCATCGCTGCCCTCGGCAGTGCAGGCCGCCTCCTCCCATCAGAGCGGTGGTATCGGCACGTTTCTGACGTCTGTCGGGCGCGACATCACATCCGTTTTCGTGCCCGCACCGGCCTCCGCCCATGGACACAGACGCGTTCGCCACGTTCGCAAACCCGTTCATCACCCAGAACCCGGCTTCGGCGTTCCGCAAGGGACGATCGCAGCGCATGCCCTGACTTCCGCAGACGCCACTCTGCCCCTGGTGGAATGGGACGGTAAGACCAACACTCTCCAGACTGCGATACAGGCGACAAAGGCCGCATGGATGGCCGTTCTCGTTACCGGGACGCAACTGGCTCAAGCCTGTGAGGGCAAATGGGTTCATCCGATAGATAACACTTCCACCTGCGGCATTCCCGGAGGCGTGAGCGACATCGCCCTCACTTGGGATCGCTCACGACTGACGACAGCCCCAAGCTGGCAGGATTTCTGGGATGTGGCCCGCCATCCGGGACGGAGAGGATTGCATTTCGGTGCCCGGACGACACTGGAAATCGCCCTGCTGGCTGACGGCGTTGCGCCTCAAAATATCTATGCAACACTTTCGACACCAACTGGCGTGGAGCGTGCGTTCCGCAGACTGGACCTGCTGCGCCCCTATATCGTGTGGTGGGAAACACCGGCCGATGCCGCCCGCATCATGGAACAGAGCGGTGCCCTTATGCTGAGCGCACCCGCCACTGAAGTCACCAGCGTGAGTGCGCGCGCTCCGTCCGGCCCGGCGACATCACTGTTCGTTGCCGGGACACAGAATGTCCTCCGCTCGCCCCTTTTCTGGGTCATTCCCATAAATGTTTCCGCCGAAAGCGCCCACCGGACCCTTGAGCAACTCCGAATGCACGCGCCTCATCTGGAGGACATGCCCACGCCCGTTCCTCCAGAAGCGGCTCCCACGTTCCTGATGGTCAGCGACACGTTCTGGTCCCTGCATGGCGACGCGCTCGAACAGCAGTTCGCAGCACATTTCGCTCCCCGGACGCCCTGATGGCCCTTGCTCTTCGCCTTAATCTTCCCTCGATCCTGACGGGACTTCTGGGAGCCTGTGCGCTGATCGCACTGCTCATGCGGGTTCTGCCAGCTTCCGTTCTACGTCGTCTGGGACTGATCCTGCTTCTGCCCGGACCGGGACTGGCTCTTGCGATGGCCAGCCTGCATTCTGCTCCGGGATGGCTGGAAGGGCTGCTCATCGCACCCGCAGTCGCCTTTCCCATCGGGGCAACCCTTTTGACTCTTCCTCCCGGTACGACCCGCGCTGCGGTCGGTCTGGGAGCAGATCTGCCGACACGCCTGCGCCTGATCTGGTTTCCGCTTTTGTTGCCGTCCGTTGTTCTTTCCCTTCTTCTGGCGACCGCTTTCTGTGTCACCTGTGCCCTGTTGGACCATCCATGACGTCTCCCTCCGCGCCTTTCTGGCAAACCGTTCCTCTGGATCAGATGTCCTCCGAGCAGTGGGAATCCCTCTGCGACGGCTGCGGTCGGTGCTGCCTCAACAAGCTGCGCGACGAAGATACGGAAGAGGTGATTTACACAGACGTTGCCTGCCGCCTTCTCGACACCCATACCTGCCGTTGCACCGACTACGCCGACCGCCACCGCAAGGTCCCCGACTGCGTGACCCTAACCCCTGCCCTTCTGGCCGAAATCGACTGGCTTCCGCCCAGTTGTTCCTACCGTCTGCTGCGCGACGGCTTTGATCTTCCCGACTGGCACCCGCTCCGCACGGGGAACGACAAAGGCGTCCACAGTTCGGGCGCTTCCGTCCAAGACCGCTGCATCAGCGAACGTCGCGCAGGCCTTCTGGAAGACCATCTGGAAGACTGGCCCGGCGAATGGCCGGACCGCTCGCCTCTGTGTCAGGTCCTGAAGCGCAAGGGCTGACATCCATGCTCCCCCCGACCGTTCCACTGATCTGGAAGCGTTCGACACGGGCCAGACGCATCACCCTGCGGATCGAACCTGTCCGCGGCGAAGTCATCGTTACGGTTCCCCAGACCGTCACCAAAGACCGGGCACTGGCTTTCGTTCATCAACAGACAGAATGGATCGCAAGAGCCCTTGCGGCATTGCCGGAAAAGCCCGCACTGACAGACGGTTCTCACGTCATGATCGACGGGGAGCACATCCCCATTCTTCATAACCCCACAGCCAGACGCGGATGCTGGCTTGATGCAGACGGGCTCCACGTAAGCGGAGATGCTTCCCACACGACCCGCCGCGTTCGCGATTTTCTTCAGATTCTCGCAAAGGAACGCCTGACCCAGACACTTCAAACACATTCCGAAAAAATGAATCTGTATCCCACACGCATCGACCTGCGCGAGGTCCGAACGCGCTGGGGAAGCTGCACGAAACAGGGCCGGATCATGCTCAGCTGGCGCTTGCTGATGGCGCCAGTTCCAATACAGAATTATGTTATCATCCACGAGCTGGCACACCTGAAACACTTCAACCATGGCCTCGACTTCTGGGCTCTGGTGGACAATTTTATTCCCGAAGGGCGCACTGGACGTCTTGCAGCGGAACGCTGGTTGAGAGAAAACGGTACCGCTCTCCTGCGCGCAGCATGAGAGCTGTGCGAGCTTGGCGGAATGGTAGACGCACGAGACTTAAAATCTCGAGTCCGCAAGGACGTGCGGGTTCGAGTCCCGCAGCTCGCACCACAGACTTCCCGAAAATGAACGGTTTTTTGGCCTGAATGGGGCAAAGGTATCCTTTGCTCCACCGTCCTTCCCCACTGAAGGACGTCTCATGCTCCGTATTCGCGGCACCACCTATCACTTTCGCCGAATCGTCCCCCCTGCCCTTCGCTCTGTGCTGAACCAGCGGGAAATCTGGGTTTCTTTAAAAACCGGCTATCAGAGCGAAGCCCGCAAACGGGCCTCTTTGTTTCATGCGAGAACGACCGAACTCTTTGACGAGACCTTTCGGGCTCTGGCTGAGGGACAGGAGCGACCAGCTATCCCGCACGTGCGGGACGCACTGAATGACCTACATCGCCTGGTCGACAGTGCGGCAGGCATTGAAGCGGTTCCTTTGCCCGTCTCAAGACCGAGACCACGGCCGCAGAACATGCGGAAGGCTCCAAAGATGCAGAGCAAACCCCAGCCTTTACTGCTGTCTCAGGCTTTGACGCGTTTTGTTCTCAAAAACCCACATACCAGCGCCGATACCCGCAAAGCCACGCAGCGGGCCGTAGAGCTGTTTCTGCAAGCCTTCGGTGATGCGCCGGTCTCCATCATTGGTGGGGAAAAGGCCGGAGCCTTCCGGGACCTGCTCTTCTCCCTGCCTGTGTCTTTAGGAAAGCGGAAAAGCAGTCTCACACTCACAGAGGAAGCAGACCGTGCCAAAAAGGACGGACGCCCCACCCTGAGCAGCAAGAGCGTGAAGAACCACATGATGCGGCTCTCAGCCTTGTGGAACCAGTTATTGCAACGCGAACTGGTCAAAAAGAACCCATGGACCGGATGGAGCTTTGAGACTGGGTCCAAGACCATTCGTAGAAGCTGGACCACTCAGGAATTGCAAACCCTCATGACAGGAGACTGGCCTCGCAGTTCTGTCCCTGAAAGCACATTCCGCATCATCACGATGATAGGGGCGTATTCCGGCCTGAGGCTGGGGGAAATCTGTCATCTGAGAACAGAAGACCTTCAAACGATTGACGGCATTCCCTGCTTTGTCATCCAGCCTCATACAAAAGATGGATGGTCACCCAAGACAGACGCCGGAACACGGACTGTCCCCGTACATTCCAAACTCATTGAAGCGGGGTTTCTCAAGCTGAAAGAGACAGTGGACGGCCCCTATCTCATTCCCGGCCTCAACATGTCGAAGGACGGCGTTCGAGGGACAGCCTTCGGACGCTCCTTCTCCACGATGAAAACCCATCTTGGACTTCCTGCTGAAATTACGTTCCATTCGTTCCGGCACAGCGTCTCCACACAACTGCGGAATGCTTCGGCTGATATTCGGGAAATCTGGATTGATAGGCTTCTGGGACATGAAGCCACCCATAAAAGCCAAGGGACCTCGACCTATCTCAGCGGCATCACAACGGCCAATCTCAAACAAACCGTTGAAGCCATTTCCTATCCCGACGGCATTTTCAAAAAAGGCTGGAATTAGGCGGGAGCCAGCAGTGCTCAATGGCTACCCAAAGGGGTGCATCGAGCAGCTGGCAAGGGGGAGGAACCTCCCCCGTTGACCCCGGAAAACAAGAGAAAAAATCAGCCCATCTTTGATGGCCGCTTCCGCCCTCTATAGAAACATAGGACATGACACCCTGGATTCCGAAAGCGGACATAGCATCTCGCTGCTTATTCCCAGATTATTCTCCGTCTCACACTACGTGCCTTGCCGCAGAGCTTCATCGCATCCGCAGTTATGGCCTGTTGCGTACGCCCCATCCTTCAAGCCGGCCGAATAAACAAACTGGTGATCGTCGCTATCGCACGGCGTCTCGTCACAATCGCCAACGCTGTCCTCAAAACCGGAGTGCCGGATGAAGAAAATCCCTTTGTCGCATTTTTGGTAAGATTCATGTTGTGGCTTGTTTTTTATGATGCTGAGAGTGAGACTAGAAGTCTGTATTTTGAAAATAGTCCATTTTACAAGGTGTATTTATGAATATGATTTTTTTTCATACAAGATATGATAACCAAAAGTATCAAAGGCGCGCATCTGCATGACTACTGGGGAATTTGACAATAATCAGCAGACTATAACGTTGACGCAGGCGATTGTCGTCAGCGGTAGCTTTGTATCTGCCGAAAGCTCCTCGGATATGCCGATATCAATGATCCGAACCTTTGCTTTTGACAATGTTTTAACGTCAGTTACCTTAAAGAGTCAGGGGCAGCTTCTTTCCGTTTCGGGCAACGAGCAGCTCTATGCCTCTCTTGGCTCGATGTATGGTGGAGACGGCTATAAAAGTTTCAATCTTCCGGATCTGACAGGAAAAGTAGAAGTAGGAAGCCAAAGCAGCGCGTATTTGGGACAGGTGACTGGTGAAAGCCAGACCACGCTGACCGAAGACCAGTTGCCGCCAGCATTGGGTGGCGTCAGTCAGTCAGTGGATAACGCTCAACCTTCTTTGAACGTTAATTATCTCATTCGCGTGACGAGTGATTCGTCGTCGCCGGGATTTGTGGGAGAGGTTGACGCTTTTGCAGGGTCAACATTCTCGATCTCTAGTGGTCAGTTTCTTGTGGCGGCCGGGCAATTACTGCCTATCGCCGAATATCCCCAGTTATATGCGGTCATTGGCACCACTTATGGCGGAGATGGACGGACAACATTTGCGCTACCTAATCTGACTGGGCGCAGCATTATCGGGACATCCAGCACGTTAAAACTTGGGGCTGTTGCGGGAAAGCAGACAGTCTCACTGAGTAATGCGAACGTCTCCGTGTCCGATGGAGGCAACGGCACATCCTTTGACAATCGTGCTCCCGGGCTTGCACTGAATTACATTATCTGTGTCAGCGGTGCTTATCCTAATGCAGGTAGCGATAATGGTCCCGTCATGGGCGAAATCCGTGCCTATGCAGGATCAGCGACCTCAATTCCTCAGGGGTGGGTATTGGCGAATGGCGCACTGCTGCCCATTGCTCAAAATCAGGCGCTTTTTTCTCTCTTAAGCACAACTTACGGCGGTAATGGTACTACGAATTTTGCCCTTCCGAATCTTTCAGATACAGTTGTCGCCGGAAGTGGCGGGTCTCAGAGTTTTGGCAAGACTTACGGAAGCAACACTGCCATTCTGAGCGTATCTGGAGAGGCCTGCTTTTGCAGGGGCAGCCGTATACGCACGGCCAGAGGCGATATTCCCGTAGAAGAGATCCAAATCGGCGATCATATTGTTGCCTTTGATGACAACGTAACAGAGGGCACCATCAGGCAGGTGACGTGGGTGGGCCAATCGCGTGCTGTCGTTAGAACGCGTCTTCCTGATGACGAGGCAGGCTATCCAGTCCGTATCCTCAAAAACGCCATAGCGGACGGTGTTCCCTTCAAGGACATGCTGATTACAGCAGAACACTGCTTGTTCTTTGATGGAAAGTTCGTCCCGGCCCGAATGCTCGTAAACGGTCGATCGATCTTTTTCGATAAGTCCATCATGTCTTACGATTACTATCACATCGAGACCGAAGACCATTCGGTCATTATGGCGGACGGGATGCTTACCGAGAGCTATCTCGATACCGGAAACCGTCGCGCCTTCTCCCAGAAAGGAAACGTTGTCTCAATAAGCGGTAGCCGCAATCTGACGTGGGATAACGCGGCAGTTCCGCTCGGTGTTTCGCGTGAATTCGTCGAACCCCTGTCCCGTTTGATCGAGACCCGTGCAATTTCTGCTGGGATTGCACAGAAAGATGCAGCTCCAGAACTGACCGAGGATGCCGACCTCCATCTCGTCACAGACACAGGTATGTCTATCCGCTCTGCACGTGAGTATAATGGGCGCGTTATTTTCATGATCCCAACAGGAGTGCAGTCTGTCCGGATCGCCTCTCATGCCAGCCGGCCCAATGATGTTATTGGCCCATTTGTCGATGACCGCCGCTATTTCGGTGTTGCTGCCGGTGAGATCACGATGTTCGAAGCGGGCAAAAACCATACCATCACAGCTCATCTGACCGATACGGAACTGAGTGGCTGGAACACTCTGGAATGGGAAGACACGCGCTGGACCTCAGGCAATGGCTTGCTGCCACTCGGTAAACGCCATCCCAACAGCGTTGCCCTGCTGACCATCCAAATCAAAAAGACAGGGCCCTACCTGCTAATTGACAGCATTGCCAAAAAAGACGCTCTACGAGCCTGACAAATACGCCACTCTCGAATGGGGGGACTGGTTCAATAACCGACGCATCCTCGAACCCATCGGAAACATCACGCCGGCCGAGGCCGAGCAACAGTTTTATGCCGCTATGGACCACGTCCCCATGGCAGCATAACTTAAGAAAACCAGTCTCCGCCAATCCCGGGGCGGTTCAATCTGAACTGTGCCAACATTGGCGGAGGCATCCACTTCCGAGCGTATGCGCTACAAATCGGATAATCCCCCCCTTCCCAAAAGGGAACGGATTTTCAAATGGACAAGGGGGTCAACGGGGGAAGCATTTCCCCTTGCCTGCTGCTCAATGGGTAGCCATTGAGCACTGCTGGCTCTCTTTGAATTCTCTTCTGTAAATATGCCCTTACGCGACCTGATAACCGACCGCGTGCTGCGCAGGTGTAAAGAACAGACGGACCTTCAAATCCCCTTCATGTTCACGAGCCTGCGCAAGGTCAAACGTACTCTGCATCCGCATCAATGTCTCAGCCCGGACACCAAAGGCTTTCTCAAAACGAATGGCCATATCCGCCGAAAGACTAGCCCGACCATTCAGCAATGCACTGATAGCCTGACGCGAAACAGCGAAATGCTCAGCCACGTCGTTGACCCGGATATTGTGCGGCTCAAGCAGTTCTGTCCGAATCCAGTCCCCGACATGCACAGCCAGAGAAGAATGCATCTTAAGAGCCATGATAATCCTCCAATGTCATATCCAGAAGAGCACCGTCTTCACGAACTCTGAACGTCAACCGCCAGTTTTTCGTAACTGTCATGGACCAGGTTCCAGCTCTGTCCCCCGTTAAAGGGTGCAGTCCGTAATTCGGCGGCACAGACAGCTCTTCCAACGAACCAGCAGCGTCAATAAAAGCCAACATCTTCCGTAAACGGTTGATATCGCCGACCAGACCTTTGGCATTTCCTGTTTCAAAGAAACGCCGGAGGCCTTTATGCGCGATACTCTCTATCTCCATAGGTGGAAAGTATAACTTTACACCCCGTAATGTCAAGTAATGCTTTACATTACGTATGACGGCTCTCTTTGAGGTAATCCTCTTGACTGCTCCACCGGGTTGCCCGCAGGTTGTACGGGATTACCAACCTTGAAGGACGGTAACGGCTGAAATTGTCGTTCGTTTTCAGAGGGTTGTCTTTTTGGTACTTTGCAGAGCGTGAGGGTTCGAGTCCCGCAGCTCGCACCATTAACCTCTTGAAAATACAGAGAAAAACGGCCTTCGGCGTTAAAATGGGCGTTTATCCCACAGTCTTTCCCATTCTGGGAGAGTTAGACGCGTGCTACGAATCGTGGGCTCACAGTATTATTTCAGGCGTTCTGTCCCTCAGGACCTCCGGGTTTGGTTGGGTCGAGGCGAGATCTCGCATCCCCTGAAAACGTCCAGTAAGTTGCTGGCACGGCAAAAAGCAGCCCTGCTCTACGCCAAAACGGGACAATGCTTTGAGGAGATTCGGCGCATGACGACAGAGCCAGCACAAAAAGCTCTCACGGCCGCCGATATCATCACCTTCTACGAACAGTTCGTGAAAGACTGGGAAAATTATCACAATGTTCGGCTGCAAGAAGAAGAGACCAAACATAAGGTCGAAATAGCCCAACAGGCGCTCCAGATGGCAGCGTACATGCAGCAGGTCGAGAATTTTCTGGACATCATCGCAGGACATTTCGAACAGACCGATGCTTTCCTCAACGGCTTGAAGCAGACACAGGCGGTGGATACGGCTGTCGCGAAGACCCGCGAGGCTATGCTGCGTGATGAGATTGCGGGGCTTCGCAAACTGGTCGTCGATATCAAAGTTTCCAGTGGAGCTGTAACAGCAGCCTCTTCCCTCCCTGTTTTGGAAGGGCCGGAAGAGGCTGCTGTACAAATTTTATCGCCTCCAACTCAGGCTCGACGCAAGAACACCCAAACCCAGACTATCAGCGCGATGGCTCAACGCTTTGTCCTGAATGACGAAAGCAAGAGCGCTGATACCATCAAAGGCACTAAAACAACGCTCGACCTGTTCATCGAAGCGTTCGGCGACCTCCCCGTCAGTCAGGTGACAGGGACGACCGCAGGCGACTTCCACGACTTGCTCCTCGGCCTTCCCGCAACGCACGGAAAATCCAAGAGCCGCCTGCCCATTCGAAAGGCCGTTGAAGCAGCCAAAGAACAAGGGCTTGAGACCGTCAGCGGCAAGACCGTGAAGAACCATTTCTCCCGCTTGTCGTCTCTCTGGTCCGTACTCGTGCAACGCGAGATTGTTCCCAAAAATCCATGGATGCAGTGGTCTTTCAACACGACCAAGAAGACAGAACGACGCTGCTGGACGGATGAAGAGCTGTCATTGCTGACGCAAGCGCAATGGGAGCATCGCGGCATTTCCCGTCGAACATACGCGGGGATGGTCAACGTCGCTCTCTATACGGGCTTACGGCTAGGCGAGATTTGCAATCTTCGCTGTCAGGACATTGAAAACGTTCAAGGCGTAGCTTGCTTCCACGTTCGCCCACATCCAGAAGATAGTTGGGCTCCGAAGTCGACGGCAGGAACGCGCTTGGTTCCCATTCACTCCCAGCTTATCAAAGCGGGTATCATGAGTTTTCTCAAGCCGGGGCAGCATTTCCTCTTCTCGGATCTCCCTACATCAAGTGAAGGCGTCAGGGGCGCTGCATTTGGACAGGCGTTCTCAAAACTCAAAACAAAGCTCGACCTTCCAGCTGAGATTACGTTTCATAGCTTTCGGCACACAGTCTCCACAAAGCTGCGCAATCAAAATGCCAGCTTCCGAGAACTCTGGATTGACCGAGTTCTGGGACATGAAGCCTCCCATCGCAGTGACGTGCTCCCCGGAAATGTCACCATTTTAAAGTAGAGTCCGATCGAGAAGGATACGGACGAATGAAACGCAGTCGTTTTACGGAAGAGCAGATCATAGGGGTGCTGAAGGAACAGGAGGCTGGGCTCAAGGTCTCTGATCTTTGCCGCAGACACGGGATCAGTGATGCGACGTTTTACAAATGGAAGACCCGCTATGGTGACCTTGAAATATCGGAAGCCAAACGGTTGAAGGCATTGGAAGATGAAAACAGTCGTCTGAAGCGTCTCCTGGCGGATGCGATGCTGGATAATGCGGCGTTGAAGTAAATTGTAGGAAAAAAGTGGTGACGCCTGTCGCAAAGCGGCAGGCGGTCCTACACCTTCAAAAGGGTCTGGAACTGAGTGAGCGTCGCGCCTGTGCCCTTGTTGGTCTTGCCAGGCGTGTTGCGCGGTATGTTTCCACCCGGGCAGATGATGCCGCCCTGCGCCAGCGCCTGCGGGATCTGGCGAGCCAGAGACGCCGCTTTGGCTATCGCCGCCTGGGTTATCTTCTGGCTCGGGAAGGGTTTAGCCCCAATCACAAGAAGCTGTTCCGCCTTTACAAGGAGGAAGGGCTGAAAGTCCGCCATCGGGGTGGCCGCAAGAGGGCACTGGGGACGCGTTCTCCCATGACCATCCCTCAGGAACCCGGGCAGCGCTGGAGCCTGGATTTTGTCTCGGATGCCCTGATCTGTGGCCGCCGGTTCCGCATTCTAGCTGTTATCGACGATTTCAGTCGCAAGAACCTGGCATTGGTTGCCGACACGTCATTATCAGATGGACGGGTGGCGCGGGAACTGACGGCCCTGGTAGAATGATATGGCAAACCCCTCATGATTGTCAGCGACAACGGTACGGAGTTCACATCCCATGCCATCCTGAAATGGGCGGATGAGATGAAGATTGAATGGCACTATATCGCCCCCGGTAAACCGCAGCAGAATGGCTTTGTCGAAAGTTTCAACGGCCGGCTGAGGGATGAATGCCTCAACGAAACGCTGTTCACCTCCCTCAGCCATGCCCGACAGGTTCTGGCTGACTGGCGGGAAGACTACAACACGGTGCGTCCCCATTCCCAATTGGATGGCATGCCCCCGAGACACTTGTCATCCCACCAACCCCAAGCCATAAAAAACGGGAACTCTCCTTTTGAGTGGATACAAAAAGGGGGGCACGTCACGCCACACCTAGGTTTTGCTCGCAATGATGGATTAACGGTCATCATTGGTAAACAAACTGTTTTCAACGATCGCCGCTCAGACTGGTGGACCAAAGCTATGCATCTGTTCTGGAAATTCTCCGGCCCTAACCTCGGCAGCATATTGTTCAATCGCCTGTGAGGCCTGTTGTGAAAGCTCAGCATAGCGTTTCACGAATTTTGGTTTGAAGTCGGCAAATGCGCCAAGCATGTCATCCACGACCAGAATCTGCCCATCGCATGCGGGGCCGGCTCCGATCCCGATCGTGGGAATGGTAATTGTCTGTGTAATCCGATGAGCCAGAGCCTGAGGTATCTTTTCCAATACAACCGCAAACGCACCGGCATCCGATACGGCCTGGGCATCGGCGAGAACACGCTGCGCGTCCGTGCCCTTCCCTTGGACTTTGTAGCCACTCAGAACATTGACCGACTGCGGCGTGAGGCCAATATGCCCGACGACCGGGACGCCTCGCGCGACCAGGAAGGATATCGTTTCAGCCATATGCACGCCCCCCTCAAGTTTGACTGCGGTAGCACCCGTTTCAGCCAGAAGACGGGAGGCACTCCGGAAAGCCTGCTCGGAGCTTTCTTCGTAAGTCCCGAATGGCAAATCGATGACGCAGAGAGAGCGTGAGAGACCTCGCATCACAGCCTTCCCATGCAGAACCATCATTTCCAGAGTTACCCCCAGCGTGGAGGGCAGGCCGTGAAGAACCATGCCGACGCTGTCTCCGACAAGAGTGATGTCACAATGCGGATCGACAAGCCGAGCTGTCGGCGTCGTATAGGCCGTCAGACACACGAGAGGACCGCCCCCTTTCCGCTCGCGGATGTCAGAAGCCGTGAGGCTCTTTTGCGGTAGATTGATGCTCACAGAATATCCCTCTGGAAAGGCTGTTCAACAAGGTTTCAGAGGGCATATGTCACGTCGCCCCGGTTTTACGCAAAGCGTACACCGCAATTCGGGGCTGTCCTCCATAGGTCTCATTGATACAAAAATCGACTTGGTAAGCCTGAAACTGATGTGCAATACCCGGCGACGGCGGTCCCAAAAAGATGAATGAAGCACCGGACGTGGTCATCGTGCCGGATATCTCTCGAAGAAAAACCAACCAGGTCATGATGCTATGAAGC
>NZ_BEWP01000030.1 GCF_002723995.1 Gluconobacter kondonii | reverse complement strand
GGTCGATCTTGTTGCTCCGTAAACCCCCTGGTATTTTGATTTCTATAATGACTCGGTCGTGTTCACCGAAGGCGAGAGCATCAGGACGATAGCTATCAAGAAAACGTGGGATCTCATCTTCTGAGGGGTGCTCGATGAAGCGATATGCCCTAGATTCAAAGTTTTTTCGTAAATCTTCGAGTGTTTTTTGTTCAAGATCATTAGCAGATATACTCATGACGCGCTCCTCGAAACTGGGTCGTCTTCTAGACGAATATAAAGGCACGGCTTCTCCGTGCCTATGGCCGCCTCAAGGGTTTGTGATGGCGACGAGAAAATATGCATTCCTCCAGGCTCAAATTTCTGGACCACACACCGCTCGATCAATTTGTCATCCGGGTACGCGACGGAAATCATACCGTCCAAGATCGGCTTGACTATGTTATCAACATCACCTTGCATCTTGCTGTCCGGAAAGTAATAAATAGTCACGCAGAGCGCTCGATTATCTAGGAAATACTGCTCGCGAACTGAATCTATATCTTTCTTTGCATATTGCGATACCATCTCTATCCATCGCTTTTTTGCCGCGTTGTTCTTTGTTTGAGCTGATACGGGTGTAACCTGCTCAATCGTGAACTCGAATGGAAACGGCATCTCGAACTCACTGTCACTCTCCGCTTTGCCCATGTATCCTCCGTCAAGTGTTGCATAACAGCATGCTTCCGACACGGTCGTTCCGCAACAAATTCGCAATGATATTATTGACGTGTCTAATTAGGCAGGCCTAGCGTTTTCTCCATGATCAACGTCAGCTTTGCGAGAAGCGAAATAACGGGTTGTATGTCAGTTATGAGGCGATTACCGCCTGTCTGCTGTGTTTTTTCTGAGTCGACAGACGGTCAATCATGGCGAGTAAAAAACTCATTCATGAACTCTTCTCTCATCCGTGCAGCGCAGATCTGACCCGTCAATATGCACACCAGGTCCACACTGAGTTACTGGAGGCGTCTGAACTGTGAGCGTGCTTTCAAAGGAACGTCCGCTAACATGACTAAGCTGCAGCCCCTTCCGGGCCGACAGTCGAACATGTCTCAGTGTCAGACCCTCGATCGGTGCCTCAGGCAAACCCAACACAACGCCCACCGTCCCCGCATTTGTCGCCGTCATATCTGTTATGGTGACATCATGAATATGCGGGGTCGTTGATGTTACCGGAGCAGCGGGCTCGGTCATCAAGGCAGTCTGCTGCGTTCCCCCCGGCTGCCCTGCATAATAATCACTGATCGACAGCGGAACCCGAACATGGTCCATCGTCAGATGTTCTGCGCTGATCCAGCCAATATCTCCGCCACGATCCCGCCCAGACTTAATTCGCAGTCCGGACAGTGTGTTCTGAAACGAGACGTCAGATATTCTAATATGATGGGCACCATTGGCCAGTTCGCTACCAATGGACAGACCGTGTCCTTCGCCAAAGCGAGACTGTGTAATGCTAATATCGCTCGCAGCTCGTCCGGGCTGCATCAAACCGGACTTGATGGCGATGTTGTCATCCCCTGTCGCAATATCGAGATTACTCATCGTGACATGATCCGAGGAGACAAGATCAATACCATCGGTATTCCGAGACGAGGCCGGGTTGCGGATCGTGAGATGATCGATCCTGATCTGGCTGGACTCCCTGACAACGACTGTCCACATCGGAGAATTGGTCGCCGTAACGCCTGAGATCCGTCCATGCTGCACATGCGAGAACTCAATCAGCCAAGGACGTGGCAGACCATTCGCAGCAGGAACTCCCGGATAGTCTGGCCCGTAAGGTAAAGGACCTGAGGTCTGCGTCTTGTGCGACTGCACGGCTTGAGGCCACCAGACAGCAGCGCCATTTCCATCAATATGGCCCTGACCGGTTATAGCCACGTCCTGAACATCAATCGCAGAAACAAGGGCTTCACCGGGCTGCGCTGCTTTCCCCAGAAAGGCCCAGTGGAAAAGATGAGTGTCCGAACTTCCCAGAAGGGTACTTCCCTTCTCCAGATGCAGCGTGACATGGTTTTCGAGAGATAAAGGCCCGCTCAACCATCTTCCTGACGTCAACGACACCACACCACCGCCAGCCTCGCTACAGGCTGTAATGGCACGTTGAATGGCCGGACCGTCATTGGTGCGGCCATCATGCCGTGCACCATAAGTAACAGGATCACAGCGAGACGAAGCGGCATGACTGGGTATCGGCACGCACAACAGCGCCGCGACTATCCCACCTAAAATCAGCCCTGCGTCTCTCATAGAGAGACTGCCTAAAACACATCTTTGGTCCGACTGATTGCGTTTTTGAGCAGCGCTCCCCGTCACTTCCGCAGCCCCTTGATACCCAGCTCTTCCCACATCCAGTCAAAACTGAAAGAGGCCCCTGCCCCCTCACGCCCTAAACCTGCTGTGGTGCCTTCAATCTGCTTCAACCAGGTCGCAACTTTCTTCTTGCCCGCCGCTGTTGTAACAGCCTGCCTCGGCGTGACATGCCCAAGCCCCGGAACAACCTCATCCAGAACACGGCGATAATGCTGCTCCAGAACAGCAGCCAAAATTTCCGCTTCCTCTTCAAGCGGGATCTCGTCTTCACGCACATCCCCTCGACCAGAGGTCCGCTGCTCTTCTATAGCCTGCTCGGCGGTCATAATCTGTGTCAGAGGGGATCCAATCAGACTTCCCAAGGCGTTGCGGAGTAAAGCCGTGCCTTGCTCAGACCGCGTTTCTGAGTTGACCTGTAATCTCAGCTGACGGCCTTTCAGTTCCAGGTTCCCCAGAACAAGACCACCATCATCCAACGTCGTACTCAAAAACTGAGCTTTGCTGTCTCCTGCCTTAGAATGGGCCTCAGGAGCATGGTCACCAGCCTGACGCGTCCAATTCCAGATCATACGCCCTGCATGCTGCAAACAGGGTATCGTATTCAAAACCTCGGCAATGCTCTTCTGGGTGGTTCCCTTGCTGAGAGGAAAACATACGTCATGAAAGACCAGGTCTTCGCCATCGCTGTTAAACAGGACAGGTGGCTCGGAGGCGCTCACCATGTTTTCCATAGTTCTAAAGAGCCAAGTCAGCGTGAAGACCGGAGCCAGATCACGGAGCACATCTGTCTTGATCTTTGGAAACTCAGCCTGACCTCGCTTACGCTTGAGAACATCGCGCAAATTCTCAGCCAGATCTTCGCAAGCCTGCTGAGAATATGCCAACAGACTCCCTGCCAAAACCATTTTCCCGTCTTCGGGAACAAGGCGTGCCGCGATGCGCTCCCAAGGCTTCAAGGACTGTGTGGCTGAGCGTTCATGAACCAGAACAGGATCACCACCCCGCAACAGGTCACGCACCATCATGCTTTGACCCGGCACGATCTGCGAAACCTCATACAGGCTCATGACGGCCTCTTTGAGGCCCCGCATATAAGCGCTTTTGCGTGGACCTTCTTTCCAGCCCCGTCGTTTCAGATAGACCTCAACGAAATTTTCGTTATCCCAGTTCTGTCCCAAGAAATCTTCGAAGGCACAGCCCCAGAGTGACATTGCCGCACCCTGCCCGAGGATATCTCCCAGCTCTTCAAAGCTGATATCCGCCGCCTCTAAAGCCGGTCCCAGATGCTCACCCAACACCTCTTCAAAACAGGATTCCCACTGATCCTGCTTCAGATATCCGATAAGCCCTGTCAGATTGTCAGCGTTCATAAATGCGACGACCTCCACTATTGTTCTACGGCGGAACGGCAAACACCATGTTTACCCGAGACAAAGAGAATATCGTGCATAGCGGTTTTCTCCCGTCCGATTAAGGGCACCGAAAGACACCAGATCGGCCAGGTCACGCGTCGCCGTGGCAGATGTGGCGCCTGTGATCGAACGATAGTTCTGGGCACTCAGACCGCCCTGGAAGCCGTCAGGGCCTTCTGCCAGCATCCGAAGCAGAGCCTTTTCCTGACGCGTGTTCAGCTTGTCGCGGAGGCGATCCAGAAACCGCGTTTTCTCAATTAAAAAACGAATATTCTGAAGCGTACGAGACTGAGCTTCCAGAACGACATTACCAAACCACCCCATCCACGCATCAATGTGATTGGTTTCGCTGGCACGATGCAATTCAAGATAATAGGCTTTCTTGTCTGCATTGATGGTTGCAGCCAGTGCCGTAAGCGTCGGGGCCTCAAGGCTTTGCGCTAATGCCTTCTCAGCAAGAGCCCGCCCGATACGGCCATTGCCATCTTCGAAGGGATGGATGGTCTCAAACCACAAATGGGCAACCGCCGCCCGTTCGATAGCAGGGAGAGGCTCCGCTCCGGTTGGGGCCGTTCTGTTAAACCACTCAATAAACCCCGCCATCTCAGACGGCACATTTTTCGACGGCGGCGCTTCAAAATGAATATGTGGGGCGTGGAGAGGGCCTGAGATAATCTGCATGGCTTCTGCATGCATCCGATATCCACCGATGACGTCCAGATCACGGCGACCATTCATCAGCATGGCATGCCAGTCGAACAGGATTTGGTCGGTTAAAGGAGCCGCATAATGTCGATAGAGATCGACCATCAATTCCGCAGCCCCAGCCTCCGCTGGCGTGGAGCGCCGCTTGTCTGGCGCAAAACCCAACTGGCGGGCAATCGAAGATTGCACACTCGCCCGATCAAGAACCTCACCTTCAATGGCAGAACTCTCGACCATTTCCTGTGAGATCAGCTGAACAATGAGCTGCTGATTAGCATCTTTGTCCAGATGTTGCATCGCGCCCACGACAACGCCCGAACCTTTCAGGAACTGCGTTTCAGCCTCACGCAAACGGCTTTTCTTAAACTGAAATTGCGGCCAGTCCGGACGCTGCCAATTCCAACGCATGATCGATACCTCAACCTTCTATCAATCACTTTAACTGTAAAATATGATTGATAGAAGCGAAACTTATCAATCACCTCAGCTCATACGCTATGGCCAGCGCTGATAGTTTAGCCACGGGCAAGAGGTATTTTTTAAAAGCGCAATCTGTATGTTCAAGAACGCTTCTGGCAGAAGCTCCCAGATGGCAATTCGTTCTTCCGCCCTTCTGGCGCTGCTAACCCTCATCCCAACAGCGCAGGTGCACGGTGCCTCATGCAGCCATCTCTTTGCGGGAGGAAAACCTCCCATGAGCTTGCCTGCGGCAGCAGGCCAAAAAACTGTTTTTCTCTGCAACAACGACTATGCCGTTTTGGTCTCTGAAAACACGAAAAGTCCATTATGGTCTGCTGAAGATCTCACCGAAGAGCAAATAGAAGCCGCACGCCAAACAGCACGAACAGGTCACTTCACACCTGATAGACGGCTTCCCTCCTCTATGCAGGCCATGCTCTCTGATTATCACGGCTCCGGATATGACCGTGGCCATATGACCCCCAGCGGGGATGAGCCAGACACGAGCTCACAGAACCAATCCTTCCTCTTATCTAACATCGTACCACAGACCGCAGCATTGAACCGGGGGGCATGGGAAGGCGTCGAAAGCGCTGTTCGGGGGTGGGCCGACCAGGAAGGCGAAGTGTTTGTCGTCACAGGCCCTGGCTATAATCCGGATGAAGCCCAACAAACACTCGGCCCCGGTCACATCCCAATCCCCGCCATCACATGGAAGGCCATTTATGACCCCGTAGGACCGGGTACGGGCGCCTATGTCTGCCTCAATACCGCAAAACCCGTCTGCAAAATCACGTCAGTGGCCATGTTGACACAACTGGTTCATATCGACCCATTTCCTGCGCTTCCGGAACATTTGAAAGCGCAGATTGCGTCTATGCCGCCAATTCGCCAAAGCCCATACGCCCTCAGCCATCGCGCAGGTAATGAAAAGCTCCAAAAAAACTGGAAAAGCGTGGCCGTGCAAAAGGCTCTGAAAGCGTTGCTGCATTCACTTCGTGGAAACAGATAAAGCCCCGAACCCGCGAACCGCACCCCTTTGAACACAAACACGCCAGACAAAATCTTCTAACACACTTTCCCGCACACAAACCCGGAGCGACCCGCAGTACTCTGTAACGATTTCAGAATGAGCTCCATCTCCCTTCACGCCAATATGGCTACCGCCACAGAACCCTTGACTGGCCTCAGTTTTTCTCCAAACCTGTTCTCCATAATGTTCACTGAGAAGAGCGTCATATCCGCAGTTTTCTGCCGAAATTGAGAGCCTCCCAACATCTCAAAAATGTTGGCGAGCAGGTTCGAGTCCCGCAGCTCGCACCACTAACCTATTGAAAATGCAGAGAAAAACACACCTCGGCGTTAAAAAAGGCGTTTGTCCCACAGTCTTTCCCATTCTGGGAGAGTTAGACGCATGCTGCGAATCGTCGGATCGCAATATTATTTTAGGCGTTCTGTCCCTCTGGACCTCCGGGCTTGGTTAGGTAGAGGCGAGGTCTCGCATCCCCTGAAAACGTCGAATAAGCTCCTGGCACGACAAAAGGCGGCCTTGCTCTATGCTCGTACCGGCCAGTGCTTTGAGGAGATTCGGCGGATGACAACAAAGCCAACATCAAAAGCCCTGACCGCCACTGATATCATCCGTTTTTACGAACAGTTCGTGAAGGATTGGGAAAACTATCACAATGTCCGTCTGAAAGAAGAAGAGGCCAAACATGAGGTCGAAATGGCTCAACAGGCGCTCCAGACGAAAGCGTACATGCAGCAAGTCGACAATTTTCTGGATGTCATTGCAGAGCATTTCGAACAGACCGACGCTTTCCTCACTGCCTTGAGGCAGACACAGGCACTGCATACGGCCGTCACGCAGACCCGCGAAGGGATGCTTCGTGAAGAAATCGCGGGCTTGCGCAAACTGGTCGTCGATATCAAAGCTTCAGGCAGCACTTTAACGACGGTGCCTGCCCTCTCTGACGAAGAGGGGCCGGAAAGCGAACCGCTTCAAGCCTTGCCGTCTCCGACTAAAGAAAACCGTAAAAAGGCCAAAGCCCAAACCATTAGCGCGATGGCTCAACGCTTTGTCCTCAATGATGCCAGTAAGAGCGCAGACACGATAAAGGGAACGAAAACTACGCTCGACCTGTTCATTGAGGCTTTCGGAGACCTGCCCGTTAATCAGGTATCAGGCACAACGGCTGGAGACTTTCACGATTTACTCCTCGGACTCCCTGCGACACATGGAAAATCCAAAAACCGTTTACCCATTCGAAAAGCCGTAGAAGCGGCCAAAGAGCAAGGGTTGGAAACAGTCAGCGGCAAGACGGTGAAGAACCACTTCTCCCGCCTATCGTCTCTCTGGTCCGTACTCGTGCAACGCGAAATTGTCGCCAAGAACCCCTGGGCGCAGTGGTCCTTCAATACGGCCAAAAAGACAGAACGACGCTGTTGGACCGATGAAGAATTGGCTCTTCTGACACAGGCACACTGGGAGCATCGCGGCATTTCCCGTCGAACATACGCAGGAATGGTCAACGTCGCGCTCTACACCGGCTTACGATTGGGCGAAATCTGCAATCTGCGCGGCCAAGACATAGAGAATATCCAAGGTGTGGCGTGCTTCCATGTCCGCCCCCATCCAGAAGACGGCTGGTCTCCGAAATCTGCCGCAGGAACACGGCTCGTTCCCATCCACTCCCAGCTCATTAAGGCGGGAATCATGAGCTTTTTAAAGCCCGACCAGCACTTTCTCTTCCCGGACCTCCCGACATCAAGTGGAGGGGTGCGAGGAGCCGCGTTCGGACAGGCCTTTTCAAAACTCAAAACCAAGCTCGACCTTCCAGCAGAAATTACGTTTCACAGCTTCAGGCACACAGTTTCCACGAAACTTCGCAATCAGAATGCCAACTTTCGAGAGTTATGGATTGACCGGGTTCTGGGGCATGAAGCCTCCCATCGCAGTCAAGGAACCATGAACTACACAAGTTCTATCGACGTGCAGAACCTGAAGAACGTTATCGAAGCACTGGAATTCCCAACATTCCAATTAGACATTCCAGAAAGCTGAAGACTTGCCAGAGTGTGCCTATAGGAGCGACATATCCTGACATATTGAGGCAGGACCAGACTTCGTGACCGAGCAGATTTCACAGGACACCATCAACAAGGCGCTATGGAGCGCCTGCGATACCTTCCGCGGCACCGTCAGCCCCGACACCTACCGGGATTACGTGCTGACCATGCTGTTCCTGAAATACATCTCCGATGTGTGGCAGGATCATTATGACGGCTACAAGAAAGAATATGGCGATAACCCCACCCTGATCGAAGCGATGATGGCGCAGGAACGCTTTGTTCTGCCCAAGGGTGCGGATTTCTATACCCTCTATAAAGAGCGCAATGCCCCCGGAAATGGCGAGCGGATCGACAAGGCGCTGCACGCCATTGAAGAGGCCAACGGCACCAAGCTGAAGGACGCGGGCAAGAGCGTCTTCCAGGACATCAGCTTCAACTCCGACAAGCTGGGCGATGAGAAGCAGAAGAACACCATTTTGCGCCATCTGCTGGAAGATTTCCACAAGCCGGACCTGAACCTGCGCCCCTCCCGCGCGGGCAATCTGGACGTGATCGGCAATGGCTACGAGTTCCTGATCAAGAACTTTGCTGCCAGCGGTGGGCAGAAGGCTGGCGAGTTCTACACCCCGCCGGAAGTCAGTGAGCTGCTGGCCCGAATTCTGAGCCCGCAGCCGGGTGAGACCATCTGTGATCCGGCCTGCGGTTCGGCGTCATTGCTGATGAAGTGCGGACGTCAGGTGACGCAGAACCATAACGGCAGCAAAGCGTACGAACTGCTTGGACAGGAAGCCATTGGCTCCACATGGTCCTTCGCCAAGATGAACATGTTCCTGCATGGCGAGGACAACCATCGGATTGAATGGGGCGACACCATCCGCAACCCCAAACTGCTGGATGATAAAAACCACCTAATGCGCTTTGACGTGGTGACGGCCAACCCGCCTTTCAGTCTCGACAAATGGGGACATGACGAGGCGGAGCAGGACGTGCATCACCGCTTTGCCCGTGGCGTGCCGCCCAAGACCAAAGGCGATTACGCCTTTATCCTGCACATGATTTCTACCCTGAAAGACCGCACGGGTCGCATGGGGGTTGTGGTACCGCATGGCGTGCTGTTCCGGGGCAGTTCGGAAGGCAGGATCCGCCAGAAGCTGATTGAGGAAAACCTGCTGGACGCCGTGATCGGCCTGCCGGAAAAGCTGTTCTTCGGCACGGGAATTCCAGCCGCCATTCTGATCTTCCGCAAGGACCGCAAGACGAAGGATGTACTGTTCATTGATGCCAGCCGTGAGTTCAGGGCGGGCAAGAACCAGAACGTGCTGACCGAAGAGAACATCACGAAGATCGTGGACACCTACCGTGCCCGCAAGGACGTGGACAAATACGCCCACCTCGCCACACCGGACGCGATCAAAGAGAATGACTACAACCTGAACATTCCGCGTTATGTTGATACGTTTGAGGAAGAAGAGGAGATCGACCTGAACGCTGTTCGGGCCGAACGGTCGGAGATCAAGGCGGAACTGACGAAGCTGGAAGCCCAGATGGACGCTTACCTGAAGGAGCTGGGTTATGCTTCCTGAGGGGTGGAAATATTCCAATATTGGAGAAATTGCGTCCAACGTCACTAGCGGATCACGGGATTGGGCGCAGTATTATTCTGATACTGGCGATAAATTTGTAAGAATGACCAACCTTGCACGTGATGGAGTCAGAATTTCAGAAAACGACATGAAGTTCGTCTCCATTCCGCATGACTCCACTGATGGAAAACGCACAGCATTGAAGAATGGAGACATTCTCATTTCCATCACAGCGGAACTTGGAAAAATCGGTCTGGTTCCGAACGGATTTGGAACAGCATTTATCAATCAGCATCTTGCTTTAGTTAGATTAAAGAATGCGGCTGCTTCCAGCACATTCGTCGCTTACGCCCTATCTTCGAAGAAGCTCAATCAAAAACTGAACTCTCTAAACGATGCAGGCGCAAAAGCAGGACTGAATCTTTCGACCATTCGTTCTTTTCCAATCATACTTCCTCCTCTTCTCGAACAGAAGAAGATCGCGGCGATCCTCTCGACGTGGGATCGTGCGATTGAGGGGACTGAGAAGCTTCTGGCCAACAGCCAGCAGCAGAAAAAAGCCCTCATGCAGCAACTCCTCACAGGCAAAAAACGCCTGCCGGGGTTCACGGGGGAGTGGAGAGTTTGCTCGCTTTCAGACGTTGCCACGGTACAAACCGCGACATCTAAAACTCAATATATTTGTAAAAATGGAGCACGATTTATTGTCGATATGGGTTCGGTAAACCGGTTAGGAAATCTCGTTTGCACAAAGTCCACTCAGTATAATGAAGACCTTTTGCCAAAAGGTACGTTGGTCATGCCAAAAGATGACATCGGTGGCGGAAATATTATAGGTCGAACATCTTATATTGATCGAGACGATCTGTATGTGCTGGGAGACCATGTTTACGCCCTACATATTAACAACTGTGATAGTAAATTTCTTCATTTTCTAATAAATTCAAATCCAATAAATAAGAATTTACGTCGAATGGCTAATGGTACGGCTCAGTTGGGCTTGGGAAAAAAAGATGTCTTAAAACAAAAAATAAAAATCCCATCCCAATTGTCCGAACAGAAAGTCATCGCGACCGTCCTGACGACAGCAGACGAAGAAATCACCACACTTGAATCCGACCTTTCCCGCCTGCGTCAGGAGAAGAAAGCCCTGATGCAGCAGCTTCTCACGGGCAAGCGCCGCGTGACGGTCGATTAAAACATTTCAGTTCGCAGGATATTTGACATCATGGCTCCCGCCCCGAAATTTCAGGAAGAATACAGCGCCAAACTGCCCGCATTGGCCCTGCTCAGCACCCTCGGCTGGCGGTTTCTGCCTCCATCCGAAGCACTGACCTTGCGGGGCGGTAAGCAGAGTGCCGTGGTGCTGGACACCCTCCTGCGGGCGGAACTGCAAAAACGCCGCTTTACATTTGAAGGACAGGACCACGCCCTATCCGATCAGGCCATTGAACGGCTTGTCTCTCACGTCACGCACCCGGACTTCGTCTCCGGCCTGCGTGACGCCAATGAGAAGATGACGACGCATCTGCTGTTCGGCATCGCCATTACCGAGTTCATTAACGGGCGCAAGGCCAACCCGACCATCGTCCTGATCGACTGGCAGAACCCGGAAAACAACAGCTTTACCTTTACCGAAGAATTCAGCGTCCTGCGTACGGATCTGACGCAGACGCGCAGGCCGGATATTGTGTGTTTCGTCAACGGCATTCCGCTGGCGGTGATCGAGGCCAAGCGCCCCGATGGCCAGCCGGGCAAAGGCCCGACGGTGGAGGCCGGGATTTCCCAGAGCATCCGCAATCAGAATAAGGATGAAATCCCCCAGCTTTTTGCCTACAGCCAGCTCCTGCTCTCCATCACCGGGCATGACGGGCGTTATGGCACCTGCGGCACGCCCAAAAAATTCTGGGCCAGCTGGAAGGAAGAAGACATTCCCGAAAGCCGGATGGAGACGCTCAAGAACACGCCGTTGTCGGCTACCCAGAAAGACGCGCTGTTTGCGGAACGGAAACCGTCTGACCGGGACTGGTTCGAGGACTGGGCGTCCCGCCCGCTGCATGTCACGGATCAGGACCGGCTGCTGATCGGCCTGCTCTCTCCCGAGCGCCTGCTGGAGATGGCGCGGTTCTTCACCCTGGTCGACCGCAAGGCAGGCAAGATCGTCGCCCGCTATCAGCAGGTTTTCGGCATCAAACGCCTTCTGGAACGTATCAAATCCCGCCGCAGCGATGGCGGGCGTGGGGGTGGCGTAGTCTGGCACACCACAGGGTCGGGCAAGTCCTTTACCATGGTGTTTCTCAGCCGCGCCCTCATTCTGGATGAAGATCTCAAGCAATGCCGCATTCTGGTGGTGACAGACCGTAAGGATCTGGAACGCCAGTTGAGCACCACATTCTCCACCGGCGGCGAACTGGCGGATAAGAAAGACAAGGAAGAAGCACTGGCGACCTCTGGCAGCCGTCTGGCGCAGCAGATCGGGCATGGGCAGGAGCGGATCATCTTCTCGCTCATCAACAAGTTCCACACCGCGACCACGCTGCCCGAATGCCATAATGACAGTGCGGATATCATCGTGCTGGTGGATGAAGGGCATCGCAGTCAGGGCGGCGAGAACCATGCCCGCATGAAGCACGCTTTGCCCAATGCTGCCTTCATTGCCTTTACCGGCACGCCGCTGCTCAAGGGGAGTGAAACAACAAGCCGGTTTGGCAAGATCATCCATTCCTATACGATGCAGCAGGCCGTGGCGGACAAGACCGTGACGCCCCTGCTCTATGAAGAGCGCAAACCCGATCTGGATGTGAATGATCGCGCCATTGATGCCTGGTTCGAGCGCATTACGCAGGGGCTGACCGAAGAGCAGGTCACGGACCTCAAGAAGCGCTTTGCCCGCGCCAATCAGGTCTACAAGGCGGATGACCGCATCCGGCTAATCGCCATGGATCTGGCCACGCACTTTGACAGCAACATCGACAGCGGCCTCAAGGGCATGCTGGCGTGTGACAGCAAGCTCTCTGCCATTCGCTACAAGCAATATCTGGATGAGGTCGGTCTGTTCGAGAGCGCCATCGTCATAAGCCCGCCCGATACGCGCGAGGGCCATACGGAAGTGGATGAGCGCAAACAGCCGGAAATTCAGGACTGGTGGAAAAACAATGTCGGCAGCCAGAGCGAGGAGGATTACACACGCGGCGTTATTGAGCGGTTTGAAAAAGACCCGGACCTCAGGCTGATCATTGTGGTCGATAAGCTGCTGACCGGCTTTGATGAACCGAAGAATGCAGTGCTCTATATCGACAAGCCGCTGAAGCAGCACAATCTGTTGCAGGCCATTGCGCGCGTGAACCGGTTGCATGACCAGAAGAAGCATGGGCTTCTGATTGATTATCGGGGCATTCTGGCTGAACTGGACACCACACTGGCCCGCTATGACGAACTGGCGGCTGAGAATGTCGGCGGATATGACCCGAAGGACATTGCTGGGCTGTATAGCCAGATGAGCACGGAATACCGGGAACTCCCCGCTTTGCACAAAGCGCTCTGGGCTATTTTTGAGGGCGTGAAGAACAGGAGTGACCTCCAGCAGCTTCGCGCCGTGCTCATGCCCCGCATGGTGGAGGAACACGGCCAGATGGTGGACGTGAACCTCAAGCGCCGGGATGACTTCTATGAGGCACTGACGAAGTTTGCCGCCTGCCTGAAAGTGGCGTTGCAATCCGTGGCCTTCTTTGAAGACACCAGCTTCACGGAAAAAGATCGCGCCACCTACAAGGAGACCCTGAAGCAGATGACCAGCCTGCGCCAGATGGTCATGCAGGATACCGGTGAAACCGTGGACTTCGACCAGTATGCCGAGCAAGTGAAAAAGCTGCTGGACCGGCATGTAGCGGGCGTGAAGGTCCATGAGTCCCAGGGCCTGTATGCGGTCGGCAAGATGGGCCAGAGGCCTGAAGACAACGAGCCCGAAAACTGGAGTGAGGAGAAAACCCGCAACGAGACAGATCTGATCCGCACCCGTGTGGCGAAAATGATCGAGCACGAGATGCAGGACGACCCATATGCGAAGGAAGCGTTCTCGGCCCTGCTGCGCAAGGTGATTGAGGAGGCAGAAAGCCTGTTCGACCATCCGCTCAAGCAGTTCATGCTGTTTCAGGAATTTGAGGAACAGGTGGCCCAGCGGAAGCTGGAGAACATCCCCTCTGTTTTTGACGGACATCGTCATGCGCAGGCCTATTATGGCGTGTTCCTGAAAACGCTCGCGGCTATCTTCAATCACAAACAGACGGAGGCAGAGCAACAAGGCTGGATTAATCTGGCGTTCGAGATCGACAGCATAGTGGACAAGGCTGTGAGGGAGAACTCGCTCAGCCGCCCGGATATGGAAAAGGCGGTCAGGAAAGAACTGCTGCCGCTCCTGTTCAGCACCGGCCAGAAAGCTGGCTTTGGCGTGGACAAGGCGCAGGAGATCATCGAGCAGGTCATTCAGATCATGCGGGCCGGTCCTGCTGATCCGCTGCGTGGCTAAACATGAGCGATGACCGGACACACCGCATTCTGACCTATGGGGGTGAGCAGATCCGGGTGGAACTGCTGCCCCGTGCTCGCCCCGGCACAACCCTGCGGATCAAAGTGCATCCTGACCTGACTGTGCAGGCTGTCGTCCCTGACAGCACATCCGATGCGGATCTGGAAAAGGCGCTACACCAGAAGACCCGCTGGATCTGGGAGAAGCTGCGAGACTTCCGGGCGGTACAGGAACACGCCACGCCGCGTGCCTATGTCAGCGGGGAAAGCCACTTCTATCTGGGGCGGCGGCATCTTCTGAAAGTGCATCATCAGCCTGACGCGCCAGAGACCGTGCGGATGCTGCGCGGGCGGCTGGAGGTGTCCGTGCAAGACCGCAATGCCTTACGGATTCAGAAGCTGCTGGAACTGTGGTATTTTACGCGGGCGCAGGAGGTGTTTCGGAGCCGCCTTGATGCGCTGCTGCCGTCAGCGCTCTGGGTCAGCGCGCTCCCTGCCCTGAAGCTCCAAGTCATGCAAACCCAGTGGGGCAACTGCTCACCGGGTGGCACCATCACGCTCAATCCGCATCTGGTGAAAGCTCCGCGTGATTGCATTGATTATGTGATCCTGCATGAACTCTGTCATTTGCAGGAGCACAATCACGGTTCAGCGTTCTGGGCGCTGCTGGAACGCGTGATGCCGGACTGGCAGCGTCATAAGGCGCGGCTGGATGACATGGCGGAACTGATGTTGCGACAATAGTGCGCTTTAAGCGCTATGGGGGGATTTCAGTCGGTCCGCTTTGCGAAAGGAACAATCGGAAGTTGACATCACCACGAATCCCAGCGCGGCTCAAATCGCACTCATAATCATATCTCGCAACACATGATAAGATCATAATAAGATGGCTAACAGACCGATGACCTTACACGCCCCTAGAATTTTATCGTGCAGCAGTTGCGATGCACGGGAT
>NZ_BEWP01000029.1 GCF_002723995.1 Gluconobacter kondonii | reverse complement strand
CGCTAGGCTCCTGCGTCGCCAAGCTCCACCGAGCCCCGACGTCCAGCCGCCCTCAACCGGGCGTCTGGCCCTCGGGTCTCGGCCCTTCCGGGTAACGGCTTGCCCGCATCCTTTTCCAATATCGGGCGGTCCTGGTCTGGGGATCGGTTCGTGAGACGGCTCCTCAACCTCCCCGGCCCGTCCTGCGGACCGTCCGGGGAGGCATGTTCCATGGAGGCGGCCTCGCATCCAGCATTCACTCTGACAGTCGCCGTGCCAGTCCGTAAAGCCACTGCACATCCCTCGGCGGCAGGTGTCAGGCCCGCGTCTGCTGCAGGGCCGCACGCGACCCCGCATCAGCCGCAAACCTGCCCCCCTTGTTCAGGACGCTCCGGGCTTGACGGCCTGTCCCGTCGCCCGTCTTGGCCGGTGGCAGGATGGGCTCAGGAAAACGCCACCTCCATTCCTCTCTCGTCGCCGTCAGTGTGCTCGCCGCACGGGCAGGATGGGTCTAGGAAAACCGGGGGCGATCACCCGGGACCGGGTGTGCGGGCAGACGAAAGAGACGGGCGGCTTGTCGGGTCTATCGTGGCGGTCAGGGCAGGCTGGCCGGTCAGGGTCTGACTCAGCGAGCGGCCCGGTTCAGAGGTGGGTGTCCGGCTGGCGTGGCGGGCGATCTCCCGATCCGTTCCGGCCAGATCGGTCAGGATTTCCGTTTCCCGACCGTGAGCCGCGCCGAACGCAAAGGCCTTTTCCCGACTGTCGCCATAAGCGGCCATGTCCTTCTGGACCTTGCCCAGCTCACGCGCAAAAGCGGGATTATGCCGCAGTTCCTGTTTGATGGCCTCCCCAAGCGCCGCATGACGGCCTCCGGCCTTCATGCCGTTGAAGGCCTGTGCTGCATCGCCGCCCTCCTGGCGGATGGCGGTCTCGATGTCGCGGCAGACGAGGGAAGGCGGGGCCGACCAGAACGCATGAAGAGAGGCAGCGGCCTTGCGGCCGTCCTCTTTCGCCCGTGCCAAGAGCGCGCTTTCGCGCTTCTCCTCCGCAGGCCCGAAGACAGCCGGGATGACCGGACGCGGCACGGGCCGAAGCATCGGAGCAGCAGAGGCCGTCAAAAAATCGGACTGCACGGTGACGGTGTACCCGCCGTCCTTTCGGACAGCGTTTCGCAGATCCGCGACAGGCACCGCCACGATCCCGTCAGGCGTTTCGAACGCACCGGAGAGGCTGGTCCGTGTTTTGAAGATCCCCGAGACAGTTTCCCCGGGCGCGGCCATGCGGATGACGAGGTCATCCAGCGGCCTTGCGGCAGGACCGGAGCCCATGTCCTGCATCAGCTCCTTCAGAGCGCGGGTGCGGGCGGGCGAGCTGGCGTCCGTCAGCAGGGCCGCCATGGTCGGATGGTCTGGATCCTGCGTGCCGGCGATGGAGGCGGACACCATGCGGGCTCTCGTGATGACGGAGAGGTCCACATTATGCCCGTAGCGTCGGCCGAGTTCCGCGACAAACGCCTCCTGTGTTCTGCCGTTGCCCTCCCGAAACGGGTGGACGTAATTGAGTTCGTTCAGAACCTTTCCGGCGATGGCTGCGAACTGCTCCGGCGTGGAGGTCTTCAGGACGTCCGGGTCGCGGATCGGCTTGAAGGCCTCGGTCAGCCCCATGTCGATATGGGAACCAGGCAGGAAGGTTGTTGACCCTTTCCGCATGGAGCCGATCGGCTCGACCCGTGCCCCGTCCACGACCGGCCTTTCATGGCGCATGTGACCGGCCCACTCATAGACGTCCTGGAAGATATGCCGATGGATGGCCTTCAGGTGGTCGGCATCGAAAGAGCCGGACGGCCCCAGACCCATCCGGATTTCCAGAATCCTGTGGCTGGTGCGGCGGTATTCTTCTGGGTGAAGTTCGGAATGGCGGCGAAGGCCGAGCCGGTTCCGCAGGACGTCTGTCTGGTCCGGATCGTCGGAGACGTTCGGGTAGGTGTAACCGTGGACGGGAGGCATCGACACGTCAGAGGGCGGGATTCAGTCTCCGCCCCAGTTCAGCAAGGTCGATCTGCCCCGCAACGAACGACTGGCAGGCATCCTCGATAAGGGGATCATGCGTGTAGCCCTGCCGTCTCTGGGCCGCGAGAGTCCACTCGACCGCGTCCTGGCGGCGCGCGCGCTCTTCATCCGAAAGAGCGGAAAAAGGCGTCGGAGCGAAGAGGGTTTTGGCTGAACTCATAGGAAGAAAATAGCGGTTTTTTCCCGGAATGGCAAGGTTTTCCGGTGGTTCGAGGCCATTCTGAAGATGTGTTTCAAGGCGAGATTTTTTGCGTTCAGTCGCAGAACGCGGCGGCAGGATGCTCTTATGACGAAGAGCCTTTCCCCTCTCGATAGCCGCCCGAAGCATCTGACCGGGCCGCGCCTGTCTCTTGCCCTGTTCCGGATCGGATGGTCCGAGCGTCAGGCCGCCGAAAAATGCGATATGCACAGAAACCAGTTCCGGCGCTGCCTGGACGGCACGTCCTCACTTCCGGCTGATCTGTCCGTGTGGCTTCTGGATCTGGAAGCGGCCCATCTGGCTTATCCCTGTCCCCGGCAGAGAAAGGCCGATCCCATTCTTGCCGAGATCCGCAAAGCCGGGTGACATTGCCCGCGACGTGGTGGGTTCCGGTGTCTCCACGTCCAGGCTCAGGGAATATGAAAAAGGCAGCCCGGAGGCTGCCTCTCTTTATTGGTTAGCGAAAACAAAGCCTACGCTTCCGTTGGTCATTACGTATGGCGTGCAGGTCCGTCCCGGATGGACATTGGCATAGGGCTGTAACCACTTCGCCGAAATCCACATGGTCTTCCGTGCGAGGTTTACCGTCTGATAATATCCGTTAACGGGCTGGACGGCAGTGTTCACCGGGACGAGGGTGGTTGCAGGCGCCACCACCGCAGCCTGATCGGACGGGCTTTCGCGGAATGGAATGGAGAAGTTCGGATCCATCATCTGCGCATCTGTCGCGTTGAGAGTCAGGCACTTATATCCCGCTAGGGGGCTGACAGGCTTGTTCGGCGATGCAGATGCACTGAAGGAATAAGACGCCGTCAAAACTGCCAGAAGGAGAAATTTATGTTTCATGGTGATTGGGTATCCGGTTCTCTGTCTTCTGTCATTTAACTCTGGAGTACGGGAGCGTTTGCACCGGTCCCCATCTTGTTCGCAGTGCTCTGCCGCCATTCGCCGACTGTCGTTCCTGATGAGATGTTATTATTGCTCATGGCAGTAGAGGAAATGAAGTCCGACATCAGGGCGCTGTCATCGGCTTGTGCAACTTGAGCTCCCGCATGACTACCGAAATTATACATAGCTCTCGTGTCCAGCGCCGTTGGATTGCTGATCCCCTGCGCCTGCAAGGTGGTCGCTTCTTCCTTCATGTATTGGGCGGCGGCAACAGCCTGTGTGGCTGGATCCTGCTGACCTGCTGTGCCTGATGTGATGGTACTGGCAAGTCCTGGATTGGATGCGAGCGCCTTCTTCATCTCCTCTGTGTATGTGCCATTTGCCATCTGGAACGCGCCTGTGATGGTGTGGCCTGATCCGGTGGCCGTATAGACATTCTGACAGCCGGACTCCACCTGACACGTCGCGGCCAAAGCAGCCGGGTTCACGCCAAGGGAAGAAGCATTGTCAGCGGCCTGATAGCCCCATGCGCGGCTGTAGAGCGTTTGCAATGAATCCGATCCGGTCGAAACGGGCTGAGTGGTCTGGATGACCTTGCCGTCTCCGCCGATCTGCTGGACGGTTCCGGCTGGGACCGTGAAGTTCGGCAGGCCGACTTCCGGATAGACGACATGCGGGACTTCCGGCAGGCCGTTAGGCACTTCGATCGACTGCGCCTGGCACGAACCGCTGAGGCCAAGTCCAGCCGAGAGGGCCAGACCTGTGATCAGAAAGGATTGTTTGACGGGGGGCGGCATTGAGCACTCCTGTGTTGGGGTGCTCAGTATCCGCCTGTCATCTGCGACTTTGAGGGCCGTTTGAAACGCTGCCCTGATGGCGCAAGGCGGTGTGTCCGTTTCGGACACACCTAAATCAGGTGATCGAGGATAACTCCGAAGACGGTTCCCCCGACGATCATGGTGGCGAACCATCCGGCCCGCTTGCTGATTTCGTCCCGTCGAACACGAGTGCCCGCCATCACGATCTGGGCCTTCATGCTCTCGGCGATTTCGCCTTTGACCGTTCCAAGGACTTCCGCGACCTTTGCCTTGACGGTCTTTTCGTCAATCTTCTGAAGCTGGCGAGAGGCTGCCACGCCTTCATGAAGAGCACGCCTCACCTCAATCACCTCTTCCGTTGCCGAGCGTGTGCATTGATCCAGCAGGCTTTCACACTTCGCGACACACTGCTCCATCCGCTTCTCGGCCTCCTGAAACAGCGCTCTGTGCGCTGCTTCGGAATGTTCACGATCCTTGAGGAGGAGGGCCTGATGAAGATTGTTCATCTCCATCAGGATCATGAGGCCATCCAGAACCTTGGCCTCAGGTGAACGCGGCCGAAGCGTCCACCGATGCGTCTGCTCACGGAGCGCATCCAGTGAGCTTTCAAATCTGGCCTGACAGTCGGAAATCCTCTGGGTAAGGCCGTCAGACATTACACGTCACTTTCGGCCGGAACAGGGAGGCCCTTAGGCATATTCGGCAGACGGCTGGCACCGAGTTCCTGAAGAAATGCAGGGAAATCGCGACGGTACCAGCGGTCCATGGCCAGTCGATCAAAGATGGAGCTGGTCGGGAAGCCGTCCTTCTGTTCGCCTGCGGCATAGGCCGAGAAGGTCATGGCCCGGTCGCATACGTCCTTCATGGGCTCGGCGGCCGGATACATGAAGATGTCCGCGCCGTTCTCCATCGCCTCTTCAACGGCTGGATGGTGGGAAACGACATCCACAACGTCATCCACGTCCAGTGAAGGAGGGATGAGGCCTTCATTAATGATGATCGCAGAATTGCGCGGAGAGAACTTCTTCTTTTTCTGGAGATCTTCCAGGTAGTCCAGATCAGCCCGCTCATGCCCGATCAGAAAGACGACCGACAGCGTAATCCCCATCATGTCGAGCGCGCGGCTTAGGGATTCCGTGTTGATCAGCTCGTGCAGGGCTGTCCATCCGCCGCCAATGTCGAGAATGGCGTCATGGCGACTTTCCATGAGAGACTGGATCTTCTCTTCGAGCCATTTTCTCTGGCGCTTTGTGTCGCCTGCGGCCGGACTATCCGCGTCATGAAAATTCGAGATTGAGTGTGACCGGTTCAGGAGATCGGTGTTCCAGATCTCCGGCGTTCCGCCCTGGTCATGAACGGTCTGTGCGAGAGCATTGAGCAGGGTGGTTTTGCCTACCCGCTGACGACCGATGATTGTGAAAATAACGGGCTTTTTCTTGGCAGTGGCCTTGGGGGCCGGTGCAGACGGGGTGGCTTTGACGTCAGCGTCCTTGGTCACAGTCAGGCTCCTGTTGAGGGGGTCCGCCTCCCGATGAGACGGACTGGTGTTCCTCTTTCGAAAGCCATGATGACTGCTTGATCTGCGACTGAGATGCGCGCGGGGAAGAAAATCAGTCTGGCGTCAGACGGTACTTTTCCTCTTTGCGGGCGCGGATCTTTTCGCGCAGGCGCTTCAATGAGTCTCTGCTGTGCTGCGGAATTTTCTCATTGTCTTCGATCGCGACGGGAGGTGTCGTCCGGATCGGATGACCTGGCACCAGCGCCTCCCCCGTTGTTTCTTCGGGGCCGCTCGGTTCATTCGGCCTCACTGAAACAGGCTCCTCGCGTTCGGCCCAGTGAGCCTCAATTTCGTCCGGACGCCAGTCGGGATCAATTTTGCTCGGAGGCAAAATCCTCTCTGGCCTCACTGCCGAGGTGTCTGACTTGGCATCCACCGGGAGCCCCTGAGCCTCATTCTGAAGACGGTACCACTGTTTGCTGATGACGTTCGCCATCCGCTGACTGACCTCGACATTTAGGCCCGCGAGACGCGCGGCGCCGAGAATGTCTTTCCATGTTGCGACCCCGGTTTCACGAAGGTCGGAGACCTCGGCCATGTTCGTGCGCAGCCACCTGTAGAGTGGGCTCGCCCGTTCCCGCAGTGCCCGTTTTCCATTCCGGGAAGTCTTCAGGTCGTGGAGTGGATTTGTCACGGGCATCTCCTCGAAGTGTGTCCGTTTTGGACACAGCGCGGGACTGACGGCCTCTGCGTGACGTGGTCTGAGAGCCCAATACAGCCGTCTGGAGCTATACACACGGCGTTTTCGCGGCGCAAGTCCGGCGTCGTTACGGCGGCACCACGGCGCGTTCACGGCGTTGCTACGGCGTAAGCACGGCAAAGACACGGCGTAAGTACGGCATAGAAAAGAGCTTCTTCATAGACCATTGCACCGTTGGTGCGGACGGCTTCGCCGCGCAGGGAAAAAGAAGAGGGGTAGGTGTATCAATCTGATAGACCTACCCTCGTTTGAAAGCGGCGCTTCGGTCTCTCGGTGCAGTCGCAGATCAAGCGGTCATCATGGCTTTCGAAAGGGGAACACCAGTCCGTCTCATCGGGAGGCAGAACCCCTCAGCAGGAGCCTGACGTGCCAAGAAAGCAGAAAGCTATATCGCCCCCCCTCGTCGCTGATGTGGACTACGTCGAAGCCGCGCAGTTCCGTTTCAACGACACAACTCTTCAGACTTTCGTAAAAGATGGCGAAGTCTGGTTTCGGATGATGGAGGTGTGTGAAGCTATCGCACACAGCTCGCCTGCCGTTGCAGCTCGTGGGCTTGATGACGACGAAAAGCGGACGATCGCGCTACCATCCTCAGGTAGGATTCAAAATCAGATCGTTGTTAGCGAGAGCGGTCTCTATCACTTCCTGATCAAGTCACAGCTTCCGCTAGCGGTCGCCTTTCGTCGCTGGATTACCAAAGAAGTTCTCCCGAGCATCAGGCGAAATGGATTTTATTCTCGGCCAGGAGTGGAACTGGCGATTGCGGGAGGTCAATCAGTGGACCCCGCTGACCTTACGCGCCTTCAGGAAATGCGTCGCCTACCGGGCCGGTATATGGTTCTGAGTCTGCCGGACCGGCCTTTGCATGTTGAAGCCCGTGATCTGGACGAAATCCTTGTCGAGGTTGATCAGGCCGATGTGCAGGCGTTGGTGAGTTCTGCCCAACTGGTCGGATCCCTGTGGCGGAACTTCCGAACCGAGGACGTCATCATGAACAAGGCTGTGACCGAAAATTCCTGCGGCCAACAGCTTGATCAGGCCATCTCTCTGAGCACTCGACTGGCGCAATGGGTCATGCAGGCAGCAACCACCGCACAGAAGGAGAGGGAACGGCCTGACGCTTTGACGAAATGATCTCAGTCGCATGAGGGCTTTCTATCCTGCCCGCATGACAGATCAGACCCAGACCCCCGACCGCGCTCCCGAGACCGATGTTTCGGATCGGGAGCTTCTTCAGCATCTCCTCACCCGCTCTGACGAGCAGGGAGAAGAGATCCGGTTCATCAGCGAAAAGCTGAGTATCCTGATTGAGCTTCTGACCCCCTCGGAGAAAGGGGACAGCCCGACACTGGATGATATTCTCGCGCGCCTGGTCGAGCTGATGAAGGATCAGGAGCCGGTCATCAGGCGCATCGACCATACGACCGCCCGCAACAACGATCTGCTTGAAGGCCGCAAGGTTCGCCCGAAAGCAGAGGACGGCCGCCCGTCATGATGACCTTCCGCAAGATCTCGGCGGAGTGCAACGGCCGGTTCGTGGCCGCCTACTTCACCGAGGGCGCGCCGGATCCGGAGCACGATTTCCGCACGGACACCGGCAAGGTGCCTGACGGCGACGGTCAGCGCCTGACGAACTACTACCTCGGCCGGGATGGCCGGGCCTCCTTCAATCCGGGCATGAGCCAGAAGATGGCGGACGTGCTCGGCGTGGATCGGCGAGCCATGCCCACGACCGAAACACTTGCGGCCCTGTTCGAAGGCAAGCGCGCCGACAATGGCGAGCAATGGTCTCAGGCCAAGCGGAAGATCAGCGCCTACGACCTGACCATGGCCCCGCACAAATCGGTCACTCTGGCTGCCGAGTTTGCGCCAACACAGGCCGAAGGAGCCGCGATCTGGAACGCAGTGCAGCGGGCCAACGACGCGACCATGCAGTATGTGGCCCGTGAGCTGGGCTTTGCCCGACGCGGCCATGGTGGGGAAGACGGAGAAGAGGCCGGGGAAGTCGCCTGGACGTCCTACCGTCACCGCACGTCGCGCCCGACCCTGACCCTGCATGATGCCGAGACCGACACGACCTATCTGCGCGAGGCTCCGACCGGGGGCGATCCGCAGATGCACATCCATAATTCGCTCTACAATGTCGTTGTCACCGACAGCGGCCATGTGGGTTCTCTGGACACGAAGCGCCTGCGGTCCCGTGTCCATGAGTTCGGAGCCTTCTTCCAGGCGGAGCTGGCGGATGAGCTTCGCAAACTCGGGATTGCGCAGTCCTACGATGCCAAGGAGCAGGCGACTGTTATTTCCGCCGTCCCGCAAGAGGCCTGTGACGCTTTCTCCAGCCGCACGGCCGAGGTGACGCGGGCCGCGCGAGCCTATGCCGAGAAGGAAGGTCACGACTGGAACGCCATGACGGCCGAGCTGAAGAACAAGATGCTCAAAGCCGCCAGTCTGGCGCACCGGCAGAAGAAGAATGAGTCCGCCGACGACGTACAGGCCTGGCGCGAGCGCGCCGCCGAGATCGGGTGGGAGCATCACAGCGTTCTCGATACAGCCGAGGCTCCTGCGCTCACGGTCGCCGAGCGACACGAGCAGGCCTATGCGTTTGCGGCCAAGCACCTTGGCAAGGAGTTCGAGACGGCTGCCGTGCTCGATCACGACAAACTGCGGATGTACGCGGCACGCGGCCTCATCGGTGCGGGGATCTCAGGTGGCATTGAGGACATTGACCAGGTCGTCAAACTGATCGAGGACAAGGGCCTTGAGGTCCGGGGCGAGCAGGTCAGCCTCGTGTCCTGTGTGAAGAATGATCGGGTCCGCGTCACCAACACGGCCCAGATCCGCGTTGAGGAGACGCTCGCCAAAGAAGCCGTGCGGGCCTCAGCGGATCGCAGCGCTTCCCTTTCGGATGCCCAACTCACAGAGGCCATCGAGCGCTGCGACCTCGATTTTGACAACGAGCACGGCCAATCCCAGAAGGCGGCAATCTATGCCCTGGGGAAGGCCGGAAAGATCTCGATGCTCACGGGCGTTGCCGGCTCTGGTAAGACAACGCTGCTTCAGCCGCTTGTGGATGCCTGGAAGCGCGATACCCGGTTTTCGGAGAAGGGCCGTGAGATGATCGGCCTTGCGACGGCCTGGCGTCAGGCCGATGCGCTTGGCGATGCCGGCATTCATCAGCGCTACGCCATGATGCCGTTCCTGAGCCGCCTGGAGAAAGGCGAGCAGACGGTGGACGAGAACACGGTGCTGGTCATTGACGAGGTCGGGCAGATCGCACCGCGCCAGATGCTTCAGCTTCTGGAGCTGCAACGCGCGAGCGGCTGTACCATCAAGGCCTTGGGTGATCGGGAGCAGGCACAGTCCATTGAGGCCGGTGATACCGTCGAGATCCTGCGCAGGGTTCTGGCCAAGGAGGATATGCCGGAGCTGCTCTCCACGGTCCGCCAGACGACCGCCCGCAATCGTGAGATTGCCGGACTGTTCCGTGGCGAGAAGCCGAGTGCGGATGCGCTGGAAGCGCTTCGAGCCAAAGGGAAGGCAGCTTATGCCAACCGGGACGAGGAAAACTCGGACGATCCCCGCAACGCCTTTCACCTGGAAGAGGTGCGCCGTGCGATCGACATGAAGCGTGAGGATGGCACGATCCGATTGGTCGGCGGCGATCAGGACGAAGTGCTGCAACAGATTGCCGAGCTGTATGTCACACGCCGCGACGCTCTGGCCGCGTCCGGTTCAACGCGTGGTATCAGCATGTCGGCCCTGACCAATCAGGACGCGGCCGATCTCAGCCGCGCCGTGCGCAGGATCCTGCAGGAGCGTGGGGAGATCTCCCGCGATGAGGTCAAGCTCGAGGCGGTAGATCAGCGCGGCGAGGCCTATGAGCTTCAGGTCGCGGCCGGAGACAGGTTGCGCCTGTTCCGGCGCACCTGGGGGGCGGTCGAAGGGAAGGGGACCACCGTTGGCAACAACGGCGATGTCGTAGAGGTTGTCTCGCACGGCAAGGACGGCCTGCGCGTCCGGATGAAGGATGGTCGGGAGGCAGATGTTGAGTGGCGTCGGCTGAAGGACCACAAGACCGGCCGGATCCTGCTTGGTTTCGGCCATGCCATGACCATTGATGCGGCCCAAGGCCTCACGTCGGACGAACATATCAACGCCCTTCCGCGAGGCGTGGCGACGGCAACCGGGTTTACATCCTACGTGGCAGAAAGCCGGGCCAAGGGCACGACCTGGACCATGATCTCAGACGGCGCGACGTTTGAGGCCGTGCGTAATGGCCGGGCGCTAGGCGACACGACCGAGATCACCAGTGACGATCTGTGGAACCATGTGGCCAAGGGTATGTCCAACAAGCCTTATAAGGCGCTTGGCATGGATCTGCCGTTCACCTCGCAGGAGGAACGGGAGAAGCACGTTCAGGAGTTGATTTGCCTTGGTAAGATGCAGGAGGAAATGGCGCAGGAAGGCCGAGATTACGGACGTGAGGTTGCCAGCCGCGTGCAGGCAATCACTGTGGAGAAGTCCGCTGCGCCGAGGCTCAAAGAGTTGGATCAGAAAATCGAGAAGATGATTACCAATCATCGGGTTGCGATGTCACAACAAGAGCGCGATTTGCGTGTTGATCGAATTGAAAGGGTTTCGATGCATTCGTCGCCCCCCGTGTAGGACAAGAATGGGAGAGAGACAGGAACGCTGGCTGGCGCATTTCCAGTAGGTCCCACCTCTCAACGGTACCGAGTTCTACCTGCTCTGGACGGCAAACAGTTGCGGTACCTTGCTTCAAAAACGCGTCTGTACATTCGTTTGCAGTGTGCCGATACACGATTGACGAAAGGCAATCAAACATTGGTCTGGCGGCATGAAGCGAAAATTTCGCATTCACTCTTCCGTGATCATGAAATTTTTTGTTGTAAATTCTTTTCCGCGTCGCGGATAGTAACCTTGGGCAGGGAGAGAAATAACCTTATAGAATAATCTTCCTAACCAAAATCAGCGAATAGTAAATGTCTTCCTGTAAATAATCTACGGAGGAATAAAGGCTATGGATGTCTATTCAACTGACACTGATTCCGGGTTGCTTACAGTAATCAGGAACCAAAATGGCAAGTTCGAACGCGTCGCGCAGATTCGGGTTGGAAATGCACCCCGTGGAAGTGTTAAATTCACTCCTGATGGACGGGGCTTTGTTTCGAATACCAGCACCAATACTATTTCAGAAATTGATGCGTTGACGCATAAAGAGGTCGGACGCATCGAGGTAGGATCTGGGCCGCGCGGCCTTCACCTTGTTGGAAACAATAAGTATCTTCTTGTTTCCAATTCGGGTTCAGACACGATTTCTGTTGTCGACCTCAACGAGCGACGTGAAGTGCTTGAACTTGAGGTGGGACGAGATCCCCGCCACATGATTGTTGCAGGTGGCAATGCATATGTCTGTCTCTGGGGGGGAAGGTGCGCTCGCAAAAATAGATGTTTCAGGCTTGGATGCGGGCGACATTGATTCAGTCAAGTTGCTGAAGAAAATTACAATTGGGGAAGATACCTTCCCGTATAGCCTCAATGTCGATAAGACGCGAAATATTGCCTTGGTCGCGTGCAATACCCCACGGTTCGTGCCCGTTGTTGACCTCGACAAGGACGAAGTTGTCGAGAATGTTTCTCTGCGGGCCAGCGGAGCACGTGCGGTAGCGTTCACAAACGACAGTAAGCATGCGCTTGTCACGCTTGAACGTGATAACTCGATGGCTGTGATAAACCTCGATAGCCTTGAGGTCACCAAGTATATCAAGGTTGGTCCTGGGCCGCGGGGAGTAACGGTTGACGAAACAGATATTGCGTTCGTCGCATTATTTGCTCGCCCTCCATTCTTTGAGTACAACAGTATCGAAGATTTTGCATCGCATGCTGTCACGATAGTCCGGCTCAGTGGAGCAAATCTGGACGATCCTGCCGCTGAAATTCCACTTGAAAGCGTTCGCGTCGGTTTCGGTCCGTGCAGTGTTTCGACCTTCGACCCCACGAAGGTTGAACGACGAATTCATGAAGAAAGTAAAGTTGACAAACTCGTTCTAGCTTAGAATAGAGCGAACACTGGAGAGGTAGTATTATACTTCTCCAGTGTGAATTATGAAATAATTCGGAATTTCTTTAGTGAGTCACCAAAGTATACGGTCTTTCTCGTTGTCGGAAGCGCAGAAAATAGCCGTTTCTGCACAATTATTTTCGCGCTCTCGTGACCAAGAGGCAAGTTCACAAGCGGTTTTAGAAAAACTCGGATGCATTCAAATAGATGCTATTCGGGCGGTTCGCAGATCTCATGAGCTGGTTTTCTTGAGCCGAGGAATATCGTGTGATGAAAATGGCGCCAGCACCGAGCACTTCGAGACATGGGGGCACGCTCATTCACTTATGCCAATGTCGCTTTGGCCTCATATGGAGTGGCGCCGCAGAAGGCTAAGGGCCACAGGCTTCATTGGTCCCGAAGTGGATATGCTTGTCTGCAAGAGCGTACTGAAGGTGATCTCGGCTGAAGGGCCGAAGACAATGACCGAACTGGAGCCGAGTGTTGGCAAAGGCTGGAATAGAGCTTCGGGGACACGTTGGGCATGCGAGTGGCTGCTCAGCGTAGGCGACCTTGTATGCACGAGCCGCAATAGCCGCTGGCAACGCATATATAGTCTTCCTACTGAAAGCATACCTTATCCAATAAGAAGTTCCCGCCACTGCGATGATCTCGGTTTGAGGTATGTGGTTGATTTGTCGTTGCGCGCACTTGGTATAGCAACAGATCGAGACGTCGCGGAATATTTTAAGATTAGCCTGCCAGAAACTCGTAAAATTCTAATAGAAAGTGAATATGAAAGAGTAATTGTAGAGGGATCAACAGAAAACTGGTACCTCGCAAAGGATGTAGAAATGTCCTTTTCTGACGAAAGTATCGTAGCTATTTCTCCCCTCGACTCACTTGTATGGTCAAGAGGACGTCAGAAAAATCTCTTTCAACGAGATTATATTTTGGAGAGCTATAAGCCTAAATTAAAACGAAAATTCGGCTACTTTGGAATGCCGGTCTTAAAAGGGCACAGAATAGTCGGTCGAGTAGCGCCTCGGAAATCGGGTGAAACGCTTTTAATTGAAGCTCAAGAATTCGATGACGCAATCTCCCCTGACGAAATTGAACTGCTGCTACGGAAATTGTCGACCTGGGCATCGTGCAGCCATGTGATTATGGAGCGTGATTGATGACCTCTGCGCAAAGATTGGGTCGTATGTCGGTTCTACGCAAACGAGGTGTCGTCTCAATTCTTGCGGCAATGTGTGCGTCGCGCATAGCCGCAGGCATGATACCCTTTGGGCTTATAACCTATTTCGCGTCAAAAAACGACTTCGCTTCAGCGGGTTTTTCGTCAACAATATTTATGATTGCAGTATCATTATCAGGGCCGGTTAAATCAAGGATAATACAGAAATACGCCCCTGATGTTATAATTGTATCCATGGCAATTGTTAGTAGCATATCATTTTGCCTCTGCATTGCTTCTTCATTTTATATTCATAGTAATATTCTTGCGTTTTTATTTGTTGCATTAGGGGCAATTTCTGCTCCGCCTACTGGGGCGGTGGTACGATCAGCGTGGAATCAAATATCAGGCTCCCCAAGCGAAAAAAAATTTTTGCATTCAATAGATTCTGTGATGGAGGAAGCTGTATTCGCACTGACGCCAATATTAACCTCGATAATATGGGTTTCAATCGGGCCTCAATGGGGAGTTCCTCTGGGATCCATGGCTGGCTTTATAGGTAGTTATATTGTCGTTCAGGTCGGTAAGAACTCAGATGCAAGAAAATTGTTTTCGATTGATCGGAAACAATCCCAAACCAAGCAGAAAGAGGGCTGCAGAAGTCGTGGCATAAACTCCTTTCGGCTATATTTCTCTTTGAAAAGTGTTGGGTTACTGCTCCCATCACTGGGAATAGGAATTAGCATTGGTACTCTTACGATCGTTTTGCCTGCATGGGCTTCTTCCTATACGAAGAGTCAGGCGATTTCAGGTGTTATTCTTGGTGTAATATCTCTCTCAGGGGCAATTTCGGCATCATGTGGAGATCGCCTGTCTCCGTACAAAGACGACGAACGTAAAAAGCTAATATATTATGGAGTACCATTAGCCATTTCTTTGTTCTTGTTTTCTATTTCCGATAATATGCTTACTGAAATATTATCAGCAATTATGTTTGGTTATGGCATGACGCCAGTCTTTATTTCTTCTTACATGCTAGTGTCAGCTCTTTATAGTGAGGAATTTCATACTGAGCTGAATGCGTCTCTCGGCGCCGCATTCAATATTGGGAGTGGGTGTTCTACTGCTGTAGTAGGTTCGTTTATAAGAGAGATACCTATAAATATATTATTATTGTTGTTGGCATTGGTTGCTTTCTTTCTTTGTGTGGTTGCTCCGTGGGTTGGTTTGAGATCAGTGCATGATGCAGAGGCCGCAAGATGAAGCACTCTCTTAACATAGCAATTACTCGTAATGGGTTCCGTGCGGTAACTTACGTACCGTGTTCGCGGTTTAAAAAGGTGTTCGACGAAAGAGCCTGCGAAACCTTAATTTTGGCTTCTCGCGAAGAGGAGGCAATCGCTACTGGGTGCGGTCTAGCACTTGGTGGGGTTCTTCCGATTGTATTAATGCAATCTTCAGGTCTACTTAATTCTCTCAACTGCTTAGGATCTCTTGCAGTCGCCTATCGAATACCTCTGGTATGCTTGATAAGTATGCGGGGTGGCTCTTCAGACCATAATCTTACCCAGAGGCCCGTAGGGAACGCTACCAGGGTTGCGGTTGCAGCGCTTGGGGCCATGACAATGACCTTTACGGCGCCTGATTTCACTGAAGCCCTGTCTATTTCGAAAAGCAAAGCGATCAACCACAGGCTACCGTGTGTGGCGCTCTGGGGAGAGAACTAGCTATGGATAGACTTTCTAAAATACTTTCACTCCTCCCATCGAGTTTCCCTGATCACCAGTTTATATTTCCCTTGGGTGATTT
>NZ_BEWP01000028.1 GCF_002723995.1 Gluconobacter kondonii | reverse complement strand
TGAGCTTCCTCAATATCGCCGCCGCGAGGCTTTGGATTGAATCTTTTGTCAACGGGATCTATCGTGCGCGTGGTTTCAATATCACCAACTACAAAATCGATGGCATGCAGATTGATGCCACTACAAGCTTCAGTGGCGTTGGGTCATCCATGAACATGGATCTGTATGAGAATGTCCAGATCGTCCGTGGCGCCAATGGTCTTCTGGGCGGGACGGGTGATCCGTCCGCAACCATTTATTTGCAGCGCAAAACGCCAACCAAAGAATTCTCAGCCAATGGCCTGCTTCGACTGGGCAACTGGAATGAGCATCGTGTCATGGCGGATATCAACACTCCGTTGAATCATTCCGGCACGATCCGCAGCCGATATGTCTTCACATGGGATGATACGGATACATTTCGCGTCCGGGAGCACGTCAGCCGTTTGGGCGCACTTGCCAATTTCGCTGCCGACCTCTCCGTGCGGGATACACTGAGTTTTGGCTTCCAGTATGAACGAACCCGTAATGACGGCGCCTCATGGGGAACCAACGTTCCGATCTGGTATGCTGACGGTACACGCACGCACCTGCCCCGCAGCACCAACCCGGCAGCGGACTGGAGCCAGGCTACCCGCGACCAGTACACGGCTTTCATCAATTACGATCATGATTTTTCAGCAGGCTGGCACCTCAAGGTCGGCTATATGCGGACGCAAGGCAGTTCCTACAGCAATCTGGGCGTTGCCAAAATCAACAATGCTGCCAAAAATATCGGGGGCTATGCCGGTTTCTGGAATCAGGATGGCACAGGTGGCTACCTCAACGCGCTTCACGCAGAATATGCCGATGCGCGCGATAATGCGGATGTTCATGTCTCGGGCCCGATCCATTTTCTTGGACACGAGCATCAGATCGTTTTCGTTTTCAACGGGTATAATGACGAACTGACACAATATACATTCAGTAAAGCGCTCGGAAATTGCAGCATTGCGGGTGTTGCGCCCTATTCGGGCTGTCAGTACCGAGCGGCAGGACCCGCACCATCTCGTGCGCCTGACCACAAGCTATACATTCCCCGGTGTGCTTCATCGTCTGAGCATAGGCGGCGGTATTTCCAGCCAGACGAGCACGGAATGGACCACCAATCCTGGCCGCCCGCTCGGCAACGGGAAATATGACAGTTCCAACCTGCGTGTGGGTGGTTACACACTCATCAATCTTATGGCGCGCTACCGTTTGGCCAAGTGGATCGACGTTGCTGGCAACATCACCAATCTGACGGACAAGACCTATGTCAGACAGGCCGGGTTTTATGATGGGATGATCTTCGGAGAGCCTCGGACTTTCAGTTTCACAATCCGCGGTCATTACTGACACAATTTATAACTTCACAGATAGAATGACTGATCCGAACGGCTGGCATTATTCGTGCCAGCACGAGGAGTGGACTAGCCACCGTCATCTAAAATACATGCAGCTTCATCCTCCCTGAATAACGAACCAACTTCGTAATAATTTAAGGGGAGGAACCAACATTGCCGTCGAAGACCCCAAAAAAATATAGGAAAATATTAAGATAAGCATGAATCTATATAAATATTATTTTTTCTAATTTTTGTCTTTAATAAATCATACTATATTTATATATCTTCCCGAATATATTCACCTTATATCTCAAAAATTCTGAAAACCCGTTGGAAATTATAGATTCCACCCAATATTAATCATTATATACGATTTTATATAGTTATTTTTAGTTTTCACGAATCATGTTGACTATCTTCGGAACAACATACAGCATCGAGCATAATAAATTATTGACTATTTTGTAGAGTTGATAACTCGAAACTGAGGTGTTCCTGTTTCATGACGATCGATACACCTTCTCTATCTTCTGCCGGACATATCGCACTCCTCTCACGAGCAGATGTGACGATACGCGCTGGCGCTGGCGATACCGCTCCTGATCTCTCACTTCTCTGGGGAAAAGACGCCCGTGAAGTTACACCGCTGCACGAACGTTTCGCTCCCGTTTTCGAGCAGATCCGCAGACAGGCGCTACGGGCCGAACTCAGTCGAGAACTGCCTTTCGAACAAATCCGTCTCCTTAAGGAGAGCGGCTTTACAGCCCTTCGCGTTCCCGTTGCACATGGCGGTTCTGGCGCGAGCCTTGAAGACCTGTTCGCTCTGATCACCACGCTGGCGTCAGCCGATTCAAACGTCGCACAGGCGCTCAGGGCCCATTTTGGTTTTGTCGAACATCTTCTGTTTGAAGCTGCCGGACCGTACCGCACAAAATGGCTCGACCGGCTTGGCGCAGGGCAAACCGCAGGCGCCGCTGCTGCTGAAGGACCAGCTTCCAAGCGCGATCTGTTCAGCACCACCCTGTCTCAAACAGATGGAAAGTGGGTTATCAACGGCTCCAAGTTTTTCACGACTGGCTCCCTTTACGCCGACTGGCTCACCGTTACCGGCACCACCGAAGATGGCCAGACCGTCAAGACGCTGGCCGCTCGTCACGATCCGGGCCTTGAAATCGTGGATGACTGGGATGGAATTGGACAACGCCTGACGGCCAGTGGCACCGCACATTTCCACAATGTTCACACTGAAGAAGCCGACCTGCGCTATGGCAATACGGCCTTCCCGCATTCACAGGCTTTCTTCCAACTTTATCATCTGGCGACTGTCGCGGGTATTGCCCGCGCTGCGGCAACCGATGTCGCAGATGCCGTGCGTCGTCGCAAACGCTCTTTCAGCCATGGCAATGCGGATCTGCCAGCTGAGGACCCCCAGATTCTCGAAATCGTCGGTCATGTGTTCAGTGGTGCCTATCTCGCCAGCGCTGCCGTTGAGCGTGCCGCCCGCGCCATACAGGCCGTCGCGGACAGTCCGGCTCCGGAACTCGACCTCACAGTCGCCCGCGCCGAACTCGAAGTCTGGCAGGTACAGGACCGCATCCTCCCGCTGGTTCTGGAGGCCACGACCGCCCTGTTCGATGCGTTGAGCGGCGGCGCGACCCTGCGCGTGGCTGGTCTGGATCGACACTGGCGTAATGTTCGCACGCTGGGCAATCACAACCCGCGCGTTTATCGCACGCGTGTTGTCGGAGATTACGCCGTCAACGGCACCCTGCCGCCGATCCAATGGCGCGTGGGGGTGGCGTAATGGGGCAGCACATCATCCTCAACGGTTTCACGATGGCGACGGTTTCGCATCTGAATTACGGGCTGTGGCGCCACCCCGCTGACCAGACATATCGCTATAAGGACATCACATACTGGACCGAACTGGCCCGCACGCTGGATGATGCCGGGTTTGATGCCCTGTTTATCGCGGACGCTCTCGGCCAGATTGACGTTTATGGCAACAGCCCCGACGCTGCCCTGAAACACGGCATCCAGTCCCCATTGATCGATCCGCTTTTACTCGTGTCCGCAATGGCAGCGGCGACCACATCGCTTGGTTTTGGTATCACGCTGTCCACGACCTATGAGCATCCCTATCTGCTCGCCCGCAAACTGACGACCCTCGATCATCTGACCAAAGGACGTCTGGGCTGGAATATTGTGACGTCCCAGCAGGAGAGCGCGGCCCGAAATCTTGGACTGGACCACCAGATCCCACACGACGAACGCTATGATCGCGCAGACGAATTCATGGATATCGTCTACAAGCTCTGGCTGAAATCCTGGGAAGAAGACGCCGTCATCCGCGGCCAGACGGCATCCGGTGAATGGATCTATACAGACCCGGAAAAGGTTCATCCCATCCGTCATGACGGCCGGTATTATCGCGTTCCGGACGGCCATACCGCCGAACCAAGCCCGCAGCGCGTTCCCGTTCTTCTTCAGGCTGGTGCCTCCGCTCGCGGTGGCGCTTTCGCGGCCCGGCATGCGGAAGTCATTTTCGTCGTCGGCGCCGGGGCGGAGGGAACGCGAAAGAACGTCCGACGCATCCGCGAGGAAGCCGCGCGCGAGGGCCGCGATCCCGAAAGCCTGCGCTTCATCTGCGCGGCCGCTGTCGTGGTGGGCGACACGGAAGACGAGGCCATCCGCAAATTTGCCGAATACAAGGCGTTCTACGACGCGACCGGATCACTCATCCATTATTCCTCCATGACGGGTGTGGATTTCTCAAAGAACCAGACGGACGAGGTTTTGACCTATCGTCCGACAGAGGCCAGCCAGTCCGTCCTTGAACAGTTCGACCCCGCCATCAGCGGCCGGTCCTGGACCATCGCCGAAGCGACGAGTCCGGCAGAAGGCTTCGGTCGGGCCAAAACTTTCGTCGGCAGTCCTGCAACCGTCGCGGACCAGATCGAACGCTGGCTCGAAGAGTCGGAAACCGACGGGCTGAACCTGATCCAGCTCATCAATCCGGACAGTTACAACGACTTCGTCCGCCTCGTCCTGCCGGAACTGAAGCGTCGGGGTCGCATCAGGCCCAAACCCGGCAAAACCCTGCGCGAAAGCCTCTTCCCTCAGAACGCTTCCGCGCATCCCTCCGCCGACCATCCAGCCTGGCGCTGTTGATCCTCCCAAGATCTGAAAATCCCGTTTCCTGTTTCTTGTGAGTGTTTTTTCATGCCTGCTTTTCCGTTTTCCAATCGTCACACCATCCGCACGTCCGGAAGCTCCGTCTCTCTGATCGCTCTGCTGACTCTCTCGGTCAGCACAACGGCATTCGCTGCCACAGACGCACCCGTCGCCAAACCCGGCGAGAAGCCCCGCCACGCCACACCCGCGTCGGCGCACAAACCGTCTGCCAAGGCACACGCCCTGACCTCCAACACTGCCGAGAACATCGGTATTGAGGGGCATCGGCAGGCCAACTGGGTGTCCAACCCCGTCTCCGCCGCCACCATCCGCGAGTATGTCGCCGGCACGAACCCACTCAAGGCCCTGACGCGCCTGCCCGGCGTGCTGTTCAATTCCGGTGACCCGCAGGGCGTGAACACCTGGCAGAACTCGTTCCTGATGCATGGTTTCGATCAAAGCCAGATCGGCATGACGCTGGATGGCATCCCGCTGGGCGACCAGCAGTTCAGCAATGTCAACGGCCTCAGCCCGACATCTGCCATTTCGTCCGAAAATATCGAGCGAATGGACGTCTCGGCCTCCACGGGTTCGGAAAGCGTCGCCAGCACATCCAATCTGGGTGGCACGGTGCAGTTCATCTCCCGCGATCCGTCCCATAAGCGCGGCGCAAGCGTGAACCAGACCTTTGGGAGCAATGAAATGTACCGCACATTTCTGCGGCTCGAAAGCGGCGATCTGAACCCGCAGGGGACGCGTTTTTATGTCTCCTATGCCCGTAACGACACCAACAAATGGCGTGGCGGACAGGATCAGTTCATGCAGCAGGTCAATGCAAAGGTTCTGCACCCCATCGGGCAGGACAGCCGCATCACGGCCTTCTTCGATTACGCGGATCTTCAGATGCAGAACTACCAGGACTACAGCCTGGATATGTTCAACCACGGTGGCTACGCGATCGACAATTTCATCGGACAACCCGGAGGATATGAGAAAGCCTATCGTCTGGCACTGGCCCAGCGCGGTCTGCCCGGCGGACAGGTTCCGGCTGCCTATGCCAACCTCAAGAGCCCCTACACCGCGTCCTATTACGAGGGCGCGCAGATGCAGCATTCCTATATCGGCGGCGTCTCGGCCGATCTCGCTTTAACCGACCGCCTGCGCTGGCAAAGCACCGCTTATGGACATCGTTCCTACCAGCGTGGATCGGTTGCAAGCCCGCTGATCGCATCGCCCAATGGCGCCCCGCTGATCGATCAGGTCACGCAGCCCGATACGGACCGCTTCGGCTTCACGACGTCCCTGTCCTACCGCATCGCGCATAACGTGCTGAATGCGGGACTGTGGTACGAAAACACCCATTTCGACATCAGCAAACCGCTCTATCAGGAACCCCTGCTGGAAGACGTGCTCAACGGCACCGCAACGCCGGTCAATGGTCTCGATAATCTCAAGAACCCGTTCCAGAATGGCTATCGACAGGTCTTCAACACCAACACCTTTGTCGCCTATTTTCAGGATACCTATCACGTCACGAACACCATCGCCCTGCATGCCGGTTTCCGTTCCGTCCTGAATACCAGTCGCGTCGGTGCCCTCGCCAACTGGCAGACCTACACCCGCACCACTGCGATTGCAGGCGGAGATTCCCTCACCTCCAGCAAACCTTTCCTCCCGCATTTCAGCGGAGAATGGCGCTTTGCTCCCGGCCATCAGCTTTATTTCGATATTGCGGAGAACGTGAAGGTCTATCCGGTCTCGGGCTATAACAGCGGCTCATCACCGTTCTCGACCTCGCAGGCATCCTATCTGGCATCCAAAAGTAGCCTGCAACCTGAAACCGACTGGAACTTCGCTGGCGGATATCGCTACACCGGCCGTCTCATCAGCGGCTCGCTCTACGGCTACCACACGATCTTTTCCAACCGCCTGCAACGCATCTCTACCGGCCCGACAACACAGCCTTACACCACCATCCAGAATGTCGGCGGCGTGACGATGAGCGGCGTGGACGGTGCTGTCACGCTCACCCCCGTCAAAGGGCTGAGCCTGACCAACAGCATCAGCTACAATCACGCTGTTTATGATGACAACATCACCCAGACCATCAATGGATCGCGGGTGACCTACAACATCAAGGGTCAGCAGGTCGTGGCCTATCCGCGCCTGATGTACCATGCCGATCTGTCCTACACATGGCATGACCTTCAGGCTCATATCGAGGCCCAGTATGTCGGCAAACGTAACCTCAGCTATACGGGAGATACCAAAGTCCCGTCCTACTGGCTGACCAATTTCGGCGCCCGCTACGACCTGAGCAAACAACTCCACCGCCTGTCCCATACAGGTTTCGTCCAACACCTCTCGCTGGACTTCAACGTCTATAACCTGACGAACGTGAAATACATCTCCACCATGGGCCAGAACGGCTATCCCATGGCCGGCGATTACCAGTCCGTCGTCCTCGGTGCCCCACGCCAGTATTTTGGCGCGGTTCATGCGGATTTCTGAGATGCAGACGATGGTTCCCACCGCCTCACTCCTGCCCGCCAGCCGCCTGCCACGGAGCTTCGCACTGCAATATGCCGGGCTGCTGGTTTTCATGATCGGAGATGGTGTCGAGGTCGGCTATCTGTCGCCGTTTCTGGTCCAGACGGGCCAAACGGAGCACTTCGTCGCCCTCCTTTTTACGGCCTATGGTCTGGCTGCTGCCCTGGCGGCCTGGTTCTCGGGCCTGCTATGCGATATTTTCAGCAGCCGCACGGTCATGACGGCAGGCTTGCTGTTCTGGGTTCTCCCGCAGATCCTGTTCCTTGGCGTGGCCATTCCGGCCCACTCTCCCGCGCTCCTGCTGCTGACCTACGGATTACGAGGCGCAGGTTATCCGCTGTTCTCCTATGGGCTGCTGACCCTGCTCGTCACTACGGTCCGGCAGGACCGTCTGGGACGGGCCGTCGGCCTGTTCTGGTTCTGCTTCACCTGCGGCCTGCCCACGGTCGGCTCCATCGTGGCGCAACTCCTGCTGCCGGTGTACGGCCAGTACGTTACGCTCTGGATCGCCCTGCTTGGCGTAGGAGCGGGGGGCGTTCTCGCCATCCTGCCCCTGCCTGCCACGCCTCGGTCGCAGAAAGGGAGCCTAAAGGATATCGCCCCGACCCTACGCGAAACAGCCCGCCAGATCCGTCACAATCCGGGCGTGGGACTGGCCTGCATCGTACGCGCAGTCAATTCCAGCGCCACACATGGCCTGATCGTCTTCATGCCCTTTTTCTTCACCAGCCGACTGGGCCTGTCGCAGGATGTGTGGATCCGGTTTCTGGAAATCATCTTCGCCAGCAATATCGTCTTCAACCTGCTGATCGGTTTTGCCAGCGACTATATTTCCTGGCGCCAGACCGTGATTTGGTTCGGCGGCATCGGCAGCGCGTTGAGCTGCGTCGGACTGTACTGGATTCCCCTACTCTACGCCCAAAGCAGCCTGTTCACAGTCTACGCCTCTGCTGCCGTCTTCGGGATGACGCTTGCCGGATATGTGCCGCTCTCGGCCCTGACGCCGTCTCTTTTACCGGATCACAAGGGCATCGCCATGTCCCTGCTGAACCTCGGCGCCGGCAGCAGCGTCTGGATTGGCCCCTTCATCGTCTATGCCTTTGAAGGTGCTGTCGGCACGCAGGGAATCATCCTCATTTACGCCGCACTTTTTCTGGCCAGCGCCATCCTCACTTTTTTCATCACACCCCCGCCCCTCACACGCCCTGACCGTCCTCTCAACAGCACCGCAGTCCCCCAGCCCGAAGGACTTCCCTCATGACGACCCTCCGCCTTGTCCCCAACGAACCCGCCTTCGCCGACACCCTCAGTGCCGAAAAGGTGACGTCCCGCATCGGTGCCGTCATTCATGGCATCAATACCCGAGAGCCTTTGCCCGAAGAACACAAGGCGTTTCTTCATGACGCCCTGCTGCGCCACAAGGTGATCTTCCTGCGCGATCAGTTTCTCGATGACGCCCAGCACGAAACACTCAGCCGCGTTTTCGGAGACCCGATCCTCCATCCGACCATCCCAGCCGCAGATGGCACCCCCTATACGTTCGAGCTGAACTCCCGCAACGGCCGCTCCACGGATTCCTGGCATACAGATGTCACGTTCGTCCCCGCCTATCCCAAAGCGTCTATTCTGCGCGCCATCACGATCCCGCCTTATGGTGGCAGCACTCTCTGGGCCAATACGGCCACGGCCTATGACGACCTGCCCGCTCCACTCCAACAACTCGCCGACACGCTCTGGGCGGTTCATGGCAACGACTACGATACCAATTTTTACAAATACGACCTTCGTCATGAGGAAATTGCCAACTTTCGCGCAAGCTTCATCTCAAAGATTTATGAAACTGAGCACCCGGTCGTCCGCGTCCACCCGGAAACCGGCGAACGCACACTTGTTTTGGGTCATTTCTTCAAAGAAATCCGCGGAATCCCAACCCAGCACGCGAACCGGTTACTGGAAATCTTTCAGTCCTACATCACGCAGATCGACAACACCGTCCGCTGGAACTGGAAGCCCGGTGATGTCGCAATCTGGGACAACCGCGCCACGCAGCACTATGCCACGGCCGACTTCGATACCCATCCCCGCCTCCTGCGCCGGATCACCGTGCGCGGCGACACTCCTATCAGCGTCACTGGTGAAAAAAGCCGCCAGCTTAAAGGCCCGGATGACGGTCATGATTTAGATGATTGATACACCAGAATAACACACCGAAATATGTGTCATCCCTTTTGGGATGCACCACGGTCTCCCCCCGAGCTACGATTTCATAACATGGATTTGGGGGGATCTTTGATCCTGAGCAGGGTTGGTATTTTTTGCTTAGTAGCGCCAGAGCTACCCAAGAAAATACCAACCTGAGAAGCACCTTGCTTATGTAAAGTTCTTCCTCAATCGGGCAGAAACCGCATTTCCCACAATCTGAACAAGAATTGTCAGCACAACAAGAATACTCACCACCCATAACATCATGACTGTATTAAAGCGTTGATATCCGTAGCGGATTGCGAGATCTCCCAGTCCGCCTGCGCCGACAACCCCCGCCATGGCGGAGGCGCTGATGAGTGTGACCAGCGTGACGGTCAGGCCGGAGACCAGACCTGGCAAAGCCTCAGGTATAAGGACAGAGCGCACGACTTTCGTCCGTGTCGCCCCCATGGCGCGAACCGCGTCAATCAGCTCAGGGGACACCTCTCTTAATGAAACTTCCGCAATCCGCGCGAAATAGGGGATCGCGGTAATGGACAGTGGCACGATGGCCGCAGCCGTCCCAAGAGCCGTTCCCATGACAAAGCGCGTAAAAGGGATCAGGACAACAAGAAGAATAATGAACGGCACGGCTCTTGTCAGATCAACCACAATTCCAAGAAGCCGACCGATGGGGCGAACAGGCCATAGTCCCCCCGGCCTCGTGATGGTGAGCAGAACAGCAAGAGGCAATCCGAAGAGAACGGCAATTGCAGCAGACGCAAAAACCATTTCGAGCGTCGCCAGTGTAGCTTTGAAAAACAGATCAAAAACCTGATGATGCATATCCGGCGGCCTCCATGTCCTCTACATTTTCACGACTGATGAAGGACCGCGTTAGGGCGTGTTTCGCCTCCCCCCTGTTCAGTAATTCATTTGAAATATCTTCAACAATACGCCCCTGATCGAGAACAAGCACTCGATGAGCCAACCGGCGGATAACATCCATTTCGTGCGTAATGAGAATGATCGTAACGCCAAGCTCTTTATTAATGGTTTCAAGAAGAGCGAGAATTGACGTCGTCGCTTCAGGGTCCAGCGCGGACGTTGCTTCGTCACACAACAAAAGAGCTGGATGACCCGCCAGCGCCCTTGCGATCCCCACCCTTTGTTTTTGCCCTCCGGAAAGCTGCGAGGGATATTTTGTCTCATGTCCTTCAAGGCCGACCAGATGGATCAGCTCCTGAATACGCTGCTGCCGCTCTTTTTTGGGAACTCCCAAAATTTCCAGACCAAGAGAAATATTGCCCGCCACAGTCCGGGACTGCAGAAGATTGAACCCCTGAAAAACAAGACCGATCCGTTGTCGAAGAGCAAGCAGCTCACGTTCTTTAAGAACGCTAAGATTTTTTCCTTCAACGAGAACGTGGCCTGAATCCAGGTTTTCTGCGCCATTCAGGCAACGAAGCAAGGTCGTTTTCCCTGCTCCCGAACGCCCAATGAGCCCTACAATTTCACCGCGATGAACGGAAAAGCCGATATTTTCCAGCGCATAATGGCCGTTGAAGATCTTGGACAGACCTTCAACTTTCAACATCTCATTCGCTTCAGCCACGCCTGTATTCTGCATTACCATCATATTCAAAGAGAAAGATCAGCCCGAAGATAGTAAAAACCACCCTCTTCGGACAACTGCTGACTGAGTGTGTCGTAGAGATTGTTGTTATAATCCGCCGTAAAGGACGGCACACGGCTGGGATGGGCGTTTCCGACATTGTTGCCGCCCAGCGCCAGATTAAGTTGAGGAAGAACCTGATAACCGACTTCAAGATTGGTCACAAAGCGCGGACGGTTGATCTGATGATAAAAATTCGTTGTCGAAAAAGCATTGCTTCCCGAAACGAATGTCAGGTCAGACGTCGTATGCCCATAACGAATTTCGTGAACGGCGACCGTCCATTTTCCCTGACGCCAGGTTCCTCCAAAAATCAGCTTGTTGGACGGGTTTTCCGTTGACATCAAACTGATCTGCTGAGCGTTCAGAACCGGAACCCCCTCCCCGGTCCGGGCAATGTTTCTGACATTGGTATGGTTGAAATTGACGGCAGCATCCCAGTCCACTTTGCCATAACGCCCAAAGTCCGAAGAATAATGCGCCGTAATATCAAGGCCGGTTGTCCGGGTACTGGCGCCATTCGTGAAGTAATTTGTGCTGACCGCAGATTCATCGCCAGAAAATCCGGACGTATCCACGCCCGCTGCGGCATAGGCTTCTACAGCCCGGGCACCTGAAGCGTACCCTCCGTCAACGATCCGATGCTTGATGTAGATTGTATAACCATCAACATTGATGTGAAGCCGCGGCAACGGATTCAGGATCATACCCGCACTGAAATTGGTGGATGTTTCCGGTCTGAGGCCAGGCGAGCCCAAAGCGCGCGCAGCGGGTGAGTTGGCCGCAATCTGTCCGGTTGCATAGTTCGGACTGGAGATGAAAGCCGCAAAATTCTGTTCCGCAAGGGTCGGAGCACGAAAGCCGGTGCTGGCGGTACCGCGAAATCCAATGAAGCGGTTGATATCATATCGCGTGGAGATTTTTCCCGTCCGCGCATTTCCAACATCGTCATAATGCTCAAACCGTCCGGCAAGATCCACCCGCCAGCGTTTGACGATCTGCGTCGAGAAATCAACATAGGCGGCTGCGACGTGTCTGGCTGCGTTAACGGCATCCTGAGGCGTTTCGCCCTGATATCCCTGCGCACCACTCAGATAATACGACAACGGCTCTCCTGAGCCGATGGAATAGGTATCACGACGGTATTCACCACCAAACGCAATATTCAATGGGCTATACAAAAACGGAAGATCTACGCCGCGCCGAATATCGAGATTATTCGTCCATTGCTGGTTGGAATAACTTCCAAGATAGAAACGCGACGGGGAATATCCTGTCTCTTTATAAGCATCCGCATTGGCGGAATTATAATCTCCCAGCGTGTCGTGGTCTCCACCGATCGTGGAACTCAGATCCCAGTCAAAACCGTAAAGTCGTTTTCCTCGAAAACCGAGCGTGAAGCCATAATCATTCTCAGGCATGGTTTCGACGGGTTCAAACCCGTTCGGATACATGCCCAAAAGCCCGTCAGCCGCGGTAGTGCTCGGAGCACGCAGAAAAGCCCAACGCTCGGCATCACGGTGCGTGAATGTCCCAAAGCCATAGAGCTCTATGGCATCCGTTAAATGATAGCCGAAATTCGTCTCGATGGACTCACGCGTCACCTGAGGCTGACCCGTTGCCAGATCGTTGTTTTTGCCCGTCCGTGGGTCAATCCCGGTTCTCTGTGTGCGATCCTGATGTTTGAATTCTGCACTAAGGTTCAGGAATCCCCGATTGCCCAGCTTGAAACCTGCATTCAGGTTTTCGCCAGTCGTAAAGCCATCTCCCGCAGCATAGCCGCCATTAACAGCCTGAAGATGGATACCGTGATTGTTGGATCTCAGAATGACGTTAATCACGCCTGCAATGGCATCTGAGCCGTACTGCGCGGCCGCACCATCCTGCAGGATCTCGATGTGATCGACAGCAGAAATCGGGATCATATCCAGATCAACAGGGGTCGTTCCCTGCTGCGATGAAGCATCTACAGCGATGGCGGCTGTCGTATGTCGTCTTTTGCCATTGACCAACACCAGAGTCTGATCGGCATTCAATCCCCGCAGGCTCAGTGCATCAATGACCGATCCCTGATCCGAGCCGTTGACCTCACGGCTGATGGAAGGAGAAAGCTGGACCAGCGCCTCCCGGATGTCCGTCATGCCCGTTGCCCGAAGCTGGTTGCCCCCGATGATCGTAATGGGGCTGATGCTGCGGGCCGCCGTCTGAGAGGGATCTCGGGTGCCTGTCACGATGACCTGCTCCGGTTCGTCAGCCACAGCCTGTTCTGTCCTGACGACAGGCGTTGTTTTTTTGACAACAGTCTCTTTTCTGGACTGTTTTTTCACGCTGGAACTATCCTGAGCCGATGTGTTTTCGGCCGCAACGGCCCCCGAAAAGGTCCCGGAAAACGAAAGGCCAACAAGAAGTGGCGCCAGGACATAACCACTACGCATAAACGTTCTTTCAAGGAAATTTATCTTTTGTTGATTATTTCATAGTGTTTTTTTAGTCAAACAACATATTGATGTGGATTTAATATATGTCGCGTTTTATGGAGGACTATATGAGGACACACGCCCCTGAAACCTGTCGCAAAACAGGTCCCAGCGGCAAAAATTCAGAGCCGAAAGTGGTTACGTGTATGACGCAGAGCACTCTTTCTCTACCAACCATCGACCTGTCCCTGTGGCAGGATCAGCAGACCCCAGACGAGTTTTTCCTTGAATCTCTGCGTAACGCCGCCCACGAATACGGCTTCTTCTACCTGAAAGGACATGGGATCTCGGCGGATCTGAATGCCGACCTCATGACGCAGGCACAGGAATTTTTCTCTCTGCCAATGGAGCAGAAAGAACAGATTTCTATGGTGAATTCCCCACATTTCAGAGGATATAATCACGCCGGCAGAGAAATCACACGCGGCAAGGCGGACTGGCGCGAGCAACTCGATATCGGTCCCGAACGAGCCATTGTGGAAGATCTGAAGGGCAAACCGGCTTATCTGCGCCTACAGGGCCCCAACCAGTGGCCAGCGACACTCCCACAGCTCAAAGCGACTGTTCTGTCATGGCAGGAGCAGGTTCTGGATGTCCTCAGGCGCCTCCTCGAAGCGCTTGCGCTCTCTCTGGGGCAGGCGGCAAATGCCTTTCATCCCGTCGTCAGCAAAACGCCTTACCAGCTTTTGAAACTCATCCATTATCCCGGCCAGCATGGCGGCGGAGAAAGGCAGGGCGTGGGCGCTCATAAAGACAGCGACCTCCTCTCGCTCATCCTTCAGGACAATGAAGGCGGACTGGAAGTGGAACTGGCAAACGGTGAGTGGCTTCAGGCCCCGCCCCAACCGGAGACGTTCATCGTCAACATCGGCGAATTGCTGGAAGTCGCCACAAGCGGATATTTCAAGGCTGCGATCCATCGTGTCGTCAGCCCGAGCTCAGGACGGGACAGGTTGTCCGCAGCCTTTTTCCTCGGCGCACAGCTCGACGCCACGATGCCAGTCCTCCCGCTGCCGGACGCCTTGGCAAACTCCAGCGTTGGGATCACGCAGGATCCCGACAACCCCCTCTTTTCCCAGATCGGACAGAACACACTCAAAGGGCGGCTGCGCTCTCATCCCGATGTTGCGGCCCGACATCACAGTGATCTTTTCTCTGCCGTTCCCTCGAAAGTCCTGCACCATGCGTAATCGCCCTATCAGCCAGACACAGCCCATATCCGGTATTTCTCTGGGGCGTCGCAGACTGCTCACGCTCCTCGCTGCCACATCTCTCATTGGAGCATCCGCAAAAGCGCAGTCGAAGCCTGTACGGGTCGGCATCCTGTCCGGAGAAGACGAGGATATCTGGCGTATTGTTCAGGAAAATGCCCGCGCGACGGGCCTGACCATCGAAGTCGTCACTTTTTCTGAAGGCAATCCGATCAACGCGGCCCTTGCGGCAGGAGATCTGGACGCCAACGCATTTCAACACGGTCCTTACCTTCAGGCCCAGAATACTGCGCTGGGATCTCATATCGTGCCTGTTGGAAATACTTATTTCGCACCGATCGGCTTTTATTCGAAAAAATGGAAGACACTTTCCACAATCCCTGACGGGGCAACGATCGGTGTTCCCGCCGACCCTACGAACGAGGGGCGTGCGCTTAAACTCCTGCAATTTCTTGGGTTACTAAAGATTTCACCTGACGCGGGCGAGATGCCAACCACGCTCGATATTTCCGAAAATCCGAAAAACCTGACGATCAAGGAACTGGATGACCCTGTTCTGGCGCGTTCTCTGCCAGATCTGGATGCTGGCGTCGTGATTACGGAATGGGCCTACAAAGCGGGGATCGACCTCAAATCGGAGCGTCTGGCGCGTGAGAGTATGGACAACAATCCCTACATCAATTTTATCGCCGTAAACGAGCCCGACGCCCATGCCATTTGGGTTCAGCCACTGGTGAGCGCTTTTCAAAAACCCAATGTCCGCGCCAAGCTGCTTGAAGCCTATCACGGGGCCATCATTCCCTCATGGACGTAAAGTCCATCCCAGCCCGCCTCCACGATCAAAAAAGGACATCACACCATGGAATGGCTTCCTTCACCCTCGCGCTATGACGGCGCTGTATTTCGCCGCTCAGGCCGTTCGGGTCTGAAACTTCCTCTTATCTCTTTGGGATTGTGGCATAATTTCGGAGGTGTCGACATATTCGAAACAGGTCGCGCCACCATACGCAGGGCGTTCGACCGGGGTGTCACCCATTTCGATCTAGCCAATAATTACGGCCCGCCCTATGGATCTGCCGAAGAAAATTTCGGAGAAATCCTGCGGCGCGATTTCAGGCCCTATCGCGACGAGATGATCATTTCTTCCAAAGCCGGCTGGGATATGTGGCCCGGCCCTTACGGCAGTGGAGGCTCGCGCAAATATCTTCTGGCCTCTTTGGATCAGAGCCTCAAACGTATGGGGCTGGACTATGTGGACATCTTTTATTCGCATCGCCCCACGCCCGACGTTCCTTTGGAAGAAACGGTCAGCGCGCTTGTGCAGATGCACCGTCAGGGCAAGGCGTTATATATTGGAATCTCGTCTTATAGTCCCGAACGGACGCGGCAGGTCTCGGAAATTCTCCGCCGCGAGGGCGTGCCACTCCTGATCCATCAACCCTCGTATTCACTCCTGAACCGCTGGATAGAAGTCAGTCTCCTGGAGACGCTGGAAGATCTGGGCGTCGGCTGTATTGCCTTTTCACCTCTGGCTCAGGGTCTGCTAACAGACAAATATCTCAAGGGCATTCCGGAAGGCTCAAGAGCCTCGGCCGGAACATCATTCTCTCCGGAAATGCTGACAGAAGACAATCTGGCTCATGTGCGTGCATTGAATGATATTGCACAAAAACGCGGACAGAGTCTGGCTCAGATGGCCATTGCCTGGGTTTTACGCGACGAGCGTGTAACGTCAGCGCTCATCGGAGCAAAAAATGTTCACCAACTGGATGAGTCTCTGGATTCTCTAAAAAACCTGACCTTTACTGCGGAAGAGCTCACAAAAATCGATCACTACGCCAAAGACGGTCACATTGACCTTTGGCGTGAGGTGTCAAAATAACCGAGCCAGGAGTGTTGAGCACATTCATTTTTTAAATGAAGAGTAAGATCATTTAGGTCCCGTTGACAAGAGATTCAATCCAAAGCCTCGCGGCGGCGATATTGAGGAAGATCG
>NZ_BEWP01000027.1 GCF_002723995.1 Gluconobacter kondonii | reverse complement strand
GAAATTCTATAACGATATTGGCAGGTCGATGTGGGAATCTGCCACCATCACCTGCAATCCTTCACCACTGGTAGATCGAATAAAAGAACTCTCTGTCAACGATCCTTATTCAGGCAAGACCGTAACCGGAGGGATCATTACCTTCACTGATTCCAATTGGGTCTTGAGCGTCACCTGTAATCGCCAACCACATTTCCCCGGTCAACCCGGTAATGTATTGGTTCTTTGGGCGTATGCTTTGCTTATGGACAAGGACGGCAATTGTATCAAAAAGCCAATGCCTGCCTGCACTGGCCGCGAAATCCTTCAAGAGCTTTGCCACCATTTGGGCATTACAGACAATCAATTTGAAGCAGTGTTAGCCAATACAAAGGTCCGTCTGGCGCTCATGCCCTATATCACCGCGATGTTCATGCCCCGGAAAGCCGGTGATCGGCCACATGTAGTACCGCAGGGTTGCACAAATCTCGCGCTTATGGGGCAATTCGTGGAAACTTCAAACGACATCGTCTTTACAATGGACTCTTCTATTCGGACAGCCAGAATTGGAGTTTATACTTTACTGGGCTTACAAAAAAAGGTTCCTGATATCAGCCCGGTACAATATGATGTTCGTAATTTAATCAAAGCTGCCCGAGCGATCAATAATGGAAAACCATTCCTGGGTGAATATTTATTACATCTCTTACTTAAAAAGACTTACTACGCCCATATTTTACCACCACTTCCAGATCGGCGACAGGGATTTCGCGAAACTGCCGACGCCGAATTGAAGGGTTTACTCAAAAAGAGCGCTCAGACAATCAATACCGTGGGCAAATGGCTGCAAAAGGCCCGGGAAGAGATTATAGAAAGGATTCGAAAATAACATCATTTCGAAGGGTTAGAGTTTTGGTCAGATCTCAGAGACATAGATGTTTTTTTGGGCCAAAGCCTTAATCTCCCGACCATCACCGGAATGGGCTTTGTCATTGCAGGCCTGCTGGTCATGAACTTCTTGCCAATGTTAGCGGGTCACTGACCACAATATATTCCTTCTCTTGGAGCTTTCTATGATCAATCCTTTGGTCCCACTTCCTGTCCTGTGCGCCCTTCTCTTCCCAGTCTGCGCTTTTGCGCAAAGCTCCCACGACTGGTTGCCAGAATCTGGTGTTAAATCGCCTTACAGTCCACTTGCCGTCCCAACGACACTTCATCCAGTCACAGCTTCCCTAAACAGTCTACTAAAAACGGGATATCGGATCACCACAACCACAAGCTATGAAGAATCTGGGGCGCTCTTCACGCTTGAGAAGCATGGTCAGACTATTCTCTGTGTGCTCACCCCCCCTAATCCGCAAACGGACCAGAATGTCCCAACATCACGCTGTTGGGCTTTGTAAAGACTGTTATTCCGTAAGAATATGATGCCACCAGATCCACTTTATTAAGTATAGCCCGAAGAAAATTCTTCAGATCCCAAGACCAAATATTCTGCTCCCAAGCCTAAAAATTGATTTTAGTCTCTAGTGGAAAGTTACGAAACACCTATACACTCTTAGTCATGACGCTCTCATCCTTCGCCCCCTGACCACTTGGCCGAAGTCCTGCCTGTTCTAGAGCAGCGGTCCTAGACCCGGGCAACGCTGGTGCTCGCCCTTGGGAGAGGACGTGGAGATCACCCGGGCCCTGAGCAGGCGGCACTTACTTCCCTTTGAGTTGTATCTGTTGTCGTTGGATTTATGGCGTATTCGTGTAAGCGCGCATTTGGTCGCACTCTGACGGTTTGTCCGGGTCGGTATCCCTGATACAGGTTTCTCAGGGTTTCATTTTCAGACCGAAGGCGATTAGATGCCAGATCTTTTCCAGAATGGTCCGCAGGACAGCACCCGGTCCGTTCTGGTCGCCCTGCTGGCCTGCGGCGTTGTTATTAGCGCGATCTGGATTCTCAAACCATTCCTGCCAGCGACGATCTGGGCCATCACGATCGCAGTTACGACTTGGCCCATGCTGCTCCATCTTCAAGGCTGGGTTGGAAACAGCCGACGAGCAGCCGTTTCCTTGACCATTCTGATCGCGATGGTGCTGTTCATCCTGCCGTTGTGGCTCGCCATTACGACAGTCTCAAGTCACTTCGGCGATATCGCCGCCCTCGCCTCGTCTGCGTCCATTCTGCGTCTTCCGGATGAGCCCAAGTGGCTTGCACGACTCCCTTTGATTGGACCACATATTGGTCCGTTGTGGGCCAGGATGCAGCATATGCAGTTTCCGGAAATGGTCAGGCAAGTCATGCCGTCTCCTGAGACCTTGATTCATAGTTTTCTGGCTTATGCGGGAAGTTTCAGTCTGCTCGCCCTTCAGTTCGTGCTTACGTTAATCATTCTGGGCGTACTTCTCATGCGCGCTGAATCGGCAATTGCGGTCGCTGAGAGTCTGGTGAGCATTCTCGCAGGCAGCCGGGGACGGGAGATGCTTCAGCTTGCCGCTTATACGATCCGGGGTGTTGCATTCGGCGTCACGGTAACGGCGGTCGTTGAAGCCGCTGTGGCGGGGATCGGGCTGAAACTCGCAGGTGCGCCATGGGTCAGTATTCTGACAGCAGTCACCTTCATGGTCTGTCTGTTACAGGCGGGCCCTGGTGTTACCCTGATCCCAGCCGTGATCTGGGTCTATTTTGATCAGGGGCTGATGCCCGCATTGCTTCTGCTAATTGTGACTATTATCACGATCATTATCGATAATGTTTTGCGCCCGTTTCTGATCCGCAAGCAGGCCGATATCCCGCTCATTCTCATCATGCTCGGCGTCATCGGAGGTCTTGGCGGCTTGGGACTGGTCGGGATCTTCATCGGTCCGCTGGTCCTCTCCGTCGCCTATACCCTGACCAAGAGCTGGATTAACGACTCCCGAGTTAAAATCTCGCCTTTGCCGCCCAATTCATTACACTAGCGTTTTCTGTGCTGAATGAATCGGTAAGGATTCCTAGGATGGCGCTGATCTGATTCCAAGAGACGACCGGGATAAGTGACAGATTCGGAAAACCCTTCTTTCGCATTTTTATACGCAACAATATCAATGATTTATGTTTATAAATCGACCAAAAAAGGAGGTTTTTCGAACCCTCCACATTGTGGTTGTCTCTTCGATACCTTTAAAGCCAGTTATGCTCTTGAGATGCTTCCTGTGCTAAGAAGACATCCTCAAGGGAGGGTATTATGCCAAACCTCAATGGAGGGCGTAAAAAACCAAAGCAGACTGTTAAGAAAAAACCTTTTCGTCTCAATGAAGCGAAGAAACTAGTCGCTCCGGTGGTGATCATCACGGGCCTCTTTCTCGGGGCAATCGGAATGCGCGGAGTTTTTCTAAATCGGGCCTCAGCCACGTTGGGCGGCCCTTATACGCTCATCGATATGCACGGTCATCCTCTCACGGAGCGTCAATTCCGAGGGCGCTATACACTGATTTATTTTGGGTACACACACTGCATAGATGTCTGCCCGTTAACCCTCGCGACGGTCACACAGGCTCTCGATCTCATGGGAAAAGAGTCACACCAGATTGTGCCGATTTTCATCACGGTTGATCCATCGCGTGATACTCCTGAAGTTGTTGCCGATTATGTCAGTCACTTCTCTCCTAACATCGTTGGACTTACGGGAACTGAATCTCAGATCCACGCAGTTATTGACAGTTTCCACGTCATGGCGCGACGTCGTGGCACTTCGGCGGATCATATGTCCTCAGGCTATCTTATGGATCATAGTTCCGTTCTTTACTTAATGGATGGCAATAATCGGCTTGTGTCCGTTCTGCCAGTCGACACAAGCCCAGAGGAAATCGCCACACGATTGCGCCGTCTCGTCCCTGCCAGTTAGTTACGACGCACGGCGGGCAGCTTGTGAAAGCAGAGTTGCGAGACAGAGAAGCAAAAGAGACGCTCCAAGTTCTGGCAAGAGTAATCCCAGTACAATCAGGATAACCAACGCGCCCACGCCCATCTTCTTGTTGGGATCGACAGGCGGCACTCCCAGCCTCCCTGGGGGTTTGCGCCTAAACCACAAGACAAGTGCTGCGATGCTCATCGCAAGTAATCCGACCGCTACAAGAAAATTCAAAAACTGATTGGCCTTCCCGAACAGCTGCCCTTCATGCGCCGCAACTCCATAACCGATGACGCGATCAGTCCATGCTTTCTCTTCAAAACGATGGATCGACCGTACCCGACCGGAGGCCTCTACCATCGCACTGATGCGGTTGGGACGGTTCTGCGTGTCGGAACGAACAACCCACGTTGTTTCTCCCGCTGAAGGTGGCGTTACGAGAACAGGTGCTGGAAATCCGAGTTGGGACGCCGTCATGACCACTTGATTCAGGCTGTCTGATAAGGGGCTGTCCGACATCGCCATGGGCCCCATATCCATACCTGGCATTGTATCGGTCTGTTGGGGCGAGACCGAGCGCCCTGCAATCCGATTGCGTTCAGAAACAGCTCCGATGTCCCAGTCAGGAACCGAAGTCAGGCGGCTGAATTGTGTTTCCACCCGAGCCAGAGCGTGCCCCCAAACAAAAGACCACGGCAAGCCGGAAACCAGAAAAAGCACCAAAAACGAGGAGACCCACAACCCTGTTACCGCATGGAGGTCTCGCCACCGGACACGACCGTTTCGGGTCATCCGTGGATAAAGAATACCCGCCAGGCTCTGCATCCGGCGCGGCCACCAAAGATACAGGCCTGTAGCAATCAGAACAATTGTCCAAGAGGCCACCATTTCCATGATGATGGAGCCAGTATTCCCCAATAACAGCTGGCCGTGCAGTTTAAAGATGATGCGCTCAAAACGGTCTTCTTCAGGAACCTGTTTGAGAACCACGCATGATGTCGGATCAACATACACGCGTATGGCTGTGCCCTGACGATCAACGATCACCCGGGCAGCACCGGAAGTCGTCTCCGGAAGTTCATAGGTTAGAAAATGGCTGCCAGGGACAGCATGGAGTGCCGCCCTGACTTCCTGTAACGGGGTTGAATGTGTCGCACCGCCTGCGAGATGATCGTAACGCCAGTCGATCCAATGATCCACCTGCGGTTTGAACAGGTAAATTGACCCTGTGAGGCATAGCAACACAATAAAGGGAAGACAGAAGAGACCCGCAAAGAAATGCCATCGCCAGATCGTTCGATAATCGGGCCAGACTGGGGCACTGGAAGCGTTCATCATCATGGATACCTTCAGAACTTGATCCGCACGCCACCAAAGAACGCTCTTGGCGATCCGGCGTAGATTGAGCCTGTCTTGTTGGCCAAAACACGTCGCCCAGCCTGCTGCCCGGTCGAAAGGAGTGTATCGCTGATGTCAGTCGCACCTGCGGCATAAACCTGATTGGTTACATTCTGTACCTCGAAGTAGCTGTGCAGACGGTGAGCCCAGCCCAGACGTTCTGGAGGGTCGTAATGAACCTCTAGATTGAGCAATGCGTATGAGGGGGCTTTCAGAATATTGGCATTGTCGAGGTAAAAGGAACTCCTCCACGTCACTTCTGCAAAACCTCCCAGCCCTTGCAGCCATCCGTCTGGCTGATCATAGAGAACACGCGCATCTAAAAAATGCGGCATAACACCGGGAATGAGATTCCCCTTCCGCGAGAAATTCCGCGCCATCGTGCTGTTGGACAGGGTCTCGGTGTATTTCGTGTAGATCTGGTTGTCATAGGTATAAGACAGCTTCAGCCGCGCACCGGGCAGAGAGGCATGCAATGGCTGCCATGTCGCGCCCAGTTCAATGCCACGATGCTCTGAGGCCGGGGCGTTGAAAGTATAGCTTCCCGCGGGTGTATTGACACCCGCCGACTGGCTGACAAGTTCGTTCCGGTAGAACTCATAGAAGCCCGTGGCCTGAATATTGATGCTGGGCGACGGGTGCCATTCGGCCCCCAAGTCAAAACCGAGACTCGTTTCGCTCTTAAGCTGCGTATTGTTCCCGTAGGTTCCCTGAGGGGTTACGAAGAAACTGGAATAGCCAGGTGTGGCATAAGCTGTTCCAACACGACTGTGCAAAGTCCAGTCTTTGGTTGGTGTATAAACCAGCGAGGCTTCAGGTGCGAGATTGAAGAAGCGTCGATTGGCCGTAATATTCTGCAAAGAGGTTGAACTTGCCGATCTATTGTAGAGCGTCTGAACTGCTCCAACATCAGATTGCGTCCCACCAAGTCCGATTACAGCATGCCAAAGCGGAGAAAACTGCCAGTCTTCCTGAAAGCGGAGGCTGATGTTCCACTGATGGCCGTATGACGTGGAATTCAAAGCACCGCGGGTCGCGCCGCCTTGCGGGGTCAGATTATAGACCTGATAGCCATAATCCATGTAGTCGAAGCTGGCACTGACAAAACTGGTGAGCGGCGTCTTTCCGATACGGCTGCGGTTCGTCAGATCCGTCTGCACATTATAGGAATTAAACGGTCCGACAAAAGCCGTTGTCGAAGTTGGCTGATCGGTATGACGTTGATCGTAAGTAAACTGAGTATGCCAGGTTGTTCCTGGATCAAAGTCATGCTCCCATCGAAGCCCCACAATGCTGCGTCGGTCAAAACGACCCAGCCCTGCCTGCTGCGGGCTCATCGTCTGGCGGGCTCCATAGGCCCCATTCACCAGAAGATTGACCGAAGCGCATCCAGCAGCAGCCGATGCCGCATTGGCACAACCATTTTGGTAGGGATTACTGCGGAATTGGTTCAGAGAAAGGCGTAACGGCAGCGATGTATCCGTGACGTTATTAACGAATTTTAGAATGAGGCGATCTGATGAGGTCAGATTAACCCGCAGCCGCATATTTTCGGTAGACGTGTTGTACTGGCTGTTCGCAATGAAACCGTTACTGCGCACATCGCTACCAAACAGCATGAAATCGTAGCGTTTATTGCCCGCACCAATCGTTATGTAGTTATTGAACAGGCCGAAGCTGCCAAAGTCTGAACCCAGTTCCAGACCATGAATGTCAGCGCCGTTCCGGGTGCGGAAATTGATCGCCCCGTTAATCGCGTAATTACCGTATAGCGTAGAGGCTGGTCCCTGAAAGACGTCCACGCCTTCATAGGCATGTGGATCGATCAAATCTGCCCGGGCCGTACCGTCTGGTTGCGTCATGGGAAACCCATCTTCCGTAACCTGAAGATTCTTCAGACCATAGGACTGACGTGCGCCCGACCCACGGACAGAAACGACGCTGTCACGCGGCCCATTACCTTGCAGAACAGTTACCCCAGGAAGGGTTGCGACCATATCGGCGACCGACTGTGCTGCCCTGTGTGCGAAATCTGTACGTTCCGCGCTGTAGGTTGTTTCATCGGTTGGATGAAGTCGTGCAGAACCACGCGTCGTACCGCGAACCAGAATGCTTTCGACATTCTGATGTGCAGAAGACGCAACTGAGGCTGTTTTACGGGGACGCGCCTGAAGAGGTTGTGCATGAGCCGGAAAGGCTCCAAGAAAAACGCAGCCAAGCACCAGCGAGCCGAGAGGACGGCTTGATTCAAAAGAAGTATTCATGTGTTCGTTCTGATCTGAAAAACGCAGAAAGCCTTTCATCGCAGATGCGATAAAGGCGCTAAGTTTTTGTCAGATCAGGTTGGGAGGTCCTTGAGCATAAATGCCCGATAGCCGCCATAGGGGAGGCCCCCGCACTGGCGGGAAACACCAGAAAAAACTCCGCCCTGTCACAGACAGAACGAGGAAAACAGCAGCGACGCATCCGATTATCAGGATCGCCAGCAGGTCGTCGACCACTGCAATCCCATCACCAACATCCGCTGCGTGATGATGATCAGGACTATGCGGACCAAAATCCTGGCTGTCGCAAAGGGTCGACAAGTTGGTGAACTGTTTTAACGGATCATCAAGCAGGAACTGCGGTAAAGGCAGACTTCCAACGCTGAGGCGAATAATGATGGCAAGCAGAACCAGCGGCCAAAAGACCAGACTCCCTCCGCTATGCCGCGCACTTCGCATCATTCTTCTTCATTTAAAGCGGCTTGCAGCACTGCGCCAGATGGAAATGTATTTTTCGACCATTTGGTTTGGGTTGTGATGCACAGAACCCCAATTTTTTTAAGCGCTCCATGTTCATTGTCGATGTCCCTTTCCGGAAGCTTAAGAAGCTTCTTTTGTGCCCGAGATGTAAGCGTAACCGGACATGCTGCTTCCGCCTACTTCTACGACGTGGCTGGCCCGCTTTGCGTTGCCGGGAAGCGGACATAGGCGCATGATCCTCACCCTATGCGGCGGCTGCCTTCGTGCCAGTCTCGTCGGTTCGATATTCTCCCCATGCCTGCCGCAGGATCTGCAGCGCTGATGACAGGAATATGCCAGCCATGATCGCGGCCACCGCAAGGTCGGGCCATGCGCTGGTGGTGCTCCAGACGCCGAACGCCGCGGCCATGACGATCAGGTTGCCGATCGCATCGTTGCGAGAGCAGAGCCACACCGAGCGCACGTTGGCGTCGCCATCCTTGTAGGGCAGGAGCAGAAACACCGAGGCAAGGTTCGCGGCCAGCGCCAGAGCGCCGATCGCACCCATGATCTCGGCCTGCGGAACGCCGAGGATCAGCGTGTGGTAGACGGTGGACCCGAACACCCACAGCGCCATCAGCGACAGCGAGACGCCCTTGGCGAGTGCCGCCGTGGCTCGCGCCGATCACCGCCAGACTCAAACCGTAGGTGACGGTATCGGCCAGGAAGTCGAGTGCGTCGGCCTTGAGGGCTTGCGAGCCAGCGAGCTGTCCCGCCGCCATTTCGGTCACGAACATCGCGCCATTGATCGCGATCACCGTCCACAGGACACGCTTGTAGCGCGGGTCTACACCGTCGAAGACCGGGACACCCTTCGGACAGCAAATATTCTCGACGGTGCCGCATGTCGTCACCTCGACGGTTGGTGTGACTGTTTTCGTGGGCACGACCAGAGGTGGCGGAGCGCAACAGGCGGTCTCGGACTTGCAGCAGTTCTCAGACATGGGTGACTCCTTCTCGGGATCACCCTACAATCTCTAGCCACTAGAGCTTCAAGGGAAAAGCACCATGAGGATCTCGATTGGCGAGTTGGCGCGGCGCACTGGGGTCAAGGTGCCGACGATCCGCTACTACGAAGGCGTCGGGCTTCTTCCGACACCGACACGAACGGAAGGGCGGCAAAGGCGCTTCGGTGCGGACGAGGTCGCCCGGCTCAACTTTATTCGTCATTCCCGCGAGCTGGGCTTCGAGGTCGCCGACATTCGTGAATTGCTGACGCTTAGCGAGCAGCCGGAGCGTTCCTGCGGCGAGGTGGACGCTATCGCCCGCCGCCACGTCGAGACTATTGACCGACGGATTGGGAGGCTGGTGGCGCTGCGCGCCGAGCTGCAACGCTCGCTAGATCGGTGTGCGCGCGGTACGGTCGAGGAATGCCGGGTGATCGAAGTGCTGGGCTACGGGGACGACAGGGTTTAGCTAAAGGCAGCTCAGAGTACCGGGGAGCAGTGAGAGGCTGTTCGAAAACGTACGCTAAGGATTTTAGGAACCGGATTGCAACCGAAGAGGCCTGAAATTATCTCGCGGCGGCCGGATTTCGCCCCAAAGATAATCACCTGTCAGGCCAATATGCTCCCAGCCGAGTGGTGCTACATGAGCAAGCACGTCATCGGGCACCGCGATGCCCGTCTGACGAAGATGCTGAGCGGCACGGTCCAGACCTGACCAAACGCGGTGTCGGGTTGAAGGTCCTGGCGGGCGAAGGAGCCTCGATCGATACCACCACCGCAAATGGTCGCTTGATCTTCGCGATTTTTGCCGGACTGGCGGAGTTCGAGCGGGAATTGATCGTTGAACGCACACGCGCAGGTCTGGCTTCTGCACGTGCCCGAGGACGGGAGGGTGGCCGTCCCTTCAAGATGACCTTAGTAAACTTCGTCTGGCTCAGGCCGCCATGAGTGATCCTGAAACCCAGGTTGGAGATCTGTGTTCTGAACTGGGGATCAGCCGCCAGACGTTGTATCGACATGTCACTCCCGAGGGTAAAATCAGGCCGGATGGGGAAAAAACCTCTGGCGCAAAAAACACGAAAAATCTCTCAAAACTGAGACTTATGGCTTATCTCTGGTATGGGTAACGTGAGGATTGATCGACACCATCAGAAACGGTTGGTGACTGCGGGCTTGCCCCTGATGGAACTGTGGAAGACGATCCAGTTGTGCGATTGGCAACCAGAGACGACCGTCTGAAGCAAGACAAGGTGCATCCGCCCAGTGCAGACGTGGATCCGAGATCAGTCTCGTGATCTTCCCGGAAACGTCTCTGCGATAGACGCCGTTATCCTTCAGATTGGTGAAATAGAGATTTCCTGCAGCATCCATGGTGCTGCCTCCGATCGGAGGTAAATCTGCCCAAGGCTTTACAGCCGCAGACAGATCAGTTGACGACACATTGGGATCATCGAGCAGAGCTGTCGGAACTTGAGACCACGGCCCTTCAAGCGGCCCAAAATACAGCCATTCCCCGTCCGGACTCACTTCAAGTGGATCGGCATTCACCAGAAGTGGCTGATGCGGACCGTTCTCCACGACGTGTCCATCCATGATGATCGGTCGATCTGTCCGTGCGCGTGTGGACGCGTCATTGTCCAGAACACGGCGTGCCTGACCTGTTTTGATATCAAGAACGATCAGCGCTGCCTCGCCCGCATCCGTCAGATAAGCATGCATCCCGTTGAAACGGATATCGTCGATATAACTGCCTGCCTGCGCGATTTCTGGGCCCAGAGGATAGATCCGCAGCACATGACCTGTTGCCGGATCAATACGGACCAGTTTCGCTGCCCCGGGTACGGGTGGACCTCCAAAAGACGGAGTTCCCGTATCAACAACCCAGAGCGTGCCGTCAGGAGCAACGTGGAGGGCATTGACGCTGACAAAGCGATGCGTTGCATCCCGTCCGGGTTTCCAGCCATTCCAGTCAGCATCCGGAAAAGGCTCTATTTTTCTATTCTTTGTCAGAAGACCCACGGCTGGTCCGGAAAACCCGGTCCAGCGAGGGCCTGAGACAAACACATGACCGCCAGCAAGCGCTACGGCGTTCCAGTCCATGGCCGTAGTGGTCGCCTCAATCCTGACGGTCTGGGCATGGGAAGGATCAGGATGCCCGCATACCCCAACGAAACCCGTGAAAACGGCAATGGCGATCCTGCGCAGGCCTCTTTTAGAGAAAGCCTGCTGCCGATTCTGTTTCATGACTCCCATGATGTCAGATCCCTGCAATAAAGCCGGACGGCGTACCTTCGGCAGGATCCACGAACACCACGTCGTCTGGAGCCCGTCGCGGCGTGTCGATGGCCAGAAAAACGACTGGATGGCTCAGAATGCGGGGTACGGCATGCACCGCCCGACGGGGGAACACCAGAAGATGGCCGGGGGCAAACGGCGCCTCTTCCTTGGGATCATCTATCCAGAATGTGCCTGTCCCGGAGAGAACATGGAGCACTTCATCGCACTGGGTATGATAATGCGACGGCACCTCCCGATAAATCCGGAAGACCCGGATACTGGCTTCCGGCTTGTCGGTCAGATAGGTGTCCAGCAGCATTGTGTCCGCCGTTTCGGGAAATGCCGCCGCAATTTTATTGAGATCGAAGCGACCTCCCGTCCGGTTCAGGGTCATCAGATGTTCTTCGTCATTCATGAGGTTTGCTTTTCTCAAGCGCTTTGACTGTTTTCGTCATCGTTTTCTCCGTTCAGGCAGCAAAACCTGCGAGCACGATTTTGCCTTTGGCCTGACCACTCTCGATCAGAGCGTGAGCCTCTCGCAGATTGTCGGCGGTAATCAGCCCGAGATTTTTGCCAAGCGTCGTGCGAAGACGACCTTCCTCTACGAGCCGCGACACGTCGTTCAGGAGTTTCCCTTGTGCGCTGATGTCTGCCGTCCCGAACAGTGAACGCGTGAACATCAGTTCCCAGTGCAGGGACAGACTTTTTCGCTTGAGCGGCGCGGCGTCGAGTTCAGATGGATCATCAATCAGGCCGAAATGTCCCTGAGGCGCAAGAAGTTCGACGATCTCCGCCAGGTGTCGATCTGTCTGCGTCGTGGAAAAAACAAAACCGGGAGCGCCGGTAGGAAGGGCAGCAACCTGTGCGGCCAGAGGCTTGCTGTGATCGATCACGTAATCTGCCCCGAGAGATGTGACCCAGTCCTGCGTTTCGGGGCGCGAAGCCGTGGCAATGACCGTGATATCAGTCAGAACCTTGGCCAGCTGGATCGCCATGGAACTGACCCCGCCTGCGCCCCCGATAATCAATATGGAGGACGTCGTTCCCGGGACAGACCGACGAATGTCCAGACGATCGAAAAGCATCTCCCAGGCGGTGATTGCGGTCAGCGGTAAGGCCGCGGCTTCGGCCCAGTTCAGGGAACGGGGTTTGCGACCGACAATCCGTTCATCGACCAGATGAAATTCGGCATTGGTCCCCGGACGATTGATCGCACCGGCATAAAAGACCTCATCGCCGACAGAGAAATCCGTCACGTCCGGTCCGGTTCCAACGACAACGCCCGCCGCATCCCAGCCCAGAACACGCCACTGACCCGCCTCCGGCGTCGCACTGCGACGAACTTTGGTATCAACCGGATTGACCGACACAGCCCTGATTTCCACCAGAAGATCCCGGCCCGAAGGGACGGGTTTCGGCAGATCGATGTCCTGAAGGGACGCCGGATTTTCGATGGGAAGCGGCGTCTGATAACCGATAGCCCGCATGATGTCTGCTCCTCTGTTGAATGAGGAGAAGAGTGAGCATTATGCTGTTCTCAGGCAAGAACGCACTTTTAACGCCCATAGTGTCGGAAATGATACCGTTATGACCCGTATCCGCCATCAGTCGCTCGATTGCAGCCCCGGCTGCGCTGTTGAAGCAACGCTTCAACTCATCGACGGAAAGTGGAAGGGCGTGATCCTCTATCACCTGCTTCAGGGGACCTTACGCTTCAACGCCATCCGCAAGCGCCTGCCCAACATCACCCAGAGAATGCTGACAACCCAGCTTCGCGAACTGGAGCGCGACGGGTTTGTCTTACGGACGGTCTACCCGGAAGTCCCGCCAAAGGTGGAATACAGCCTCACCCCACGCGGGCGGACCCTTGAGCCCGTCATCATGGCTCTCAAAGCCTGGGGCGATGAGCACACAGAGTTCGGACATGTTCCTGAGATCTGCGCCGATATGAAAGGCTCTCCAACAAACTCTTAGCGTACGTTTTCGAACAACCTCTCACCGCTCCCCGTACCCCTTTCACACCGAATCGGAATGTCCGCTTCCACAGGTCGTTCGCTTGAAGCGGACCGACTGCAATCCCCCCCCCCAAAGCCGCCGCAAAACCAATAAAGGATTGCAGGCCTGTGCGGGGGTGTAATTCCTTACACACGGCATGGCAGAGGCAATGGAACCAACTTGCCAAGAAGCGTCATTGTCTACTGACGATGGCTCCAGGCCAGCACATCGGAAGAACTTTTTGGGACAATTTCATGCGTTGTACCCTATGTCCGATAAAGTAAAAAAAACGGACATAGGTTTTGTGGCAGAAAACTGCCGGTTTTTGATATTTCTTGCAGTTTGAAGACTGCTGTTTGTCTGAATGCCCGTTATATCGCTCGTCTCTCTAAGCTATACGCCTTTGACATATATGCCACTGGCATATATGTCATTGTGAATGTAAAAGTAGCAGACTGTTGTCGAACTGCCTGAATTCATAAAGCGGGCAAAAGCCCTGATGTCAGACGACGATCGTATGGCTCTGATTAACATGCTCGCTGCGATACCAGATGCTGGCCTTTCTTTAGGCGGCGGTCTGCGAAAGGTCCGCTTTTCACGCGAGGGTGGTGGGAAGAGGGGAAGGCACAGAACTCTCTACGTTTTTGGAGGAAAACAGATGCCTCTGTTTCTCCTGACTGTTTTTGCCAAAAACGAGAAAGACAATCTGACGCGATCTGAACAGGCCGCCCTGATAGAGTTGAGCAAGACGCTTATTGTGAAATACGGAGAACCATCATGAGCGCTTATGACAGCATTCTGCAGGGGTTGAGTGAAGCTCTCGCCTATTCGGAAGCTTCGGTCGGGGAGAGCGTAACCCACCAGGTCCGTATTCCGTCGGTTGACGTGGCGGCCATCAGAACCCGGACCGGACTCTCTCAGGCCCAGTTTGCAAGAAGCATCGGAGTCGCCAAAGGAACCCTTCTGAACTGGGAACATGGTCGTCGTCAGCCAACCGGACCGGCCCAGGTTTTGCTAGCGATGTTGGAGAAGCGGCCGTCATTGGTGAGTGAGTTGCTTTCTGTGGCTCGCTGAGAAAACACAGGTCCCGATACGCTCATTCAGACGACCGATATGGGGGGGAACCGGAGTGTCCGCTCCTCATCGGAAACTCTGCGAAGCGGACATTACGGTCACTTCCGGCGCAGATCACTTTGGCAATGATAATGATCAGCCCTGCCCCAAAGCCTGGACGCCGTTCTTGCCGGTGATTTCGATGCTCGCTTCGAACGAGGGCAGGCCGCGTTTTTCCGGGGCCTGTCATCTCCCGGCTGACGCCAATACGCCGCCAGGTAGGCATTGACGGACGATTTTTCCGTCGGCCCCCATCATTAGACGGGTGTCGTTTGATGATCAGGGTGCTTGCAGGTTACGTCGAAGAGGACAGGCTTTCAGCGAGCGCTGCCCAGCCGTCCTGGACCGGAGAAAGAACCGCTGCAAAGGTCGCGTCATCAAGAGGAGCATTTTCTCGGATGATAGCGTCTGAAAGGGTAATCGCGGGCATCGGAGAGACGGGTCTCATTTTAAGTCCCTCCGCCACCTGATGCAGTTGCGCCGCGCACTTCCCGCCGCCATGACCGCCATAGGTGACGATCATCAAGGGTTTTCCTTTCCACTCGAGATAGCAATGGTCGATTGCGTTCTTTAAAGCGGCGGGATACCCCCAGTTATATTGGGGTGTCACGAAGACGACCCCATCCGCTTACGCCACCTTCGCGCTCCAGGCTTTTGAATGGGGTTGCTTGTAAAGCCCAAGTGCCTGAATGCCGGGCTCGTCGTCCATCGGAAGCGACCATTCCGCGAGATCGGTCTTTTCCTGTCCGACCCCGGAAACCCATTGCGCGATGGTGGGACAATGACGTCCGGCCCGCACACTCCCATAATCACCAGAACCCGTTTCGTCATTTTTGTGGCCAAGCCTTCCGATGTGTTCGCGCGGTTGCCGTCCGTCTTATTTCAAACCGCTCTCCTGCCGCACGCGTTCCAGCAGCACGACGAAATCGCGATCGGCATCTCCGGCGCTGACGGCGCTGAGCAGGCGATCGCGGACGACCGAGGCATAAGGCAGCGGAACGCCATAATCGCCGCCGGCATCCATGAACATCTTGACGTCCTTCAGACCGAGCGTCACCGGCGCGCCGGGATAGTCGTAATCGTGCTCGACCATCAGCTTGCCGTAGTTCCTGTGGACCGGAGCATTGTAGAAGCTGCCCGTCATAACCTCGAAGATCACGCGGGGGTCGGTTCCGGCTTTCTCATTGAGCGCGAACACCTCCGCCATTTGCTCGATGGTCGAATAGATCATGAAATTCAGCGACAGCTTGGCGAGATTGGCCTGTATGGGGTCATCGCCCATCCGGAAGATATGCGGTCCAAAGCACTTGAGCACCGGTTCCAGGCGATCCAGTGCGTCACGGCTTCCCGCCGTCATAACAAACAGTTCCCCCGCTTCTGCCGCGGGCGGGCGCCCGAGAACGTTGGCGCTGACATAACTCTGCCCACGCTCCGCATGACCGTCGCGCAGACGGCGCGCCTGGGCGAGGGAGACCGTGCTACAGCAGACGTGAATGGCCTTTGACGACAAACCGGCCGCAATTCCGTCCTTGCCGAACGTTGTTTCCTGGGTAGTCGCATCGTCGAACATCATGGAAAAGACGATATCGACTTCCCGGGCGACGGCGGCGGGCGTATCCACCAGGACCGCTCCCATAGCCACGAGATCGTCTGCTTTGGCTGCTGTTCGATTATAGACAAGGAGATGGTGTCCCGCGTCGAGCAGGCGCTTCGCCATAGGATGGCCCATGGCGCCAAGTCCGATAAATCCGATTTTCATGATGATGTCTCTTTGCTGTGATTGCACGAGATCCTCAGGGGGCCCGTGTCGCTTCATGCGAGATTTTAAAAAGGCGGGGCTTGGCGTGCTTCATCACGTAAGCCACATTTCGACTCATGCGCGCCAGATCATCCCTAATTCCGTCCTGTATGGACGGTCCAGATGCGGGCCTTCCCTGGCTGTTGGGAGGGCACATGCAGCAGAAAACCCGCCGGACGGCGGACCTTCATGCCCATTCCCGTGGTCAGATCTTCGGGATCGGGCATGGGGTGATGGGTATGCGGACGGAAGAGGCATACTGGCTGATTGGCCCCGGCCAGGCTTTGTGGTTACCACCTTATCTGTGCCATACAGCCCGCTCGCACGGCGCCGTGCGCGGATGGAGCCTGTTCATCGATCAGGCACGCTCCACGATGTTATCCGCCCAGCCGTTTCTCGTGCGGGGTACGCCCCTCCTGATCGCGCAAGCCGAACGGCTATCGCATTGTGCGTCGGATCAATCCTGGAGCGATAGTCTCGCCCGTCTGGCCGAGAGTTTCTGGGATGAATTTTTATCCTTGCCCCGCGCATCGGTTTCCCTGCCGTTTCCGACGGATGGCCGCTTGCGTCGTGTGGCGGATGCGCTGAGCGAAAACCCGGCCGATGCGCGCGAGCAGCAGGACTGGGCGATCGAGGCATCCATGTCCGTGCGCTCCTTCGTCCGGCATTTCGGGGTGGAGACGGGAATGCCGTTTTCGGCGTGGCGTCAGCGGCTGCGTATCCTCAATGCCCAGGAAAGGCTGGCACGCGGAGAAGCGGTTACAAGCGTCGCACTTGACGTCGGTTACGAAAGTCCGGGCGCCTTCGCGGCAGTATTTCGGAAGATCACGGGACATAGTCCCGCAGCCTATATGAAACTGTGCAGGTCGAACGATAAAGGTTCGTAGAGTTTATTTGCCCATCTCAGATCAGATCTTGGATACCCCACTGGTTACGGCGCAATACCAATGGTGAGAAAGCGGCTTATGTCTGCTCTTGGTAAATCATTCATACGTATTGCATGACTTATATGTAGGCGAGAACGGCCGTCTGCTCAGGCATAACTGAGCGGACAGGCAGATCAAGGGGGGAGAGCGGATGCTCAGCTTTCAGCCCCACTCAAACGGAAGTTGTCGTTCAATACGACACAACCCTGCGGTAAAAAACACTGAGAACAAAACGATTGCTCGGCGCCACACTTTAGGTAGCAAAAGAAATTGCGTCATTTGTAGTTGTTTGAAAAGCCGCTAGAAATTGAGAATTATGTGCTTGCATTGGCGTTAATTCGATCAACCAAGGCCAAAATGAAAGCTACATCATCCTTCAAGATCTTTGTCTCGAAATCACCGTGAGCAAGTAAATTTCGTAACGAACGTAATGAACGAATCCTCTTCGCTTCGTCGACATCGAGTTCCCCTTCCATCGCAAGTCTCTCGACTATTTCTGCGGTTGAAAGTGGTCTTTGAGTAAATCTAATATCGTGAGGATATATACGTCGGGCTAACGCTTCTAACACCGACCATATCTGAAGCATAGCAGCACGATCGTGGCCCGCTGCGCTCAACTCTCTTACTTCTTTGATTGCGTGATCTATCTGAAATTTGTTAGATCGCGGGATATCCAGCGCTTCGCTCGGATCTTGGCCAGCGTAAACGACTACATATCTCCAATCTTCGTTAGGAGGTATTCGGTTTGCAATCTCTGCTAGAGCGGTTCTACTGAACTCTGAATCGAGAGGTGACACTGAAGAGGTCTTGTGATTCACCGTTTTCATTGATGGAGACGGTGATGGCACGAGCATTGAGTGATGATCTTCGGGAGCGTGTTCTGGAAGCTGGAGTTGCGGGAGCATCTGCCCGCTCGATTGCGGCGCGGTTCGGAGTGGGGATTTCGACGGCGATCCGCTGGTTGCGTCGGGAACGTGAGAGCGGCGAGCGGACGCCCCGTCGCCAGGGCAAGCCGCGCGGATCACGGCTGGACGCGCATGAAGCGTTCATTGCCGGCATGATCGAGGCGCAGAAGG
>NZ_BEWP01000026.1 GCF_002723995.1 Gluconobacter kondonii | reverse complement strand
CAGTTCTCCTCTAACGTAGAGTATTCCGGACGGTAGAGCTTAGCTTCAATCCAGTCCACGATGTCTTCGGGTTCAGAGACCTGAGCCAGGCCCGATTTGAAGATTTGACGCGCGACTTTGATGGCCGTGTTGATCTCCACACGTAGGACATCTTTTTGCGGCGGAAAAAGCAGGCCATGGGTACGTTGTTCCGTTGTGACCTGTTCAGCGGTTGCCTTCGCAGCTTCAAGGAAGACCTCGTCGGTGATGCGTCGTGCCTGTGTTGCCCAGACAGCCAGTGCCACGGCGGGGAAGATATAGAAATTATTGGCCTGTCCGGGGGTGAGCGTTTTGCCATTCAAAGTAACATCGTCGAACTGGACGCCAGCAGCGAAGAGGGCACGGCCGTCTGTCCAGCGATAAGCTTGCTCCGCGGTACATTCCGCCTTGTCGGTGGGATTGGAGAGCGCGAAAATAACGGGCTTGTCGTTGATGCTCGCCATGGTGCGAACGACTTCCTCGGTGAAGCCACCCGCGTTGGTGCTGACGCCGATCAGAACAGTGGGCTTAATGGCTCTGACTGCCGCCGCAAGGTCTTTCGTCGCGGCATGGGAGTGGGCGAACACTTTCTGAGACGGATTAAGATCCTGCCGCGAAGGTTCGATCAAACCGTTGATATCCATCATGGAAATGCGGGCGCGGGCGTCAGCTGCAGAAAGACCTTCGTCCTGTAATGCACTCACGATCATATTCGCGATGCCGATCCCGGCAGACCCTGCACCGTAGAACAGGATACGTTGTTCTTTCAGCGCCTCACCCTTGATCGATAAGGCTGTGTCGAGGCCCGCGATCGTAATGGCCGCAGTCCCCTGAATATCGTCATTATAGCAAAGGATTTTGTCACGATATCGCGCCAATAGGCGGATGGCATCGTCTCCTTTCCAGTCCTCAAAATGTAAGCAGCAACGAGGATAAAGCTCTTGAATGGCTGCCACGAGTTCATCGACGAATGCGTCAAGTTCGTCTGAGGATGGGGGGGGCTGCCGCAGACCGAGATAGAGTGGATCGTCAATCAACTCCTGATTGGTCGTACCGATATCCAGTAACATTGGCATCAGGCCCTGAGGTGGGATGGCGGCGCAGGCCGTATAGAGTTGCAGCTTGCCCACCGGAATGCCCATACCGTTGGCTCCGATATCTCCGAGCCCCAGAATACGGCCGCCGGAACTGACGCAAATGAAGCGCACATTTTTTTCGGGCCAGTTGGCGAGTACCTCTTTCACACGACCTTTGTGACGTAGCGAAAGATACATACCCTGTGGTCTCTCGAAGAGACGGCTGTACTGAAGGCAGGCATCAGCGATTGTCGGATCGTAAACAATGGGAAGAAAGCGCTTCGGATCAGACATCACAACCTTGAAGAACAGGGTCTCGTTACGCTGTGACAATCCGTTCAGATGGAGAAAGCGCTCGAGATCGCTGCTCTTGCTGTCAAGCTGCCACAGGACGCGCTCCATCTGCCGATCAAGGGTTTCGACGGCGTCTGGCAAGAGGCCGAGCGTACCATTCTTGTGCCGCTCTTCGTTTGTGAAGGCAGTTTCGCGGTTGTGAACCGCATCCAGAAGGGGAGGGAGTGAAGGTACAGTGCGATCGGACGTCATGTCTATCTCCGTTCATTGATGTACTCACAATGGATGTGTGTTTATCGCGCTGGTAGTCACATAAAAGACATTGTATCTGTGTTTAAAATGCAAAGATGGTACTCTCAATGCACGATGACGCTGGTGATCTGAGATTTTTCGTACTTCTCGTTGAAGCGGGGAATCTGACTGCAGTCGCGCGTCACCTCAACGTTTCGGCAGGAGCTTCCAGTCGAAGACTGGCTCGGCTGGAGGAGCGGCTTGGCGTACGTCTGGTCACAAGGACATCAAGACGCTTCGACCTGACGGACGAGGGACAGACGTTTTATGAGCGTGCTGCAGAGATCATGATTGATATCGAGGCGGCTGAAGCAGAGATTTCTGCCAATCAGAAGGAGCTTCGTGGTGTCCTGCGGATCGGGGCGCCACTTGAACTGGGGCGCCGTCGGTTGGCTGATTTTGTCAGTAAATTTGCCGATCGTTTTCCAAAGCTGCGTGTGCATCTCCTCCTGTCAGACGAAGGACTGGATGTCGTTAATAGTCGCCTTGACCTAGCCATTCGGATTGGAATGCCAAATGAAGCAGGAACTGTCGCGACGAAGATCATGAATAGTGAACGGGTCATCTGCGCTTCTCCAGCCTATCTCGAGAGGTTTGGCATGCCGACCACCCTTGCCCAGTTAACTGAGCACCGTTGTATTTGCCTGATGCGGGGGCATGAACTGGGGATGCTCGACCAGTGGAGACTATCTCGTTCGGGTGAAGCTCAGATTGTAGAGGTAACTCCTCATCTCTCGACGACGAGCGGCGAAGTGGTGCATGACTGGGCCCTCAAGGGCAAAGGCATCGTATTCAAAGTCTTGTGGGACGTCAGCGACGACCTGCAACGCGGTAGGTTGGTCCGTCTTTTTCCAGAGTATCAGGGGGAAACAATCGGGCTATTTGCAACGATGCCCAGTCGACGCAACGTCCCTCTACGCGTTAAAACTTTTCTCGATAATTTAAGAGACTTTTTGGCGCACCCTTAGTCTTGATTATATGAGGAGAGGTAAGTGTCGATACATTATGAAAATAAAACAGAGGAAGACCAGTAAACGTTGATACGCATAATACGTTAACGATATCGGAACGTTTTACACCGTATTAACCCTGAAAAGGGAAAGACAATGAACCGCCATTTCAAAATTGGTGAAACGACGATTTCTGTGTTGCCTTATTTCCAGCCAATTGTTTCAATGAAATCAGACCAAATAATTGGTTATGAAGTTTTGAGTAGGTTTTTTGATTCCGGAAAAATTCTCGATACAAAAATAAGTATAGATCGCTTCGAAGATCAAAAACTTCTTGATGGACTCCTTATTTTCCTTCTGGAATATACTTTCCGTCAGCGACTTAAATTCGATCCTAACCTATTTTTCTCGTTTAATCTTTCACCATCTCAGATATCGGATGCCTGTATTCTTGATGATATCCTGTCCCTCATCAGCCTCTATGAGTTCCCGCACGAGCGCATCAAAATCGAAATTACTGAAAGTGTGATTATTTCTGATCTCGCGCTTTGTACTAAATTCATGACAGAGCTGAATGCAACCGGAATTTCCTTCGTCATGGACGATTTCGGCACCGGCTATTCAAGTCTCACGATCCTGAGTTCTTTGCCATTTTCAGGTGTAAAAATTGACCAGAAATTCGTGCATTCCTGTGTCAGTCGTAAAGAGGACAGAAAAATAATATCTGCGATTGTTGGCTTGGCGAATAGCCTCGATATTGACGTGATTGCAGAAGGGATAGAGACGGTCGAGCAGGCAGATCTGTTACGGAAAATTGGTTGTACGAAAGGGCAGGGTTATCTGTTCAGTCCTCCTCGGCCATTAAAAAGGATTGGAAACCCGAATTCCAATCCGGCGGTACATACGGAAAACGAATATCAAAGACTATCTATTGAAGAGAGGGCATTTCAAATATCATCTCTCTATAATTCGAAAGAAGTTGCGATTTGTTTTATAGATAGAGACTATATCATCCGGGATGCTAGCATGACATTCTGTCGTCGAATTGGTTTTGACAAAAAAGAGGTTATTGGTGCCGATATCCATGTGCTTCTGCCTGATGCGCGTACGATGCTCGAATGCTTGAAGTCTTTTAGAGAACGCGGTCTACCTTATCCTCCCTACAGGTTTACGCGGGAGAGTGGTGACATCGACCTTGTTATGCTGACCCAGGTTAGAGACGAATCAGAAGAAATTCTAGGTTATTCAATTATTTCACTCGAAATATTTAGCAAGACAATTAATGGGATAATGGCGCAGAAACGGCTGAATGTCTGGTAACCTGCATATTCTGGAAGTCATTCGAGAAGACGCCTTCTCTCTGATGTAATTACAGCTCGAACACTTTTAGATTCTGATGCCTTTTGACGTGCTCCCTTTTTTGTATCTATTCAAAAAGAGAGTTCTGTATTTTTATGGCTTGTTGCTGATGTGACGTGCCCCCCTTTTTGTATCCACTCAAAAGGAGAGTTCCCGTTTTTTATGGCTTGGGGTTGGTGGGATGACAAGTGTCTCGGGGGCATGCCCCGAGACACTTGTCTGGCGACCTGATCCGGTGTCCTGCCATCCAATTGGGAATGGGGACGCACCGTGTTGTAGTCTTCCCGCCAGTCAGCCAGAACCTGTCGGGCATGGCTGAGGGAGGTGAACAGCGTTTCGTTGAGGCATTCATCTCTCAGCTGGCCGTTGAAACTTTCGACAAAGCCGTTCTGCTGCGGTTTACCGGGGGCGATATAGTGCCATTCAATCTTCATCTTATCCGCCCATTTCAGGATGGCATGGGATGTGAACTCCGTACCGTTGTCGCTGACAATCATGAGGGGTTTGCCATATCGTTCTACCAGGGCCGTCAGTTCCCGCGCCACCCGTCCATCTGATAATGACGTGTCGGCAACCAATGCCAGGTTCTTGCGACTGAAATCGTCGATAACAGCTAGAATGCGGAACCGGCGGCCACAGATCAGGGCATCCGAGACAAAATCCAGGCTCCAGCGCTGCCCGGGTTCCTGAGGGATGGTCATGGGAGAACGCGTCCCCAGTGCCCTCTTGCGGCCACCCCGATGGCGGACTTTCAGCCCTTCCTCCTTGTAAAGGCGAAACAGCTTCTTGTGATTGGGGCTAAACCCTTCCCGAGCCAGAAGATAACCCAGGCGGCGATAGCCAAAGCGGCGTCTCTGGCTCGCCAGATCCCGCAGGCGCTGGCGCAGGGCGGCATCATCTGCCCGGGTGGAAACATACCGCGCAACACGCCTGGCAAGACCAACAAGGGCACAGGCGCGACGCTCACTCAGTTCCAGACCCTTTTTAAGGTGTAGGACCGCCTGCCGCTTTGCGACAGGCGTCACCACTTTTTTCCAACAATTTCCTTCAACGCCGCATTATCCAGCATCGCATCCGCCAGGAGACGCTTCAGACGACTGTTTTCATCTTCCAATGCCTTCAACCGTTTGGCTTCCGATATTTCAAGGCCACCATAGCGGGTCTTCCATTTGTAAAACGTCGCATCACTGATCCCGTGTCTGCGGCAAAGATCAGAGACCTTGAGCCCAGCCTCCTGTTTCTTCAGCACCCCTATGATCTGCTCTTCCGTAAAACAACTGCGTTTCATTCGTCCGTATCCTTCTCGATCGGACTCTACTTTAAAATGGTGACATTTCCGGGGAGCACGTCAGTGGCCTCACACCTTACGAATATGTCTGCAAAATATGGACTTCAGAGCCAGAAAAATTCATCATCAATCCAACCCATCAAAACACGGGACCAAACATCTAGGTTCTAAGGAATTTAGTCTATTGCGTTATAACGAGTTAGATCGTATCCTAAAAACCGCTTTATTAAATATAATTTGAATTATACTATAGCATAAATACCTTATCGCCCTTTTGTATAAAATTAAAGAAATTTTTTTCTCATGAAGTATACTTATATTTGGAGTCCGATTTAATTATGCCTGATGTAATCTCCATACCAAATCAGACAGACGATTCTTCAGCACCCTTTTCTTCATCGGCTTCAAGTTCTTCTTCTGTCGATACGGAGATGAAATCTCCGTATCTTGCTATCCCTCTTGTTCCGGTCGTCGAAGGGCGTCAGGGGGTACGTTTCGACTTTAATGACGGTGCGCGAGTCATGGTGCCCGAAATTAAGCCAGAGATTGGTCAATGGCATATTCGACTGTCTGACTATTCTACAGGGAACATTCTGTTCGATGCTCGCCTTAAGAGCGGCATGGTTACTTCGACCAAGAAGTTCTTTATACCCTTCACTATTGATGTCTGGCTGGAGAAGTCGGATGGTACCCGTGAAGACGTGCTGCATCATGAGTTATCTCTGAAGGGAGCACCGGTATTAGTTCAACTTCCCGTTGGAACGCTTGGTGATACCATTGCTTGGCTGCCCGCTGTTCTGCGACTGGCTCGGGAAAGCGGCGCTAACGTCACTTGTTCAATTGCAGACGTGATCCTGCCACTCGTTAAGGCGGCGAACCCAAACATTACGCTTGTTGGCCATGGTGAAGCTAAGGTGGACAAGGATTTCACGGCAGGATTCTATGCCAGCTATAAGATTGGTCTGTTCTTCACAGACACTGAGTTCGCGCATCAACCGACAGATTTCCGACATGTCGGCCTGCATCGGACGGCAGCCTATATTTTAGGGGTTAATCCCTGGGATGAAATTCCACCACCCATCACGATCCAGAATGGTGACATACCTCCAATTAAGGGGCCGTATGTTGTTATAGCTACGCAGGCTAGTACGCAGTGCAAATACTGGAACAATCCAGCAGGGTGGCACCAGGTCATCGCGTTTCTGAAGACTTCAGGGTATCGTGTGATTTGCATTGATCAAAAGACGTTTAATGGAACGGGGTATGTGTACAATCATATTCCTCATGGAGTCGAGGATGAGACAGGGAACCGCCCTTTGGCAGAACGAGCACGCTGGTTGAAACATGCTAGTTTCTTTATTGGCCTTTCCAGCGGTTTGGCCTGGCTGGCGCATGCAGCTGGGACGCCCGTGGTGATGATTTCCGGTTTTACGCATCCGGATAACGAGTTTGCCACGCCGTATCGGATCATTAATTGGCATACCTGTAATTCCTGCTGGAATGACCCAGAATATCAGTTTGAACATAAGGATTTTTTATGGTGTCCACGACATAAAGGAACTGACAGGCAGTTTGAATGTACTCGTCTCATTACTGGGGCACAGGTTATCCATACGGTCAAGCGCCTCATCAAAGATAAGGGGCTGCCGCTAGAGAGCTCAAAAAAAAACCTGCCTCTCTGAACTATCTCGGGTTTGTCAGAACGTAAAACGTTCAAAGGCTGCATCGGCATGACGCCGTGGCGCACGACAAACCGTTCTTTCTTTATTATGCGACGGGTGCGACGCACGAGCCGCATCATGTGCCCAGGGCATGGATTGCGAAATATAAAGGGAAGTTCGATCAGGGCTGGGATGTTATCCGGCAGCAGAGCTTTGAACGTCAGAAGGCGCTTGGCGTCATCCCGGCGAATGAGGAACTGACACCGCGCCCCTCCACCCTGTCTGCATGGGACAGTCTGTCTCCGGATGAAAAGAAGCTGCTTGCGCATCAGGCCGAGGTTTATGCCGCTTTTGCCGAAGAGACGGATCATGAAGTCGGGCGGCTTCTGGCGACTCTGCAGGAGGAAGGCATTGCAGACAACACGCTTGTCCTGGAAGTGTTCGGGGATAATGGGGGGAGTGCCGAAGGCGGGTTTTTGGGGAGGGATGCAAAGACTGCGGAGGGCGGAACGCCGGATGTCAGGACGCGTCTGGCCAACAGTGATGCGCTGGGAAGCGAGTTGTATCTCAATCATTATGCTGCCGCATGGGCATGGGCGCTGACGTCTCCGTTTCAGGGCACGAAACAGGATGCCGCCCATCTGGGTGGGACGACGGACCCGCTGGTCACCTCCTGGCCCGCACGCATCCACGACACTCATGGAATACGGGGTCAATTTGGGCATCTGAATGATATTGCGCCAACGCTTTATGAAGCCGCCGGGATTACACCGCCGTCCCACACGGCGGGCGTTGAGCAACTCCCGATTGAAGGCCGGAGCCTGCTCTATACGCTCGATCATCCCGACGCTCCGTCGCGGCATAAAGTGCAGTATTTCACCACGAGCGGAAATCTGGGCATTTATTCCGATGGATGGTGGGCCGGACAGCTTGCTCAGGAAACATGGGAAGTGGGTGACAACCGCGTGTATCTGACCCGTGGGACACAGCCGCAGACGCATCCGTGGGAGCTCTACAGGCTGAGCGATGACTACAGTCAGGCCCATGATCTGGCTGCGAAATATTTCGAAAAATTCAAAGAGCTTCAGGCGCTTTTCCAGCACAAGGTCAGCCGTAATCATGCATATTCGCTCCGGCCCGGAGTTGACGCATATCCGCTTGGTACGGCGACAGGGCAGACGGTCTTTACCTACCGCTCTGGCGTGGATCGCGTAGGGCCGCGTTTTGCACCGGATCTGGGGCATGATCCTTATACGCTGAGTGCTGATGTCGATGTCCCTGCGGGCGGGGCGCAGGGGGCGATTTTCGTCGAAGGCGGGCGATATGGGGGTGTCACCCTCACGACAGCACGATCTTCCGGCCAATGAATTCCATTACATCAAAGGAGGCGCAGGCCTTGATCCGTTCAATTCGCATGAACCGCCGGACACTTCTTGCCGGGACCGCAGCGCTCGGCACGGTGACTCTGGGGCTGTCGGAGCGGACTGCGCATGCAGCTTCCAAGGCAGTCTCGCGGGCGCCCAACATCATTTACATCATCGCGGATGACTTGGGCGTGTACGATCTTGGCTGTTACGGCCAGGCCAGAATCCGCACACCGCACATCGACCGGATGGCGGCTCAAGGCATGAAGTTCACGCAGGCTTACGGTGGCGCGCCTATCTGCTCGCCTTCCCGCTGTGCGCTCATGACGGGGCGCCATATGGGACATGCTTCCATCCGCGACAACTTTGCGCTCGCCGGAGGCGTGGTCGGATACAAGGGGAAGGAACAAATCCGTAGAGCCAATCTGTTCGATCAGGAACCGACGGTCGCGTCTGTTCTGAAAGAGCAGGGATATGTGACGGGGCTGGTTGGGAAGTGGCATCTCGATGGTTACAATCCTGACGCCATCCCGACGCGGCACGGGTTTGATGAATTCCACGGATGGCTGACGCAGACGGAAAAGACGCAGGGCTATTTTCCGGAGAAATGGTACGACGGCACGACGTTGCAGGATGTCGCGGGAAATGCCGGCGGGGGGCGGGCCGTCTACGAAACCGACATTGTGACGGATCAGAGCTGCGACTTCATCAGGCGTCATAGCCAGAAGCCCTTTTTCCTGACGGTCGCCTATAACGCGCCGCATAGTCCGCATATTACGCCAGCCGAGGGGGATTATGCAGGAGAGCCCTGGGGTGCCCGGGAAAAAGCCTATGCGGCCATGATCGAATTTCTGGACGCTGGCGTCGGCAGTATTCTGCAAACGCTTGAAGCGTCCGGGCTGGACAATGATACGATCGTGTTTGTGTCGTCCGATCATGGGCCGAGATCCGAACCTACAGCGGAGCAGACGGAGGTTGTGACTTTCTTCAACTCTCATGGTCCGTTGCGAGGCTATAAACGCGAGCTTTACGAGGGTGGAATCCGTGTTCCGCTGATTGCGCGCTGGCCTTCACGGATCGCTGCGGGCACGACGAACGAGACGCCCGTTTATCATCCCGATTTGCTGCCGACGGTTCTGGGGCTTGCAGGGCGCAGTGTTCCTGTGGTGACGGATGGTCGCGATCTGACGCCCGTTCTGCTGGGGCAGGGGGGGCTGCCGGAGCGACTGCTCTACTGGGAGACATATGAGCCGTCTTTCTGGCAGGCGGCGCGTTTGGGGAAATGGAAAATCGTCCGGCCTGGAGGGATCGAAAAACTGTTTATTGATATGCCTTGGCGAGTAATTTCTGGTTTTTGGCGATTTGATTGACGGTTCTTGAGGTCGTTTTCGGTCTGCGTTTTGAGCAGATCAGGGGCTGTCTCCCGCTGGCTGGCTACGCGCTCGCGTTCAACCTCTCCAGGAAGCGGAAGCGGCGCATGTTGTAAACGATATTGGCCAGGCCGATCCTCATGGTGGCCCGGGTGATACCGACAGTCCGAATGAAGAGCCCCGTCTGCGATTTCTGATCGGCAAAGACATGCTCGACACGCGACCGGATCACCGACTTCCCTGCGTTGGACCGCTGGATGTGGCGGGGCATGGGCTTGAGATGCGGCTTTTTCCTGTGGACCTTTGAGACAAAGCCCTGCTTTTCCATGAAGTCTTCGTTGGCTTTCGCGCGATACGCGGTATCGGCCCAGACGCTTGAGGCGGTATTGGTTTTATCCAGCAAGCCCTCGCGTAGTCTGGCACCGTCACTGGCGGCGGCATCTGTCGCTTTCCATTTCCGGATGAACCTGAACTTCCGGTCGATGGAAATATGCGATTTATAGCCAAAGAACGGGATGGCGAGATCCGTTGACGGGATCGTCCCGTCATCCTGCCGCTTCGCCTTCGTGAACTTCAGCGTCCAGCGCGCATGACGATCCTTGTGCGACAGCTTTGCCCGCTTGTCCTGCCAGTCTTCGGGAATACGGCCTGCCCGGAGATCGGCTTTCTCGGCGTTCGTGTTGCGCTGCTTTGGAGCAGCCACCAGCGTTGCATCCAGGATCTGGCCCGACATGGGCAGATAACCAGCACTGCGCAGGGTTGTATCAAAGCGATTGAACAGACCCTCGATCGCTCCCGCCTGGGTCAGGCGTTCACGGAACAGCCAGAGTGTTTTGGCATCAGGAACACGATCTGAAAGCCCCAGGCCAAGGAAGCGCATGAACGACAGGCGATCGTTGATCAGATACTCCATCCGTTCATCGGACAGATTGTTCAGCGCCTGGATCACCAGAACCTTGAACATCAACACTGGATCAAATGGCGGTCGCCCGCCCTTGCTTCCGTCTGAATAGGCCAGAGCCTGCTCCAGGTCAGGACGGAACACTTCAAAATCCACAGTCCGGGAAAACGCTTCGAACTGATCGCCGATTAATCGAGCAAGCCGCTCTTCAACATCAAAGAAACCAGCCCGCTTCATCTTCCCTGCCCCCATTCAACGCAGTAGTAATGGAAACACAAAGGGCGCCCCGAAACCAGAGGGCCCTTCGATCCATCCAAATTATTCAGACCACTTATTGAGTCAGGATATTACAAAAGCTACGTAATAATTTTTTTTATAGAATCAACATAAAAAGAATTACAATTTTCTATTAAAATTTTATTGAAAGATCCAGATCTTATTTCTGACCATTTCGTTTTATTTGAATATAGGTCTATTATTTTTTCGATAAAATCTTGAAAATTACCATTTTCCGCAGAAATAATTTCTTTGCCGTTATCCCACTTTACTTGATCGCAAAGAATATTCGACGCAACAATAGGCAAACCGTGTGATGCCGCCTCATATATTTTATAAGGAATTCCTGCAGCAAATCGAGTTGGTGCCAGAAACAGACGACATCTATTATAAAAATAATAAATGTCGTCTACTTTTCCAATATACTTTATTCTATCGGATTTTGGAAATGATGAAAAAGATATACCACTTCCTAAGTGTCCAACAATAATTAAATTGACATCAATAGGTAAAAACTTTTCTAATTTTGGCCACAAAACCGTCGTCATCCAAATAATAGAATCATAGTTCGGGGAATTATAATCATGAATAGCACCAACAAAAAGTAAATCTGATCTTTCGGACCAAATATTAGGGGTTGGATTGGGTGTTTGTACATGCCCAAGGATATAAACGTTATTAAAACCGTTCTTTTTTAATAAAGATGCATCATAATCATTAACGGCAACTATTTTTGTGGCAATTGATAAGCATTCGAACTCAGAACGAAGACGAATTTCAAAAGGAATGTAATCTTTTTGAGGAAGTCCTTTAAGGCGATTATGTTGTTCTTCACGAACAGTACTAACTGCTTCTGTATCGGCGATAATTTCAATTAATGGAATAAGGTGAGATATTTTTTCGATAATCGGAACAATACGTCCAACATTTTGCGTCCGACATATCCATATTGCATCATACATTCCAGATCGCATAGTAATGAAATATTCAAGATCGTTTATATCTCGATCCCACATAATTTCAACCGAATCTGGGAATTTTTCATATAGATGAACAGCTGATGAAGAAGACTTAAATACTGGAAACAATGTAATTTCGTGCTGCATTGTGGATAGTGTATTAATGATGTCATAAGATCTTGAGAACCCAGAACCATAAGATTTCAAAGGAATTTTATCTTCAATAAACAAAATACGTTTAGATCCGTATTTTTCAATAGATCGTGATAAGTGTGAATTCAGTTTTGACTTGATTTTTTTATTTAACAGGAAATCCCTATGTTTTGAATTAAAAATATACCTATTGCGATTAATATAATCTGTTCCTTCTTTAATACTAGATGACGCATATTCGTAGTGAATTACATTAATTGATGGATCATATATTACTTCATAATTAGATTTCCATATTTTCACACAATAATCAGTCTCTTCATAATACGCCGGAATATAATTTTCATCAAATCCACCTATTTTTCGAAATAGCTCTGTTCTTGTAAACAAAGCTGCTCCTGAGCAAAAATCAACACGACGGACAAAATTTGCTTCTGGAGCATCTGGGCTACAATCGCGTAGATATCCTTCTACACTTCCGTCCCTGTAAATGATTGCTCCTGCTTCCTGAAGTAATCCGTTAGTTCTGATGATTTTTCCACCAATAACTCCAATTTTTATTTCGTTGTCAAATCTCTTAATTGCAGATTGAATACTTCCCCATTTTATTTCAGTATCATTATTTAAAAAAAGAATATATGGAGAGCATATAAATTTAACAGCTTCATTGCAAGATCGAATAAAACCGATATTTCCTTCGAAACGAAGAATTTTTGCATTAATAACATAATTTTCAATGCAGCGATTCTCATCAGATGAGGCGCTATCAACAATAATTAATTGAATTTCATTTGGATATGAAGATCTTAGTGCGGTTAGAGAATTAATTGTCATATTAAAATTATTATGAATAACGACAATAACGCTTATCAATGGATTTTTAAATGAAAAATCTAATTTTGTCCTTGCTGCATTTATAGCTAAAGATGAACTTTTTTTCTGAAATGAGAATTTTGTACTCTCTTCAGATTCGTATAAAATTTTTTCAACTTTTGTTATTTTTCCATTTAATACACACCAGGCCACAAAAACGTCTGAAATGCGTCCGTTTAAGAGGAGGTCTTGGACATATGAATTGTGATAAAATTTTTTCAAGTCTATATTAGGATGAGGGCTGCGAAGCTCTTGAATACCGTAAAGTAAAAAATGCTCATAACCTTTAGAAAAGCGCCCTGACCGTACAGCTTCAAAAACATCTGGATTTGATTCAAGATAAAACTCTTCAGAAAAAAAACAAGATGGATCGAATTTACTTTCAAAACAACTTGATAAATATTTATGTAGTGCGGATACATAGAGACCTGAATTTAATTCGGCAATAGTATTAGGGTATGAGTTGACATACCAATTTTCATCAAAAAACACACTGGGAATATTAGTATTTTGGTCGATATTATTCATATAATGTCTAAATGGTCGTTTTACGTCTCCATCAAACAAACATTTTAGGTATTTAAGAGGATCAAAAAACCACGTCCCGCTTCGAAATTGTAAGTCACCCACTTGAAGATAATGATCATATCCATTTAAAAAAAATTCTCCGTTGATGATTTGACGTGCTACATCAACATACTTAGTAATATAGTATTCTTCGCAAAACAACCAATGTGGATTGCGGTCTTTATATCCAAATCGTCTATAATGGTCAAAACCAGAAACAAACTCTCCACGAGAGATGGCGTTTCGAACATCACTATAGCGATTCACATAATAAGATTCATCAAAATACGGATTGGGCTGGTATCCACATTTTCCAGATAAAAGTAAAATCTCTTCAGCATCAAAATCATCTTGCTGTTGAAAAAGCTCTTCAATTTCGGGGTATTTTTTTTTCATCCATGAAAAATCTATATAGTTCCAGGAATGTGTGGTTCGTACTGAAAAATCTTCTAGAGGAATCATATGAATTTCTATTCTTTAGTTTTAGGTTGTTCGGGATGCCGATAACGCATTATGATTGCAAGATCATCATGATGTTTATACGCTTCAGTAGCAGTTCGAGATGATTCATGGACACGATAACGGCATAGAATTTCAGGCAAAAATACCATGTCAATATTATTATCAATGAATTTTAACCAAAAATCATAATCTTCCCAACCATCTTCAATATGAGAAAATCCGCCAACCTGAGACCAAGCACTTTTCTTTATCATTGCCATAACATCGACATAATTTTTATGGAACATTTCCGTAGGATCCCATAAATCTGCACTTCCAATTTGATTTTGGTCTCCGAATTTGGCTATCTGGCAATAAACTCCTTGAGCATTGGTTCGATTTAAACAATTATATAGCTTAGATATAGCCGTGCGCATAATAGTATTGTCAGCATCAATTATAAATATAATCTCAGATAGAGAATGCATAATCGCAGTATTTCGGGATGCTGATGGACCTTGATTCATTGAATTTTTTAAAAACTTCATTGAAATGAAACGATGTTTGTTTTTATTCATCCAATCCGATATTATTTCTATTGATTCAAATCGATCTGAATTATCGTCAACTATTATAAGGCTTAAATTATTATAGGTTTGGTTGGAAATGGATTCCAAACATTCGATTATGTAATTTTCATAGTTATAGTTTGTAACTATGACTGATATATGTTCTTTATCGTCAAAAAAAGATGGTATCTCATGACAAAAAAGAATTTCTGGATCTGGATTCCAAGACTTATCATACATTTACTTTTTTCCAAACTCTTTCAATAAATATTGAAATATCAAAAAATTTTGATTTTTTTAGTGCCTGTTGCTGGAAAATATTCAAACATGAATTTTGTATCTCTTGCATTTTATTTTGTCCGTCTATTGTAGACAACAGCCACGAAATAAGATGCGGCATATGACGTGGGGTTTCAACTAAAAAATGTATGCCCTCTTGATACAAAGGAGTAGGTAAACATTCTTCCGTCACCACCACAGCCCCTCGGGCTGCCCCATGTTTAATAATACGTTGCCACTCAAAATAAGGATCATTGTTTCGATGAATGTTTAAGCAAATTTTACTATTTTCACTTACATAAAATGGCATACGACTTAATATTTTACTTGAACCTTCCATAATAATAGGGGTTTTGAATTGTCGATTATAGAAAAAACATTCATGCATAGCAAAGAAATCGGCGTTACGCAGAAAAAATTTTTCTCTCTTGTTCGACATATTACCAAAAAAGCTAATATCAATAGAACGCTCATCAATAGGGCGCAAAGCTCCATTCGGATTGTCAATTTTTGCATTCTCAGGCAGAACCCGAAAAAATGAATTCGCACGATCTTTATCTAAAATTTTCGTTGCAGAATAATCAGGTATAGGCGAAAAATGAAATGAAGGTATCCCAATCGATTCAAATATATCTACATGTTGATATAGCAAATCTATAACACCAGAAGACATAAATAAATAAATAAGGCCCCTTGAAAACCATTCAGTTTGTGCCTGCTCTGTGTTTAGCATAATAGATGATTTAATAATTTCATATTTTTCCCATTTTTTACTTCCAGGAAGAAAGAAAAATTCATGAGGAGCACAAAAAATACATAAATCTGGTTTTTTACTTAAGGGAGTATTTTCTGTTTCCAAAGATACTTGAAATTGCCCATCACTTAAAAGACAAAAAAGATCATTTGCTATTTCTTTAATAAAACAATTTCCCCGCGTATGATAAAAAATTCCTATTGTAATTGATAAATTGGGATTTTGACTGAACGACAATTTATACTGTGGACATGTTTTTGATTTATTTCCTAAAATTTGAGCTATTTGAAGTTTAGATAAAATATCACGTCCCTCTAGAATACCATAGAGAATCGCATGTTGATGTGGGGGAAGATCCGAATGCAAAACATCTTTATTAGAAGAAATATACGATTCTGAAGAAAAAAATGGAAATTTTTCTAGCTTAGACGTTGCCTTCATTAAAGATTCGTTACAGAAATTACTTAAAAGTCCTTTATCAAAAAAACTAAGTTTTATATTATTTCTTATATAGTGAATAAATGGCGGTTCATTTTTTTTCATATCATCTTTGTAGACTTCGATATAATTTTTATTGTTGTAATTTTTATTAGGATTTCTATTTATTTCATGAATTCCATATTTCACATAATGCACAAGAAGCGGAATTTCTATTGATTCTAGATCAATATTATTAGAAATGTAATAATTTTCATCGAATAAATTATGATAAGAGATAAGGTTATAAATGTATATCTCTTGCGGGGTCAAAAATGCCGTAGACAAATTTGCATCGTAGCAATTCCGCATAACTAAATCTATGAACGGGTGATTATCGATTTCGTCCCGAGAAAAATCATAAATATATTGATTTTCGTCAAATTCTCGGAATGGCTTTCTATTATTTTCGTTTAATCCATAATGGATATAGTGATAAACGGGGTCAGCTCCACTTTCGCGAACATCAGAATTATCTGAGAGGTATGCTTCTGTGTCAAAAAGACCTATTTTTTTTATTTCAGAAATTATTTTCTCTGGATCGTAAAACAAAATAAACTCCCATGAAAATTAAATTTTTGAAAATATAAACACTAAAATTATAATCTTATAGATAACAATAAATACTCGCTATCACAAATTATTTAACGAAATGGAGGGGTGAAAGAAGAACCATAACTCATTGACATTACTGTACACGCAAAACCCGAATTGAGGACTTTTAGAACTTTCCAAGTCATAGTTTAATCCTTTCTTGAAATAATAAGGGCTTTTTGACGGAGTGTTACGGACGGCGACAAAATTATAGCATTCCATTAACATAATACCAACCGTTTATTGCTAGGTTCTGTTAGAAGCTGACTCAAGAAGCGATCTGAATGATTTTTTGCAGAACTCTGGGGATATGAGCGATCATCAGCCACGCGTGGGATGGACTTGCGACGGTTTTGTGCCGATGCACTGAGCATTTTATGCTCGCATCAGGAGAGGCACGGAACCATGGCAGTGACACACAGAAGAATTTCGCCGTGAGGCGGTAAGGATTGTCTTAAGCAGCGGTTTGTCACGGAGCCGCGTAGCGGCGGATCTGGGGATTGGCAAATCGACATTGAAACACTGGATTTCGCAGTATCGGACGATCGAACAGAGGTGGCCCCGTCTGTTTGGACAGTTTTTGGGTTTGAATAAGCGATACCCGGTTGTTGTCATACCGCCATTCTGACGGCGCTGCTGTTGGCCCTCTGGTCCGGGGTTAACCCCGGACCAGAGGGCGTCGGCACGTCATGATACGCCTCATCGGGCGTGCGGCCAGCCAGTGCCGCGTGCGGACGCTGCCCGTTATAATGGGTGATCCATTTCGTGAGCCCCACTCGAAGTTCTGATCCGGTCTCAAAGGCGTGCAGGGAGACGCATTCGTATTTCATCGACCGCCACAGACGCTCGATGAACACGTGGAGGGATCGAAAAACTGTTTATTGATATGCCTTGGCGAGTAATTTCTGGTTTTTGGCGATTTGATTGACGGTTCTTGAGGTCGTTTTCGGTCTGCGTTTTGAGCAGATCAGGGGCTGTCTCCCTCTGGCTGGCTACGCGCTCGCGTTCAACCTCTCGAGGAAGAGGAAGCGGCGCATGTTGTAGACAATATTGGCCAGTCCGATCCTCATGGTGGCCCGGGTGATACCGACAGTCCGAATGAAGAGCCCCGTCTGCGATTTCTGATCGGCAAAGACATGCTCGACACGCGACCGGATCACCGACTTCCCTGCGTTGGACCGCTGGATGTGGCGGGGCATGGGCTTGAGATGCGGCTTTTTCCTGTGGACCTTTGAGACAAAGCCCTGCTTTTCCATGAAGTCTTCGTTGGCTTTCGAGCGATAGGCCGTGTCAGCCCAGACTGTTGAGGCCGTATTGGTTTTATCCAGCAAGCCCTCGCGTAGTCTGGCACCGTCACTGGCGGCGGCATCTGTCGCTTTCCATTTCCGGATGAACCTGAACTTCCGGTCGATGGAAATATGCGATTTATAGCCAAAGAACGGGATGGCGAGATCCGTTGACGGGATCGTCCCGTCATCCTGCCGCTTCGCCTTCGTGAACTTCAGCGTCCAGCGCGCATGACGATCCTTGTGCGACAGCTTTGCCCGCTTGTCCTGCCAGTCTTCGGGAATACGACCTGCCCGGAGATCGGCTTTCTCGGCGTTTGTATTGCGCTGCTTTGGAGCAGCCACCAGCGTTGCATCCAGGATCTGGCCCGACATGGGCAGATATCCGGCGTTGCGCAGGGTTGTATCAAAGCGATTGAACAGACCCTC
>NZ_BEWP01000025.1 GCF_002723995.1 Gluconobacter kondonii | reverse complement strand
GCATCCGGGAAAGAAACTGGTGTGGGCCTGTAAAATCCAGACGAAAGGACAATGATCCCTTATTGCGGGCCATAGCACGACACATCGGTATTCTGCTCTACCCTGATTTCCAGCTGCTTGACGCAGCAGCCCCCATTGCATCGTTTTCGATTGCGGGCGCATGGCGGGCAACGCCTATACACTTATCCGCATCAGTCACACGCGGAGCCGGCGAAACTACAGACGTTCCCGCATGAGAGCGGAACTCAGAGCTCGTGGGTTTTCTGCCGGACATCGCCGTGTAGGACGGCTGGGTTGACCTGGCTGTGGTGCTGGACCTCTTTTCACGCAGAGCCATCGGCTGAGACCTTGAGGTCCGTATGACCGCAGATCTTGCCACCACAGCGTTACAACGCACTATTGCCTTGCGTCAGCCACCACCAGGCTGCATCCATCATGCTAATCGTGGCAGTCAGTATTGTTCAGACGCTTACCGTCAGCTCCTTTCTGCTCATGGCTTTCTCGTGTCCGTGAGCAGAAAGGAAAACTGTTGGGATAATGCAGTGACGGAGAGCTTCTTCAAAACCCTGAAAGCAGGACTCCTGTGGCGATAGGCCTGGAGCACACGTCAGGAACTAAACCGCGACACGTCCACATACGCCATGCCCTCTGCCAATACCCGCAGTGATTTCCGATATGACCACCAACTTTGCAACAGAGTTGCCTATCGACAAGGACGGTCGGTTTGTAAAGTGATCATTGTCGTGATTGCTGGGCGATCCGATCATGATAATGACTTGACACAAACACTCACCGCCAGATCATATCGATGAAGCATCAATTTCCATGAGCACAATCATCCGTGACGGCTCCCAGCATCGCAGCGATAGACAGCAGAGACACCAAAACGCTGATCGTCGTGCTTCACCAAAACGGTTCACCGGGCCCCGTAGCCCGGGCTTGCCGCACTAATCTGTTTGATCGGACGGACTGGCGGTCCGTTCTCCGATCCCTTCTGGCACAGATTTCCACCACAATCGTTGCACTCTTCCTCGGGCTCGCCGGATACGGTGACACATGTGTTCTGGGTATCAGCCAGAAAGAAAACATAGGGGAGGTAGTCTCCTACCCGTTTCACATCACAAATGACGTGGACATGGCCTGCACGGGCGCTTTCGGGGAGCAGGCGTGTTTCTCCTTGCAGGTACGGGTTCTATTGCCTGAGCTAACGACAGCGTGGAACACCATGACCGGGTTGCTGGCCGGAGAAGTCTGTTTTGGTGACGGAGGGAGTGCTTTCCGGATCGGCCGCCACCTGACAAAAATCGTAACGATCGCCTGACATGACGGGCCTGTGGAGTTCCTTCTGACATGACGCAGACCAGCAACACCAGCCTGACCGGCCGTTACGGTCTCGGGCCTCTTGGCGTGGCAGCAGCCATCTTCTTCATTATCGGTTTCGTGACATGGATGAACGGCCCACTGATCTCCTTCGTCCGGGTCGCATTCGAACTCAGCGATACGAGCGCCTTCCTCGTCCCGATGGTGTTCTATTTTTCATATTTCCTTTTCTCGCTTCCCGCTTCATTCCTTGCCCGCAGGCTGGGCCTGCGCCGGGGGCTGTCCTGCGCTCTTCTGCTTTGCGCGACGGGTGTGGCCCTGTTCGGGCAGTTCATTTCCATGCGCCTCTACGAGGGGGCTCTGACAGGCCTTCTGGTCATGGGGGCAGGCCTGTCGCTGATGCAGGTGGTCATCAATCCGCTTGTAAGTCTTCTGGGGCCTTCCGAACGGGCAGCGCAACGCATTGCCATTATGGGTGTCTGCAACAAAATTGCCGGTATCCTCGCACCGATTGTTCTTGGAACCGTCGTGATGGGAGACATCGGCAGCGTTGCCCAGAAAGCGCAGGATACGACGGATCCGGCAGCGCGCGATGCCATCCTGTCTAGCTTTGTTCAGGCCATCTATACCCCTTACATGGCCATGGCGCTCGTTCTCCTTATCACCGCAGCGTGCGTCGCGCTGTTCCCTCTTCCTGAACTCCAGGCACCAGCCCTTCCCGGTCCGACGGAAAGCCGTTCACGCATCTTCCGTCCGCATCTGGTGTTCGGAATTGCGACGATGTTCGTATATGTCGGTATCGAGGTCATGGCTGGGGATGCCATAGGCACATATGGACAGGGCTTCGGGCTTCCGCTGAGCCAGACCAAGTTCTTCACGTCCCTCACGCTTGCAGCCATGCTGAGCGGCTATGTGGCCGGGTTTGTGGTTGTCCCACGCATCATCACGCAGGAACGGTTCATGGAAGTGTGCTGCCTCGCGGGTGGTCTCCTGACGATCGCTGCCTACCTGACGCCTGGCTACACGTCGGTCCTGTGCGTCGCCCTTCTCGGCGCGGCCAACGCCATGCTGATGCCCACAATTTTTCCGATCGCCCTTCGCGGCGCCGGCCCATGGACGCCTCTGGTCTCGGCCTTGATCGTGATGGCGTATAGTGGCGGTGCGATCATTCCGCAGATCTACGTTGCCCTGAAACCCTTTGTCGGTTTTCAGGCCATGTTCGCGCTTCTGGTCCTGCCTTCCTATCTTATCATCCTGCTTTACGCCCGTCGCTACGGCAAGACCGGCCTTCTTCCGCTGGATCAGGAACTATGATGTCTCATGTTGACGGCCAGATTGTCCTACGTGACCGCATCGTTTCCGGACGCGTCAGTTTCGACAGCCATATCCGTCAGATAGAGCCTACATCCTCGACTGATAACCTTTATATCCTGCCGGACTTTATTGATGGCCATGTTCATGGAGGTGGCGGGGTTGATACCATGGATGGTGTCGGCGCGATTGAAACACTGTCCCGTTTTCATCTCACCCACGGCACAACAACCATTCTCCCCACGACCATTACAGCCCCTTGGTCAGACGTCATGGACGCTTTCCAAACCATTGAGGAGGTCAGTACCCGGGGCGTCAAGGATGGCCCCCATATTCACGGGCACATCTGGAAGGGGCCCTTTGTCAGCCCGCACAAGCTCGGTGCGCAGCCCCCTTTCATGATCGAGGCGCCATCGTTCCCGATCTTTTGGCGGACTTAACGGTTCTCAACCAGAACCTTCAGGTCGTCGAGGTCTGGGTTCATGGTCAACGCGTCCTCTGACGGGCCGCGCCTCCTTCCCTACGATATCATACAGGATTTATTCAGCTCATGAACGTCATCGTCACAGAAAGTCCGGAACAGGCTTTCAGTCAGGCTGCCGGAATGATTGCCTGCGAGATCCACAGTAATGCTACCCCGGTTCTTGGGCTGGCGACAGGGCGCACGATGGAGAGCATCTATCAGATCCTAGTGCAGAAACATGAATCTGGTACGCTGGATTTCTCCAAAGCCACATCCTTCAATCTGGACGAATATATTGGTCTCTCCCCGACAGATCCGAATTCATACCGCCACTACATGCAGGAACACCTGTTCGCTCATGTGAATATATCTGCCAAAGAGATCCATGTTCCAAATGGAACTGCACCCGATCTGGATGCAGAATGCGCACAATATGAGGCGGCCATCCGGGCCTCCGGGGGAATTGGCCTTCAGCTTCTTGGTATCGGAGAAACCGGACATATCGGTTTCAACGAACCGCCTTCAGCCTTCGACACCCGAACACGCGTGGTGCAGCTTGATGAAGTCACGCGTCGTCAGAATTCCGGCATGTTCGGCAACGATCCGGCATGCGTTCCCGAGCGGGCACTGACCATGGGGGTCGGTACGATCCTGGACGCACGCAAGCTTTTGCTCGTCGCGGTGGGAGTCGGAAAGGCCGCTATTATCAATGAAGCCCTGAACGGCCCGATGAGCGAAAATGTCAGTGCGACGGCCATTCGCTTGCACCCGGCCTACACCGTCATTCTGGATGAGGCTGCGGCATCCATCTGGATGAAGAATAGCAAGTAACACCTCCCACGGGATGCCTGGGCCAGCCAGACATCCCGTAAGGTCATACACTTCCTTACCTGACGTTACAGAGCGCCTGAATTCCAGGCACGATCGCAATCAACAGGCCCGCAGGGGTCTGCACGGACCCGGATGCTGCCTTTACAAGATTGTCTGCATTCGCAAGGGTCCCGATCCAATTTGTCAGAACCGTCATGGACTCTGCGGAAGCCTTGTGTTTCGGCTTATCCAAGGCAGCCAGTCCCATTCGGGCGAGTATTGCCACATCATGCGCAACAGGCAGCGCCGACGTCAGACCGCGTGAGACCGCAATCCCGGCAAAAGCCTGATCATTATCGATCCATCGCTGAAGCTGGGCTTTAAGCTGGGCCGCCTCTGCATGGTCGCCCTTCGCATAGCGCTCTGCCAGTTCATTGAACCGGATTGCAGTCAGCGGGTCCGGTGAGGCAATTTCTCCCATCCCGTCCAGCGTTCCTCCATGATGCTCGACATAGCGGTTCATGGCATAATTCCGCAGGGGCATTGTGGCTTCTGCCAGAATTTCCACCGGGGAAGCATCTGCCGGAGACAGTCGTTCCGCCATACGATCTGCCTGGCTGCGGGCCTTCAGGCCGGTCAGCTCAAGCTCGGATGCGACGACGCCCAGACGACGATACATATCCGGCACATCCCTGACAGCGGCATCTGACCAGAAACGCTCGGCAATGGCTGCGGAGCGCGGCCAGAACCGGGCATCCAGCATTTCGTCGGTCACGACCTCAGCCCAGAGCGGTGCTTCCCCACCCAACACAAGCTGCTTCTGGACATCGTTAAGAGGCGCAGGCGGCGGATCAATCAGGAAAGCGTTGACCAGTACGGGATCCATTCCCTTCTCGATCATAATCTTCGCTTCCGCACGGTTCACACCCACAACGGCCGGATCGTACGGGTCAACCAGATAGTGCTGGGAGGCAGGCTGGAGCAGGTCCAGATAATACCCCACAGACACGACCACCGGATGCCCTTCTGCCGTTGCAGACGCGATGAATTTGGAACTGCGCCAGGGCTCGACAACAACCGTTTTCGGAATAGGGGCCTCGCTGACCTCGTCCCAGCCCACCATGATCTTGCCCTGAGAGGAGAGGATCTTCTCGACCTGCGCTGTAAAGGAGGCCTGCAAAGCCTGAGGCGTATCGAAATGATGGGCTTTCATGTAGGCGACGATTTTCGGATTGGTCATCCACTCCTTGGGGTTCACCTCATCCCCGCCAGAATGGAAATACCGATCCGGAAAGAGGCGTCCCATTTCCGCATAAAGCTGACGGATGAGATGAAGCGTTTCGGGCAACGTCGGGTCAAAGGCAGCCGTATTGAGATTTTTCGCCACCGGGTTGACCGGGCTCTGCGCCGCCAGCTCCGGACGGGCCAGCAGATAGGCCAGCGCATGCCCAGGAACATCGAACTCCGGAACGATGCGGATCCCACGATCACGCGCATAATCGACCAGATCGCGCATCTGGGCCTGCGTATAATACTGCCGATGTGAGCCCTTTGCCGTCAGTTCCGGCAAGACACGGCTCTCGACGCGGAAGCCTGTTCCATCACTCAGATGCAGATGCAGCACGTTGAGTTTGAGCAGCTCCATTGCGTCGATCTGGCGACAGAGCGTCTCAATCGTCATGAAATGGCGGGACGTGTCGATCATGATTCCGCGCCATGGGAAGCGGGGACTGTCTGTGATCTGGGCGAAGTTGAGCTGGGCCCCATTCTGCCCGTTCTGGACAAGCTGAAGCAGGGTGCTCATCCCACGGAGCACGCCTTCAGGACCGTCCGCCTCAAGCGTGATGCCGCTGGCATCAACCGCCAGCGTGTAACCCTCTTTTGCCGTTACGGTCAAAAAATCAGGGTCCGGACGGAACCGAACATGCATCGTCAGAGGGACACCTCCGGGCCATGTCGCGGACGGCATGACAGGCTGGATACGCCCGGAAAGCATGTCGAGGCGACTTCTGAAACGCACCGCGGCACGCTTCAGCAGCGGAGAAGGATCGCTCTCCCACGCGATGGTCAGCCCATTTTGCAGAGGAAGAGCACCTTCCGGAAGATGGACCATCTTCGGAACTGGCATCAGCGCCGGCGCAGAAAGCACCGCTTTCGAACTTTCCGCCGCAGAGGCTGGAATTGCAAGACTGGAAAGTGCTGTGACACTCAGGGCCAGAAGCCGGACTGCATTAATCCTAAGAACCATTTTCCGCAGGCGTGCGGGTCTGTTGCTTCGCATGAAGAAACATCCTTTCTTCTGAAACAGTCTGATTTTCGAGAAGGAAACAGGGCCTGGTCCAGACCCTACAGGGAATGGACCAAGCCAATGTCAAAGACGGATCAGAAACCCGTCGAGATGGAAACCATCGCAGCAAAATTACCACCAACCATGTATGTCGGGGAGCTGCCAGACTTCGTTGCGCCATTCTTCATGACGGCCGCCTTGGCATTGGACGTGTAACTGGCGGCGCTGGAGCGATAATGGTTGTCGCCGATGTTCATGATATTCAGCTGGACCTGCGGATGCTTGATCCGGCCGAAGGACTTCATCCGATATCCCAGCCCGATGTCAGACGTGATGTAAGACGGAATTTTCTCGTCATTCATGAACGTCGTGTACTGGCTATCCACGTAACGGAGCTGGAAGTTTCCGAAGAATGTGCCGTCATCATAGTTCAGGCCAACAGCACCTGTGAATTTCGGCGCACCCACGGCGATCTTGCCTGCCGTTGGCAGAAGACCGGACCCGGTGTTGAAGTCGTTGTCAAATGTCGAGTGCAGGTACTGCCCGGACAGATAGGGCGAGAAATGGTGCCACCGCTTGAAGCCAATTTCTGCCTGGACACCACGGGATGTCTGCCCACCAATATTCACGGGCGACGCAACAAGTGTGTTGGTGTTTGGAATATAGCCAGTCGAGGTAATCTGGTGATTGGTCATGTTCAGGTTGAACAGTGACATGGAGAAATTATAAAATTTGCCTTCGTGACGATATCCCAGCTCTTCACCAATCGAATATTCCGGCTTCAGGCTCTGCGGCTGCATAACCGCGTGGGCTGAATTCGGATCGAAGATCTGGGAATAGGCCTCAACAGACTCTGGTGCACGGAAAGACGTCGTTCCGTTCATGAAAATCTGGTCATGCGGGGTGATCTGGTAGCTGGCCGAGAACTGTGGCAGCGGCTCGAAGTAATTACCCTGCATCTTGTAAGGGTCAGCGCCCGGAATGAGGTTGGTTCCCTGACGGGAGACCATTGCCACACGAAAACCAGCGCTGATCGTCAGTTTGTCATTCAACAGACGCTGCGTATCGGCAATGAAGAGTGTGTTGACCTGCTGCATGAAGTTCAGGTCATACCCGGAAAGGATCTTGCCGTTGACCCGGATAACATCGCCAGACCATCCCTGCCCGTTCGCATAAACCGGAGAGAAGTCCGACAGTTCTTCATGCGTCGTGTATGCGTACCACCAGCCGAACGAGAAGGTGTTGGTGCTTGTGACGTTCCAGTCCGCAGAGATGTTCAGGCCGCCGGTCTTCTGGTTCCAAGGGTCACGGCTGGACGTCAGGATGTTACCACTCACTGTGGTGCCCCGATTCAGATCCCCGTACTGCTCCGTGCCGTAATATCCACCACTGGCCGGAATATTTTCACCACTCAGGGAGGGGCCAAACTGGTGAACATAATAAGGAGTGACGTGCAACTTGAGATTGTCAGCCAATGTGAAATGCATGGGCAGGACAACAAGCTGGCTGTTCAGATTAGACCGCGCCAACTTGTAATAAGTAGAATTACCCGGTGACCACACACCATTATAGGAGAACCCCCAGCCATACTGTTTCCATTGAGCCGCAGTTGGGTTACGCCATGGAGTCGATTCCTGCCGATTATAGGAGAAAATAGCAGAGATACTGTTCCCCTCTCCCCATTCTTTCACAAACTTTGAATCGAGATGGTAGCGGAACAGGCCACCCGGGCCACGGAAATTATTGTATCCGGAGTGGGAGAAGGACACGAACCCACGAATGCCTGTGTGGCCGATATCGCCTGTTTCAAGACGGATAAATTCCTTGTTGGCACTATGCGTACCACCCGAAAGATCCAGAAATCCTCCTGCCTTATGAGAAGGATTGATTTCAGTGGCCGTAATCTGACCGCCTACAGCATTATACAGCGGTGCGTTCAAATCCGGTGATCCCTGGGAGACCGTAACGGAGCCAAGATTTTCGGAATCGACCAGCATCGTTGTGTAAGGCTGGTAATTGATCGGATCAGCCAAAGGTGCACCCTCGAACAGATAGCCGATCTGGGACTGATCAAGACCACGCATCGTGATGTGGTCTCCCGTCATGCCCAGAGGGTCCTGGCTGGAGACGGTGACTCCCGGCAAATTTCCAAGCATGGACGTGATATTGGAAGTCGGCGAGAGCTTGGCGATAAAGTCGCGTGTAATACCGCTCTGCGACCGAGGCGCAGTCTGCTTTGGCATCAGACCACCGCCAGGAGTACGGTTCGTCACGCCGTTTGCGGAAACCGGGTGGCTTGTCACAGTAATTTCTTCGGACTGCGGCGTGAACTGACCGATAACAGAAGATGACAGCCCACTCGAAGAGGGTGTCGCACGGGCGGCAGTTCCATGGCCCTTGCCGGTTCCTGTCCCCTGTGCCTCAGCGGCAGCCTTGGCTTCGCCCACCACTGACAACCCGACAAACACAGTGCATGAAAGACATATCTGACGAAGTGGCAGCCGCATGGCCTATTCCTCCCGAACAACAATCGCCGGATGTGAAGGCGATTACCTCATTATTACCATCCAGAAACGACAATGGATGGGCTGAACCTTAATGCGCAATAGTTCTTAAGGCGGAATAAATTAATTTATTTGATGAACAAACTTTTCCCGGGAAGAGGCCGATTTTTGTTGCGAAAAAGCCACGGATCTTGAAATACTGTTGCCGACGCCGCTTCAGATCGCCATCCGGTTCAGAGAAAAGCCGCTCCCAGAAGACCTGCATTCGGCCCAAGGCTGGAAGGAACAAGTAGGGGTTTCTTCATATGGCGAAGGATGCGCTGCCGGGTTGCATGATCCAGCGCTTCCAGCAGATCTGCCGCATTAGACAGGCCGCCACCGGCCGGAACAATAGTCGCACCCGTTACATTGACTGCGACCGCCAGTGAAGCTGCAAGATATTCGAGATACAGCGTCACTGTCCGGACAGCTATTGCTTCCCCGGCGCGCCAGGCATCCAGAATGGCCTTGCTGTCCATATGCACGGGCCCTCCGGCCCAGACATAGAGTCTTTCCAGCCCGCGCGCGCCGCCGATCGTATCAATGCACCCTTTCTGCCCGCATCCGCAGGGGAAGCATGGAACCAGATGCGCAGCACCCGATACATTGGGAATAACCGGCCCATGCCCCCACTCGCCCGTCAGACCACCCGCTCCAACGACAAGATGCCCGTCCATGACGATCCCGCCACCGACACCTGTTCCCAGAATAATTCCCAGAACGTTTGTGTGCCCTTTCCCGTGGCCCAACCGCGCTTCAGCCAGCGTGAAACAATCGGCGTCGTTACCAATTTTTACGGTTCCACCCAGCCGTTCCGCCAGCCTTCTGGCCAGAGGCGTCCCGTTGATACAGGGAATATTCGCTGTGTTGCAGATTCCGGTTTCCGGCTCCTGTAATCCTGCAATGGCAATATGGAGTGGGGTCTCCACACCATAGGGCCGCGCCAGATGTTCAAGGGCGCTCAGAAACGCGGAGAGATCCTGCGCCGGAGTGGTCACTTTTTTACGGTCGGCAAAGGTGCCGTCCGGATGAACTAGGGCGCAATCAATAAATGATCCGCCGATATCCGCACACAGGATGGAAGAATTCTGCTTCATGTCAGCGGTCTTATTATTTCTTGTTACGCCCGTCGAGCCTGTCCCGGATGCCGTCCCCCAGACAGTTGAGTCCGATCACGGTCATTGCAATGGCCAGACCTGGGAAAAGGCATGGCCAGAATGCTGCTCCAAGGGCATTGCGTCCATCACTCATCATTGTTCCCCATTCCGGCAAAGGAGGTTGCGCGCCAAGGCCCAGAAAGGACAGACTTGCCGCTGCCAGAACAACCTCGCCACTGCTCAACGTCAGTTGCACCAGAAGCGAGGTCACAACATTCGGGAAAACGTGCCGAACCATGATGCGCGTCCGGCCCACCCCCAGCACTGTCAGCGCTTCCATCCATGTCGCATGGTGAATTCGAACAAGCATGGTCCGAGCAAGCCGTACGTAAACAGGCACGGAAAAGGCAGCGATGGCCAAAAGCGCATGAAACAGACCGGGGCCCAGAAAACTCACAATCAGCAGAGCCAGAATCAGCCCCGGAAAGGCAAACAGAACATCGGAAACCGTCATGATGGCGTTGTCCAGCCAGCGCGGGGCCATGGCGGAGAACAGCCCGACAGGAATACCAATCCCCGCGGCTACGATCAGACTGACCGTAATTTCCCCAAGCGTCAGGCGGAGGCCATAAACAAGCCTCACAAAGATATCCCGACCAAATGCATCCGTGCCACAGGGGTGCGCAAAAGACGGCGGGAGCAGAACGTGATACAGGTCCTGTCGTGACGGATCTGCGTTCAGAATTAATGGTCCGAGCATCGCCATCAGCAGAAGAAAACTGCAAACGCTGCCTCCTAACCAAAACGTCGTACCGGAACGACGGAAAACGGGTACTCCAAACCTGTTACGCATCATGATGTTCTGTGCTGGGGATCGAGCAAAAGGTTCACCGTATCTGCAACAAGCGTTGCCACCAGAACCCCCAGAACAGCCAGCAGGGTAATGCCCTGAATGACCGGATAATCACGATAACGAACGGAATCCACCAGAAGCCGGGCTACTCCTGGCCAGTCAAATACCGTTTCCGTCACCACCGCACTACTGACCAGCCCGCCAAGATTCAAAGCCACGACGGTCACGACGGGCGCCAGAGCATTGGGTAATGCATGAACTGTCAGAATTTTCCAGGATGGCAGGCCCTTCGCGTAGGCCGTGCGGATGTAATCCTGTCGAAGGATTTCGCGCATGCCTGTCCGTGTCATGCGTAGGATCAGAGCGGAAGGCATCAGAGCCAGCACAAAGACAGGGAGGACATAATGTTTCCAGCTCCCAGCACCCATCAGTGGAAGCCAGTGCAACCTGACCGCAAAGACCTCCATTCCAATAAGCGCGACCCAGAATCCGGCAAGGGATGCTCCGACGAGCGTCACAGCCATCAGGGCCGTATCCGGCCATTTCCCGGCACAAACCGCTGCAATGATCCCGCCGGGAATCCCGAAGCTCAGGGCAACAAGGTAGGCCAGCCCTCCAAGAGTCAGGGAGTAAGGGAGCCGCTGTACGATCAGAGCGCTAACAGGCGTGCCGTCGCGAAGGGAAACACCGAAATCTCCCTGAAGCGCCCGCCGCAGGAAATGCATGTACTGCGCTGAAAATGGCAGATCGAGCCCCAGCCTGTGCCTCAGTCCCTGCACAACATTTTCAGGGACCTGTGGGCCGGAGAGAAGCCGGGCCGGGTCTCCGGGCAAGGCATGGATAGCGAGGAAAACCACAAATGATATTCCCAGCATCATCAGCGGCATTGCCAATGCACGCCGCAGAAGAGGCATCATGGCGCACGCTCCGGCCCAGATCCTGAAGCACGCGCTTTCAGGACGAGAATTTCGCCATCAGGCCCTGCACTCACACCTTCAACTCCTTTGCGCACACCATAAAGCGTATCCGCCACATACAGCGGAAGAACAGGAACCTGCTGTTTCAAAAGGATTTGGATCTCTTTCAGCGTAGCCTGACGTTGAGCAGCTTCTTCAGAACCGGCTGCTCTGTCGATCAGTGCATCTAGGGAGAGATCTGCAAAAAAGCCGAGATTGGCAGACTGGGGGGCCGCACTCGCGGAAGCATAGATCGGGCGAAGTTGCATATCCGCAAGGAAGGGTGCAGACCATGACGTCAGGATGACGCCGGTCTGCTCATGGGCCTTGACGTCTGGCGGAGCAAACGCGGACTGAACCCAGACGCCTGCTTCCTGCCGGCGGATTTCCAGCCGGACACCGATCTGCTTCCACATGGCCTGAATCGCCTCGGCCATGGGCTCTTCCGGTTCCTGCACCACGGCAATAATGCTAAATCCGTTTTCAAGCCCCGCAGTTTTCAGCAGAGCCCGAGCGGCTGAAAGATCTGCATGCGCCTCGTTTACACCGCAAGGCAATGCGCCGTGAATATCCGGGGTCAGGGCAGAACAGGCCGGTTGTCCATATCCATGCAAAAGCCCTGCAACCAGTGCCGTCCGGTCCAGGGCCAGCGAAAGGGCTCGACGCACCCGTGCATCATCAAGAGGCTTGAGGTGCATATTGAGTGCCGCCCAGAACAGGGTAGCACCGGGAGAGGCATGGACGGACGCAACCTGCGCTGCATGGCCCTGTTCCCGATAAAGATTGGCGAACACAGGCGATAGCGGCACGACAACATCTGCATCTCCCGTCTGAAGAGCCATATTCAGAACGGAAGGTTCGGACGACCAGATCCATTTCAGGCCATCAAAAGACGCCGCTTGCCCCCAGTAGGCCGGATTACGATGCGTCAGGACGTCATCTCCGGAGTGCCAAGCCTCGAAAACATACGGCCCTGTCCCGACGGCGTGAAGGGCGAGCGTGCCATTCCGGGCTGCGTCAGGAGAAACAACTGCGGTTTGCGTCATGGTCAGGAGTGGCAGAAAATCGGCATAGGGATGCTTGAGGGTAAAAACAATACTACCCCCATCCTGCCTAACGGACCGGATGACCGTCCGTGAGACACCTGCCCCGGCCAGCGGAATGGCAAGATCGAGAAGCCGGCGGAAAGATGCCGTTACCGCATCCACGTCACAGGGCAGACCATCGTGAAAAAAAACATTCGGCCTGATGTGAAAGCGCCACTCAAGACCATCTGCGGAAGAAGACCAGTCAGTCGCGAGTTGCGGCCTGATGTGACCGAATTCATCGAACTGGACGAGTGTTTCGTAGAAGGATGACAACACGGAACGCGTTGCGGTCGCATTCTGGTCGGCCGGGTCCATGCTGCGCGGCGCTTCCGTCAGCATGATGGTCAGACTGGGCCGGACCGTAGCGGCAGACAGAACATCCGGCGCAAGAAAGGCCAGGGCCAGAACGAGAGAAGCCAGTACGCGCAGACCGCAATCCTTTCACAGGGTCACAATATCATTCTTTCATGACACCAACAGATCATTTAGTTAACGCAATAATTTTATTGACACAACGTAATTTTACCCACTGAAATAAGTCTGTCTACGACATCAGGCAGGACGTGCATGTTTTCGACTGGCCATCATCGCATTCTCAGCGCGATCACGCGGCTGGGACCAAAGAGCCGGACGGATCTTGCCCGCCTTCTTGGACTGAGCAAGGGCAGCATCTCGATCTTCGTCCGAGATCTTCTCGAGCAGGGTATTCTGAAAGAACAGGAACTGATTTTCAGCCAGGGGCGACCATCCGTCACGCTCGGTCTGCGGAGCGATGCCGCGAGTTTCATCGGAATTTCCCTTCACACGGACCCGGCCACAATTGTTCTGACCGATCCGCATGGCGAGGTGCTTGCAAGACGTCAGATTCCCCGTGAAACAGATCCAGAGCGATGCTTCTCCCTTCTGGCGAAGGCCGTTCAGAAAGTCCGTCGCCATGCGGAGCCCAATATCGGCCTGACAACCGGCATCGGCGTGGCCCAACCTGGCTTCGTTTCCCGGGACAGGCGGATCTGTCTGGCGTCTGCGGCTTTGGGGTGGCGGAATGTCGATGTTGCGGGCGAACTGTCTGAACTGACCGGTCTGCCGGTCTTTGTGGAAAATGACACCAATGCCCTGATCCTGGGGGAGCAGCTTTTTGGCGCCTCTGGGGAATGTCCGAATTTCAGTCTCGTTTTCGTCGGGGACGGCATTGGCAGTACTCATATCATCGACAGCCGTCTCTACAGAGGTCATCACGGCGGGGCCGGAGAACTGGCTCATTCTCCCGTCGCCTTTGACCTGCAAAACGCCCTTCCCTGCCGCTGTGGCAATCGCGGCTGTCTTGAAACCCTCGCATCCCTTCAGTCCATAAAGGGGGCAGCCCGCAGTGCCGGCCTGCCCTCTGAGATCCCCGAACTGATCGGACTAGCCAACACCGGGGACCCGGACGCTCTGAGAATCCTACACCGAGCGGGTTCTGCGCTCGGGTTCGGACTCGCACAGCTTGTGCAGATCCTGGACCCAAGTCAGGTCGTGGTACTTATGGATGCGGCTCTAAAGGACAGCGTGTTTTCGAATGTGCTCCGACAGGAAATGGAAGCACATGTTCTCAAGCGCCCAGGCACGCAGAGCACACTGATCCTGCGTTCAGCCAGTAACGACAGTTTTGCCCTCGGTGCCGCCAGCATTGCGGCTCAGCACTTCCTTTTCGGGATTGACTGGATATGACCCAGACCGTTCACACACCCTTCCGCATCGCTTTCGGGGGAATTCATACGGAATGCAGCACCTATAATCCGGTCCTGATGCAGGAAAAGGATTTTCGTGTCCTGCGCGGCGATGCGATGATCCATGCCCCCTATTTCGCTTTTCTGAAACAGACAAAGGCAGATTTTATTCCTCTGCTGCATGCCCGTGCGGTGCCTGGCGGGCGCGTGTCTAAGGCAACCTATGAGGCGTTCAAGGCTGAGTTTCTTGAAAAACTCCAGGCTGCTCTTCCGCTGGACGGGCTTTATCTTGCCATGCATGGCGCCATGGCCGTCGAAGGAATGGATAATGCCGAGGCCGACTGGATTTCTGCCGCACGCTCCATTGTCGGCCCAGACTGCATTGTGGCTGCCAGTTACGATCTGCACGGCAATGTCAGCCAGCCCATCATTGACGCACTGGATATTTTCTCTGCCTATCGCACAGCACCTCATATCGACGTGGAACGCACGATGGCCCGGGCCGTGGAGATGCTTCATGATGCTTTGACATGCAACATTCGCCCACAGATTGCATGGGTGCCGATCCCGGTTCTGCTTCCGGGAGAGCGCACAAGCACAGAAGATGAGCCCGCCCGTTCCCTCTATGCCCGGCTCCCTGACCATGACAGGCGCCCGGGCGTCTGGGATGCGGCGCTCATGGTCGGCTATGTTTGGGCTGATGAGCCGCGGGCCACGGCGTCCGCTATTGTAACGGGGACAGATCTGAACGCCTTGGAAGAGACTGCTACCGACATTGCACAAGCCTGGTGGGACGCACGCGAAAAGTTTCAGTTTGGCGTGAAGACAGGGTCAGTAGAGGAGTGTGTATCCCGCGCATTGCGGTCGGGAAGCTATCCCGTTGTCCTTGCCGATTCAGGAGATAATCCAACCGGCGGAGGCGTGGGAGACCGGGCGGATGTTCTGGCAATGCTGCTCGAATACGCCAGGGGGGGGCATGATGTTCAGGGCGTGATCGTGGCGGCCATTACTGACAAGCCAGCGTGTGATGCTGCATTTATTGCTGGCACGGGGATAACAGCGTCTTTCACCATCGGAGCGTCCCTTGATCCGGCTGGCAGACAGGTAAAGGTCGAAGCACAGGTTCTGCGCGTCATCGAACAGGACGATCCGGCGGAACGTGAGGCTGTCATTCAGACGGGAGGCCTCACGATCGTCCTTGCCAGCCGTCGCCGCCCCTACCACAATCTGGCAGATTTTCGACGCCTTGGCCTTGATCCGGCATCAGCGCGTGTTGTGGTGGTGAAGTCGGGCTATCTCTCGCCGGAACTCGCCCCCCTTGCCAACCCCGCGCTGATGGCCCTTTCAGACGGGGTAGTCAATCAAGACGTAGCGGCTCTCCCCCGTCACCGGCCCCATCGCCCGACCTATCCTTTCGATCAGGATTTTGCATGGTCTCCCGTCGTGCGGCTCCAGAAGCATGCAAGATCCTCATCCAACGCATGATGAGCCCTCAACCCGTTCTGCAGATCAGGGACCTCTCCGTCCGGTTCGGCGCAGACGAGGTCCTTCAGCGTCTGACGCTCGATATAACCGTAGGTGAAACGCTGGCTCTCATCGGAGAGTCAGGCTCCGGGAAAAGTGTTCTGGCCCTGACCATCATGGGGCTTTTGCGCGGTGGAACCATCAGTCACGGGGAAGTCCTTTTACATACAGGAGAGATGACGCACGACCTGACGCATCTTGAAGAGGCTGCATTCCGGAAGCTCCGGGGCAACCGGATGGGAATGATTTTTCAGGAGCCGATGAGTGCACTCAACCCTATCCTGAAAATCGGGACCCAGCTTGGGGAATGTCTGATCCTGCACAGGCCGGATCTCCAGACGCGTCGGGCCAGGCAGGACGAGGCCAAACATCTTCTGGCCAGCACCGGCATCCCTGACCCTGTACGCGCCCTGCGGTCCTACCCTCACCAGCTGTCCGGCGGAATGCGCCAACGTGTCATGATTGCCATGGCACTTTCGGCCAATCCAGCCCTGCTGATTGCCGATGAACCGACAACGGCACTGGATGCGGCCACACGGCTCCGCATCCTTGATCTGATCCGCACACTGGCTGCCGAGCGCGGAGCCGCCACGTTGTTCATCACACATGATTTTGGTGCGGCTCGCGCCATCGCGGACCGCGTTGCCGTGCTGTATTCAGGGTCTCTTCTTGAAGACGGACCGACAGAATCCGTTTTCGCGAACTCCCTCCATCCCTATACCCGTGGGCTCATCGCGTCTCTTCCTGATCCCGCGGCTCTCCACCCCGATCCAAAAGGACGCATGCGGCTGACGGGAATGCCGGGGGCCATTCCATCGCTCCGTGACAGACCCAATGGCTGCATTTTCAATCCCCGCTGCCCTCTTGTCATGCCGTCCTGTCTGGGCGCCCCCATTCCCATGCAGAGTTTTGGCAGAACACGTCGTGCCGCCTGCCTGAGACCTGATCTGCAGGCAGTACTGCCATGACACCGCTGCTTGAGGTCCGTAATCTGCATGTCTCGTATCCGCAAGGGTCGTTCTGGAACCGCAAACTGTCGCCGATCGTACAGAACGTTTCCTTTGATGTAGGCCAAGGTGAAACCGTTGGCCTGATTGGAGAGTCCGGCTCTGGAAAAAGCACGATTGCACGTGCGCTCATGGGGCTTGCCCCCATAACCTCAGGCTCCATCCACCTTGCCGGAACAGGGACTCTCCCCCGCCGCGTACAGATGATCTTTCAGGATCCGCTCGCCAGCCTGGACCCATGTATGAGCATCGGCGCACAGATTACGGAAGTCCTGACCGTACATGGCATTGGCACACCCGCAGACAGACCAGTTCGAACACGCGATCTGCTTGACCGTGTTCGGCTCCCTGTAGACTCCTATGACCGGCCAGCCATCACCTTTTCAGGGGGACAGCGGGCCCGAATTGGAATTGCCCGCGCCCTCGCCGCCAGCCCGAGCCTGCTCATCGCCGATGAAGCCACGGCAGCGCTGGATGTTTCCGTGCAGGCGCAGATTCTCAATCTTCTCATGGATCTTCGGGATGACATGGGCCTTTCGCTACTGTTCATCACGCATGATCTGGCAGTTGTCCGGGTGCTGTGTGATCGGGCTATCGTTCTGCTGCAGGGAAAGATTGTGGAACAGGGTGTGACGCAGGACCTGTTCGCACAGCCATCCCATTCCTATACCCGCACGCTGCTTGACGCTTACCGTCCACTCAATTCCTCTGTTCCCTCCTTGAAAACACCGTGTCATGACTGAACTTGAAGTCTGCGTAGATACCGCGGAAGCCCTTGCCATTGCCCAGGCCGAAACCCTCGCGCGGATTGAATTGTGCAGTGCTCTGGATCTGGGCGGCCTGACACCATCGGTTGGAATGATGCAGCTTGCTGCGGACAGCCCTGTTCCAGTCTATGCAATGATCCGCCCACGAGGTGGCTCCTTCGTTTTCACAGACCAAGAAGAAAAAATCATGCTGGCGGACATACAGGCTGCCAGAACAGCAGGACTCGCGGGGATTGTGCTGGGAGCGTCCCAACCAGACAACCGGCTAAACGCAGACATGCTTCAGCGTCTCAGTGCTGCCTGTGGCCCCCTGCAACGAACCCTTCATCGCGCTTTCGATCTGGTCCCCGATCCTTTCGAAGCCCTTGAAACGGCCATTGCTCTGGGTTTCGACCGCATTCTGACATCCGGCTGCGCCCTCGATGCCGTCAGTGGTATTCCCGTTCTGAAAGCACTGGTTCATGAAGCGAAGGGGCGGCTCTCAATCATGGCAGGCAGCGGCGTGACTCATGCCAACGCCGAAATGATTGTCCGGCAAACAGGAGTACAGGCGTTACACGGATCATTCCGTACATCTTCGAGGCATTCTTTTCCTCAAAATATGACAACACGGATGGGTTTTGGCAGCATATCTGCCCCTCCGTCTCCCGAGATGATCCAGGACTTAAGAACGGCGCTGGATCCGTGAAAGGACACCATCATCCGCCTGTACTTTTGAAGCCACGGACAGAGTGAATGAGCTGTTTGAGCTTACCGTGATCAGCTTCGATCACGTTGTTCAGATACTTCACCTGGCGATGTTTCACGGTGTTCGGCAGCTTTCCACCCTTCTTGAGCTCGCCAATCGCGATGTCGTAGGTGAGGGTCTTATCCGTGCTGATCGTCTCGGGCTTCTCCTAATCCTTCAGTCCGTTCACAGCTTTTCCCAGAAAACGCTTGGTAGCCTTGGCATTCCGGGGCGGCGACAGGTAGAAATCAATCGTATCTCCGTCTTTATCGGCCGCCCGATAGTGAACCGCCTCGGGATTGAGGGAGAGTGGCTTGCACAATTTACGCGGCCATACAATTAGCGCCCACTCCCCATCGCCCAGATCGCTTGCATATTCCATGTCGTCCCGGAGATACTGCGCTCGGGTAATTTCAGTCCAAGCCATCTTGATCTTATCAGGCTCTCGCAAACCCACGAATCATAACCCTCTGAAATCACTAAAATAATTTTAAGTCAGACAGTCAGGAGTTTCCGCATGCCTTCGGCTGGCGCCCCCTCCCCCGCTTTTTTCTCCTGCGCCCGATTACGCCCCGGTATGCCGGAGCACATCCGTTTACGCCTGTGTCTGGAGCAGTTGGTTGCGAGTGTTTGGCACTCCGATTTGAACCTACCGGCACTAAGCCGTTTGAAATGCTGGGGAGTTCGATAGGCGTGTTGTGTTGTGCGCAACAAAAAACCCCGCTGGGTCAGGGACCGAGCGGGGTTTCAGAGGCTGGATA
>NZ_BEWP01000024.1 GCF_002723995.1 Gluconobacter kondonii | reverse complement strand
ATAAAGTGCTGCTAGCTGGCGAAGATTATGATGTTAACGCCAGCCAGACAGAGCCGCCACATGCAAAGTATATTCGTTGTTGCCCAGCGATGTCAGCCACTATCGCCGGGGCTGAACCCGTTCAAAATCACTTATGGACATGAAGGGGGCTTTTGGGAATCAGATCCTGAATTCAGGATCTGATTGAGGCTGATGGCGGCGATCGTCGCAGTCGCAATACCGCCCAGTGTCACACTGCCTATAGTGAAAGTCAGGTCTCCCGCCCCGGCGACAAGAGCTACCCCGACAGGAAACAGCGTTGAGGCACGGGAGAAATCGACGTGATTATCCACCCAGACACGCACCATCGTCGCCGCGATCAGGCCGAACAACCCGACTGACAGCCCACTCAGTACCGGCTCAGGGATAGCCCTCAGCAACGCACCGAAAAACGGTGAGAACCCGAGCAGAATAGCGAAAAGTCCGGCCACACCGAAAGTCAGCGTCGAATAGACCCGGGACAGCGCCATGACACCGATATTCTCGACATAGGTCGTCACGCCCGTACCACCAAGGCTGGCCGCCAACATCGTCGCCAGCCCGTCCCCCAAAAACGCACGCCCCGTCAGATGATCCAGCGGCCGCCCCGTCATGGCCCCGATTGCTTTGAGATGCCCAAGATTTTCTGCCACCAGAACCAGCGCCACCGGCGCCAATAGAATAGCCGCATGCTCCGTAAACCGTGGTGCCGTCAGATGCGGTAGCCCGATGAGCGGTGCGGCCAGGATCTCAGAAAAATCCATCGGCGGCGCGAGATGCAACCCGTTCGCCACCACGACATAAACGAGGGTCGATGCAAGCAGAGACAACAGGATCGACAACCGCCGCAGATACGGACCGCCATAGACCGCCAGCAGCGCCGTGCAGAGTAAAGCAAAGATGCCGCAACCCGTACCCGCCCCGCCGTGACCAAGACCACGTGATGCCACAGGCGCCAGATTGAGCCCAATCGCCGCCCCGATCGCTCCGGTTACGGAAGGCGGCATCAACCGTTCGATCCATCCCGACCCCATGATCCGCACCAGCAGTCCGATCAGAGCATACACTCCGCCCGCCACGAAAATTCCGCCACAGGCCAGAGCAATATCGGGATTAGGGCCATGTCCGGAATATCCGGTCAGCGTCACGACAAGTGCGATGAAGGAAAAGCTGGACCCAAGATAGCTCGGAATTCGCCCGCCGGTGATGAGGAAGAACAGGATTGTTCCCAGCCCCGAACACAGGATCGCCACATTGGGGTCAAACCCCATCAGCAGAGGTCCCACAACAGTCGATCCCGTCATCGCAAGGACATGCTGGCCGCCAAGAAGAATCGTCTGGCCTACGCCCGGATGCTCGTCAGGCGCGATTATGTCCGTCCTTTGTGCCCGGCGCCATATCGGAAACCAGCGTTCACCCATGCTCAATGTCCTCTGTTTGCACGAATCTGTCGGTCAGACAGGCTGCCCCCGAATAGCGTCATGGTGCCCGCCTGCACATAGGCCGGTTCCAACACACTCTTGAGCACGAGATTATCCGGACTAGCCGCCCGAATATTGCCGTTACCCCTCACCTTCTCCGGAATATCGACACACGGCAGGCGCAGCCGCGGTGCAGGCGGTCTACATGATTTGAAGATAAGTCCCCTAAAGACGTCGTTCATATTGTCGTTTACACGTTATAAAATCGCAACATAGCGTTTTTCCGGGTATCCAAATTGCCGCCCCGTCAGACCCGTGTGAAGGCAAAGATTGATCTCAATGCGTATCGTCCGAAAGAACAGACTCACGTTACGCCACCTGGCCCTGCTTTCGACAGTTCTGGCCGTCATTCCCTCATGTGGATCAGCGGCAGAAAAACCGCAGCATGCCCGCAAAGGAAAGACGCATCTACTTCATACCGTAGCTGAATCCGAGACACCTGTCGCACGACACCCCCTCATCCGAGCCGTGCAACCGGAACTCCTGCAGGTTCAGGGAAAACACGTCTCTCACGGCGCACAGACCGTCATTTCACAGCATGTTTTTACAAACGCCGTGGCAGGGACATCCGTTATGAAGGCGTTGCAGAATGTGCCGGGCGTGCTGTTCCAATCTGACGATGCGCAAGGCGTTGATACGGGCGGTGTCAAACTCTATATCCACGGTTTTTCGCAAAACCAGATCGGATTTTCATTGGACGGTATTCCGCTCGGTGAATCCGTCTATCGCAACTATAACGGTCTGAACGCCGTGGCCGCGCTGTCATCCGAGAATCTTGGTCATATGGAGATGTCACAGGGCGCGGGCGCCGTAGACATGCCCAGCACCAACGTGCTCGGCGGTGCGATCATGATTTCGTCGTCTGATCCCAAGGACAAGTTCGGCGGCACGCTTGCCGCGACCGGCGGAAGCAACGCCACCACGCATGCCTTCATCCGCATCGATAGCGGCAAGCTGAACCCCGCCGGGACCAAATTCTATGTGTCCTACATGCGAAACGACACCAAACTGTGGAAAGGCTACGGTACCCAGTTCTTCCAGCAGGCCAATTTGAAGCTGGTGCAGCCGATCCATAATGAAAGCAGCGTCTCGCTCCTGTTCGACTGGGCGGATGTGCAACAGTTCAACTACCAGTCCGAAACACTGGAGACAGTCCAGAAGCTGGGTTATGGCGTCTCCAATTACTACCCCAACTATCGTTTGGCCTATGAAGCCGCACAGGGCATTTATTCGCACGGTGAAGACAAAACCAGCGATCCGAAGGATGTCTCTTATTATGCCGGAACAACGACTTCACGCGACCTGCTGGGAGGGCTGAATTTCCATCTGAAACTGGCGGATCGCCTGCGTTGGGATTCTGTCGTGTACGGCCACAACCAGAAGGCCGATACCCAGTGGTCCGATCCGTGGATGGCCTCCGCAAACGGCGCCCCCCTCTCCGAAATCGTCAAACAGCCTGATATCCAGCGTTTCGGCCTCACATCAAGCATGACGTATGATATCGGCAAACACGAAATTCATGGCGGCATCTGGTACGAGAACAACAAATATATCTCGAACATGTTCGCCTATAACGACCCGCTTCTTGCTGAAGGACAGACCCTGACACCCAATCCCTTCCGCAAATGGTCCGACCCTTTCGCCAAGCTCTGGGGCCAGACCTACAATACCAACACGATGCAGACCTATATCGAGGACACCTGGCGCCCGGTTCAAAACTTTTCGCTCCATGCAGGGTTCAAATCCATGCTGAGTACCACCCATGTCGGTCAGACCGGGAATTACGAACCCTATACCGGCACCAATGCTCTTGCCGGCGGCGTGGGTCTGACGACATTCGGGGCGTTCCTGCCGCATTTCAGCGGGGATTGGCATTTCCTGACGCATCATGAGCTGTATTTCGATATCGCCAAGAACATGCGTGCCTATCCGCAAAGCGGCTATCACCTCTCTGCATCGCCATTTGCCGTCTCGCAAGAGGCCTTCGACCTGTCACGCAGTTCCGTCAAACCCGAGACAAGCTGGGCCTATTCGGTCGGCTACCGCTTCACACAGCGGCGTATAGACTTCTCGGTCAGCGCCTATCGTGTGAACTTCTCAAACCGCCTGGGCGCACTGGTTCAGGGCAGTCAGACCAACCCTCAGACCACGGTTCTAAACCTCGGCGGCGTGACAATGAACGGCGTGGATGCCGGTCTGACCCTGCGCCCGCTGCGTGGTCTCTCGATTTTTAACTCGATCAGCTACAATCACTCGACATACGACAACAACATCACCCAGCAGGACACGACCTATGCCACCAAGGGCAAGCATGTCGTGAACTATCCGGACCTGATGTACAAGGCGACGGCAGAGTACACTTACAAGAAGGCCAGCTTCAACATCGACGCCCTCTACACCAGCAGCCGTCCGTTCAGCTACACGAACGACACGTCGCTCCCGTCCTATTGGCTGGTCAATTTTGGAGCACGCTACAATTTCGGCCGCATCGGACGCCTGGAAAATCTGACAGCATCGTTTAACGTCACCAACCTGACAGGGTCGCGCTACCTGATCATGACCGGTGATGACGGCGGAAACCCGCTTTCGGGTGACTACCAGTCGCTGGTTGTGGGCGCACCGCGCCAGTTTTTCGGTGGCGTGAAAGCAGACTTCTGACAAAACCTTGTCCGGATCGGACATTCCCCCAAAACTGCCTTTCCGGGATAAAGAAAGACAGCCACGACACCAACCGGATAGCGGCATGAACGGCACGACGAACAACCAGCGCCCTGCCCTGTGGGAGCGGATGAGCTTCGGCTTCGGCGATCTGGCTGGTAATGCCCTGTTCGGTATTACCGGAACCTATCTCATCTATTACTACACCAATGTTTACGGTATTTCCGCGTCTGCTGTCGCTCTGCTGATGCTTCTGGCGCGTGTGATCGACAGTGTGGTGGACCCGGTCATCGGTTATCTGATCGACCGTCGCATCCTGTTCGGAGGGCGCGTCCGGCCCTACCTGAAATGGTTTTCCCTACCGCTCGGCTTCCTGACCTTCTGCTGCTTCCTGCCACTCCCGCTGGAACCGGGCGGACGCCTCGCTTGGGCTTACGCCACCTATCTCGCAATGGGTGTCCTCTTCTCGCTCGTCATCGTGCCTTACGGCCTTCTACCCAACGTCATGACGCGCAACCGGGAAGACCGCCTGTCCCTGTCCACCTTCCGCATGATGGGCGCAACGCTCGCGACCTTTCTGGTCGGATCATCCATTCTGCCCATGGTGCATGTCTTCGGTGGAGGTAACGAGAAACTTGGATATCCGCTGGCGATGGCCATCGCAGGCGCTGTGGGCGGCGGACTGGCACTCATCCCTTCCTTTACCTGTCAGGAACGTCATGCGCTTGAAGCAAATGACAGCCCCGTCCGGGTTCTGCTCGGGTCCCTGTTCCGCAACCGGGCCTGGGTGATCGTTACGATCGTGCTGAGCCTGTTCTACATCAATCTGACAGCGTTCTACGGCCTGTCGCTCTATTACGCGACGGAAGTCCTGCATCGCCCGCAGTATTTCGGGGGGGTGCTCATCTCGATGATGGGGGCCAGCAAGGTTCTGGGAGTAATGGGCTCGCCCTGGCTTGCACGCTGCGTAGGACAGAAGCTAACGATTGTTCTGCCCTATATCCTGTCCGCTGTAGGTCTGGCGCTGTTTGGATATGGCCCGAACAATGCCGTCTATCTGGTCGCCGCCTTTGGCGTAATCTGCTTTTTTCAAGGCATGACCCTGCCGGTTTTCTACGCCATGGTCGCAGATTCCATTGACTACGGCACGGCTGTGACAGGTGTGCGGGCATCCGGCACGGCCTATTCGATCAACAGCTTTGCGGGAAAGGTCGCCTGGGCCATCGGCGGCTCACTATCCGCCGCAATCTTGGCCTGGGGTGGCTATGTTCCCCATGCGGCCACCCAGACACAGACCGCCCTTGCCTTCATTACATTCGGCTTTCTGGGCGTTCCCGCCTGCGTCGCCCTACTCTCAGTCCTGATCATTCTGCTTTACCCATCGGAAGCCGAGATGACACGCATTCTCCAGCCGGAAGCCCTGGTTGAGCCACAGAGCCTCTGACATGGCGAACACGTTCCGAACCGAAGCAACCGCAATCGTCGCGCAGATGACGCTTACGGAGAAGCTCGATCTCGTCTGCGGAAATGGCCTGTGGCGCACGACCGGCGTACCCCGGCTGGGGCTCCCTTCCCTGCTGATGGTCGATGGCTCCAACGGCCTGCGCGTCGTGCCGGACCAAATCTCCACAGACACACAAAATACCGATCTTGGAGCTTTCCTTGATGCCGTAGAGACTACGGATGATCCAGAAAACCGGGATGACAACGTCCTTCTCGGCAAGAGCATCCCGGCGACATGCTTTCCCGCCCTCTCAGTTCTGGCCAATAGCTGGGACACCACATTAGCCCATGAGATCGGAACCGCACTGGCAATCGAATGTCGGGCTGCGGGCGCACAGATCCTGCTTGGACCGGGGATCAACCTGCGCCGTTCGCCGCTGGCGGGGCGGGGTTTTGAATATTTCAGCGAAGACCCGATCCTGACGGGAGAAATGGCTGCGGGAGTCATTCGGGGACTGCAGGACAACGGCGTGGGAGCGTCGCTCAAGCACTTTGCATGCAACAACTCCGAAACCGAGCGGATCAGCATGGATTCCGTCGTCGAGCCCCGCGCGTTGCATGAACTGTATCTGCTAGGGTTCGAACGAGCGATCGCCCGAAGTAACCCGTGGACAGTCATGACATCCTACAACCGGCTCAACGGGGTGCAGACATCACAGAACCCGTGGCTCCTGCGCGATGTCCTCCGAAGACGTTGGCACTATGACGGTGTGATCATGTCCGACTGGCACGGGATTCAGGATCTCCCCGCCGCAGTAAAAGCCGGAAACGATCTGGGCATGCCGTTCAATGCCGCCCGCAGACGGCGTCTTGAAAACGCTGTCTCAGGCGGGAGCGTGCCGGTCGCGGTGCTGGACGAAGCCTGCATCCATATTGCGGCCCTGACGCTCCGTAGCGCAGACGCCCAGCGCAGACTGCCGGTTTCGCGCCCGGATTTCGCCGCCCACCACGATCTGGCGCGCAAAGCTGCCGCGCGCGCCTGCGTCCTGCTCAGAAACCAGAACGATCTCCTCCCCCTCACGCCGAGATCGGGCAATCACCTGCTGATCATCGGCACAGGCGCGATCTCCCCTGAAATTCAGGGCGCGGGCAGCGCAGCCGTCCGCCCCATCCGATGCGATATTCCGCTCGATTGCCTGAGAGAGACTGCACCTGAAGGTGTATCCATCCACTGGGAACCCGGCTGGGGTGAGGATGGCAACCATGACGCACACCGTCAGGGCGCGGCCCTTGCCGCCGCACGCAGCGCTGAAACCGTCATCGTTTTTGCCTCCACCCCGCCCAGCGTCAGTGGCGAAAATGCCGACCGGCCCGAGCTGGATCTCTGTCAGGCGCATAACACCCTGATCGCTGAACTGGCGAAGCTCCATAACAGGATTGTGGTGGTTCTCACGCATCCGGACGCCGTCGTTCTGCCTTGGGCCGACAACGTGCAGGCCGTCCTCTCGGCGGGCTACGCGGGGGCAGGATTTGGACAAGCCGTAGCCGATATCCTGTTCGGGCATGCCAACCCTTCCGGCAAAACATCCGTCACATGGCCGGTACGATCAGAAGACTGCCCAGCCTTTCTGGGCTACCCCGGCGAACAGGGAAAACACCTGTATCGGGAAGGCATTTTTGTCGGGTACCGGTTTTTCGATATCCGCCGAATAGAGCCTCTTTTCCCGTTCGGCCACGGATTGTCCTACACGCCCTTCGCTTACGACACCCTGAAACTGACAAGCAGCGCGGAAGGTGTCGCAGTTCAGTTTACGCTGTCCAACAACGGCACCCGGACAGGCCGGGAAATCTGCCAGCTTTATCTCGGACGAAACCCAGCCGCAGCCAACAGGGCCTTGCCCCATCATCCTCTCCGGGCTCTGAAAGGATTTACGACCGTTTCACTGGAACCGGGAGAAAGCCGCGTCGTGACCATGATGCTGGATCGCCGCGATCTCGCCTATTTCGATACCGTACGCGAAGACTGGACCGTCCCCGCTGGAACAGTCAGCATCGACATCGGATCATCCTCCCGCGATATCCGCCTGTCAGCCCCACTACACGTCACAGGCGACGCAACACCAGCACGATGGCTGGACCTGCACACCCCACCCGGACAGGTGCTGGAGATCCCTGGCATGCAGGAAGAACTGGTCGCATGGCTTGCTGATGTGACGGGCCAAAGCATCATCGAAACCCAAACCCGGCTTGCCCCCTGTAGTCGCTCCTTCCTCGGCGTTTACGACACATTATGCTGGTCATTCGGCCTTGAACTGGACGAAACACGACTGGCACACATCCTTGACGACGCCAACCGACGCAGTGGCGCAAGAAAACCCGAACATCGCCCCGACAATTGCAGCAAACAGGATCCGTCATGATTGTTGAGAGCACAGTGCCCCCGGCCCGCGCATGGAACACCTGGTCCGACCGCCCGGCGGCCATGACCTTCCTGCCGCTCGGCGTTCATGTCACGCCCCTGCTCTATTCCACCAGCCAGCGCAGCGCGACCCTGCTCCCGCCGGGAAAGGATCTTCTGTTTGGTCGTCACAACATGGACGGGCGGCTGGTCGAGTTCGAAACCCGGCATGGCGGGACGGAAATCGCATTCAGCTACGAGAAAGATGATCCCTATTGCCTGCTGGGGACATGGGAGGGGAAAGTTCTCGCGGAATGGGGCCTGCGTTACTGGGTAAACCTCTGCCTCTCTGCCGAATGCGGCGCCACCGTGACCTATAACGGCGAGGCTGCTGTTATCCAGTTAGGTTATCGGTACGTTGCCCTGATGAGCGATACTGCCCCCATTCAGGTCACGGCTCATGAAACGCTGGAAGCCGCAGCACAAGATTTCAACGATCACGGCTATTTCCAGACATCCAGCAGGGGAACATCCGCCCCCGTCATCACATTGCGCTTCAATCTGGAAATGATGCGCAAAGGACGCTTCGCCGCAGCCGTAGCGGATAGCGAGGAACTGGCAATCGCGAAAGCCCGCGCCACGCTTGAACGCACTCCCGAGAAAGAGTCTGCGCTTCCCACCCAGACCGGTCGGCACGCCGGAGCCTTGGATGCCGTTCGGGATGTCATGGGCTGGAACACCCTGTATGACGGCATCAATCGTCGCCCCTATACCACCTTCAGCCGGATCTGGAATCTGGGAACATTCGCAGTCTGGTACAACGATCAAACCTATTCCGCACTGATGTCCGCACTCCTTGATGGGCAGACTGCGCGCGAAAACATGGCGGTGGCCACGGCAAACGCAACGCCGCAGGGTAATTTCGCCTGTCTCGCCACATCGAACGACACATGGGTGGATCGTACTCAGGCTCCGAATGGCGCATTCATGACGTGGATGATTTATCTGCGCCATCGCGAAAAATCATTTCTCGAATGCCATTACGAAGCTTTGTCCCGCAACCACACCTGGTGGCGCAGTGAGCGCGACCCGGATGGGATGGGGCTTGTCTCGTGCGGAACATCCGATGTCGGAGAGGCCTTGTACAAAGGCACTCACTTCGGAGCCCGCAATGAGACGGGGATGGACAATTCCCCAACCCATGACGAAGCACTCTACAGCCCCGAAACACGCACGCTGTCATTGCTCGATGTCGGACTGAACTGCTCTCTGGCGCTTGATGCGGAATGTCTGGCGCATATTGCGCGGGAGCTGGGACACACTGAAGACGCACAGACTTTCAATACACTAGCAAACGACACGCGTAGCAAAATCCGGGAACATTTATGGGATCATGAACGCAGCATTTTCGCCAATCGCCAACGTCATGGCGGGTTCGTCAACAGTGTCGGCCCCACAAGCTTCTTCCCGCTGATCTGCGGTGCCGCCACGCCGGAACAGGCACAGTCCCTGATCGGACATTTTTCTGATCCGACCCACTTCGATGGCCCCTATATGATCCCGAATGTCAGCCGGGATGACCCTGCTTTTGCAGATAACGTCTACTGGCGCGGCCGTATCTGGCCAAATGTGAATTATTTTGTGTGGCATGGTTTGCGGCGCTACGGTTTTGTCGCCGAAGCATCCCTGCTCGCCGAGCGCAGCATGGCGCTGTTCAACCAGTCATGGACGGACCGCAGGATTGCCGCAGAAAACTACTCGGCCACAACCGGCGAGGCCAACGACCAACCGGATACGGATCTGTTCTATTCCTGGGGCGCAATGCTGCCCATGCTGGGTGTTGCAGACGTTATGGACATCAACCCCTGGGCGGGCTGGGAACTGCATAATACAGGCGCAGACGTCACACTTGGCCCGATCCATACCCCAATCGGAAAGGTCATCATGACTGTTACGAATGGCCGCTTGACGCTCTCCCGTGGGCAGGAAGACATCCTCTCCTGGACCGGAACAGGCCGCCTGACAAACCTCACGATCAGCGAAGGGCTCATGAGTTGCTGCATCCATGCCCATGAAGGCCGACACGGAATTCTGACCCTCGGCCCAACCTACGCCGCGCGGATCGTAGAAAGCCGTCTGGATGGCAGGCTCATCTCCGCAACACCAAGCCGGGACATAGATCTGTCCGATATTCTTTGCGGACAACGCCTTGATCTCTATTTAACCCCGCTATCTGCAACGTGAACACCTCGGCATTGCCCGACTGGTTCCAAAGAAGCAGCCCCGTCTGTTCGGATAGTTTTGGGGCTTGGATAAGCTATATCCAAATGTGGTTATATTATTATTCTGAATAAGGTTCGGTTAGACCCGGTCGGCCGGTTTCGATATGTCCTGACAGTTGCAGGACTATGTTGGGCCGTTGGGTCGATAGAATCTCGAGATCGTACCAGTATGAAGCTGGGGCAATATCCCATTGAATTGTTTTGGTTTCTGTGGGTGTCAGAGAAACCGTATGGCGGCTGGCAGCATGTTTTTCGTTAATGTGAAAGGTCTGAGCCTTGGACGTTGTATTACGAAGACACAAAAATAGTACGCCTAATTTATGATCATATTGAAGCGTCGTCTCAGGAAAATCTTTCCCTCTCAAATAACGATAGAAGCCATTGGGACCGTGGACTGTGATCGCTTCCATATCGGAAGGCTTTACAGGAACAATGAGGCTTGTTCGGGCATCGAGGGTAAAATGTTGCGTGATGCCGTTGGCGCGAACCCGAAAAACGGCGCCCTGTGAACCTGTATTTGTCAGTTTAAGGGTATCTGGAATCAGAAAATCGGCGTGCAAATCATAGGGCAATGCACGGGCCGGGCGTTGGCCTGACTCCTGTCGGGGCAGTTTCTGGACTGTCGGGACGACCGGATGAGGAAGCACGCAGGAGCGTCGCGTTTCAGGGAGATAGTCGTCCGTGTTCGGGAGGTTTGCGGTCCATGTGCGGTCTGTCTGGGCGAAGTCGAACACGGATGTCAGGTCGCCGCACACGCTACGGCGCCACGGCGTGATGTTGGGGCATTTGACGCCAAACCGTGCTTCGAGAAAACGTAGAACGGAGGTGTGATCGAACACCTGCGAATTGACCCAGCCGCCTTTTGTCCAGGGCGAGACGATGATGGCGGGGACGCGCGGACCCAGTCCGACCGGAATATCGTGATAGGACTCTCCCTGCGTTGAAACCGTCCCGCCGCCCTGCTCCGGCGTCAGTGCGGGGACCGGGGCAGGAACGTGGTCGAAAAACCCGTCATTTTCATCGTAATTGAGAATGAAGACGGTGCGTGACCAGACGTCTGGATGGCGAACGAAGACGTCCATGAGCTGGGAAATGAGATGTTCGCCGTAGCCGGGTGGGGCGTTGGGATGTTCGCTCAATGCTGTGGGCGGAACGATCCATGAGACCTGCGGCAGGCGTCCTTCCGAGATGTCGCGTTCAAATTCGGCAACAAGGTAACGGCCTTCGGTGGTGTGCATGTCGGCTTCAGTGGAGCCGGGAACGATCTGTCGTGCGCGGCGATATTGCCAGGATGTCGGGTCGAGGTTGCGGAACTGTGCGAAGGACGCCAGCGGGTTGTCGCCGAAATTGTCGTATTCCTGATAAACGCGCCAGGAGACGCCCGCGTCCTGAAGCCTCTCCGGGTAAGTCTCCCAGCGGAACGGTGTGAAATCGGGATGGTCATGGGCCATGTCGGCCGACCAGTTCCCGTCATCCACATTCTCGACGGCCTGCTTGCCGGAATGGCCAACGGCCAGACCGCTCGTTCCGGAAAACAGAAAAAGGCGGTTGGGATTGGTCGGGCCGAAAAGGGAAGCGTGATAGGCGTCGCAGATCGTGAAGGCGTCGGCGAGGGCGTAATAATAAGGAATTTCAGCGCGTGTGAAGTGACCCATGGTCATGGGCCCCTTGTGGGAGATCCATGTGTTCCAGTCGTTCCATGCGGTCTGGGTGCCTTTCCAGCTGTGATCGAGACTGGCGAGACAGGCGCTGGACGTATGGGCCGTGTTGAACAGGAACGGGAGGACGGTGCCTCCCTTTCCGTCCGGTTGGACAAAGACGCTGCTGCCGTCCGGCAGGCGTTCGGCGCGGGGGTCTGCATAGCCGCGAACCCCCTGAAGACAGCCGAAATAGTGATCGAAAGACCGGTTTTCCTGCATCAGGATGACGACATGTTCCACGTCCTGAATCGTGCCTGTAACGGTGTGCGGCGCGATGGCGAGGGCACGCTTCAGGTTCTCCGGCAAAAGGGCCGCCGCCGCCGTGGCGGAGCCGAACCGGAGAAACTGTCGACGGCTGGGGGAACGTGGCATCAGGGCGTCATCCGTAAAGAGGTCAGCGATCAGAAGAAGTGCTTGCGCAGGGTGAAGAACACCATGCGGGGGGCACCGGCCTGAAGGGTCTGGAGGCTGCCGGACGGATCACTGACGGCAAAGCCCGTGCTGCCGACGGTGGCGACATAGCGTTTGTCGAACAGGTTGGTGACGTTGATCTGGGCGTCCAGACCATGCAGCACCCAGTTATGGCTATGGAAGCGGTAGCCGACATTCAGGTTGAAGATGTCGTTCGGCTTGATCCACTGGTCGTTCGTATAGGTGTAGGTTCTACGGCCCTGATACTGCATGCCGACGTTGCCCCAGATCGAGCCGTCGTCGTAGCTGAGCTGTACGTTGGCCAGATTGCGCGGCATGGCAACAACGCTCTTGCCCTTGGTTGCGTATGTCACGCCGCCGGTCGTCAGGTTGTCGTCATAGGTGGACTGGTTGTAGGCGTATGAGGCGTAAATCGACCAGTTATCGGTGAAATGATAGTTGAAGGCGGCGTCGATGCCACGTGCCGTGACACCGCCAACATTGCTCAGGATGCTGGCATAGCCCTGAACGTTCGTTCCGCTGGACACGGGCGAGATGGACGCAAGGCGGTTTTCGAATTCGATGTAATAACCGGTCAGAGACGCCTGAATGCGGTGGTCGTGATAGCGGTAGCCGATTTCTTCGCTATAAGACATTTCAGGATGCAGCGAATTTTTGGCCGCTGCATACGCTGCGGTCGTCATTGCAAACGGACTGGTGGCGCCAGTCGTGGAATTGTCGAAGGCCGCCATGTTGCGGGCGAAATCGGCGAAAATTTCGTTATGACGGTTGATGCGGTAATTGCCGCCAAGCTGCGGCAGAAAGCCGTTGGCTGACGTAATGGACCCTCCGGCATAGGTGTTGGCAACCGGGGTGCCCATATAATTGCCTTCAAGCTGGCGGGCATGGTTGTCAACGACCAACGATTTGAAGCCGTAATTCAGCTTGAAGGCCGGAGTGATCTGCCAGGTGTCCTGAAGATGAAACTGATACGTCTTGGTATTGAACGCGCTCTGCCACTGGGTGGCGAACGGATTGTTGCGGAACCAGTGGACTGAACTACCGGTATAGCCGCTTTCGCTAAGCGGATAAAAACGGCGTGCCTGTTCAAAATCGTTGTTTTCGAACCAGAAACCGCCATCGATTGTGTGGTTGGCGATCTTGTAGGTCAGGCCGCCAATAAAGCCTTCGCGGTGGATGTCATATTCAGTGGTTCGCACCGAAATGGGCGAGCCGCCGAGTGAATCAGGCGTGGGCTCGTAAGGTGTGGCGTAAATGCCCTCGCCGGTATTGGTATGGCCGTAAACCGTAGCATAGCCCTTAAGGCGGCTGGTGATGTCGAAGTCCAGCCGTCCGTAACCCAGCGCGTCCTTACGCAGACCGGCGGAGTTGTAATAGGACTGGTCCTGATTGGTGATGCCCTGCGGGAAAGCCGTGCCGTTCTGATAGGCCCGGGCGATCTGCTTGGCCAGCGCATAGTCGTTGGTAATGTTATCGACGTTATAGCCGCGGGTGTGGATCAGTTGCAGGGACAGATCCTGATAATCATTTTCCGCGCGCTGACTGTAATCGCCGAACAGGGTCAGCTTGACCTTCTCACCCAGCGGCTGGATGAACTTGGCGTTCGCCTGCTGCTGCTGCTGGATGCCATCGCCTTTCCACTTGTTGGCGTCCTGATAATCATACGAAACGTACAGCCGTCCGCCGCCCGGCAGCGTGCCGGAATTGACGCGGGCGAATGTACGCCATGTGCCGTAGGACCCGACCGTTCCGGCAACGTCCACACCATATTTCGTGGTGGGATCGATGGATGTGAATTCGAGTGCGCCACCAAGATCATTCGAAGCCGCAACGCCGACTGATCCTGCACCCTGGGCAAGGGTTGCGGGGCCGTTGTTTTCGGTTTGCAGGGCGCGGCCGATCGACAGGCCGTTATCGTTGCCATAGGCGAGATTGCCGAGCGGAATACCATCCATCGTAAAGCCCAGACGGCTTTGGTCGAAGCCACGGATGATGATCTGTTGCGACCATTCGTAAGCGCCCAACGGGTCTGAAGACGTGAACATGACGCCGGGAAGTTTCGAGAGCGTCTTCAGGGGGCTGGTACCGGGGGCGACTTCCTGCAGCGCCAGACGAGAAAGCGTCTGGGTTTCACGCGAAGCACCCGAGCCGAGAACGACAATGGATTCTGATTTGTTGGAAACGGTGGCTTCAGGCGCGGCACTTTTTTTAGCGGCAGGCTTCTGAGGGGCCGTCCGTGGTGTCCTGTGCTGAGAGGTGTCTCCGGGAGTGGATGTTTTCGCAGGAACTGGAGCTGCATGGGCACTGTAGAAGACCAACGAACTCAGACAGGTGGTGAGCAGGACACCATTTTTTTTCATTTCGCGTTTTCCCGGCATCAACAAAGATAAAATCTGGGCGGTGATAACGCGGCGGACACTAAGTTCGGATAGCTACAATGTCGTGTAATAGTTTCATGAAAAATATGTTTCACTAATATTTCAGATGATTATTTCCAGGATGTATAAATTTAAAATTAGAAAAATCTGGAGAGATCAAAGGACCGTTGATTGCTTCGCACTTTTCCTGATTTAAGGTTTTGGGCGTGTTGATTTCTGGTTCCTGGTCCTGATTTTTCACTCTGCGTTTTGAGCGGAGAGAGGGTTTCCTGCTCTGGAGTGTTACGCGAGGACGTTAATCCGCTCCAAGAGAAGAAAGCGGCGCATATTATAGACGATATTGGCCAACCTAATCCTCATTGTGGCCCGGGTGATGCCCACCGTTTCGCTTCTGTAAATTTCAATGCCTAACGCGCATACATATCTGCCAGTCCTATGAGGTCCACCATCCAAGCAGATCCGCCTTCTCCTCATCGGTATCTCTACTTCGGAGCCGCTACCGGTGTGACATCCACGATCTGGCCTGACATCGGCCAATAACCAACGTCCCGCATTGCGGCATCAAAGGGCGGGAGCCGCCAGTGCTTCCATCCTAATAAGCCGCGCTGCTTCATCTTACATTTCCCGATCAACGAAATATGGATATAGAAATACAGGGAACTTCTCAAAACCAAGAGAAGATTTTTAGCACTCCATAATGTTCATGTAGTTTTATAGCCCATCTTGTGACCGACATTAATATAATGATCGAGCATATTCCTGTAATGACCTTGCGCCACAGACAGTGCGGCCATAGGGTAACGGGCACTATAAGAGTTCTCGTCAAAGAAAAATGGCTTCCGCCCCTCCCAAAAACCCGCTTCACAGAAATGATTAATAAGTCCCGTTTTTCCAAATTTCTGATAAAGGTCAGTAAATTCAGGGTATAATGCCAAATAGTCATTTGCATTAAACAAACTTAACGCAGCATCCAAAGACCTCTCTTTAGATTTACACATTTCCCGAAGCTTATCTGTATCAGTATATTCCCAAAGATTCCGGATCGGGTCCATATATTCCCTGTATTCCTGAATATTTCGAGCGAAATAGATAGGAAATGTGAAGAATTCATAACGTTTGTCGTTAAAGGGAAGCAACATGGCAGATGGATGCTGCATCGGCGAAAAAATCCCTGCCACAGGAAAGAAGATTTTCTTCGCATTTGAAAGCCATGCCGCCAACCAAGAAAATGTACTCAAAGCAGGAACGACATAATGCGATTTGCGAATGAAATCAAAATCACGCTCAACACCACGTGACGATATGAATGTCGCGTTCGGGAATCGCTGCCGCAATTCTTCCAAATAGGGCGAAGGATCAAGCTGGCCATAAAAAATCGGGTGTTTCCCGGTTCTAGCGATCAACGCTTCATAAAATTCTGGTGGAAGCTGTGTGTAATGAGGATGAATAGCTTTTAAAATATCACCACCACGAATATTGATGACAAGATCATCTTCGCCACCGTGATCGTTCACATCAGAAAGAACAGGAAATTCTTTTTCATAATCAAATAAATTTCTATCAGGAAAATTATTTACGTTTTGATAAAAACCTTCAAGCATAAGAAAAGAGGCATCGCACTGCTTAATAGCATTACTGTATCCAGCAAGAGGAAATTCGCCCCGGAGTCGACCATTGGTCGAATTACGATCATGCAGCCCAATCATCCCATGAAGATCGTGGTCCGGTATGTTGATATTAAACAAAGGGATGTGCACATGCCGCAGCATACCAAAACCTAGGGTGTTTTTAAGATTCAGGGCTGTCAGATACATCATGATAATGTTTCCGGGGTTGCCTTCAGCCCATATTCGTATAGAAAAATCTCTCATTTCGAACCTTAAAATATTGACTTGGTTTTCATCTTACTCAGATCATATAGCTGTAAGACGTGCCAAGATAGAAGTGACCACCGTTTTTCAGATCGAAATATAAACCACAATCACCAAATCGATCTCTAGGTATGTCAAAACATACGTTAGTGACGTGCCCCCCTTTTTGTATCCACTCAAAAGGAGAGTTCCCGTTTTTTATGGCTTGGGGTTGGTGGGATGACAAGTGTCTCGGGGGCATGCCCCCGAGACACTTGTCTGGCGACCTGATCCGGTGTCCTGCCATCCAATTGGGAGTGGGGACGCACCGTGTTGTAGTCTTCCCGCCAGTCAGCCAGAACCTGTCGGGCATGGCTGAGGGAGGTGAACAGCGTTTCGTTGAGGCATTCATCTCTCAGCTGGCCGTTGAAACTTTCGACAAAGCCGTTCTGCTGCGGTTTACCGGGGGCGATATAGTGCCATTCAATCTTCATCTCATCCGCCCATTTCAGGATGGCATGGGATGTGAACTCCGTACCGTTGTCGCTGACAATCATGAGGGGTTTGCCATATCGTTCTACCAGGGCCGTCAGTTCCCGCGCCACCCGTCCATCTGATAATGACGTGTCGGCAACCAATGCCAGGTTCTTGCGACTGAAATCGTCGATAACAGCTAGAATGCGGAACCGGCGGCCACAGATCAGGGCATCCGAGATAAAATCCAGGCTCCAGCGCTGCCCGGGTTCCTGAGGGATGGTCATGGGAGAACGCGTCCCCAGTGCCCTCTTGCGGCCACCCCGATGGCGGACTTTCAGCCCTTCCTCCTGGTAAAGGCGGAACAGCTTCTTGTGATTGGGACTGAAGCCTTCCCGAGCCAGAAGATAACCCAGGCGGCGATAGCCAAAGCGGCGTCTCTGGCCCGCCAGATCCCGCAGGCGCTGGCGCAGGGCGGCATCATCTGCCCGGGTGGAAACATACCGCGCAACACGCCTGGCAAGACCAACAAGGGCACAGGCGCGACGCTCACTCAGTTCCAGACCCTTTTTAAGGTGTAGGACCGCCTGCCGCTTTGCGACAGGCGTCACCACTTTTTTCCAACGATTTCCTTTAGGGCCGCATTATCCAGCATGGCATCCGCCAGAAGACGTTTCAGGCGGATGTTTTCATCTTCCAGCGCCTTCAGCCGTTTGGCCTCGGATACCTCAAGACCACCATAGCGGGTCTTCCATTTGTAAAACGTCGCATCACTGATCCCGTGTCTGCGGCAAAGATCAGAGACCTTGAGCCCAGCCTCCTGTTCCTTCAGCACCCCTATGATCTGCTCTTCCGTAAAACGACTGCGTTTCATTCGTCCGTATCCTTCTCGATCGGACTCTACTTTAAAATGGTGACATTTCCGGGGAGCACGTCAATCATCAATGTTGATCAGTCGTTCCCAACCATCCCACATATTTATGTGGCACAGGGATAATATGCACCTGGTATTCACAGTTCGTGACGGTGAATGACGCACCACTCCTGAAAGCTCCCCGCTCCTGATTGATAAGGGTCCGGGAACGCCACCTGAAGATCCTTCCGGTCCCTGTAGATCAGGCGTTCCGGATGGCTGATCTGGGTACCGTCTTCATAGGTGCCATAATACCAGTATCTGGGCGGAACTTCGGCCGGCTGATTCTTTCCGATGGCCTCGCGATACCATCTTAAAAGCTCAAAAAGCGCGATACTTTCACTACCATACCGCTCCAGCATGACTTCGCCGGCCGTATCTACTTTAGTAAAATGAAAGAAACGCAACGGTGCATTTGCTGCATAAATCTGACCTTCATCGTCGATCCGGATTGGCCGATGGCTCAAATTCCAGCTCGCCACGTTATATCCAGGATTCCTAAGAATAGCCGAATTTTCGAAAAAGGCTGGAATCAGATCACACCATTTCTGGTCCGTAAAAAGACCGTTTTTGGGGTCGTCCCGACAATAAACCAGAAGCCTGTCGCGCCACCAGCGCGCAATGCGACGTCCTTCGGAGACGTTGGCAATCGCCATGAACCCAAGATTGTAAATTCCATGTTTGAGCGAGCCGATCTCGTTATCGACAATACCCTGAGGATGAATCTCTGGTTCGAGCTGATGAGGCGTCAGAACAACTGGATGATCTTTCAGAAGCTCCAAAACATGGGTCAGTGGATTGAAAAGAGCAATATCTGGATCAATATAAACAACACTCTCCGCGTCTTCCTTGTCCAAAAGACGGCACAACATCTTGCCTTTAACGGCAGTAGATAGCTCCACAATATTATGTCTGAACATCCAGGCTGACAGATTCGGTATTTCCAGCTCCGCCACCGAGACGACCTCGTCCAACAGATCCCGATCTACCTCGGGATCAAGCCCTGGAGGCGGCACGTCGCATAAACAAAGACAGAAAATCCAGTCTGGATGATGCTGTCTGATACTTTTTGCCAAAACCCGAACGCGTCCGAGATAGGAATAGGTGGCGCTCGTAAAGCAGTAGACACTCATCCGGCATACTCCGACACAAGATATGCAAAGCTACAAGATCGGATCACCAAGGTTCCTGTTGTCCTTCTGGATTTTTCCAGCAGGGACATCACTCCACCCTTCTCGAACAGGTTTGTCAGTTCGGTTTCATCCACAGCCACATGGCCGATTTCCTGCTCCCAAGATTTCAAAATATCCTCAACGTTTCCACTGCCTTTGGGCACAATCAGGAACGCACCGGCCGCCAAAGCCTCATAAGCAGTGAAACCGAAGGTTTCCGGGTAAAGGGACCAGTTCACGATGACGTCGATTTCATTGTCGCGGATACAGGTCCGTACCGCGTCCCGGTTATCCAGCGTCACTGTAGCTTGCAGAGACGTGATGTTCACGGCATCTTGCACGGTGGAACCCAGATAGAAAAATTCGTAGCGATTGTCGTTCAAAAAATGCGCCGCAAGTTTGCGGTAAACGTCCCATCCTTTGTAAAAGACGGGGGCTCCAACGAAGCCGATTTTCAAAGGCTGGGACACGATCCTACCGCGAGGCACCTGATCGGTAATGAACGCGGGCTCCTGAACCGAAGCCTTGGAAACCGGTAGATCCGTTTTCTTCTGCCAGAACGCCAAAGTATAGCGCGACGGCGCGATGACCTCGGGACGCAAAGCTTCAAACATGGTTTTTATTCGAGGCAGATGTGTCTGTCGCTCTGCGCCATAAGCGCAGATGCCGCATGCGGGCGATATCGGAAGAGGAGCATTACAAAAAGCGATATCATTCCTCATCAGAGCCCGAGACGGGCAAACCGTGAAGAAATCATGAAGCCAGAAAAGGCTTTTTTCCGCCCGCATCTCTCGCGCAATCACTGGCACGCATTCCGGCGTGACGCCCTGCAGGTGATGAAGAATCAGATTCCGGCGGCTATAATAGGCGTGCTGGATGGCCAGCACCTTCAAAAGCGTGTCGACCGTCACACGCCCAATACGCTGACCATTGAGAGATGCTACAAACTCACCGCCATGCAGGGACGCAAGCGTGGAAATCGCGCGTGCCGGGAACAGATGCAGATAAGCCCATCCATGCGATGAGAACGCCGCAGCTTCGTCCCACACACAGTTTTGCTCTCCTTCTTGTCCCTTGCGATAATCATCATGGCTAATAGAAACGATTAATCCGCTTTTACGACCATAGTTCTTGCGATCCTGAGCCAGAAAGGATTCCAAATACCACTCATCCACAGCCTTGTCCGAGGCTGGAAGTTCCCAGGAGGGTTTCCGGTCTTGAACGGCCTGACAATGGCGAAGCGTAGCGCGCTCCATTGCATGCGGTTGTAGACTGCGACGAATTTCAGTTGTTGAGTGGAGCCGGTAATGCAACAGAGGATTGATTTCTGCGACGGCGACGTCGGGATTTGCCCATAAATAATAACCCACGTCAAAGCGCCCGCTGGGATCTCGTCCTTCTTTCCAGCCCGTGGTCATAAAATGACGGAACAGATCGTCGTCCGTACCCTCGAGATCAGGATTGCGTCGCCTATAAAATCCGGCATCAAAATCTTCTGCAACGATCCCCATGTTATTCAGCAACATCTCTTCGTCCAGATCCCGATTACCGGGCACAATCGAAATGTCTTCGATCATCTCGGGCGACGTGACAGAGCCCACCTCTACACGTCCGGACATCACATAATGCTCAAGCGGATTCAGATTCGCCTTAACGACGTCAGGATTGGCACACAAATAAAGCTGTGTATCAAAGGCAGCCGAGGGATTACGCCCCTCTCTCCAACCGACAGTCATATAATGCTCGAGAGGATCAATTCCAGCGTCCCGAACATCAGGATAGGCTTCCAAGTACCAACAGGCATCAAACATGTCAGTAAGAAGAGACAACAGGCATCCGATCTATGAATTGGGAGGAGAAGGAGTAACCAAAAATTTTATCTAAATAGGTATATCAAAATTCAACTATATCAAGAATTCATCTGATCAGAACACCAATTGAGAAAAACACTAATAGCGACGCACAGTACAATAAATTAAAATTTCCTGATATTAAACATAACCTTATCAGAATTTTTCTTAATTGTTAAGCTAAAGCAGTCTTTAATGAATTTAGCTTTCTCACATTGTCACCAAAATCGACGAGAAGTTTGCAGCCATCCTGGACCTATAAAACAGGTCTGTTCGCCAGTCGTCAGCAGATTATTCCGAAACCGGATGGCCTGCTAACCCAAATCTTTACATCGGGCACGATCCTAAATTGGATCGAGCGGTAGGCTATTGGAAAAGCTGGAAAAAGAAACACTCCCGGAGCGTTGCTCACGGGAGTGTCGGTATCG
>NZ_BEWP01000023.1 GCF_002723995.1 Gluconobacter kondonii | reverse complement strand
TTGTGAGCCCTGGTCAGTATTGAAAATTTCCGGGGTGCCGTAGCGCATCAGCGCATCCCGGAGCGCCTCGATACAGAACTCCGCATCCATCGTGTTCGACAGACGCCAGGACAGGACCTTGCGCGTGAACCAGTCCATGATCGCCACGAGATAGAGAAATCCCCGTTTCATGGGGATATACGTGATGTCGGAACACCAGACCTGGTTGGGCCGGTCGATTACCAGATCCCGCAGCAGATACGGATATTTCCGATGCTCCGGATGGGGCATACTCGTGCGTGGCTTCTGGTAGATCGCCCGCAGACCCATAATCGCCATGAGCCGCCGGCCCCGCTTGCGACCGACTTCATGTCCCAGGCGGCGCAGATGCCATGTCATCTGCCGCGAGCCATAATACGGCGTTTCCAGGAACTGGGCGTCGATCAGCCGCACCACCGATAGCCGAGGCCGCTTTAGGTCGATCATCTGCCGCCTCTGATCACGCCCAACCGAGCAGAGGCATCGCGTAAAAAATCCCGTTCCACGAGAAGCTCGCCTATCTTCGCGTGTAGTTTCTCCACATCAGCAGGGCTGACCGGGGGCTCAGACACCGCCTTCCCCGAAAAGGTTGCCGCCATGCCCTCGACTGCCTGGCGCTTCCACTGGGCAATCATCGTCTGATGCACACCATGTTTCAAAGCCAGTTCCGCCAGCGTCAGCTCCCCGCGGATCGCCTCCAGCGCAACCCGTGATTTGAACTCCGCCCCATACCTCTTGCGCGTAATCTTGCCCATAAAACCCGTCCTCTCTCAGGTCGGATTATAGACCCAATGACCGTCATTTGCCTCGCCTTCCGAGGTCAGGAGGAGCGTAAGCTCACTTTGTCACGAGAGGAGAATGACAATGTCGACGATAAAATTCATCGGTCTGGATGTCCACAAAGAGACGATTGCCGTGGCTGTTGCAGACGATGGGCGATCGGGAGAAATCCGGTTCCACGGGACAATTCTCAACACGCCCGAGGCCATACGACGTCTGGTGTCGCGCCTGGCTACGCCTGATGCGACACTCCACTTTTACTATGAGGCAGGTGGCTGCGGGTACGGCATCCATCGCCAGTTGCTGGGCATGGGTATGGACTGCAGTGTCATCGCCCCATCTGTAATACCGCGCAAGCCAGCCGACAGGGTGAAGACGGACAGGAGAGACGCCGAAATGTTGGCGCGACTGTTGCGATCGGGTGAGTTGACGGCAATCTGGATCCCGGATCCGGCACACGAGGCTATGCGAGACCTCGTGCGCAGTCGGCGCCAGGTCAGACAGGATCTTGTTGCCAGCCGACAGATGCTTCTGGGGTTTCTGTTGCGCCATGGGCGTAAATTCACCGGTCGTACGAACTGGACAAAAGCGCACTGGAGATGGCTGGGAAGTCAGGCATTTGAAATACCACATCAGCAATTTATTTTGGGTGAAAGCATCCGACGCATTGAAGAAGCTCAGCAGCGTTGCGATCGACTGGACACCATGCTCATGGAGGCGTTACCGCGCTGGTCACTCGCGCCAGTAGTAAAGGCATTGCAGGCGTTGCGCGGTGTCGGCCCCATTGTGGCCATAACGCTTGCTGCAGAAATCGGGGACCTCAGCCGTTTTGAAACACCCAAACAACTCATGGGCTGGCTTGGTCTCGTGCCATCAGAGGCTTCCAGTGGCACCCGTACCCGTCGCGGCGCCATCACAAAAACCGGAAACCGAGAAACACGCGCAATGCTGGTTGAGGCAGCCTGGTCATACCGCCTGCCGGCACGCGAGGAGCGCCGTTATCGGGCGCGTGTCGAGGACTTGCCAGAGGAAATCAGGGCAATTGCATGGAAGGCGCAAGTTCGCTTGTGCCAGCGCTACCGAACTTTAGCGGCATCCGGTAAAGCCTTGCCGAAAGTGATCACGGCGATCGCGCGCGAGCTGGTCGGCTTCATCTGGGATATCGGTCGCCGCGTGCAACCAACCTGACACGGCTTCCTTCGCCCGGTCATCGGACCTGACGGGCGTGCCGCGAAGACCAGGCAAGATGGGTAATCCTCGTTGTAAGCTGGGGCAGGTTTCGACCGACGCCCGTCTATAGAGAGAGGAAGGCCCACGACGGAAATGGGAAATGCGGTAGCCAACCCGCGGATGAGAGCATGATCAATCGTCGTCGATCGGCTCGCGGCACACCCGTCAGGTCCACTATCAGTTTTTGGTCACACCAGACACCAGTCATGGTGTAGGCTTCTTGCAACTGCACTCCCCTAATGACGGTCATGAGAGCTTAGACACCTGTCCAAAAAATGGGGGCCACCTCTATCCGGCGACTGGCAAGCTGCATATAATAATCTAAGCACTTGGTCAGGTGGGGGAGCCGCAGCCGATGATCGACGGCAGGCAGATGGAGCTCAAATGAAAAATGATGTTGAGGGCGGTCAAATACCAAGTCCATCCTCTCCATGCCAATAGCTGAGGGAGGTTTGAGATGACCCTCACCAAGGTGGCAAATAAGTTGATAAATAAGCATGTGGTTGCAACTTTCCTGTTCGGTGCGTCTTCATTCGTGCTTGCAGATGCCGCTCCTAAGTGTTCGATCTATAATCCGGGGCCCTGTGCCTCGGAAACTGATCTTCCTATGGAGCAGGTTCGAGCTTTTATACGAAGAACTGTCAATCATGCGTCGCTTCATTCCGGAAAGCGGCCTGTTCATAACCCCACACTCGATACGATGGCCGGTTCCGTTTTGGGCCGTCCGGCTGGAATGAGGGACGTTGCAGGTGCCCGAGTGCTATATGGTGTGCACGCGGAGAGTGGTGACTTTCATGGGGCTATAGCGCTTTCGCTAAATGGCAAAGGAGTGTCGGCAATTGCTTTCAGAAGGCCGGTCAATCCTTGCGAGTGGGAAAAACACTGTTCACCTGGCTGGCCTCCTGCGTATCAAATCAGCATCTATATAAAGAGATCTCTCATTGACGGGGATCTCCAGAAAGAGCTGCTATCATGGGCTCACTCTGGCACTGTGGATCCGTCAAATCCTGCGCATAACGGCCCTAATGGCGCGACTTTAGACCTTTCCATCCCGAAGAAAGCGACTGTTTTTACGTCGATATTCTCTTTTTGATTTGGAGGAATCGAAGAACTGTTGATTGGCGGCGGCTGGCCCCTGATTTCAGGGTTGTGGCGTACCGATTGAGGGTTTCCGGGATGACTTTCGCTCTGCGTTTTGAGCAGAGAGAGGGTTTCATGCTCTGGATTGCTACGCGGCGGCGTTAATCCTCTCCAGGAGGAGAAAGCGGCGCATGTTGTAGACGATATTGGCGAGCCCGATCCTCATGGTGGCCCGCGTTAAGCTTACAGTTCGGACGAACAGTCCCGTCTGTGATTTCTGATCAGCAAAGACATGCTCGACACGCGATCGGATCACTGATTTCCCTGCATTGGACCGCTGAATATGGCGGGGCATAGGTTTGAGATGCGGCTTCTTCCTGTGAACTTTCGAGACAAAGCCCTGCTTTTCCATGAAGTCTTCATTGGCTTTGGAGCGATACGCCGTGTCAGCCCAGACGCTTGAGGCCGTGTTGGTTTTATCCAGCAGCCCCTCTCTCAATCGTGCACCATCACTGGCGGCGGCGTCCGTCGTCTTCCATTTCCGGATGAACCGGAACTTCCGGTCGATAGAAATGTGCGATTTATAGCCAAAGAACGGGATGGCGAGATCCGTTGCGGGGATTGTTCCGTCATCCTGCCGTTTTGCCTTCGTGAACTTCAGTGTCCAGCGCGCATGACGATCCTTGTGCGACAGCTTTGCGGGTTTGTCCTGCCAGTCTTCAGGAATACGTCCTGCCCGAAGATCGGCTTTTTCTGCATTGGTGTTCCGCTGCTTTGGAGCCGCCACCAGTGTGGCATCCAGGATCTGGCCGGACATCGGCAGATAACCAGCGCTGCGCAGGGTTGTATCAAAGCGATTGAACAGACCCTCGATCGCTCCCGCCTGGGTCAGACGCTCCCTGAATAGCCAGATGGCTTTGGCATCAGGCACACGCTCCGACAGCCCCAGGCCTAAAAAGCGCATGAAGGAGAGACGGTCATTGATCAGGTATTCCGTCCGTTCATCGGACAGATTGTTCAGCGTCTGGATCACCAGGATTTTGAACATCAGCACCGGATCAAACGGCGGACGACCGCCTTTACCGCCGTCTGCATAGGCCAGCGCTGTATCCAGATCAGGAGGAAATGCTTCGAAATTCACAGTCCGGGAAAAGGCTTCGAGCTGATCACCAAGCCCGCTTAAACGAGAAAGGCGCTCTTCAACATCAAAGAAACCCGGCTGTTTCATGTCGCCACTCCTCCAATAAAAACCGGAAAAATGGAATCACAAAGGGAGCCTCAAAACCAGATGGTTTTTCGAACCCTCCACGTCGCTAGAGTCAGGATATCGTTTGCCAGACCAGAGACATGCCATGCGCTTTACCAAGCCCCATACTTTCGCCTGGAGGCGCGCCTTCGTATGGTGCGCCTGAGACTTCGGCCGCGTGGCGGCCCCTCTCGCATCGAGCGGAGCGACAGCGCGCACGCAGCCTGGAAGAGCCTTCAGGCCGAACTCAAAGGCGCGAAAGGCGAAGACAGGATCCGAACCCTCCTGAACGATCTGGGACGGCCAAGCCTCCATGACGTTCGTCTTCCCAAGGCCTCTGGTGATGGCACAACCCAGATCGACCATCTCGTCCTTTTGCCCCGTGCCCTCATGGTCATCGAGACCAAGTACTATGCAGGCCATCTGAGCGGGCATCCGAATGACGAATACTGGCGCCAACGTCTAGGGAAAGAGGAGGATGGCCGCCTGATCTACAGCCCTCTTCGCCAGAATGCAGGCCATTGCGCAGCCGTCCGCGCTGTGACGTCACAGGCCTGTCTGGATGTGGAGATCCTGAGTCGCGTGGTCCTGACAGGACGCGCCAGTGTCACGGCCGCCCTTCAGGCCAGTGTCAGAACCCCGGACGCTCTCGCCGACGAACTGCGACACAACTGCGGAGAGACGTCAGGACTGATGATGGGCTTGTGGCAGAGGATCGTGCGCGTCGCCCATCACACAAAGGAATAGGCGCGCAGCGCCTTATTCCACGGCAATACCGATGGCGGCCGCTGTATACCGGGTTGTTGGCAGGACACGAACAACGGCCTCGCCCCCGACATCCGAGAGATACAGAAGCCCGTCTTTCGAGCAGCCCAAAGGGCGCCCATCAGGATCAAGCACCAGACGCAGGCTGGTGATCGGGCTGACTTCATAAACGTGATGCTCGTCCCAGGAGACGAACGCATGAATCCGCCCTTTTTCGACCACCGTATGCAGCGTTCCCGGGAGAATCCCTCGGGCTTTCTGCTTCAGACGCTCTGACATGAACTGACCAACAGCCTCTTTCTGCTGCTCGGTCAGGCTCTCATATGTGCAGGGGGCGGGATAGATCGGTTCACCAGTCACGCGGCCAGTCCTTCCTTGCTGAGATGGATAAGGAACGCGCCAGAGGGGCCTCCCTTATCGGGACAGGTCAGTGTTTTGCGGACGCCTGGCGTTGCTCGTCAATAAAGTCCGTGACGTCTTTCAGGACGCCATCCGGAATTTCCTCACCGTCATCAAGATCGACCTCCAGGCCACCCGCAGGGGCCTCTGTATTTCCTGCGGACAGACCCAGGCAGAGATCCGGATCTTCAGGATCGTAATCGACCCGCACAGCCCATCCATCCGACAAAAAGACGAAATCGCTAAGCAGGCCGTCATCCTCTAGATCGTCGTCATCCTCAGCCTCATCGGCGTCTGACGGCAGATCGGAGGCCTTGCAGGCACCCGCATACAGGCCAGGAAAGGCCGTGTTCAGTGCATCCACAACCTGCTGGGTCTGCGGACGAAAAGGCCCGGTCTTTGAGACCGGCATGACATCACACATCAGTTCAGCTTCCAGCAGGTGGAGGTCACATGCTGACTGAAGGTCAGACGCGTATTGCCATTGTGATCACCGATCAGCTCGCACCGCACCCATTTTGACGGGGAGGTCCGATCCACGAATTTCTCAAGGGTCAGGATATTACCTTCTTCGCCAGCCGACGTGCGAAGGACGTAGCCGGCATCGAGCAGTGTCTGAAGACTTTCGGGAATGGCGGCAAAAGACGTGGACACAGAGGCCGCGTGGCCTTTGGATGTCGGTGTCGGAGGCGCAAACCCCATGCTCCCAAGCGCGGGATCGAGGGCCATGGCTGGCGAAAGGGCAGCGGCCGTGAGGCCGGCTGCCAGGGCGAGAGAAGAAAATAGGCGGGTCACGGTCTGTCCTTGCGGTTCATTGGATCTGAAAAGATCGCTTTACCCCGCAAAGGTAAAGACCGCTTCTGCGACTTCTTAAAAGAGACTCAGCCCTTTGCAGGGCGTCCGCGACGCTTCTCCGGGATTTTCCGCACGGGCACCTCAGGCTCGGTCTCTTCGGGCTCAGGTGTAGGCTGGCTCCGACCACCCTTCGCGGTCCCAAGACCGATCTGATGCGCCAGTTCGGTCCGATGCCGTGAATATCCTGGCGCCGTCATGGGATAGTTGGACGGCAGTCCCCATTTTGAGCGGTACTCATCCGGGGTGAGATTATAGACGCTCTTGAGATGCCGCTTGAGAATCTTCAGCTTCTTTCCGTCTTCGAGACAGACGATGTAGTCCTCGAAAACTGACCGCTTCGGATGGACGGCCGGGACCAGCTCGACTGGCTCTGGCTCCGGCGGCTGGCCGGCCGACGCAAGGGCTGTATGAACACTGCGGATCAAATCAGAAATCTGCTCTACCGGAAGTTCATGGGCACTCACATAACTTTCCACAATATTGGCTGTCAGACGCCGAAAATCTGTCTCACTATTTGAGGTCATTGCAAATTCCGTTTTCAAATTTCGACTGTGCAAGATGGCACTCTATACAAAAGATAGCCTGACAAGTCACTGAGGCCGCGTTGTTCTCGCCATGGGAGCAGGCGCAACACCTCGTCCCAGATGACGATGTTCAGAACAATAGTGTGTATCGCCCTTTGTTCCGGTGTACCCGAAAGCTGCGCCCTTCCCGCAAACCTCGCAGTCATAAAGCCAGCCGGACTTCGTCCTGGGCCGCTGAGAGGTGTAAGGCCTGTCGTCAGGCCTGTGATGATCGGACATGCCTTAAAACCCCATGGCATCAAGAGCGGCCGCCGTGTGCCGGAACCGGCCCCCTGTCTCTCTTCTCTTCGATTGCCCCTGCTGGCGCAGCCAGCCCGTCACGCGATGCTCGGCAGGGATTTCCTCAATGAAGCCTGACGGCCTCGCTGAAACACCCTGACGATAGCCGACACTGCTGATCGTGGCCCGCTGCATGGCACGGGTCAGCGACACATAGGCCAGACGGCGCTCTTCCTCATAATTGCGCTCGCCCATCCCCGGAAAAACCGTCTCCTCCCAGGCTGGCAGGAAGACGTGGGGGAACTCCAGCCCCTTGGCGCGGTGCATGGTCATGAGCTGCACCCGGTCGCGTCCGCGCTCATTCGGTGAGGCCGTGGCCAGGGCCGCGTGCTCCAGAAGATCCTGAAGCCGGGTAAAGCCCTCGGCCAGCCCGACCAGCTCGGACAGGTTCTGCAAGGCCGTCTCCCCTTCTTCAGACGCGGCCTCCCGCCACATCGTATAATAGCCGGTCTCCTTCAGCAGCGTATCGAGGCGATCGCAAAGCCGCATGTCCGGGATCTGCCCGATCCGGGAGACCGTCTCACGGAAGGCAAGCAGACTGTCACGCACCTTGGCAGGAAGCGTGGCCGTGGTGACGGCCGCACACAGGCTGAGGCCGCGATCCTGCGCCTCCTGCTCGATCTGGCCAAGCGCCTTGGCGCCAAGGCCGCGCCTGGGCACATTGGCCACGCGCCGGAGCGCCTCATCGGACTGGCGACTGTCCGGACAGGCCGCCAGCATCAGGAAAGCGAGCGCGTCCTTCACCACGGCCCGGTGGTAGAACCCGACGTCGCCGATAATCTCGTAGGGGATACGCGCCTTAAGCAGCGCTTCTTCCAGAGAGCGGGACAGACGGTTGATCCGGTAGATCATCGCCATGTCATGCCAGGCCACACCTTCTGCCGCACGACGTCCCATCTCGGCTGCAATCGCGTCAGCCTCATCTGACGCATAATCGTAGCTCAGCACCTCGATCTTCTGACCGTCGCCCTTCTGGGTAAACAAGGTCTTCGGGATCCGGCCCGGGTCCCGCGCGATGATGGCGTTGGCGGCCTGGAGGATATGGTGCGTGGAGCGGAAGTTCTCTTCGAGCTTGAAAAGTCTGGCCCCGTCAAACTCCCGAACGAAGTTCCGGATGAAGCCAATTTTGGCCCCACGCCAGGAATATATTGATTGCGAATCATCGCCCACAGCGAAGAGTTCTCGTGAGTATTCAGACATATAGGTGAGCCAGAGCATCTGTGCACGGTTCACGTCCTGAAACTCATCAGCCATCACGGAGGTGAAGCGCTGCGACCACCTGTCACGATAGGATCGGTCGTTCATCAGCGCAAGCGTTGGCCACATCAGCAGGTCGGAGAAATCGGCGGCATTCTGCTCGCGCAGGGTCGCCTGATAGATCTGGTAGAGCCGGACAGCGAACTCCCAGCCTTCGACATCGACCATCTGACGCGCCGCACGGCGGCGCTCGATCAGCCCGCGTACCCAGGCCGGTGCGGCCTCAGGTGTCACGAGGTTCTCCTTCAGATGCCCGATGCGCTCGCCCATCTTCTTGACCTGCCGAACGTCACACTTCTTGCCTGTGTCCGGTTCGGGCACAGTGTCGGGGTCCATGGCCTTCATGAGACGACGGATCAGAGCCGTCGCATCGTCCGCGTCGCGGATGTCAAAGCCCGGGTGTAACTGGGCAACCTCAGGCTCCGCCCGAAGCTGCCGCGCGCCGAGGCCGTGAAAAGTGCCAAGCCAGAACGGAGCCTGTCCCTCACCTAAGACGCTCGTGATGCGCTCGCGCATTTCCTGAGCAGCCTTGTTGGTAAAGGTCACGCACAGGATCTGTGACGGGCGCATCCCGTACATCTGGATCCGGCACGCCACACCGGCCGTGAGCGTCTTCGTTTTTCCCGTCCCCGCTCCGGCCAGCACCAGCACGCGGCCAAGAGCCATGGCGGCTTCACGCTGCACTGGGGTCAGCGGATCCAGTACGGGTGCGAGGGATTGGGGATAAGCGCTCATGCGGGCACCTGCTCAACCGGATAGACTTCAGACGCCACCGGATCCTCAACGGCCACGACATTGCTGCTGTCAGTAAAGAGGGTCAGCGGATGATAGAGATTGAAGCCCTCATGAGGGCCGTCCCACCGTCCGGCAATCACCAGGGCCAGTGCGCGGTTCAGGCCGCTGCCCAGCCACACGAGCTGATGCGGGACCGGCATCTCCGGCGCTTCAGGATCCGTACAGCCGAGGCGGCGCGCATGATCCAGCCAGATCGCAGAGGCCTTTTCGTGGCCCAGCATGTTGAAGGTCAGGCCGCTCTTGAGAACAATCCGGTCGATATGCTGGCGGGCCGCGGAGCGGGTGTCGTTATACATCATGACGTCCTCAAAAGCCTTGGGGCAGGCTGACAAAGTGAGCGTTGAGAGTTCAGGTCCGTTCAGACGGACGATTGTGGATTTGCGGGTGAAGACGACCAGCTCGCCGTCGCGGTCCCAGGCGTCGTTCAGGCGATCACCGCCGATCACGACCCCCTGCACCAGACCCTCGGGCGTCTGCGCCTCACAGAAGACTTCAGGGGCAGAAGATCCCACCCCGGCACGCTTCCAGACTTTCATGGCCTCTGCGTCCTGCCGCCACAGGATCAGGGTGATGGCCTGCCAGCTCAGACGGGATTTACTCTGTTTCATGCGGCCACGTCCTGTCGGGCGCGGCGCTGCAGGACGGCGTTCCAGTCCTTGTCTCGGGCACTGGGTGAGTACCGCAGGGGTTTCAGCCCGGCCTCACGGATCATGGGCGCATAGATTTCTTCGTAACGGTCGCCCTGAGCATCGCAGTCCACGGCAATCATGACGCGGCCGCCTGCCTCAAGGGTGCCAAGAAGCGCACGAAATTCCTCCAGGGCCTCGGGGCTCATGCCGCCACCTGATGAGACATACAGGCTGGGTTCAAAATTGAACGGGTCCATGGCGGCATAGGACAGCACGTCGATGGCAGACTCACCGATGACCAGACGAACGGGCGTTTCCCCTTTTTCGCCAGTCCTCATCCGAAAGAGCAGCTTGCCACCGCCGCCCGAGGAGAAACCGCGATAGTCCGGACCGCGCATTTCCATGCCGGTCAGCTCACCGGCATTGTTGCTATGGGCGAACCAGGCCGTGCCCTTCATACCTTCACGCAGGAGACCCTGCTCGGTGGCCAGACGCAGGATGCTTTCCGGCAACGCCCGGTCGCGGGTCAAATAGATCCAGGCGGCCGAACCCGGCTGGGGCGCCTGACGGTTCTTCCACATATATTTCGGATCACGCGCGGGCTTGCGCTCCTTCGGTTCTGCCACGTACTCGGCCCCGCTCGGCGCAAGGCCCAGCATTCCACGGAGTTCCACGCGCGCATTGCCAAGGGACATGCCCGGATTGAGAAAGCGGACCAGGTCGATGACCGAGCCTTTGACGATCGAAGAGGAATTGTGCGGATCCCACCAGCCCTTGCCACCGTGGGTCACGATGATGCTCTCGCCCTTCTGCCGACGAAAGCGCATGTGACGGGCCGAGCTTTCGGAGCGGTCGAACCTGTAACCGGCCTTCTCCAGAACAACGATGCAACTGATCTCGTCACGAAACTTCTGGAGTTCCTCGTTCATCTGCTGGGGCGAGTTCTGGTAAGCCATGGCGGAATATCCTCCCGAACGTCCGTTACTTTCGATCTGTGGTAAGTATAGTAAATTACCTCCATAATATCCAATGAATACAACAGAATATCGCGGAATATATTTACTTGTTTTGGTGAAATAGTTCTTGCGTCCAGAGCGGCAAAAACCAGTTTTTCTTGTTCGTCCTGCGGGGGTTTCGGGGGCAGCGCAGCCCCCGGTGTTGCCGCTGAAAGGAGATGTGTGGAGACGTTTTTCTCGTCCCGTCCTACCAGGAACACGACAGTTGCGGGCCGAGGGTGTCAGGACCGGAAGACTGCGGATCGGCAAAAGCGGGTTGCGGGCAGCGCGGGACGACGTCCTGCGATGAACGCGGCCCTCTTTTGACGAAAGACGCGGTCTGGAGCCCGAAGGGTTGTCTTGAGACCCTCGGTCCGTGACTGTCACACTGATCGCATGACGGCGAGGTCGGAACACAGCTCCGTGCCACCCCGCAAGGGGTGGTTGAAGCGGCAACGTCTGATGGTTCGGCATGAACGGATCCTTCAAGAAGTGTCACCAGTCTGCCCGTGCCATCTGCGACTGATGCCCCCGGCCTCAGCTTTTTTTCGAAGGCCCTGTGTCGGCCATCCCGTCTTCGTCCTTCTTCGTCTGCCCTTTCTGTCGCTCCAGGTCCGCCAGTGTGCGTCTCACGGCCTGTGAGAACCGCGTTTTTCCTTCCCAGAAACGGCGTGAATACGCGCGGCGGTCCACCATCGCCGTCCTCATGCCACACCTTCCGGACGATCGAGGCTGTCCAGGAGCTTCTCCTGCGAGCGGCGACGCAGCGTCGCGGCCTTGCGGCGGAAACCGGCCGTCAGGCGCGATGGCAGCATGAGGGACTGATCCGTGTCCTCCAGGAGCACGGCCTCAGCCATGAGGCGGACACTCAGGGCGCGCGCCTGACTGCGAGGGACTGTGAGAGGAGCGGGCGTCGAATAGAACATAAAACCTCCTGAGACCCGCCTCTGTCAGGAAGCGGGTATAAAAAGACCGGCTCCAGGGCCGGTTTACGTGCGTGTTTCGAAGAAAGAGGGCGTCAGCGGCCTGTGTCGGTGAGGATCCTCACGTCCCCGTCTTGGGCGCTCACGACGATCTCGGGTTCAGGCGGCCCCTGATCGGTACCCGGGCGGACTTCGTAAGCGCCGCGCACGAACACGAGTTGACCCTTGCGGGCGCGTCGCTCCAGAAGATCTGTCAGAAAGTCGTTGTGGCAGACGATCCTGTGCCACACCGTCTGGGGGACGCGGCGGCCGGTGTGTGTGTCGGTGCGGTGGCTGTCCGTCGCCAGAAGGAAGAAGGCCACACGGTGTCCGTCCTGCCCCGTGCGGATCTCGGGATCCGCGCCAAGGTTGCCAATGACGATGGCAAGGCTGAGGGTCTGAGCCATTGCTCTGTCCTTTTCTCTGGCCCGTGTCAGAAAAGCTCGGCCTGCACGGGCGCGGCAGGGAGAGGCTGGTGTTCGGATGGCAGGGCGATCCGGAAGCGTTGCGCCAGGCGGGCCAGATCGGCCCGGTCGCGTGCCTCCTGCTCGGCGGCAAGGGCGCGCGTGTAAGCGTCGATCAGCCCACTGCCGATGATGCGGTTGCGGATGTCGCGTTCGACGTCCGACCAGGTCCAGGCCGGATCGCCATAACAGCCGTACAGGACGATGCCGCGCAGGAAGCCCAGACGCGCCTGTGTCGTGGAGAACTGCGCCCCCCAGAAGCCGTGGATGTCGTAATGGGCGATATGCCCGAACATCTGGCTCAGGCGGTTGTAAAGCGTGCGGTTCCACGCACTCTGCGGAAATCCGCGTGCGATGAAGGACAGCAGCGCGTTCCCGATTTTCGCCTTCTCGACCGCGTCGCTGAACTGCGTCGCGGTGAGGCCCTGAGGCTGGATCGGAGGCCGTCGCAGCGACGGACACGCGATGGACGCTGGCTCGGGGCCGTTCATGACCGCACCTCGCGGTCAAGCATCGCCTCGACCTCGGCGAGATAGGCTTTGAACGGCGTCTCTTCAGGGATCGTCCTGATCCACTGCTCGGTACCGAGGGAGCCTTTCCAGCGGGCGTCGCAGAAGCCCTCGGGATGATCGCTCCCACGCTCGGGTGTCACAGACACCAGAAAGGAGGCTTCCGGGTGGTCGTCGTGCAGGCGTGCACCGTATGCGGCTACTGCCGCCCGGATTTCCGCAAGGTCAGTCGCTTCAATCCGTGTCTGTCTGTAGCGGTCAGGGGACGAACAGGAGATGAGGCTCCCGTGAGAGGCCGCAGGGATGGCAGCCAGAGTGTATGTCCGCATGGTGATCTCCACACAGCACAGCGCCGCCCGTCAGGGCGGCTGATCTCGGATCGGTCAGAGAAAGGCGGGAAGCACCACCACCAGAACGATGAAGGCTGCGAACAGCGCTGCACCTCCTACGAAACCCGTGACTTCGAGCCATTCTGTGCGGTTGCGGGGACGCAGATCGGAAAAGTCGGCCATGTCATTCTCCTGTTTTCTTTCATGACCTCTTCCGGCGACCGCAGCGGAGACTGGCTGGCAAAGGCGCTGCAACGCAGCGGGATCGGACGACCCGCAGCGCAGCGAGGACACGGCCGACCCACCCTTTGCCAGACAGGCTCCGCTGTGGTGCCTGCCCTCTCCTTTTTCCCTTCCCCCTTTTTCTTTTGTAAGCGTCCGGAGATGACACGCTGCGATCCTGCGTGAGGTGTGCCTTTATCGTGCCTTCACTATGGGTATTGGAGTGTCATGATTAATCGGGAAGAGGTTTGGCGAGACCGGCTTGTCCTGTTTGCTGAGAGCGGGCTGACGCAGACTGCTTTCTGCAGCCGCCATGGTCTCAGCGCCAAAGCTCTTCGGCTCTGGGCGCGCCGGCTTGGTTTTGTCTGGCCGCCACCGATCAAGGCGTCGATTCCGGACGGGACATCAGGAGAACGGGCTAAGGAATTCTCTGGCTCGTCTAGGGCGGATCTTGCCATCCCCGTCGGGGATCTGAAAAGTCTTCTGGCCGTCCGGGTGCGTAAGACATGGACGCCCGAAGAGAGTTTGGCGCTTCTGATTGATGCCCGGCAATCAGGGATGTCGCTTGATCGCTATGCCAAAATGAACGGTCTGACATCCAGTGTGCTGTATCGTTGGCAGAAGCAGTTCGCAGATCAAATTGCAGAATGTCCGGCTGATCCCCTGGCACGTCAGCCGAAATTTGCCGCAGTTAAGATCGACGACACCCCTTCCACGCCACAACAGGCACCCCAAACACAAGCCTCCCCGCTTGTCTCCAAAGACAGGCAAAACCCCGGAGCGCCCATTGAGATCTTGCTGCGCAATGGGCGTATCCTGCGGGTTACTCCTCCGATCGACTTTGACGTGATGACCCGACTGGCGGATGCGCTCGAGGCTGCGGCATGATCACCCTGCCACCCCATGTCCGGGTCCATGTGGCCCTGGGCTACACCGATCTGCGCAAGGGGATCGACGGGTTGTCGGTGCTGGTGCAGGAGACGCTGCGGGCCGATCCGTTCAGCGGGCATGTATTTGTGTTTCGCGGCCGAAAGGCCGGACTGATCAAGCTGTTGTATCACGATGGCAACGGCATGTGCCTGTATGCCAAGCGCCTCGATCAGGGGATCTTTACATGGCCGGTCACGCAGGCCAGCCCCGGAGAACCTGCGACGGTTTTGCTCACCCCGGCCCGATTGTCGATGCTTCTGGAAGGTTTGGACTGGCGGGCACAGGCTCCTGCGCGACGGATGCTGATGGCAGGGTAAAACGCGCCGATTTTTCTTGTACAAAACCGCAGAAAACTGGCATTTTATAGACATGCGGATTGCCCTCGAAAGCCTGCCATTTGACCCGGTTACCCTGCAAGCCATGGTGCGGGATCTGGCGGGTGCAGTCGATGAGGGGCAGATCGAGATTGACCGCTTGCGGCAGATGATCCGGGAGTTCCAGCGCGCCAGGTTCGGTCGTCGCGCCGAGACACTCGAACCCGACCAGCTCCTGTTGACGCTGGAGGTTGATGCTGACCAACCTCCCCTTATGACGCCGATCTCTACGACAATACCGGACATCAGCGGCACAGCGCCGATCGTAAAACCACCTCATCGTAAAACCCTGCCAGAGCACCTGCCACGCACGGACGTGACGATCCTGCCCGACGTGACATCCTGTCCGTCCTGCGGTGGCGTACTGCGCGACGCAGGCACGACCGCCAGTGAAATGCTGGACTGGGTTCCGGCCTCGGTGCGGGTTGTGCGGATCAATCGGCCCAAATGCGCGTGTCGCGCCTGCGGGACGCTGCATCAGGCTCCTGCGCCTGAGCGCATCACTGAAGGGTGTCTCGCCACTCCGGGTCTGATCGCGCATGTGCTGACCAGCCGCTATTGTGATCATTTGCCGCTGTATCGACAAAGCCAGATGTTGGCACGTCACGGTGTCGCTCTCGCGCGTTCCACGCTGGCCGATTGGGTCAAGGCCGCCGCCTGGTGGCTGGCCCCGCTGCGCGACCAGCTGATGAACCATGTCTGTGCCGGAGAACGGGTTTTCGCGGACGACACCCCACTGCCCATCCTTGATCCGGGACGAGGCCGCACCCGAACCGGGCGGCTCTGGGCCTACACGCGCGATGACCGCCCTTTTGGCGGTAAGGGCCCGCCCGCCATCTGAAGAGCTATCGCGGCATTCTGCAAGTCGACGGTTATGCCGGGTTCGAGCAGCTGACACGGGACGGAAGAATTCATCTGGCGGCCTGCTGGGCGCACACGCGTCGCAAGTTTTATGAGCTGCACCAGACGGGATCGCCAATCGCAACCGAGGCTTTGGTGCAGATCCGGTCTTTGTATGAGATTGAGGCATCCCTTCGGGGGTTGGCGCCCGATCAACGCAAAACCCTTCGGGAGGAGCACAGTCGACCGCGTGTTGAGGCGCTGGAACTCTGGCTCCGACAAAAACTGGCTTTGCTGCCCTCCCGTGCTAGACTGGCAGAAGCGATCCGCTATGCGTTGAACCGCTGGGACGATCTCGCGCGGTTTATCGAGGACGGGCACATAGATCTCGACACCAATCCGGTGGAACGGGCCATTCGACCTGTCACGCTTGGCCGCAAGAATGCTCTGTTCGCGGGCAGCGAAGGTGGCGCCAACCGGTGGGCCATCGTGGCGTCACTGATCGAGACAGCCAAGCTCAATGGGATCGAGCCGTTTGCCTGGCTGCGTGACGTGCTGACACGCATGATTGACGGACATCCAGCCGCACGTCTCAGCGAACTGCTTCCATTTCCCCAAAGCGCCAACGGTTGATTTGGGGAAATGGAAGCAGTTGTCAGAAGCAATTTGCTAAAAGATATTGTGAAGCTAAAGCTCAGGCGGGCACGCGATCAGGAGCTAGTATTGGTTTCTAGCTTTTTTCCGATTAAGGAAATCGCTGGCTAAATTGCACGTCCAAAACATGATGCTCCCTCCTATGGCGCCAAAAATTTCGGCAATATATGGATAATTATGCATTGGTAACTCTATTATTTTATAAAATAAAATTCCGAAAAATGCAGGAAGCATAGCATTTTTTATCATAATTAAATTCTTTCTTGCACGATATGTTCAGACACTAGGAACTCTGACTATGTGATCAGTTTGATATACTTCGTAGAGAAAAACATATGGATGAACGACGACTGAATCGCCCCGAGTTTTGTGGAAACTTTTTTATCTGATTAGAGCGGCTAATGCATGTGATTTCTGTTGTGCATAAAAGCCAGCCTCAGCTTCTCCTGAGAGGATGTTTCCAATGGATGCCAGGATGCGTCGATTGTTGAACCCGTCGACCCATCGAAGCATTGTCAGTTCGACAGTTTCCCTGCTTTTCTGCTGGCCCTGCCGATAGATGTCCGCATTCCCGGCTCCATTCTCTCGAAACTTTCAGGCGGGTAACAGCCCAGAAGGAGCGCAAGATCGGGTTACTCACGTCCACTATGCAAAAAGGTGTCGACAAATATCCATGTCCGACATGAGGAGGAACCAGCCGTCAATTGTGTAATCTTCGGACGCTTACTTTCTTTTCCCGTCTCCTACTGCGCGAGATTGGCGACCTGCCGCGCCAGGCGGGCGCAGAGCGCACGCGTCACGGGATCGTCCTCGTCCACGATGGCCCCGGTCAGAACCGGCAGAAGGCGGCGCGCTTCAGGGGCGGAGAGATCCAGATGCCAGCACGCGCCGATCTGCGTGGCCACCGCATCCGGCTGATCGACCGGGCGGACGGACACCGAGACCTCATTGCCGTCCACGTCTCCGGGTTCGAGAACGGTCTTCTGACCGTCTGGCAGGCGAACCGGGCGCAGCCCGCTCTCGTTCGGCTCGTCGGCCGTTGCGTCGAGCACAAGCTGGCCGGCCGCCTCGGCCGTCTCGGCCTCGACCTGAAAGTTGACGCGATCGGAGAGAAGCTGGCGCTCGCTGAGCGTCACAATAAAAACAGGCATGTCGGGCTCCAGAAATGGAAAAGGCCGCCCCGGAGCGGGCGGCCTTGAAGGGCGGACGAAAAAAGAGAGGCTCAGTCGCTCACAAATTCGGAGCAGCCGAACACATCCTGCCAGGGGCTGTTGCTCGTCAGGTGGCAGTCAGACTGCCAGTCGTAATATCCGGACTTGAACCGCGAGGTGATGGCCTGGAGGGTTTCGGTCGCCGTCTCGTCCAGATCCTCCTCGGTCCGCACGGTCACACTGCCGTAGTGGCTCTTGCGGACGGAAAACTTCACCTGCGGGAAAGCCTTCTTCAGCATCCGGCGGATGTTTTTGGCCGCCAGCGTGCCGCTGCTGTCATCGCCCTGCTCCAGATGGGCATAGTCGGGATTGACGCGGAGTGCTGCGACCTCGGCGGCATGTTCGGCTTTCGCGCGGGCTTCGGCTGCCACCTTCTCAGCCTCAACCTCTTCGGCATGGGTGCGGAGGAAGGCGATCTCCTCAGCACTTGCCAGTTTCTTGTCGGCTTCGATCCGCCACTGGACACCGCGCAGAATGGCCTCGGGCAGACGACGGGAGATCGAGCCGCAGGCAAAGACGATATCGTAGGAGGCGCTCCCGCCCGACACGATGGCCCCGCCACGCGACAGGGACCGCACGGTGGTCGGGCTTTCCTTGCCGTAAACAGCCATGACGATACCGGCTCCCCGGCTGTAGAGATGGGTGTAAACGCGGGTACCGACCTGAATGGGCGCGAGTGAAGGGACGAACATCGTCTGATCCTTTTCCTTTGGATTTTCGTGATGTCTTCTTCCGCGTCAGCGCGGGACGGCCGGGTCAAAAGCGGCGCGTGCGCCGGCACCGGAGGCGGCGAAGCCGGTGAGGAGCCACCTTTTGACCCGGACGGAGCGCGATGGCAGCGCCCCTCCCCTCCTTTCCTTTTCTTTTCCCTCTCCCAGCTTCAGGCCACGACCACGATTTCGAGGTGGTCCCGCATGAACTGCATGGCCTCGTTGTGCTCCGACGGCTCGGGCTCGGGCGCTTGCAGAGAGAAAGTCTCTTCGGCGTCCGGCTCCGTCACTGGCACGACAGGGCCGTTCGACAGGTCGGCCTCATCATCGGCTGCTCCATCGAAATCATCTTCAGGCATCTCGTCCAGGTCCTCATCGTCCACCACGCTTTCCAGCTCCCGGATCTTCGCCTGTTTTTTCTTCTGCTTTTGCGCCCAGACGTCCTGCGCCTGCGCAAAGGACGCCACCTCGGGCAGCCAGTGGCCTTCCCCGACATGCTTCATGAGGACCGCACGCATCTCCTTGCCGGTGTTCTGCGGCGCAAGGCCTTCGGTCTGAACCGCTTTGGTGATGCCGGGCTTGCTGTAGCATTTGAGGAACGCCTCAAAGGCCATGCTCGGCATCTTCTGGTCGGCTCCGAACAGGACGCCCACGAGCTGCGCGGGCAGACCGCTGCCGCTGTGCATCGACACATCGCAGTTCAGGATGCTTTGCAGGACGGTGACGGCATGGCGGCGGATCAGTTTTTCGTCACGGACAAGGCTGCCTTCGGGGAACAGGTCAGCCATCGCGAGCGTGCGGGCGGTTGGCTCTGACCAGTTATTTCCGCTGGCATCGCCATGCACACGGACATTCTCGGCTTCCAGCGCCAGCAGGAGGGCTGCGATCAGCTCCCATGGATCGGCTGTCTCGGCCACCTCGCCGAGGGCTTCGCGCAAGGCAACGGTGCGGATCTCGCCTATCATCTTGTGGCCGGTCCCGGAAACGTCCGGTCGTTCCTTGGGGGCTTCGGGGGTGGAAGACCCCCCCGTGTGGTCCAGCTTTGCTGCGCTGTAAGGACGGCAGCGTTCTTCCACGATCTTCAGGGTGCGGGGATTGAGGCCGTACCCCATGACCTCACCCTCCTGTGTCGCCATCCAGGTGCCCATGGTGATGAAGCCTTCGGGCGCGCGGACGTATCCGTACTCATCCGAGGCCAGGACGATGGAGTTTTCGGGCCGCTCATTGTCCAGCCAGTCCTGCTGTGCGGCCGCGTAAGCCGTGGCATCGAGCGTATAGCGGCTGTCCGTATCGGCTTCGGCAAACAGATCCTCCATCCAGACGATATTGTGCCTGCGGGCAAGCTCGTCGCCAAACCGGACGTTGCGGGCGTACCATTCCTTCTGTTCAAGATTCCGGGCAAGTGCGCCCCAGGCCACGGTGTCCTCCGGATCTTCGGCCTTCACGCGATACTCGGCCGGATCCTCGTCGTCTTCCACGCTCTCGGAAAACATTTCCGCCCATGCGTCACGCTGCTCTTCCAGAGAGGCCTGCGCGATGATCTTGCGCTGCCGCTCATCAGGGCCTCGGCCGAGGGCGATGGCATCCAGAATGGGCGGGTGCAGCTTCGCCAGAAGGCTGAGACGCTTGAGATAGCTCGGCGTGACCATCAGGGCGGCACAGACCTGCTGGTCTGTATAGCCGAGCTGCTCGCGCAGGCGGGTGACGCTGTTCCACTGCTCCGGCTCCGTCATGTCCAGACGGACGAAGTTCTCGCTGACGGCGGCCAGGGCATCAAGGTCTTCGCTCTGGTCTCCGACATAAACGTCGATTTCAGGAACGCCCGCATAGATGGCGCCTTTCGTCCGACGGTGGCCTGCCACGATCATCAGGCGGCCGTCTTCCAGTTCCCGGACGGCCGGAGGATGAAGGATGCCAATCGCCTTGATATTCAGGGCGAGTTTGCGCAGTTCCTCAAGGCTTCCGATGGAAGAGCGCGGATTGTTCGGGTTGGGCACAAGGGTTTTCGGATCAACGCGGCGAAGCTCGGCCATGGGACGCTCTTTCTATAATTTTTCAGATGTCCCTCCCGCGTCACGGGCCAGCCAGCCGCGCAAGGCCGCGCGAAGCGCGCCCGGCCTGAGCCTTGCGCGGCTGGCTGGTTCGTGAGAGCCCTGCCTCTCCCTTTTTTATCCTTTACGGTCTTCGGCTCGCCCCTAATTGCAGGTGGTTTCGTCCCAATCTGGACCCGCTGCTAGCCCGAACCAACCCTCGGCTTGTAATCGCATGGGGAAGACTTATCTTTCATAAGAATGAAATATTTCCGAGGATCGAATACAGTGAATTACGATGAAGCAATCCAAATTTTGGCTACATCCTCGCGCTCGGATTGGGTAATTGATGACGCGCGAGGAACATTCACATACAAGAATGATTTGAATCTGAATATTAAGCGTGATGATGAAGCTGAAAGAAGAGAATTTTCTGAGCCTTGGGCGAATAAACACCCCGACCCACACGCATACAGCAAATATTTCGACGTGCGCTACGGACAATCCCATTTAGAAAGAAAACATCTCGTAGTTGTCGATGGGGGAAGAGCAATACTCCCAATTCCTAAATCCGCAATAGATTTGACTGTCACCGACGAAGACCTCAATTTCGCTCGGATTATTGACGAGCCGTCGGCCGTTGACGAATATCTTGAGCGATCTAATATTCAAGTCTCCTGATTGATCGTTTTGCGTTCAGAAGGCTGCTGTCGGCTTTTTTCAGACTGTGTCCGTTTTGGACACAGTCTGGGTGAGATCAGGCGGCCTCTACGGTTACAGCCTCATCCTCTAGCGCGGCCTTCGCTTCCGCCTTTTCCGCTTCCTCTCGGCGCTGCGTATCGGCTGCCAGATCTGCCTCAAGGGCCGCCATGGCCTCGCGTTTCTCCTGCAACAGCGCCGCCTCCGGGAACGCCAGACCCACACGGGCGCGATAGCCGGGGAGCTTGCGTTCGGCTTCCTCCACCTGACGGCGTGCGTCCGCCAGTTCCGCCTCGAACCGCAACAGCGCGTTCTCGATGCGGCTGACCAGCCCAACCGGGCTTGTCTCGCGGTCAAAGTCCATGCCGAGGATCCGCCCGTCCAGCACAAGGCCAAGGGTCGCGTCCCACGTCTCCTCCCCGTCAAAGCGGGTGCGCCAGGTCTCGCACAGGATCTCGAAGCCGCCGATCTTACCGAGCGTCCACTTGCCTTTCTCCCCGGACTTCGCGGCGAGGCGGGCCTGCGAGAGAAGCCACTGACCGGCCTTCTCACGTTCGGTCATCTCCCGGTCCTTGCGCACCAGCCGGAACGCTTCACCGCGTGTGGGCTCACGCCGTGCGATGTCGTTCTGAAGACGCGGGATCACAGCCTGCGCCGTCTCACGGTCACGCTCGGCGCGGTCGATGGCGCGACGGACGTTATACTGATCGTCGTGATGCGCGGCCTGCAACCGCTCCAAACGGGCCAGTTCGGCCTCCAGTCCCGCCTTCTGCATCAGGCGTTCGTCTCCTGACGCAAGGGCCTTGGCCATGGCGAACTGGTTGGCTTCTGCCCCCACATCTTCCAGACGGCGGATTGTCCGGTCTCCGGACATGGCAAGGCAGATGAACTTCTGCTTGCGCTCCAGCATCTGCCAGTTCGTCGCGTCCACCGACCCCTTCAGGGCGTAGGCGTAGAGCTGGATCACCGGGTTCTGGTTGCCCTGTCGCTCGATCCGGCCCTCGCGCTGGATGATGTCCGAGACCAGCCAGGGCACATCGAGGTGATGCAGGGCGATCAGGCGCTGCTGCGCGTTCACACCCGTTCCCATGGTCGCTGACGATCCGATCAGGATGCGCTTGCGCCCGGAGTTCATGTCGCGGAAGAGCGCCTGCTTGGCCGTGCTCTTCTTGTAATGCTGCATGAAGGCGATCTCGTCGCGCGGCACGCCCATGCGGATCAGCTCGTCGCGGATCCAGCGATAGGCCGAGAAACCGCGTGTCTCCAGCGCCGATTCCGTGCCCAGATCCGAGAACACCATCTGCGTGGCACCGGGCAGGTCGTACTCCCGTCCCGTCTCAGGGTCGGTGTAGCGATTGGCGGACGTGTCCTGCCAGATCTGGAAGACCTTGCGGATCATGACGTTCAGCTTGTTGCTGTTGTCATTATCCGCCCAGTTCCGTACGAAACGCAGGTCAATGGCCGCGTGCCGGGCATCAGTGATGACGGACAGCAGGATGTCGTCGCCCTTCTGGGGCTTGCCCGTGCGCTCTTCAATCGTTTTGATCCGCTCGGCGAGCGTCTTCTGATACTCGCGGAAGGCGTCCCCGCTGTCGGCCACGACGATCTCACGCCTGCCGCCCGCAATCTCGGGCAGTTTCACGTAGCGTCGCAGGTCGTCCTGCTGCACCACGTCGGCAAAGTCGCGATACATCGCCATCAGATCGGCGACGTTCACGAACTCCGAAAAGCGCGTGACCGGCTTATAAAGCCCGCTCGGCTGAAGCTCCAGCTCCGTGCGGGTCTCGCCAAAACTTGCGGCCCAGGCGTCGAACTCGTGCAGGCCACGCTCGACAAGGGCTGGCAGGTCCATGAAACGCTGGATCGAGAACATCTCGCCCAGGGTGTTGGTAATCGGCGAGCCTGACGCCATCACCAACACGCGCTCGGGATTACGCTTGGCGAGGTAGCGCGTTTTGACGAACAGATCCCAGGCGCGCTGGCTGCCGTTCGGGTCGATCCCCTTCAGGTCGGACTGGTTGGTCCCGAAAGACAGTTTGCGGAACTGCTGCGCCTCATCCACGAGGATCTGGTCCACCCCGATCTCGCCGAGATGCACCAGATCGTCCTTGCGGCTGGACAGGGCTTTCAGCTTGGCTTCCATCCCTTCCTTCAGGCGCTCGATGCGCTTGCGCGACAGACGGTCATCGCGGCTCACATTCTCCAGAAGGCTTTCGTAGGAGGCAATCTGGTCCTCGACCATCTCCTGCTCGAACGCGCTCTCGACCGGCACGAACTTGAAGGCGTCATGCGTGATGACAATGGCGTCCCAGTTCCCCGTGGCCGCCCGGGCCAGGAAGCGCTGGCGCTTGTCCTTCACGAAGTTCGTCTCGTCCGCCACAAGGATCTGGGCGTTCGGGTAGAGCATCATGAACTCACGCGCCATCTGCGCAAGGCAGTGGCCCGGCACCACGATCATGCCCTTGGAAATCAGGCCGAGCCGCTTTTGCTCCATCACGGCCGCGCACATCGAGAACGTCTTCCCGGACCCCACCGCATGGGCCATGTAGGTGCTGCCCTTGGCGATGATCCGCCAGATCACCCGCTTCTGATGGTCGCGCAGGCTGATTGCCGTGCTCGCTCCCGGCAGTTTCAGGTGGGAGCCGTCGAACGTGCGCGGGACAAGGTTGTTGAACGCATCGTTATACAGCCGCACCAGACGCTCGGCGCGGTCAGTGTCCTGCCAGACCCACGTTTCAAACGCGGTCTTGATCGCGGCCAGTTTCTCCTTGGCCGCCTCGGTCTCCTTCGTATTCAGTTCACGGTGTTCGCCATTTACATCGCGCCAGGTGTCCCAGATTTTCGGGCTGGCCTGATTGAGCGCATCATCCAGCAGATCCCCGGCATGACGGCGCTGTGTTCCCCAGACCGAGGTGGCCTCGGCCTTGCCGGAAAAGCCGCTCTTGTCCACGCTCCAGGTCGCTACCTCCATCGTGTGGTGAATGGTCGTGCGAACCCCCATGACCTCTGCAACAAAGGCCTCGACATCCGGCACCGGGATCCACGGAGCACCCAGGCGGGCCGTAATGTCGGACGGGCGCAGGTCTTCGGGCTGAACCTCTTCCAGGGCGGCGACGTTGCGCAGATAGCGTCGGTCGCGCTCGGCAGCCTCCCGGGCCTGCGCCAGCTTGGTGCGAACCGCGCCTGACAGGGCCTCGTCGGCCGTCACCCAGACCTCACGGCCACCTGTGCTGCGGATCGGATCGAGATAGACCGAGGATCCGAGTTCGGCGAGCACCTCCTCACCTGGGCGGCCCAGAAGCTCCGCAATACGCTCGACATCCACGCCGCCTGTCTCGTGCAGGGAAACCGCCAGCGCATCATGAGCGCCGTGAACCTCGGGCTCGGACGGCGCCTGAATCACGCGCTCGCTGAAGATCGGACCCGGACGGCCGGTCTGGCTCTTCTCGTCATACTCCTCGATCGAACTGACCAGCCACACATCCGGATCGTCGTAGAAGGGCTGAAGGTTCGGGCGGCGCTGCGTGGATTTCTCCTCTCCCGTCTCTTCATCCACCCGTGTCGTGGTGTTCGTCAGGTTGATCGGCCCGAACTGACGGCTGAACGCCTGATAGGCGCGCTTGAGATCCGCCTGATGCGCGCTGTAGGGCAGGTTCTCCACCTGGGCGCGCAGCACCAGACGGGCCGCGTCCCTCACAGGAATCAGACCTTTGATGATGGCCGCGTGCTTCTGGAAGATCCCTTCTTTCTGCTCGCCTTTCTTCACCTTCACCAGTACGGTTTCGCCGTCGATGATCTGGTGCAGCACGCCCTTGTGCAGCAGATAACTACCCTCTTTCAGCAGGGCACCGTCTGCGGCCGTTCCGACCTCGGCGGCGTGATTGTCCGTCACTGTCGCAACATCGAGCGTTTGCGGGTTCGGAAAACGGGCCAGCGAAGAGAGACGGCCGAGGGCGAGCGGCAGGGCCTCGTCCAGCATCTGAAGCGGATTGGCCTTGCAGGTGTATTCCGGGCCAAACTGACCGCTCGTCCAGTCATGCCGACCGAGAACCTGCTGGCCGTTTTCCGCGAAATAGCGGTTGATCCGCAGCGGGCCTTCGCCCTGGTCGGTGTCCTCCAGCGCCGCGACGTCCAGCCATGTCGCATCGCCTGCATCCTCACCCGGTGCGCGGCGGCGGAACACCAGAACGTCCACCACGACGTCGGTTCCGGCATCGTCACGCATGGCTCCGGCCGGCAGGCGTGCGCCACCGACGAAATCGGCCGTCTCGAAGATCGTGCGCCGGCATCGGACTTGTCCATCGTCCACCGCGACGTCACAAACATCGCCACGGCTCCGGGACGAAGACGGGAAATAGACCGGGCGATGAAGTAGTCATGCAGGGACAGGCCAAGGCGGCCCAGCTCGTCCGTGCCCCGGACCGTGCGGTTGCTGAAGGGCGGGTTGCCAATGACCAGATCGTAGCGTTCCGCGAGCTTGGCCGTCGTGAAGTCTTCTGACCGGACCCACTGGTTCGGAAACAGTTTGCGCGTGATCCGGGCCGTCAGCGGGTCGTTCTCAATCGCGGTCCAGGCGGTTTTCGGGGCCAGCTTCGAAGGCACGCTCGCCATGAAAAGCCCTGTGCCACAGCCCGGTTCCAGCGCACGGCCACCCCGGAACCCCATCTGTGCGGCCAGATCCCACATCGCATGAACGATCAGCTCAGGCGTGTAATGGGCGTACTGCGTGGCCCGTGCCAGACCCGCCCGCTCCTGCTGGCTGGTCAGTTCCTCAAGCTGGCTGCCGATCTCTTCCCACCCTGCCCGGAAGGTTTCGCCAGCACGCGGGAACAGGCTGTTGGCCAGCTCTCCGGCCCCGAACCCTGTGAAACGGGCAAGGACGGCCTGCTCGTCAGCGCTGGCGTTGCGGTCTTCTGCTTCCAGCGTGGCCAGAAGGCGGATTGCCGCAAGATTGTCCCGCGCACGCTCTTTCCAGCCCTGGGCAAGGCCACGCGTTCCGGTCAGGGCGAAGTCCACCTTCGGCAGGACAGCGGGGATCGGGGCCGGGGCTTTTGCCACCTGTTGGGCCGCAGCGGCGGCTTCCTCAAGGGCGCGGTCTCCCGGAAGCTCGCCCCAGTACAGATTGGACTGGCTGCCGCCGAGTGCTGAGGTATCGAAGAAGCTCAGTTGAGACGTGGACATGGAAAAACTCCGGACAAGCGGCAGCGCCCGGTGCTGCGCGGAGGCAGACCGGGGGGCCGGAAAACAGGATCAGTGCGGGGAGAGAGGCGTCAGGCCTCCCGCATCAGTTCGGGGTCAAAGGGGACCGAAGCGCAGGCGGATCTGCTCGCGCTCGTTCTCGGACAGTCGGGACAGCGCCTCGTGGTGGTAGGTCGAACCCTCGCCTGCCTTCCGCGCCACGCGCCACCAGGCCTGCGGATCGCTGCAATGCAGACCCACCAGACGCGTCTCTTCATTGTCGGGTCCGCAGCCTTCGAGGATCGTCCAGCCCTCGTCGTGGGCCTGTTTGAGGTCGAAGGCGTGCGCCTGTGCGGAGCGTTCGAGGGTCGCTGACATTGTCTTTATTTCCTTTCCTGACCCTCTCCGGCGAGCGCAGGACAGTGCGACCTGCCAGAGCGACGCGCAGCGTCGGGACCGCCCGGCCCGCAGCGCAGCGAGGACACGGACGGACCCACCTCTTGCAGGGCGGGCTGACCTGTGCTGCCCCCCTCCCCTCCTTTTTCTTTTTTAACCTTCTGTTTTTTCTTCTTTTTTTCAGGTCGGACCTGCGCCCTGTCCGAACGCTCCGGCCGGAAACTCCCAGGCTGGTGTGAGGACGGTCGGGATCGGCCGCGACGACAGGCACGCGCGGGCCAGATCGGGTGCCGCCAGTGCAGCCGCATACGGCGTGCCCTGCTCTGCGAGCTGCTCCAGAGAGACGGTGCGCTTGATCGTGCAGCCGAACTGCTGCTCGTACTGCATGAGGCGTTCAAAGCTGAGCGTCCGGCCATAAACGCAGCTTAAAAGTTACTGATTTTTAGAGGAATGCTCGAAAATCTGATTGCGGATCACACGCGAAATCAGTGCAAAAGCATGTAAAATCTGCCCCAATTCGCTCATAAACGTTCATTTCAAAACGTTGCGTCCACAGGCTTTACGAGTTTATTTCGTTTTTTTTCGCTCTGCGACTTTTTTTTGAATGGTCTACCAGAGTCTCGGCCGAAAAATTTTACTGGCTTGAATTCAAAAGGATATCCGGAGACATAATTCATAACTTGTACATTTTGGATTCCAAAATATGGTGCGGACAATAAATCGAAAGGACTGTATTCATTGCCATACTGATCACTATAAATCTCGGGCCCATATTGCGCAGAGTTTAAAATATGTATTGCAGAAACTGCATTTAAAACATTCAATAACGTTGCTTCTCTAATATTTTCTTCTCTATGATGCTTAACCTTATTATACGCATCATACCAAAATAGGGATTTTGTCGGGTTTTCCTCTAGCCAAAGCTCAAAGGGCTTGAGCGGCTGCAATCCTGAGTAATTTTTTAATGTAAGAGACCATTCACCTAATTTCATAGCCTCCTTTAAATTAAAATAGTGTTCTGTTTTATAAAAATTATTACGAGGTATATCCTCCTTTTCTACGTTATCATCACAAATCATTCTCATAATACATTCAACTTCCGTGCATGCAATTATAAGAATCTCTCTGAGTTTATGACTAAAAGTATTAAGGTTTTGGTAATTAGGCTCTATAAACCTGAATATATTCTCTAGATCACTGTAGATATTTTTCGAAGAAATTCGGGATGAAACCCATGATGATCTATTAAAATATTTACCCGGAAAATCATTAAAAAATTTATTCCCGTGGTTAGAAAATAATCCCCTCCATATTCTTGGATTATAATCCCCAATCTTCCCTTCGTATTTAGTGAACGCAATGAGTGATTCATTTGTTAAGTTATCTTCAGAATCTATTAGTGCATATGCAGGATAAAAAACATCATTGTATGCTTGTTTATTCTGTATATTTGTTGAATCATCAACGCTACGAAAAGTATTTTTAATAGTTTTCACTATGTTTTTCTGAGATGGATGGGTATTTCTTATGTATATAAAATCATTATTTATCGTTAAGAAAACAAGATACCCTTCAGTATCACACGTTACGTAGGTAGTCATGACTTAAGTCCGCCGTCGCGATTAACGTTTTTCTATCTTTACACCAAAACCAAAATATCAAATACCACGCAGCGGAGCAGGTGGTCACGCAATACACACTGGTATGCCCGTTACGGGTATTAAGGGTCAAAGTGGAATATCCAGGATTGCGGTGATTCTATTCAAAAGTTCCTCTTGAATTTTTACAATATAGATCCGACTGATATCGAAAAATATTCCGAATTACGTCGATCCCAGACAAAACAACTCGCCGACCAAGTGTCACCTACGCTTTTTAGCGAGATGAGAAACTTAGTTAGGTACCGTTGACAAGAGATTCAATCCAAAGCCTCGCGGCGGCGATATTGAGGAAGCTCATGAAGGACAAGGCGGTTTTGTCGTAGCGGGTTGCAATACGCCGCATCTGCTTGAGTTTGTTGAACATCCGCTCAATGCGATTGCGGTCTCTGTAACGCCGCCAGTCTGTTTTCTGTGGAACTGCGGCCTTTTCGTGAGGGAATAACCGGCAGGATACCACGGAGCAGCAGATCCTGGCGGAACCAGTCGCTGTCATAGCCCCGGTTGGCCAGCATGGCTTTGGGGTTTGGAACCGCAAACGCCATCAGGGTATCTGTGGCTTTGTAATCCGAGACCTGACCTCCGCTAAGGGCAAAGCCGAAAGGACGTCCTTGATTGTCGCACCGGGCGTGGATTTTGCTCGTAAAACCGCCGCGTGATCGACCAAAACCTTCCGTATGAGCCCCCCTTTTGCACCCGTTGCCTGGGAGTGGGCGCGGACCACGGTACTGTCGACCATATGCTGCCAGTCATCACTCAGACCCAGGTCAACCAGGGTTTGCAGCAGGGCATCCCAGACACCCTGTTCAGCCCAACGCCGGAACCTGACATAGACCGAGTTCCATTTTCCGTAGCGCTCATGCATGTCCCGCCACGGACAACCGGTGCGCAGGACATACAACATGCCGTTGAGAAACCGGCGATTGTCTCCGGATGGCCGTGCCCAACGGCCACGCTCGGATGGCAAAAGCGGACCAATCAGCGCCCATTCACGATCCGTCAGATCCCCTCGTGCCATCCCCGCTTCACCTTATCGTCTTCGTTAAAGACAACAGTGAATCAGACCTCAGAATGAGCGTATAGACCTTTTGTCAACGCGACCTAG
>NZ_BEWP01000022.1 GCF_002723995.1 Gluconobacter kondonii | reverse complement strand
TAATTTCGGGCGAAGGCTCAAGACCCTCAGTGGCCTTACCCCTTACGAATACGTCTGCAAAATCTGGACTTCAGAGCCAGAAAGATTCATCATCAATCCAACCCATCAAAACACGGGACTAAACACCTAGGTCACGTTGACAAAAGACCCAATCCAGAATTTTGCGGCGGCGATATTGAGGAAACTCATGAAGGATAAAGCGGTCTTGTCGTAGCGGGTCGCTATGCGGCGCATCTGCTTGAGCCTGTTGAACATCCGCTCGATGTGGTTGCGATCCCTGTAACGCCGCCAGTCTGTTTTCTGTGGAGCGCTGCGGCCTTTGCGTGATGGAATGACTGGCAGGATCCCGTGGACCAGCAGTTCCTGGCGGAAACTGTCACTGTCATAGCCCCGGTCGGCCAGCATGGCTTTGGGGTTCGGGACAGGTAGCTTCATCAGGGCGTCTATAGCTTTGTAATCCGAGACTTGGCCTCCGGTAAGAACAAAGCCGAGAGGGCGTCCCTGATTGTCACATCGGGCATGGATTTTGCTCGTAAAGCCGCCGCGTGACCGACCAAAAGCCTCCGAATAAGCCCCCCTTTTGCCCCAGTGGCCTGTGAATGGGCGCGGATTACGGTGCTGTCGATCATATGCTGCCAGTTATCAGTCAGCCCGAGATCTACCAGGGTTTGTAAAAGAGCATCCCAGACACCCTGTTCAGCCCAACGCCGGAACCTGACATAGACCGAGTTCCACTTGCCGTAGCGTTCATGCATGTCCCGCCAGGGGCAACCCGTTCGTAGAACATGCAGCATACCATTGAGAAACTGGCGATTGTCTCCAGATGGACGTGCCCAACGTCCACGCTCAGGCGGCAGAAGTGGACCAATCATCGCCCATTCCTGATCCGTCAGATCGCCTCGTGCCATGCCTGTTCTCTCTGCCCGTTATCCCACAGCCAGCAAGTGAATCAGATCTCAGCCAAATCGTATAGATCTTTTGTCAACGTGACCTAACCAGAGCGTTATTGCTCACCCAGCCTGACCAGAACAGGCATCATCATCGCAAAAAGCTCCGCCTGCGAGGAAATGGCACAGCGCGTATGGATCTGTTTGCGAAACACCTTCACCGTCTGCACGCTCACCCCCATCAGCCTTGCAATCGAACGCGAGGAATGCCCCCGCAAAATCAGCAAAGCCGTCTGTGACTGCCGCGCCGTCAGCACGATGCCATACGTCTTTTCAAACTGCTCGCGGAACTCCGTCATGGTATCCTGCGCATGTGCGGTCGGCGCAGCTTCAAGCCCTGACCAGTGTCTCCCCGCCAGCGCTGCTACAACAGGCTGAATGGCGAGAGCTTTTTCCCACTCCGCCGCAACAAATGTCTCTCCCGAACTCGTATCGCGCCCGAGACAGATATGAATGGAAACATCCGCCGATATCCGGACCAGATACGTCATCTCGTCCAGAATATGCGTATCCCGGTAATATTTCAGGTAATAGTCCGACGCAGCGAAATGATCGGGAACAATATCCTCAAGACGATATAGCCCCGAAGGCGTCCCGGCCCTGTCCACAACAAAAAACGGATCAAGCAGATAGATCCCCGTGCAATACGCACTGTCAAACCGGGCATGGACATTTTTTTCTTTTGAGTGCGTCAACAGGCACTTCGGCCGACCATCCCTCCCATAGGAAAGGATCGTCAGATTATCGATCGGGACACAACTCTCGAGCCACGCCACAAGATACTGCTCGAACGCAGGAGTCATCAGCGCTGAAATCACCGCCCCAAGCTGCTGTTCCTGCTGACAAAACATCCGGCTATACCCCTTCAGGGCAATATACGTCCCATCCACACAGAGCCTACCATCACACATCAGCAGCTGCATCCCGCACAGCCCTTATAGATGGAGGACCTGAACATGCCGTCTGCACTACCCTACACCACCGAAGACATTCTCGCGGCAGATACCCATCTCGTCCAGTCCTGGGCGGATCTTGACAGTCTAAAGAAACCCCATGCCCGCACCGCAATCGTTGCAGCAAAGGGCGTCATGGTTCGTGACAGTAACGGTCAGGAATTGATTGATGGCATTGGCGGTTTGTGGTGCGTCAACGTGGGTCACGGACGCCCCGAGATCATTGACGCCATTTCCAACCAGCTTTCAACGCTGGATTTTTATTCCACCTTCTACACCTTCACGCACCCCACAGCCGCCGCACTGGCCAAAAAACTGGCGCAACTGGCGCCTGAAAACCTGAATCACGTCCATTTCTCCACTTCAGGGTCGGATGCCAATGACGGCGCCGTGCGCATCTTGCATCATTATTACGAGCGCCTGGGAAAACCCGAAAAGAAACTCGTCCTGAGCCGCCACGGCGCGTATCACGGCTCGACCTATCTCTCCATCGCAATGACCACCCCCGCCTATTCCAAAGGCTGGTCAAAAGCCGAAGGGATCGTCCATCACCTGAAAAAACCGCATTACTGGCGCGAAGGCGACGGGATGACAGAGGCGGACTTCACGGATCTGCTCATCGCCGACCTGCGCCATGAAATCGAACGCCTTGGCCCCGAAAACATCGCCTGTTTCATTGGCGAACCCATCATGGGAGCTGGCGGCGTCATCGTTCCACCCAAAGGATACCACCGACGCGTTCAGGACGTCTGTCGGGAATACGATATCAAGTTTGTAGCCGATGAAGTCGTCACGGCGTTCGGACGTCTCGGACATTTCTTCGCTTCCGAAGCGGTTTTCGATACCCAGCCGGACATGATCACCATCGCAAAAGGCGTCACCTCCGGCTATCAGCCCCTCGCCGCCACGATCATGACCGACGAAATCTACGATGTGGTGTCCGGCCCGGACGGCATCTTCACCCACGGCATGACTTATGCCGGCCATCCGGCCGCCGCCGCCGCCGGTCTGGCGAATATCGCCCTAATGGAAGCCGAACAGATCCCGGAACGGGTACTCGTCACGGGCAAGCTGTTTGAAAACACATTACGCACGCTGGAAGATCTCGACATCGTCGGCGAAGTCCGCGGCAGCCATTTTATGATGGGCATAGAATTCGTCAGGGACAGGACCAGCAAAACCCTCTTCGATGCCAAGCTCAACATTGGCATGCTGGTCGCGCGCAAGGCTCAGGAAAAAGGCCTCGTCGCCCGCCCGCTTGGACATATCCTGATTCTATCCCCACCACTGATCCTGTCGGAAGAGCAGATCGCCAGAATTGGAGACATCCTCCGCGAAAGCATCACGGAGGTCATGCACGACCTTTCAAAAGCCTGAAGGTAAGCGTTCTCAATATCCCCAGTCAGGGTGATAGGTCAGGGCGGGAGTCTTCCCCGCCTCGATCTCGCCGATAGCCCCGGCGACATAAGCCGCCTGCATTTTGCAGGACGCCTCGGCCGCAACATGGGGGGTCACGAAAACTTTCGGGTGCTCCCAGAAAACAGCATCCTGCGGCAGTGGCTCCTGCGCAAAAACATCCAGCACAGCCCCCCGCATCCGCCCGCTGTCGAGCGCCGAAATCAGGTCTTCCGCCACCACCTGCTCGCCACGCCCCACATTGATCAGACTGCCCCCCGGCTTCAGATGGGACAGAAACTCCGCATCAATCAGACCGCGCGTCTGCGGCGTACTTGGCAAAAGATTGACCAGAATATCTGTCTTTCCGAGAAAATCGACCTTGCCGTCCTCTCCGAAATACAGCGCAACATCCTCAATCGGCCGCACCCGGCGACACCACGCCGAAACCTGAAACCCGGCCTTTGACAGGCGCTGCGCCACAGCCGACCCCAGATTGCCATATCCCAGAATCCCGATCGTGGTCTCCGCACTCGTGCGGTATTCAAGATTGCGACGCCAGATTTTCTTCTCCTGCTGCAAGGCCCAGGTCCGCGCATCACGCAGCAGCGAAACGATCGCCCACAGCACATAATCCGCCATCAGAACCGCCGTCTGGTCTCCCCCCATACGGACCAGCATGACATCCTTCGGAAAATCTTCCCGACCCACCAGATGGTTCACCCCCGCCCCACTACAGAAAATGGCGCGCATATGCTGCATTTTCGCCATTTCTCCAGGAGCCGGGTCCCAGACCAGCGCATAATCGGCTTTGGACGGATCAAACGCCGGATCAAACCACGACGCCGTCCGGATACCGGGCGCCACCTCACGGAAAGCATTCCGCCAGCTCTCCCAGACGCCCGGCCCTTCTGCACTGATTGCAAGCGTTACCATCAGATTTCTCCGCAAAACCCCAACACGCGCCCGAACGGATCAGTATTTGATCCAGACCGTCTTCAGAGCAGAATATTTATCGAAACTGTGAAGCGAGAGGTCACGTCCGAAACCGGACTGCTTCATGCCCCCGAACGGCGTCATCGGAGACAACGCATCAACGGTATTGATCGACACCGTTCCCGCATTCAGCCTGTCCGAAACTGTCAAAGCCCGCGTGATGTCCCGGGTCCAGACGGACGCCGCCAGACCGTAAGGCGTATCATTGGCCAGAGCCACCGCCTCATCCTCGTCCCGGAACGTCTGGACAGCCAGAACAGGTCCGAAAATCTCCTCGCGCACAATCGTGGCGTCCGACGCAACATCCGCAAAAACCGTCGGCTGGATATAGGCCCGCGATGCCCCATGGGTCAGTTGCCCTCCCCCCGTCACAAGTCTGCCGCTCTGACGTCCGGCTTCAATGAAACCGGCAACACGGTCCGCATGCTCCACCGTCGCCATCGGCCCCAGCCGCGTAGACGGGTCCAGCGGATTACCGGGCACAAGAGCCTCGGCTCTGGCCTTCAGCCGCCCGATCATATCCTGCGCGATCGTTTCATGTACCAACAGACGCGAATTCGCCGAACAGACCTGCCCCTGATTGAAGAAAATACCCCAGGCTGCCTTGTCCGCAGCAGCCTCCAAATCGGCATCAGGAAATACCAGACATGGGCTCTTCCCGCCCGTCTCCAGCCAGACCTGCTTCATGTTGCTCTCACCGGCATAGCCCTGAAAGAGCTTTCCGATCTCCGTCGAACCGGTAAAGGCCAGACAGTCCACATCCGGATGCAGCCCCAGAGCGCGCCCCGCCTCATGCCCTAACCCCGTCACGACGTTCAGCACACCCGCTGGCAGACCGGCTTCGGACCCAAGCTCCGCAAGGCGCAATGCGGACAGCGGAGACTGCTCGGCAGGCTTAAGAACAACTGAGTTTCCCACAGCCAGAGCCGGCGCAATTTTCCAGATCGCGAGATCCAGCGGAAAATTCCACGGCACCACCACACCTACAACCCCAAGCGGCACCCGGCGCACCATCGCAAGATCCCGCCCGCCCGTCGGTGCAATCTCGTCATACAGCTTGTCGATGGCCTCAGCATGCCATTGCAGAATAGCCGCAGCACCCGGCACGTCAATCGTGAGCGTATCGGAAATCGGCTTGCCCACATCCAGCGTGTCCAAAAGGGCCAGTTCTTCAAGATTGTCCCGCACAAGCTGCGCCCAGCGCAGCAGAACGGCCTTGCGCTCCGCCGGTGTCAGGCCAGACCAGACAGCACTTTCAAAGGCGGCCCGCCCGCTGACAACGGCCCGGTCGATATCCCCGGCATCGCCCCGCGCCACCTGCGCCAGAACAGCGCCCGTCGCCGGATTGACGGTCTCGAACCGCTGCCCCGAAAGAGCCGGAACAAACCGCCCGTCAATCCAGCAGTCGTTGCGCAATGACAGTTCGGCAGCACGCTTCGTATAAAACTCGGTATTTTTCGTCATCCGGTCTGCTCTCTTCCGTCTTCAGACATCCTGCAGGCCCTCAGGCCCGGACATGTCGGACTATAATTTCCATAGAGCCTGCGGCCCGCGCCTGCGCAGGGCAGCGATGTCTTCAAGACCGGCCAGCCCCAGAATATCCACCACTTCCTGAGACAGCGCGCGGATGGCTTTCTCCACGGAGGCCTCACCGCCCGCAGCCAGCGCCCAGGCCCACGGACGCCCGATGGAAACGGCCGTCGCCCCCAGCGCCAGCGCCGTCACAACGTCCCCGCCCCGGCGAATGCCACTGTCGAGAACGATATCGCCCCTGCCCTCAACGACGTCCACAATCTGCGGTAAAACGTCCAGCGTCGCCGGAGACGGGTCCATCTGCCGTCCACCATGATTGGAGACGATCACCCCATCCGCACCCGCCGCAATAGCGTTCCCTGCGTCTTCCGGGTGCATGACGCCCTTCACAACAAGCCGCCCCTTCCATTCGCTCCGGAGCCATTCAAGCCCGGCCCTGTCGAGCGTGGGATCAATCTGCGCGGCCATATCCTTGGCCTGCCCCATGATACCGTGCGCCGAGGTATAGGCGGCCAGATTTCCGATCGCCGGCGTCCCGCGCCCCACCATGCCCAGACACCAGCGCGGATGGGCCATCATCCCCGCCATCTGCATCAGCGTGGGCCGCGAAAGATGGCGGAATCCATTCCGCACATCCCGCTCCCGCACGGGCGTAATAGCCGTATCAATCGTTACGATAATGCCGTCCATGCCGCATTGCGCCGCACGGGCCAGCATGTCCCGCGTCAGACCCCGGTCCCGGAAAACATAGATCTGCGCAAGCGGCGCGCCCCCGACTTTCGCAACCGCTTCCATCGGATCAATGGAAAAGGTGGAAACGGCCATCCCCACCCCGCAGCGCAACGCCGCACGCGCGGCGCCCGTTTCGCGGTCCGGATGCAACATCCCCGCAAAGCCGACCGGCGCGAGCATGAACGGCGCTGCCCACTCCTGCCCGAAACAGCGCACACCCGCATCCACGGTCTCGACGTTCTTCAGCCCCCGCGGCACGATCCCCCATTCGCGGAAAGCCTCACGGTTCCGCACCATGGTCCATTCTCCATGCGCGCCCCCATCGACATAATCCGCAAACAGCCGGGGAAGACGCCGCCGCGCGGACGCCGCAACACCGGAAAAGACACCGTCATCAACGCGCGTCATAAACGACCCGCCCCCCAAGAACGGTCATCAGAACCGAAATTTCCGAAATCCGCTCGGGCGGCACATCAGCCGGATCCGCATCCAGAATCACCAGATCCGCCAGTTTTCCGACCTCGATGCTGCCTTCCTGCCCCTCACGATGACAGGCAAAAGCCCCCGCCGCCGTATAGGCATACAGCGCCTCGTCAACGCTGATGGCCTGCTGCGGAACGAACGCCGCGCCTCCCGCAAGGCTCCGGCGGGTCACGGCCTTGCCGATCCCCCGAAGCGGCGACAGCGACACGATCGGCCAGTCCGTCCCGAACGCCACGACACTGCCCGCATCCAGAAGCGACCGGTTCGGAAACGCCCGCTCCTGCTCGCTCTCGCGCACCCGCTGCGCCCACACCCCGTCCATCCCCATCCATTCATCGGACGGCGCAACCATCACAGGCTGAAGACAGGCAACCGCACCCAGCTCTTTGAACCGGGGAATATCCCCGGCAAACGGAATTTCCACATGCTCGACGCGATGCCGCAGGGAGCGCGTCGCTTCGGGAACCTGCGCATAGGCATCCAGCGCAAGCCGGATCGCCCCACTGCCGATCGCATGCGTCCAGATCTGAAACCCCGCCTCGGACACCTGCCGCACAGCGGAGTGATAGGCCTCAGGCTTCCAGACCAGCGTTCCCGTCTCGTCCGGCCGGTCCGCATAACCCTGCGGCATGCTGGCCGTATGCGATTCAAGAACGCCATCCAGAAAGAACTTTACCCCGTCCAGACTCAGCATCGGCGAATGATACCGCCGACGCAGCTCCCCGATCTCGGCCAGCCGCTTTTCCGAAAGCTCCGGCGGCGGCATCTCGACCATGACCCCGACCCGACAGGTCAGCGCGCCGGAGGCTTCCATCTCCGCAAGCGCCGGAAACAGCCCTTCGTCATAGGCCGCGCTCTCAACCCTCGTGATCCCGCAACGAGCCATTTCCTCCAGAACGCGCTCAAGACCGTCCCGAACCAGCGCCTCATCCATGGGCACCACATGCGCCCCGACCAGCTTACCCGCCTCTTCCTTGAGCCACCCCGTCGGAGACCCATCCGGACGGCGCACGATTTCCCCGCCCTCCGGGTTCGGCGTGGACGCATCAATGCCCGCAAGTTCGAGCGCCCTGCTGTTGGCCCAGGCCGCATGCGCCATGCCGGACCTCAGAAAAACCGGCCGGTCCAGCACCACCGCATCAAGCATCGCACGGTCAAAACCTTCGGGCGGCAGATCCGGATAGCCGTAGCTCCATTCCAGCCCTACAAGCCATTCCCGCTCTGGATGCGCAGCGGCAAACGCCTCCACCCGCCCCACGACTTCCGCCATCGTTCTGGCGTCCCGCAGGCCGATATTCGACAGATATTCCGCCCCCATCAACAGATGAAGATGGCTGTCCACAAACCCCGGAAGGACACAGGCGCCCCCTAGATCCACCTGCTCCACATCCGCCCCGCAGCCGTCAAGCAACGCTTGACACTCGCCAATTGCCGCAATCCGCCCATCGCGCAGAAGGACCGCGCCTTCAAATCGCTCATCGCCCGGAAGCGCAATCCGCGCATTGTATAAAAGCGTCATGCCCGCTCTCCCGCAGGCAGAACTTTCCGCCGGAACGTCCGCTCCGCAACAATATAGATTACCGGCGTCAGGATGAGGCTCACCACCCAGGAAACATCCACTCCTCCCAACACTTTTGCCATACTTCCCGTATAAAGATTGGTCGCCAGAAACGGAATTTGCACCGCAATCCCGACCCCGTAACAGATCAGGGCCGGCGTGTTGTAATACCCGTAAATCCCGCCGTCTTTCTTGAAGAAAGAGGCGACGTCATAGTCTCCATGATGGAGAATGTAATAATCCGTCAGGTTAATCGCCGTCCACGGGATCATGACCGACATCAGAAGTTCCAGAAACTCGCTGTAAGCCGTCATGAACTGATCGGCCATGAGCGTGGCCATGCCGAAAGCCAGCGACAGCAGCCCCACCGTCACCACAAGCCGCGCGCCTTTGCCGTAATGACGGTCCGGCGTGAACGTCTGCGCCACAGTCAGCGTCGAGAGCGCCCCGCAATAGACATTCATGGCATTCGCCACCGCAATGCCGATGGACAGCGCCAGCAGAACCGGCACCGCCGTTACGCCCAGAATCGCCGTAAGCGCCTGAATGACATGCGCCCCACCCGCCACGATCCCGATCGCAGCCCCCAGCCCCATGGCCAGCATCGACCCCGAAACGGACCCCGAAAAACACGCCAGAAACGCATATTTTTCGCTTTTCGGCCCCGCCGGAAGATATCGCGACGAATCCGAAACATAAGGCGCATAGGCAATCTGCCATAAAGCCGCCAGCGACAGGGTCCGCAGAATACCCGTCCCGCTCCATGACGACGCCACAATATCATGCACCGCCGGGTGCACACCCATGACCTGCCACAGACAGACCAGCACGGCCGCCCCGCACAGCAGCGTCAGAATCCGCGCCGCAACATGGATCACATGATAGCCAAGGATGGCAGGAACGATGGACAGAATCTGAATGATCAGAATGGCCGGAAACCGCCCCAGCCCCGGAAAACATGACTGAAGCCCCTCCGCTCCCAGAACAAGATTTGAGGCCGCAAACCCGACATACATCAGCACAATCACCGCTGTCACAGGAACCGCCCCGAACAGCCCGAACTGCCCCCGCGTCTGGATCATCTGCGGCACACCTAATCGAGGCCCCTGAGCCGCATGCAGCGCCATGAAAATGCCGCCCACCAGATTGCCCGCCAGAAGCGCCAGTAGCGCAGGAACCAGAGACAGCCCGAAAACCGTCGTCGCCAACGCCCCGGTTACGACCGTCAGCATCATGAGATTCGGCCCGAACCAGACCGTAAACAGGTCTTTCGCACTCCCATGACGGCGATCCGGAGAAATGGGGTAAATCGTCTCTATTTCCAGTGTGCCAATGGTCTCCATCGCGCCACTCTCCGTCCTTCTGCCCGTCAATCCGCCATGCGGAAAGATGCTGACACTGCCACGTTCCATTGCAATATCAGATCATTATAAAACATACATTTTTCCGTATTGGTAATGTGTTTCTGGTGCATATTTCCTGAAGCCCTACCCCGGAAAAAGCTACGCGCAGTTCCTCCCGATCAGTCTTTTCATTCCGGCTTCATCATATCTATACCGGAATAGAGAAATGAGGCCCGGCCTCAGTCTGATGGGAAAGGAAGAATTTCGTGCTTGCTGCCCGTTTTTCCGGCATTGGAGACATTCAGGTTCTCCCCGTCCCGATATCGCGGGACCTGCCGGACGGCTGTGTCCGCATCCGGGTCGAAGCAGCGGGGATCTGCGGGTCCGACCTGCACAATTTCCAGACCGGGCAGTGGCTTTCCCGCTGTCCCGTCACACCGGGCCACGAATTTTCCGGAACCATCACCCAAACCAGCGGCAATTGCGGTTCACTGACAGTCGGCACACCCGTCATCGCGGATTCAAGGGTCGGCTGCGGAACCTGCCAGTCGTGCCGCTCTGGCCGAAAAAACCTGTGCCGGAACCTGAGCTTCATTGGAGAAAGCTGCGACGGCGGCTTCGCGCAGGACGTCATCCTGCCCGCCACTCAGGTCCTGCCTTTCCCCGACACACTCCCCCTGAGATACGGCGCCCTCGTCGAACCGCTCTCCGTCTCCCTCCACGCCGTCAACCGCCTCGCCCCGACACCCGGTTCTCCGGTCATCATCTGCGGCGGCGGCACGATCGGAGGGCTAGCCGCCCTCCTGCTTCGGCAGCATGGCCATGACGTCCATCTGCTTGAACGCAACATCGGGCGCCAGACACTCCTCGCCGAAACCATCGGCACGGCCTCCCTCCCTCCGGACGCAGAAGACTGGAACACCCTGTTCGGCCCGGAAGGCCCCGCGTTTGTTCTCGACGCCACCGGAGCCGCCTCCGTTGTAGAAATGGCCTGCCAGCGCCTCGCTCCGGGCGGCAGGCTCGTGCTGGCCGGCATTTTCCATCAGACACCCCGGATCGACCTCAACCTGATCGTGGAACGGGAACTCGACATCCGGGGCGTCAGCGCCTTCGCAGACGAAATGCCCGCCGCCATCCAGTGTCTCCCCGGCCTCGTTCCGTTTCTCGACCAGCTAATCACTCCGGCCGCAGCCCTCATCGATCTGCCGGCCCTCTATACCCATCTGCGCTCAGGCGCGGAAAACCGCCTGAAAACCCTAATCGCCCCTAACGGTACGGACGGAACATGGTAGAGGTCGCCCCGCTTTTCTCGCTGGCAGGCAAAACGGCTCTCATCACCGGCGGCGGACGCGGCCTGGGGAAAGCCATGGCCCTCCACCTCGCCCGCTGCGGCGCGAACGTCTGGATCTCCGGACGCAACGCCGACACTCTCGATGCAGCCCGCTCCGAGGCCCTCTCCGACGGTCTGACTCTGCATCCGCTCGTCATTGATGTCAGCAAACTTGGCACGATCCGCGAGGCCTTCTTCCGGGTCGCCCGCGAAAGCCGAACGCTCGACATCCTCGTCAACAATGCGGGCGACGAAACTCTCCGCGCCTGCGACGACGTGGACGAAGCCCTGTGGGACCGCCTTCTGGACACCAACCTGAAAGGGCCGTTCTTCGTGGCCCAGCAGGCCGCCCGCCTGATGCCGGACGGAGGCAGCATCATCAACCTCGCCTCCCTCACCTCGGCCGCGGGCGTCGCAAAGGCCGTCCCCTACAGCGCCTCGAAATCCGGCATCCTCGGCCTGACACGCAGCCTCGCCGTCGAATGGGCGCCTCGGGGCATCCGGGTCAACGCCCTGGCGCCCGGCTACTTCCATACGGACATGACCGACACGTTTTTCCGCAACGACGCATGGCGGGAAAAAATGCTGTCGGGCATCCCCCTCGCACGCTTCGGACTGCCTGACGACCTCGCAGGGCCCCTGCAATTCCTCTGCTCCACAGCCTCCGCCTACATCACCGGACAGGTCCTGTACGTGGACGGCGGAACACTCGCCGCGCTCTGATCCTTCCACCCTTCCGACCCGAAAAGAGAGACCCGATGTCTGAAAACATCACCTTCCATGATCTGACCCAAGCCGAAACAATCCCCGAAGCCCTGCTGCAACGCACAGAGAGCGACCTGTCGGTGTTTTTCGAGCGCGTCAAACCGATCATCGAGCGCGTCCGCACCGAAGGCGACGCCGCCCTGCGTCATTTCGCACAGGCTTTCGACGGTGTGACCGCCCCCGAAATGAGCATCCGGGCCACGCCGGAAGAGTTCGACGCCGCCTTCGCCAGCATCGAGCCTGACGTCCTCGAATCCATCAAATACGGCATCGAAAACATCCGCCGCTTTCACGACGCGCAAAAGCCGGAAGAAAGCTGGATGATCGAGGTCCAGCCCGGCATCTGGGCCGGAGACCGCAACATCCCCATCGACTCCGTGGCCTGTTACGTCCCGCGCGGCAAGGGCAGCTTCCCCAGCGTCGTGAACATGACGACCATCCCCGGAAAAGTGGCTGGCGTCCCGCGTCTGATTATCGTCACACCGCCCTCCCCCGACGGCACCGTCGACGCCGGAACCCTCGTAGCCGCCCGCCTCATCGGGGTCGAGGAAGTCTATAAATGCGGCGGCGCACAGGCCGTCGCCGCCGTGGCTTTCGGGACGGAAACCGTGCCCGCCTGCGCCAAGATCGTCGGCCCCGGCAGCCCGTATGTCGTCGCCGCTAAGCGCCTGCTGTCCGACCGGATCGACCCCGGCATCCCCGCAGGCCCCAGCGAGAGCATCATCCTGACCGATGACAGCGTCGATCCGGTTCTGGCAGCGCTGGACCTCATCATCGAGTCCGAACACGGCCCGGATTCCTCCGCCTGGCTCGTCACCAGCAGTCGGCGCGTGGCCGAAGGCGTCATTGCCGCCCTGCCCGCGCACTGGGCCGAAATGGACCCCAAACGCGCCGATTTCTCCCGCGCTGTTCTGGGCGGCGCGCATGGCGGGGTGATCCTGACCAAGGATTTCAGCGCCGCCGTCGATTTCACGAACGCCTACGCGCCCGAACATCTCGAAATCCTGACAGTCGATCCGATGGCGGATCTCGGCCGCATCCGCAATGCAGGCGAAGTCCTTCTCGGCACCGCCTCTCCCGTCACATTGTGCAACTACGTCCTCGGCCCGAACGCCGTGCTCCCCACGAACCGCGCTGCCCGCACCCACTCCCCGCTCTCGGTCCATGACTTCATGAAGCGCATGTCCTTCGCACGCGTCTCGCCCGAAGCGTACCCCGAAGCCGCACGCCATGCGGAACGTTTCGCCCTCTACGAAAACTTCTCAGGCCATGCCCGCGCCGTCTCCTCGACCCGCCCCATGCCAAAGATCCAGCCCCGATGAGTCCCCAAACAGCCCGCGAGGAAACCGTCAACGCGGCAGGCATCCTCGCCGCAGCCCGGAGCGGAAACCCCGCTCTGGCTGCGGACCTCCTGTCGCGCATGATCGCGGAAGAATTCGGCTTCCATATCACGGACGTCACACTCGGCGCGGATGATTACAGCCTGAACTCCGTCAACGGTTTCATGACCCGTGACACCGGAGAACGCTTTTTCTTCAAATTCCACCATGAGGAAAACGAAGACTCCGTCCTCCAGGAATTCTACAGGGGCGAAATCCTGCTGGAAGCCGGATTTCCGGTCGATATGCCCGCCCATGTCTGCCGCCGTGTCGGGCGGCAGATCCTGCTCTACCCGCTCAAAACCATCCCGAAACTCGCCGATGCCGCCCGCGCCGCTGACGGTGACACGCCCCTGCCGGGCGCGGATGCCCCGGCCCTCAGACACGCCCAGCAGGACCTGGACGCCCTGAGCGCCACAGTCTACCTGCGCTCATGGCACCCGATCACCGGCCAACAGAGCGCGGACGAACCCATCCACCAGCTCTTTCACCATCGCCTCACCACCCCGGATCAACCGCCCGGCACGCTCGGCAGCCGCGCAACGAAATTCTTCGCCCCCGAACGGACTTTCACATTTCCGGACGCAACCCTGACCGGCAGCGAGCTTCTCGAACTGCATTGGGTGATCGACGGCATTCGCTACGACCGCACCCTGAAAGACTGCTTTTACAACGCGCTTAAAAACCTGTCGCCCGAGGCACTGGCCCAGAGCGGCGGCGTGGTGGCCCACGGAGACGCCCATAACGCGAATGTCTGGTTCAACCCCGACACCACCAGCCTCACCCTGTTCGACCCCGCTTTCGCCGGACGCCACATTCCGGCCCTGCTCGCAGAAATCAAGGCCACGTTTCACAACATTTTCGCCCATGCGGACTGGCTCTATCATTCCGCAGAGCTGAAAACCTGCCCCGAAATCCGGATCAGCAACGGAACGGCGTTCATCAAGACAAACTGGTCGCTTCCGCCCCTGCGACGGGCCTTCCTTCAGGACAAGGGCCGCCTGCTTTGGCGCCCCCTGCTCGAAGGTCTGGCGCAGCATGATGCACTCCCCAACAACTGGCGCGAAACAATCCGCTCTGGCCTGTTCTGCTGCCCCACCCTCGTCATGGATCTCTGCGCTAGGTCGGAAGAAAAGCCCATAGGCCGCCACACATCCGCCTCGTCGCTGACCGGTCTGGCCATCGCCCTGATGTGCGGGGCCGAACCCGAAAGCGAGGACGTGATATCGCGTTTTCTGGGGGCTATCGACCCATCCAATACAATGCCAGAGTGGAACGATCTCTGAACCAGAAAACGGGAAAGATCCTGCCTTCATGAACCCGTCCCCCAACAAGACCGTTCAGGAAACCGCAACATCGGCGTTTACCGTTGAAAACGAAACGATCTTTCCCATTCCCGAAGACCGCCGTCACGGCAACGCTTGGTCGCTGCTGATGGTCTGGATCGGCGCCAACCAGAACATCATGGCCGTCATGACGGGCCTGCTATACCCAACCATCTGCCACCTCTCCCTCGGCTGGTCCCTCCTCGCCATTCTCTCGGGCAACTTGGTGGGCGGCGTCTTCATGGCCCTCCACGCCGCACAGGGTCCTCATCTAGGCATCCCACAGATGCAGCAGACACGCGGTCAGTTTGGCTCCACCGGCAGCCTGCTGATCATTGCCATCATCATCCTGATGTATGTCGGCTTCACCTCGACCTTCTTCGCCATCAGCCGCGAACAGATCGTGCAGGTCTTCGGCCCCTCCGTCAGCCAGCTTCCCATCTGGATTTCCGTCCTCGTCATCGGCGCCCTCTGCGCGATCGGTCATGACGTGATCGAACGCTTTATCTCCGGCTTCATTCCCGTCGCCGCCATCACGTTCGTCCTGCTGGCTTTTGCCTACATGTCCGCATCCGGCGGCCACCTCGCCCAGCCGTTCTGGCAGTCTCCAACGCCCCACGACTTCCTGACGGCCCTGTCGCTCGGCGTTCTGTGGCAGATCGCCTACGCCCCCTATGTCTCTGATTACACACGCTATCTCCCTTCGGCGACCGGAGAGCGCACGGCGTTTCTCGTCTGCCTGACGGGCAGCGTCATCGGCACCTCGTTCCCGACTTTCATCGGCTCCTATCTCGGCAGCACCGGCTTTTCGGGAACCATGTACGACGCCGTCAGGCCCTGGTCCCCGCTGCTGCCGATGGCGCTGTTCGCAGTCATCATGATCTCGACGCTGGTGAGCTGTACCATGCAGATCTACTGCGCCGCCCTTTCGTCCCTGACCTTCCTCCAGACATTCCGCCCCAACTGGACCCCGACCAGCCGTTCCCGCGCCTTCGCCGCCCTCACATTGTGCCTGTGCTGCGCCGTCATCACAATCAATCTGACCGGAAACGTTCTGGAAATCCTCGACAACGTCATCGCGCTACTCCTCGCCGTCCTGTCTCCATGGACGGCCATCAACCTCGTCGATTATTATCTGGTCCGGCACGGGGCCTACGATATTCCGTCCCTGTTCCGACACGATGGCGGCGTCTACGGCCGCGCCAACCGCCCGGCCCTGCTATGCTATGCCATCGGCGTCATCGTCCAGATCCCGTTCCTGTCAAACGGCCTCTATACCGGCCCGCTCGCCCGCGCCCTTGGCAGTATCGACATTTCGTGGATTATCGGAATTTTCGTCCCCGGCGTGCTTTATCTGGCCCTGTCCCGCAACCGGAACTGACACTCCAAGGGCCTGCGGACGCCTTCTTCAGTTTTTCCGAAGCGCTTCCCCATACATCCGTTCTTTAACTCATTGCACCGAATTGCGACCATTCCTCTATCGCACCAAACTCGCATCAGGCGCGAAGAGTTTGAGGAAACAGTTCCATGCCCGTTCACACCCGAATCCGCCCCTTCAATACGAAGGACACCTACCCCGAACAGAACCTCGACAACGATCTCTGTCAGGCCGTCGTCGCAGGAAACACCGTCTATGTCCGCGGACAGGTCCCGCAGGATCTCGACACGCGTGAAAACGTCTGCGTCGGCGATCCGGTCGGACAGGCCCACAAGGTCATGGAAAACATCGCCCTTCTTCTCAAAGAATCTGGCTCTGACCTCTCCCACATCTGCAAGGTCACGGTCTACCTCACCGACATCCGCTACCGTGAAGCCACTTACCGCGTCCTCGGACAGCACCTCAAAGGGGTCTTTCCTATCTTCACGGGACTGGTCGTCGTCGCCCTCGCCCGCCCTGAATGGCTGATCGAAGTGGACGTCATCGCCGTCATTCCAGGCTGATCACACGCCCGAAGCCCTTCTCCCTAACGCACATCCCGCGCCGCACGGGCCATTCATGCCGAGGTACCGCCATGCAGACGAAATCCCTGTTTTCACGCCATTGTTTGCTTCTCTCCTCGACAATTCTCCTTCTGGGAGGAGGCACGAAAACAGCCTTTGCGGCCCCGGGCAAACATCACGCACCCGCCCATAGCACCCAGCCCCATGCTGCAACGTCAGCCGCAGCCCCGGCGCGCCCAAAACGCACCGCCGTGGACAACACCGGCCCCGGAGAAACGATCAACGTCTCCGTCAGCCGCCACCGGCCCGGCGGCGGCCTGATCAAACGCGAAACCGCAGCCCGCTCCGTCAGCACCGTGTCGCACGAATTCATCGCCAAACAGTCCCCGGCCTCCAACACCCTGGCCCTCGTGACCCTCTCCCCCGGCGCCAATGTCGCCATGGGAGATCCTTTCGGCGTCACCGACCAGTCCTCCGTCAGCGTCCGCGGCCTCAACCAGCAGGAAATCGGCTATATCTTCGAAGGCGCGCCGATGAACGACCCGGATAACTACACCCCCAATTCCTCGGAATGGGTGGATAGTGAGAACATGGAAAGTGTCCAGCTTCAGCAGGGCGCGCCGGATATTGAGATTCCGACCGTTTATTCCGCAGGCGGCACGATGAATGTGCGGATCCGCAATCCGGAATATACGCGTTCGGGGCAGGTGGATGTGAGCTATGGGTCGCATCAGATGAACCGGCAGTTCCTCCGGTATGATACCGGGGAGATCGGGCATACGGGGCTTCGGGCGTTTGCGTCGTTTTCGAACCTGACCAGCCGGGCGTGGCGTGGGCCGGGGCGGAACCTGCGCCGGCATATGGATTTCAAGGCGATCAAGGACTGGGCGCCGGAGAGCTATACGTCCCTGTCTTTCACATACAACAACGAGAACACGGCCTGGTACAGCACGCCTTCGCTGGCAGCCTGGAACAAGAGCGGGCTTGGCGGCGGGATCAATCTGGACGGCACCTACAAGTTTGGCGATCCGAACTATTACAAGGGGTTCCAGACGAACTGGACGGATTATTTCCTGAGCAGCCAGTCCCATCTCGCGCTGACTCACAAGCTTTCTCTGGATATCACGCCGTATTTCTATCACGGGTCGGGCAATTACCCGCTGGGCATCTATACGATCCCGACGAGCGGCACCTATTATGACGGTACGCAGCCCATCAATGGCCAGCTTGCGGGAAACACCTATTCGCAGGATGGCAATGTCGCCGCGAAATGGGACTGGTATGGGCGCGAGAACTATACCGGGCTGAATGCGGCCCTGCATTACGATTCCGGTATCAATCATCTGGTGGCTGGTGCGTGGTACGGGTACAGCGACATGAATGTGAGCGAGCCGTTTTCCGGGCTGGATGAAGCGGGGAATGTTTCAAGCTCGCTGCTCAAGCTGACGGACGGGACCGTTCTGAATGGCTGGCGGTATCATACGATCACACAGATGGTCGGGCTGTATGTCGGGGACGAAGTGCGGCTGCTCAATGAGCGGCTGCATATCAATGTCGGTTTCAAGGAAGTCATGACCGCGCGTAACGGGACGCTCCAGCAGCCCGGTCCGCAGTATGCCGTCGGCTACAACTCGGCCGAGCCGCTGCCGCGCATGTCAATCAGCTACAAGGTGAATGACAACATCCAGCTTTTCGCCAATGCGACGACGAGCTTCCGCGTGCCGATGGGATCTGCGTTCTACAACCAGTATAACAGCCCGTATGATGCGAGCCTTTACCAGACGGCGAACACACATCTGAAGGACGAATACAGCATCGCCGAAGAACTGGGCGCGCGGTATCACAACAACTGGGTCATGGGATCGGTAACGCTGTTCAACTACAACTTCGTTCACCATGCAATTAACCAGTACATTAACGCCGTTCCGTACTTCCTCGATGCGGGCGGGATGACGTCGCGGGGTGTGGATGCGGAGCTGGGCTTTACGCCCTGGCATCATTTCTCTCCGTATGTGTCGGCGGAATATCTTTACGCGACCAACGACAACAACATCACGATGGGCGGTGTGACCTATGCCACGAAGGGCAAGATCGCGACGTCCGCCCCGCGCTGGATGGCAGCCATTGGCGTTCAATATGATGACGGCACGTTCTTCGGCAGCGTCTCGATGAAGTATGTCGACAAGGAATACGGCACGTTCATGAATGACGAGCGCATTCCGGGCCACAAGCAGGTGGACATGATGCTGGGAGCGCGCACGCATGATATCGGGTTTTTCAAAAAACCCAGCATCCGCCTGAATATTGTTAATCTGGGCGACAGCCATTATCTGTCGGGTGTTTACAGCACGGGGCCGGTTGCGGGGACGTCCAGCTATTATGTAGCGCCGTCCTTCGCCTGTCTTGCGACCGTTTCAACGGGGTTCTGAAGATCATGCAGAACGATCTCTCTCGGTCTTTCGATTTCATCGTCGTGGGCGCCGGTTCTGCGGGGTGCGTGCTTGCCAACCGCCTCAGCGCCGATGGACGTTTCAGCGTCTGTCTCGTCGAGGCGGGGGGCCGCGACCATACGCCGAGAATCCGCATTCCGGCTGGAACGATAACGCTCTACAAAAGCCGGCGCTTCGCCTATCAGTTCCACTCAACCCCGCAGGAGCATCTGGCGGGGCGGCGCATTCATGTGCCGCGTGGCAAGGCGTTGGGCGGGTCCACCACGCTCAACAGCATGATCTATATCCGGGGCGACCGCACGGATTACGACCACTGGCAGGCTCTGGGCTGTACAGGCTGGGGATGGGACGACGTTCTGCCCGAGTTCCGAAACCTCGAACACTGTCACCGGCAGCTTGATCCGGCGTATCACGGTTTCAAGGGCGAGCTGGATGTTACGACGCCGCGCGATGTCAATCCGCTGTCGCGACGTTTCGTGAAGGCCGGTGTCAGCGCAGGCCTGCCGGAAAATACCGATTTCAATGGTCCGACTCTGGAAGGCGTGGGCCTGTATGACGTGACCCAGCGCAACGGCTGTCGACTGAGTGCGTACCGGGCATTCGTTTATCCGATCCTGAAGCGGTCGAATTTCAGCCTGATGTCGGGCGTTCAGGTGCGCAATCTGGTGATCGAGGACCGGATGGCGCGGGGCGTCGTGGTCGTTCAGGACGGCACAACCCGGCTGCTGCGAGCGGAGCGAGAAATCGTTCTGTGTGCGGGGGCGATCGGCTCTCCACAGATCCTGATGGCGTCCGGGATCGGGCGCAGCGCGGATTTGATCGCAGCGGGGATTTCACCGATGCATCACCTGCCGGGCGTGGGCCAGAACCTTCAGGATCATCTGGACGGGCTGGTCACGGTGCGCTCGAACGATCATCGGACGCTGGGATTTTCCGGCCGGTCGCTGCCGTCCGTGCTGATGTCTCCGCTCCGGTTCCTATTCGGGCGCAAGGGGTGGCTGACCACGAATTATGTCGAAGCCGGGGGATTTGCGCGCACGTCCCTTGCCCGCGATGGCGTGCCGGATATCCAGTTTCATTTCGTGCCCGGCTATCGCAGTCCGCGCGGGCGGCTGTTTGAATGGGGGCATGGGATTGCGATCCATACCTGTGTTCTGCGGCCCAAAAGCCGGGGCAGCATCCGGCTGGCAACGGATGGCTCAAACCAGCCGGTCATTGATTTCAGTTTCGCATCGGACCCGCACGATCTGGACGTTCTGTGCGAAGGCATCCGCGCGGCGCGGCACATTCTGGCGCAGGGGGCCTTTGACGGAACCCGTGGCACGGAAGTCGCGCCCGGCGAGACCGTGGCGGACAACGCCCAGATCCTGGAGTATCTGCGGCGGAGTGCAGCCACGGTCTTTCATCCCGCCGGGACGTGCCGCATGGGCGTGGATGACGATGCGGTTGTGACGCCGCGCCTGACGGTACGCGGGATTTCGGGGCTGCGGGTGGCGGATGCGTCGATCATGCCGACACTTATCAGCGGCAACACCAGCGCCCCGAGCATGATGATCGGGGCGAAGGCGGCGCGGATGATTCTGCAGGACGTCGCCTGAGAAAAAGGGGGGCCTTAACGGTCCCCCGGCACCCCGTAAGAAGGTGCGGAAAGCGGGTTGAGGCCGCGAGTGACGTAATCGCGCATCTGGGGCTGCCAGAGCGTCCACAGGCTCCGCAGATCAGTGAGCGGGGCGTCGCTCCAGTCCACACGCAGATCCACCAGCGGCCAGCTCTGCTCTTCCACGACAATCAGCCCGGCGGAATGGACCGGCCCGGCCTCCCCCCCGGCTGCGAGACCGGCTTCCATGGCGAGGATCAGCCGTTCGGCCAGCTCCAGCGACGGGCTAGAGGCGTTGAAGGCGTCCTTCATGAGAGCCGGGACGTCCGTGCTGGCCAGCATGTTCCCAGCAGCAGCGACATTGGTTCCGGCAATCTCGGCGTGACAGCCCAGAACCTGCTCTCCGGCCCAGAGTGCGGTGCTGCCGGTGCGGTCGAGGACGACGATCTGCCGGAACGCCGCAAAAGCGTTGCCGCGAACCAGAATGTCCCGGCATTCCGCTGCGGTTGCACCCCGCTCCAGCAGGTCCAGCCCGGCCGGGCCGAGGCGGGGATCGGTGATGTTCTGGGTGGCGACGACGCCGACACCGGCTCTGGCGAAGGCGCAGCGGCTGGCGACGGCGGGAGAGGACGACGAAACCGCCATCCCGAACTGGCCGGTGCGTTCACAGCGGGCGACAATGGAAAAGGTCATGGGCGGTGTCTTTCATGAAGCGCGCGGCGTCTGGGCCGCTCATCTGGGCCGCTCATCGTCTGAGATGGTCGAGCACCCCGTCAAGGAAGCGTTCTGCGTCGGCCAGCTCGGGCAGGGTAATGTATTCGTCGGCCTTATGGGCGCGCGCGATGGAACCGGGGCCGCAGACGATGCAGTCCAGTCCGAGTTGTTCCCCCAGAAGCCCGGCTTCAGTGCCGAAATCAATGACGCCGACCTGATTTTGCCCAGCTTCGTGCAGGGCGAGAGAGCAAATGTCGCTCGAGGCGCTGGCGTTCAGGCCGGGATAGGCATTCGTGATCCGCAGTTCGATCTTGCCGCCACCGAGCTTTTCCGTGGCGTGAAAAGCTGCATTTTCCAGCCATTCCAGATAGGGCGCACCTTCATAGCCGGGCAGAAGACGCAGTTCGGCAGTGATCGTGCACAGGTCCGGGACGATATTCAGCGCCGCTCCACCGGAAATCAGGCCTGCCTGCACGGTGGAGAACGGAACGCCGAAGCGTGTGTCGTGCCGTTCGGTCCGGCGGATATGCTCCTGCAACCGCGAAAGGGCCGCGACCATGTCGCCTGCGAGGGTGATGGCGCTTTTTCCAAGAAACGGGTTTGCGGAATGGGCAGCCTGTCCGTGGCAGATGATTTCGAACGCGATTTTCCCTTTATGGGCGAGAGCGACCTGCATCCCCGTCGGCTCGCCGACGATGCAACCGAGCGCCCCCAGATTGCCGAATTCGCCGTCTTCGCGGATGCCTGCGATCAGGGAGCGGACCCCGAGGCAGCCGAGTTCTTCATCATGGGAAATGGCGAGGTAGAGCGGACGTTTAAGCGGCGTCGCGCCCTCCGCGCCAGCCTTGCGGGCAAGGTTCAGCATGCAGGCCAGAAAACCTTTCATGTCGCTGCTGCCCCGGCCATACAGCCGATCTTCGTGCCGTGTGAGGACGAACGGGTCCGACGACCAGTTCTGACCGGTGACCGGCACCACATCCGCATGGGCGGACAGGACGATACCGCCTGCCGCCTTCGGGCCAATTCTGGCGAACAGGCTGTAGCGCCCCGGAACCCCGTTGGAGGTGTCTCCGGGGATGCAGCGTACCCGCGCGCCAGAGGCCAGAAGATGCGCCTCGATCCAGTCTATGATGTCTCCGTTCGGCAGCCCGCAGACGCTGGGAAAGCCGACGAGCGACGAGAGGATGTTCTCGATTTCGGAAACGGACACCGGGCGCCTCCGCCGTCAGCCTGCCAGAGCCAGACGGCGGTCTGCGATATGTTCTCCGAGATAGTCCGCATCATGCCAGACCCCCCAGATGAACGGAGAGGCGCGCCGCGACAGCCATGCCAGACCAAGGAAATAAAGGCCCGGCACGACGGAGACGCCACGGTCATGGCGGGGGGCGCCGCGGGTGTCGAGAACGTCGATGTCGATCCAGCTGAAATCGAATTTGTAGCCGGTGGCCCAGATGACGGTTTTGATCCCGGCTGCCTTCAGATCGAGGCTCAGGATCGGGTCCGTGGCGCAGGACGGGAGGGCTCCGATGTTGCGGGCTTCGGGCTCTTCGGGGAGATCCAGACCATTTGCTGTGACATAAGCGTCTGCGGCGTCGAGCATCGACAGGTAGTTGGCATCTCCGCCTTCGATATTTTTCCGAAGGTCCTGAGCGAAATGCAGGCAGCCGTTCTCGAAGCTCTCGGTCCGGCCCAGCAAGGTCATGCCACTGGCGGCGAGGTCGCGGAAATCGACGGTGTGGCCGCCATGAGCGCCGCTGACGGCGATGGTGACATGTTCCGTATCGGGGCTGGGGACTTTCATGTCCCACAATCCAAGAACCCCGAGCCACCACACGAAATCGCGGCCACGGTAACGACGGGGCGGACGGTCATGCGGACCGACGGACAGCCAGACGTCCCGGCCCGAAGCCCGCAATTCGTCAGCTATCTGTGCGCCGGACGACCCTGCCCCGATGACCAGAACACCGCCATCGGCAATCTGCTGCGGATTCTTATAGCTGTTCGAGTGCATCTGGAGCACGTCGCACTCGGCGGGAATGATGTCCGGGAAGGACGGCTTCTGGAACGGTCCTGTCGCGACCACGACGTTTTGTGCCCTGATGGTGCCGTCTGCCGTTTCCGCTTCAAATCCGATGCCGTCCGCGGCTTTACGGAGGTGGCGTATTTCGACGCCGCAGCGAATGGGCATGTTGATCTGGGTCGCGTAGGATTCGAAATAGTCGACAATCTGGGCGCGTGGGGCAAAACCGTCGGGGGCTGTTTTGTCGAATGTCCGGTTCGGAAAACGGTCGTGCCAGGCGGGGCCGTTGGCGACAAGGGAATCCCAGCGTTCGGCACGCCATCTCTGGGCAATCTTTCCGCGCTCAACGGCGAGATGTGGCACCCCTCTTTTGCCCAGGTGTTCGCTCATCGCCACGCCGGCCTGGCCCGCGCCAATGATGAGGGTATCGACGTTTTCCGTTGTCATGCTGGACATTTCCTACTGGACTGACAGAAGACTTCTTCCACAACTCAGGAAGACCTCTCCGTTGTTGTATGGAAACGATATGCTTCGAGAAACAATCGAATTGATTATCGTTGCTTAGTCTTTTCCTAAGAGTTTTCCGGTGTGCTGCATCGGAAAAACGAGAGGGTGCATTTGATAAATCCGTCTTTGCCGCTCCTCGAGGACTCTTTAGAACATCGGAAAGACCGATATTTCAAACCATCTTGCTCAGGGACCGCCTTCATGACCGCGCATGACGAGAAAAAAGCACGGATTGATCTTGCTGCCTCCTTCCGTCTTGCGGCCCGGCTTGGAATGCATGAGGCCGTCGCAAACCATTTCAGCATGTCGGTTTCGCCAGATGGGTCGCGCTTTCTGATCAATCCGAAATGGCGGCATTTCTCACGGATCCGGGCGAGCGATCTGGTTCTGGTCGATACGAACGATGCCGACAGTCTGGCGTCCTGCGATCTGGACCCGACCGCGTGGGCGATTCATGGCCAGTTGCATCGTCTGAATCCGACGGCACAAGTCGCGATGCATCTGCATCCGATCTATAGCACCACGATCTCCACGCTGCGCGATCCCACGATTTTACCGATCGACCAGAACACGGCCCGGTATTTCAACCGGGTTGCCATCGATACCCAGTATGGCGGCATGGCGGACAGCGAGGCAGAGGGCGCTCGGCTGGCGTCTTTGCTGAAAGACAAAACGCGGCTGATGATGGGCAATCACGGCGTGCTGATCGTTGCGGAAACGGTTGGAGAAGCGTATGACGACATGTACACGATCGAACGCGCCTGTCAGATCCTTGTGACCGCCTATTCCACGGGACGTGAGCTTTCCGTCCTGTCGGATGATGTGGCGGAAAGAACGGCGCAGGACTGGGAAAAAATCCGGGATTTTTCCATCAGGCATTTCGAGGAAATGAAGCTGATCCTCGATCGCGAAGAGCCCGACTACGCCGAGTAATCGGGGCCGGGTCTAGGTCAGGGGTTTCATGCCGGGGATGGCCGTATCCGAAATTGAGGAGCGGCAGTGATGGACGAAAAGGTCCAGCAGGCGCGATTTACGGACGCCCTGCCATGTTGCCATGCCAATGACCATCGGGCGGTGATCGCCTGACAGCCGCACCCGGACGACCTTCTTCCCGTCGAGAGCCATGTCGGAGCAGGGGCGAACATTCGCCAGTGTATAGCCATAGCCGTTGGCGACCATGGTTCGTACCACTTCCTGCTCGGCGGAGCGGGCATAGATATTAGGTTGCAGGCCTTCGTGGTGATAGAGGGCGTTGAAATACTGCCTGCTGAGGGGAAGATCGAGGAAGATCATAGGCTCGGCCGCAAGCTCGGCCAGATCCACGGACGAGCGCTGCGCCAGATGATGGTTTTCGCTGACGAGGACATGTGGCGGAAGGCTGACCAGAGGAATGAACTCGATCCCGGGAGGAAGATGCAGGTCGTACGTGATGGCGATATCAATTTCGGCCTGTTTGAGTTTTTCGGCCAGCCATTCGTGATTAGACGCCACCTGACGGATTTCGGCGGCAGGGTAGCGCGTACAGAAACTGTGAACGAGTTCAGGCATGATCATGGGGGCAAGCGTGACCATTGAGCCCACCGAGAGCGCCCCCCTCACCTGATCTGTGGTTTCCGCAGCCAGAGAATAGAGGTTTTCAGCCATCCCCAGCACGCGCTTGGCCTCTTCCATTAGGATCTGCCCCACGGCTGTAAGGGACAAACCTTGCGCGTGGTGACGGATGAAGAGCTGGACGTTCAGTTCAAGCTCGAGATGGGAAATCGCCGTAGAGATGGAAGGTTGGGAAATCGAAAGGCGTTCGGACGCGTGCCGGATGGAGCCGGCCTCCCCGGCCGCCACAAAGTACTCTAACTGCCGGAGTGTATAACGCATTATGACAGCCTAACTCATTCGACGCGGAACGTATAACCGGAATATCGTTATGACTGGACCGAATACAAAAAATTTCACTCCCGAATATCTTTGAGCGGCCGAGCTAGAGCATATCCGATCAATCTAGCTGTTTAGTCCCGTGGTTTAATGGGTTAGATTGATGATGAATTTTTCTAGCTCTGAAGTCCAGATTTTGCAGACGTACTCGTAAGGTGTGAGGCCACTGAGGGTCTTGAGCCTTCGCCCGAAATTATAGGCTGCCATGAAGTCGTTGAGGTGTGTCCTCAACTGCTCATGACTGTCGTAATGGAAGCGTTTGACGGTTGCTTCCTTGATCGTCCGGTTCATCCGTTCAACCTGACCATTCGTCCAGCGATGATTGGGTTTCGTCAGACGATGTTCGATCCCGTGAGCTTCGCAGATCATGTCGAAGCGCATGGGGCGAGACCAGGCCGTATTGCGGTTACGGGGCTGATCAGCGAACTGGATGCCGTTATCGGTCAGAATGGTGTGGATCCGGTAAGGGATGATGCTCAGGAGATGTTCAAGGAATTCCCAGGCTGTCTTCAGATCGGCTTTCCCGACGAGTTGTGTGACAGCGAATTTGCTTGTCCGGTCGATAGCAACGAAGAGGTGCAGCTTGCCCTCAGCAGTCTGTACTTCGGCAATATCGATGTGAAAAAAGCCTATGGGATAGCGTTTGAAGCGCTGGCGTTTGGGCTTGTCTCCTTCGATGTCCGGCGACCGGGATATCCCGTGGCGCTGAAGGCAGCGATGCAGAGCCGAGCGTGTCAGATGAGGGATGCTGGCCTGCAGGGCATAAAGACAGTCATCCAGCGGTAGCAACGTATGCCGGCGAAACGCCACGATCATCGCTTCGTCCGTACTCGGACAGGACCGTTGAGCGCGGCTCTTTAGGACCTGTCTTCTGATCCTCAACCGTTTGACGCTTCCGCCATTTTGCAACTGTTTTCGGGTTGATCCCGAACTCCTTGCTCAGCGCCGCGAGCGAAGCCTGCGATCGCTGTATTGCCGCTCGCACGGCGTGCGTGGTCGTGGCGCTGCCATGACGTATCTGTCCCATAAGGCTTCCTTCCACTCTCGTGAAAATACCACACCATCAAAACACGGGACTAAACACTTAAAATCAGCGGTTTTCTGCCGAAAAATCTATGTCCATTTTTTCGTATTATCGGACATAGGGTCGGACCTATGAAATCGTCCCTGCCAAACCCCGGGAGGGGAATTTTACCCCCGCACAGGCCTGTAATTCCTTATCGGTTTCGCGGCAGCTAGGGGGGAAGCGGACCTGCTGCTTACGCCCTCATGTCGGACACCAAAGCGGTTGTGACGGATGCCCGAAAGCAGACATTGCTAGGAGAGTAACGATAGGCCGTGTTTGGAACATTTCTGGCGCTCGCAGCTGTCACTGAGAACCTCCGGCTACGCCGAAACCGGCCATTCGCCTGGCTACAAAAGCCCTCTCTCCCATGTCGAGTTATAGCCTCCTGCGATGACGGATGAGGAATGCTGGGGCGATCAGCCTGCAAATGCAAATCCATCTGCAAAACATAGTGGAGCCGCAACGATAAGCGCGGCATAACGGACTCCTCAGGAGGGGGAATGGCGAACGAACCGATCGACGACATCATCAGCTGGTCAGCCTCGCAGCAGCCGTGGCGGCGTGACTGCCTGCGCCGACTCGCCATTGCCAACGACCTGACCGAGGCGGATCAGGACGAGCTTCTGGGGATGATCAAGCAGTCGGCCGGATTTACGCTCACGAGCGAACCTCCTGCGCCGATCGCCTGCACCAAGGCGCATTTCGGGTGCGGCGAGCAGACGCCGGTGGTGCTGAAGGGCATCGCTAATGTCGAAGGCGTCAACCGGCTCGTCGCCAAGGCGTCACTCAGCTTCTGCCCCAAGGCGCTGACCATCGTCTATGGACGAAATGGCAGCGGCAAGAGCGGTTTCGTTCGTATTCTGCGCACAACGTGCCGGACGCGCATCGAGAATCCGATGATGCTCAAGGTCCTCGCCGATGTCTATGGCGACGGTGCGAGCGCGCAGGCGGCCGACATCTTGGTCGATCTTGGCGGCGGCGACGTCCCGATCGCCTGGACCCCAGGCATGGAGGCGGCGCCGCAACTCGCTCAGGTTGCGGTGTTCGATAGCGCGTCGGCACAACTCTATGTCGATGGCGGCAATCAGATCCGGTATCTGCCTTTCGGTCTGGCGCTGCCGCACCGGCTGAACGCCGTCTGCCTCGCGTTCAAGGCAAAGCTCGAGGCTAAGCGACTCACAGTGGTCGGCGGTAAAATCGCGCTGAGTTCGATCGCGTTTCCGATCGCGCGCAAGACAGCGGCCCAGACATTCAACACCGGCCTCAGCAAGACTACGACCGATGCGGCGATCGACGCCGAGACCGCGTGGAGCGCAGATAATGCGGCGCGGCTTGAGGAGATCACCAATCTGCTGGCGGCGGGCACGACGACGGCATCCGATCTCGGCGCGCTGCTGAGTTGGATCGATGCGCTCAAGCTCGAGTGCGAAAGTGCGACACGTGCGCTCGGCGACGAGGCGTTGGCAGTGCATACAGCGCTGCGCGATTCGGCGATCGCCGCGCGCGAGGCCGCGCAGCTCGCGGCCTGCGCGCTTTTCGATGATGTGCCGCTCAACGGCGTCGGCAGTCAGACTTGGCGGGCTCTGTGGCAGGCGGCGCGTGATTACTCGGTGACGGAGGCCTATGGCGATCAGCCCTTCCCGGTGGTCGGTGACGATGCTGACATTGCTACCTGTGTTCTTTGCCAGCAGCCGTTGGACACGGGTGGCATCGACCGGATAAAGCGCTTTCAGGCCTATATGGACGATGCGCTCGACACGGCGGCCACGACCGCCGAGTCCGCGGTCGCTGACGCGTTGGCCTCTCTACCCGCCCTGTCTCATCTTTTAGGCGACGATATTGCTGAGCGAAATGCACAGGTGCGCGCGCGCGACGCCGAGCTGGCCGACGCGCTTGAAAGTTTCCAGGCTGTCGTCGTTGGGCGCTGTGCCAACGCCAAGGCCCAACTGAACGGCGCCGAGCAGGCTGACGTGGCGCCGCTCATCTCGCCGCTCGCCGGGGTGGCGAGGCTGTCCACCAAACTCGGCGACGAGAAAACTGAACCGCCCCGGGATTGGCGGAGACTGGTTTTCTTAAGTTATGCTGCCATGGGGACGTGGTCCATAGCGGCATAAAACTGTTGCTCGGCCTTGGCCGGCGTGATGTTTCCGATGGGTCCGAGGATGCGTCGGTTATTGAACCAGTCCCCCCATTCGAGAGTGGCGTATTCCACGGCGTCAAACGAGCGCCATGGGCCACGCCTGTGGATCACCTCGTTCTTGAACAGACCGTTGATCGTCTCGGCCAGAGCGTTGTCGTAACTATCTCCGACACTGCCGACCGAGGGCTCGATCCCGGCGTCGACAAGGCGCTCGGTGTAGCAAATGGCGACATA
>NZ_BEWP01000021.1 GCF_002723995.1 Gluconobacter kondonii | reverse complement strand
TCACTCAATTCATTTTCGGTCAGGCTCTAAGGAGGCTTTTTTCGCCACGTAACGAATTACCGTTATAAAAAAGCATAAAATAACACAATTATGAGTGAATTGACGCTAAGTTGAGTGAATTCCGGTTGAGCTTATCTGACTTATTTGTGTAAACGCTTACATTGCGCCGGATCGCGATCCATCATACGTAGCTTCTTGTGTCGTTTTTATCGGCGCTGTGAAGATCGTGTTGGTCGTACGGCCTGTTCAGTGTGAGTTGGAGCTCAGAATGTCCGGACGTTACCGTATAGTCATCGTGCTGATGCTGTTTTCGGTTGGTATGATCAATTATATGGATCGTGCAGCTATAGGTATTCTTGCGCCCTTGATGAAGGCCGATCTGCATTTCACAGATTCTCAATTGGGAATAGTTTTCAGTGCATTCTTTGCGGGGTACGCTGTTTTTTCTTTTCTCGGAGGCTACCTTTCAGATCGCGTCGGTCCCAAGAAAACATTTCTGATAGCAGCATGCGCGTGGTCGGTTTTTTGTGCAGCGACAGGTATGGTCGGGAGTATTGCAGCCCTTATCGGGGTGCGCGTGCTGTTTGGTGCTTCTGAAGGACCAATGAATTCTACGACCAATCGTATGATCACCAATTGGTTCCCAAGGCGAGAAACAGCTAGGGCGCTTGGTTTCGCTCTTTCAGGACAAAATTTTGGTAGTGCATTGGCCGCTCCGTTAAGCGTTCTGATCGCTTCATTGTTGGGATGGCGGCTGAGCTTTGTTGTTTTGGGCTCTCTCGGGCTGATCTGGAGTGCTGTTTGGGCATTTGGAGTTCAGGATACTCCTGCGGAATCCCGGTTTGTTTCTGAAGGCGAGAAGAAACATATTGCGTCTGATCGCAAGCCGGTTACGACTATGTTGAGCGAGCAAGTTGGTCCTTTGCGCCAGTACCTTCTGGCTCCCACAACACTGGCTATGGCAGCTGGTTTGTTCGCGCATCTTTATATTCTCTATATCTTCATTTCATGGCTTCCCAGCTATTTGGTGTCTGTGCTGCATGTCAGTACGAAGGGCTTAGCTGGCGCAGCGATGGTGCCTTGGATTGGCGGATTTATCGGATATGCAGGCGGCGGCTTTGTTTCCGATTTTGTGTTTAAGAAAAGCACAAACCGTCTGGCTGCTCGCAAGCTCACGACAATCGTGCCGCTTTTGTCTGCGGTTGGAGCATTGATTGCGGTTCTGTTCGTCACCAATCTGACTATTTCTGTTCTTATTCTTGGATTTGCTCTGATGATGCTTTCCGCTGGAATGCAATCTCTTTGGGCTATGATCCACGAACTCGTTCCGGCGGCCCGTATGGGCAGTGTCGGAGGTTTTATTCACCTTCTGGCAAACCTCTCAGGTGTAATTTCACCAGCCCTGACAGGATTTGCGGTGCAATATACGGGTGGATACACTTTAGCGTTCACGATTGCCTCTGTGACGGGGGTCGTGGGGGCTGTTCTTATGGCTACGGTTATTCGCAGTCGTGCTCCTCAGGAGACCCCTGTGAACCAGTCGTCAGCTGTTCCCAACGGTTATTAAGGAACTCCTGAGAGTATGTCCCAAGCAGAAGCGCAGAGTTATTTTGCTTATGTCGGCTGTTACACGACGCCTCAGCGTCAAGCGCGCGGAAAGGGGATTTCTGTTTTCCGCGTGTCCGAGCGAGGTCGGCAGTGGTCTTTAGTACAGACAATCGCTGCTGGAGATAATCCGTCGTTTCTCGCTGTCGACAGAACAGGCCGTTATCTCTGTGCTGTTCATGGTGACCGCTCTCACATCAGTTCTTATGCAATTGACCGTGCAGCTGGGACGCTTTTTCCCGTATCGGCTAATGGAACATCTGGGACGAACCCGGTTCATTTGGCTTTTGACCCGACAAACCGCTTTATTGTGCTTGCGAATCACTGGACATCGACTGTCGCGTTACTCCCATTTGATGAGGGCACAGGAGAAATCGGCGCTGTGGTCGATCTTGTGGTTTTACAGGGTGAGCCTGGGCCGCATCGGATCGAGCAACATATGGCCAAACCTCATCAGACGGTGTTCGATCCATCAGGGCGATATGTGTTCGTGCCGGATAAAGGTATTGATCGTATTTTCTCTTTCTGTGTTCAGGACGGAAAATTGCAGCCGACGAAGCAAGGCTTTGTTGAGGCTAGAGATGGAGCTGGCCCTCGGCACATAGCGTTTCACCCGACACGCCCTTTTGCATATGTAGCCAATGAGCTGGATTGCACGGTGGTAGCATATCATTTTGATCCGACAGACGGCTCGTTGAAAGCATTTCAGTGGGTGTCATGTTTTCCCGAGACATATACTGGGAATGGCCGCGCATCTGAAATTGAAGTTATTGCAGATGGCACTTTTTTGGTGGTTTCAACGCGTGGAGCGGATCTTCTGACGACGTTCGAGATAGAGCAGGAAACGGGTTTTTTACAGAAAGCTCATTCTGCTCCTTGCGGCGGGAAAACGCCTCGTTTTTTCACGTTTTTGCCGTCTGAGAAGGTCATTTTAGTGGCGAATGAAGGATCTGATAATATTGTTGGCTTTGATGTCGATCTTTCTAATGGGGATGTTATTAATTCCCAGCTCTGTGCTGAAACCGAAAGCCCAAGTGTGATCTGTGTTCTTCCCGCTGAAAAGGGAGTGCAGGTATGAAGCGCATAGCGACGTTGCTCGCGGTTTTACCGTTGATGCCTATTGCGGCGGCGGCATGGGCAGCAGATATGCCTGGGTCGTCTGATTTGATTGAAAAAGGAAGGCAGGTTGCTGTCGCGGCGGATTGTGCGGCCTGTCATACGGCGTCCGAAGGCCGGCCTTTCGCTGGTGGCTATCCTTTACAAACGCCTTTAGGGACAATTTACTCCACAAACATTACTCCTTCGGTCAAGAATGGGATTGGTGCGTATGACGAGGCTGCTTTTGCGCGCGCGGTGCGTGAGGGTGTTAAGCCCGACGGCACTCATCTTTACCCGGCAATGCCTTACCCTGCGTATAGTGGCATAACAGATGCTGATCTCCACGCTCTGTACGTTTATTTCAAATCAGCCGTGGCCCCTGAAGATGTCTCACCTCCCAAGACGGATTTAGGGTTTCCGTTCAATATCCGTGCGAGCATGATCCTGTGGAATATGCTCTATCTGCCTTATCAGCGTTTCGCACCAACGGCGGAAGAAACGCCTCAGATTGCCCGTGGTCGGTATTTAGTCGATACTTTGGAGCATTGTGGCACATGCCATACGCCGCGTGGTCTCATGATGGGGCCGCAATCAGGAAAAGATCTCGGCGGAGCGCAACTTGGGGCATGGGTTGCCCCAAACATAACGCCTGATTTGCTCTCCGGGATTGGAACTTGGTCAGATGAGGCTCTCGCAAGTTATCTGAAAACCGGTGTTGCAGCGCATCTTGCGCAGGCGGCAGGGCCGATGGGGGAGGTTGTAGAACATAGTACTCAATACCTTCCTGACGGAGATATTCAGGCGATGATTGCTTATTTGCGTCACGTGCCGTCTGTGAAGGGGCAGGCTGTTCATCCTCGCTCCGAGTATGGTGCTCAAGGGGGAGATGAAGCGAGCCTGCGTGGCCTCACGAGCAATGTTGATTTGGGGTGGAAGACTTTCAGTGGCGTGTGCGCCACCTGCCATCAGGTTTCTGGTCAGGGGCGCAATCAATATCCCGCTCTGTTTCATAATACGGTGACGGGGGCAGATAGTCCTGACAATCTTGTGGCGACGATCCTGTTTGGGGTGAGGCGCACGGTGGATGGTCAAACACATTATATGCCCGGTTTTGGGGATGCTGCGGCCTGGACCGACCAACTCTCTGACGCTCAAATTACTGCCGTCGCTAATTATGTTTTCAAGCAGTACGGCAACCCGTCAATGCATGTAAGCGCGAGTGATGTGGCGAAGGAGCGAAATAGAGGCTCTTTGGCGTCATCCATGCAGAAATTCCTCAGTATTCTCGGAGGCGTTTTTGCTTTGGTTGTGATTGTTGGATTGTTCGCACTATTGCTCCGGAGGAAGAGGGCGTGATTAGATTGAGTAAGTCTCTGACGCGTTCGTCGGTCATGCCGGAGCGTCGTGTTATGCTGGGGCGGAGGTCTATGCTGCTGGGGTGCGGAGTTGCCGGACTCTTGGGTGCTGCTGGCTACTCCAGTGTTTTATATGCCTCAGATCAAACAGACTTTTTGAAAGTCTCATCCATCCTTACAGGTAAGGATGACTTGGATCCAACGCTTGCGGCACGCTACGAAGCGTCTTTGACGCGTCATCAGGCAGATTTTCCAAAGCGTCTCAATATATTGGGACATATTATCGCTCAGGGATCTTACAAAGACGTCGAATCTTTGTTCGCGAGTTCTCTGATGCCGTCCGATCGTGAGACCGCAATGTCGATTATCTCCGCGTGGTATCTGGGGGTTGTTGGTGAAGCCGATCAGGCAGAGCTGATAGCCTTTTCCGATGCCTTGATGTACCAGCCCTGCACGGATGTCCTTGTTGTGCCGAGCTATGGCGCCGGCCCTCTGGCATGGGGCGAAAAACCCCCTGTCTAGGATGGTCAGTTTTCGCAGAGCTCAAACTGTCTCTCTGGTAGAGGCGATATTCAGGATTTTAGTATTATGACATCCGAAAAACTGCACGCTGATGTGGTCGTTGTTGGGTCAGGTGTCAGTGGCGGTCTGGTTGGTTCGCTCGCTGCGCGCGCTGGAAAGTCGGTGATCATTCTCGAGGCAGGGCCACGCGTAAAGCGTCACGATATTGTAGAAACGTATCGCAATGCGCCTGTAAAGCTATCACTGGCCAACATGAAGCTTCAGGGAGCGGGGTCGCCTTATCCCAGTATGCCTTATGCACCCAGCACATATGGCGACTATCTTGAACAATTGGGGCCAGTGCCGTTCAAAACCAGTTATTTGCGTGTCGTGGGTGGAACGACGTGGCACTTCGGGTCTGCGCTATGGCGTTTGATTCCGAATGATTTCAGGCTCCAGACTCTCTATGGAAGAGGGCGTGACTGGCCCATTTCATACGCTGATTTAGAGCCTTATTACTGCCGCGCCGAAGAAGAACTCGGGGTCAGTGGTGTTGATGGTCAGGATGAAGGAGGCAATGGAGGGGGCACATTTCCGCCGCGTTCAAAGCCCTTTCCTATGTCAGGTTTACCAGCGCCATATTTTTTCCAACGCTTGCCCGAACAACTGCTTCCCGCTGGCTATCACCCTGTCTTAGAGCCCAACGGGCGTGCGACGCGTCCTTATGGTCAACGGCCTGTATGTGCGGGTAACAATAACTGCAATCCGGTCTGCCCGATTGGTGCCAAGTATGACGGAACTCGGCACGTTGATCAGGCGGAGGCCCATGGCGCAACTATTTTGCCCAATAGTGTTGTATATCGTATCGAAGACGATGCTTCAGGGCAAATTGTAGCTGTTTGGTTTAAAAAACCGGACGGCACAGAACATAGAGTAACGGGAAAGTATTTTGTAATCGCAGCACATGCGGTTGAAACGCCAAAACTCCTGCTCATGTCTCAAACACGCCATTCTCCGAACGGTATCGCGAACAGCTCCGATCAGGTCGGACGCAATCTCATGGATACGTCTGGTATCAGCATGGGGATGATGGCGGCTGAGGATATGTGGCCGGGTCAAGGCCCGACAGAACTCTTAGTCTATTTGAATGCGCGAGATGGTGAGTTCCGAAAGAACTATCCGCAATACAAAACAAAATTGAGAAACGTCGTTCCGACATCGCAAATTGCGTCTGGTTTGTTGAGTAAGGGCGTTGTGGGCAAAGAGTTGGATAAGCAAATTCGATTGCAATCCGCACGGAGTATCAGGTGGGCTGTCGATTTTGAAATGCTGCCTCTTCCGACAAATCGAGTGATCCTGAGTGCAGAGAAAAAAGATGCGCTTGGATTGCCGGTGCCTGCAATTCAGTTTGACATTGATGATTACTGGAAAGCAGGACGTGAGGCCGCTCAGATTGATCTGAAACGTATTGCAGGGGTTCTCGGCGGCGAAGTTACCAAATTTGGCCTTAAGCCGGAAAATCGTCAGCATCCTTCAGGTACGACTATTATGGGAAGCGATCCGAAGAATTCAGTCGTGGATGAATGGTGTCGCGCGCATGATCACAAAAACCTGTTTATAGCGGGGACCAGTGTGATGTCGTCTAGTTCATGTATGAATCCTACTTTGACAGCAGCAGCTTTAAGCATAAGAATTGCTGATACGATTATTTCTGAAATATAATATTCAATTTATTGTCTAGAATTCAAAGTTACCTTTTGTGTTTTATTAGAGGCGCAAAAGGTAACTCTCTAAAAACTTATTATGTCTACCAAGCGCTCGCGCTTGCTGATGGGCCAACCCCGAGCGGTATGTCCCGTTCAAATGTCAGGGCTTCTGGTTCAACATGATACACGCCGAGTGATTGATCTGTATTGTTTTGTACGATCAGTGTGTGCCCATCAGGTGAAAAAATAATACCCTGGGGCCAGTGGCCTACTGGAGCCTCGGCAATTTTTGTCGCAGATTTTTCATCTAGATGGTAAAGAGAAACGCTCCCTTTCCGTTCCGGATGTGCGTTGGAATCGTTAACCGATCCAACGGCCAGTATTCGGCCATCTGGAGAAAAATGCAGAGGCTCTGGTCCGGGAGCAACAGGAAAGCGATAGAGTTCATGTAGTCCGGCTGGGTTTGCACGTAAAATGCTAACTCCTGGTGCCACTTTATCCATTCCTGCGACGGCGATCAGCCCGGATGCGTGACTGATGTCCATCGTATTAGGACTCGACCAGACAGATACCATGTTGGGAGCGGCGCGATACCCGTCTTTTTCTCGGACAAGAAGAGCAAGAGCATTACGCTTACGGAGCACTACGACAGCGTCCTGACTGTTAGGTAGGAATTCTACTGTTGTGGGATTACTGTCCTTTCCAAAATCAATAATCTTCTCATCGACCAGATGTTTGTTAACGACTTTGAAAACCGACACGGTTCCGCCAACGCGATTAGCGACCAGCGCCCATTTTTGATCGTTTGATACGGCGACGCCACTTGGTCCTAGACCTGCTTCGACAGTTTGTATCAATTTGGGGACGCCATGCTCAATGCTGATTACAGATACCCTCGTGTCAGGCACTAAAGGTGCGCCTGGGGCACTGCCGGCTTTGGCGCCGCTAGTGACAACAGCCCAATTAGAGTTTGGGGATACCCACGCCATTGTGGGGGGGCCTTGTACACTTCCCGGTAGTTCGATTCCGTTCCCAATAAAGGGTTGTGATCCGTGAAAGCCAATGAGAACGGCACTATCGGGTGAATAGGTAGACCCTGTCGCCATTTTTCCATTTGGCAGAGTGATCGAGTGACCGTCATTAACAGAAATGGCCCACCTCGGCGTATCGAGGGCTGTTTTTGCATAAAGGGTGCTTGGTGCTGCTGAGGAGGCCAGCGCCGTTAAGGCACCAAGTCGCCATAGGGAATGTGACTTTTTACGAGGCACGAGATACGTGTCCAAACGCTCATCCTTTCTTGCGTAATTGTCTCTTTGAGGACGACCATATGGCCGTCACAGCCAAACGATATTATTGTCACGCATAAATGATATTTCTTTCTCTCTCAGACGGTTTAACACCACATAAGAGACTATGGAAACGATTACATATATCATTGGCCTCGAACAGAGGCATTTTCTTGGAAAGATGTCACAATAATGAAAAACGATTCTAAGAGGGCTTCTTCAGACCTACACACCATCCAGCGCCGGCATATTTTAATGGGTGGAGCCGGCCTTTTGGGGACAGGAATCTTCAGTAAAATCAAAAGTGCCCAAGCTGCTGAAGTCGCATGGTCGCCTTCTGTGCGGTTACCAGATCCAGCGATTAAAACATTAGACCCGTCCTTCGAGGATCTAATTAATACATTATCGACAGTACACCGTGTCGCTACCGGTTTTGAGTGGACTGAAGGGCCAGTCTGGTTCGGTGTTGCGAATGTTTTGCTCTTTAGTGATGTTCGTGGTAATCGGATCATGAAATGGGATCCAATGACCAAGGAGACGACTCCTTTCCGATACCCATCTAACTATGCCAACGGCAATACTGTAGATCGTCAAGGGCGCCTACTGACGTGTGAAGGTGAAACGCGACGTATTACGCGAACGAATTTTGATGGTTCCATTGAAGTCATGTGCGACGGCTATGACAACAAGCCTCTTAATTCGCCAAATGATATTGTCTGTAAGTCCGATGGCACTATCTGGTTTACAGATCCAGCTTTCGGGCCAAATTTTGCTGAGGGTGCCTGGCCCCCGTCCCAGACGGCGCGTGTTTATCGGATAGATCCGCAAACGCATAAAACAGTTGGTGTATTGGATGATGTTCCTGGGCCAAACGGTCTTTGCTTCTCGCCCGATGAAAAAACGCTGTACGTTGTTGCATCGCGTCACAAACCGAACCGACAGATTTGGGCTTACGACGTCAGTTCAGACAATAAGCTGAGCAATCAGCGTGTCTTTATCGATTGTGGAAAAGGCGCAGCGGACGGGCTCCGTGCGGATATTCACGGGAACCTATGGTGTGGTTGGGGCTCAGGTGAGGGGCTTGATGGCGTTGCAGTTTTCAATCCTGCAGGAAAAATGATTGGCCAGATATTGTTGCCAGAGCGTTGCCCGAACGTGGCGTTCGGTGGAGTGCATCGTAATGAACTGTACATGACAACCCATACATCCGTTTACAGCCTGACGTTGAAAACTCAGGGTGTGAAGCAAACGAATTAAAAGGTTTCTCCCCTTCCTGATAGAGCAATCTTCAGGAAGGGGAGCGTTACTTACTGTGTAATTTCAGGAGTGGTTTCTGGTGAACCTCCTTTAAGAGTTTCCCATTTTGTTTCTTTTCTGAGCTTTGCAACGTCATCTGCGGTAATCTTACCGCCACGGTTGCCCCAGGCACTTTGAACAAAATTCGTTAAGTCAGCGATATCCTGATCATCCAGAATGTCGCGATAAGGTCCCATCACTAAAGAGGATGGCGCGGTTTTGAGTGCGGGTAAGCGGCCACCATTGAGGATGAGGTGCGCAACAGATGATGCGTTCGCACTCTGTAGAACTGGATTGCCTGCTAACTCTGGAAAAACGTCAGGATATCCACGTCCATCCGGGCGATGACAGGCCGCACAACGGTCCACATACAAGGCAGCGCCATGAGTTGGGAGCTTTCCAGATGCCAGTTCATGAGCGATGGTTGGGTTGTAAGTGAAGCTTACGTTCTTCGCGTTCGTTGGTGTTTTGAGCGTTTTAAGGTACTTGCCAATCGCACTAAGGTCATCATCCGTCATCTGAGATGTTGAGTGGATGACAACGCCGTTCATTGCACCAAACGTGGCACCGTGTTGATCTCGGCCTTTTTTGAGAAACGTCGCTATATCTGCAGCCGACCATGCCTCTAATCCGTCGAACGTATCGCTTCGAAGGCTTGGCGCGACCCAGTTATCGATGACAAAACCACCAGATAAATATCGTTGATCCGAGTCATCAAGGGCTTTTTCAGCCATAGCGAAGTTACGGGGCGTATGGCAGCTACCGCAGTGCCCGGGGCCTTCTACAAGATAACGCCCACGTTCAATCTCAGAGCTATTATCAGAAGATGGTGTGATTTTAGGCACAAATACCATGCGCCAGATAGACAGAGGCCATTTGATAGAAAAAGGCCACCGAATATCTGCTACTTTGTTGATCTGCTCTACAGGTACGACAGAGTGCATCAAGTAAGCGTAAAGTGCGTGCAGATCGTTATCACTCATGTGTGCGTACGAGGGGTATGGCATCGCAGGATAGACGGTAGAACCATCTTTGCGGATTCCGTGCCGCATAAGGCGCTCGAAATCTTCAAAGCTCCAGTTGCCAATGCCCGTTTTTTTATCTGGGGTAATATTTGTTGCGTAAATTTTTCCCAGCGGACTATTCAGCCCTAGGCCACCAGAGAAAGGCGGCCCGTCAGGTGATGTGTGGCAGGCGGCGCAGTCCCCTAAAATTGCGATATAGGATCCTTTTTGCGCAAGGGCGGCTTCGTCATCAGCATGGCTGGTCAACGGCAGTCCAACAGTTGCGACGCTGAGCGCGAGTGCCGCCGTGCGGCCAGAAATTTTCATCATGCCTGCACCATCGGGCCGGGAGCTTTAAGATACTGTTCGCGAATGGCTTTGGCGGACCAGTAAGCTAGTGCAGCGACGACGCCTGTGGGATTGTAGCCGATGCCTTGAGGAAACGCAGAAGAGCCAATGACAAACAGATTTGGCACCTGCCAATGCTGAAGGTAGCGGTTCACGACGCTGTCTTTCGGCGAAGTGCCCATTGCGACGCCGCCTGCCAAGTGGGTGGTTTGATAAGAACGTACGTCAAACTGCTCATCTGGTTTTTTGGTTTCAACCGTAATCGAAGAAGGATTCATTGCTTTGACAATGCCTTCCATCTTGCCGGTGACATAACGGATCATACGAATGTCATTTTCATGCCAATTGAAGGTCATGCGCAATAAAGGGCGGCCTGCGTAGTCTTTGTATGTTGGGTCCAAAGAGAGGTAACAGTCGCGATAAGCCATGTTTGTTCCATGTGCGTGCACGGCTATATTATGTCTGTACCCTGCTTTGGTTGCTGCTTTCCAACCTGTACCCCATTTGGGGGAGCCTTCTGGCAGGTGCATACCGGTAATAGGTTTTGAACCGGCTTGGTTAACCCAGATGGGTGCTCCTCCAACGAAGCCAAGTGGCCCGTGATCAAAATGGCCAGCATTGAAATCATCAATAGCGACGCCGTTGCCACCGGCTCCAATGAAGGGGTCGGTATAAGTATTCTTGTCAAAAAATGCTGTGACGCCAGATTCATTCTGATAAACGAAATTACGTCCCAGCGTGCCTTGACCTGTTACAGGGTCGTAGGCGTCCCCAATACCCGAAACGAGTAATAAATGTGCGTTATTGAAAGCAAATGTTGCGACAATGACAATGTCTGCGGTTTGTCTGACTTCTTCTTGTTTTGAGTTTAAATAAACTACGCCCGTAGCTTTGGTTCCGGCTGAATCTGTCTCCACCCGGAGAACGTCACATTCAGCTCTTAATTCAAAGAGAGGCTCAAATCGCAAAGTGGGAAGAATATTAACATTGGGAGAAGCTTTGGAGTAGTTATAGCAAGCATAACCACTACAGAAACCACAAAATGTACATGCGCCCATTTGGCAGCCATATGGGTTCGTATAAGCCTGAGAGGCATTGGCGGATGGAATGCTAAATGGATGATAACCACATGAAGCTGCAGCTTTTCCAAACAGAGATGCCGAATAGGTATTTTGCATTGGAGGAAGAGGGAAGGCTGTGGAACGATCCGCATCAAACGGGTTGCCATCTCCTACAATCTGTCCGTTAACCTTGTAGGCCTGCCCTGACGTTCCGAAGACTTGTTCGGCAAACGCAAAATGAGGCTCAAGTTCTTCGTATGTCACGCCCCAATCTTGGATCGTCATGTCTTTGGGAATAAAGTTTTTGCCGTATCGTTCTTCGTAATAACTGCGAAGCTTGAGATCTTCTGGTGTTACGCGCCAGTGGCATCCTGACCAATGCAAACCTGCGCCCCCAACACCTGTGCCAGGAAGAAATGCAGCCAATTGCCGATATGGCAATGCCGTCTCGTCGATGGTGCGTCGAACAGTTACAGTTGTTTTCGAGAGGTTCTGGAACAGAAGATGGCGCGAATTGTGTGTTAACTCATCAATTGAGGAGGGATAAGCACCGTCTGGCCACGTATCTCGCATCGGGCCACGTTCAAGAGCGACAACACTCAGTCCGGCTTGTGTTAATTCACGGGCCATAATAGCGCCGACCCATCCAAAACCAACAATCACGACGTCTTTATGTTTTTCGTTGATCATCAGTTTTTTCCATTTTTCATGTGGGCTGCGCTGCCAAGAATTGATACGGGGCCAAGTGGGTAGGGGGCACCGTTAAGGTTTACAAAATCCGTAAATTCAGCGCGTGCGCCAGGGAAGCCAATCATTTTCCAAGCAGCCATGTCTGCATTTCCGCCGTGAATTGGGTCGGAGAAATAGCCTTCCTTGCAGTTTTTGAGAGTCTGCGAAAACAGCAGTTTGGAGGGAACTGGCGTCAGTTCTATGGCTCCATGTTCCATGTCTTTAAGGATGGAATCCTGTTCGTCTGATTTTAGTTCTGAGAAATGCTTGTTAAAGCGCTTATACACAGCGTCATTAAGGGCTTTAAAACCCAGCCGATAGATTTCACGTGGGCTATAAGGGTGCTGGTACCCGGCAACGGCCGGTGCATCGGGTACAAATGGGCCGTGAAGATACCAAAGGTCGCCAAATCCATACGGCGTCATCATCTGTCGATCAATGAATTCTGGTACATGCGCCTCTAAAGCGCTTGGGCCTTCACTGTCAGGCGGGATGAGGCGTTCTACGAATGCTGCCAGTGTAGACCACTCTGCATCATTAAAATAGCGGGGACGGTATCCCCCCGCTATCGTAACAGATCGCGCAGCGCCTCCAGAAAAGGCAAAAATAAGCCCTAAAGCTGTTCCTTGCACCATAGAGCGGCGAGAAAGCTGGCGCTCTGTGACGCCTTTTTTGTTGAAAGCCATTAGCCGAATACCCTATGCAAATCGGCAACTTCGTCATCAGTTAGATAATTCACAGGCGTGTTACCAAGACTTACAAGAAGCTTGGCAGTTTCTTCCAATTCCTCTGCAGCATAGACAGTTGAAATAATATCTTTGCCGCTGACGACAGGGCCATGATTTGCGAGCAATACGGCGGCGAACTTTCCGCCAAGCGCACGGATCAAGTCGCCTCCGCGCTCGTCACCCGGCCGAAAATATGGGACGCGGGCAACTTTTCCGACCCGCATGACCACATAAGGCGTTAAAGGGCGTATGCAGTCTTCTGGATCAATGTCCTTCATGCAGGACATCAGCGTGGCATATGTAGAGTGTAAGTGCACGACTGCCCCAACATTGGCGCGTGTATCGTAAAAAGCCGTATGAAGAAAAATTTCTTTAGAGGGTTTGTCGCCGGAGACGTGCTTTCCTTCGAAATCCAGTTTGCTGATCCGATCTGGTTCTAGAAAACCCAAGCAACTGTTTGTAGGCGTAATGAGATATCCGTCATCCAGTCGAAGGCTGATATTTCCAGCTGATCCGACAGAATATCCGCGCTCAAAGAGCGAACGACTTAGTCTGGCTAAGTGATCGCGCGCTTTGTTTTCGTTCACGGTGTTTCTCCCATTACATGCAATGCTTTTTCAAAAAAATCTGGTGTGCCAAAATTTCCAGACTTCAGCGCCAGAACAACACCGCTTCCATCAGTGGCTGATAAAACGGGCACCCCAGGATCAATCTCCGGGCCAACTCTCAAAGATGCATGTCCTAATGCTGTTGCGACTGCTCCTGACGTCTCGCCTCCAGCAACTACAATGCGCCGTACGCCTAAAGAAACGGCTTTTGAAGCAATTTCGCCGAAGAGTTCGTCAAGTCGTGTTGCTACAGGTTCGACGCCATACTGCTCCTGCAAACGTTTTAACTGAGCTTTGTCTGCTGAGGAGTAGAGGAGAGGGGCTTTCCCGGTATTCTCAAGTAAAAAAGTAACGTAATCATCAGCGCTGACCGTGCCAGCCATGACCGCGTCAACGTCAATTAATTTTGCCGGATGGTGTGCTTTATGGTGCTTAATCTGGCCTAAAGTCGCTGAAGAGCAACTGCCGGCCAAAACGATTTCCGGTCCTGTAACCCCCGCAACACTCGGCTTTTGGCCCTGTGCACGCCCATCAGATATGAAATTATGTGCTAGTCCCGGAGCAATACCCGAACCTCCCGTTACGAAGCGTACACCACGCTGGCTGCGGGCAATTGTTAGAAGATCGTCATCCGTAATGGCATCGATCACAACAAATGGAGCGTGGCACTGTTCGATGGCGTGCGTCAGATTTTCAGAACCTGATAAAACGTGGGGATAACTGACGTGACCGACAGCAGTTTTGCATTGGGCTGCTAAAACGCGACGAATATCAGAATCTTTCATGGGCGTCAGAGGATGATATGCCATGGAGGATTCTGAGAGAGGAACGTCTTTTACGAAGAGATTTCCTTGGTAAACAGTGCGTCCATTTGCTGGGAAAGACGGGCAAAAAATGACCTGCGTGCTCTCAAGGCGTGCAGCCAGCGCTTCGGCAACCGGACCAATATTGCCCTGTTTTGTGGAATCAAAAGTGGAGCAGTATTTGAAGATAATTTGTTCAGCGCCTTGGGAGAGAAGCCACTCAGCAGCTTGAAGAGATTGGCTCACCGCGTCTTCTGACGAGATAGAGCGACTCTTGAGCGCAACGACACCTGCTTCTGTGCCTACCGGCGCGTTATCGGTCGGGATACCCAGAAACTGAACGGTCGCAAGGCCTCCAGCATCGCCTACTCCTTTGGCAAGGGCGACGGCAATATCGCCCGCTCCCGTAAAATCATCTGCAATAACACCCAGAAACATTGTTCGTTATCCTGCTTTCTGCAACGTCACCATGGTGCGCATGCGCTCGACGGCAGCATCTGGCGCGGTAAAGACTGGAACATCGACTACCGCACTAACAGCGTCGCGTGCTCGTGATGTTGAAAAATGAGCTAGCATAATCACGTCACAGTCTGCCAAGCGATGAGCTTCAGCCGCAACTAAGCGATTATGGGTTTCCGCATCGCCAGAGCGCAGCCGATCAATCGCATCGGGAACGACAATCGTTTTTAACGTTGCAGCCGAGCCTACCTGACGTGCAAATTGCTCGAACTCTTTTTCCATAGTCACGACAGCTGGGGCAAAGGTAGCCAGCATCCCAATTTTTATGCCTGCTGTAATTGCGGCGCGGAACATGGATTCATTGGGGCGCAACACTGGAATATCGAGTGTCTGCTCTAATGCATCAATGGCGGGCCCGAAGGCAGAGCAGGTCACGAGGATCCCATCTGTATTCATTGAGGCTCCATATTCACCGAAGCGGATAAAGCGCTCACAAAGCGCCTCATCAAGATTTTCCGAGCGGTTCCGGTCAATAGTGAGGCCGTCGTCAAGGAGGTTAACCGTCTCCGCCTCGGGCCACAAACGCTTAAAAGCTTCTTGTACAGGAGACATCGCCACAGGGGTGGCATGAAGCAGAACAATACGCTGACTTTTCATTTCTGATCTCCTGGTTGGTCTGAAGTCACAGAATCTAGAATTCGTGTAACCGTTTTCATTCGTAAAGACTACACGCTTCTCGGGTCACAAAGGCGCTAGATCAGTCATTTTTTAGAGCGTTTGGTTATGAAAATGCAAGATTTTTTGAGATACTAATGTTATTAGTAACATATAAATGGGATTATAATCGATCATTCACGGAATAGTGTGACAAAAATCACCTTTTTTCGTGTGAAAGCGTTTGCATAAATCCTTGAAGCCTTGCAGTGATGCGGAAAGTGATTCGATCCCCTTAGCTATCAGTTGGAGTTGGCAAGAAATGTCTGATCCTATTCACCTCAAAGTCGCTCTTGTTGTTAAGGGCGCTTTCGACTCTGGGCTTGTGCAAGATTTTGTTGTTTCAACGGGCATTGATGTTGAAATCGATTGGGCCCCTACGACAGTGATTCTGGCGGATATCGAGAATGGGGCGCGCCCTGATGGTGTTATCATAACGAATGGCGCGCTCAACAATCTTGTCGATCGAGGCTTGATGAATTCTGAAGACATCATTCCAGTTGTTTCGTCGCGCATTGGTGTCGGTGTACGTGCAGGCTCGCAGCATCCTGATATTGCTACTGTCAAATCTTTTATTCTGACTCTCACCTCAGCGCGCTCTGTTGCATATTCTTTAGGAGGGCAAAGCGGTCTGTATTTTGGGCCCCTACTTGACCGACTAGGGATTGCTGAGGGCGTCAATGCAAAAGCCACCCTCATTCCTGCTGGTTTCACTGGAGAAAAACTGCTGACGGGCGAGGCCGATATTGCCATTCAACAGATTAGCGAACTGAAGGCTGTTCAAGGCGTCGAAGTGGTTGGTGGCTTGCCGGATGAAGTTCAGAAAGTGACGGCATTTTCTGGCGCGCCGTTGAGTGAAAGTGTTCTTCGAAAAGATGTTCTGCGTTTCTTGAACTTTCTCTCCTGCAAAGGGGCAGTTGAGCGCTTCAGTCAGTTCGGTCTTGATCCCCGCTAAAGTACTTCACGTCCTGTATAAGTGACTTTGATTCTATGTATAATTCACTGCAATCACCTCGTTTAGGGCGGCGGATTATTCTCTTGGGAGGGGGGGCGGCAGCGATGCTGTCTACTCTCCGAGTGAAGGCCGCGGTGTCCTCATCAGTCTCCAATGATGCAGCGTTTGAACGCTTTATGGATGTGTCTAAAAGACTCACTGGCATGAAGGTCTTAGATGTTGATTTTGGGCAGCGTCTTTATGAAAGTTGTCAGCGCATTATCCCGAATTTTCAGGAAAACGCTAATAAGCTCTCGCAGGAAGTAGGGCAGGGAACCACTCCACTAGAACAAGCTCTTCTGGTCGGATGGTACGATGGTGTCGTTGAGCATGGTGATAAAGCCGAATGCGTTGCTTATGTCGCATCTCTTGATCGCGTCATAACGTCGGACGTTCTTAAACCGCCAAGTTATGCCTTTGGTGCTTATGGATCATGGAAGGCTCAACCTCGGCCCGATCCCAGCTGGATTACTCAGGATAACACACCATGAATGCGTCTTTTTCTGCAGATGTCGTCGTCATCGGGTCTGGGATTTGCGGATCTCTTGCGGCCCAAAAACTTGCTAAGGCTGGGGCATCGGTGCTGATTCTGGAAGCTGGACCTCGGGTCACGCGAGGGCAGCTTACTGCGCGTTTCCGAGAATCACCTCGCAAATCAGACTTTTTGTCTCCTTACCCTAATAGCAATCTGGCGCCTTTTCCTGAATATAAGCCTCATGACAATGGGTATCTTGTTCAAGGCGGACCGGTACCCTATTTGGCAGAATATATTCGTGTTGTTGGCGGAACGACGTGGCATTGGGCTGCCCAGGCTTGGCGTCTGCTTCCGAATGATTTCCGTATTAAATCCCTTTATGGCGTTGGGCGAGATTGGCCCATTTCTTATGATGATCTCGAGCCGTTTTATTGCGAAGCCGAGAAAATTATGGGTGTTTCTGGGCCTGTGAATAATGGGTCTCCACGTTCTGAGCCGTTTCCTATGAAGCCGGTGGCTCCAAGTTGGTTAGAGCAGAAATTTACAGAGCGGTTAGGGGACGTTTACCCTGTTATTACAAACACAACCGCGAGAAATTCCCGGTCTTATGATGGTCGTCCGGCATGTTGCGGCAATAATAATTGTATGCCTATTTGCCCAATTGATGCCCAATTTCATGGTGGACTTGCAGCAGATAAAGCTGAAAATGCTGGTGTTAGGCTGATTACTGAGGCTGTCGCATATAAAATTGAGCATGATTCGAAAGGTCGTATTAACGCAGTTTATTTCTATGATTGGAATAAAACATCTCACAAGGTGGTTGGAAAAACATTTATTATTGCAGCTAATGCAATTGAGACACCTAAACTTTTATTTCTATCTGCAAGTTCTGCATTTCCCAATGGATTGGCGAACAAGTCTGGCGCGCTAGGGCGTACTCTGATGGATCACCCTAGCAATTCGGCCACTTTTGAAGTGGAAGATGCTGTTTGGGCGGGGCGGGGGCCAATGAGTCCGTCTTCGATTCAAAAATTGCGTGATGGAGCATTTCGTTCTGAACATGCAGCATTTCGGATCGATATTTCTAACTCTTCGCGTGTTTCTTCGATTACGCGTTCAGCCATTAGTAAAGGATTACAAGGGAAGGAGCTTCAGGAAGAAATCCGTCGTCGTTCGGCTCATGAAGTAAGTATTAAAAACGTCCTTGAGCAGTTGCCGGATCCTAATAATCGCGTCATGCTTTCGGATAAAAAAGATGGTCTAGGTATTCCTCAACCACTTATTTATTATTCTTATGATGATTATGTTTGCCGTGGAATGGCGGCGTCTAAAAAAGCATATGGCGAGATTGCTGACCTTATGGGGGCAAAGAGCGTTACGTATTCTCCTGATGGAAAATACGGAAATAATCAGCACATTACAGGAACCCTAGCGATGGGGGATGATCCTGCCACGAGTGTTTGTGATAAATATGGCCGAGCCCATGACCACGAAAATCTATTTTTTGCCAGTACTGGAGTGATGCCAACTGTCGCCACCGTGAATTCAACACTTACGGCCGCCAGCCTTGCCTTGCGGACGGCTCACTTTATTCGTGAAAACGTCTGAGGTTGGTTATGATTATCTCATCTTTACCTTCAAAAATAACGCTCTCATCGGTATTGTGCGCTGCAGCTAGTATTAGCTTGGTTTTTGCTGTAGGAGATGTGCGGGCGAATGATCTTTTGCAAGAGAAAGGTCATTACATTGCTACTGCAGCTGATTGTATAGCATGCCACACCACGCCAGGCGGGAAACCTTATGCAGGCGGACGGGCATTTTTGACGCCTTTTGGAACCGTGTATTCTACAAATATTACACCATCTTCTAATGGTATTGCGAATATTACCGAAGAGCAATTTGCTAAATCAGTGCGGGAAGGAATTAGAGCTGACGGCAAAAATCTTTATCCTGCTATGCCATATACTGAATACAAAAATATCACTGATGATGATATTCATGCGCTATATGCTTTTTTCAAAAATACCGTTCCATCAGTATCGCAAAAAAACCTTACTAATAATTTGAAATTTCCATTCAATATTAGATATTTTATTAAATTCTGGAATTTATTTCAGGATGATGAAAAAATCGAGACTGTTTCTAGTGAAAGTCCTCAATGGAATCGTGGAAAATATCTCGTTGAAGTATTGTCTCATTGTGGGACATGCCACACGCCCAGAAATTTTATGATGTCTGAGAAAACATCACAGAAATTTTCAGGTGCAAGCTTAGGAGCGTGGTATGCGCCTAATATAACACCGAGTTCAGAAGGAATTGGTAATTGGTCGACTGATGATCTTACTCAATACTTAAAAACCGGGCATAATTCACTAGGCGCATATGCCGGTGGTGAAATGCTAGAAGCTGTCGATCATAGCTTTAGCAAAATGACCAATGAAGACCTGAACGCTATAGCTGTATATCTGCGTACTGTAGAGAAGATCGGTACGAAACAAATTGTTTTGTCTGATAAGACGCTTCCTGTTGATCCTTTGTTTGCTTTGAATGCAGCGCAAAGCAATCCTGAAAAAATGGACGGATCAACGCTGTATCAAGCATTTTGTGCGAGTTGTCATGGCGATCATGGGCAAGGAGATGCTCTGAATAATTTGCCAAGTATGCGCGGAAATCCAGTTTTTAAACTCCCTAATACAGATAATATAGTGGCCGCTATTTTGCAGGGGGTATGGCCTGAAGGGCCTCATACTCAGGGAATGCCTGCATTCAGTCATCGTCTTTCCGACGATCAAATCGTCAAATTGGTTAATTTCCTTACGACTACGTTTGGTAATAACGCATCCCAGACGACTCTTCAGCGCGTTCAGGCCATTCGCAAAACTCTCCCACCTAATTCTTCAGCACAGTGATGCGTCAGGATTGAAGAAATGAACACCTATTTTATGTGCAGATTTATCATTGCGCAATGGAGATCGGTAGCTTTATTGGGTGTAATGTTTTCAGCGAATATAGCGTATTCTACAGTGTATGCTGCTGAAACAAATCAGGATACTGCAACATCAAGTGAGGTTCTTCCGAATATAAATCGGAATATTCCCCCTTCTGTTTTGCGTTCCGTAAATACCTCTGGAGGTTTATATAATATTGTAGGGACACTCCCTTCATCCGCTGTGCGTTTTAGTGGGGATCCAGTCAGTTTGTTTGCTCAGACGCGGCAAAAGGCGAGTTTGCCATCTTCTGGCGGCGGCTGGATGCATTGGCACTATATGTTTGGTGATTGGGGTGGTGTTCGTAAATATTTAAGTAATCATGGCGTTGACATTGGTTTTTATTGGATGAGCGAGCCCGCAGGCAATCCCGTTGGAGGCCGAAAGCAAGACGTAAAGTTTACGCAGCATTGGGACGCCAACATGGTTGTTGATATGGGGCGTCTTCTTGGTTGGCAAGGAGGTACGTTTAAGTTTCATGTTATTAACCGTAGTGGTGGTGGGTTGTCGGACCATGTCATTGGGAATTGGATGACTGTCCAACAGATTTATGGCGCAGGGCAAGACAATCGCGTCGCGGAACTTTCCTATACACAGCTTACAGCACATAAAAGACTTGAGTTGAAAGTTGGCTACTCTCCGATTGGAAATGATTTCGGTCGCGAAATTTATGGGTGTGATTTTATGAACGTCGCGCTTTGCGCGCACCCAATGACTTTGTCATACGATAGTGGATGGAGAAATAACCCAAAAGGGCAATGGGGTTTCAAAATCAGAGGAAATCTTCCTCAGACCTTTTATGTTTCTACCGGCATTTATCAGTCAGACCAGTATAACGGTCGCCACGATAATGGATTCAAGCTCACCTTTACAGGTACGGGTGTGGTCGTACCGTTTGAAGCTGGTTGGGAGCCAGATAAACGTATTGGGATGCTTCCGGGTCATTATCGCATAGGTGGGTATTACGATAATAGCCATTTGCCAGATGCTTATTACAATATTTATAACCAGCCTGCTGGTATATTCGGAAAAGGTTTCCGGTTAGATAAAGGGCACTACGGTTTTTATGGAATGTTTGATCAACAACTTACGAAATTTGATAATGACCCTAATCGGGGCATCGTAATCTGGGGTGGAGCAGGATATAGTAACCCGCAAATGAGTGTCGCTGTTTATCAGATCGCTGCCCAAGCAAGCGTCTTGTTTTTGGGGCCATTTCGTTCCAGGCCAAAGGATTTGATCGGTCTAGCGTGGGGTTATTTGGAAGGGAATCCTAGACATCAGGACTATCTTCAGGAAAGCGCATTAATTCATAAAACGCCATTTATGAGAGCAACGCACGAACAACTTGTTGAAATCGATTATGGCGCCGAAATTACTCCGTGGTTAAATTTGCGGCCTAATCTTCAGTATATTATTCATCCGAGCGGGATGACTAAGTACAATGACGCTTTTGTCATTGGTGCTGATACCAAGATGGTTTTTTGAGTTTATTATTTGTGATTTTTTCTTGATATCAGTGCGTCTTAATCGGAGCAGTTTCCTTCATTTTATGAACGCTGCATATGTAAAAAATATTCCAGAGCCTGTTTCAAAATATGGTCTGAGTGATTTTTCGCAGCATTCTGCGGATATCAGCGGCAATGAACCATGCCTGTGAGGCTTAGCTGTCAGGTTGTGAGACGTCATTGGCGTAAACCATGATACGGTCGACGTCGTTCATGATACTGACTTCTGTCATAGTTTTATAGCTTCGATTACGCAGACGTGGTCTCTGCCTAAGGCGCTCGGCGACTTTGGCGGTAGGCGAAAGGCCGCCCAGAACTCGCTGTCGGCGCACGTTATAGGCGTGATTGAACCCATGCAGCAGGACTTCGAGATCCGTGTGGTGTGCGACGTTGATCGGCAGAACCCCGGTTGCGATGCGACCGTTGAACCGCTCGACCAGAGGCGGATCCCATTTTTCGGACAGGTGTCTAGGTCCCGTTTGACGTGCCCCCGAGACCCTTGTCTGGCGATCTGATCCGGTGTCCTGCCATCCAGTTGGGAATGGGGACGCACCGTATTGTAGTCTTCCCGCCAGTCAGCCAAAACCTGTCGTGCATGGCTGAGGGAGGTGAACAGCGTTTCGTTGAGGCATTCATCCCTTAATCGGCCGTTGAAACTCTCGACAAAGCCGTTCTGCTGCGGTTTCCCGGGGCGATATAATGCCATTCGATCTTCATCTCATCGGCCCATTTCAGGATGGCATGGGATGTGAATTCCGTCCCGTTGTCGCTGACAATCATGAGAGGTTTGCCATATCGCTCCACCAGCACCGTCAGTTCCCGCGCCACACGTCCTCCTGACAGCGATGTGTCGGCAACCAGTGCCAGGTTCTTGCGACTGAAATCGTCGATAACAGCCAGAATGCGGAACCGGCGGCCACAGATCAGGGCATCCGAGACAAAATCCAGGCTCCAGCGCTGCCCGGGTTCCTGAGGGATGGTCATGGGAGAACGCGTTCCCAGTGCCTGTTTAGTCCCGTGTTTTGATGGGGTATTATTTTCACGAGAGTGGAAGGAAGCCTTATGGGCCAGATACGTCATGGGAGCGCCACGACCACGCACGCCGTGCGAGCGGCAATACAGCGATCGCAGGCTTCGCTCGCGGCGCTGAGCAAGGAGTTCGGGATCAACCCGAAAACAGTTGCAAAATGGCGGAAGCGTCAAACGGTTGAGGATCAGAAGACAGGTCCCAAAGAGCCGCGATCCACGGTTCTGTCCGAGACGGACGAAGCGATGATCGTGGCGTTTCGCCGGCATACGTTGCTACCGCTGGATGACTGTCTTTATGCCCTGCAGGCCAGCATCCCCCATCTGACACGCTCGGCTCTGCATCGCTGCCTTCAGCGCCACGGGATATCCCGGTTGCCGGACATCGAAGGAGACAAGCCCAAACGACAGCGTTTCAAACGCTATCCCATCGGCTTTTTTCATATCGAGATTGCCGAGGTCCAAACTGCTGAAGGCAAGCTGTATCTCTTCGTCGCCATCGATCGGACCAGCAAGTTCGCTGTCACACAACTGGTTGAGAAAGCCGATCGGAAGACCGCCTGGGAATTCCTCGAATATTTCCTGAGCATCATTCCTTACCGGATCCATACCATTCTGACAGATAACGGCATCCAGTTCGCTGATCAGCCCCTTAACCGCAATACGGCCTGGTCTCGCCCCATGCGTTTCGACATGATCTGCGAAGCTCACGGGATCGAACATCGTCTGACGAAACCCAATCATCCCTGGACGAACGGTCAGGTCGAGCGGATGAACCGGACAATCAAGGAAGCAACCGTCAAACGCTTCCATTACGACAGTCATGAGCAGTTGAGGACACACCTCAACGACTTCATGGCAGCCTATAATTTCGGGCGAAGACTCAAGACCCTAAACGGCCTTACCCCTTACGAATACGTCTGCAAAATCTGGACTTCAGAGCCAGAAAGATTCATCATCAATCCAACCCATCAAATCCCGGGACTAAACAATGACGTGACGACAGCGTTAGGTGGAAACGTGAGATGGATTGATCCTGCAGATACGGGCCTCAATATCTTGAGCGTTCGTTTTCGTGCCCTTCCACTCCTCCCCTTACCCGCCGGTCTGCTCAATGAATTTGAAGCAGACCGGCGGCAGTCGCCTCATCTCGGAGATTTAAATACCCAAATAATTTTCCATTTAGCAGACATCAAGTCTCGTCAAACATGTCCTGAAACGCACTCAGTGCTGTCTACTACTTTACCACGTAACCACTGATAACGGGGGTCGCTCCCGGTACGGCAGTGCCAGGCAAGAATCTTGTCAAAGCCAGGCACGGTCAGGGGACTGGGGGGACTGAACAATGTCAGGTCTTTCCTCCCGTGTAAAAGCCTGCGCGGGGCCATCGTCATCAGGTCTGTCTTCAGAAGAAGATCTGGAAGTGCCAGAAAGTTTGGCACGGACAGGGCGACATGACGCTTGCATCCAAGCGTTTCGAGTTGTCTGTCTGTTGCGCCACAAAAGCGTCCTCCTTCATACGAGACGATGATGTGACCCGCGGCGCAATACTGGTCCAGCGTCATGTTCATGCCTGCGGTCGGATGGCTTTTCCGCGCCGCGCAGATATACTCTTCATGAAACAGCTTCAATGACGGCAGATCGGATGGGCAGGTCTCTGGCGTGATCAGTGCCATGTCGAGCTGACCTTTCTCCAGCTGCTCCTGAAGCCGGGCATCATCAAGTGGGTAAACCGCAAGTGTAATACCTGGGGCCTCCTGTCGTAGTCGGGCGATGAGCGGCAGCAGGACAACCTGAAGCGCATAATCGGTCGCGGCAATCGAAGCCGTGAAGGAAGCCGAAACCGGGTCGAAAGCGTCTGGCTGACAGAGCGTTCCGATCTCGCACAGGATGCGCTTGAGTGGCGCGACAAGATCGAGTGCACGTGTTGTAGGTGTCATACCGCGCTGTGTCCTGACCAGCAGCGGGTCGCCAAAATTCTCCCGAAGACGGGTCAGCATGTTGCTGACCGCTGGCTGCGTCACGCCGAGCCGTTCCGCCGCCCGCGTCACACTGCCTTCCTCAAGCAGTATATCGAGAGCGCGGAGCAGGTTGAGGTCTAGAGTTCTGATATCACCCATATTTATGGGGTCCATATTTTGTGGATATTGGATTTATTCTGAGGGCAATGCCATCCTGACGCAACTCATGATTCCTGCGGGGAAAATTGCCATGCCTCACCCACTACTCAAGATATTGATGGTCGTAACTTCTCATGCGACTCTGGGCGCTTCCGGACATCAGACCGGCGTCTGGTTTGAAGAGCTGACCACACCCTATTATGTCTTTCGTGATGCGGGTGCGCAGGTCGATATCGCATCGATTGAAGGCGGGAAAATCCCGGTCGATCCACGCTCCGTTCAGCATAGCGACAAAGATCCCGAGAGCGTGCAGCGCTTTCTGAAAGATCGTCCTGCCATGGATGATCTGGAGCACTCACGCAAAATCACCAGTGTTTCCGTAGATGGGTATGACGCCGTTTTTATTCCCGGCGGCCACGGTGTGATGTGGGACATGCCCAACAGCACGTCGCTTCAGAGTCTGATCCTGCGCGCATGGTCGGACGGCAAGGTTGTCGCGTCCGTCTGTCACGGGCCGGCAAGCCTGACGGGCATCCGCAACCCTGATGGAACCGCGTTCGTAAAAGGCAAGAAGATCAGCGCCTTTACGGATAGTGAGGAAGAAGCCGCCGGCCTGACAAAAACCGTTCCGTTCCTGCTGGAAACCCGGCTCCACGACGAGGGCGCGATTTATGAGAAGGGCGAGAACTTCAAGCCGTTCATGATCCGCGACGGACGGCTCGTGACGGGACAAAACCCGCAATCCTCCGCGCTGGTTGCCCAGGAAGTGCTGTCGGTTCTGGCAGAAGGCAAGGGTGCGAAATGACTGACGATATGCTCCCCGATCATTATCGGGCCTGGTGCTGGGAGCAGGGAACATCGGCCCTGGATCTCGTGCTGAAGAGTGTTTCTCGCCCTGTGCTTCAGCCCGATGAAGTGCTGGTGCGCAATCATGTTGCCGGGCTGAACCCAGTTGATTGGAAAGCCCTCGGTGCGCGTCTGGCCCCTTGGGGGCCGGGATGGGTGCCCGGTGTCGATGGCGCGGGCATCGTGGTGGCGGTCGGGCGGGATGTCGGAGCCGAGTGGCTGGGGCGTCGCGTAGCCTATCATCAGGATCTGATGAAGCCCGGCAGCTTCGCCGAGTATACGTCCGTCCACCTTCGCGCACTGATCGACCTGCCTTCAACGCTGGATTTCGAGACGGCGGCCGGTGTACCCTGTCCTGCGCTAACGGCGTGGCTGGCACTGGCCAAAATACCGAACCAGGCAGGAGCGACGCTGCTGATCGCAGGTGCGGGCGGTGGTGTCGGCAATTATCTCTCCCAGCTTGCAGTGGACCGGGGTTTTGCCGTGACGGCGATGTGCAACCAGCGGCACTGGGCACGGTTACGGGCCATGGGGGTGCAAGATTGCGTTGCAGGGCCTCTGAAAACCAGCGAGGCGCTACCCGACGCACTGGAAAACCGTTTCTCCAGGCTGTGATCGACTGCGTGGGCGCAGAGCATGCGGCGGCCCTGGCTCCGGCACTGAAGGCGAACGGGCATATCGTATGCATCCAGAACCGACTAACGGAATGGCCCGATCCCCCGTTCACCCGGTGTATTTCAATCCATGAAGTCGCTCTCGGCGCGCTGCATCAGTATGGCGACGATGCCGACTGGCGCGATCTCACAACGGCCGGACAGCGTATTCTGACCTGTCTGGCTGAGCAGACGCTTCGCCCTGAAGGGTGCGTCATTCGCGATTTCAGGGATCTCCCGACATTTCTGAATGACCTCCAGCATCGACAGTTTTCCGGCAAGGCGCTGGTCCGCGTCACACCCGTTGAGGAAGCATGACATGACACCCGCTCTTTTTACCCCCTTCGCCCTCAAGGACGCACATCTGCGCAATCGTATCGCGGTCCCGCCGATGTGCCAGTACGTCGCGGTCGACGGGTTCACAACCGATTGGCACGCAGTCCATTACGCGAGCCTTGCCCGCGGCGGTTCCAGTCTTGTTATCGTGGAAGCGACGGCCGTTTCTCCCGAGGGACGGATCACTCCCGGATGCGCGGGCCTATGGAATGATCGTCAGATCGCGGGCATGGCGACAGTTGCGCGTGAGATCAAGGCGGCTGGCGCCGTCGCAGGAATTCAGCTTGCTCATGCAGGCCGGAAGGCAAGCGCCAACCGACCGTGGGAGGGGGATGATCACATCGCTGACGGTGACCCGCGCGGATGGGAGACGATTTCACCGTCAGCCATCGCCTATGGTGCGAACCTGCCTCAGGTGCCGCGGGAAATGACGCATGAGGACATCATGCGGGTTCAGGCGGATTTTGTCGCCGCGACACGACGTGCCGTAGAGGCCGGGTTCGAATGGCTGGAACTGCATTTCGCTCACGGTTATCTCGCGCAAAGCTTTTTCTCGGTTCATGCCAATCATCGTACGGATGAGTATGGCGGCGATCTGGCGGGGCGAAGCCGTTTCCTTCTGGAAACGCTCCGTGCGGTTCGCAAGGTCTGGCCTGAGACCTTCCCCCTGACGGCCCGCTTCGGAGTCATTGAGTTCGACGGACGGGACGAGGAGACGCTTGAAGAAGCGATCACCCTGACACACCAATTCAAAGCCGAAGGGCTGGACATGCTCAACGTCAGCGTCGGTTTCTCAACGCCGGATGCGCAGATCCCATGGGGCCCTGCATTCCTGGCCCCGATTGCCGAGCGGGTCCATCGTGAGACGGGTCTGCCTGTCGCGTCGTCCTGGGGGATCGATACGCCGCTTCTGGCCAATGGGGTCGTGGAACAGAAACAGATGGATCTGGTGATGGTGGGACGGGCACAGCTTGCTGATCCGCACTGGCCCTACGTGGCGGCGTTGAAGCTTGGTCTTGATCGGCCGTCCTGGGTTTTACCGCCGTCTTATGCGCACTGGCTGGAACGCTATCGACCGGCGTCGTCGGCATAGGCGCAGTTCTTGTATTTTTGTGAGTTATGACCATCATCATAACTCATGATTTGAATTTATATCTGGCGCGAATTATCAAATAGCTCCGCTTTCAGGAGAGGAAAAAATTCCAATGGCAAACGAAATATTCTGGCCTCAAGACTATGTACCGGGCTTCGCGGATAATTTTGCTTCCAACGAGGTGATCGTAGCCGGACTGACGGTTGCTGAAATCTGGCCGCTGCTTAGTCATCCGGCAAAGTGGCCCACCTATTATGCCAATTCCGCCAACCCTCGCTTTTATGATGATAAAGGTCCAGAACTGGCGGAGGGAATACAGTTTTACTTTGAGACATTTGGCTTTCCGGTTCAGGCCAAAGTGACGGAATATGTCCCCCCGACAGCAGGTCAACCGGGTCGGGTTGCCTGGCATGGATAGGCTGGCGAGGAAGGCTCACTTGAAAGGCTTGATGTTCACCATGCCTGGCTGATTGAGGACCTGTCGGAAGGACGCGTCAGAATTCTTACGCAGGAAACCCAGAACGGGAAACCGGCCAAGACACTGGCAACCACGCGTCCCAATCCGATGATCAACGGGCATCAGGAGTGGCTGGACGGGTTGGTGTCAGCAGCTCGAAGTTCAACGGTAACAAAATCATCCAAACTATGAACATTGCTTTTTTCGGAACCGTCTCTGAAGAGAATGTCCGTAATCTGCGACTCATGTTCAGCAGCGGACATTCGGCTTTCCCCCGATTGTGTTGAAAAAGTCCCACTGGAGCTTGCACTCAACATTTAGGTTCGATGTCATAACGTATAGAGTGCTGTAATCATGGGGAATTTTCATTCCGAATTGCATACAAAATCCTGAGCAGACACCTCAACCTGACTTTTTCAACACTATCCCCCCAAAGCCGCCGCAAAACCGATAAAGGATTGCAGGCCTGTGCGGGGGTGTAATGCCTCACACCCGGCATGGCAGAGGCAATGGAACCAACTTTCCACGAGGCGTCTTTGTCCATGGATGATGGCTCCAGGCCAGCACATCGGAAGGGCTTTTTAGGGATGCTTTCATACGTTGTACCCTATGTCCGATAAAGTAAAAAAACGGACATAGGTTTTATGGCGGAAAACTGCCGGTTTTGGAGATTTCGTGCAGTTTCTGGGGTGCTCTTTGTCTGGATACACGCCATACCGCTCGCCTCTTTGAATTATACGCCGTTGACGTATATGCTATTGGCATATATTCCATTGTGAATGTCAAAGCTGCAGACCGTTGTCGAACTGCCTGAATTCATAAAGCGGGCAAAAGCCCTGATGTCAGACGACGATCGTATGGCTCTGATTAACATGCTCGCTGCGATGCCAGATGCTGGCCTTTCTTTAGGCGGCGGTCTGCGAAAGGTCCGCTTTTCCCGCGAGAATGGTGGGAAGAGGGGAGGGTACAGAACTCTCTACGTTTTTGGTGGAAGACAGATGCCTCTGTTTCTCCTGACTGTTTTTGCCAAAAACGAGAAAGACAATCTGACGCGATCTGAACAGGCCGCCCTGGTAGAGTTGAGCAAGACGCTTGTTGCGAAATACGGAGAACCATCATGAGCGCTTATGACAGCATTCTGCAGGGGCTAAATGAGGCTCTTGCCTATTCGGACGCTCCGGCCGACGACTGTGTGACCCACCAGGTGCGTGTTCCGTCGGTTGACGTGGCGGCCATCAGAACCCGGACCGGACTCTCTCAGGCCCAGTTTGCCAGAAGCATCGGGGTCGCCAAGGGGACCCTTCTGAACTGGGAGCATGGCCGTCGTCAGCCAACCGGACCGGCTCAGGTTTTGCTGGCGATGTTGGATAAGCGACCGTCGTTAGTGAGTGAGCTGCTTGCTGCCGTTCGTTGAGAAAACACAGGTCCCGACACGCTCATTCAGACGACCGATATGGGGGGGGGAAGCGGCATGTCCGGTTTAGAGTAGAAAAATCAATAAAATGGACATGCCTCTCTTCTACATGACGAATTTTCTATCACGCCATCAGCCGTGACACTGACAATGTCTTCATCTTCAGGGATCTGCTCAAGAAGCATGGGCAGAACCGGAGCATCACCGACAGTGTTTCTTGTCATGTCTACGGCTCTGATTTCCATTGATCCTTCGTCGATCCCGATATGAAGTTTACGCCAGATCCGACGCTTCGAACCGCCATGTTTGCGGGTGTGCCATTCACCTTCTCCCTCGACCTTGATCCCGGTGCTGTCGATCAAAAGATGAAGTGGGCCGTTCGAACCACGATAGGGGATATCGACCGTCAGGCTTTCCTGTCTGCGGCTCAGCGTACTGAAATCTGGAACAGACCACGGCAGTCCCGCCAGGTGTAGGAGACTTTCAACAAAACCCGTCGTCTGCCGTAGTGCAAAACCGAACAGGACTTTCAGCGTCAGGCAGGTCTGTATCGCAGCATCGCTATAACTCTGCCGCCGTCCCCGACGCCCCGTCGCCATGCCCTCCCAAAGCATGGATGGGTCAAACCACACCGTCAGGGAGCCACGCTTTTTCAGCGCCGCATTATAGGAAGACCAGTTCGTCGTGCGGTAGCGCGTGGGGGTCACTGCACTCATCCCCTCAGATAATAAACCCAAGGCAAAACCGAAATCCCCGCACGCCATTTATGCAACAAAGCCGATCTCCTGGCCCGATCAGACCTGCGATATAGGCCGGGCATATTTTACGCCGCGTCTTGTTACCAAGACCTTCCAGATACGGGACGAGCCATTGCTCAAGATCCGCTTGCCAGTCTTCTTCCAATGCCAGCCTCCGTCAAAGCTGGCTCACCATGAATCACGCAATCAGCCCCATGGGAATCCTAAAAAATATACTTCTGCCAAAGTAGTGCTAGTATCCCGTCGAGACGATGTACAGTACCGCCTCAACAACCCGCCAGAGTTCCGTTCTTCTGAACGGCATCAGAGAAACCAGAAGCGCCCATTTCCGATCGCGTAGATCGCTTTCATAGGTCAGATCATCGCGACGATACTGACGACGGGTGAGTTCAGTCTAGGCCACAATTCACTCCTTTTCTTTGCAAAGACCGAGGAATCACAAACCACTGGAATTGCGCAATTCATTTTCGGCCAGGCTCTTAAGTTAGAATTTGATTATTATCTCCTGCAGTAAGAAGAATTTGATGAAAGTTGGCGCTTGGACCAGTCAACTCTGTTTCCAGAGTGGCAAGAGAGATGCTGGCTCGAGGTGAGGGTCCTGAAATTGGATGGAATGTTGCGCCATCGGCATGGATTTGACTTAAGTAGGCAGGGACAATCGCAACACCTAGCCCAGCTGCAACCATCGGGATTGTTGCAGCGATCTGAGGGGCAGCTTGTCCGAAACGCGGAGTGAAGCCGGCTTGTTGACAGGCCGAGATAATAGCATCGTAGAAACCGGGACCGAGTGATCGATCAAAAATAAGAAATGGTTCCTTTGCTACATCAATCAATCTGAGGGTGTGGCGTTTGGACAGTGGATGGCCTTTTGGGATGGCGATCAGGGTTGGTTCATCAAAGAGGGGATGGAGTGCAATGTCCGGATCTGGCGCTGGTGGACGCACAATGGCGAGATCCACCCGGCGCTCCCGTAAGGCCTCACAGAGAGCAGGAGTGTTACTTTCTTCGAGTGTAATCACAATATCCGGCCACTGCTCACGAAATGCCCGTATGGCTTTGGGTATCAGAGGAAGAAGTGCGACGGCACCTGCCATGCCGATCCTGAGGCGTCCTTGTTCACCGAGGGACAATCCCCTGGCTAGAAGGTGAAATTGCTGCTCAAGACGCAAAATTGTCTGGGCTTTTTCAAAAAGCTGCTCTCCAAAATCCGTCAATGCGGCTCCACGTTTGGACCGTATAAAGAGTTGCACTCCCAGTTCTGTTTCCAGGGATTTGATCTGCTGACTGAGAGGAGGCTGCTCAATGCGAAGCGTCTCCGCAGCTTTTGTGAAGCTGCCATGCTCTGCGATGGCCACGAAATAGCGTAGGTGACGAAGGTCCATATATCCATATGATACACGTATGACAATCAGTCAAAATATATATTGGACGTTTGAAAAGGGGGCCTCCATTCTGTCCGAAGAATTTTTGTTGGAGATACTGAGTTATGGCTTTCACTGTTGGGCATTATCTGGCTGAGCGGCTAACGCAAATCGGCTTGAAGCACCATTTTGCTGTTGCTGGTGACTACAACTTGATCCTGCTTGATCAACTGATTGAGCATGGCGGTATGAAGCAGATCTATGACTGCAATGAGTTGAATTGCAGCTTTGCGGCAGAAGGTTATGCACGCGAAAATGGTGCTGCTGCTGCTGTCGTGACGTTTAGTGTCGGTGCAATTTCAGCAATGAATGGCCTGGGTGGGGCTTATGCTGAAAATCTTCCCGTTATTCTGATTTCTGGTGCGCCGAACTCTAATGATCATGGGTCGGGCCATGTCCTGCACCACACGATCGGCACGACAGATTATAATTATCAAATGGAGATGGTGAAGCACGTTACGTGTGCGGCTGAGAGCATCACCTCGGCAGACACTGCACCTGCAAAAATCGATCACGTCATTCGGACCGCACTGCGCGAGAAGAAGCCAGCTTATCTAGAAATCGCCTGTAACGTTGCGAGTCAGCCTTGCGTTCGACCAGGTCCGGTCTCGTCGCTTCTGTCGCACCTGGAAGCAGACGAAGTTAGCCTCAAAGCGGCGATCGAAGAAAGTCTCGCGTTTCTTGAAAAAGCGCAGAATGTTGCCATTCTTGTCGGGAGCAAGCTACGCTCTTGTGAGGCACTCACTGAAACAGTGGCTCTCGCAGACAAGCTTGGTTGTGCTGTGACTGTTATGGCTGCGGCCAAGAGCTTTTTTCCTGAGGCGCATCCGGGTTTCCGCGGAGTTTATTGGGGGGAGGTCAGCAGCCCTGGCGTTGAAGATGTCATCAAGAGCGCTGACGCTGTTATCACTCTGGCCCCGGTCTGGAATGATTATTCGACTGTCGGTTGGCGGGATTCCGTGCGTGGAGAGCGTGTGCTTGAAGTGGACCCGGGTCGTGTCACGGTGAGCGGAAAGACTTTTGAAGGTTTCCGTTTGAAGGAATTTGTGGCTGCTCTGACGGAGCGGGTGTCCAGTAAGCCTGCCTCTCTGGTGAAGCCGTATACTCCCGTTGCGTTGCCAGTTGTTGACGCTGCCAAGCCGCTCACTAATGATGAGATGACCCGTCAGATCAATGCGTTGGTTGATGGCAACACAACGCTATACGCCGAGACCGGTGATTCCTGGTTCAATGCAACACGCATGCATCTGCCTGAGGGTGCTAAAGTTGAGTCGGAAATGCAGTGGGGACATATCGGCTGGTCTGTACCGTCTATTTTCGGTAATGCCTTGGCTGCTCCTGAGCGTCAGCATGTTCTGATGGTTGGCGATGGCTCGTTCCAGCTGACGGCACAGGAAGTGGCGCAGATGGTTCGTTACGAACTGCCGGTTATCATCTTCCTTATCAATAATTTTGGTTACGTCATTGAGATCAAAATTCATGACGGCCCCTATAATTATATCCAGAACTGGGACTATGCCGCTCTGATGCAGGTCTTCAACCAGGGTGTTCCCGGCGTAGAAAGTGGTAAATACGGACTGGGCTTGCACGCTACGACAGGTGCAGAACTGGCTGATGCCATTGAAAAGGCCAAGAAGAATACGCGCGGGCCAACATTGATCGAATGTAAGCTTGATCAGACCGATTGCACCGAAACGCTCGTGCAGTGGGGTAAATTTGTTGCAGCTGCGAATTCCCGTAAGCCTGTCTGAGTATAGGAAATTCATCTTGTAGATTAACTGAAGGGTTCGAAAACTCTTTGGTTTTGAGGCTGCCTTTGTGATTCCATTTCCCCCGAGTTGATTTGGGCATGGATCATGAAGCAGCCGTGTTTTTTTGATGTTGCAGAGCGACTTGCCCGCCTGAATGGGCTTGGTGATCAACTCGAAGCTTTTCCCCGGACTGTGGATTTTGAGGTCTTCTGCCCTGATCTGGAAAAGGCTCTGGCCTATTTAGGTGGAAGCAAGGGCGGTCGTCTCCCGTTTGATCCCGTGTTAATGTTCAAGATCCTGGTGATCCAGACGCTGAACAATTTGTCTGATGAACGGACGGAATATCTGATCAACGCCCGCCTGTCGCTCATGCGCTTCCTTGGTCTGGAGCTTTCAGATCGAGTGCCGGATGCCAAAACAGTCTGGCTGTTCCGTGAACGCCTGACACAGGCGAGAGCCATTGAAAGGCTGTTTGAGCGCTTCAACGCAATCCTGCGCAACGCCGACTATTTGCCGATATC
>NZ_BEWP01000020.1 GCF_002723995.1 Gluconobacter kondonii | reverse complement strand
GCCATGCTGGCCAACCGGGGCTATGACAGCGACTGGTTCCGCCAGGATCTGCTGCTCCGTGGTATCCTGCCGGTTATTCCCTCACGAAAAGGCCGCAGTTCCACAGAAAACAGACTGGCGGCGTTACAGAGACCGCAATCGCATTGAGCGGATGTTCAACAAACTCAAGCAGATGCGGCGTATTGCAACCCGCTACGACAAAACCGCCTTGTCCTTCATGAGCTTCCTCAATATCGCCGCCGCGAGGCTTTGGATTGAATCTCTTGTCAACGGTACCTAGTACTTTCTGTGCGACATCAGTTTATGAACATAATAGGGAACGCTTATGCCCTAACGCTCAAAAGCGGGCAGGATCGAGCCAGCGGATCGTTGCAAACTGCCGCGCATCGCCAAAAATACAGGTGGCACAGGACAGTCTGGAGAAGACGATGCGGTATGGCAGCGCGGGCATCACCTTCCAGCGCTTCAAGCTGTCCCACACCTGCGCCTCACTCCATTGGTGGACAGGCCGCCAGTGATCGACATGACGGCGGCGGCGCGTGCCGTGCCGCGTATCCGTGCGGTGCGGCTCAAAAGCGGCATAGCGGGCACGGTTTGGGCTTTCCTCTGCGCGCTCACCGGTCACGAACAGCGTGCGCCGGTTCAGGAAGCGCTCCTGGCCGCGTAGGGCGCGGTCGGCGACGTCGATCTTGGTGACGCTGGAGCACCATCGGGTCGTCAGGCTGGCGGAGACCTGGGGAAAGCGCAGGCGGGTTCCATCTGGCCCCTGCCCGCCCACGCGGATCAGACCGTCTGGGCTTTCGAAAAGAACCGGGCCTGTCGGAGCGGCATTGCGGAGCATCTCCCGCTCGAAGCCGCCCTCTCGCCAGGAGCGATAGAGCGGCAGTCCGAAATCCTGCGCCAGCGCGCTCACATAGGGCGTGGTGGAGGACCAGTCCATGAAGGATGGCCCCTGCCCGTCCACCTCGTGGTGCCACAGTTCCAGGCGGCCCGTCGGGGCACCAGCCTCAAGGAGGGCGAAAAGGCAGGCGGTGCCGTCTTTCCCGCCTGATACGGCCACGATGATACTGTCATACGACGTCAGATCCGGCGTCATGACACGAACCTGCTCACCGGAGCACCTGTCCCGACAGACCGGCACATCAGGGCACTGGCGATCGGAGCGTCCCGCAGGAGAAGCGGCTTGACGTGCCGGTTGTCCCAGCTCAGGCCTTCGCAGCGTGAGAGGAGTCCAAGCTGGGTGGCCGCCTCATCCCGGCACGCACACACCCGTTCATTACCGCCCGCACTGCGACGGCAGGGCTCATGGGCTGGCGCGTTGCAGCCCGTGCAGGCAATCGTCAGAGCCGGATCGCCGCCAGCCCAGTGCTCATTGCACTTGCGGCAGGATACGGGTTCCTGCGTATCGGTCCAGCGCATGGGCGGCCGACCGCGTGGCGTTGGGACGTAGGGAAGGTAATGACGGCGCATGATGCTCGATCCATTTCTGGTTTTTGAACATCGTCGCGTCCGGCTGGGAGCTGTTCAGACTGCAACAGTGCCGCGCAGCGGCAGGATCAACGCGGCCCGCAGCCACGCGCAGACGGCGAGCGTGGCGAGGACACGCGTTGACCCACCTGTTGTTGGCTGGGCAGATCCCAGCCAGCTTTTTCCCTTTTTCGTTATCTGATTTTTTTAATTATCCGGTTTGTTATATTACCTGATATTTTATTTAGACGGTTTATAGGTCTGATCTCGCCTCCCAGTCCGTCATTTTCTGAGTGAATTGAGGCGAGTAGGATGCGTTCCTGTAATGTTTTATCTGGTTATATTGCTTACCGGATATTCGTTCTTATCCGATTTTAACATTTATCCGGTTTACTAAAATCTAGAGCAAGACTACGAACACAAATCAGCACAGCGTCTTTGAGCGGAGAACATTATGCCTGTGATTGCTATCGCGTCCCCCAAAGGCGGCGCTGGAAAATCGACTACTGCTGTTATCTTGGGAACCCAGCTTGCGCACTACGGCGCAGAGGTAACTCTGTTAGACTGCGACCCGAACGAAGCGCTGACTTTATGGGCTGACCGCGCGCCCAAGCCACCCAGAATCAGCCTGATAACTAGGGTCTCCGAAAGCGACATTATAAAGACGATCAAAAGGCATGATGCTGATGGAAAAATTGTCATTGTCGATTTGGAAGGCGTCGCGTCAAGATTGGTTTCACGCGCAATCTCTCAAGCAGATTTGGTCTTAACACCCATGCGAGCGACAACCTTAGACGCTACGATAGGAGCAAGAGCCCTTGCCCTAGTAGCGGAGGAAGAAGAGTCTTTAGGGCGCAAGATTCCTCACTCAGTTGTTTTTACAATGACACGAGCAATTCGTTCCAAACAGCATTCAGGCATTGAAGCCTCACTAAGGGACTCAGGCGTGGACGTGATTACGCCGCCTTTAATGGAGCGTGCTGCATTTTCCGCTCTTTTCGAGTTCGGTGGAGATCTTCATTCGATCCCGCCACAAGGTAACATTGTGGCAGCGATCGAAAACGCCGATGGCTTTGCACAAGCTGTGTACCGACGCCTTACAGGAGCGGCAGAATGACCGAAAAAAAGCCTTTTGCGATTGATGTTGGAAAGCTCAGATCGCGCGAAAAAGTCGCCTCCGCCGCCGATGTCGAACGAGTTGATCGCGTAGCTGCGGATCATGGTTTCGTAGCTAGAGAGCCAGCGAAACGTAGAGGACGCCTACCCAGTCCTCGAACAGGACAACTACACGCTAAGGTATTTCCCAACGTCTCTGACGAAATCGCTGAGGAAGCAACTAGGCGAGGCGTTACCCAAGGTGTTGTCATAGAAGACGCATGGAAGCTGTATAAAGAAAATAATCCGGTTTGATGGTTTATCCGGTTTTTATTGAAACCCGGTAATATAATTTATCGGGTAATTTGGAAAGCTCAGATCGCGCGAAAAAAAGCCGCCTTCGCCGCCGATGTCGAACAAGTTGATCGCGTAGCTGCGGATCATGGTTTCGTAGCTAGAGAGCCAGCGAAACGTAGAGGACGCCTACCCAGTCCTCGAACAGGAAAACTACACGCTAAGGTATTTCCCAACGTCTCTGACGAAATCGCTGAGGAAGCAACTAGGCGAGGCGTTACCCAGGCGTTGTCATAGAAGACGCATGGAAGCTGTATAAAGAAAATAATCCGGTTTGATGGTTTATCCGGTTTTTATTGAAACCCGGTAATATAATTTATCGGGTAATTTGGAAAACGCTTGCAATCATAAAATATTTGTTCTCTTTATGTTCTGGTTAAGGAGAACAAAGATGACAACGGACGCCGTGGCGCGACTGCGCGAGCAGGTCCGACGCCTGGAGCGTCGAAGCCTTTCTCATTCCCATACTGACACGCTGCCTACCGGGCATTCTGCCGTCGATGAGCATCTCGGCGGCGGCCTCAAAACGGGTAGCCTGCATGACTTCCTGATCTCCGATCCTCTGGAAATCGGAGCCAGTCTCGCCATGCTGCTGCCCATCCTGAAAGAGGGCAGGGGGCCGGTCTTCTGGATCAGTGACACACCTGCCGAACTGAACGCCTGCGGGTTGCATCAGTCCAGTGTTTCACTGGACCATCTGGCCTGTATTGAAACGGAGCCGGACAACCTGCTGTCGGTCGCCGAAGACATCTTGCGTGGACCAGAACGCGCTCTAGCCGTGATCGCAGGACGTCACGTCCCAACGCTCAAGGAAATCCGCCGCCTCAATCTGGCTGTGGAGGCGAGCGGGAACACAGGCTTTTTCCTGCGCTCTGCACCTCTCGCCCAAGCTCCTGGAAAAGATCCCTGCGCGTGCGCCACGCGGTGGCGGATCCTCTCTCATCCCTCGTCGCCTCAAAGACTTCCGGGACTGGCCATGCCACTTCCCGGTTTCCGACGCCTTTCTGCCGCGCTGCTGCGGGTGAGGGGAGGCCGCCCTGCTCACTGGATCCTCGACTGCACCGATCATGCGCCGCTTTCTCGCTCTCTGGATGCCATTCTGGCGCACCGAGCGCCTCCAGCTTTCCCGCCCGGGAGACTTCCCGATCGACAGGCCACTCATTGTGCACGCGCTGGCACATAACCGTCACGCCGTCACCGGTGTCAGTCCGGCTGCGCTCGCGGCCGGACTGACACCCGGAATGCCGCTGGCACAGGCCCGCTCCCTGGTTCCGGATCTTCTGACGGCAGAAGAGGACGCCGAAGCACAGAGGGCAGCGCTGACCGATCTCTGCTCCTGGCTGATCTGGCTGTCGCCGCTGCCCGCATTCGACGCTCCGGACGGGCTCTACAGCGACACCACCGGATGCGCCCATCTGTACGGCGGTGAAGCGGCCATGCTGGATCTCGTCAGGGAACGCCTGAAGGCGAGGGGGCATTCCTGCTCCGTGGCGCTGAGCGATACGGCCGCTGCCTCACGCGCCCTGGCCCGCTCGGGGATCGACCAGATCTGTCTCGTGCCTCCCGGTCAGCAGAAACAGGCTCTGCATCCGTTGCCCTGTTCAGAACTTCCTCTGCCGGAAAAAACACTGGCCAGTTTGACACGGCTCGGCCTGACCACCATTGGCGCCCTTGCAGACCTCCCTCGCGCGCCTCTGGCCAGGCGATTTGGGGCGCAGCTTCTCACCTGTCTCGATGAGGCTCTCGGACGGCAGGCCAGTCCGCTCAGCGTGTTTCAACCTGCGGACCGGATTTCCCTGACCCGGTCTTTGGTCGAGCCCATCAGCACACCGGACGCCATTGCCACGGTGATTGCCGCACTTGTGCCAGTTGTCTGCGAAAAGCTGACGGCGCGCGGGGAGGGGGCGCGGCAGCTCGACTTTCTCTGCGTGCGCGTGGACGGATCCATTCAGGCCATCCGCGTGGGGACATCCGATCCGACGGCTGACGTGACACGTCTGATGCGCCTGCTGGGAGACCATATCCCGCAAATCGCGCCCGAGTTTGGAATTGAAACCGTCATCCTGACCGTCAGCGCAAACGAACCGCTCGAAGCCGGGGCTGAGCGGTCTGTCCTGCCGGACGAAGCTGGATCCTCTGAAACGGGCCTCCCGGCCACTCTGATCGACCGGCTGCTGAACCGTCCGGGGGTTGTTTCGGTCCAGCAGTTCGCACCCCGGTTTTCTGCCTGGCCCGAAGATGGACAATCTCGCATTTCTCCCGGCGACGTGGCAGAGTCCACGAACGCGAGCCAGATGCTCTGGGCGCGACCGAACATTCTGTTCGATCTGCCCGTCCGGGTGCAGGTCACCGCCCTGCTCCCGGACGGTGCGCCCCGCCAGTTCGTCCTCAAGCGGCAGACGCATCGCGTCGCGGCGGCCGATGGCCCCGAACGTCTGTTGGGTGAATGGTGGCAGACCACCGATAACTATGGCGCCATCCGCGATTATTGGCAGGTCGAGACCACGACCGGCCTGCGCCTGTGGCTGTTTCGCAAAGGCGACGGAACCCACGACTGGTCCGGGTCAGGCGCGTGGTTTCTTCAGGGGATCTTCTGATGGATGCCCGTGACGATCTGATCCCGGCCAGCACCTCGGACGTGGCGGAAGTCCTGATGCACGCACTCTGTTACGACGGACGCAGGCGCACGCATGATGCCGCCGAGCTGATGGCCCGTCTCGTGTCCGAACGGCTGGTCGCCTATCTCGAACGCTCGGGATTCGTGGTCATGCGCGCGCCGACCAGCAACGCGCCTGACAGCAGCCGGCACCCGCATCCGCATCCGCACAGGCGCTGAGCCATGAGCGCGCCTTATGTCGAATTGCAGGTGACGTCTTCGTTTTCATTCCTGCGCTCCGGCAGCCAGCCGGATGAACTGATGTTCCAGGCGAAAGCCCTGGGCTATGACACCATCGGTCTTGCCGACTGGAACACTGTAGCCGGAGTAATCCGCGCCCATCTGGCGGCGCGCGAGGCCGGTCTGCGTCTCCTGCCCGGATGCCGTCTGGCTCTGCGCGATGGCAGCGCGCTTCTGGCCTATCCCCGCAATCGCGCAGGCTGGGCGGGTCTGTGTCAGCTCCTAACCCTTGGCCATCATCGGGGCGAGCGGGACGTGTTCCTTCTGGGATGGGAGGATCTCGTTACAGCGGCCCCGGACCTCGTCCTGATCCTGTTGCCGCCCGAGGATCTGGCAGCACTTCCCGGGCACGTTCAGAGCCTGCTGGATCTGCCGGGACAAAGGGCAGGCGAAGAAAAGAGCCGGTTTCTCGCTCTGACCATGCTTCGCCAGCCTGGAGATCTGGCGCGGCTTCACGCGCTTGCAGCCTTCAGTGCGGCCCACGGTCTGGCCTGCGTTGTGACGGGAGATGTGCTCTACCATGATGCACGTCGGCACGTTCTTCAGGACGTCGTCACGGCGATCCGGGAAGGCTGCACCGTCGATGCTCTCGGCAACCGCCGTCACGTTCACGCCGACCGCCATCTGAAAGCGCCCGAAGAGCAGGCACGCCTGTTCGCTGCTTTTCCGGACGCTCTGGCCAACACGCGGCGGATTGCCGAGGCCTGCGCCTTCAGTCTCGATGACCTGACGTACCAGTATCCGACCGAAACCGAGCGCACAGGCGAAAGCGCTCAGGACACCCTGACACGCCTGGTCCAGACCGCACTGCCGCGTCGCTACCCGGCCGGGGCGCCGCCTGACGTCGAGACGCAGATTGCCCACGAGCTGAGGCTGATCGGCTCTCTGTCCTACGCGCCGTATTTCCTGACCGTGAATACCATTGTCCGCCATGCCCGCTCGCTTGGGATTGTCTGTCAGGGGCGGGGATCTGCCGCGAACTCGGCCGTCTGCTACGTCCTGGGAATCACGAGTATTGATCCGGTTCGCTCAGGTCTGCTGTTCGAGCGGTTCCTCTCGGCCGAACGGCAGGAGCCCCCGGATATTGACGTGGATTTCGAGAGTGACCGCCGCGAAGAGGTCATCCAGTGGATCTACCGACACTACGGCCGCCACCGCGCGGCCCTGTGCGCGACCGTGCAGCGCTATCAGCCCAAAGGCGCGTTGCGGGAAGTGGGTAAGGTTCTGGGCCTGCCGGAGGATCTGACCGGCCAGCTTTCAAAACACATCGCCTCGTCTCTCGCGGATCCCGATCTGTGCAAGGCGCGTGCGGCCGATCTTGGCCTGAACCTGAAGGATCGCCGCCTTAGCCTGACATTCCATCTCGCGCGCCTGCTTCTCGGCTTTCCGCGCCAGCTAGGCACCCATCCGGGCGGATTTGTGCTGACCGAGGATCGCCTGGATGAACTCGTCCCTTTGATGCCCACCGCCATGGACGGGCGGCAGATCATCGTCTGGGACAAGGATGACATCGACGTGTTGCGGTTCATGAAGGTGGACGTTCTGGGCTTGGGAATGCTCGGCTGTCTGCGTCGCGGATTTGAGCTGCTGCACACCGTGTATCAGACGCGGATGGATCTCGCCGCGATCCCGGCCGAGGATCCGCAGACCTATCGCATGATCCAGAAGGCGGACACGCTTGGCACGTTCCAGATCGAGAGCCGGGCGCAGATGTCGATGCTGCCACGCATGAAGCCCCGGACCTTCTATGATCTGGTGATTCAGGTGGCGATCGTCCGGCCGGGGCCGATCCAAGGCGACATGGTCCATCCTTATCTGAGGCGGCGGGAGAAACTGGAGCCTGTCACCTACCCGTCCGAGACCCTGCGCGGGATCCTGGGGAAAACACTGGGGGTGCCCCTGTTCCAGGAGCAGGCCATGCAGGTGGCAATCCATTGCGCGGGTTTCACGCCAGGCGAGGCGGACCAGCTCCGCCGTGCGATGGCAACATTCAAAATGACAGGTGGGGTGTCACCGTTCCGGGATAAGCTGGTCAACGGGATGCTGGCCAATGGCTATGAGCAGGAGTTTGCTGAACAGACCTTCGCGCAACTCGAAGGCTTTGGCAGCTATGGTTTCCCGGAAAGCCACGCGGCGTCGTTTGCCCTGATTGCCTATGCCTCGGCGTGGATGAAGTGTCACTACCCGGATGTGTTCTGTGCCGCCCTGCTGAACAGCCAGCCCATGGGATTTTATGCGCCCTCGCAGATTGTTCAGGACGCACAGCGCCATGGGGTCGAGGTCCGGCCGATCTGCATCAACGCCTCCCGATGGGATTGCACACTGGAGCGCGGCCGGAACGGACGGCACGCGGCGGTCAGGCTGGGCTTTCGGATGGTTAAGGGACTGGCAAACGGACACGGCGCGGCCCTGATTGCGGCCCGGATGCCGGACTATGAGAGTATTGATGATGTCTGGCGCCGTGCGGATGTGCCGGTCTCGGCCCTGGAATGTCTGGCGGAGGCTGATGCGTTTCGGGTGTTCGGACAAATGCGTCGAGCTGCCCTGTGGTCAATCAAGGCGTTGGCGGATACCGCCCTGCCACTGTTTGAGGCGGCGGATCGGGGGCGGAACTTTCCGCTGCCGGAAGTGATCGAGCCTCAGATTGCCTTGCCGCAGATGTCAGAGCGGGCCTCAGTGCATGAGGACTACCGGGCGACGGGACTCAGTCTGAACGGGCATCCCGTCGCGTTTCTCCGAGAGGGCCTGCGAAAAGAAGGGATCGTTCGTTGCGGGGATCTTCCGTATCTGCGGGACGGACGCCGGATCCAGCTCACCGGACTGGTGTTGATGCGGCAGAAGCCAGGGACGGCCAACGGCACCATGTTCGTCACGATCGAAGACGAAACCGGTACGGCCAATCTGATTGTCTGGAAGGATGTGCAGGAGAAACACCGCCGTCCTCTTCTCGCGTCCCGTCTGCTGGCCTGTAAGGGGAGGCTGCAAAAGGAAGGCGAGGTGATCCATGTCGTTGTGCTCAGCCTGGAAGACAGAACGCCGTTGCTTCAGGGATCGGAGCTGTTGAAGGCACGGGACTTTCGGTAGGGGACAACACCGGATCGGCCAATCTTCTTTTAAGAATATAAAGCCTTATGTTGATGTTGAACCTGTGGAGTTGTGGGCAGAGCCGCGCCCTGTGGTCAGCCGACAGGGCTGTCCAACAGGACGCGAGCGACCGTGGAACGGCTGTCCATAAATCCACAGGCTATACGGTTAGTTGAGACACACGCAAGTTGATCTCCGACATAGAATGCGTCTGCCGTATCGTTCATCATCAGTTCCAGTCAAGCTGCGCACTGGCGCCTGAATGGCTTATCGGCTTCCACCACATCTCACCTATCAAGCCACTACCATGCCACCGGTTCGCACTAGGAAATCCATGCCGATCAACATCGGCCTGTAACTAAAGCCTTGAAGATCGTCGGCTTTTCCAGCGATCACTCCGCCAAGCCCATTCGGCTTATTTTGGACGAGGGCGATTGACGTCGCCAGCGTAGGATCAATTACCTCCATAGTAGGGAGGGTTAACCACGCATGCACTTTCAAAGCCCCCCGCGTTGAACCGTAATGTGCAAGAGCGGTCGAAATATATTCGTCATCGAACTTATACATTGGATCGCCATCATCACAATCTATCCATCCGATAGTGTAGTAAACTTCACAGTTAAGGCGCTTTGATATGATATCTTTTATCAAAAAATTGACGTATAAACATTGATGCGCCAAATCAGCAGGCGACAACACGTTGGTATTGTCTCGTATTAAATAAGGAAATTCTCTCAAAAACGTCGGTGAGCATAACTTCCCGGCCAATTCTGATGTGAACGGAGGACAATTTAGTCCCAAATTTTTTGTCCGCTCATATGCGGTTAAAAACTCCGAGTGATAATTCGTCGTCTGCTTGTCAGTCGTCACGCTCGCGCTCCCCAAATAAACGCTTGAGCGTTCGCATTATAAAACCATGTTGCGGTGCGCGAGCGGTATCACTTCTCCGATAAATTTCGGTAAGGCTAGAAAATGGAATGTTTCCGTCATACGCCCATTCTGGATACCCACCCCTCCCGTTTCCAACCATACCAGTAGGCGTTAGCTTCCCCCCCTCACGCTCCACGTCCATGATAATCTTATAGATAATATCGCCGTAAATGTGGTCTCGATCGTCTGATAACCAAACCCTGGGCTCTTCGGCCCAAGGCACGTAATTCCGTGCCTTGGGAATAAGTCCCTGCCGTCGAATACTTCGCTCATTTTCGAAGTTTGTCGCGTGGTAAAAAGTCTTGATGGTTGAATTGCGATCTTGGGTCGTCTGCTTGTCACAGGTCATCCCTGTTACCCTCCCGTATCTCAGCCTCCAGTTTTATCTCGGCGGCCTCAGAGGAGTAAAAATCTTGATGACAAATTGCCCAACCAGCAGCCCCAGACCAGGTTGTCTCCAGATATGAGAGGGAGCCGGCCTTAAGGTCGGCGTCTTGCGCCAACTTGTGGAGGATTTTCTCCCGGTTTTTGCGCATAAACGCTCGCGCAAAAAAGGGTACGCCAGAATATTCGGAGAACCATCCCTTGTCATTCAATATCTGAGCCGCGTTCCCCCAATTCTCATGAGGAGGATAGTCCCATGATTCTTCTCCGGTCGTTTGCTTGTCAGTCATTCGTTTGCTCCACTTTAATGCAGGCGATTATCGTCTGCTCGCATCATACGACCAAAAAGAGGACGTACGAGAAAAAGGATTCAACCTGTCGTTACGATCTCAACATGACGTAAGAATCGCTGTTGCTGGAGCTGGAATGCCATATGGTCGTTGATCTTCGGCTAATGTGCTGTCAGCAGGCGCTCGATCATTCGCCAAGAGCCTCGAGTAAGTTCCTAACGAAGATATCGTCTCGGTCTTCGTTGAGAGTGAAATCATGGGTGACAACCTCTTGAACGCGAAACGCAATTTTCATTAACTCATGCATCAGATTTTTACGTTCACGATACATTGGATCGTTGTATCCCATTGTCTCAACCAACAGGCGTGTGCCAGCTCGACGCAGTTTACCGGCGTCTTCGTCGCGTTTTCGTGTTACAATGAAATCTGGAATGACAGGCCCAGGGGCATCAGCTGGAGCTTTATCAGCATCAAACACTGGCTTGATTACATGATAATTCTCGTGGTCCGTTAACCTAGAGAGAGCGTCGACTATCACAGTTAAAGTGATTCGCTCGTAATTACTGTCAACCGGCATAAGCCGGGTGGTCGAATAAACTGGGTGTGCGTATGCACGTAGAATTGCAGGATCATTCTCTTGTGTGTTGGATGCGAGCAGGCAAATGACGACCCAGGGTGCCCGAGTGGCTGCTACTCGATCTTCTTGTGTGAGAGGTTCGCCGAATACTGCCAGATGATTCTGCACTTCATATTTTTGGCCATTGAGGGCTCGGAATGCGTGAGGTGCGATCTCATCCGCAAGTGTGATTAGGATTTGGAATGGGCGTGGACCTTTTTCCCAAGACTCATTTCGCTCTTTGATCTTCTCCAGCCTCTGAGGAAGCCAATCCAAGTTAGTAAAGAGAATCTCGCTAAGGTGTCCCCTCCCTTCCAGAGGGATTTTCTTGCCGGCGCGCCAGAGCCGGGAAAGGGCGTCGTCCGATGTTGCGTTGTCATCCTGATGCTGGTCGTCAAGCGACAGCCAATTGGAGTATGAAGTATCTATGAGCCTCATAAGGACTTCGGCGAGACTGTTTCTTCGCTGCACGCCGCCCCCCTGTTGCGGAGCTTGGGCACGAACATTGCTGTCGATCTCGACACCAAAAGGGCCTGTCAGTTTTACTTTCTGTGTTTCGCTCGGTTTTCGGTGAGACTTTTTCCCAGCGCGATGCTCTGACGGCTTTATGTAAAACGGGCACTCTGTCGCATGAGCGCCCCAAGGCGCTGCTAACCGAACGAGTTTGTTGTTGGTGCGTGTAGTAAATGCTGGAGGGAAACCTCTTAACCCAGCAACAGGTCCTTGACAGTCACAATAGAGCCAATCGTCATTGTTCTCGCCGCCGACGTCGTTTATTATGTCAACATACCCTTCTTCGTCGTTAGACTGGACGTATGCTGAGATAATTGTTCGTAAGTCATCTTGTCCGATCTGCGTCACATTCCGGGGCTGAGTTCGTTGTGCCTTTTTTCCCTGCCAAAGCATGCGTGTCTCACCTCTTTTTCTTCTGCTTGAAACTGTAGATCGTCGTCTGCTTGTCAAACATGGCGTGCACCTCGATTGTTAGGTCGCATGCCGAAGAGGAGCATCCACCTGATTCAACATGTGGAGACGCCGTCGCTCCTGAACTGCCACTACTTGTCTAACCCGTGATATCGAAATGGAAAACTTTTCGGCAAGCTCTTTGTAGGTAGCGCCTTTGCGGCGCATTTCCTCAATCCGTGCATTACGGTATGCCCTTGGCGAGTTATCGTATATGGCTCGCTCGCGCGTGACGTCGCTAATCATTTCGGTGGTCATCTCGTTGTCAGTGTCCTTCATGCTTCAAAACCAGATTGCAGTCTTCGCAAATCGGCTTCAGCCGCAATGCAGGCGTCGTCCCAGTTCTTGGCAATGAGTCCTAGGCGTTCTTTCAACCTTCTTATCGCCTCATTTTCGGGAGGCGGGAAGGCGTCCGTGAGCTTAACAAGTTCTTGAACAACTGTTTGCATTGATTGCTGCGCGTAATCCAAGGCGCTTTTCACGGCGTCAATTTTTGCTTGTTGGGTCGTCTGCTTGTCAGTCATTGGCGTCATCCTTTCTCATGTTTCTGGCGCGCCGGTAGATGGCTTGCCGTGTCACCCCGTAAGCTGCCGCAACCTCGGCTGATTTCTCCCCGGCCTGTATCCGCGCCATAGCTTCGGCCACCTGCTCATCGGACAGCACGGCCTTGCGGCCTCCGGTCTTGCCTCTCGCCCGTGCCGCTGCGAGACCGTTGACCGTCCGTTCCACAATCAACTCGCGCTCCCATTGCGCCATCGCGGCAATGATCGCAAAAACCAGCCGCCCCGTGGCCGTCCGTGTGTCGAGGTCCATTGATAAAATCTTCAAATCAACGCCCTTATCGTGCAGGGCCTTGACCGTCTGGACCACTTCAACAAGGTCTCTACCAAGCCGGTCTATCGCCGTGACAACGAGAACATCGCCGTCACGCAATTCCTTCCAGCAATGTTTCCAGCCGGGACGCTGCATGTTCTTCCCGCTGGCCTTATCCTGGAATATCGCAGCTGGTTCGACGCCAAATTCGGTCAGCCGGTCGATCTGGCTGCGATTGTTCTGATCGCTGGTGCTCACGCGGGCATATCCGATTAGCGTGCGATGGACAGGCTCCGGTGAACGATCTGACAATTTCAAAACCCTGTTCGGTGAGGCACTTCTTTATATCACGGCGGACATTTTCTTGTCAACATTGTTGACAGTCTTTGTGCTGTAACCTATGATGACAACATATAGCAAGGAAAGCATTCGCCATGAACACCGACTGGATCGAAAAGCTGGACATGTTGCCTGTCGCGGCGCGAGGCCGCATCCGTCGCTACCTCGAAGAGGGAGATGGAGCGTCCATGAGCACGTTTTATCGCGCACTTCTGTCGAACGACCTGATCGGGGCGATCCAGGGGGCTGATGCCGAGAACCGGGCCGGCTTGCCAGATTTCGTGGAATACCTGACGGCATACGCCCCGTGCGGGTCCTACGGCAGCGCCGACGCTATTCAGACCTGGCGCGGCGTCGCGTCGATATCCTCTTACCCCCCGGAGTAACCAGATCTATTATGGCTAAGCAAAAGCTGACAGACCGCGAAGCGAAGGATATCCTGTTAAAGTGGCCACAGGTCACCGCGGCAATATGGGAGGCCCCACAGTCCCACGGCGCGTGGTTACGGGCTCACCCCAAAAACGGAAAACATCGGGGGCCTTATATTGTGTCACCCGGCGCCGACCTGTTTAAGACGCAACCGGATGGTCTTTATGTATATTTCAACGGAGTTGATAGCGCTGACGTCGTAATTATAGAATCATGTGGCAGTGTACAAAATCTCAACGACAAGAGGTCACGCTATATTCCAACAAGCCATAGCACTCTTCTTTCATGTAGTAATAAATGGTTTGATGAAACGATAAATACGTCCGGTGGCGGCAGAAAACCTCGGTGGGAAACGTGCGGTTCGCTCTCAGAGTGCCCCGCGCACGATATAAAGGTTCCGATTCGGCATTTGCGTGTTCTGTTTGCCCTTCCAAATGATATTTATAAGGAATGGTGTCCCCATCATATTCCAGCGGGATATGAGTTTTTTTGTCCCCATTCTAGTTTGGACAGCTATACGGCCCCAAAAATGCAGATATTTCTGTCTCGCATGTCAATTGCATCGCAGTTCTATTTGCAGAGGTAGACGGGCGCGTTGCTGGATGAACTCAATGCCTGACATCGAACCCCCGCCCCCGAAGGAACGACCCATCAAGCACGCATACTGCTATCGCTCCGGAAAAATCGAATTCGGCGCGGCCCTCCCCGAGGGGACGCGGCCGTTGGGAAAAGCGCGAAGCGCCAGGAAACTGCGGGAGATCGTCACCGTGAACGCGCGTCACCATTATGACGGCACCACCCTTCTGGTCCCGGGCGCGCCCGAAGCCGATACAGAGGACGATGCCATTGCGGCATACTGTTATTTCCGCGACGTGGTTTCGATGCGCCTGGCCGGACAATCGGGCTGGCCAGCTCGACAGGGTAGTCAGCCGGCAAGCTAATCCCGGACACATGGAGAAAATCATGAGCAATCCCGTAAAGGACATCGTTACCACCATGCAAGGTTCTGACAGGCGTAGGTCACGTTGACAAAAGGCCTATACGGTCTGCCTGAGATCTGATTCACTTTGTATCTGTAGGACAGAAAGCAGAGAGAACAGGCATGGCACGAGGCGATCTGACGGATCAGGAATGGGCGATGATTGGTCCGCTTCTGCCGCCTGAGCGTGGACGTTGGGCACGTCCATCTAGAGACAATCGCCAGTTTTTCAATGGTATGCTGCATGTTCTACGAACGGGTTGCCCCTGGCGGGACATGCATGAACGCTACGGCAAGTGGAACTCGGTCTATGTCCGGTTCCGGCGTTGGGCTGAACAGGGCGTGTGGGATGCTCTTTTACAGACCCTGGTAGATCTGGGGCTGACTGATAACTGGCAGCATATGATCGACAGCACCGTGGTTCGTGCCCATTCCCAAGCCACTGGGGCAAAAGGGGGGCTCATTCGGAGGCTTTTGGTCGGTCACGCGGCGGCTTTACGAGCAAAATCCATGCCCGATGTGACAATCAGGGACGCCCTCTCGGCTTTGTCCTTACCGGAGGCCAGGTCTCGGATTACAAAGCCACAGACGCCCTGATGAAGCTACCTGTCCCGAACCCCAAAGCCATGCTAGCCGACCGGGGCTATGACAGTGACAGTTTCCGCCAGGAACTGCTGGTCCACGGGATCCTGCCAGTCATTCCATCACGCAAAGGCCGCAGCGCTCCACAGAAAACAGACTGGCGGCGTTACAGGGATCGCAACCATATCGAGCGGATGTTCAACAGGCTCAAGCAGATGCGCCGCATAGCGACCCGCTACGACAAGACCGCCTTATCCTTCATGAGTTTCCTCAATATCGCCGCCGCAAAACTCTGGATTGGGTCTTTTGTCAACGTGACCTAAAGCCGTTGAGGCTATGACTGATTTGTTGACGTCGCTTCGCCAACTTCCCGAGTGGGCAGACGACAAGATTGAATTCGTGCTCGATAACGGTCGGATCGTGGAAGTAGCCGCTCAGGTAGGCAGTTCCGAAGCATTCGCGATTTATGTGCGCTGACACCCAAACCCCGGAGAAATGACGTGCCCCCAAGTATTCCGTTCTTGCTTTAATGCTTACGAGCGTCACGCCCGCGTTCGGGCAAACCTCGATGCTCCAGACAATGGGCGAAGCCATGCAAAGCCCCGCTGCGCGCCGGTGTGGAAATCACCGGGACGGCGAAGGCGACTAGCATCGAATTGACCTCACTTCGGTATCCAGACGGGCGCGTAGAGACCTTCACGCCGCCGCTGCTTGGCGGACTAGTGAGCGATGAGAGGGGCGGACATGACTGACAAGCAGACGACCCTCCGATGCGCCAAAATCCGACGCTAGGATAGACACTTTTCAAGAGTAACAAGGCATGATTAGAAGATCGAGCGACGCCCCTCAGGCTAAAGAATTTATCTGGGCCCTATCTGAATGCATAGACTCATATCGCAAAAGCGTTGACGCAATGGAACGTCTTGAAAAGAGGAAAAACGAGTATCTAGATGCAGTCAAGCGGTTTGTTGTCGAGATAAACAGAGAATTTTTCGAGTTTATCGCATCGCTTGACGAAATGCTGAAAAGCAAACATTTTGGGCACGCCGAACTTCGATTTGACGCAGACCAAGATCAGCTCTTTTCAGATTTGAACCGCCAAGACCTCGACTGTTGGCCACGATTTTTCTCTCTTTTGAATGGACGGCTTGTTATCGTCATGAAGGATGGAGAAAAAGATGGCGCGCCGGTTATAACATCAATAGATGCGAGGGTTTTATTTTTTAACGACTGCGGCGTGATAGAGTGGGACGGCTCCGATAGTGAACGCTTCCTCTCGTTCCGTAATGTTAATATTCCCTCGGAGATCTTTGGACCACCCAACATCGTCGATATATTTCACACTCTTACACCTATCGACATGAGAGCAGTAAATCTTGATGGAAAGACTATTGCTCTACCGCCGGTAGATATAATCGCCCGTCGCATTCTACCAAGGGATTGCGTTGCGAGATGACATCATCTGGCTCGAGTTCTCGCCCCAGGCGGGCCATAAGCAGTGAGTGCCCCCCCCCTTTTTGTATCCACTCAAAAGGAGAGTTCCCGTTTTTTATGGCTTGGGGTTGATGGGATGACAAGTGTCTCGGGGGCATGCCCCCGAGGCACTTGTCTGGCGACCTGATCCGGTGTCCTGCCATCCAATTGGGAGTGGGGACGCACCGTGTTGTAGTCTTCCCGCCAGTCAGCCAGAACCTGTCGGGCATGGCTGAGGGAGGTGAACAGCGTTTCGTTGAGGCATTCATCCCTCAGCCGGCCGTTGAAACTTTCGACAAAGCCGTTCAGCTGCGGTTTACCGGGGGCGATATAGTGCCATTCAATCTTCATCTCATCCGCCCATTTCAGGATGGCATGGGATGTGAACTCCGTACCGTTGTCGCTGACAATCATGAGGGGTTTGCCATATCGTTCTACCAGGGCCGTCAGTTCCCGCGCCACCCGTCCACCTGATAATGACGTGTCGGCAACCAATGCCAGGTTCTTGCGACTGAAATCGTCGATAACAGCTAGAATGCGGAACCGGCGGCCACAGATCAGGGCATCCGAGACAAAATCCAGGCTCCAGCGCTGCTCGGGTTCCTGAGGGATGGTCATGGGAGAACGCCTCCCCAGTGCCCTCTTGCGGCCACCCCGATGGCGGACTTTCAGCCCTTCCTCCTTGTAAGGCGGAACAGCTTTTTGTGATTGGGGCTAAACCCTTCCCGAACCAGAAGATAACCCAGGCGGCGATAGCCAAAGCGGCGTCTCTGGCTCGCCAGTTCCCGCAGGCGCTGGCGCAGGGCGGCATCATCTGCCCGGGTGGAAACATACCGCGCAACACGCCTGGCAAGACCAACAAGGGCACAGGCGCGACGCTCACTCAGTTCCAGACCCTTTTGAAGGTGTAGGACCGCCTGCCGCTGTGCGACAGGCGTCACCACTTTTTTCCAACAATTTCCTTCAACGCCGCATTATCCAGCATCGCATCCGCCAGGAGACGCTTCAGACGACTGTTTTCATCTTCCAATGCCTTCAACCGTTTGGCTTCCGATATTTCAAGGCCACCATAGCGGGTCTTCCATTTGTAAAACGTCGCATCACTGATCCCGTGTTTGCGGCAAAGATCAGAGACCTTGAGCCCAGCCTCCTGTTCCTTCAGCACCCCTATGATCTGCTCTTCCGTAAAGCGGCTGCGTTTCATCCGTCCGTGTCCTTCTCGATCGGACTCTACTTTTAAATGGTTACATTTCCGCGGAACACGTCAGCAGGCAGGCCATCGCCCCGCAGTCGTCCTATCGTCGGCGACCTATAACCGAATTGGGCTGTTTTTGTGTTGCCCGCTTACGACGAAGCGAAAGAGCTACACTTTTGAGGTGGGGGTCGGCAACGCTCGTCAGAGCGCCGTGCTCGCTGACCAGGTGGAATCGCTCGATTGGCGAGCCCGAAGTGCTAGAGCGCTTTCCTCTCAATCTGGTTCATATCCGGCGGCGGTAAAGAAGTTTGCGCATTCTGTAGGAGTGATCTGATCGATCAATGTGCCGATCCTGTCCCACAAGGCGTCGCGTGTGCGTTCTGCGGCTTTACGGAGATGGGCCTTGAGTTTGGAGAAGGCCTTCTCGATGGGATTGAAGTCCGGGCTGTAGGGCGGGAGATAGCGCACGGTGGCCCCTGCTGCTTCGATGGCGGCCTGAACGCCGAAACCTTTGTGAGAGCCGAGATTGTCCATGATAACAATGTCGCCTGGCCGCAGATCGGGTACCAGCACGCGATCGACATAGGTCTGGAAGCTGCGGCCATTGATCGGACCATCCAGGACCATGGGCGCCACGATGCCGGTCAGTCGCAACCCAGCGATGAACGTCGTGGTTGTCCAGTGACCATGTGGCACGGCGGAACGCAACCTCTGGCCACGTCGACACCGCCCGTAGCATCTTGCCATATTCGTGGAAGCCCAGGTTTCATCAATGAAGACCAGCCGCGCCGGATCGAGATCGGGCTGGGCATCGAACCACTCCTGCCGTCGTGTCAGGATGTCCGGCCGGTCCTGTTCCGCCGCGTGAGCGGTCTTTTTTTCCATGTGATCTTATGACGCGCGAAGAAACGCCACAGCGTGCCGATTGCAAAGTGATGGCCGGTCTCAGCCAGTCGGGCGCGGATCTCGGCCAGGGTCAGATCGTCCTTCTCCGCGATCAGCGCATGAATACACTCTGCCTGCGCCTCAATCCGGTGAGACAGACGATCCCCGCCACGGGGGCTGGCAGCAGGACTGCCGGTCGTAGCGGCAAGAGCGCACCAGCGAACCGCACTTGCCGGACTGACGCCAAACCGTTCAGCCGCCTGACGCCGCGACAGACCATTCGAAACGGCCGCAACAACACGTTCGCGGAGATCCAGAGACAATGTGCGTGATGACATCCACAGCCGGCCTCCATCCCGGCTCTCATCTCGAATCAGATCACAGCCACTTTGGGAATCCCCACCGATTCATTCAGAACAGAAAACGCTCTAATAGCTTTTTTTAAATCATGCGGTAGATTTCTAGAAATCGCTTGATTGTGAGGTTTCCAGCAATTTCCTTTTTCAGTTCTGATGGAAGGAATGTGACCACGAAGGTAGTGAGTACGGCTAAAGACTGCTGTTGACCAACTCTGCCCAGAACCCGACAATCCGCTTCCCCCCCTAAACTGACAGTCTACTCAAGGAATATGAAGCAGACAGGCGGGATGCGCCTCATCTCGGGCATGTATGCCGTCGGAAAGCCGCCCCCGCAGCGGACATGAGCATCAAGATCTCTCGCGACCAAGTTTATGGCCGAGAGCGGACCGTCCGCTCTGGGGTGAAAGTCAGGCCGAAGCGGACCTAGCTGGTAAGAGATGCTGTCGCGGCTCTCGACCCACTCGCTGTAAATCAGGGGTACACTTGGAAAGCCCTTTTGGCTTCTCTCGGATCGAGCAGGACGATTTTATCAAAGCCGCCTGCGTTCACGCTGGCCTGGTCGAGGAACAGCTTTTGCTCGAAGTCGTCCAGCCCATAGCCGATCTGATCGGTCAGGATGAGCCACCATTCAGGATAGTTGCTGCGCACGCACGCGACCTTGCCCGTCTTTTCCGTTATGCAAAGCTTCAGGTTCGCCTCGATCTCTCCGATAAGCCAGCCGCCGGACTGCTGGTCGCTATGACCCGCCGGTCTGAAGAATGTCGGCTTTGCACTAGGCGCCCGGAACACCTTGAGCCAAAACTCGCCGCTGGCGTTCAGCCTAACTTCGAACGGCTGCGGCTCGGAATTGGTCATGAACGGTAAGAGCACATCGTCGAGCTCTCGTTTCAGGTCCTTCCACGTTGGGGTCGGCCGGCTGAAACGGTAGTGCACATACCAGCTCTGACCGGAGGCGGGTGCGGGGCCAAGGTCGGTCAGGTAGTCGCAAATTCGTCGCCAAAGCGGGATCGCCGCTTCTTCGAGGCCGCGCGGTCCCTTGCCGTCTCCGTCATCGTGATTTTGATTGAGTCGACGCACCTCGACCGCAATGCGACCGTTGACGAGGAAGTCGGGCGGCACATTACCGTCGGGCTCATATTGCACATCCGTGTAACCGAGCCCTTTCAAATAGGTCTCAACCAGTGCTTCCGAGCTACCCATCGGGCCCTCAGAATTCGATCCAGAGGTGGCTCAATGTGATCGGGACGAGCGAGGCGGCGCGCTCATGGTTTGAGCGCAGGACCGCCAGCTTGAGACTTCGGTCGTGATCGATGCGAGCTGTCAAGGTGCTGACATCACCTGCCTGGATGTAGGCGATCATCGCGCCCTCCTCGTGCGCCGCCCCATGCAGCCCGGCCTTGAAGCGCTGGACGCCGCCCGTGCTGCCGTGCGCGATCCTCAGATACTCCCGCTTGTCGCGATAGCGTCCGACGGGCGTTAGGCAACCACGCCGTGCGCGCGGTCGCGATCGCCGCCGCCCCTCGGCGATGCCTGACTAGGTCATCGGCCGCGACGCGCTTTGCTGAGCTCGAACCCTTCGCGCAGCAGGCCGACCATCGTCATGCTCTGCGCGACCGTATATCCCTTATAGGCCTTCTTGAACTCGGTCGGCACTTTGAAGTTTAGTGTCTCGAGCTTGTTTTCCGGAGCTGATTGCTGGCGACCCGGTTGAGAAGATTCCTCCTTATGCGCCATCAGTTGCTCGCTCCGAAATCTCACCATGAGTACCAGAAGGCCAGATTGCCTGAGTACTGTCTTTCTGCCAATCTGGCTAAGCGGAATAACAGAAATCGGGCCTAAGTAAAGAGTGATGAGCGAGTCCGAGACCAGTTCGTGGATCCTGCCGGCCAGCATTCCCTTCACCAAACTCAAGGCGCGTGACCTGGAAGAGTGCGTCTATTGGCTCCTGGACGCCATGGGCGCGCGAGATCTCGAATGGCGCACGGGCGGGAGCGGCGGCGGAGCTCCGGACGGCGGCCGTGATCTCGAAGCCACATTCTACGTGCCTTCGCCGGACGGCGAAATGGACCCACAGCGTTGGTGGATCGAGTGCAAGGGTCGGAAAGGAACGGTCGAACCCGACGAGGTGAAAAGCGCAGTCAACAACGCCACTGCTCATGGCGAACTCGCCAACCTTGTCGTGGTGACGAACACGACGTTCTCGAACCCCACCCGCGACTGGGTGAAAAGCTGGCAAGCAGCGCATCCGTGGCCGCGCGTCCGCCTTTGGGATCACGAACTGTTGGAGCGGCTCCTCTCGAAGCACCCCTCGGTTGTCCTGCGACTATTTTCCGAAGCGCTTAGCCCAGCCGGTCTCCTGAAGGCGGCGCAGGAGAGGTTTTGGAGCAAGCTCGAATACACTCCCGCCAAGGCGCTTCGAACGTTTTGGACCGCGCGGGAGTCCATGGAGATTGATGCGCTGGCACGTTTCGCGCTCATCGCAAATGAGTTCGCCCATGGCAGCATTGTCGATCGACCATGGGGCGCGTCTGCTTCACCGGCCGAATTGATGCAAACGACGCATCTTGCCTTCTCGAACCTTTCCTATCTTTTCGTCAGAGTCTCAAAGGTCGGCTTGGATGAGGAACCGATCCTGGCGGCCTTCGCGCATCTGATCGTGACGTCCCTCCAGGTCACAAGCGCCGACGAGCTGACCACGCTCATCTTGAAGGTGGCACTGTCGCATGACGGTAAGACGTTCCCGGATGAGGTAATCGAGCTGCTTCTTGTGCCTGTCCTCGATCGGTTGGCGGGAGAGATGCGGGATGTTTGCACGGCCGATTGTGATCGAGTCCTCATGTCCGAGGCCACGACGCTGGTTGGCCCCGAGCACTCGGTTCAGGCCTACTGGCGGGGCCTGGATCCGGCTGGCGCTCCGGCCCAGCCCGACGAGAGACGCTTTCTCCGCCTGGAACGGCATGACGGACCATGCAAGGTGGGCTTTTCGCTCAACAAAGATCGCGGATGTCCGCTTTACGAACTGACTCCCACAGCGACGAACGTCGCTGCGTTTCTGGGTGTGATCGAGCGCGTGTCCGAGTTTCGGCTGGCGGAAGCGAGGGCAAAGGCTGAAGCGGAACGTGAAAAACGAGCCCATTCCGCTCCTGCAGGCACGTAACTGTTGCAGGAGGCGTTGGGATCGCCGATGTTTACAAACCCTTGCTTGCTGATGCGACCCCGTTTGGCCGCAAGCGGCTGCTCGATAAGCCCGCACTGTGAATTCTGAAGGAAGGTTCATGTCCGGCACCCTACAACTCGTCGTCGACACGAACCTCTTTCATGAGTGCAAGAGCCTGGACGCCGCCGATTTCCCGTGGTCCGACCTCGGCTCGTTCAACGCGATCGAACTGATCGTCTCCGATACGGTCCAAAGCGAGCTCGATCGACAGAAGAAGGACACGCGGCAGCGGGTGAGGCGGCGCGCTGTTCAGGCGGTGAGCTGGTTCCGAGAAATGCTCAAGACCGGCGCGCAAGAGCACCTCTTTCGCGCGCAAGGCCCGCGGGTCGTCATGCGGGTTTCCCCGCAAACTGCCAGCCAAGAGCATCCGGATCTGCTCGATCTGTCGGTAGACGACGACAAGATCGTGGGGGTTGCCGTCGCTCTGGCCAAGGCTGCCCCGGGACAGGACGTCCGCCTGCTGAGTCACGACACGCGCCCAATCTCCAAGGCGAACGCGGTCGGGCTGCCGTTCCTGTTCGTGCCGGACACGTGGATGCGCGAGCCGGAAACTGACGACGCTGAGCGCGAAATCCGACAGCTCAAGGAAGAGATCGCGGAACTTCGGAAGACACACCCGGCGCTCGAACTCGGGGTAGTAAGCGCCGTCGATCGCAAACTAAATTTGATGCGGGACGCGCTCGCGCCTCTGACCGAGGACGAAGCGCGGGGGATGCTCAACCGAGTGTCGCAGCGTTTCAGCCTGTCGGCAGTGGAAACCGCGTTCGCCCGAACTGCGGCCGCGCGGCGGAACGATTCTTTCGGCATGCGCGGCAGCCTTGTCCGAATCCAGCCGCCCCCCGAACAGATCAAGCGTTATCGCGAGGAGACCTATCCGGCTTGGATCGCTGCTTGCGTCGGGCACCTCGGCGGCTTAGCGGCGCTGATGAACGTCCGGCTCGCGGCGCCGCCGATCTCAGTGACGTTGTCCAATATTGGTTATCGGCCAGCCGAGAACGTCGTCATCCGCTTTACGGCGCGCGGCCCCTTTCTGATCGCGCCGCCGAACGAGGGCGGCTACGCTCCCGAGCTCGACGATCTCCCGAGAGTGCCGTCGCCGCCAACGGAACGGCTGATGCGGGACGGGCAGGAAATCGCCTATGCTACCCACGTCCGAAGCGTTTTTGATTCGGGGCTTCCGGACCTAGGCCGCTATTTGCCACGCTCGACCGATCGGAGCGACGAAGACTGGTACTATGAGCCAGACCGGCCGAAGGAGCCGGTCGACAGCTTCGACCTGGAATGTCGGCGCTTCAGGCACGGCGCGAATCCTGAGTACTTTGACGTGCTGATCTTCCCGCAAACCCAGGATGCGGTCGCGCGCGGGGTCCTCGAAGTCGAGGTCAGCGCCTCGAACGTCGGCCGCAAGATCACGGCGACATTCCCTGTCACGGTCGTGACCACCTTCAAATCTCCCGTGAGCTTCTTGGATGAGATCTTGGCCAGGCAAGACCTGTTCCGAGACGAGCGCGACGCCCGCCGAAGTCCTTTTTAGAGCCGTGCTTGGAGTGCGCCCCTGGCGGTGGACGGAATCAAACTGCTGCTTGGACCCCCTGCCGGGTGTGTTAATCCTCGAACTGTGCCGGATTGAGATAGCCGCACGCTGAGTGTAGCTTCATAGTGTTGCAGAGCTCGTACATGAACCTCGGAAGTTCGACGGCTTGGTCCGACAAAGGCGCCCTTGTTCGAGGGCATCACCAGTCGGGTTGTCGGAGTTGCGGCTTTCGGCTTTGAGGGCTGCATGACGATCTCCTGAGCCGCGGAAGGGCGGCAGGGGCTTGATCACTGACCCTCGTGACTGCGGCTCAGCCCTACTTTGATACGCGGCCGGAGCGACGTCCGCTGTCGGAAATCTGCCCCGACTGCCTGATGGTCCGAGATGGGCGCACAGTGGCTGCCACATGTCGTCGAGTGAACGGCTGGAAACATTATCTGAGCGCTCCAAAGCGGCCGGACTGCTGCCCCCCCCTGAACTGCCTGTCCACTCAAGGAATGTGAAGCGGACAGGCAGCAGATTACGCCTCATGTCGGACACCAAAGCGGTTGTGACGTATGCCCGAAAGCCGACATTGCTAGACGAGTAACGATAGACCGAGTTTGGGACAAACTCGTCGTTCCCATGCAGAAGGTTGAGCGTCCGCTCCTGTCAAAAGCCGACGTTCAGCGCTTGTTCGCGCGGCTTAGCAATCAGTCGAGTTATGATGTCGCCGCTGAGCGGGCAGGCCGATAGCCTTGTCGTTCAGCTCTCCGTGGGAAACAGGTCGGCTACCGGTGCAAACGGCTGGCCGGTCTCCGAGGCATGGCGAATCTTCCGTTCGAGCACGATGTCGATTGGGATGTTGCGGTCTAGCGCTTCGTACATATCTTGCCCGTCCATGCAGATAACCTTCTTGCCTCGGCCGAAGGCGACTAACCCGACATCGGTGAAGCCGCCGAAGCTGACGAAGAGACCGCGCGTCCAGGCGGCCTTGTCGTCGACCTTGCCCTGGAAGCTACGCAGCTCGTCCGATCCAATCCTGTCCTGATGCCATTTAGCTTCGAGCAGGTAGGTCTCGTGCTTCAGGTCAAAACTGCCGTCGATCTGCTCACCCGTCAGGCTGAAGGGCCTGCGCGCCTTGAGTCCGAATGTGTCGAACAGCACCTTCAGATATTTCTCGAAGGCGTAGCCTCGCGGGCGTGGATCCATTTTCCACAGCGAGTTCAATTGGTCGCGTAGCGCCTCGAAGCCCTTCCGGTTGAACACCGGAACGGGTGGTGCGCCGTTGATGTTCCCGCCGCTCTCCAGCCGGCTGACGATCGCGAGCACTTGCCCTTCGGCGAGTGGGGAGATGTCCTGCTGAGGCTTGCGCCTCATCGCGCTGCGGTATTCGCTCAGCCGGCGGAGCGCTCTTGCTGCGGTCGCATCGTCCACGGCCTTCAGGAAGCAGCGGAGGTGGCTGGCCTTCGACGATCCTTCAGTCTCATAATCCCCGCCATACAGGTCGACGTCGAACTCAATCTGGAAGAATTCACCCATCGTGCGGTTGCTGAAGTCGAGAACGTATCCCTTGCTCTCACCACGGAGGAACTCGTCAATTAGATTGAGCTCGGCGGTCTTGATGCTGCTCATGCGGCTGACTCCGGCTTGAAACGGATGTATTCGCCGATGATCGGGATCAGTCGATCCGACGTCTCCGGCGTGTAGTTCGGGGAATGGCACAGCAGACCGACATCGAACGGCGCGGCGGCGGCGTAGTCGTCGAGGGTGACCATCCTGAAGGGCACCGGCGGCAAGGCGAAGTCGGGATCCAGCTCGCAGAGTGCATGGTAGTCGGGCGACGATCCCATCATGGGTAGGCCGACGCGGGTGAACGACTTCATGTCGAGATAGCCGGCTGTCTTGTCGCCCTTCGGAAAGTAGATCGGTGGGAGGTCGTCCCCCCATCCCTTTGGATACACGTAGGTGAGGTCGCAGATGAACTCGGCGGCGACGGCGTAGGCGAGCCAGCTCCCCAGATTCAGTCCTTCGCTAGCCCGGACGGGTTCGCGGCGGTCCTTCAGCGGACTACCCACGCGCTTGATCAGGTCCACCCAAGAGGGATCGCCCATGCCGAGATCGGCGTGCGCGTCGACGTGGACGATTTCGAGCGACCCGCTGCCGCCCTCGACAATGTTACGCATGACGTCAAACGCGCCGTCGTGGTTGGTGACGAACCAGCCGTCGATCGGCGCGCTGCGCGACAGGCCGCACTGGCGCTCCATAAACTCGCGCAGCCTATCCTCTGCCCAAGGGTGGAAGGATTCTGCATCCAGACGCCCGCCCTCCGGCCAATGCTCCACATGACTCAGAAAGGCGTCAAGGTCGATGTCGAGGAAGCGCATCTTCCTGGAGGCGTCCCCGTCGTTGACCATCGAAAGGGCGTCGCCGCCAACGTGCCTCACAGGAACTTCTCGGCCAGATCGCGTCGACCGCGCGGCTCAGAATGGGTGATCCGCTGATCCTCGAGGTAGTAAAACCCCGAGACGTACAGATCGTACTTGCCGATCTCTACGCGTACAGAGATCTCCGTCTGGTCGTCCCAGGTGTCACGCACCGACGCCTTGCATGTCTCCCCGCGCATCTCGAAATCGAACGAGGGGCTCGCTTTGTCCCACTTGTCGATCGCGGTACGGATGAGCGTCTGGCAGATTGCGTCGCGCTTCTTCTGCGACAGCATGTCCAGCGATGACTCCTTGATCGGACCGAACATGCCGCTGGCGTTCATCGCTTCGAGGATCTTCCGCATGTGAGTGCCGGTATGCTGGTTCACGAACAGCGACGACCGCGATCCATGGGGGGCGCCAAGGATATTGGAGCGGATGTTCCACCACGTCTCCGCCACCTGCGCACCTGCCGCCGTGGCGGCCGACAGCTGGGCGAACCAGGTCAGGGCGTCGCGGCTGCGAATCGTCCCATCGGCCTCCAGTTCGACGTCCACCGCCACCACGACGACAGGGTGCGCCTGATCGGAATAGAGGGGTTCCTTAAGCCGGTATGCTTCAAGTCCTGGGACGGCTCGCACCGTGTCCACGAGTTTGTCGGCGCCTTCGTCAGAATAGGGGCATGTCACAAAGCCGCGAACGAATTCGACCGTGTGGTCAAGCTCTCGGTACGTTGGAGACTCAGTAAGGCTGGCGACGTGCTCTCCGGGATGACGGGGCGGAGCGGTCAGGATAGGGTGCCAGTCGGGGAAGAAGTCGGTGGCGTTGCCGAGTTCCTCGATCAGCGCCTTGACTCTCTGCCGGCCGGCCGCCGGATCGTTGAGGTTCTTGGTTAGGTAGCTGATCGCCTTGGCGTTCTGCTGAGTGGCAACGTTCGGGGAGCGGAATTCCATACCAGTGCACCTATCGCGCGATAGCATAATGTAACGCATATATTCTCTAATACGTTAGTATGCAAGTCACGTGAAATAGTAATCTTGCGTGACTTGCGCATGGCTACCGATCGAGCGGCGATGGTGCGGTTCGATCGACGTCAAGTCAAAGCCGACATGCCCCAACTACGCGTCGAACGTCCGTTCTCGTCATTAATAGTCCGTCCGGCCTCGAGAAGAGTGCGGAAATAAGTGGATATTAGCGACTTGCTCGACGTGCTATTCAGGCTCGTCCTTATTGAGCTTAGGCGTTGCTTGACGCTGTGTGCCTCTGGCGGGCTATCAATCGCCGTAGTAAACTCTACTTATGGCTAAGAATACACCGAAGAAGGCGTCAAAGACGCCGACGTCTTCCGTCATCGCGGCCACCCCGGAAACGCTGACGGCGTTCATCGACGAAGTCACTAAATACGCTCGGGGTGAGGCTGCTTTCAAATGCTATCGGGGGCAGCGCAACGCGTCTTGGCGGAACATTCCAAGCCTATACCGGCCTTACCTAGAAAAACTCGAGGAAAATGAGAAGCGGGCAGTTCGTGACTTGATTAGCGTGCACCCCAACGAGTTTGCCGCCGACACGACGATGTTCGATCGCCTGGTGCGAATGCAGCATTTCGGCCTGCCCACCCGCTTGCTCGATGTATCTTTGAATCCACTTGTCGCATTGTACTTTGCCACGGACCCCGGCCAGAAGGAGGAAGCCTCAGACGGCGTGGTAACTGCATTCGCTATCCCCAAGGAACGCGAGAAATACTACGACAGCGACTCAGTTAGCTGTATAGCCAATCTCGCCAACATGACGAAGATGGAAAAAGACCATATCATTGGAATCAGGGCAGATCGGCTCAAGGGCTCAACCCGGAAAAGCGAAATAAAACGAGCAAACGAGGACGAAGTGTACCTACGGTTGCACCAATTCATAAGAAGCGAAAAGCCGTATTTCCTTCCAATTATCGATCCCATCGACTTGTTCAAGCCCTACTACGTGCACACAAAGATGAGCAACCGTCGCATCCTTGCGCAATCCGGCGGATTCATCATTCATGGCCTAACACCGCACCGTAAAATCAAATACAGTCATGTCATAGAAGAAACGCGATTCATTATACCTAAGGACGCAAAGGGCGATATGCGGGAGGCACTCGAGTTACTAGGTCGCGTTGACAAAAGGTCTATACGCTCATTCTGAGGTCTGATTCACTGTTGTCTTTAACGAAGACGATAAGGTGAAGCGGGGATGGCACGAGGGGATCTGACGGATCGTGAATGGGCGCTGATTGGTCCGCTTTTGCCATCCGAGCGTGGCCGTTGGGCACGGCCATCCGGAGACAATCGCCGGTTTCTCAACGGCATGTTGTATGTCCTGCGCACCGGTTGTCCGTGGCGGGACATGCATGAGCGCTACGGAAAATGGAACTCGGTCTATGTCAGGTTCCGGCGTTGGGCTGAACAGGGTGTCTGGGATGCCCTGCTGCAAACCCTGGTTGACCTGGGTCTGAGTGATGACTGGCAGCATATGGTCGACAGTACCGTGGTCCGCGCCCACTCCCAGGCAACGGGTGCAAAAGGGAGGCTCATACGGAAGGTTTTGGTCGATCACGCGGCGGTTTTACGAGCAAAATCCACGCCCGGTGCGACAATCAAGGACGTCCTTTCGGCTTTGCCTTTAGCGGAGGTCAGGTCTCGGATTACAAAGCCACAGATACCCTGATGGCGTTTGCGGTTCCAAACCCCAAAGCCATGCTGGCCGACCGGGGCTATGACAGCGACTGGTTCCGCCAGGATCTGCTGCTCCGTGGTATCCTGCCGGTTATTCCCTCACGAAAAGGCCGCAGTGTTCCACAGAAAACAGACTGGCGGCGTTACAGAGACCGCAATCGCATTGAGCAGATGTTCAACAAACTCAAGCAGATGCGGCGTATTGCAACCCGCTACGACAAAACCGCCTTGTCCTTCATCAGCTTCCTCAATATCGCCGCCGCGAGGCTTTGGATTGAATCTCTTGTCAACGGGACCTAGAGTCCTTTTCAAATCAGGGCTAAGCATCTCAAAGCCCATGCTGCAGGTAAAGGCTTCGATCCTTCCATATTTTCAGTGGGAACTTTAGCGACTTTCTTGCTGTCGAATTTGAGAAGACTTAGGCGTTTTTGGAGATATTGGCGGCTTTGAGGGGTACAAGGTTAGTCCAGCTGATGTCACATCAGTCTTAGCTTCTGGGTATACAGCTTGAGCTAATTTTAAATTATCGATGAACTTCGCTTTAAAGTGGCCCATACGAACGACACCCGTCCCAAATTGGGCTTTAATAGCAATCCAAGATATAGGGGTAGGGCGGTGTAAAACATGTAGTCGATAAGCTAGCCAGCAATAAATATCGAGGGCTTGAGAGTGTCCATTTAAAGATCTAATCGCAGCTTCCTCAATTGGAACAGGGTGGCGAATTAGTTGTTCAAAAAATACTTCCGATAACTTCACACGTTCTAAAAATTGTGTCTTATTTTGCGAATTATCATCGAAAAACATCGCTGTGTCGACAATGTTTTGATTGATTAGGCCGCTAGAGTTCCCACCATGAAATTCGAAGTTAATTCGGCATCTAGAGATGCGTTCAGCTTGTTCGCGTACGTCGGCAATGGATTTTCCGCCTTGTGGAATACCCATTCGTTTGAGCCAATCTCGGAGGCTTCGGCCTAATTCAACCTCTCGATTGTTAGTTTTTAGCGCCTCGGTTTGTAAATAGAGCATGATTAGGCGCGCTTTAGATCCGTATGGAACTCCGACATAAACTGGCTGGCCTGAGGGTGATGCCTTTCGACCAGGTTCTACAACCATCGTCACTCTGTCGGTCGTAACTTGCCATGCGGCGTCATCAGAAAGCCTTTTATGTGGTAAGCCTACGTGAGTGAAGCCGCTGTAGAGAAAGCCAATAGAGCTTTCTTCCATTGCCATATATTCCGCCGCGATTTTGATAATGCGACGGTCATAATCGAAGGAGAGAGCGCCTTGGCGGCCTTCGTTCTCGATAAGGTCATGGATAGTTCCCATGAAGCAAGTTTTACACCGTTGATTGAGTTTGTCTCCGGGAACTTTAGCGACACTTTGGCTACTAGGAAAAGATATTAGGAATTAGATATTAGTATGTGCCGCTAAAGTTCTCGGGATAAGGCATTTTTTGCGAGTCTCAGGTCGCTAATGTTCCCGATATCGGCCGCTAGAGTTCCCATAACGTCTCTAGAGTTCCCAAAGATCGCTAAAGTTCTCGGGAACGAATGTGCCGCTAGAGTTCCCGCACAGATCATCCAAGATGGGAACTTTAGCGACACCAGGTCGACTCGAGGCCTTGAACTAGTGAGCGTGCGAATAAAAAATATGTTTTTTAATAGGCCGAATAGAAACGTTTTAATCATCTTTTAGATGTTTTTTCGGTGTGGAATATCAACGTGGATATTACGATTGCGATCGATGGTTCTTGCTTCTGGACATATATTTCGCCTTGTCTTTCCAGCTCCAAAATTGCCGAAAGATGAGCAGCCCAAGCGGCCTTGCGCTGCATTAGGTTTCGAGGGCTCGCCCCAAAAGAAAAATGAATCACGCCCTCGACGAGGTCCCACGTGCTCTCCGGATGGTCACGAATTTTCCGCTGCCACCACGCCAAAGCGTCCTGAACAGAAACACGTGGTACAAAAGAAGGCTGGAAGATACTCTCTGGAGGCCGCAGCTTTGCCCTCCGACGAGACGCTGACAAAAGCGCGTCCAGCAGATCCCGGGTGAGGATGAGGGATGTCGCCTCAGCCGCAGAAGGCGAGGGGGGCAGTTTCCCGCGTCCAAAAACACTTTCGCCCAGCACAGGCCGCGTTTCAAAGCACTCCACGGCTTGCAAAAGCGTGTCCTTTCGAAGCAGGGCGCATTGGATCTGCTCGGCTGCTGAGTGGGCGGCAAGGTGCTCTTCAGTATCCTCTCGAAGTAGAAGAACTGAGCGCATTTGAAGAAGGGTCGCTGCCAGAACAAGATCGTTGGCAGTCTGCTCAAGTGGACGGGTGTCGAGCTGCTCTTCCACACAGATCAGAAACTGGTCGATGAGGTCAAGCAGCGGCAGGGTCCGAAGATCAAGCGCGCGACGGCGTACGGCCTGCAACAACGCGTCCAGCGGACCCTGCCAGACGCCAACTTCCAGAAGGATTTCATCAGACATCGTAAAGTGGGCGTATGGAAAAGCTGAGGTCGGGCCATTGGACTGCAATGGCCTGAAGAGCCGCCCAGGGCGTCCAGTCCGCCGACCAGAAAGAAACACTCCAGCGAGTGGAACTTCTCTTCGGATGCCCAGATATTTCTTCAACCTGCTGTAGTGGTCGTGAGGTTCCCCAGTGTTTCCACAACCACGCTTGTGTCGCGGGGGCGGGGGGGCCGAGAGAGAGAAGATCCAGAGGCAGCGGGCAGAGGGCGTTGAGGTCAAACGGGACGGCGCCGGTTCCTGCTTCCCGGGCAAGAAGTCCCTTTTGGCTTTGAACAATCTGATCGATCAAAGCGGTCGTCCGGACGTCCCCGACGAGAAAGATCCCTCTCAGATCTTCGGGGTTGGTGACATCTGGCCCCCAGGAGAGACGGCCAGTCCCCGCTGCCGCCGCCCGGAACCGGGCCAACCCGGCTTCCGGTCCTGTGACAGTCAAGACATGCGCCAGCCAGTCTGGCTGGGCATTGAAAAGGGGCGGAGCAGGAAGGGTCTCCGGTTTTGCAGGCCCTGATCCCAAGATTGGAAACGTCGTGCCGCTCCCTGGTGGCCTGGGGGCATGGCGGAGAAGCAGCGGACGGATGGGAAGACGAAACCCGGCATTTGGTTCCTCATGCTCCGTCAGGGTCTGCTCACTGTAGCGGTGAGCAATCGGCCGCGCTTCGAGCTCCAGCCGATACGCTTCCAGGCGTGCGACCGTGGCATCAATATCTGCGATGATCTCAGCAGTCGTTTGGGGCACAGCTTACAGATCCAGAAGATGGGCGGGAGAGTCCAGATCAAGGCGGGCCCGACGGACATAGCGGCGCATGCTGCGCAGGTCGCGGTGGCGGGTATGTGCCATGATCTGTTCGTCACGGGCATTGGCCCGGAAAGCTTCGGTGACAAAGCCGGCGCGCAGCCCATGCGGGCTGAGGCGTTCTCCGGAAGGAACCTTGAGCCCCGCCACCTTGGCACGGCGCAGCAGGATCTGTCTGACCGCATCCGGATGCAGGGCATCTCGTCCCACCTGCTCCCAGCGGTTGATGGACCGGAAGAGAGGACCATCCGTAATCTCGGCTTTCTTCAGCCAGCGCTCCAGAGCCAGAACCGGGCAGGTTTCGCGATGCTTGCCCCGGGGGAGGAAAACCTCTTCGCCGCGATGCTCGGGGTCGGTCTTGCTGCGGGCGATATGGAGCTTCAGTCCTGTGCCGACGATCCTGACGGTCTCTGTTGTGAGGGCAACCAGCTCTGAACGGCGCAGCGCACCCGCAAAGCCGATCAGCAGAAGAGTCCGGTCGCGCAGATCCGCCAGCGTTTCAACGGTTTTGCTCTGTTCGGGTGCGACGAGTTTGCGGAGTTCCTGGGAGGTGAGGGCAGCGGCCTGTTTCTGCGGCGTGCCATAGAGACGCCCTGCCGCGCGCAGGGTGGTGCGGATGGCAGCATGGCCAGAACTCCACTCCAGACCCCTCATGCGATGCTGATAGCCGAGGGCGGCCAAGCGACGGTTGAGGGCCGAACGGCTGAAATGTGGGGCCAGACTGTGCAGCCAGGCCGCGACGACGGGAGGGGCGGCCGGAAGAGGGGAGGTGTCGTGTTCGTCGCACCAGTGACAGAAGGCCTGCCAGTCATGGGCATACGCTCGCAGGGTTTCGGGTGCATAGGCCGCGGTCCGGGCACTGTCTTTTGCTGCGTCCAAGGCACTCTGCAGAGCAGGGGAGGGCGCTTCGGAGAGACGCTCTGCGGGATCTGTCGGGACTGTCATGCCGGTGATCTTCTCTCTGAAATACCCAATAATTCTGCCGTAGGACACCAATTAAGGCAACCTTAATTTAATACGCGGTAAGAGAACATTACCACGTATTAAAAAGACAAAAAACAGTCCCTAAAACTCCGTAGAATAAGCCCAAAAGGGCCTAAAGCGGGCCTCTCAGCCCTTCGAGAAGCGGATCCAGTTCAGCCAGGGACCGAAGGCCGTAGGTCACGAGGAAAGTCTCGGTCGTGCTCCAGAGCTGGGGCTGACCCGGTACGGGTTTGCGTCCGACGCTGCGAATGAGGCCTTTCTCCTGCAACAGTGTCAGGGTCTTTTGGGGCAGGGCTGCATCTCGAAAGCTTTCGATCTCGGGTCGGGTGACCGGCTGACGCGCAGCAATCAGCAGCAGCACTTCGAGTACGGCGCGGGGTAAACGCTCTGGTGGTTTTTCTAATGCCTCTGTCAGGGCCTCTGCGAGATCGGGGGCAGTACGGAACATCCAGCCGTCTCCAACCGCGACGATCTCAAACCCCATCCCTTCGGTGCGCCTGGCCACCTGGCTGATGATCTGAGCGATTTCCACGTCCTCCCCCAGAGCCCGCGCCAGCATCGTTCGCGAAACGGGACCGCTGCTTTGGAAGAGCAGGGCTTCGGCCAGGCGGATGGGGTCGGGGGGAGAGGCTGTCATTGGTCGGAGCATAGGGCCAGTTCGCCGCTTTCCGCCAGAGTTTGAGGTAGGCTCGGGGGTGGATCTTTTCTAAGAGAGTAGGCGATCAGGACCCACGAGACGTCGCCGTTAGGCTTTGCTTCAGACCCGACAGACCAAGGTGGTTTTGGCCGCTGCGCATCTGAACCACGACCCCACGGTCAACCGGATGCGTAATCTTCGGGCGCTGTGCCAGCGCTGCCATCTGCTGCATGATCGCGTGTATCATCTGGCGCAACGGCGGTTGACGTTCCGACGACGTCTGGCGATCGGAGAATTTTTCGAAGGGATGTATCACTTCGGAATAGGAGCAAGTAAGCTCTAACTTGCTGTCTGATTTTAACGGGTAAATTGGTAAGGAACGACACAATAAGCGGGTCTGGGAGACACTTAAACTGCGGGACTCGAACCTAGTGTTGCGGGACGCGTCCCGCACACAAACCCTTGAAAATACGCCGAAAACGCCGACGCCAGTCTTTCCGTGCCTTAATAATTGCCCTGATTCTGGCAGACATTCTGGTAACGTCAAGACGCCATCGAAGCGATATGGTCGCATGTGTTTGGGCGACTGAAAGCTCAGAAGAGGGAAGGGGGCTGAGATGCAGGAAGATTACGATAAGGACGTTCGGGAGCCTTCTCGCAAAAGCCAGGAAGAGGCTTTGCAGTCTCTGAAGACGATTGGCCGAAAGTTGCCCGCCGATTTTCGTTTCGAACGTCCTCAAGACCAGGAGCGTTGAGAGACGTCAATTAGTTTCACCGGCATGTGATGGCAGCAAAGCTGTGAGGGTATCGTCTCGCAGCTTAACGTTCGGTTCGAAGTCCCAGCGCCTTTCTGCGCTCTGTTGATGTCAGGACAAACGATGCCCCTCATTTATATCAATTATCCGGTTGGAACTTTCAGCAAAGAGAAACAGAACGGTTTGGCAGAGACGCTGACCACTATCGCCCTCGATGCGGAACAACTGCCCGACACGCCTTTTGTTCGCAGTACGACCTGGATTTATTTCAGGGAATGCGCCGAGGGCATGGTTTATCACGGTGGCAAAACAGACGGTCGCAATGTGATTGGCATTGAGGTCAATGCCTTCGAAGGTGGCTTTGACACCGCTGCCAAGCAAAAACTGTTTGCTGGGTTTACAGAGGCTGTCCGCGAAGCAGCTGGTTTGGGCGCTGATGACTTGGTGCCTGTTTATATTGTTCTGCGTGACGTTCCCCCCGAAAATTGGGGTGTGTTTGGACAAACGATTTCATTGAATGACCTGCGTCATCCACCAGAAAATGCTGAGCCTGTATAGAAAATATTTTCAGTCAAATGATGGGAGAGAATAGTCAAAGTCGAAGTATTTTCATTTTTCTTCTGTCATTTTCTGAAATTCAGTTTTTGAATTGCTATCCTGTTTTCTGAGGTTCTCTTGAGCTGAGCCAGCAGTGTCGAATGGCTACCCATTCGACAGCTGGCAAGGGGGAGTACCTCCCCCGTTGCCCCCCACAAGAGAAAAGAAAACAGGATGCTCTGCTATGCCCGATGCTTCATCTCCATCCCGTATCCGATCTTCCCGCCTGTCCGTGCGTGCGTCTCCCGATGAACTGGCACGGTGGAGCCAGAGCGCCCGGTTTCTTGGCCATGCCACAACCGCTGACTGGGTCCGAACGTTGTTGCAGGATGCAGTCCTGTCTCACCATCGTGGCGGAACGGTCAGCCGTGAACTCCGTCAGTTGCGTGGCGAGTTGGGACGGATTGGCAACAACCTGAATCAGCTGGCGCACGCTGTTCATCTCGGTGACGCCGTTGCCTGTGGTGACACCTTGCAGGATATCGACCGGTTGAAAGACCGGACCGATCACCTGTTGCGAGATTTGCGTCCGGTTCGTGTCCAGAGGGCCCGGTCTGTTTCCGTTCCTCTCATGCACTGAACCGATAGTCATGTTTTCGCAGGTGCGACGCCATGATTGTTCAAGAAACAAGAATTAAAACCAGCAGCGGGCACCAAGCTGTCTCAAGGCATGTTCTTTCTGGCGCAAAGAACGAAGCCATTCGCCTGATTGCAGGCAGTGACTATCTCTTAAAAGATTGGATTAAGGAAGCGAGACGCGAAAACATTCGCTATGGCTTGCGGCATATCGCTTTCAATCCATCCGCACCGATGAATGATGGGCAACTCACCCATTTTGCCCACCAGATCTGTCTGGAACTGGGCGCTGACCCTGATCGCATGACTCTGGTGATCCATCAAAAGGATGGCAGCACCCACGGTCATCTGCTTTTACCCGAATGGCAAGACGACCATGTTCTCAGCAGTAAATTCACATGGCAGCGTTTGGAGAAGATCGCCCGCCTGGAAGAACTGAGATTGGGTCATGCCCTCGTTGCCGGACGTCATGATCGGGCGATTGCGAAAGCTTTGAGAGAGGCCGGAAATTCTGAGGCTGCGGACAAGGTTGCGGCCCTGGTTCCCGAAGACAATTCTGCACGTCCAGTTTCTGCTTACACATCACAAGCAAGGCGAATGACAGAACGTCAGGGATTTGATCTGCCTGCGGCCAGACGCGAGATCATGGCGTTTTGGGAACGGTCGGGAAATGACCTGAAGACGTTCCGCCGCCTTCTTTCCGGGAAAAACTGGCGCATGCGACCGGGAGACCGCACGGACCGACGGCGGGACGCTCATGTCATTGAGACACATGACGGTCTGCTGATCGGATCATTCACACGCCTGACAAAGGTCCGCACGAAAGAGTTCCGTCGTCTTCTCGATGAAGAAGCTTCTAGGCCATCCCCCGTAGATCTTCGACCTGTCGTGAGACGACTGGAGCAACAGGAAAGACGGCATCAGCAGCGGGTAGAGCGAAAACGGGTCGTGAAAGACCTGATCTGGGTCCCGCCAGCCTCATTATCAGTCCTGGATCGACAGAGGCTCCATGAACAGGGCCGAAGAGAAGCGGCCGCGATCCGAAAGCGATTGCCGTCCATCGGTTCGCTTCGATACCCCGAACAGTTCAGCGAGGGGTTCCGGATTTATTTAAAAGACTGGAAGCAGGAGATGCAGGCTGCCCGAAGCGTCCTGAATGCTCTACATCCGCTGGAACGACGCTATGGGCCGGACAGTCCGCTCGATATTCAAAGCGAATGCATTGTGCGGATGATGAAAGACGGATGGAGCAGACTGAAGCAGGCCCATCAGGCCGTTGAGAGGGCGCGACAGGAGCTCGATGAACTGGTAGCCCGGAAAATCCTGTTCTCCCGGAAGAGGAGGCTGTCGCAAGCAGAGGAACAGTACCGCCAGGCGCTGGCTCAACTGGCCGAAATCCTGCGCTATCTCGTCCAGTTCATTTTGTATCATCTTGGGCTGAGCAGTCAGAAGCCTGATCCGATCCAGTGTCCGGTTCCGATAGAACGGGAAGTGACATTGCAGGATTATCTGCAAGAGAGACGCGAGTTGCTTCAGACCCTGCTGGATGAAAAAGCCCGTCGCCTGTGGATCAAGGATCACTGCCGGGAGGCGGAGCACAAACGGGCGCGGATGATTGCCCAATGGCATGCGGAGCGTGTGCCGGAATGTGAGCAGGCCCAGCAGACCATTGCCAGACTGGAGCGCTTGCACCGGCTGTCATGGCCGCTTCCCGAAGATGTTCGCATGGAAATCAGGGATTGGAAACGACAGGGGCAGCTTCAGATGGCGCTGAGGGAGCTGGATCGTTTTTACGAGAGGGATACGCCGGTATCACCGACGCCTGCTCAACGCTCTGATGTCAATCGATGGTCTCAGCCAATGGCATTGGGAAAGAAGACGTCACCAAACTCTTCGCTATCCCCATAGGAAATGGAAAAGCATGCGACTGCTTACGCCCTCATGGCAGACGCGAGGGCGGCGCTGAGAGTTTTCGATGGCGAACATGACAACGCGGCACTCGAAGATTCGTCTGCGTCAAGATTGACGCGGGCAAAATCCGAACTGTCAAACTCCGGGATTAAGTAATCAAGAGAATTAGTGTCTGGGATATTAAATTGTATTTCTGTTTTTTCTAAAGTTTTGCACGGCCTTCTCTATAAAATTCCGTTAAATCGCGAATTCTTCTGTAAAAAGACATAACAATTTTTGCGGTAATAATCCAATTATTATCAGAGCTTTTGTAAATGTCCTCTAAACCATTGAGTGAGATATTTTGACATAACTCTTCAGTGTACTTGGATAATTCACCTTGTAACGCAAGAGAACCTTTCAAATCTAATTTTGAATTAAGAATGTTATGATTCTTCATTATCCTTATAAGCGAAGTGTATGAATTCCTAGCTAAATAATAATTATCACACATGTCTCTTATAGAATCTGCTAGGTCGTCAAAAGCCGCACCTTGCCCGCAGATTTTTATATGGCCCGGAGATGCATATTTAATTTCTCTGACTTCAAGTCGATCATTTGCCGGTACGTTATATTGTAAATCGCGATAAAAATTAACATAACTAAAGCCACCTTCAAGAGAGTGATTTGTAAATGTTTTCTTTAAATTTTCGATTGCTTTTGCACGAACATCATCATTGGCGTGCTCTAGTGTTCTTATGCAATGTAAAAAAGAATAAACACTGGACACTTTATTTCCAAAAAATGAAAATTCAGACAAGTCCCAGCTTCCATCAATATTAACCGTATACTCGTCATCATTATCGCTTTGAGATTGTAATCCTTCTAGCGATAAATCAATTTCTTCAGTATGGTGTTTGGAAAATATTCCTTTTGAAGGAAAGTAATCTTCTTTGATCGAAACTGGATTTAAGTAAAAATGTCCATTGTTCGATATTTCACTAAAATCGAATGCCATGTATTCTCTCATATCCTTCCCGTTTTGAGAAGGATATTTAAATATACCCCATAAGTCGACTTTTCCGTCAAAATACTTTTGTAAAGAATTCTTTGTTACACGCACGCAAAAGAAAGGCTCACTCATTCCTTCAATTTTTTCAACAGCAATTCCAAGCCATGAAGTATTTCGACTTGCAGATATAGTCAAAAGCTGAGGCTCATCTATAAATATTAGTATATTATTTATCTTTGCTTTTCTTTTCATTATTTAATCTCGTCTTTTCTAAATACATTAACAACATTCTCTAAGGGAGAAAAATTCTTATATCTCCAAAAATCTATATGACTTTCCTTCTGGAGAATTTTCCCAGAAAATTTATTTATGCTAAGAGTAGCCACATATTTATGTCTTAATTTAGGAAGGCCTTCTAAAGGCGTCGGTACCGAAAAGACAGAGCACGAACTCCATCGACAAGGGCATACATTATATTGACTATATGGTTGTTTTCCCAAAGCAGCGTATGAAAAAAAGTCTTTTTCTTCTAATTCTTCCAGTTTCTCATGTGGAACAAAACGCCAAACTTCGCGCTGTGCAGGCGTAACGGCTTCTTCAGGAGGGCATGAAGGGGGTAAATTTTCCGCAAATTCAGGTAAAATTTGATGCTGTGAAAGAAGGAATTCATCATTTTTAGATACATCAATTTTATTAGATGCGGATTTACCCAAATTAACTTTATCCATTGAAATGATCACCTAAATACACCAATCATATTAAAATAACCCACTTCAAAACATTTCGCAAATTGTTGGTAGTTATGTTTAAGCGGCTGGCTGCTCCTCGCCTGCTAGTCGAAGATACGGCCGCGCCAAGCGCGTCATC
>NZ_BEWP01000019.1 GCF_002723995.1 Gluconobacter kondonii | reverse complement strand
AATATGTCGCCATTTGCTACACCGAGCGCCTTGTCGACGCCGGGATCGAGCCCTCGGTCGGCAGTGTCGGAGATAGTTACGACAACGCCCTGGCCGAGACGATCAACGGTCTGTTCAAGAACGAGGTGATCCACAGGCGTGGCCCATGGCGCTCGTTTGACGCCGTGGAATACGCCACTCTCGAATGGGTGGACTGGTTCAATAACCGACGCATCCTCGAACCCATCGGAAACATCACGCCGGCCGAGGCCGAGCAACAGTTTTATGCCGCTATGGACCACGTCCCCATGGCAGCATAACTTAAGAAAACCAGTCTCCGCCAATCCCGGGGCGGTTCACTCTTAACAACCAGTGACGAGGCCACGGAGTGTATCTGGCTTTTGATAAATACCCATGGCGAGACTCACGAAATACGCCGAATACCCCGCTTCGGTTCACAGGATATGAACATGGTGAAGGATGCGGCGATTGCAGGGCTGGGAGTTGCCTGGCTCCCGGATCATTTTGTTCGGGAGCCATTGGAGAAAGGCTTGTTGGTGCAGGTACTGCCGGAATGGACGGGGCCGGAAGGGATTGTTCATTTGGTATTTACGACGCGGCGGGGTCTGCCGTCAGCGGTCCGTGCGTTTATCGATCATCTGGCCGCGAGATGGGCAGGCAAAAGACTGCATAACAGGTTTTATACTTTGTGTGTCTTCTGTTGTTACTATGAAGATTTTATGAAAAGCAGAAACGTCATAACTAAAAATTTATTACATGGATTAAGGCAGGGAACAGAATAACGGAATTCGGGATTTATGTTTCATTTTGACCCCTCCTCGGCGGTATCGCTCGTTGCGCTATGCCTCTGTTTTGTTCTGGTCTGCGTCTTTGAATTTGCCAATGGCTTTCATGACACGGCCAATGCTGTTGCAACCGTCATCTATACCAATTCGCTGAAGCCGACTGTCGCAGTTGTCTGGTCGGGGTTGATGAACCTGCTGGGCGTGATTTTAGGCGGCATTTCCGTTGCTTACGCGCTGGTGGAGCTTCTCCCGCCGGATGTGCTTTCGCCTCCAAGCGGCAATCCGGCTGTTCCGATGCTGGTGGCCCTTTTCGGCACGGCTCTGGCCTGGAACCTGATGACATGGTGGTTCGGGATCCCGAACTCCTCCTCCCATTGCGTGATCGGTTCGCTGGTCGGCATTGCGATTGGTGATTCCTTCGTTCACGCCCGTGAACTGGGACATAGCGTGGACTGGAGCCAGATCTGGAAAGTGCTTCGTGCATTGGCCGTGTCGCCTCTGCTGGGTTTTGTGGGCGCTCTCCTGCTGTATTTCCTCATCCGTTCACTCGTGAAGATGCCGGAAATGTACAAGGCGCCGACGCCCGAGCAGAAGCCGAACCCGATCGTACGTGGCGTTCTGGTTCTGACCTGCACGCTCGTCAGCTTTTCACATGGCAGCAACGACGGTCAGAAGAGTATCGGCCTGATCATGCTGACGATCATCGGCATCATGCCCGCAACCTTTGCGCTGAACCCTGCCGCTCCTGTCAGCATCCAGCAGATCCGTCAGGACGCACAGCAGGCGCTGCCGCTGGTGACACAGTATGACCGGTATTCTTTCAAGGAAGATGCCATCGCGTCGATCAACCGTCTGTCCCAGACGGATGGCCCTTCAGAGGTGCCGGCTGAACTGCGTGGGGATGTGTATCAGGTTCTGTCCGGTCTGCGGTCCGTTGCTGCCAATCCAGCGGCGTCCGATGCCGAGAAGAAGCAGGCTTCCCGCCTTGCATCCGAACTGCGCCCGACTGTTGAATACGCTCCGGGCTGGGTACGTCTTCTGAGCGCGCTCTGCCTCGGAATCGGAACGATGGTCGGCTACAAGCGCATCGTCCGGACGTTGGGTGAAGGTATTGGAACGACGCATCTGACGCCTGCACAGGGTGCAGCTTCGGAAGTCGTGGGGGCAGGCCTGATCATGACGGCGGGTTATACCGGCCTTCCGGTGTCCACGACGCATATCATCACATCCGGCGTGGCTGGAACGATGGTTGCTGCGGGATCGGGCATTAACAAAAAGATGCTGAGCAAGATCGTGATGGCCTGGCTGCTGACACTGCCGGTGACGGTCTGTGTTGCGGCGACGGTGTTCTACCTTCTCGCCTGAGACATTTTCATCAGAGGCCGGAGCGTTCCTGCTCCGGCCATGACGACAAAGGGCCGCGGTGTGATCACGTCCCTTTGTCGTTTCAGGGCTGCGATTTCACAGCGCCCGTTCCTGCATCAAGAAACAGCGGATCCAGTCTGGGCTTGCGACTGAAATCGAACAGGTCTTCGAGAGAATTGGCATTCGTGTCGAAGGAGCCTTTGCCCAGTCTTTCGCCCTGAAGCCAGTTGTCTTCAATGAAACGGGGAATGGAAGACTGGGTCAGAAAGGTATGGCTGACATAGTTCGTCCGCGCCCAGGGTGACAGTACCAGCAGGGGGATTCTTGTTCCCGGTCCGCACCGGCCATTCACTTCAGCCCCGCCGACACCTTCGGGGCGCGCTGCGGTGCCGCACTGTCCCGGTCCGTCCAGCTGATCGACTTCGGGATCGGTGGAGCCATGACGGGGAGGGACGAAGGCATGGTCGTACCACCCGTCTGAATCGTCATAAGCGATGAAAATAGCAGTATCGCGCCATTCCGGGCGGGTCTGGATGAAATTGACGAGTTCAACCACGCCCTTCTGTTCGTCCAGTGGGTCCGAATAGCCCGCATGGGCGTCCTGCCAGGCTGGCATTTTTACAAAAGAAACGGCGGGGAGGTTTCCTGCTTTTGTCGCAGCAAAAAAGTCCTCAAGATCGTACTCGTGGTTGGCGGGGTCTGGTTGGCCATTGTCCGGGCGCAGGGTGCGTCCGATGGCGGCTACGGAAGACGGCCGTGCATGGGTCGGATTGGCCGTGGTGCCGTAATACTGGAACCAGTTATGGTGCGGGATATAGTCCGCCACGGTCTGGCTGACGGTCGGGGAAAGCGTTTGGCGCTGGCACCCTGTCGAGCCATCGGAGTTGTGGGTTGAGAGGTCGAACCCCCCCATGAACCCACCCCAGGGGATTCCATGTCTGTTGAGCAGATCCCCGATATTCGGCCCGGTCATCCGCACCTGATTGTCGGGGGTAGAGCAGACATCGTCGGCGGGATCAATGTCATTGATCATGGTCCAGCCGCCCTGTCCGTCTCCGACATAAGGCGATGCGGCATGCATTGTTGAAGGCTTCTGGGTTGTGGTTTTGATCTGCAGACCGTTGGTCTGGCCGGACACCACTTCCAGCGCGCCGGGTGTGGAGGGGCCGTATGTGTCTGTATAGGTCGCATCGCTCATGGCGAAACGCTGTGCGTAGCGCCACATTGCCGTGACGGTATTGCCGTCAAAATATCCCATGACCTCGCCTCTGGTGCCAAACGCCCCAACACCGCCGGGCAGTCCGCGTCCTGTATAGCGTGGGAACAGGTCGGACCGTCCGTGATCGTAGGCCCGCTGTTCGGCCGTATAGCCATGGTTCTGGTCGGCGGTGGCGGCCTGTGTGCGATCCAGCCTGAAGGGCAGGGAGGCGTCCCGGCCATTGGCCAGGATCGTGTTGGGATTGTGCCTTAGCAGGTCTGCTGTAGCGAGCGTATCAACGCGCGGTGTGTCTGCTGAAGGATGGAATTCAGGCTCCCCGGCAAGGTTGGCCGCTTTCGGGTATGTTCCGAAATAGTGATCGAAAGAGACGTTTTCCTGATAGATCACGACCAGATGTTTGATCGGCGTTTTGGTCGGAGGGGACGTTTCGGCTGCATGAGCGACGATCGGCCATGTCAGGCACAGGCCAATCGCCGCAACAGGAAGACGCAATGGAAAGTTCGTCATCAAAATAGTGGTCCGCCGCTGAAAGAATCCGGAATTCGGAGCTTTCCTAGCGGCAACACCGACTTCCGATGAAGAAACTTATTTGAAGATCAATGTTCTGATCTGAGGCGTTTTAGTCTCAGGCGCCAGCGATTTGCAGAGCCAACTGGGCCATACGGATAGCTCCCTCGCGGCTCGTTGCGCCGCAGATGAAGCGGGCAGGATGGGCAAAGACGGCGTCAGACACACCAGAAACGGCGGCCAGTTTGTCCCGCTCCAGACCACCCCAGGCTTCCGGCAGGGAAACGCGCTGGCCGAAATCGCCACGCACGGGCGGAACGGCCTTGACGTTCCATTGCTCCGGCCCTGCGGGAGAGACGACATACACAACTGGCAGGTCACGCTCGAAAATGACCTTTTCCGTCGGCATTCCCGTCTCCATGACCAGAATGCGCTTGTCTTCGGCGCTTTCGTAAGCCGCAATGACACGATCCGTCGCCTTGAGGCTGGCACGGATGCGGTCCACGACATTGATCAAATGCGAGGCGACGGCTGTGGCGGCATTGGCGAAACCGAGGGACTCCCGTGCGCGGGCCTCCTGCTTGCCGTAAAGTTCAGCCGTATCCCAGGGCGGGCTGCATGCCGAGACGATGTCTGCCAGCGAGAGTTTGCCCATCTTGACCACACCATTGTCATCCTGATCGATCGGCAGGATCAGGGACTTGTCGAGGCTCTGCCAGATCAAGTCCACGGCGGCATCATCGACCGGCGTGTTCAGGATGTTGCGAATGGCCGCGCGACCATAATCCTTCCATAAAAGACCAGCCGCACTATAGGGCGTGCCGTCTTCACGAAGGGGCTTGTCCTTCATGTGGTGGTCGTAACGGCCATGCGGCGGATCATAGAGGCCACCGACGTCGAAAACGATATCGGCCGATTTGATGACGTCCGGATTGCGCGTCCGGATAAACGTCAGGCGATCGGCAGATTTTTCTTCCAGAACACGCGCACGAAGATCCCCCTGCGGAGCGAGGGCGTAATGCAGGATCACATAACCCATGGTCTCGTCGACATGAAAGTTGCCAGAATGGGTGAGCGCCGTGACAGGCGTCGAGCCGTTTTCGAGACCAATGGGGGTATGGTTAGACATCTTGGGAACCTGCCGACAGGAAGAAAGGGACGTGTTGGCCGCTTTCATGCCGCAGGCCAGCCCGGCAGACAACCTCGCTGCCGGGATTGGTTTCTCAGCCGACCCGGTGCAGGGCGCACAGCTTGTTGCCATCCGGATCGCGCAGATAGGCCAGGTACAGGTCGCCCATTCCGGTTTGGCGGATGCCGGGCGGGTTTTCGATAGCCTCACCACCGTTTTCAACGCCAGCCTTATACCAAGCATCGGCCTGTTCGGGACTGCTCATGGCAAATCCGACCGTCCCGCCATTGGCGCCCGTGGCCGGTTCACCGTTCAGGGGCTTCGTGATGATCAGACGCCCACCGGAATGGGCATAGACAAGCCGACCCTTGGCATCGAGTTCGGCGGGCGTACAGCCGATGACACCCAGCGTTGCATCATAGAATGCTTTGGAACGGGCGATGTCGTTGCTACCCAGCATGATGTGGCTGAACATGAAAGACCTTCCTTTGTGACGGGCTGCGAGAAGACGGAAATGTTTCTCCGCAGGATCAGTCGATATTGATGTTACGGATTCCGCCGGGAATGCGCGTTTTGGAATCGCGCGGGACGAATGAAAGTCCGGTCGTATTGTAATCCGGGTTCTCCGCCATCGCCTGAAGGGTCATGTCGTCACGCACGTCCAGCGGGCGGCTATGTCCCTTGTTTTCTTTGCGAATGGTAGCAGCACAGAATTCTGCGGCAGCGGCGAAGGGGCGGGCATTGCCGTTCATCCCGCTCACCATCTGCTCCCGGATGCACTTGCTATCAGTATGTCCTGTGACCCACGGAGCAGAAGAACAGGACGCAAGCAAAAGAACGCTGGAAAGAAGAACGTAACGCATGAAGCAGAGCCTACTCGTGGCAGGGAACGGGATAAAGCATAGGCCCGGTAGAACCTGAGTGCTTATTGGATCGCTCCCTGCGAAAAGGTCAATGCCCTGTTTGGTCCTGACCGGAATGATATCGGTCAGGACCAAACATTTATTTACCGTGTCGCTGGCAGACCAGTCGTCAGGTTCTCGAACTGCTCTGGATGCTGGGACGTCGTGACGTCCCCGACGGGTTTCGGGTGATGCAGGTTATCATACTGCAACGGCGTAATGGACAGGGTCTGGTCCGTTGTGGGCAGGTCACGGATGGTCCAGCCGCCGCCGAGGCTGCGGATCAGGTCCACGTCCGCATGGTACAGACGGGTTGCGATCTCGACCTGATGGATGCGGCTTTCCAGCGTGTTTTCCTGACTGAAAATGGCCTCAAGATAGGTTCCGACGCCGCCCTGATAGAGCGTCATGGTCATGTTCTGCGTGGCGAGATTGGCTTTGACAGCCTGTTCCAGCGCCGCGTTTTCCTTGGTCAGACGTTCAGTCAGGGACAGCCCGTCTTCCACCTCGCGGAAGGCCGACAGAACTTTCATGCGATAGCCGTCGCGCGTTTCCCGATAGGCCGACCATGTTCTCTGAAGCTCCGCCCGGCGCAGTCCACCATCGAAGAGCGGCATGTCGAGCGTCGCGCCATAGGTCCACAACGAGTTGGCAAGGTTGGCCAGATCGAAGCCATTGGCGGAGAAACCACCATTCAGGCGCAGGGCGATATGCGGATAGAAAGCCGCACGCGCAATGCCGATTTCACGATTGGCCTGTGCCATTTCGCGCTCGGAGGAGGCGATGTCCGGACGACGCTGGAGCAGGGTGGAGGGAACGTTCGTGGGGATCGTGGGCTGTACGAAATGGAATTGCGGGCTGGCCGGGATGTGGAAGCTCGACGGTGAACTGTTGGTCAGCACCGCGATGGCATGTTCCGTAACCTGTCTTGCGGCCTGAATGTCCAGACGCGCTGCCTGCGTTGTATAAAGCTGCGCCTGTGCGCGTGCCAGATCAAGGCGGGGAGCGGCCTGATTCTGGAGCTGGTTCTCCGTAATGCGGACTGCGCGCTCGTAGTACCCGATGGACTGCGCATAGATCGCATCCTGCGCGTCATAGCCGCGAAGCTGGATATAGTCGCGGGCCAGTTCGGCCTGAGTGCTCAGGCGGGCCATGGCGAAATCGGCAGCGCGCTGCTGGGCGAACTGTTTCTGTTCGCGGACGCGGTTGCGGATGGATGACCAGAAATCAGGTTCCCATGAGGCCAGACCGCCATATTCCTCTTCGGTCTGGGTCAGGGTCGCACCGTTGCGGAACAGGCGATCAGCGGACTGTTTGTTGTCCGACGCACCAGCTTCGAGGCTGACATGCGGGAGCAGTTCCGAACGCGCGGCCACGACGAGGGCGCGGGCCTGAATGAAGCGTTCGGCGGCGGCCTGAATATCGCCGTTATCCGAGGTGGCGCGGGCTTCAAGATCGTTCAGCAGCGGGTCCTGAAACATGGTCCACCAGTTGGTGGGCAGTGCTGTATCCGCTGGTGTGGCCACGGCAAACGGCGCCTGTCCCTGCCATGAGGCAGGGACGACAAGGTTCGGAGCCTTGTAGGTGGGCGCCAGATCGCACGCGGACAGACCAAGCAGCGACAGGGCGGTGCCGCAGACCAGACCGGTGCGGCGGAGGCGGGAGAAGGATGGAATCATCTTACTCGTTCTCTTTTCCGAAACCGGACTGGTTATACCCACGTTGTGGGACGGTCACGTTGACCTTGTCGCCTTCGAGTAGGTCAGCTGGCGGGTTAGCAATCACGCGGTCGTTCGGGCCGATGCCAGTCTGAATTTCCGTTGAAGTATCGGCCATACGTCCGACTGTCACGTTCTGGAAATGGACCGTATTGTCGTCTCGGACCACCGCGAGCTGCATACCCTTTTCCTGAAACACCAAGGCACTCGTCGGCACTTCGTAGAGATGCGAGTTCTCGTTGTTCGCCTTGAGTTCCACCGAGGCAAAGGTACCGGGCCATAAGACTTCGTTCGGGTTGTCCATCTCGAACTCAGTGGTGGAGGTACGGGTGTTCGGATCATAACCGCGTGCGGTCGTCAGGAAGTTCGCCGTGAACTTGCGGTCCTTAAACTGCGGTACGGTAACTTCAGCCGTAATATCCGGCTGAAGAACGTACTGGAAGACTTCCGGTACAGCTATGAACAAACGCAGCTTGTGCACATCCGCAACGGTGAAGAGCTCGGAGGCCGTGCCCGCAGCATTGAGGTTACCGCCGCCGTCATGGACATAATCGCCGACGTTAATGTCACGCGAGGTCACAATGCCATCGAAGGGCGCGACGATTGTCTTGAAGCGTTCGAGCGCTTCAAAGTGCGCAACATTGCGTTGGGCAGCTTCGACCTGCGCCTTGGCGGACTGCTGGTCGGCCAGCGCGACAGAAACAGACTGTCCCGAGACGGACTGGGAACGACCCATGGCCTGCCAACGCTGGAGCGTGACATTGGACAGGTTGTACTTTGCCATGATCGACGCGAGGTCGGCCTTCGCCTGTGCGTATTGTGCGTCCAGTGCTGGGGCGTTGATCTCGGCCAGAACATCACCCTGCTTCACGCGGGCACCGTAATCCTTATACCACATCTTCACATAGCCCGAGACCTGCGGATAGATCGGCGCCTGATACCAGGCATCGATGTTGCCCGGCAGCGTCAAGGCGACCTTCTTGGGTGACTTCGTCGGCTTGATGACAGCAACGTCGGGAAGGGCATTTTCCTTGGTCTCTGCTGCGAGCACAGTAGAGACATGAATGCGGTCAACAACGATATAGCCGACATAGAGTGCGAGGAGGCACCCTCCCGCAGCGGCGATGAGTTTGGGAGAGGTAGCCATCAGGCGATTTCCTTCTGACGCGATGTGCGGTTGTGGAGGATTGCGTAGACGCAGGGAACAAAGAGAAGGGTCGAGATCGTTGCGACGATCAAGCCGCCAATGACGGCACGGCCGAGGGGCGCATTGGTCGAGTTCGATGTTGCCATCGGTATCATGCCCACGACCATGGCCAGCGCAGTCATGATAACAGGGCGGATACGTCCGTAACCCGCTTCGATAGCGGCCCTGAGTGCATCGCCGTGGATTTCGAGGCGTTCACGGGCGAAGGACACCACGAGAATCGAGTTCGCGGTTGCGGTTCCCATGCACATGATGGCGCCAGTCAGGGCCGGGACGGACAGACGTGTCTGCGTCAGGAACAAAGCCCATGCGATGCCGCCAAGCGCTCCCGGAAGGGCCGTGATGATGATGAACGGGTCCAGCCAGGACTGAAAATTCACCACGATCAGCAGGTAGATCAGGACGATCGAGATCGCGAGGCCGATGATAAGCTGTTTATAGGCACTTGCCATCGTCGTGGCCTGACCATGGATATCAACTTCGGCAGAGGTCGGCTTGTTATGATCGTCATGAGCGACGACCTGACGTACCTTGTCCAGCACGGAACCCATGTCAGTGCCTTCGATATTCACATAGATGTCGATTTCGGACATCGAGTTATAGTGCGACACTTCGCCCGGAGTGCCGGTTGCAACGACATTGGCGATGGCCCCCAGAAGCTGGGTCTTATCGTTGGGATCACCGTCTCCCTTGTCGACCGGAATGGTCAGCAGGTCATTGAGGTGGGTAAGCTGATCCTGTGATGTGTAGACGTTGAGTGGGAAAGTAACGTTATCGACTGGATCGAGCCAGAACTGAGGATCGACGACGCCGGAACCGGCAAGCGTCAGCAGTTCATTAGTTGCCAGATCAGCTTCGGTGATGCCTGTCGCCTGGCTGAAGGTTCGATTGCCGTTTACCATCAGTGTTGGTGTGGACATCGTCTGTTGGATGTTGACGTCTGCCGTGCCCGGGATCTGGCGAATGAGGCCGACCAGATGCTTGGCGTAGTTGTAGTTTTCCATGGCATCCGGGCCAGAGAGCTGGATGTCGATGGGAGCGGCTGAGCCGAAGTTCAGGATCTTGTTTGTCAGATCCGCAGGCTGGAAGCTGAAGACCGTTCCTGGGAAGCGCTTAGACAGATCCTTGCGCAGGAGGGCACGGTAATCCCAGACTGGGGATTCAGAGTTCTTCAAGGCGATCGTCAGATCGCAATCCTGCGTCCCGATGGACGGGGTCGGGATGAAGGCCTGGTTATGCGGTCCTTCAGGAAGGCCGCAGTTCGAGATGATGTTCTCGACCTTGCCCGGCAGAAGCTGGTTGATGCGATCGTCCACGAGGGCGGCGATGCGGCCTGCGACTTCAATACGCGTTCCGAGCGGTGCGCGCATGTGCATCTGAAGGGCATCGGATTTCACTTCGGGGAAGAAGTCCCGCCCTGCGACGAAATACAGCCCCATGGATGCGATGGAGAGCACCATGAACACGCTGACAAAAGCCCCACGGCGTGCCACGCAGCGTGTGAGGATCGTGTTGTATCCTTCACGGAAGCTGGTGAATCGCGCTTCGAAGCCTTTCTGGAAGCGGCTGAAGAAGCCCGATGGCGGACGCTGGGTCGCATGCGGGTTGGAGATGTCGATCGCAGAGTCATGGATACCGTGCGGGTCTTCATCCGGGCCGGGTGCGCCAACGGGGTGATGCACATGGCCTGCGAGAAGGTACTTCGCCATGGTCGGAACGAGGGTTCGCGATAGGATGAAGGATGCGATCATCGCGAACATGATGGCAAGAGCCATCGGCATGAAGAGATAGCCTGCGACGCCATCGAGTTCGAACAACGGCAGCCAGACGATGCAGATGCAGGTCGTGGAGACGAAGGTCGCGATGACGATCTGGTTGGCCGCATCAATAATAGCGGTTTCGAGATCCTTGCCCATTTCAAGGTGAACGTCGATGTTCTCGATCATCACCGTGGCATCATCGACGAGAATACCGACGGCAAGTGCCAGACCGCCGAGCGTCATGACATTGATCGACTGACCAGCCCATCCAAGTGCTATGATCGAGCACAGGATGGCGAGCGGAATTGAGGTCGCGATAATGACCGTCGAGCGCCAGGAACCGAGGAAGAGCAGAACCACGATACCGGTCAGGAACGACGCAGTGATCATTTCCTGAACCACATCTTTGATCTGATCCTTCACCATGATGGAGGCGTCGGACAGGATGGAGATATGGACGTCAGGCGGCAGGATCGCTTTCAGACGCGGGAGCAGGGCCTTGGTGGCCGCAACCACATCGAGCGTGGAAGCCGTGCCGCCTTTCTGGGTGATCATCTCGACGCCCTGGCGGCCTTTGACCAGCACAAGGTTAGTCTGAGGATGGCCACCGCGATAGACCGAGGCGACGTCGCGCACATAGATGACCGCATTGCCAACGCGCTTGACCGGAATATTGGCGATATCGTCCATGGATTCCGGGGCAGCGTTGGTCTGAACCATCCAGTCCGTCGCGTCGATCTTCTGGTCACCTGCTGGCAGAACAATGTTCTGGGCGGTCAGGGCTGCCTGAACGTCTGCTGCGGAGAGGTGGTGAGCCTGAAGCTGCTTCTGGTCGAGAGAGACCATGACGAAGCTGTCCATGCCGCCGTAAGGATGGGCGACGATGGCGCCGGGAACTGTGGCGAGGAGCGGACGAACGCGAATGACACCGAGCTTGAAGAGATCGGAGGGCGTCTGTTTGTCAGACGTCATCTGAAGGGCAATGACCGGAACCTGCGACGGGTTCAGGGCCACAATCATTGGCGCCGGGACTTTGGGCGGGAGCCCAAGCAGTACGGTCTGTGCGATAGCCGACACTTCGGCTTCGGCGGTGCCGACCGATGTTCCGGGCTGGAAATAGATATTGACGATCGAGCGGCCGTAATAGGAGTTTGACTCCATGTGCTCGATGTTCTGAACGGTCGTGGTAACGGCCAGTTCGAAGTTATAGGTGATACGGCCTGCAAATTCCTGAGGCAGAAGCCCCGGATAGGTCCAGATTGCCGCGACGACCGGAACCTTGATGTTTGGAAAAACATCGGTCGGCGTCTTGAAGATCGACATCACGCCAAGCAGCACGATCATGATCGACAGGACGACAAAGGTGAGCGGTCGCCTTAGCGCGGTGACGACGATGGCATTCATTCAGCTCGGTTCCCAACAGATTTTGAGCAAGGAAGGGAAACCGGGACAATAGGTGGGATGAAATACAACGTCTTTTAAATCGTGGTTTATGGAGTTTTTTTTACTTTTCAAAATATGTTAAAAATTTTTTTATGATTCGAAGATTGGAAGCAGTATTTACCAAAAACGGTACAGATCCCGTTACATTCTGAAAATTCACGAGATGGTGATTTTTTCAAGGAATGCTATGTCTTTTTCGTGAGTGGAAGACCTTGCTGAAAGTCCTGTCGGAGATCGAATGATGACGCTGAATCCTTTTCCTGCGCTGAATGATCCTCAGGTTCTTACGGACGTGACTGTGATGTCCGACCGCTATGAAAAGGCTCTGGGCGAAAATATCCTGCATGAACTGGATGCTCTGTTTTACGACGGCGCGGAAACGGTTCGTTACGGTGTGGGTGAGAACCTCTATGGGTTTGAGGAAATTCAGGCCTTCCGCCGGGCGCGGACGGGAGGGTCACCGCCGCGGGAGGTGCTGCGGCGTGTCATTACGGCTGTGGGGCAGGATGTCGCGACGGTGGATCTGGAGTTCCGGCGCATCGGGGCCGAAAAGATCGGGCGTCAGAGCCAGACCTGGTTCCGCACGCCCGATGGATGGAAGATCATTGCCGCGCATGTGTCGCTGATGGGGGCCGGATCTTAAACCCGGCCGTCAGCTTCCGCTGGAAACATATCCTGCAACCGCCCGGTGCCAGATCAGGACCATGACGCCCAGAAAGGCAAAGCCCGCCAGCGGAGACAAGGCGCCGATCCATGTCGGCACGCCTAGCGGGTCGGGATGGTTGAGGCTGAACAGGGCGGGATAGTAGCAGACGGCAGCGAGCGGCAGGACGAAGGTGATGAACCGCCGGAGCCAGCGGCCGAACATGGTCAGCGGATACTGTCCGGCCTCGACGCCGCCATAGGTCAAGACGTTCACGACTTCCAGCCCCTCGACCGTGATGAAGCACAGTGCGGCCTGTCCGATCAGAACGCCGAGGAACATGGCTGCGCCGCCTGCGATGGCGAGCGGCAAAACTAGAACGGCGCTCCACTGGACGTGCGGGGCAAGCCATAATCCCGCGATGAGAACGAACGCGCCCTGAAGGAAACGTCCTATGGGGCGCAGGCGCAGTTCGTGGCCCAGAAGCAGAAGCAGAGTCGAGCGTGGCCGCAGGAGCAGGCGGTCGAAGCTTCCGGTGCGGACGTACTCGCCGCCAAAGACCTCGAAGCCGCGCCCCAGCGTTTCGGCCACGGCAAATGCCACGTTCACAAGGCCATAAAGAACGGCGACCGTGCCGATATCCCAACCTGCAATACTGCCGAAACGGCGGAAGAGGCTCCATATGCCGAAGAAACCGAGCAGGGTCGTAACGAAATTTCCGATGGCCTGAATGGCGAATGTGCCGGGATAGCGGAGTTGCGCGACGATCGAAGCGCCCGCCATGCGGCGGTAGAGACCAAGGGCGCTGAGCGTGCGAGCGGGAGGCTGTGTCATGTCAGGCACCCTGCACCTCCAGTCGGTTGACCGTCTGGCGCATCCACAGACGTCCGAGAAGGGTCAGGGTGGCTAGCCAGAAAAGCTGAAGGCCCAGTCCGGTTACTGCACCGCCTGGGATGGGGGTGCCCAGATAGATGCGGATGGGAATGTCGGTAATTCCGGCGAAGGGCTGTGCGAGCAGGAAGGGACGGATCCAGTCGGGATAGAGCGGCAGCGGCAGGAGCATTCCCGAGAGCAGGACAGCCAGCGGCGTTCCAACGGCGTAACTGCCGAGCGGTGAGAGCGTACGGGCCGTCAGGATATTCCACCACATGACGATGGTGGCCGAGAGCAGTGCGCCGAGCGTGATGGACAGCAGCGACAGAGCCGCCGCAGCCATATCCGCTGGCGGTGCGAGGCTCCATGCTCCGAGGCCGACCAGCATGGCCAGCGGACCCGCCACGCAGGCCAGCAGGATCGCACGGGGTACGGCATTGCCCAGCAGACGCGCCAGAGTGGCCGACAGCCACCAGTTCCACATATCAACCGGGCGTAGCAGATCATAGACGATCGCGCCTGTTTTGGCGGCGTCTCCGATGGCGGGCAGGCAGCCCAGTGGCAGAAGCGTGAAGAGGGACTGCTGGATCCAGGTGTAGGTCATGGCCTGTCGCAGCGAGAGCGGGGCCTGGACGTCCGGGGCTGCATGATAGACGGACGCATAGGCCATCAATGTCACGGCACCGAACCACATCTGCGCCACCAGTCCGGCGATGACCGCGATACGGTAGCGCAGACCGATCTTCCATTGCAGCCCGAAGGCCGTGAGATAGGGGCGGAGTGTCATGCGGCGTGGTCCGCATAAAAGCGTGTGATGATCTCGTCGATTGAGGGGCGGCTGATCCTCAGATCGTCCAGCCCGGACAGATGTCCGACATGGGCGACGAGAGCAGGGGCCGGAATCTGGCGCGGATCGAACGTAATGGTGAGGCTGTGGGGCGCGCGGGCGGTTTCGACCGCTCCGGCCGGGAGCGCCAGTTCGGGCGGCGTACCGTGAAAGTCCAGTTCGAGAATGCGCTCGGACAGAGTTGTCATGCGCAGGTCCTCGAACGGGCTGTCCGCAAGGATACGGCCATGGCCGATGACGATCACGCGTTCGGCCAGCGCCTCGATATCATGCATGTCGTGGGTGGTGAGCAGGACGGTCGTGCCGCGGTCCTGGCAGAGTTCATGGACAAACGCCCGGACGGCGAGTTTTGACGGTGCGTCCAGACCGATGGTGGGCTCATCGAGAATCAGGATGTCGGGGTCATGGATCAGAGAGGCGGCGATTTCAGCGCGCATTCTCTGTCCGAGCGAAAGCTGACGGACGGACTGGTCCATAATTCCGCCCAGATCGAGTGCATCGGCCAGACGGGCGCGGTTGCGGGCGAAGCGTTCCGGTTCGACGCTATAAATATCCCGCAGGAGCGCCAGACCTTCACCGACCGACAAATCCCACCAGAGTTGGGTGCGTTGGCCGAAAACGACACCGATCCGCGCGACATGGGCCACACGGTTTGTCCATGGCACCAACCCGTTCACCTGCACTTCGCCGGAGGTGGGACGCAGGATTCCGGACAGGATCTTGATGGCCGTCGATTTTCCCGCGCCGTTCGGGCCGATGAATCCGGCGATCTGGCCTTTGGGAACGGAAAAGGAAATCCCGTCCAGCGCCACGATCTCGCGCGTCTTCCCGCGCCAGCTTCCACCTTCGCGGACTGTATAGGTTTTCCGCAGGTTTTTGACGGTAATGGCATCTGGAGCGGGGAAGGGAGGCTGCATGAGGGTTCCGGGATGGGAGGGGTAACGAAAACAAACGTGATCTTATTTCATAAAATAAAGTCTTATTGTTTCAATTGTCTCACTGTTTTGTGCCTTCCTGCAACAAAGCTCTTTCTGTAAAGTGAATTTTACTTAAGGGTGCCGATCATGGCATCCCTGTCTTTCGCATTTTTTTTGGCTCTGTAAGGGGATGTCGGTTTGAGGCATGTGAGTAAATTCCTGACGTTGGTTTCTGCTGGTACGGCTTATCGTCGGTCCGGTTCCGCTCTGTCGTTCGCTTTTGCCTGCGGGTTGGGGGTGCTCACGATGGGGGCCGGTACTGCCGAGGCGCAGAGCAGCAAGAGCAAGGCCAGTTCGGAAGATCTGACGAATCCTGCCCCCATGGGGTCGGAGACGCAGCCGGTTCCTCCGCTGTCCACGACCATTCCGGGTTTCCTCCAGTCTCCATACGGACCGCCGTCCTTTGGTGCGCCTTACGGCACGACCCATATGTTCGGGACCTGGGGAGGGGTGCAGCCTTGGCTTCAGAAGCATGGCATCTATGTTGCGGTGGATGTGTATGAAAGTCTTATGGGCAATGTGACGGGCGGCCGTCACCAGACCGAGACCAATGCCGGGCAGGTCGGCGTGACGGTTGATCTGGACTGGCATCAGATTTTGGGTGGCGACTGGTCGAAGGATCTGTGGCTGCATACGCTCATGGTGAACGGGCATGGCCGGAATCTGAGCGGTGATATCGGCGATAACGTCACGCAGGCTCAGCAGATCTATGGTGCGCGTGGCAATGTCGTGGCGCATCTCGTCTGGGCATACGGAGAAAAAGCGTGGTTCAACCGGAAGGTGGATCTGGCAGCGGGCTGGATCCCGACGGGCACGTTCTTTAATAATTCTCCTTGGCTTTGCAGCTTCGCGAACGTCTCCATGTGCGGCAACGTCACGCCGACCAAGTATCTCAATGGCGGACGTGACTGGCCGTCGGGCAATATGGGCACGGTTCTGCGTCTGATGCCGAACCCGCATCTCTATCTGATGGGCGGTCTGTTTGCCGTGTCTCCCCATTCTTATAATGGCGGTATTTCCGGCTGGTCCTGGGCGCAGAGCGGACTTGGAAAGCTCTCCACCGAGGTTGAACTGGGTTGGATTCCGGAGTTTGGTAAGGACAAGCTGATCGGCCATTACAAGGTCGGCGCCATGTACGACAATTCGCGCTATCACGATCTGTATGATGACGGTTCTGGACAGGCCTGGGTTCTGAGCGGACGTAGCCCGCGCTATCAGAGCGGTCAGACGTCCGTCTGGGTGCTGATGGATCAGATGCTGATCCGGCATGGCGATGGCCCGATGAACGGCCTCATGCTGGCGGGGTATTATTCCTATGCCTCAGGCCAGACCTCGGCGATGAACCATCATCTGGTTGGCTCTCTGCTTGATACCGGAAAGCTGTGGGGGCGGCCTCTGGATACGTGGGGTATTGCGTATCAGTGGATGAACTTCAGCCGGGCTGCGACCCTTCAGCAGGAAGCGTCGTTTGATAATGGCCTGCCGTTCCAGTCCACCAATTTCGGTGTCCCGCATGGCATTCAGTCCCATGAGAACATCTACGAGTTTTTCTACAGCTATCACATCATGACGGGTCTGACGTTGCAGCCGGATTTCCAGTATTTCAACCGTCTTGGGGGAACGACCCGCTACAAGGATGCTGCAGTTCTGGGGTTGGTTTTCAACGCTGCTCTCTGAGAGATCAGTTTCCTTTACGGAAGCGTGTGGAGAGAATGATGGCGGACACCGTCCTCTCTACACCTTCCATCTGGCCGATGTCGTCAATGGCACGGTTGATGCCCTCCGTCGTTGCGGCGCCGAGCAGGGCGATCAGGTCCGAGGCGCCGCTAACGGCGTGTAATTCGCGGAGTTCGGGAAGCGTTTTCAGGTCTCGCTCCACTTTCTGGCTATGGCGCGGCGTGATGACGATTGAGACATGTGCACGCAATAGGTCGTCGTCAGTATTCTCCACAAGCGTATAGCCACGAATATGGCCCTGCCGCTCCAGACGTTCCATGCGTCCCTGAAGGGTTGTGCGTGAAATCCCGAGCCTGCGCGCCAGAGCGGCGGTAGGCGTGCGCGCATTGCGACGCAGGATGTCGAGCAGGGCCTGATCTAGTGAATCCGTCATTCTGCCAGTTATAACCGGCAATCTGCCGATGGAAACTGCATTTCATCGTCGGGATGCCGCTTGAGATCCGTCTGCCCTGATCGTGATGCTGTCATAACACTTCCGGAACAGGATATGATCATGAAGCAGGTTACGGTTGCAGGCGCGGGAAAGATCGGTTCAGCCATTGCGGAGCTACTCCATCATGGAGGCTATGGCGTTACGCTGCTGGACTGCCATGCGGATCACCTTCAGGCGCTCGTCCTGCCGGAAGGCATCAAACGCAGGACGGTGGATATTGCGAAGGGGCTGGATGCCGAACTGCTAAATGGGCAGTTTGCGGTGCTCTCGGCACTCCCCTTTCATCTGACGCGGAATATTGCAAAAGCCGCCGCTACGGCAGGAACGCATTATCTCGACCTGACGGAAGACGTCGCCTCCACCAAAGATGTGAGGGCGCTGGCAGAAGGGGCGTCCAGCGCATTTATTCCGCAATGTGGTCTGGCGCCGGGCTTTGTTTCCATTGCTGCACATGATCTGGCGGAGCATTTCGATGAGGTCGAGACAATCCGGCTTCGGGTCGGGGCGCTGCCGCGCTTTCCGTCCAACGCGCTGGGTTATAACCTGACCTGGAGCACGGAAGGTCTGATCAACGAATATATCGAGCCGTGCGAGGCGATCGTAGACGGGCGACGGGTTTTGGTTCCTGCTCTGGACGGTGTCGAGACGCTGGGTGTCGACGGTGTGACCTATGAAGCCTTCAATACGTCAGGTGGGCTTGGGTCTCTGTGCGAGACCTATGAAGGTAAGGTGCGGGAACTCAATTATCGCACCATGCGCTATCCGGGCCATCGGGATATCATGAAGGTTCTGCTGTCGGATCTGCGTCTGTCGGAGCGGCGGCATATTCTTCAGGATATTTTCACGCATGCCATTCCGGGGACTGCACAGGATCTGGTTGTGCTTTCCGTCATCGTGACAGGTCTGAAGAACGGGAAGCTGCAGCAGAAAACCGTGGCGCGTTCCATTGAGGCGCAGGATTTCATGGGAGGGTTCCGCACGGCGATCCAGCTCACAACGGCTGGGTCCATCTGTGCGGTTCTGGATCTGCTGGCGGAAGGAAAAATTCCGACGCAGGGTTTTGTGCGGCAGGAAGATATTCCGCTGGCTGATTATTTGGCCAACCGGTACGGGAAAATTTATCAGTAAGACTGTATCAGGTCAGTATCTTCGTCAGCATCAGACTGGCGCTGACGAGGCCGGCCAGAGACAGGGCGACGGTGAGCATTAATGGTCCGCTGGCCTTGAAGACGGAGCGGACATCAATGCTCAGTCCCAATGCGGCCATCGCCATGACGGTCAGGGTCGTGGCGAGGGTGTTGAGGACGGGAAGAAGCGCTTCAGGGATTATATTGAAAGACCGGAAGGTTATCATCAGCAGAAACCCCGTGATGTACCATGGGACAAGCCGACGGGACGTTTGATGCGTTCCTGTCTGACGGTTTTTGCGAGCGTACAGAAGCGACAGGACAATGCACACGGGTCCCAACGTCAGGACACGCATGAGTTTGACCAGTGTTCCGGTATGCAGGGCAGCGGCACCGAATGGTGACGCTGCCGCCACCACCTGTGGGACAGCATAGACGGTCAGGCCGGCAACGCTGCCTTCCGCGATATCGGACAGATGCAGGAATGGCAGAAAAAGTGGCAGGCCCAGAACAATGGCAAGACCACCCGCAGCAGTGAAGGCAAGAGTGGCACCAATATCTTCTTCACGAGCATGAATGACGGGTGCGACGGCCATGATGGCGGAGTTTCCGCAGATCGAATTGCCGCAGGCCACGAGGACGGTTTGTGAGTGGGACAGGCCGGTGAGGCGCCCGATCAGTATGGTCAGGGCAAGGCTGAAAGCGACCATCCCAAAAACACAGACAAGAATTCCGGGACCTGCCGAGACAATTCCCCTCAGGTTGAATCCGGCTCCAAGAAGAACGATCGCCACATCCAGAAGGGATTTTGAACAAAACCTGATCCCTGGCTCGAAAACGCGGCTTCGACAGGAGACCATTCGGAGGCAGATCCCGATGACAAGGGCCAGATTGAGCATTTCAAGCCATGATTTCTGAAGGAATGCGCGTTCGATTTTTTCTGATTCAAAAGCCAGCAGGGCCGTGCTCGCGCAAAGAGCGACGCCGGGAAATTTCGTGACCAAAATTTCGGACAATCTGAAAGCGAGCCGGTTTCTGAAGCAGGATATGTGCATGATGATCTCCCTTGCCGGAGACATCTAGGCTGAGGCTGATATATCATTCCAACGAATAACTTTTCTGATTCCAATCGGAAAATCAGATGATTTCTGTTAGAAAGACGGCATGACACTCGATCAGCTTCGTCTTTTTATCGCTGTTGCAGAACGCGAGCACGTTACGGCCGCAAGTCAGGCAATGAACGTGACCCAGTCTGCCGTTTCGGCTGCCATTGCGGCTCTGGAAGCGCGTTATGGGATCAAGCTTTTCCATCGGGTCGGTCGAGGGATTGCTCTGACGGATGCAGGACGTTTGTTTCTGCCAGAGGCACGGGCAGTTGTTGCGCAGGCCTCGGCTGCTGAGAATGTCCTGAAAGATATCAGCGGTCTAAGGGGCGGTCAGTTAAAGGCAGTCGCCAGTCAGACCATTGCCGCATACTGGCTGCCTGCGATCCTTGTCGCCTTCCGGAAGAGATATCCTGACATCAAGGTCGAGCTGGCGATCAGCAATACGGAAGAAGCGGCTCGAATGGTCCGGGAGGGCGAGGCCGAGGTCGGGATTGTGGAGGCCGTTGTTGACGACCCCGCACTGCTGCAATGGCCGGTGGGGGAGGACCATCTGATACTCGTACAGGCCAATTCTCTGCTTCCATTGCGGATTGATGGCGTCTGGTTACGTCAGCAGGATTGGGTCATGCGAGAGGCGGGCTCCGGGACACGTTCCGCGCTGGAGCATTATCTCAGGGGCCAGGGGCTCGGTCTCAAAGACCTAAAGACCGGTCTTGTACTGCCTTCAAATGAGGGGGTGCAGACGGCCATAGAGGCTGGAGCCGGGATCGGCGCATTGTCGTCTCTGGTTGTTGGTCCGGCGCTGCGCGCAGGCACGTTGCACGCCGTATTTCAGGTCCCTGAAAGTCGTTTTTTCTATGGACTGCGTCACAAGGAGCGTTATCAAAGCCCGGCGGCCAAGGCCCTTCTTGACATGATCGAATTTTTCGCAGTTCCTCGGGGTTCTCTGGGGCAGAAGACGTGAAAAAGCCGCCCGTAAAGGCGGCTTTCTGAACATCAAATGTCCGTCAGAGCAATCAGATTGCTTTGATGCTTACTGCCGATGTCTTGCCGTTGCGACCAGCTTCGAGCTCGTAAGAGACGTGCTGACCTTCGTTGAGGGTGTGCATTCCGGCGCGCTCGAGTTCAGAGATATGAACGAACGCGTCCTGTCCACCGTTGTCAGGCTGGATGAAGCCAAAGCCCTTGGTGGAGTTAAACCATTTTACGGTGCCTGTTGCCATAACGAGGCTCCTTTTTAACAATAGCAGTCGTGTACAAGATACACACGAAATCATAACACTTAAGGAGAAAGAATGGCGCAACACGCGCCGAAAAACTCACTCAAGAGCACCTGCTGTATTGAGCTAGGCGCCATATTTTTTAAAAATGCAAGAGAAAAAACTTTTGGAGGAAATTTAAATTGTAACGCAACCAAATATTAAATGCAGTATTTTCGCGAGTTTATTTTTAGAAAACTATAATTACATTTTTTGGAATAAAATATCACTCCGGATCAAGATTGAGGTGTGGAAAAAATAATCGATAAATAACAAAATTTGATTTCGACCATGAGATAGCTAAATAGGAATAAGCACTGGTGTTTCAAGATCGCGCTTTCCTGACAGGACTTTTTGAGGCTGCCGTTGGTGCGGCGGAACCAGATCAGATTCTGTCAGCGTATCTCCCGAAGCTTCCGAAAGGACGAACGGTTGTCGTCGGAGCCGGGAAAGGAGCTGCTCAACTTGCGGCAGCTTTTGAACGCCTCTGGACGGGCCCCTTGAGCGGTGTGGTTGTTACCCGTTACGGCAATGTGTGTCCAACGCGGTTTATTCGTGTGTTGGAGGCATCGCACCCGGTGCCTGATGAGGCGGGTTTGGAAGCAACCAAGGCCCTTTTTGATGCCGTCAAAGGATTGGGGCCGGACGATCTCGTAGTGGCGTTGATCTGTGGTGGTGGGTCTGCTCTGCTTCCGTGCCCGCCGTCGGGAATGACGCTTGCGGATGAGGCTGAGCTGAATCGTATCCTGCTGGCTTCTGGCGCGCCGATTTCCGTCATGAACAGCATTCGCAAGCAGGTTTCCGGTATCAAAGGTGGTCGTCTTGCAGCAGCGGCAGCTCCGGCAAGGGTGGTGTCACTGGTGGTCTCCGATGTTCCGTTTGACGATCCCGCGCAGGTCGCATCAGGTCCGACTGTGCCCGATATGGGAACACGCGAGGAAGCCCGTCGTCTGGTCAAGACCTGGAAGTTGCGGTTTTCGGAGAAGATCCAAACATGGCTCGAGGGGGAGGAAGGGCAGGCACCTTTGGCGACTGATCGGATGTTTAGCGGGAATATTGCCCGTGTGATTGCCTCGGCGCATCTGTCTCTTGAAGCGGCAGCAGAGACAGCGCGGCAGGCTGGAATCCATCCCGTGATCCTGTCCGATGCGATCGAAGGGGAGGCCAGGGATGTCGGAAAAGTTCATGCCGCTCTTGTAAGAGAAATCGTTCTTAGGGACCGGCCTTTCCAAAAGCCTGCCGTCCTTCTGTCAGGCGGTGAAACTACAGTGACGATACGCGGGCAGGGGCGAGGCGGTCGGAACACGGAGTTCCTTCTGGCTTTTGCACTCGCTGCCGAAGGGCTGCCGTTTGTGGCTCTGGCTGCGGATACCGATGGTATTGATGGATCAGAAGATAATGCCGGGGCGTTTGCGGATGGTGGCAGTATGGCACGGCTGCGGGAAAAGGGGGTTAGTCCCGTTGATCTTCTGATGGAAAACGACGCTTACAGCGCGTTCGAGGCTTTGGGTGATCTGTTTGTGCCCGGTCCGACCGGAACGAATGTCAACGATTTCAGAGCCATTCTGATCCGTTAGGACTGGATTGACGTCTTGTGCGGGTTGTAATCCGCACAAGACGTCACGGTTTGATCAGAAAATCTGGCGGAACAGAACATAGAGGATGCCTGCAATCGCCATTGCGGCCGGCAGGGTGGTGACCCATGCCAGAGCCATGGAACGCAGGGTGGCGACCTGAATGCCCGAACCGTTGGCGGCCATTGTTCCAGCCACGCCGCTCGACAGGATGTGTGTCGTCGAAACAGGCAGGCCGTATCTTTCGGCCAGACCGATGGTCGTCATCGCCACGAGTTCAGCTGAGGCTCCTTCGGCATAGGTCATGTGTGTCTTGCCAATCTTCTCGCCGACAGTCACGACAATCCGCTTCCATCCCACCATCGTGCCAAGACCCAGCGCAATGGCGACGGAAATCTTGACCCAGAGTGGAATGAAGCGCGTGCCGTGATAAAGTTCAGACTGAAAGGTTTTTAGCGCATTCTTTTCGCTTGGCGTGAAATCCTTTGCTTCTCCCATGACGCGGATGGCATCTGCGACCAGATACATGTCCGTACGAACGTTCGGAACCGCGGCAGCAGGGACGGCTTTCATGGAGCCATAGGTTTTGACCGAAGTGGAGATGTCATTGCTGAGAACAGCCAGTGCATCATAGGTCTGCGGAGTGGTGATGGACTTGGCGCGCAGGCCAGCCCCCACGATCTCACGGGCGTTTTCTGCGGTGAGCGTGGTGGATGGGGTTGGGGTGTGGCTCAGGAAGATCTTTTCGGCTTCTGCTGAAGACTGGAAGAACGCGGGCATGGCGCTTTCCGGCATTGCCCGGTTCAGAGCGTAGGCGGTGGGTGCTGCGCCGATCAGGATCAGCATGATCAGGCCCATACCCTTCTGCCCGTCATTGCCCCCGTGCGAGAATGAGACGCCGGTACAGGTAAAGATCAGCAGCGAACGGATCCACAGGGGCGGGGGAGTGTCGCCTTTAGGGGCCTGATACAGGGCCTTGTTGCGGATCAGAAATTTCATGACGAGAAGCAGAGCCCCGGCCATGAGGAACCCGATGACGGGACTGAACAGCAGTGCGGAGAAAACTTTCTCGACCTGCCCCCAGTCGACGCCCTGCGTTGCGGCCCCTGTCGGTGACATCAACTGGTTGGCCAGACCGACACCCATGATCGACCCAACGAGGGCATGGGACGAACTATTGGGGATGCCGAATGCCCATGTCACGAGATTCCAGACGATGGCGGCGATCAACAGGGCGAAAATCATGGCATAGCCCGCACCGCTTCCGGCCTGAAGGATGAGTTCCACCGGCAGGAGTGTGACGATACTGTAGGCAACTGCGCCGGTTGAGAACGCAACCCCGAGAAAGTTCCAGAACCCGGACCAGATGACGGCAACGAGAGGGGGCAGGCTTCGGGTGTAGATGACGGTTGCGACTGCGTTGGCGGTGTCGTGAAAGCCGTTAACGAACTCGAAAGCCAGAGCGATGACCAGCGCGATTCCGAGCATCACAAAGGTGCCCGTTGCGAGAGCTCCTTCGCCGACTGAATGCATATCTCGAAGAATACTGAATGCGGCAAATCCCAATGCGCCGATCAAAACTGTAAAAAAGAGGACAACATGAAGAGGCTTGTTGCCTCCACTCATGTTGGGGCGCGAAGAGGACTGGATTTCCGCGCTGGAGCCTATCGTCGTTTCAGACATCACCGATCCATGGGTTGTTTAACTTTTTTCAATTTATGGCAGTCGGTATGGAGATGCGACTATTGAAGCATGACCGTTTTGAGACAGTTGATCCAAATTGAAACCTTTTGTTGTTATCGACATATTGGTGCGTTATTTTTGCATTATGAATTCAGTAATTTTCGTTGTTTTGATTTTATTGATTGAGATGGTTTTTTATTTCATTATCAGAATTTTTTCTGTCCGATGGATAGTCTGATAAATGATAAATCGTTTCCACTTTCTGAAAGAAACCGGAAAAAGACTTAGGCGTTTTTCCATGCTGAATCGTATTCTCGAAGGAATATACATGAAAAAATCAATCCTGCTCCTGCTGGCTCTTTCGGTCTCCTGCGTCACGCTGACAGCGTGTGAGCAGCATCGGACTTTTGGCGAGAAGGTTCGTGATACGCTCGATCCGCCAAAGGGGCCGATTGAGCGGGCGGGACGATCTGTTGACCGGTCTCTTGGGAACTGATTCTCGCCGCAACCTTTGGCGGTGAAATCTTTATTAAATTACAAAAACGGGGGATGAAGCTGTTCTGTGAAGTGTTTAGGACTGTCCTGATATATCTTCTTCTGGCGCAATAACCGCCTTCTGGTTTCAGGCAAAGATCCACATGTCCTCTCGCAGAACCTTTCTCAAATATGCCCTGTTCGGTGGGGCGGCCGCAGCGACAGAAGGGCTGCCGGCCGCTATCCGCCGCGCTTACGCCATCGCGCCCGATCCGGGAACGACATATCTGAATGCTGAGCATGTGGTGATCCTAATGCAGGAAAACCGCTCTTTCGATCATATGTTTGGTACGCTCGCTGGGGTTCGCGGCTTTAATGACAGGCGGGCTATACGGCAGAAAAACGGCAATTCCGTTTTCGTGCAGTCGGGGAAGGGGGGCGAGACTTATGCGCCTTGGCGTCTCAATATTCATGACACCAAAGTTACATGGATGGGCTCAATCCCGCATTCTCGGGACAGTCAGGTCGATGCGTGGAATGGAGGGCATCATGATGACTGGATTGATGCCAAGCGTCCCTACAAAAAAGACTATAAACAATATCCTCTGACGATGGGTTATTATACCCGCGAGGATCTGCCGTTTTATTATGCGCTGGCCGATGCTTTTACGGTGTGTGACCAGAATTACTGTGGGGCGATGACGAGCACGACCCCCAATCGTCTGATTTTCTGGACGGGAACTGTGAGGGACCAGCAGAACACAACGTCGAATGTGTATATGCGGAACCCGGAAATCCTTGAAGGCGGCATGACCTGGACGACCTTTCCGGAGCGACTGGAAAAGATCGGGGTTTCCTGGAAATTCTATCAGAACGAACTCAGCCAGACGGGAGGGATGTCCTCGGCGGAACGCTCCTGGCTGTCAAATTTCGGATGTAATGTTCTGGAGTGCTTCGACAACTTCAATGTCAGCTCCAATGCGGGATTTGGAGACTGGATTGAGGAGCGGATTCAGGAATGTTCCGATCACATCAATCGGCTTGAAAAACTTGAGATGCTGGTTTCGGGTGAGCGTGGTGAGCAGCTTGTCGAAGCCAGGGCCCTGATGGAGGTTCTGCGTCGGCGTCAGCAATCCGCTAAGGGATATGAGGCTCTGACACCTGCGGAGCGCGCGCTTTTCACCAAGGCGTTTGTGACGAACAAGGCTGATCCGAACTATCACTCCTTGGAGACACTGGCGTTTACGGATGATCCGGACGCGAAGGGTATGAAGGCCCCGAAGGGCGATGTGCTGCATCAGTTCCGCACGGATACGCGGACAGGCAATCTTCCCGCCGTTTCGTGGCTCGCGGCACCGGAGCATTTCTCAGATCATCCGACATCTGCTTGGTATGGGGCATGGTATGTCTCGGAGGTCATGAACATTCTGACCGAAAACCCCGATGTCTGGAAAAAGACCATTTTCATTCTGACCTATGATGAAAATGACGGGTATTTCGACCACTGCTGCTCTTACGCTGCTCCCGATCCCCAGCGCCCGGAAACGGGACGCTCTTCCGAGGCGATTGGACCGGACGGGCTGGAATATACGACAGCAGATGATGAAATGCGTCTTGGCGTTCCCGAGCGATTGGCCCGTAGTGGCCCGATCGGACTGGGGTTCCGGGTGCCGATGGTTGTCGCCTCTCCGTGGAGCCGTGGTGGCCGCGTCAATTCGCAGCTGTTTGACCATAGTTCGACACTGCAGTTTCTCGAACATTTTGTTGAACGGAAATTCGGAAAGCCTGTTCGGGAAACGAATATTTCTCCCTGGCGCCGTGCAATCTGCGGCGATCTGACATCCTGCTTTCAGTCCTCCGAAGCGGATGCTCCATCCCTGAACTATCTGGATCGGAATACACATCTCCGAACGATTGAAGATGCGAAAAATCGTCCTTTACCGGGTGGCTTTCGCTCTCTGTCCGCTTCCGAGACGGCAACGCTGAGGACACAGCCGGATCTGTTGCGGGAAACCGTTCGGCAGGAAGCAGGAACACGCCCCGCGTGCGCGCTACCGTATGAACTTTATTGCGACGGCGGCGTGGTTGCAGGAGAGGGGCGTGTCGGTCTGAAGCTCCGCGCAAGCCGAGGCGTTCATGGAGAACGCTCTGCGGGTGCGCCGTTCAATATCTATGATTATCGCAATGACGGTCGGGACATGCAGGTGGGAACCTATGCTGTTGCGGCCGGTGACGACATGGACGTGACACTTCCCGTCATAGACGGGCTGTATGATGTGGCGGTTCATGCGCCCAATGGCTTTTACCGGGCCTATCGGGGGCATAAGGATCGTGTTCTGCTGCGCTCGGCATGTCGCTATGAAAGCGGCACGAAGGGGAAGGGTGCAGCACTGCTTCTCTCGCTCAGTAATGTTAGCAGGGTTCCGGTGACCATCCAGTACCGGACGGGAGATGCTGCGCCGTTGCAAACAGTTATTCTGAAGTCTGGGGCGCACAGGGACATCAGGCTGGATCTGTCAGCCACGCATCAATGGTATGATGTGACGCTGACCTCTCCGTATGATCCAGATTTCAAGCATGTCCTTGGCGGTCGGATGGAGACGGGGCAGCCTACGATCACGGACCCTGCTGCGGCGTTTTCCTCCTAAGCGTGTTCGAGCGTCATGGTCGCGAACGCTGTTCCCGCCAGGAGCAGAGCAGCGTTGCGACCATGATTTCCGGCGCTGCGAGGAGGATCCATTCAATAATATTCAGAATGATGAAATCGCTGGACGTGGCCTGAAGAAAGAGGCTGGCGGTCAGACCGGCAGCGGCGCAGGATTTCAGAATATTCCGTTGAAAGTCTGTCAGGCTGTTGCGACATAGGACGCGATTTCCGCGCACTGAGGCCGTGACGAGCACCAGCATCGCGCCCTGTCCGAGGAGCAGTGACATGATCCAGTTCATGCCGGGAGAGCCGTTTTTTGCAGCGTGCGAAAGGCTGCAAAAGCGAATGACGCAGACAGGAGTGCGGACGTTACACTGACTCCGGCCAGAACAGATGTGTGCCATAGTAAGCTGAGCAGCGAAACCACAAGACACGCAACGGCGCTGCCCCCCAGAAGCTCTGGCCACGCCCGCTCCGGCCGACGGGCCAGTGCGTACAGCAGGGTAAGGCCCCAGACGACGAAGAGGGTTGTCACTTCATATCTTGCCCGATGCGGCGTTGTGGGGCCGATAAGACGGTTCGCGATGAAAAAGGATGCGAAAGCGAGAGGCGTACCGGCCAGCACACCCACATTCAGTCGGGCAACGATCCGGTGTCCGCGATGATGGGGACGACGCAGGCGTTTGATTGTCCAGAGGTGCATGCCGCTGCCGATCAGGGCTGCAAGCGCAAGGCCGGACAGGAAGTAGAGCCAGCGTATGACGGAGGGGGCAAAGCGGGCGACATGCAGCCCGTACAGGAAGGTGTAGGCTTTGAGAACGGGGCGGTGTTCGATGTGCTGTTTGAGAACGCGCCCCGAAGGCCCATCGAATGTGATGATCTGTGAGGATGTGCTGATGGTGTGATCGTTGCCGGCGATCATGGTCACGAGAGAGGCCTGATCGGATGGATTGAACACATAGATCTGTTCCAATCCCGCGCCGCCGAATTTACTTTCGGCCTCACGCAGCATTGGCAGAAAAGGTGCGAGATGGGCGGGATGGCCCGTAGCGGGACGAGAATAGAGAGCCGGGTTAAGCTCGGTATAAGACGCTGTCAGATCATTGCGGTAGAGCGCCTGTGTGCTCCATGGGAGCAGCAGCGTTCCGAGCGTGACGGCACCGGTGAAGGAAATCATCAGGTGAAAGGGTAGGGCTGCGACCCCAAGCAGATTATGCATGTCCAGCCAACTTCTCTGCCCGCGTGAAGGTCGGAAGGTGAAGAAATCCGCGAAAATGCGCCGGTGGATGATGACGCCGGTCATCAGTCCGACAACGAGTGCAAGGGCCGCGAGTGCGGCGATCAGTCGGCCCAGAGGATAGGGAAGCTGAAGCTCGAAATGGAAGCGGTAGAAGAATTCTCCGCCGAGCGTATCCCGGATGCCGTCCGGGCTTCCGGTAATAGGATCAAGGACGCGCTGGATGTAGTTTCCTTTCGCATCTGGCCATAGGGCCGTTGCAAAAGGCTGAAGCGCAGTCGCGCTGGCAACGTACCATGCGCTGGCGGCAGGGGCGTTATGGCTCAACCAGTTCAGCGCGTGGGCGTTCACCACCATTGGATCAGAGGCAGTAACCGGTAACTCCGGTCTGGCCCAGAGATTGATATCCTGTCGGAACACGCTCAGGGCACCGGACAGGGCAATGGCGAACAGTACCCAGCCGGTTATAAGGCCTAGTGTGGTGTGGACGAGGGCCATGGAGGCACGGAAGGTGTTTCTCATGGATACCAGCCGCGGCTGAAGACGAAAGCGGCCAAAATGAAGGTTAGAACACCTGCAATTACTGCCAGTCGTCTAATATTTGCGACCCCGAAGGATGCGATGAAGACGACTGGCCATAACAACAGGCCAAGCAGGATCCCGGCCATGGCGTTATCGGCCTTGGAAAGCGGCAGCCCGAATGCGAGGCACACGCCGCCCAGCGCGGATAGGATGTATCCGCCCGGAAGCGCTACGACAAAACGCAGGATTGTATCGTAGCGCTGGGTGTGCCCGCTCAGCGGTTTACCAGCTAAAACCAATATTGGCCTGCGCGTTGCGGCGCTCTCCGTAGTAGCAGAATTCCTGACCGTAAGAGGCATAGCTCAGGCAGTTAGCGATGAAGTTCTTGTCAAAGAGGTTGCGAACGCTCGCGCCGACATTCCAGCCATGAAGGCTGTGCGACAGGTTGGAGAGGTCATAGCGCACTGACGCATCGAATACCGCATATTGTGGCACCCAGACACTCCCGTAAGATGCTTCGCCGCCATAGGATTTGTTGGAATAGCGCATGCCGCCGCCGAAGCCGAGACCCTTCGCCGGACCGGATGGCATCGTATAGAAAGCGAACAGCGAAGCATTGCCTTTACCGGACTGGATCAGGGGTTTGCCGGTTGAGTCGTCGTGGACTTTCTGGATGCTGACAGCCGCGGTCAGCACGAGGTTGTGGAATGGTTCGGCATGGGCTTCGAACTCGAAACCATCCGAATGGACCAGTCCACTTTGAGCGCTGTAGCCCGTGCTGCCGATCCCGACGAGAACATTTGTCTGTTCAATATGGAAACCTGCGGCGGTAAGAAGCAGTGACGTGCCCGGAAGCTGGTATTTCAGACCGCCTTCAAGCTGCTTACCGACAGATGGACTGGCCTGATGTACGGTCTTTCCACCATCCGTTGATACATTCCCGGACTGGGGCTGGAAGGATGTCGAGTAGCTGATGTAAGGCGAGAGGCCGAAATCGAAGTGATACAGGCCAGACGCGCGCCATGTGATCTGGCTGGGGCTCTGGTTGGTGGTGGTGTGGGACATGTTGTCGGTCTGGTGGGAGCGGTACCAGTCGTTACGCAGGCTCCCTGTCAGGATCAGACGTTTCCAGTGGATTTCATCCTGACCATAGATACCGGCCTGATGAGAATCTGTGTTGTAGTTCACCCAAGGGTTCAGGGGAGCGATGGCCACCTGATAGTTCGGATGGAAAACATTCATGGACGGAGCATCGCCATAGAAGCCGACTTCGGAAGCGCTCTGCTGCATGTAGTCGAAGCCAAACATCATCGTGTGGCGCAACGGCCCGGTCCGGACTTTGCCTTTGAACGCGCTGTCAAAAGTCAGATTATGCGTGTGTTCGTTTGTGGCAATGGCTGAGCGGGCCAGCGTGTCGTCCTGCCCCGTAACGTAATAGCCGCTGTCATAAACGCTGCGATACTGGGTTTTGATATCGTCGTAGCGGCCGCGGGTGCTGAAGCTCCAGTCATCGTTGAAACGATGATTGAAGATATAGGTGATGGCGCCGTGGCGGCGGTTGTATTTTTCGAACGATGTATCGCCGTCATAGAAATTGCGCGGCAGATATCCGAAAGGGGCGCGTTTAAGGGAGCCGACCAGCGGGACGCCGCCATAGGTACCATTTTCAGGATCGTACTGATAATTGCCGAGGATCGTCAGCGTGGTCGGGCCATCGCCGCCAAACGTGAAAGACGGGCTGATGGAAAAGCGTCGGCTGCCGGTCCGGGCAAGCTGGCTGTGCTGGCCGTTGATAGTGCCGTCGAGGCGGTAGCGGACGAAACCGTTTTTCGTCACGAAACCGCCGACATCGGCATCCACGCGATACAGATCAAACATGCCGCCGGTTGCGTTGACGCTGCCATAGGAGCGCTGGTCCGTGGGGAGTTTGCTGGAGAGTGCGACGAGACCGCCGGGGCTGGACTGGCCATAAAGGGCTGATGCCGGGCCTTTGAGGATTTCGATACGATCCAGACGTGACGTGTCGGTCTGGGCGGTGGCGTAGCCGGTCGGGCTGTCCTGAAGTTTCAGGCCATCAAGGAATGTCGGGGCCGAAAATCCGCGCAGGGCGAATTGATCATAGCGCGTCCCGACGCCGCCGCCGCGGAGATCCGCCGTAATACCCGCGGTATAACGGACGGCCTGATTGAGGTTCAGGACGTTGCGGATATCCATTTCGTTGCGGGTGATGACCGTGACCGATTGGGCGGTTTCGACGAGCGGTGTGTCCGACTTGGTTGCAGAAGATGCAATCGTCGAGGCGCGGCGGGCGCGGACCTTGAGCGTCTCAACTGTTTTGGCTTGTGTTCCGGCGGTATCGGTTTTTTTTGTCCCGGAACGCTGGGACTGTTCAGGCGTGACATTCTGGTCGGCTGCGAAGACTTCTCCACTCATGACGAGGGAGAGGGGTATCGCGTAAAAAATCCTGTTGCGGTGCATACCCGACCTCAAATGACTGTTCATGCTGGTGCGTGATCAGAGGCTGGTATCGCTATTGCGAGTCAGTTGCAAGTAGGGTTTGCAAAATAAGACCGGGAAAGATTTTTTCACGGAAACAAAGTGTTACGGCTCTCGCGCAGGGAAGAAATCCGGGCAGTTTTCTGCTGCCCGGACAAGGGATTTACCAGACAGTAAATCCTGCATCCACGTTCACGATTGCGCCCGTCATGAGGCTTGCGGCGTCCGAGGCGAGGAATTGTACAACCGAGGCGACCTCGTCGGGCTGGCCCACGCGCCCCATCGGCGTTCCGGCAATCCAGGCGTCGTAAAGTTCTGGCTTTTCCATACCGAAGCGCGTGAGGGTGGTTTCAATATAGGTGGGGGCAACGGCATTGGCCCGGATGCCGTGGGGCGCCCATTCGGCGGCCAGGGAGCGGATATACTGGTGAACACCCGCCTTGGATGCGTTGTAAGCAGCCTGCTGCTGCGGGCGGTTCACGATCAGGCCGGACATGGAGCCGATGGCGACGATCACACCTTTTTTCTGTTCAAGCATGATGCGGCCAGCGGCCTGACAGGAGCGGAACATGCCGTTGAGGTTGATATCCACCTGTTTGAGCCACTGCCCATCCGTCATGTCCTCGGCCTTGACCTCGGAAATGCAGATCCCCGCGCAGGCGACCAGAATGTCCAGACGGCCTTCTTTTTCATGTACACTGCTGACGGCGTTCTGCACGCTTTCCGTTTTTGTGACGTCCATTGCAACGCTGCTGACGTCATAGCCCTGATCGCGCAGGTCCTTGACGGCCTGCGCTGCGAGAGTTTCATCGAGGTCCGCGATGACGACGCGGGCGCCAGCTTCTGCAAGGGCCGTGACGCAGGCCAGACCAATGTTCTGCGCGCCGCCGGTGACGATGGCGACGCGGTTATCGAGGCGGAGTTTTTCCATGTACATTGTAGATGATCCAGAAAATCAGGCTGCGAGGGGGTGACGGTGACAGGCTTCGAAAGCCACACCGTCGGGAGCAAAAAGGTGACAGTTCCGTGGCGGCAGCGTCAGGCTGACGCGGGTGTCCACATCCGTGAGAACGGCGCCATCCGTCTGGACGACAATGATTTCGCCGTCTGGCATGCGGACATGAACGAGGGTGATGGCGCCGAGACGTTCAATGACCTCCACGACGCCGCTATTGGGGCCTGAAGACGCCAGTTCGACGTGTTCGGGGCGGATACCGACCGTCACCTTTGTTCCGGGCAGAAGGCCGGGGGATGTGACAGGGACGTAGAGGCTCGATCCATCCCGGAGTTGCACGCTCGATCCCGCCGCGTCGCCACCCTGAAAAATAGCCGAGAAGAAGTTCATCGGAGGGGAGCCAATGAAGCGGGCCACGAACAGGTTACGAGGGTGATGGTACAGTTCGAGCGGGGAACCGATCTGTTCGACCACGCCTTTCTGCAGGACGACGATCTTGTCGGCCATGGTCATGGCTTCGACCTGATCATGCGTCACATAGATCGTGGTGGCGCCGAGCTTGCGGTGCAGGGCTGAGAGTTCCACGCGCATCTGGCCGCGCAGGGCGGCGTCGAGGTTGGAAAGCGGCTCGTCGAACAGGAAGACTTTCGGATTGCGCACAATGGCGCGTCCGATGGCGACGCGCTGGCGCTGACCGCCGGAAAGCTGTCCCGGCTTGTGGTTCAGATAGGGTTCGAGCTGAAGCGTGCGGGCGACATGTTCGATTTTTGCGCGGCGCTCGGCTTCCGGCATGCCGGACAGCTTCAGACCGAATTCCATGTTTTTGTAGACGTTCATATGCGGATAGAGCGCATAGGACTGAAAGACCATCGCCAGACCGCGCTTGCCGGGCTCCACGTTGTTGACGAGCTGGCCGTCAATCAGCAGATCGCCTGATGTGATGTCTTCCAGTCCTGCGATCATCCGCAGGAGCGTGGATTTTCCGCAGCCTGACGGGCCGACGAAGACCACGAATTCGCGTTCTTCGATCGACAGGGAAATGCCCTTGATGATTTCTTCCGTAAGATATGTCTTGCGAAGGTTTTTGAGTTCGACAGTCGCCATGGGTCAGGCCCCGTTCGTGCAGAAAGAGTGAAGGGAGTGAGCCGGGATCAGAGTCATTTGACGGCTCCGAAGGTCAGGCCGCGGACGAGCTGTTTCTGGCTGATCCAGCCGAAAACGAGGATCGGAGCGACGGCAAGGGTTGAGGCTGCCGAGAGCTTGCCGAAAAACAGTCCCTCTGGTGACGAAAAAGACGCGATGAAGGCTGTCAGCGGGGCGGCATGGGAGGATGTCAGGTTCAGGGACCAGAACGCTTCGTTCCAGCACAGGATGAGTGACAGGAGCGCTGTGGACGCGATGCCGGGCAGGGCAAGCGGCAGCAGCACCATCGTCGTTTCCTGCCAGCGTGTGGCGCCGTCCATCCGGCCCGCTTCGAGAATGGGGGCCGGGACTTCGCGGAAGAACGTGTAGAGCATCCACACGATAATCGGCAGGTTCGTGAGCATGTCCACGATCGCAAGTCCGGTACAGGTGTCGAGCAGATGCGTGTTGCGGGCCAGAATATAGATCGGCACCAGAACGCCCACGGGGGGCAGCATCCGGGTCGAGAGCATCCAGAGCAGGGTCCCGCGGGTGCGCTTTGAAGGCATGAACGCCATCGAATAGGCGGCGGGAACAGCCAGTGCGATGGCGACGGCTGTTGCTCCGACCGAGACGATCACGGTATTCAATGCGAAGTGCCAGTAATTGGCGCGTTCAAACACCTCGGTATAGCTGCTCAGTGTGGGCATAAAGAACAGCTTCGGCGGTGTGGAGATAGCCTGCACTTCGCTTTTGAAGCTCGTGAGGATCATCCAGAAAATCGGGAAGAACAGCCAGAGGGCTATTCCCCATCCAAGAATGGTCACGCCGATCCGGGTGCTGGTTTTTGTCTTGAGCGCCATGTCAGGCCTCCAGATTGCGGGCTACGGCGCGCACCAGGAAGATTGCAACGATATTGGCGATAACGATCGCGACGACGCCACCCGCTGAAGCACCGCCCACATCGAACTGAAGCAGGGCGCGGGAATAGATCAGGTAGGGAAGATTGGTGGAGGCCACGCCGGGTCCGCCCGCTGTGGTGACGGAGATTTCGGCGAAGATCGTCAGCAGATAGATCGTCTCGATCATGACCACGACGCTGATGGCGCGTCCGAGATGCGGCAGGATGATGTAGCGGAAACGCGCGATCGGGCCCGCACCGTCCATCCGGGCGGCTTCACGTTGCTCCCCGTCCAGCGACTGCACGGCGGTGAGCAGGATCAGAACCGCGAATGGCAGCCATTCCCAAGCGACGATCATCATGACCGTCATGAGTGGAAAGCGCGCCAACCAGTCGATGGGCGTGAGGCCCACGGCCCGCATCATGGCGGAATAGACGCCGTAAATCGGATGGAGCATCAGGTTCTTCCACAACAATGCGGAGACCGTGGGCATGATGAAGAACGGCGAAATGACCATGATGCGGGCAATGCCCCGGCCGAAGAACTCCTGATCGTACAGAACGGCCAGCAGCGTTCCGCCGCCGATGCTGATCACCAGAACGCCCGCGACGAGGACGAGTGTGTTCAGTAAAGCGTGCAGGAAGTCAGGATCGGTCAGCAGGTACCAGTAATTATCGATCCCGGCGAAGCCATGCAGCGTGGGATCGACGAGGTTATAGTTCTGTAGCGAGTACCACAGCGTCATGACGAGTGGGACGATCGACCAGACCAGAAGGATCAGGACGGACGGAGAAAGGAGCAGGAAGCCTGTCCTTTTCGCGGTCTGTACGGTCGCCCCTGCGGGCGGGCTGTGTTCGAGAACGGCCTGCATGGTATCTTGACCTTGATCGGGCGGCGTTATCGCGCGCGGCCGGACTGGCGGAGTGCGCGGGTGATCGAAGCCTGAGCGGATGTCAGCGCCTGATCCACCGTCATCTGGTCGGACAGGGTTGCTGCGACCGTCTGGCCGACCTGAGTGCCGATGGACTGGAACTCGGGGATCGCGACGAACTGAGCACCTGTATAGGGGCGGGGCTGTGCGGTCGGGCCGTTGGGATCAGCCGTCTTGATGGCGTTCAGGACGAAGGACGCGAAGGGGGCCGCCTTGAGATATTCGGGGGCAGCATAGGTCGAGGCGCGTGTTCCCGGAGGGGCTGCAACCCAGCCTTTCCGTTCAGCCACCAGCTTCACATAATCCTTGGATGTGGCCCATGCGATGAAGGCTTGTGCGTCCGCGCTCTGATGGGAACTGACGGGCACAGCTAGACTCCAGCTCCACAACCATGTCGGGCCTTTGCCGTAAGGTCCTTTGGGGGCAGGCGCGAAGCCGACCGTGTTTGCAACCTGTGACTGTTTGGGGTCGAACAGCAGCCCCCCCGCGACCGTTGAGTCAATCCAGATCCCGCAATGACCGCTGGCGAACAGGGCGAGGTTTTCGTTGAAACCATTGGACGTGGCACCCGGAGGACCGTCCGCCTTGAGGGCGGAGACGTACCAGTTCAGGGTCGCTTTCCAGGCGTCGGATGTCAGGGTTGGCTTCCATGACATATCAAACCACTGCGCCCCGAACGTGTTGGCGAGCGAGGAAATATACGCCATGTTTTCGCCCCAGCCGGGCTTGCCACGCAGACAGATGCCGTAGACCTGATTGGGCTTGTCCGTGATCTTGTCCGCAAACTGGCGGATCTGGTCGTAAGTGGGCTGTTCAGGCATTGTCAGGCCCGCTTTCTGGAACAGATCCTTACGGTAATAGGTTATGACGCTCTCGGCGTAGAACGGTAGGGCGTAGAGCTTGCCTTTCGCGCTGAGGCCTTCGCGCACGGACGGCAGGATGTCGTTCATGTCGTAGGCGTCATCGGGCTTGATTTCGGTGAGCCAGCCCTGTTTGGCCCAGATCGGCACTTCGTAATTGCCGATGGTCACGACATCGAACTGGCCGGTTTTCATGGCGATGTCGGTCGTGACGCGCTGGCGCAGGACGTTTTCTTCAAGCGTGACCCAGTTCAGGTGAATGTCTGGATGGGCTTTTTCGAATTCCGTCGAAAGCTGACGCATGACGATCATGTCGCCGTTGTTCACGGTGGCAATCGTGAGGGTTCCACCGGCTTGTGCGCTGGAAAGGACAGAGCCGGCGAGCAGGGCGCCAAGGGCGCAGAGGGCTGTGCGGGTGGATTTCAGACGAAGCATGGACGTTGACCTCTGGAAAAGGGGTTCTGGCAGATGGCGAACAAGGGACTGAAGAAAAACGGCGGGGCCTGTTCTCAGGCGGAGGCCTCCTTTTCCAGAACGTCGCGCATCTGCTGACGCCAGGTGATCTGGTTGGTGAGCATGTCGTGCGCGATGCTGCGTTTGGCGGCGTGATATGTGGCTGTGCGGTCGTCCGGGACGATCTCGTCTCCTGCATGGCTCATTCGTGCCATGGCCTGCCGCAGGTCAGGATAGGCCCCGCTTGCGACGGCCCCGAGAATGGCGGCTCCCAAAAGAACGGAATCAGACTCTGCGGGGAGCAGAATGCGGCATCCGGTTGCATTGGCGTGCTCACGCAGGAAAACGGGGTTCTTGGTGCTGCCGCCGGTCGCAAGGATCGTGTCAATCCGGTAGCCCTTGGCATTCAGAGCGTCGATGATGTCCTTCGTGCCGTAAGCGAGACCCTGCACTGTGGCGAGATAGAGCCGCGCCAGATCATCGAGCGTATCAGAGAGCGTCAGACCGCTGATCATGCCCTTCAGAGCCGGATCGGCATGGGGCGAGCGGTTTCCGTGAAAATCCGGAAAGACATGCAGGTCGGACGTGATCGTTCCCGGAAGTGCCTCGGCTTCAAGCGTCTCAATCCGCGCGTTCAGCAGCGCATATACGCTTGTTCCGGCTTTTTCGGCTTCCTGCTTGAGGGAAGCGCCAAGGCGATGACTGGAAATAACGAAGTCGATCAACGAGCCTGTAGATGACTGACCAGCCTCATTGAGCCACATTCCGGGGATCATGGCGTTCCAGTAGGGCCCCCAGACACCAGATACGAAACGTGCTTCTTTAGAGACCGCCATATGGCAGCTCGAAGTCCCGCAGACCAGAGAGATTGAGCGCTCAAGTTGCTCATCTGACAAAGACCCTTCCGTATTGAGCCCGAACAGACCGATGCCACCAGCATGGGCATCAATGGCAGAGACGCCCACGGGGATGCCGGGTGTCAGTCCCATTTCAGAAGCAGCTTTAGCGTTCAAGTCAGAATCCAGAGTACCGCCCAACGGACGCACATCATTTCCAATCCGGTTGAAATTGTCAGACGCAAGATCTCCCAGACCGACAGACTGAAAATATCCTTCGTCCCAGCGGTTTTCGTGGGCGAGATAGGTCCATTTGCAGGCCGTCGAACAGGCTGAGCGGGAGAGGGACCCTGTTGCGCGCCAAGTCAGAAAGTCCGGCAGATCAAAGAAATGGGCGGCCTGATCGTAGATATGGGGAAGGTGCCGCTTCAGCCAGAGCAGCTTTGGCGTTTCCATTTCAAGGGAAATCGTGCCGCCGACATAACGAAGCACATCATGACCGCCGCGATTGATGTCCTGCGCTTCCTCAAGGGCACGGTGGTCCGCCCAGAGAATGATGTTCTGCTCCGGTGTTCCGTCCGGATCTATCGACAGGGCATGGCCGTCCTTATCAAGGACGACAAGAGAGCAGGTTGCGTCGAAGCCAATTCCGGTAATGCGATAAGGCCCGTCAAGCATTGCCAGCGCGTTACGGGTCGCCTGGCAGATGGCGGACCAGATATCAGCGGAAGATTGCTGTGCGTAGCCTGCGCGTGGTGTCCATGTCTGGATCTTCTGGACGAAAGACGCTTTCTTCTGCCCGTCGAGGGTGAAGAGACCCGCGCGGGCGCTCCCTGTTCCAACATCAATTCCAAGAACCAGATCCATAAACGATACCCAGACCCTGTGAAGCAGAGAGTGGGCATGACGAGGTAGCCATGCCCGAGGTTCCATCCGATCCATAGTTGTGATTGAACGTCACATTATGGTCACAAGAACTACCTTTATTTATGTTACATATAACGATATCTGTGTCCAGAAGGCTGTGAGATATTTTTTCTCAAGCAAACGGGATTGGCCAAAGCTGCTGTTTTGAAAATGAGCTTGTTTGCTCGAACAATTTATGAATGGGTTTGGACAGATTTTACGGTTGGCTATCCGCTATTTGGATGGAGTGTTTCTGTCGAATGCAGATAACAATCTTACCCACGAAGCACAGATTAAAATAATCTGATTTATGGTTAATTATTTTATTTTTAGAGACACAGTTTCAATTTTAAAAATTAGAAATTTTCTTTCAAAAGCCAATTGGAAAAACTGGAAATGAGGTGATTCATATTGTTTTTTGTCTTCTCAAATCCACGTCCTCGCTGAAGGGTTGTAGTATTCAAGTAAAGTGATCGACATATTTCTAGTTGGATAGCATGAACTTTTTTATCCGGCTGTCCGTAATGTTGTGTAATGTATCCACCTGAATAAGGTATATTTCGCCGTACTGAATAAGATTTATCTTGTAATATACTTTCAATTTCATCACTAATTATTGGTCTACAGCTTTTCCCATGCACGTCTCCAATAACAATATCACACGATCGTGCATAAGGTAATTTTGGCATAGAGTGCATTTCCAAAAGGATTGCGTAGCCAAATCGCAGACGTATCTCATTTAAAATAACAGTAAGCGCTTCGTGATAAGGGAGCCATGATGTAGAAATTCTTTTAATTATTTCGGATTTATCTATAGTATCACTATATATTTTCTTTCCTTGTGATATATTTCGAGGAATAACCCCAAAGCCTGATTTTACCTTGGGGCTAGAAATGATTTCATTGTCAGATATTTTTTGTTTGAACATTTCGGAATCTACCTCCCGCCAGTCCCGATTTACATCACACCAAGCACGAGAAAATTCTGCACTTAATAGAGTTGCTCCAAAATCAGGAGCATCCTCCATTAAGTTATCCATAAACCGATCCTCGCTTCGTTGAAGCTCTTGAAGAGGCAATGCCGCAATGCCCAGAAAATCAGGCGGATAATAGCGACCAGAGTGAGGAGAAGACACGACGAGAGGAATGGCGGTATTCCGGGGATAATC
>NZ_BEWP01000018.1 GCF_002723995.1 Gluconobacter kondonii | reverse complement strand
TTTGCAAAGATTATCGGTATCGATGGTAACAACAAGAAACCCCGTGAAGACAATATGTTCTGGGGCGCTAACGTCCGGTACACAAAAGATTTCAGCTGGGGCAGGTTCTGGACACTGAGTGCTTTCGAAACAGTCGATGAGCATGAACTGACCAACCAGACGAATTCCGTCGCGTCATACGGCAACATGTTCCGCAATAACCAGACGAATGTGTTCTCTCAGGAAGTGAAGCTTGAGTCTTTAAACCCGCATGCCAAATTTCATTGGGAAATGGGGATGTATTACAGTCGTTCCCGGATGGCACAGAATTTCTGGTATGATTCTTCTGACCGCCCGAACACCACGCCCTTGAACGAGACGTCTTATCGTCAGAATTAGCAGAACTTCAATCAATACGTACAGCTTTCCTATCGGGTATTACCCAAACTCACCCTGATCGGGGCCATCAGTCATGAATCTGATGACCGCCAAATGCTGAATGTCGTCAGTGCCAATTATGACCTGAACAGTGGCGCCAAAACAAGTGTGCAGAATTTTGGCAATTCAGGTGCTTTGACCAACCAGTTTGCTGGACGGGTCGGGGCACAGTATCAGTTCAAGTTGAATATCATGGGTTACGTGATGTTTTCACGTGGCTTCAAGCCGGGCGGCTTCTCTGCCAATATCACCCAGCAGGCCAGCCAGCTGAAGCCCTTCAAGGCAGAACAGGTTCTTACCTACGAAGGTGGTTTCAAGACCATGTTCTTCAACCGTCATCTGCGCTTCAACGCTGCGGGATTCTACTACGACTATCGGGACCAGCAGCTTCTCGGTACCATTCTCGTGCCGCCTTATGGTGTTCTTGGTGGCTATGTGAATGCTCCACGCTCCAATATCTATGGCGCTGAATTCGACATGGAAGCCCATCCGTTCCACGGCCTCGTCCTGACACAGAATTTTGGCTACCAGAACGGTTCGTACTCCCAGTTCCAAAGCCTGAACAGAAGCGCCACGACAGCACAGTTCGCCGCAACTGGCGTCTGGTCTCCCGTCAATACGAACTACAACGGTTACAATATGGGATTGGCGAACCTGACGCTGTCTGGTGCTGCCACTTATTCATGGTCAATGTTCCACGACTATAAGATGACTTTTGACGTGGATTACAATTACCGCGGTGCACAGACGCAACCCCAGCACATCGGTGATGGCGGCATCTATCGTGCCCCGGACTATTTCCTCGTGAACTCCTTCCTGACCTTTGCTGCTCCGAAACAGCACTGGTCTGTCACAGTCTATGGCCAAAATCTTGCCGATCGCCGTTACTGGCTCTCCGGCGGCACACAGGCGACGTTCTACGGCGTCATGCCTGGCCTGCCACGCTTTGTAGGCGCAAAGATGAACGTAACTTATTGAAATCCATCATGAAAACCTGCGATCCAAAAGAGTTTTCTCTGATGGGCCGCAGGTTGTTGAGATGAAAATAAAAAGAAGAGCGGGATGAGAAACGACAAGACCCGCGCCATCAATGTCTCCATCCAATCTGGTCTTACACTGATCTATAGGCTGGTAAGCTGGCAAGAAATTGTATGATACCTGCTGTGATGGCGCCCTGGATTGATCCGATTAATCACAGACTTGTTCAAAACGGTTTGATTTTTCGTAGAAAGGTGGAATTTCTTTCGTGAATGCTATAACGAATGTTCATTATTATCCGGAAGATGTCCTTTCCCACCAAGTGATAACCCGGCTGATTCAAGCAGGCGCACAGGAAACGGATGCTGAAGCCACCACACGTGCGCTAATCCATGCATCGCGGATCGGCGTAGATAGTCACGGCGTTCGTCTGGTAGGCCACTATGTCCGACTCCTTCAAACTGGGGGGATCAATCGTCGGCCCACCATAATTTTTGAGAGAACCGGGCCGGCGACTGGTCAACTGAATGCTGACGGCGGCCTTGCTCATCCTGCTGCCTACCTCGCCATGAATGAGGCCGTACAACTAGCCCGCGAGACCGGAATCGGAACCGTAGGCGTACATCACTCTTCTCACTTTGGAGCGGCTGGCGCATATGTGGTGGAAGCCGCCCGACATGGCATGATCAGCCTGATTATGAGCAATTCTGACGCTGCTGTGTCCCTTTTCGGAGGAGCGCAGCCATTCCATGGGACAAACCCCATTGCCATGGCGGCGCCTGTAAAAAACTCCGATCCATGGTTCATGGACATCGCCACTTCTTCAATCCCATTCAATCGGGTGAAACTTTATCGCTCGTTGGGCCTTCAGTTGCCAACAGGCGTCGCTGCAAACAGTGCTGGCCACTCCACACAGGATGCGTTGGCGGCATCCTTTCTTCAGCCCCTAGGCGGAGAAGGTTTTGGGTTCAAAGGCGCTGCATTGGCAGGATTGGTGGCAATACTGGCTGGTGCGTTGACGGGAGCAGCCTTAGATCCCGTCATGGTCGGGACAGATGAAGAGCAAAACTACCAAAAACGTCAGAATGTCGGGCATTTTGCGATTGCAATAGACCCGGCAAGGTTTGTCGGGCACGTCACATATGAACTGGCGATGAATCGCTATCTCGAGCTTCTGCGTAGTGGCCCGTCAGTGGATCCACTGCATCCTGTGATGGCACCAGGTGATCGTGAATGGAAAGAAGCAAAACGACGCGCTACAAACGGCATTCCTGTTGATTTCGAAACCATACAAATACTTGGGTTGAAAGTATGAATATAGGTTTTGAGAAAAGATAATTTACAGATCCCCATTCAGGAACTGAGCTCGACCAAACCCGAAACTCCAATCAGCATCACTGTTTTCGATGCAAGAAACCATGATGTCCTCAGGTAATAACGCGCATCGCTCTCCCAGATACTCGACCAGTAGAGCATAAAAACGTTCTTTCATCTCCTGAGTACGTGGGCGCGTGACTACCTGAATCAGAACACGATTACCCGAACGTTCAAAACCTAGACCGGTATCTTGCATGACAAGATGCTCTGGCTCATGCTCATTTAGAATCTGATAGCGATCGCGTTCAGGAACGCTGAATGCTTCCAGCATGGCATCATGAATAGCTTGCTGAAGTGTTGTTGTCTGATCTGAAGTTCTGCCTTTAACAACATGGATATTCAATAATGGCACGGCGCTTCCTCCCGGAATCAAGTGTTCAGAAACAGAAAAATTTCTAATGTTATAAAAACATCCTGAAAAAATTTCTTCTCAGGATGTCTATTAATTATAAATATCGACGATGTGGCTTCAGGCGTTAATCTGTAACGCCTGTATCTGGCCCGAAAGTTTCATAACGAAGACGTTCCGTAGAAATGCCAATCTTGAGGAGCCCCTGAATCGTATCGCGCATAAAATCAACAGGGCCGCACAGGTAAATTGTAGCGTTATGCGGGATGTGAGACGCGATCCATTCTGCATCCGGACGTCCGTCGATGGATGTCAGTCGTGTCCCAAGCGTAATACGCCCTCCCGACTTACGAACGATATCTGCCAGACGGCCGGAGAATGGCGCAGCATCCACTGAGTGAGCAATTTGCACGATGCTAACGGCGGGACCATGGGAACGGGCAGCCAGATCCTCAATCATACCGATCATAGGCGTTGCACCGATCCCTGCAAAAACAAAGGCAACCGGAGCATCAAAATGTTCCGGGAGAATAAAGTTACCAGCAGGCGGTGACAAGCGAACCTCATGACCTTCACAATTATGACTGTTTAACCATGAAGAGACGACCCCATCCTGCACATGGCGTACGCTGATGGCGTAGACTTCATGGTTCGGTCTAGACGTAATGCTATAGTTGCGGCGCGTCTGACCATGACCTGGAATATCCAGGTCCACACCAAGATACTGACCTGGAACCGGCTGGATGACAGTCTTGCCGTCCACGGGCCTCAGTTCAAGCGTCGTAACATTTTCACATTCGCGAATTGCCTGGACGATCTTGAAATTACGCCAGCCGGTCCAACCTCCCTCAGCGTGAGTGCTGACATCATAGAGCTGATGTTCGCGGCCGATCAGAATATCGGCCAGAGCCCAGTAAGCACGACCCCAAGCATCAAGAATAGCCGGTGTCGCGGCATCACCGAGCACATGTTTGATCGCACCCAACAAGGCTGTTGCGACATGTGGATAATGCTCCGGCAAAATTTCCAGACTGACATGCTTCTGAGCAATCCGCTCTACGGCTCCCCCCATGACACCGAGATTATCTATGTTCTTGGCATAGGCCAAAACGGCCATGGCAAGCGCTCTAGGTTGCGTTCCTTTGGATTGATGCGTTGGGTCGAACAACTCGGAAATAGCGGAATTGGCCAAAAGACGGCTGTACATCTCGGTCGTGATTGCCAGCCCATGGGCTTCCAGCGCTGGGACGGTGGCTTTGATGATGGCAATGACGTCTGGAGTGAGACTACGATCTGAAGTGGACATGGTCGGTCCTTTTAAAGATGTATATTAAATACACCTATATGGTCGTGACTTCTGCCTGTCAATCTGTCAAAGGACTCGTATGCGTCTGACCCTTCACACTGATTATGCCTTGCGGACCCTTCTTTATCTTGGTGCGCGTCCAAACATCCGCGTCTCGATCCGAGACATCGCAGAGGCCTACAAAATCTCTGAAAACCATCTTGTGAAGGTGGTGCATCGCTTGGGACAGGGAGGTTTTATCAAGACAATCCGCGGACGTGGCGGTGGACTGGTCTTGAGTCACCCTCCCGCAGACATCATCATCGGAACTGTGGTGCGTTTTACTGAAGAAGACATGATGCTTGTAGACTGCGACGGTGTGTCTACGGGTGGGCGGGCATGTCTCCTAGCACCCAGCTGTCAGTTACGTGGCATTTTGGGAGAAGCCCTGAATGCTTTTTTAAGTGTTCTGGATCGTTACACCCTTGCCGATCTCCTGAAACCGGCTGATCTCAGCAGATTATTTCCAGAACTGGTACAATCCTCCAGAGACAATGCAGAAGATGTCTGAATTCAGTTCATGTTGCGAATTTTTATCTGAAATAAAGAAAACTCGTTATTGTCATGAACCATATTAACGGGCTGGAGAGGGCAAACAGTTTTCCGTATTATCTTACCAGCCTTCGGTAACCAGCCCCTCAAAACAATTCTTAAAACGAGAAACTGTCATCCTTCACACTTCACACAAACGTGGCGCGCCATAAGGTACAAACAGGTCCAGACTTACAGCCGAATGAAATGGCAGGGCGACAGATGTATATCGGGATCGATTTAGGTACATCGGGAGTAAAGGCAGTGCTTGTGGACGAGGCTCAGCAGGTGCTTGCCTCAGAAACAGCAAAGCTGGAGGTCTCGCGCCCTCATGAGGGATGGAGCGAACAAAACCCAGAGGACTGGCTCATAGCCACCTTCGCGGCCATCGACGCGCTGGCAAAGGCCTATCCATCCGAAGTATCGAAAGTTACGGGCATCGGCCTTTCAGGGCAGCAGCATGGCGCCGTCCTGCTTGACGGTGAAGGTAAGGTGCTTCGTCCCTGCATATTATGGAATGACACGAGGGCCGAGGCCGAGTGCGCGATATTCGAACGTCGCTTCCCTGAGAGCCGCGCAGTAACCGGCAATATCGCCATGCCGGGATTCACAGCGCCAAAGCTGATCTGGGTCGCAGAACATGAAAAGGACATTTTTGCAAAGACGCGTCTCGTACTTCTGCCCAAGGCGTGGCTTCGCTTTGCCATGACAGGCGAAGCGATCGAGGACATGTCCGACGCATCCGGCACGTTATGGCTTGATGTCGGACAGCGCCGTTGGTCAGAAGAGGCGCTGTCGGCAACGGGGCTGGCGCTGTCCCACATGCCGACGTTGCGAGAGGGAAGCGAGGCAGCTGGCTTTCTCAAGCCCGATCTGGTGCAGCGCTGGGGAATGCGAAAAGCGCCAGTCTTTGCAGGTGGTGCAGGAGACAATGCAGCCGGCGCGGTCGGGTTAGGTGCGACAAAACCAGGCGATGCTTTTCTGTCATTAGGAACCTCGGGAGTGGTCTGGGTGACGACAGATTCGTATCGTGGGGGTGGTCGGGATGCCATTCACGCGTTCTGCCATGCCGTGCCGAGCGTCTGGCATCAGATGGGCGTGACACTCTCAGCGGCGGCGTCACTGGCATGGTGGTCACGAGTGACAGGAATGAAGGAGACAGAGCTTCTGGCCGAGTTGCCTGAATCGCCTGACGCCCCCTCGCCCGTCCTGTTTGCGCCCTATCTTTCAGGTGAACGTACACCTCACAATGATGGAGCGGTACGCGGTGGCTTCGCCCTCCTTTCACAGGATACGACACGCGCGCAAATGACCCAGGCTGTGCTGGAAGGGGTCGCATTTTCTTTCCGCGATGCTCTAGAGGGACTGAGGGCGTCCGGATCCGAAATAACAGAAGCATCGGTCATCGGTGGTGGTTCGCGGAGCCCTCTGTGGGTTGCAATCCTTGCTTCAGTGCTGGGAATTCCTTTGTATCGTTTGGCGAATGGCGAGACAGGAGGAGCATTCGGAGCAGCGCGACTGGCTCGTTTGGCTGTGACAGGTGAGGATGTAGAGGCAGTATGTCTGTCACCCAAGCGCGCGGGAGTTGTTTTTCCTGATGCATCACTGCGTCATGCGTATGATACTGCCTATGCGGAATATCGCGCACTCTATCCAGGTCTCGTAGCAGTAAAAACAGCATCCCTGAGAAAAAATTGATAGTAGTGGTCCATGATTTAGGAACTGATGGATTTTAATGGAAAATCCTGCTTTCCAGATCAAACAGATATGGAAAGCAGGATTAAAACGCCAGAACTGAGCCTCGTGGAGCTGTGAGCCCACCATACTTCGATACAGCTTCCTCTCGCCCCATTTCGGCACAGGTCGCCTCTAGAAATAATACGGTTAAAAAACAGACTTCATCCCGCAAAAATTCAAACATATTGACCCAGATCAATATTTAAACTTCCACGACCGCGTAAGTATCCTTTGCGGGTGTATCAGCCGATAACCCTTGCAAGAGGCGGGCGTTAGATATGCCTGCATTTGCGGAAAGGATAAAATGTGTCTCCTTTTGGTGGTGGCCTGAAGATCGCGGGGCAACATCTGCCCAGACGATGCAGACTGCTATTGAGTGCCGTCATTTTCATCACGGGCCCTACGACGGCATTTGCCCAAAGTTCTGACGACCAGGAACTGGCCGCCATCAAAGCCGAAATGCGTATGCTGGAAGGTCGGTTGCAGGCTATTGAGGAGCGTCGACACACCAAAACCTCTTCACAAACAACGCATCCTCGCGCCACGAAAGCAGCTTTCGCGCCCCGTAAAACAACAGCGGGATTCGAAACACCCCACATCGGGGAGGCTCTTTCACCTCACCCAACTGGAGTTATGCCAATCTCGACGGCTGGCCTCCCTCAAGCCAGCATACCGGCGACTTCCCCCCCGGCCCCCACCGCCACTCACCAAACACCGCCGCCGTTATTCCAGTGGTTGGGAACCCAGCATAACGAAGCCCATAGGACATCCATTGACCTGACTTCCTCAAGCCCTCTCGCGATTACGCAGACCGAAGTGGACCATCTTCCACCTGTTTTCCAGATCGGTAATCTGACCGTTCGCCTCGGTGGGTTCATTGATTTCTCCAACATCTGGCGGAGTTCAAACCTGACCAGCGGGCCTGCGACGGCATGGAACGGCTTTCCCTATGCCAACAGCCCCAATCACGGACTGAGCGAAGAACGTTTCTCGGCCCAGCTCACGCGATTCTCCACCCTTTTGGAAGCAAACCCAACCAAATCTGTGCGTCTTCAAGCGTATGTTGAAGCCGATTTTGGTGGCTCCGGTGGCACAACCAACAGCGTGCAGATCAATGGTTATACACCTCGTTTGCGTCAGGGGTACTTCACATTCACTGAGAAGGACTGGGGGCTGCATGTCCTTATGGGACAGGCATGGAGTCTGACGACCAACTATGCCAAGGGTGTCATTCCCCGTCAGGAACAGCTCCCTGCCGTGACGGATAACAACCAGATCCCCGGAATTACCTTCACACGCGTCCCACAGGTCCGGATCGCCAAAGACTGGGCTCAAAAATACTGGCTGGCATTGTCTGTCGAGGACCCTCAAGCAACGGTAGCTTTTTCAGACTCCCTTAGTTCAGGTGGCACGCTTCCCGCAAGCTATGGTCGTCTGGCCGGACCGCGTGTCTTTTACTCCAATGCAGGTGGCGTATTGCTGAATCCCAATACGCAGTACAGCTACAATCCAGCACCTGACATCGTTCTCAAAGCAGCTGTTGATACGTCTTTCGGACATTACGAAGTTTTTGGCTTAGGTCGATGGTTCCGAGGCCTGATCCAGCCCCCGGGCGAGAACCATACCCATAAAAGCACCCAGTTCGGCGGGGGTGTGGGAGCTGGCATGACTGTACCGCTCGGAACGGATAAACTACAACTGACTGGTAACGTCTTGGCCGGTCAGGGCGTGGGACGTTACGGACCAACCCTCCTCCCCGACACGACATTCGACAAAAACGGAAACCCCAGTCCTGTACCGGAAATCATGGGTTCTCTGGGCCTTGTAGGCCATCCGGCGCGTTCTGTTCTGCTCTACACCTATGGAGGCGTAGAGACTGCCGGACGCCGCACTTATCTGGGCGCGGACGGGCTTCAGCACGGCTATGGCGCAACAGATCTGAACCTGTCCGGGTGTGAATACGAATTCGGAACATGCTCCGCTCAGACAAAAACGCTTGCCGCTTTCACGACAGGCGGTTGGTGGCATTTTCTGGACGGCCATTATGGCAGCGTCATGGGAGGGCTCCAGTACACCTATATCCGGAAGTTCGCGTTCAAGGGCAATGATGGCGCAGGCCATGCTGTCGATCCCACGACCTATGGACATACAGTCTATGTGACGTTCCGGTATTACCCATTCCAGCAATAATATCTGGCGAATATTCCTATCACGCTCACGCTGTCCGGTCTGACTGACCATCCATGACATACTGGAGAATTTCATGTCTGGCACATCACCTCAGGCGGCCTCCCAGCCTCTGAACCCGTCACCGGCGCAACCACAGAAACTTCAGCCACTCTATGTGCTATCATGGTTTCTGTGCGCGCTGTTCTATTTCTATCAGTATGCCATTCGCTCCGCTCCCGGGATCATGCAGGATGAACTCACGCAGGCCTGGGGCAACAGCCATCTCGGCCTCATGATCGCGTCCTATTACATTGTCTACGCGCTGATGGCGTTGGCCGTTGGTGTGCTGCTGGACCGGTATGGCGCGCACGCAATCATGCCGATGTTCATTGCCGTAACCGGCGTCGGGTGCCTGATCTTCGGTCAGGGCAGTCTCGTCGCCGGGATTAGCGGTTACATCATTCAGGGTATTGGTGCGATCTGTGCTTTCGTGGGGGCTTCTTACGTTGCCGCGCGTTATCTTCCAGCCCGGACACTGGCGCTTTTCGTAGGTTTAACCCAGTGCATGGGCATGGCAGGAGCCGCATTTGGCTCCAAGCCGACCCGTATCCTGATTGATCCGCACGGCTCGTTCCATATTCCCTGGCAGTCCGTCTGGCTGGGCTTCGGCGCTATCGGCCTTCTGCTGGCTGTTGCCGTCTTTTTTGTCATGCCGCGCGATACGGGAGACAGCGATCACCATCATGGCGACATATCCGCTTCTAACCTGCTGCGTCCGTTCAAAATTATCTTCTCCAACCCGCAGAGCTGGATCGCAGGACTGGCTGGCGGTCTGCTGTTCGTACCAACAACGATCGGCGCACTGGGCTGGGGCGCTCTGATGCTCAGCAAGGGCGAGCATACGACGATGGGTTTCGCAGCCACGGACGTCTCGATGGTTCCCATTGGATGGGTCATCGGCTGCCCGCTTTTGGGCTGGATTTCGGACAAGATCGGTCGTCGCAAACCTGTTCTGATCGGCGGTGCGGTGGTTCTGCTGGCGGCGTCGCTCTGTGCGCTTTATGTCCCGGTCGGGGTTCTGCCGCACTATTCCGTGGCGCTGATCATGGGAATTGCATCGGGTGCCGCCATGATCCCGTTCTCTTCGATGAAGGAAGTCAATCCTCCAGAGGTCAAGGGAACGGCCGCTGGCGTCATGAACTTTCTTGTTTTCGGGACGACCGGGATCATGTCCCCGCTCGTCTCCGCCCTGATGGGCAAAACGGCGCCCGAGACGATGGAGCAGTTCCATACGGCTTTCCTGCCGCTGGTCATCGGGATCGGAATTGCAATTGTTCTGGGTTTCTGCCTCAAGGAAACTGGCTGGAAAGTTCGCAAGGCTTCCTGAGTGTTCCAGACAGACGAAAAAACGGCCCATGGAAATGGGCCGTTTTTCGTGTGTTACTTCGCAGCTGTCTTTTCAAACGCTCCGGCAATCGTCAAGGCCACATCATCGCCGACATAGGGGACATATTTCTTCACCCCAAAATCGCTCCTATGAATCGTTGCCTGAGCCTGAAAACCAACCGTGTAAGCTTTGTCCATCGGATTGACGCCTGCTCCTACGAAATGAACATGCAGAACTTCCGGATGCGTCACGCCATGCAGCGTCAGGTTGCCGGTGACCAGCGCTTCATCCGCAGCTGTCTGGCGAACCTGCGTCGAGACGAACGTTGCCTCCGGATATTTCGCAACATCGAACCACTCGCTGTTTTTGAGTTCGTCCGTCAGAACCGTGCTGGTGGTCGAGACGCTTGAAACCGGAATGGTCACGTTCAGATGTGAGGCATCGGGATGGGTCGCATCAAGTTGGAGCGTTCCCGTAACGCCGGAGAACTGGCCGGAATAATAGGTGAAACCAAAATGCAGGACGGAAAATCCGATCTGCGTATGGCTGGTCTCGACCGAATAGGCGCCCGACGGCACGCTTACTGGCGTGGCAGCGAAAGCGCTGGAAGACAGAAGTGCAGCGGCGAATACTGCGCCGACGCTCTTGAGAAAATATGTGTTCATGAGTTTGAGATCTTTCAGATGTGTGAAGGAAAAGGCGTCAGCCGAACCGGAAACCGGACAGGGCTTTTCCCATGATGACATCGCTATAATCACGATGCCCTGCATCAGTTCCCGCCGCACCCGCAGCAAACATCAACGGCAGGAGGTGCTCCGGCTGAGGATGGCAATCCCGTGCGAAGGGCGCACGCTCCCAGTCCATAAGACGACTTCTGCGAAGGTCTGAGGGCGCTTCCACCGCGCTCTGGAGCCAGTTATCAAACGCAACGGACCGGGCATCTGAAACGGCATCAGGCCGCATCAGATAGCGCATGTTGTGATACGTCATGCCAGTGCCCACCAGCAGGATATTTTCGCTCCGCAAAGGCTCCAGAACCTGCCCAAGCTGCAAGACATCCGCCGCGCCCATCGTTCTGGGAAGAGAAATTTCTACAACCGGGATACTGGCATCTGGAAAGGCCAGCATGAACGGAATGAACACTCCATGATCCAGCCCACGTCCGGGGTCTGTGGCGCACACAACACCCGCATCGCGCAGAAGACCAAGCGCCTTTGCTGCGACATCAGGCGCACCCGGCACGGGATATTCAAGCTGATAGGTGTGAGGAGGAAAACCGTAATAATCGTAGATGAGTGGCGGATGAGGTGCCGAGCCGACACGCATTTCATCCGTTTCCCAATGCCCGGACATGACAACAATGGCGTCCGGACGACGGGGAAGCGTTCCACTGACAGAGCGAAGATAGGCGGCCATGCGGTCCCATGTGTTTCCCCATTCCATAAAGAAACATGGACCACCGCCATGTGGCAGAAAGAGAACAGGCTGTCGGCTCTCCTGATTTTCCTGCGACATCTTCACGACCTCCCTCATCATTCGGCAAAACGGATGTTGCCACCCTCTCTGGGAAAGAATAATTCCCTGTTTTGGAAAATGATCTGACACCAGGAGTGTGAGATAAATGCTCGATCGTTTCACCAGCATGCAGGTGTTTGCAAAGGTTGTGGCTCAGGGAAGCTTTTCCGGAGCTGCCCGCGCGCTCGGCCTGTCGCAGACGATGGTCACGAAACACATCGCCGCTCTGGAAAGTCGGCTTGGCATCTCGCTGTTTCATCGCAGCACCCGCAGACTTTCCCTGACAGAACCGGGACGTCTGCTGCTGATCCGCGCGCAGAAGATCCTCACGGATCTTGAAGAGATGGAGCAGGAAGTCTCGGCCGAAAATCAGGAGCCGCGGGGCATTCTACGTCTGAATGCCCCGGTCTCGTTCGCGATCCGGCATGTCGGCTCGATCATGCCGCAATTCAGCCGGCGTCACCCCCTCGTCACGGTCGAACTTGGGCTTGATGACCGCAGGATTGATCCGATCACGGAAGGATGGGACCTGACCCTTCGTATCGGGCGAATGCCGCCAAGTGCATTACGCTCGCGTCCGCTGGCTCAGATAGATTTCGTGGTCTGTGCCTCCCCATCTTATCTCGAACGACATGGCACACCTCATACCGTCGCCGAACTTCAAAACCATCAGTGTCTGGGCTACACACTGGGCCAGGAGATTGGCGCAACCCGCTGGAGCTTCGGCCCCGTAGGCGAACGGACTGTCATAGTCAGCGGGCCGATGAGCGCCAATAATGGCGATATCCTGCGAGAAGCCGCCGTTGCGGGACAGGGGATCATCTATCAGCCGCTCTTTATCGTTTCGGAAGAACTGAAATCCGGCAGGCTGGTGCCCCTGTCACTGGACGTGCCCACGATGACAGGGCCGGAACTACACGCAGTGTATGCCCCCACCCCCCATGTCCCGCTCAAGATCCGGGCGATGATTGACTTTCTGGTGGAACAGTATGGGCCGGTCCCGCCCTGGACACTCTGACGGAACCGGCAAAGACGGGTTAGTGAACAGTCGAAGGCGCGGTTTTCTGACGGATCGCAGCGAATTCCGAACCGGCATTCCACTGCGGCCAGTCATGCGAAAACGCCACGTCATGTCCGACTTTCCAGACGGCCCAGACGTCCTGCGCAGCGCCCCTGACATCCCAGTCTGGGCTCCAGGCGTCGCAGGCCTGATGGTAGCAGGCCATGTAAGCCGTCAGCCATTTCCCGCCGGCCTCCGTCCCGCCTTTCAGCAGATCGAACTTCCCGGCCATGTCCATCACCGCAAGAACCGGTACACCCGCGCGCGCGAACGGCAGATGATCGGCACGATAGAACGCCCCACGCTCTGGCATCGCTTCCGGCTGTGTCTTGCGCCCCTGAAGAGTCGCAGCAGCAGCGAACTGATCCTGCAACGTGTTCTGCCCTGCCCCGATAATGAAGGCATTATGTGCAGGGCCGGCCATCTGAAGCACATCCATCGTCAGGTTGGCTGCCGTCTTGTCCAGAGGGGCCAGCGGATGCGCCACATACCAGCCTGATCCCAGAAGACCCCGCTCCTCGCCCGTCCAGGCTGCAAAACGGACCGTCCGATCGGGTTTCGGACCTGCCTTGAAGGCGCGGGCGATTTCAAACAGCGCCGCAATGCCGGAGCCATCGTCAATCGCACCACGCCGAATGACCGTGTTGCCTTGGGCATCCGTGCTCTTGCCGTAAGCATCCCAGTGCGCGCCGAACATGACCGTCTCATCCGGATATTTCGCACCCGTGATCTTCGCGAGTACGTTCTGACTCTTGAGGCGGTCAACCGTAACCGGAAGATCGGCCGAGAATGTCGTGTGCTTCAGAGTAACCGGTCGGAAATCCTCCGAACGTGCCCTGATGCGGAGCGCTGCAAGATCCAGCCCCGCCTGCTGGAAGAGTGCATCTGCGGCTTTCCCCTCAAGCCAGCCCTGAACGGGTACGGGACGGCTTTCGCTCGCCGAATGCTCCACGTCATAGGCTTCACCGCCCGGCGCGACCACGGTGCTCCACGGATAGGACGCGCCAGCCGTGTCATGAACGATCAGGGCCGCAACGGCACCACGACGGGCGGCTTCCTCGTATTTATAGGTCCAGCGCCCGTAATACGTCATGGTCTTTCCACCGAAACGTCCGGCAACGGGCTCTCCGGGAGCGGCATCGAAATCAGGGTCGTTTACGAGGAAAATCGCGACCTTGCCCTTGAGATCCACACCCTTGAAATCATCCCAGTGGCGTTCCGGCGCATGGACACCGTAACCGACAAAGACCATTGGAGCGTTTCTAACGGCAAGCCGCTCCTCGGGCAGCAGCGTTGAGAGATAGATATCCTTCAGCTGAACCAGCGGAAGCGTTTTGCCGCCAGTCCGGGCAAGAACAGATCCTGTCGCACCGGTTCTGGTCCGAAACATGGGAACATCCTGCGTCCATCCGCCGTTTTCTCCCGCAGGCTCAAGCCCCAGCGCCTTGTATTGTTCGATCAGCCAGGGAACCGTGACCTTCTCCCCTTCCGTTCCCGGAGCACGGCCTTCAAACCGGTCCGAAGACAGAACCTTCATTGCTTCTGACATCCGCGACGGACTGATATCTGCTGAAGGGTCCGCATATCCCGCAACGGGCTTCAGCAGACCGACCGTCAGCGCGGTGGCAAGAAAGAGAATGTGGCGGGAAGACGTTTTCTGCTTCATGACAGACGATACTTTCAATGGATATTTTGGAGTTTTAAGGCTGGGTTTAGGGCTTTGGCGGCGTCACGATCCAGTCGGTCGCGACGGACATAGACACTTTTTTCAACCGGATCGCGCTGATAGTCGCGTGCGAGAATTTTCAGAACGCAGGACATGTAATCCGCTGCGCTCCACCGTCCCCAGACGCGGTAATCGTCAAAATATATGACGGGAGGACGGTCATTTGGAAGATCGACACATAAATCGCGCTCATATCCAAACCAGGGATGGCGGGCATAGTCTGCTTCCCACGGAAGATATTCATGATACTTCTTCATGGAAAGACGACCAGCATAAATATAAACATCCGGATTATACGGAATAACCAGAATACGTTCCTGAGGTGTGGAGTATTTCTGAATGACTTTGACAAATCCGACATCCGTATTCTCACGAGTAGGATGAAACCCGACCTGTCGCTGTTGTTCACGGCTCATCTCGTAAGGCGAGGACGTTGCCTGCCGCAAGCCCAGAACAAACATGATGCAGAAGAGCCCTGCAACCAGAATCCCCACGATCTCGCGCGACTGCGTGACCCACACCAGCATCAGAACGCAAAGCGTCAGGGCTCCCATAACGAATGCCCCATCCTGAAAGCCGATCGCACCCCGGACCTGCGTCATGAGTATTGCACCCAAAAGCAACATGACAGCCAGACGGTGGCGAGATGCTGCAAACAGAAGGATACTGCCGCAATAAAAACAGATCGCCGCCAGCGATTGGACGAGAGCATCATGGTGAAGCGAGGGGATGAGACTTAATACTAACGGCTTCAGACCAACATCGATGTAGGGTGCATAATAGAACTGGTTTGCAACGAAATGATAGGCGATCATTCCTTCCAGATCGCCATAAAACACCATCCATATCAGACAGACTGCAAGCGCTCCTCCAGCCCCAGCCAGAAGGTTCGGAATGACACGTTCTGATCCGGAGCGACGGACGGCCAGAACAGACAGAGCCAGCAGAACAGCAGTCGGCGCAAAGGAATAGGCTGTTAGCGGCAAAAGGAAGAGACAGGCCCCTCCGCATCGCGCCTGCCACCGTCCGATATCTGCTCCCAGAAACAGAGGGAGGATCACAAGCGCTATCACGCCCCCAAGCAGATCTCCGCCAACAGTCCAGTAACTGTCCATGTTGAAGGCCTGGAGTGTCCATTGGGCCCCCATCGCAGTGAGCCACATACCAACCGCAAGATAGCGCGCAGAGTTTTTCTGAAGTATGGGAGAGCAGAATACTGCGACAGCGGTTCCTATCGTACAGACGATCGGAACAAGACGCATCAGATAGGCGTGGTGGAAGTCAGCAAACAAACCGACGCACCATGACAGAATAAAAATCAGGGGGCCGTGGGCGTCAATATAGTCCCGATACAGGACATCACCTTTTGCTATGGCCAGACCACCCAGGATATGTCCGGACTCATCTCCAAAAGGAGGCGTACCAAGACCATAGAAAGTTTTCAGGCTGAAATACAGAACAGCCAGCAGCGCGAGAAGCGGAGCGCAAGACGAAAGAGCGTTCATTCTGCGCATGTAAGATCGCTTATTCCTACGTTACGTATAAGAAATCGGGAAGAAAACCATGATTTTCTTCCCGACTGCGATTACTTGCCAGGTTCGGACACAAGACCGCGATGAACAAGCATTGGAGTGATGTCAGGGTCCTTGCCATAGAAGGCCTTGAACATCGGACCGTAATCCATCGTATGTCCCTTCGAAAGGATCATATCGCGGAAGCGCTGTCCGTTTTCGCGCGTCAGACCTCCATGATCCTGGAACCAGGCAAATGCGTCCTGATCCAGCATTTCCGTCCACAGATAGGCATAATATCCCGCAGAATAGCCATTCGACCAGATATGCAGAAAATCGCTGGAACGATAACGTGGCGGAACAACTGCAACATCCAGCCCCATACCATCCAGCGCCGCGCCTTCAAACTTGTCCACATCCTGACGCGGAGCTGAAGCAGGCAGGCTGTGCCACTTCATGTCCAGTTCGGCGGCAGCGACGATCTCACCCAGCGCATAGCCCTGATTGAAATGTGCGGCCTTACGGATTTTCTCAACCAATGCTGCTGGCATCGGAGCGCCAGTCTTGTAGTGACGCGCGTAGTGCGACAGGACTTTCGGGTCCAGGGCCCAGTTCTCGTTGAACTGAGATGGAAACTCCACGAAATCCCGTGCAACGTTGGTGCCTGAAAGGGACGGATAAGTCTGATCCGCAAACAGTCCATGCAGGGCGTGGCCGAATTCGTGGAACATGGTCGTCACATCATCGGATGTGATGAGTTGTGGCTGACCCGGAGCGGCCTTGGTGAAGTTGGCAACGTTATAAATGACCGGCTTCGTTCCCAGCAGCTTCGACTGCCCAACGAAGTTCGACATCCATGCACCACCAGACTTATTGTCGCGCTTGAAGTAGTCGAAATACATCAGACCCAGCGGTGATCCATCCTTGTCATGGACTTCAAACACCATGACATCCGGATGATAGACAGGAATGTCCGTCCGCTGCTTGAACGTAATGCCGTAGAGCTGATTGGCTGCGAAAAACACGCCATCCGTCAGCACCGTCTTGAGTTCGAAATACGGTTTGATTTCATCCTGATCGAGATTGTATTTCGCACGACGCACCTGACCGGAATAATATTCCCAGTCCCAGGGTTTCAGGTCGAACTTGCCACCGTCCTTACGAATGGTTTCCTGAAGGACTGCCGCTTCACGCTTCTGTTCCGCAGCCGTGGCCGGGACAAGCTGCTGCATGAAATTCTCAGCAGCTTCCGGCGTCTTGGCCATCTGGTCATACAGAGTATAGGCAGCGAAATTCGGATAACCGAAAAGCGCGGCTTTCTGCGCGCGCAGTTGTGCCAGTTCAGCAATCGTGGCGCGGGTGTCGTTCTCATCCCCCTTTTCCGCCCGCGTCCAACTCTGGTCGAACAGGGCCTTTCGGGTATCACGGTCAGTCAGAGATGAGAGATCAGGCTGCTGTGTCGTGTTCTGGAGCGGGATCACCCACTTATCGGTGAGTTTGCGCTCCTGCGCAGCCTTGGCAGCGGACGCGATCGCATTGGCATCCATACCCGCCAGCGCTTTCTCGTTATCCACGACCAGCGCACCGGCCTTGGCGCTCGCAATCAGCTTCTGCTCATACTGCGTTTCGAGATTGGACAGCCGCGTGTTGATTGCCCGCAGCTTCGTCTTGTCAGCCGCAGAAAGCTGCGCTCCAGCATGCACAAACTGCTGGTAATAGATATCGAGGAGCTGCGCCTGTTCGGGCGTCAGTGTCAGCTTTTCCCGACGATCATAAAGCGATTTCACACGCGCAAAGAGCTTGGCGTTGAGATAGACTTCATCTTCATGAGCCGTCAGACGCGGGGCTTCCACGCTCTGCACCTTGTCCAGCGCGTCGTTCGTATTGGCCTGATAGACGCCATAGAACGTCATCTGCACGCGGTTGAGCGTCTGCCCGGCCCTCTCCATCGCAACAATCGTGTTGTCGAAAGTCGGGGCTGCGCGATTATTGGCAATCGCATTGATCTCACGCAGATGCTCGGCCATGCCGCGTTCAAACGCCGGAGCGTAGTCACTGTCCTTGATCTGGTCGAAGCGGGGCGCCTGAAAAGGCAACGTACTTGCCGAGAAAAACGGGTTCGTCGCAGCCACATGGGCTTCAGCAGAAAGAGAGAAAGCCGAAACCGCAGCAACTGCGGCGAGCCTGAAATTGAAAGCCATGAAATCGCCTGTGACATTCGTGATGGTGTCGAACCGTATGGCGTTCACAGCAGCTCGTCAAACACGAGGGCTCTCCGTTGGAAAAGACGCAAAACCAGTCACTTGGCACTTGACGCCATTTTCTCCTTGGTGCGCGCAAACACCCCTCCCTAGACCGGGAGGGTGTGTTGGCACAGCCGCCTTCGGGGCGGTATTTTTATAGCCGGAGACAACAATGGACTGGACATCACTGTTCCAGACAATCCTGCCCTATCTGCCCGCTAAATATGCGGGCGATATCGTTTCAATCATAACCTTCCTGATCGCTGCAGCCGCATTGGCTGTCCGCTTCTGGAAACCGCCCTCCAGCACCTCGAAACTTCTACCTTTTTTCCGTCTTGTGAGTGCCTTGGCACAGGCCAAGGGATGGAATACCAGCGCATATCAGCCGGGCGCAAAGGCCATCATGGTGCCGGTCGGATCATCACGTGCGGATGAGGCTGCAAAGCTCGGACTGGATATGGCCTCGACACATCCAAAAACTGGCGGAACTCCTAAACCTGCTGAATAATTTTTCGAAGTTTTTCATTGATTGTAGCCGCCTTTTAGGCGGCTTTTTTTATATGTGGAGAATTTAATGATGCGTAGCCGCCTGATTGCCCTGAGCCTTGGCACTGTTCTTCTCGTTTCCATGAGCGCCTGCACCACAACCGCAAACACGGCCTCGTTCAACACTGCGGCCCTGAGCAGCGATGCAGCAGCAATTGCTTATGCGGTTCAGGCAATCGAAAGCATTCCAGAACTGGAGAGCCATCTGTCCGAGAAAGACAAGGCACAGTTCGACAACCTGATCGCCCAGATCAAGAGCGTCTCGGCACAGGTCGCGGCCAATTCAAACGGTACGATTACAGTCGCGACCGGAAAAGACTGGGCCAAAAGCCTCGGAACGGATTTGCAGACATTGCTGGCCATCGCCACGCCGATCGTGAAGGTCTACTCCCCGTCAACAGCCGGTTACATGTCCACAGTGGCTGCAATGATCCCGTTGATCGAAGCCCTTGCAGGCGTGACAGCGGCTCCCTTCGCCGCGCAGACGGAAACGCCGGAACTGATCCGCGCCCGGATCTATCAGGGCGTCTGAGCCTCAATCCATCGACATCAATATGGGAGCGGTTCGCCTGAACCGCTCCTTCCCCATGGTCCCGTTCCCTGCCGGAGTTTCTTTATGTCCCGATGCCTTGGCAAACGCACTCCCAGACATGATCCACGCACCTATCGTCTGGCCCCCATGCTGGCCTCACGTCTCCCGGGCGTTCCCACGCAGAAGGACTGGTCTGCCGGGGTTCCCTACCAGATGTGGGGCAATGACAGGTATGGCTGCTGCGCCTTCGCAGCACAGGCGGCCCTGACAGCAACATGGACCAACGCCGCGCAGGCGCTCGTTGTGATGCCCACAAGCATGGTGCTGAACAACTACGCAGCCGTCACCGGTTTCGATCCACAGACAGGCGCGCGAGACAACGGAACGGTGCTGCTGGACGAACTGAATTTCTGGCTGCGCGAGGGGCTTCATCGTCCGGGCCAGACACTGGACTACCTGACAGCCTATGGCACGATCGACCCACAGGATTGCGACAGCATCCGGCGCGGCATCTGCTATCTGGGTGGCGTGCTCGCAGGCGTTCAGGTTCCGCAGGGCTTCATGGATCTCCCCTTGGGAACAACATGGGACTGGAACGCCATTTCCAACAAAACCCCTGTGGGTGGGCATGCCATTGCGCTTGTCGGCTATGATCCTAAAGGGCTTTTCTTCAATACATGGGGGACCCGGACCTTCATGCCATGGGACACATTCACGAAAATCGCTGACGAAGCCTATGGCCTGCTGTCGCGCCAGAACTGGGTCAGCATTCCCGGCACATCCCCAAATGGAGAGACGTTCGATACCCTTCTTGCGGAAGTGAGAGGGCTATGAAGAGCACCATACGCATAGCGTATTTCGGCCTTTCCATGATGACGACGGCGCTGCTGAGCGGCTGCGCGGCAGGATCGCTCTCTCCCGTAACGATCAGTGAGGCCCTCTCCGGTATCCAAGTGGATCTGACGAAAACAGGCGTCGTCAGCACATCGAATGTTCAGGACTGGACGACAGGACAGGAAGCCGCTTTCGACAGAAATGTTCAAACACTGCAATGCAACCAGCATGGCCCAGACCCGGTTGTGGCCATGATTTCCGGTCCGGTAGTGCTGTCGCTGTCTGGAAGTTTCACGTCCTCGGGCAGCTTCTCGGTTGGATACTCCAGCACGATGCCAGTTTTCGCCCTTCAGGCGGATGCAAGCCATACAAAAGCTCAGACATTGACTTTGCCCGTCCAGTTCGTCCCGCTTTCAGCGCTGCCAGATGCAGAGATGGCACGGGAAGTAGATTACGCTGGTGCTCTTCTCGCTCAGAGCGATGGTCTCCGCGAGACTGAAGGACAACGGATCACAAACAACCGGGACGCACTGGCCAGGCATGTGCAAAAGCTGATTGAGCAGTTTTCTGGCACATGCCCTGAAGGCCCGACCCATCCTTTTGTGGGAACCTTTAAACAGGAGCAGTAAGGCCAAGGGCTCTTCCCGCCTCCGTAGCAACATCATGGCGCAGTTTTACGACGCTGTGACCTCCTGAAGGATGAACCCTGTTTGTCAGGATCAGGACATAGCTGTCACTGTCCGGATCGATCCATAATGATGTGCCGGTAAAACCGGTATGACCAAAAGAATGCCGGGAAAACACGTCGCCACGCGGGGAAGAATAATGGGTGTTGATATCCCAACCCAGCCCCCTCAGATCCGTTTTCCCGGGAGGCTGCTGCGGCGTGGTCATGAGTAAGAGCGTTTCCTGCCGCAGCGGAAAACAACTGGGACGTCCTTTCAGCCGGTCCAGAAGCGCCTGTGCGTAAATTGACATATCCTGCGGGTCCGAAAATAGTCCGGCATGCCCGGCCACTCCTCCCATCCTGCGAGCTGTCGGATCATGCACCACGCCACGCAGCATGACACCCTGTTCGTCATACTGCGTAGGAGCAATGAGAGGTCTTAGGCTGGAGGGCGGAAGGTAGCCGGACTCCGTCATCCCCAGAGGTTCAAGGATATTGAGGCGCACATACTGGTCGAGAGGCAATCCACTCAGCTTTTCAACCAGAAGTCCGAGCATGACATAGTTGATGTCACTATAAACAAATTTCTCGCCGGGCGGGTTGACCAGCGGAGACATCATGGCACGCCTGACGCCCTCCACCTTGCCTGTCCATGGATCATTCAGGGGCACATCGGGCGGCAGACCGGAATAATGAGTCAGCAGCAGACGGATGGTGATGTCACCTTTACCGTTACACGCAAATTCCGGAAAATACTGGCTGATCCGGTCATCAAGAGCCACCCTGCCCTGCTCGACAAACTGCATCACCGAGAGTGCCGTCATGGTGGGTTTGGTCAGAGACGCCATATCGAAATGCGTGTTCCAGCTCAGAGGTTCTGAAACAGGGACAATGGCGCGTTTCCCATACACGAGCCGATGCACGATCTTTCCATCATGTCCGATGACGACAACCGCGCCCGGCGCTTCTCCTTTTCCGACGGCATCACGCACCAGATCGTCTACCGCATCGAAAGACCGTACCGGCCGCGCACAGGCCACGATCTGACTAAAACAGATCATTGCACCGCCCAGAAGAACATGCCGGCGCTTCAAAGGAACGCAATCGTTTTTGACGCGCCTGTCTGACATATCCCTGCTTTTCCCTTCTCTGATCCTGCGTTTGAAGAGTAGCCGGTTTTTTCGGACACGCAACAGAATGGCCAGCAAAACACCATCAGTCATGGTTTTGAAAAAACTTCTCCTGTATGACGCCACTCGGTCCTGGAATAACCCTTCAACGCGAGTATCGTCATTTGTCTGAAAAGCGCCTGACCCTGAAGCCATCCACAAACAGGTTCATAGTTTACACGCTGTCATTAGTGTTTGGCCTTTTTCAGGCGTTGCAATGCTTCCCATTTGCGTTGATCGGCGGAAAACTTCCCAGCAATGTTCAAACCGGGCGGGAAGATTTTATTCAGCATATTATTGGGCAGATCTATTTCTTACGACAAGGATGGCACTGGCCGCTTCTTCTGGACCAGAAGCTGGATGTTCCTTCCGGCACCAATATTGCTCTCACGGACAGTATTCCTCTGGAAGCGCTCCTTCTGAAAATCGCTCATCCAGTCTTTCCGAATATGCTTCAGGGAATTGTTCTCTATCTTGCCCTATGCTGGACACTCCAACCAGTCTGCGCGGTGTTTGCGCTACGATCTTTGGGCGAAAAACGTCTCCTCCCTGCGCTTGCGGCCGCAGTTTTCGCCGCCTTTTTTCCAGCTTTTATTTTCAGAATTGGCCACGCTGCCCTGTGCGGACAGTGGATTTTACTTCTGGCGATCGGCCTCTATTTCAGAGCTACACGACCAGGTGCAGGTTCTGGGCCAGTCTGGCTTTTGGCGCTCCTGAACTCTTTGACGCTTCTGGTTCATCCTTATCTGATGGTCATGACCGGTGCCATTCTCGGCGCCGCCCCGCTGACACTCGTGCTGCGGGACAGAAACTGGAAAATCTGCGCACCGGCCATAATCGCCACAGCCACATCTGGAGTGAGCATCGTCGTTCTGGGATCAGTCTTGGGATACTGGGGTGGCGCAAGCGGCGGCGGCTACGGGTTCTACTCCATGAACCTCGCCTCTCCGTTCTGGCCAGTCCACTCCACTCTTTTTCCTTCCGTTTCCCCCAGTCTCGTAGAAGCGACGGGCGGTCAGTATGAGGGATATCAATATCTTGGCGCTGGCGTATTGCTGGTCCTTGGAATGCTCCTGCTGAGCCGTCCGGGTATTAGACTTCTCAAACAACTTCCGAAACAGCATGCTGGCCTGCTTCTGGCCTGTCTGGCGTTGACGCTCATCGCGGCGTCAAACCGCATCTATTTTTTGCATGTTCCGGTTTTATTAACGCATTTCAGAGTGCCAGGCGCAGAACAGATGCGGTCTTCAGGACGAATGTTCTGGCCAGTTGCCTATCTGATGATGCTCGGCGGCATTTACGGTCTTTGCCGGGCATGGCCCCGGGTCTGGCCCCTCGTTCTGCTGGCAGGGATAGCACTTCAATGGCAGGACACTCGCGATATCCGCTCCAGCGACCATCAAACTGAACTCGACCTCCTTGCGCCACCGTCTATCGAGAGCAAACAGCTTTTTTCGCTGATGCAGCCTTTTGACAAGATCGAGATCCACCCCCGCCTGGAATGCGATGGCGTTGATTCACCCTATATCATGCGGTTTCTGTATATTGCCGCGCTCAAGAATGCGTCAGTTAATACGATGTATACAGCCAGGAAAACGTCAGCATCTGCCTGCCAGCCTTCAGCAGAACAGCCTCACCCGTTGGATCAGCAGACCCTTGTGATCCTGACCGGCACATCGCAGCGCCTCCACGCGCTGCGCTGGAACAGCATGCAGCATGCACAATGCGGGGTCAGGGACAAAGCCACCTTCTGCGTCGCAGCGGATGTGCCTCTTCCGGCAGGGCTCGCCTCCCCGCCTCCCCCACCCGTCCTGCCGATCGATCAGGAGATCGTCACAGCTGGCCGACAATTCAAACATGACGAAATTCTCGAAAGTGGATGGTCTAATCCTGAAGACTGGGGTGTATGGAGCGAGGCGCCTGAAGCCAGCCTTTATTTCAATCTACCCGTCGGCATTCACAAAGCAGGTCTCGTACTACGAATGCACTCCACGCCCAGTACGCCCCAGCACGTCCGGGTTCTCCTGAACGGCACGCAGATTACCGAATGGGACGTAAAACCCGAGGATGCCGATTATCAGGCCACATTCTCCCTCCCTCCAGACATGCAGGCTGCAAGCCTGAAATTACAGATTAGCAACCCGGTTCGGATCGGACAGGACCCACGCCTTCTCGGGCTTGCACTCCTCAGTCTCAAGATCACCAAAATGGATTAAAAACCTGGGAGCACCGGGCATGGTCATGCCCGGTACGTCTGCTTAATATTTCCGGCGGAGAACATAGATCGGCCGCTGCTTCGTCTCCATGTATATGCGGCCGATATACTCCCCTAGCATCCCGATACTAATGATCTGAACACTGCTGAAAAAGATGATCGCCACGAACAGCGACGCATATCCTGGCACGGAATTACCCCAGAATAGCGTACGGAACACGATGAAAATTGCGTAAAGAATAGCGAGAAATGCACCAATTGTTCCCAGATAAGTCCACAAGCGAATAGGAACCGAAGAAAAGCTGGTGAAACCCTCAAGAGCAAAATTCCATAACGAATAACCCGAGAATTTCGTTATTCCCGCAGCTCTGGGTGCGCGGACGTAGTCGATAGTGACCGTCCGAAAACCGACCCAAGCAAACAGACCCTTCATAAACCGTTGCCGTTCAGGAAGCCTGCCCAAAGCTTCGACCACACACCGATCCATCAGACGGAAATCCCCCACATTTTCTGGAATCCGGATATGGGCGAGTCGGTTATGCAAACTGTAGAACCACGATGCCGTCTTGCGCTTCAGGACACTATCGCTGGAACGATCAATCCGCTTACCCAAAACGACTTCAGCCCCCTCACGCCAGGCCTGCACCATTTGGGGGATAACTTCAGGCGGGTCCTGAAGATCAGCGTCAATGATGATAACGGCATCTCCCGTCGCTGCATCAAGCCCGGCTGTCAGCGCCGCTTCTTTCCCAAAATTTCGTGATAATTCAAAAACTCGGAAGCGCCGGTCAGATTCCGCCAATCTGACCAGTTCCAGCAATGTGCCGTCACTGCTGCCATCATCTACACAGACAATCTCCCAATCCGTCTCAGGAATACCGTCGATAACAGGCAGAATATTCTTCACAAAGTGACCGATAGCGGCCTCTTCATTATAAAAAGGAACAATCAGGGAAAGCTTGCTGGCCATAACAGGTCTTAGGGTTCCAAATCGTGAATATCTGATTCTATCAGAAACATCCTGACAACATGCAGGTTTCACTTCCCTCAAAACATAGAAATAACCAAAAAAATACACTTAATGGTTGTGGCTTAACAGGAGTATTGATCTTTCTCCTGCAATCGATAAGGTACTATTCCAAGGTGGCCCGATGCCTTACCTTGCCGTTGTAGCCCGTCATCAAGCGCCGTTTTTTTCAAATGTTACCTCCAGCCAGCCTTTCCATTCTTTTATAGAATCAGGAAATGTTAGGACCGGAAATGCAGAGTCCATGACAGACAAGACCAATACAGGACCGAGTTCCAACGCATCTGATAGCACCCCACAATGGCGTCTTGAAGATGAACAGAACGCCACTTTGATGGTTCTGAGCGGAATATGGCAGGCCAAGACCGGCGCAATTCCGGTCTTTCCAAAAGACGGACTGCCAAAAACTCCGGGAGGACATCTGTCTTTCCAGACCTCCGGCGTTCAGGCGTGGGACACAGGGCTGATCGCTTTCCTGTGGGATCTCAAACGCGTCGCTCACGACGCGGGCATCAGTCTCGACATGCAGACACTGCCCGGCCCGATGCGTCAGCTTCTGGAACTGCTGCCTGAAGCCCCTGACGACCCTGTTCATCACAAAGCTCCCCGTACTCCTTTTCTCGAAGCCGTTGGCCGCCATTCGATTGCTTCAATGACGGAAGTGGGCGTTGTCTCCGAACTCGCGGCACTGACAGCCAAAGGGGCCGTTCAGACCATCTTGAGGCGCAGTCGGATGCGTCTCAGCGATCTTCTGGCCAACACCTGCGATGCAGGCCCCAATGCCCTGCTGATCGTGGGAATCGTCAATTTCCTGATTGGTGCAATTCTGGCATTTGTCGGAGCCGTTGAACTCCAGAAATTCGCGGCAGGAGTTTACGTTGCCAGTCTGGTCGGAATTGCGATGGTGCGTGAAATGGCCGCCGTCATGACCGCCATCATCATGGCCGGGCGCACGGGCGGTGCCTATGCCGCGCGCATTTCCACCATGCAGGGTAACGAAGAAATCGATGCACTGAATGTTTTTGGCATTCAACCCTCGACCTATCTGATCCTGCCCGCTGTCCTGTCCCTCATCATCACGATGCCGTTCCTCTACCTGTACGGATGTCTTATCGGGATGCTGGGCGGCTTCGTCGTCTCCATTTCGATGCTCGACATCACGGCAGCAGGCTACTTCCATCAGACGGTCACATCTTTCGGAATCGGCCAGTTCATCTTCGGTTTCGTCAAAAGTATCGTTTTCGGTGCCTTCATCGGCCTGACAAGCTGCCGCATTGGCCTCAAAGCCGGGCGTTCGGCTGCGGATGTCGGTATTGCTGCTACCCGCGCCGTCGTCGTTGGCATTGTCGGTGTCATCGCCATTGATGCAATCTTCGCCGTCATTGCAGATGTTCTGGGGATCTGACCGACATGCCTGACCAGACCGTCCTGTCCCTGCGCGACGTCACACTCTCCTTCGGTCCGAAGATCATCCAGAAGAACATCTCGCTTGATGTGCGCAAAGGTAGCATCTTTGCCGTCATGGGCGGTTCAGGTTGCGGCAAAAGCACGCTGCTCAAAAGCATGATCGGCCTCCTGCGCCCTTCTGTCGGCGAATACCATGTCGGCAACGAGAACTATTGGGCTGGCACCGACGCCCATCGCACCGATCTGAACCACCGCTTCGGCGTTCTGTTCCAAAGCGGCGCCTTATGGAGTTCCATGACCATCGGCGAGAACATCGCGCTGCCTTTACAGATGTTCACGGATCTCAAACCGCCCGTCATCCGTCGCCTCGTGGAACTCAAGCTGGGTTTTGTCGGCATGTTACAGGCGATTGATCTTTATCCTTCGGAAATCAGCGGCGGTATGCGCAAGCGCGCCGGTCTGGCCCGTGCCCTCGCCCTCGATCCGGACATCCTGTTTTTCGATGAACCCTCCGCCGGTCTCGATCCGATCACATCCGCTCGCCTCGACGACCTGATCCTGAACCTGCGGGACGGTCTTGGTGCCACGATCGTCATCGTTAGCCATGAGTTGTCGAGCCTGTTCCATATCGCCGATGACGGCATCTTTCTCGATGCCAAAACCAAAATTCCCATCGCACACGGCTCCCCCAGAGATCTGCGCGACACCTGTACGGACCCACAGGTGCATGCCTTCATGCACCGCGAACGCGACGACGAAGAAGGAAATACGTGATGAACAGGCAGGCTCTTGTCGGTGCTTTCGTCCTTGGGGGGACAGGTCTGCTCGTTGCAGCGTTCGTCCTGTTCGGCAATTTCCACCCTTTCGCCCGGACGACGAAAGCCGTTCTGGTGTTTCATGGCGCTTCGTCGGGTCTGGCCGTGGGCTCTCCCGTCACATTCCGTGGCGTTCAGGTCGGTGCGGTGGACCGCGTCGTCATTGAATACAACCCCGCCACGAAAGACGCCTACATCCCGGTCTATGTCACGATGCGACCAGACGACATCATCCTGACCAACAGCACCCGCCGCCTTCCCAACCTGCAAGAGCTTATCAAGCAGGGGCTGCGCGGCGAGATGAATCTCAAGAGCTTCGTGACGGGCACATCCGAAATCGATCTGGATTTCTCTCCGTCAACGCCTGCGGTTTTTCATCCCGACATCGCCCGCATCACGGAAATTCCGACCAAACAGTCCACCATAGCCGCCATGACACAGAGCCTTCAGGACCTGCCCCTGAAACAGATCGGCGAGAATGCCGACGCCACTCTGGCCTCGGTTCGTCAGCTTTCGGATAAGCTCGACAAAGATCTGCCTGCCCTAATCCAAAGCATCCACGAAACCTCGGACCACAGCCGCGACATGGTTGATGCGACCCGCAAGGCCATCACAGAGTTCGAGCCTGCCATAACGCGCACGCTTCTGAGCGTGGACCGTCTGGCCAATGAGGGAACGACGCAGCTTGATGCGCGCGGGCGTGAACTGCGCGCGGTCCTCCAGAGCAGCAATGAAGCAGTGCAGCAGGCCACAAAAAGTCTCGCCAATCTGGAAAATATGACCTCCCCGCGCTCCGCAGACCGGACCAATCTCGAAGCCAGTCTGCGCGATATCGCAGCGGCTGCCTCGGCCCTGCGCGGGTTCGCCACAGATGTCGAACATAACCCACAACTCCTGCTCACGGGACGCCGGCAGTGAACCGCACCAACCGTCTTCCCACGATTTCTCTGGAGACCATTCCCGTGACACGGCTCATGACACGATCTGCGGCACCGTTCGCCCTTCTGACCGTCGCCCTATTGTCGGGCTGTGCCGCTCCGCCGGTGCAGTTCTATACACTTGGCGCACCGGCCATTGCCCAGACCAGCAACACGACCCTTCCTGCTACAGCCCCGGTCCTGAACGTCGCACGCGTCGCACTACCGGATTATCTGGACAATCAGGACATCATGACCCGCCATGGGGATCAGCTTGATCGCAGCCCTAACGGACGCTGGGGAAGCCGCCTGTCGCAAGGCGTGACAGACCTTCTGGCGGCCCGCTTGGGACAGGACTGGCCCCATTATATCGTGACCACACAACCACTGGCCGAAACCCCGGCACTCCGGCTTGCCGTCAACATCAACCGGCTGGATCTCGACAGTAGCGGCCAAGGGGCCCTGCAGGCCGATTGGGCGCTGGTCCCCTCGGACACACATCGTGCCATCATGCGCAGCCGAGGCTCTTTCACGGCACAAGGCTCCGTGACGACGGATGCCGGCAAAGTCGCCCTGACGCGTGACCTCGTGGAACAGCTTGCCTCCCGGATCGACAGCACAATTCCTCATCCCTGAAAGCCCCCTTTCACTCAGACGGCGAACGCTTTATTTTCCGTGTCCCTGCGCCCTGAGGCTGCAAGTTCGCGGAGCGCCTGATTGAAAATACTGCTGATCATTCTGCCACTTCTGGCGATGAGCCTTACGGGATGTGCCAAGGCTGCTGAGGTTCGGGACACGCTCTCAATCGGTCTGTCCATCGAGCCGCCGGGTCTCGACCCTACACGCGGTTCCAGCGAAGCCATCGGAATGGTGACCTACGACAATATCTATGAAGGTCTGGTACGGCTGGATGAACAGGGAACCATCAAACCCCTCCTCGCTCAGGATTGGAGCGTTTCGCCAGACGGCTTGACCTACGATTTCGCACTCCATGAAAATGTGCATTTTCATGACGGAACGCTTTTGACCTGTGAGACTGTAAAATTTTCACTTCTCCGCGCTGAAGCGTCAGGCAGTACCAACCCGGACAGAAGCACTTTCAGCCAGATTGCCGATATTTCCTGCCCCGACAGCCTACACGTCCAAGTCCGTCTTCAGCGACCCTATGGCAGTTTCCTGTACCAGTTGGCATGGAACGACGCCGCCATCCTTTCGCCAGCCTCCGTAGCGCAGAACATCAGTCACCCCGTCGGTACCGGGCCTTTCGTCTTTGGCGAATGGCAACGCGGCGATCACCTGACGCTAAACCGCAATCCGGAATACTGGGGTGCCAGACCCGCCCTGCGTTCCGTCACCTTCCGCTTCATGCCCGACCCGCTTTCGGCCAGCAACGCGCTTCTGGCCGGGGAACTGGATGCCTATCCGTCCTTCCCATCCCGTGAAATCCTGAGCCGTTTTGCCAGCAACCCGCAGCTTGAGGTCGTCCGCGGCAGCTTTCCCTTCAAGGCCATTCTCGCCCTCAACAATGCCCGCCGCCCATTCAACGATCTGCGCGTCCGACAGGCCATCGCGCAGGCCATTGACCGCAAGGCGCTGATTCAGGCTGTGGCGGAAGGTGACGCGACGCTCCTGCAATCGCACATGGCGCCGGACGATCCCGATTACATTGCCCTGCCCGACCGTTATCCCTACGACCCCGATCATGCCCGCGCGCTTCTGAGGGACGCAGGCATTGCGCCCGGCCTGCATCTGACGCTGGCGTTCCCGCCCATCGGCTATGCACGCGACAGCAGCGAACTCATCGCCGCCTACCTGGAACAGATCGGGCTGAACGTCACGCTCCAACCCGTGGAATGGCCCGCATGGCTCAGCCAGATTTACGGACAGGGCGCCTTCGACATGACCGTCATCGCACATACGGAGCCACACGACATCGCAATCTATGACCGCACACCGGTCTATTTTCACTATCACAGCCCCGTCTTTCACGACCTTCTGGGGCGCTATGAAGCCACAGCCGATCCTGTTCTGCGCCGTGCGCTTTCCGCACAGATGCAGACACAACTTTCACAGGACGAACCTAACATCTTCCTGTTCTCGATGCCCCGTGAGACCGTCCTGAACCGCCATCTCAGAGGCCTGTGGACCAATCAGCCCATCGCAGGCTGCCCGCTGGGTGGCGTCTTCTGGGAGCCATGACGGGATGAACGTCCTGTCTCTGGCCTTTCAGCGGCTCCTGCTACTGATCGTTGCAAGTCTTGTCATTTTCGCCGCCATGAACCTCATCCCCGGCGACCCGGCCTCCGTCATGCTCGGACTGGACGCAAGTCCCGAGAGCATCGCCGCCCTGCATCATCAACTCGGGCTGGATACCGCCCTGCCCGCAAGATACGCACACTGGGTCGGCGATTTGATACGCGGCAATCTGGGCCGCAGCTACATCTACGATGTCCCCGTGAGCAGCCTGATTGGCGAACGCTTGCAAAGCACTCTGCCCTTGATCCTGCTGGCCATGCTGCTCTCGCTCGGCGCAGGCATCCCGCTTGGCATGACCGCCGCTGCAAACCGGGGGAAAATGTCCGATATGGGCCTTATGGCAATGCTTCAGCTTTTGAAGTCCATTCCCGATTTCTGGCTGGCGATGATGATGACGTTCCTGTTTTCCCTGACCCTTCACTGGCTGCCAGCCAGCGGTTTTCCGGGCTGGGGTCATGGATTTTTCACCGGCCTGAGAGCGCTCATTCTTCCGGCCGTCGCACTCGCCGTCCCGCAGGCCGCCATCACCGCACGCTTCATGCGCTCTTCCCTGATCGAAACCCTGTCGCAGGATTTCATCCGCACGGCCCGCGCCCAAGGTTACAGCCGCTCTGGCGTCCTGTGGCGCGTTGCGTTGCCCAACGCCCTGATCCCGGTTCTGACACTGGCCGGGATTCAGCTTCCTGTTCTCATAACGGGCAGCATCATCGTCGAAAGCGTGTTCAGCCTGCCCGGCTGCGGAAAACTTCTGCTGGAAGCCGTCAACCAGCGTGATCTGCCCGTCGTGCAAAACCTCGTCATGCTGATCGTCACCGCCGTCATAATCCTCGGTTTTCTGCTGGCAGCACTGGTGCGTTTTCTGGACCCACGCCTTGGGGAAGAACGCCCATGAACACGCGCACCAACCCGACACTCTGGACTGGCAGCGCGTTGCTCGGCATCGTTCTGCTTCCTGCATTCGTCACGGCCCTGCTCACGGGTGCCCGTGCTCCGGCCATCGACGTCATGCACCGCTATGCACGTCCCTCCCTGTTACACCCGCTTGGAACCGATCCCTTCGGCCGGGATCTTCTGACCTTCGTGCTTTCGGGAGCATTCAACAGCGTCCTGATCGCGGCAATGGCCGTCTGCCTCTCCACAGTTGCGGGAACGGCACTGGGACTGATGGCGGCCGGGAAACCACCCAAAGTCATCATGGGTCTGGCCGATCTGGGTCTGGCGTTTCCGCCCGTTCTGACCGCCGCTCTTCTAGTCACGGCGCTCGGAGCTTCGGCCACGGGTGAAATCCTCGCCATCGCCCTGTTCGGCCTTCCCGCCCAGATCCGCATCACCCGGCAGGCTGCACGCACCATTCTGATTCAGGACTATATCGCAGCCTCCCGTCTAGCCGGACGCGGCACCGTTTCCATTTTACGACGGCACGTCCTACCGAACATCCTCCCGCTTCTGACGGTTCAGGCAACATCCTCGCTCGCACTCGCTATCCTGTCCGATGCGGGACTGTCCTATCTTGGGCTGGGCGCGCCCCCACCTCGACCGGATCTGGGCCGGGCGCTGGCCGCTTACCAGATCCATATTTTCGATCATCCGCTTCTGGTCGCCGTGCCGGGCCTGACAATCATGCTGCTCGTTCTGGGGTTCAACATGGCCGGTGACGGCTTGCGCGATGCTCTGGATGCCCCGCTACAGGAGCGCGCGCCATGACCTCTCTTCTTCAGGTCATGGATCTGAGCGTTCACAGCCTAGCCCGTCCCATCCTTCACGCCCTTTCCTTTACTCTAGAAGCGGGAAAAATCCTTGCCGTTATCGGCGAGTCAGGCTCGGGGAAATCCACACTGGCCCTGAGCCTCATGGGGCTACTGCCAGCCGGATTCCAGCCTCACGGAGAAATTCGTCTGAACGATGAAAACCTTCTGACGCTTACGGAACCTCAATGGTGTCAGATCCGTGGAAACACGCTCGGCATGATCTTTCAGGAACCCATGTCAGCGCTCAACCCCATGCGAAGGATTGGCGCACAGATCGCCGACACGCTTCGGCTTCATACAATACTCACACGTTCCGAAATCCGCGATCAAACCCTCGCTCTCATGGAGCAAGTTGGCCTTTTGAAAGCAGGCGTGAACGAACGCGCCTATCCCCATCAGCTTTCGGGAGGGCAAAGGCAGCGCGCGCTTCTGGCCATGGCACTGGCCTGCAAACCCGCCCTCCTGATCGCGGATGAATTCACCACAGCTCTCGATGCCCGCACCCGTGCAGACGTGATGACACTTGTAAATCAACACACCCAGACGCACCGCATGGCCCTCTTGATGATTTCTCACGATCTGGGTCTGGTCCGTCATCATGCGGATCACGTTCTGGTGCTGAAAGATGGGATCTGTGTGGAACAGGGCCCGACTGTCTCCATATTCGACGCCCCCGCCCATCCCTATACGCAGGCCCTTCTCGCTATGTCCCTGCATGGCGCGGCCCATACGCCCTTAACGCGCCTGCCCTTTTATACGGTACCGGCATGACCCCGATCCTTCAGGCCCGGAATGTGACGTTCGGACAGTCCGGAAGGCAAATCCTGCATACTGTCAGCCTTGATGTCCTGCCGGGCCAGACGCTCGGAATCATCGGCGCGTCCGGCAGCGGAAAATCAACCCTCTGCCGTCTCTTGAGCGGCCTCATCCCCCCCCATGAAGGACAAATCCTCTATCAGGGACAGGATCTCGCAACAGCTTCCCGCGCCGCACGGGAAAAGATCCGTCCTGCCATCCAGATGATTTTTCAGGACCCTTACGGCGCCCTCGACCCACGCCAGACGGTCCGCGAGATCGTCGGGGAGGCCCTTGACCCTGCCCCAGACCGCGAAGCCCGCATTCTGACGGCTCTCGCCGAAGTCGGCCTCTCCGCTGAAAGCGCAAACCGCTATCCGAAAGCCTTCTCGGGTGGTCAGAGACAGCGCATTGCGATTGCGCGCGCCCTGATCACGCGCCCATCCGTCATCATCGCGGACGAGGCCGTTTCGGCGCTGGATGTTTCGACACAGGCCATCGTCCTGAACCTTCTGCTGGATCTGCAACAAAAACACGGACTGGCCTATGTTTTCGTCAGCCACGATCTGGCTGTCATCCGCCATATGTCGCACCATATCGCCGTTTTGGAACAGGGACGGATTGTAGAATCCGGACCGGCCTCCACCGTCCTGAATGCCCCGACCCAACCAGAGACGCGGGCACTGCTCGAAAACTCCTTCTGACCGACGAGGCCGCATGACCAGCCTGAACCTGCTCACCGACATCCCTGGAATCCGCGTGGGCCATAGTGAATATCTGAACCTGCGCACGGGGGTGACGGTCATTCTGTTCGACAGTCCGGTCACTGCCTCCGGTAGCTTTCCGGGCGGCGCTCCGGCGCTGAGGGAAACCGCGCTGCTGGAACCCGAAAATCTGGTCGAACATATCCATGCAATCGTTCTGTCAGGCGGTTCCACTTACGGTCTGGATGCCACAACGGGGGTTCAGGCGTGGCTGCGGGAACAGTTCGGAAACACGCCCCTTCCACCAGGCACGATCCGCGTCCCCATCGTCGTACAGGCCAGTCTTTATGATCTGCCAGCAGGCGGTCAGACGTCCTGGGGACGCTACTCCCCCTATGCCGACATGGGGCATCAGGCTGCCGAAAACGCCCGCCATGGCTGTTTCAGACTGGGCACCGCGGGCGCAGGAACAGGCGCTACAACTGCCACACTTCGCGGAGGATTAGGTTCGGCAAGCACCATAACCCCGGCCGGACACCGCGTGGCCGCTCTGGTCGCGGTCAATGCCGTCGGGACAGCCACGATCGGCGATGGCCCCCATTTCTGGAGCGCGCCTTTCGAACAGAGACATGAATTCGGCGGTCTGGGCATGCCCGCGCATCTCACGTCAGAAGACCTGCGCCTGCGCTCCAAATGGGCCTCCGTCACCGGCACCACGATCGGCCTGATCGCGACGGACGCAACCCTCACCAAAACACAGGCCAAACGCCTTGCCATTCTCGCTCAGGATGGCGTGGCGAGAGGCGTTTTCCCAGCCCATCTGCCTCTGGACGGCGACGCCATGATCGGAGTCTCTACACGGGAAAAACCGGCACCCACGCCTCAGGAATGGACGGAAATCCTCCACGCCGCCACACAGGTCACGGCGCGCGCCATCGCCCGTGGCGTGTACGAGGCGGGACCGCTGCCCGGCGCCACATCCCTGCCCACATGGAACGAACGGTTCGGAGAAAAAAAGAGACAGGTTTCAGATACGATACAAAAATGATTCGAACGCTCATTTCATATATTTTCTTCATGATCGTATATGATTATAGAACTCAGACCGAGTGTTCTGCCCAAGGCTGAGTCCATGTCCTCTGTTGTGCCGTCCTATCCTGTCCGCTCCCCCCTCCGTCAGGCCATTGCAGCAGACATGCGCAGACCTGAGGCGGACTGTATCCTTCCCCTGATCGAGCAGGCCACGCTAACCGAGACGGAACAGCAGAACACGTTCGACGTCGCCCGCCATCTGACCCGCACCCTGCGCACCCAGCGCCGTCCGGGCGGTGTCGAGGCTCTCGTGCAGGAGTTCTCGCTTTCCTCCGCCGAGGGCGTGTCCCTGATGTGTCTGGCCGAAGCGCTCCTGCGCATTCCCGATGCCGCCACACGCGACGCTCTGATCCGCGACCGGATCGGCACGGGAAACTGGCTGTCTCACATGGGCGGGAAAAAGACCGTTTTCGTAAACGCGGCCTCATGGGGCCTGATGCTGACCGGCAAGCTGACCAACGAGACCGATGAGGGCCTCGCCGCCGCATTATTCCGCCTTGTCGGACGGGGCGGTCAGCCACTGGTCCGACGTGCGCTCGACATCGCCATGCGAATGATGGGCGAACAGTTCGTCATTGGGGAAACCATCGAGGACGCGCGCAAGGTCAGCGCAGAGCCCGAGGAACGCGGCTTCAAATACTCCTACGACATGCTCGGCGAAGCCGCGATGACGGAAGCCGACGCCCTGCGCTACCGCCACGACTACGAACGCGCCATCGACGTCATCGGCCAGACTGCCCGTGGCGCGAATGTCTATGAAAAAGCAGGCATTTCGATCAAGCTCTCAGCTCTTCACCCCCGCTACGCCTTCGCCCAGCGCGAGCGCGTTCTTGAAGAACTGGGCCAGACCCTGAAGGATCTCGTCGTTCAGGCCCGCCGCTATGACATCGGCATCAATATCGACGCCGAAGAAAGCGAACGTCTCGACCTCTCGCTCGACCTGATCGAAAACCTGTGTCACTGCCCCGAACTGGACGGCTGGAACGGCATCGGGATCGTGGTGCAGGCTTATGGGCGCCGCGCCTCGAAGGTTCTGGACTATTTGATCGACCTCGGACGCCGCAGCGGACACCGTCTTATGATCCGGCTGGTGAAAGGTGCGTACTGGGACAGCGAAATCAAGAAGGCGCAGGTCGAAGGCCAGACGGATTTCCCAGTCTACACGCGCAAATGCTACACCGATGTCAGCTATATCGCCTGCGCCAAAAAACTTCTCGCCGCCCGCGACGTGGTTTTCCCGCAGTTTGCCACGCACAACGCCCGCACGCTGGCCACGATCTATACGCTGGCAGGACTGAACTTCCAGATTGGCGACTACGAGTTCCAGTGCCTGCACGGCATGGGCGAGACGCTTTATAATGAAGTCGTCGGGCCGCAGAAGCTCAACCGCCCGTGCCGCGTCTATGCCCCGGTCGGCTCGCATGAGACGCTTCTGGCCTATCTGGTGCGCCGTTTGCTGGAAAACGGCGCCAACTCCTCCTTCGTCAATCAGATCGGTGATGAGAGCCTGTCGATCGAAAGCCTGATTGAAGACCCGGTCGCACTGGCCAAGACCGTGGAGCCGCCGGGTGCCTCTCATCCGGCTATTGCCCTTCCGAAAGACCTGTTCGAACCCGAGCGGACCAATTCGCACGGACTGGACCTGACCGACGAACACACCATCGCTGCTCTATCCGAGGCCGTCCGCGTGTCTGCCGAGCAGGCGCTTCAGGATACATCCTGTTCAGGCGAAGTGCAGGATATCCGCAACCCCTCCAACCATTCCGACCGGATCGGCACGGTCCGTTTCGGAAACGAAGCCGATGTCCGCAAGGCCATCGATTTTGCAGAAAGCGAGATGTCGGCATGGGCGGCTCTTTCCGCTGACGAGCGAAGCGCAAAGCTTGACCGTGCGGCTGATCTGCTGGAACAGTACCAGAAAGACCTGATGGCCCTTCTGGTTCGTGAAGCTGGTAAATCCTACGCCAATGCGCTTTCCGAAGTCCGCGAGGCCGTGGATTTCCTGCGTTATTATGCCGCACAGGCGCAGGACATCGCCCGGACAGGCAGCAGTGCGCCGCTCGGTGTCGTCGCCTGTATCAGCCCGTGGAACTTTCCGCTTGCCATCTTCCTTGGACAGGTCTCCGCAGCCCTCGCGGCTGGCAACACGGTCGTCGCCAAACCGGCCGAGGAAACTCCCTTCATCGCCCTGCGCGCCGTCTCTCTTCTGCGGGAAGCCGGAATTCCGGAAAACGCGCTCCGCCTCGTTCCCGGTGCGGGCGAAACCGGTGCAGCGCTCGTAGCCGACGCCCGGATTTCCGGCGTGATGTTCACCGGCTCCACCGCCGTTGCAGGTCTGATCGCCAAAACCTTGGCCGGCCGTACAGGAGTGGATGGGCAGCCCGTTCCATTCATTGCTGAAACGGGCGGACAGAACGCCATGATCGTGGACAGTTCCGCTCTAACCGAACAGGTCGTGGCGGATGTGCTGGTCTCGGCATTCGACAGCGCGGGCCAGCGCTGCTCCGCACTGCGCGTCCTGTGCGTGCAGGAGGACTGCGCCGATCGCGTCCTGACCATGCTGCGCGGTGCGGTCGAAGAACTGCGGGTCGGCGATCCAGCGCAACTGCGCACCGATGTCGGCCCCGTCATCTCCGCCGAAGCCCGCTCAGGTATTCAGACCTATATTGACGAAACACGCATGCACGGCCGCGCCGTATGGTCCCTTCCGCTGCCGGAAGGTGCAGAAAATGGCACCTTCATCGCCCCGACCATTATCCAGATCAACAGTCTGGCAGACCTGAAGGGCGAGGTTTTCGGACCCGTGCTACACGTCCTGCGCTTTGAATCCAGCGGCTTCGAAGCCCTGCTCAACGCCATCAACCAGTCCGGCTATGGTCTGACATTCGGCCTCCACACCCGGATCGAAAGCCGTATGGCGCATGTCACGTCCCGCATCGAGGCCGGAAACCTGTATGTCAATCGCAACATGGTCGGCGCGGTTGTCGGCAGCCAGCCTTTTGGAGGCGAAAAACTGTCCGGGACAGGACCGAAAGCCGGTGGTCCACTAATCCTGCGCCGCCTGATGAGCACCACCCCGCCCCATATCGGCTGGGAAAAACAGGAACTTCCTGAACCTGCCCGGCTGTTCCTGTCCTGGCTGATGCAGAGCAGTTTTCCGCTTTATCAGAAAATCGTGGAAGGCATGCAGCATGGCCTATGCGGCACCACGCGCGAGCTTCCCGGCCCGGTTGGCGAGACCAATCTCTACCAGCTTCTGCCGCGCGGCGCCGTCCTGTGCGTTGCCAGTGACCGGGAAACCATGCTTCGCGCCGTAGGGCTCGCCCTGAGCGGCGGAAATACGGCCTTCGTTCAGGGGCCGAACGTGGCCTCGGACTGGGTCTCCGACCTGCCGCATGCCCTCGCTTTGCATATCCGCCGCACTCAGGGCGGGCGCGCCGCAGGATGCCGGACGATCCTCGCATCTTTCGAAGAACGGCAGATGGCCGAACAGGCCCGCACGGCCCTGTCGCGCTCGGGCATGGTCGTACAGCTTTATATGGTGGACGCAAAAAGCCCGATCCGGCCCGAATGGGTGCTTCAGGAAAAGGTCGTCAGCACCAACACGACGGCCGCAGGTGGCAATGCGAGCCTGATGACCATCGGGTAATATCCCACGAGCATGATCGTTTGTTGCGATCATGCTATGAGGACCGCCCCACTGACGGATAACCGACCTCATGAGCGATGCCGCACCGACTTTCACGCCTGTTGATACGAAAAGCGGCTCGGCCTCGCTCGAAATCGCGGACGCCCTGCGCCGTGCCATCACGGATGGCATACTGACCGACGCGCAGCCTCTGCGTCAGTCCGAACTGGCCCGTAATTTCGGCGTCTCCACCATTCCGGTCCGCGAGGCGCTCAAACAGCTTGAAGCAGAGGGGCTGATCGCCTTTCTGCCCCATCGCGGCGCCGTGGTGACGGGGATGAGCGAAGCCGACATTCTGGAATATTCGGACATCCGCGCTTCGCTGGAAAGCATGGCGGCAGGACTGGCCATGACGACCCTCACCCGTGTTGACCTGGCCCATATCGAGGACGCCTATGAGGCATTCGTGAATGGAACAGGTGGCAGCCACGGCATGGCCCAGTCCGGTCGGCTGAACTGGGAGTTTCATGGCGCCATTTATGCCGCTGCCCGTCGCCCGCGACTATACAGCATGATCCACGACCTTCATTCGCGCCTCGACCGCTATATCCGCGCCCATCTGGAACTGCCGGGACGAAAAACCGCAACGGACGCCGAACATTTCCAGATCCTTCAAGCCTGCCGCAAACGTGACAGCGACGAACTTGGACGACTGACAAAGCAGCATATTCTGGAATCGGCCCGCCTGTCTCTGGATGTCATCCGCGACCGAGCGGCCTCCTGATCGTCATCCTGCCGGGGTAGCCGTTACCAACTTCACAGTCCCGCGTTCATCGAACCAGCAATTCAACGGACCATCCGCGTGGAAAAACCCCGGAATGCTGTCGATGATATGCGCGCTCTGCTCCAGACAGGCCACAAGACGGACGCGAAACACATCCTCCATGCCCGGATCATTGTCTGAGCCGATTAGCCGCGCTGCTTCTCTTAGAGAGGCCGCCGTACCAGCCGGGTCCCGACGCAGCATTCTGAAAGACGCAAGGGCCGTGTTGAGGGCTTCCGTCTGGGCAGCAGTCAATCCAGCCTTCTCCGCCGCGCGCCTGAGACGGATCAGCAGACGGCCAAGGGACAACGCAGCAAACGCACCATCCACATAACCCTGCCGGTCAATTGGTGACGTGACCAGAGACAGGCGCATCAGCAGACTCGAGACTTTCTGGATCTGCGCCCCTTCCCATACCATCCAGGACGGGACTTTCGCACCCGGCTGACTTGAAAGACTCTGCAAACTACGCCCCAGAGACAGCACAAGCCGCGACGCATACAGCCTTTGATCGGCTGGCATAATCACCCGGAACACCAGAACAAGCAGCACACACCCCATCAGGATGGCCAGCCACGTATTGATGAGCGTGATGTCATCCACAACCATGCTGTTCGTCACCATCAACTGCATGGCCAGAAAGACCGTATAGCCAAAAGCGCCGATCCCGTAGCGCGGATGAAACTGGAGCCACACGCCCGGCAACATGCACGCACAGATCGACAGCCAGAGCATCGGATACCCATCCACGCGAGGCAGCGCCACGATATGGCACAGCCAGCAGGCCGGGACCGAAAGCGCCGTACCGATCGCCATCGGCACACTGGCCCGGGCAGCCGATGGTACGGTCGACAGCAGGCTCGATGCCGCCACCACATACATGATCATCATCGGACCGGTCGGGAAATACGTGATGTACCAGATCATGCAGGCCAGAAAGGCGATGAGCATTCCGCGCAATCCATTATAGATCGCGGACATCCATTCTACATGCAGCCCGCTTCGCACCCGGACATGCGCGCCACGCGGGCTGGACAGATCCAGCACGATTTCCCGCAACTGAAACAGAATATCGCGGGTATTATCGACCGACGCCTGAGCTTCTGGCGATATCGCAGAACGCTCCAGACTTTCCAGCCGTTCCAGCGCGTCTTCCAGACATGCGAGCACGCTCTGCGGTTGCTCGATCCATCCCGCACTCTCCGTCAGGACAAGGATCCGGGTCAGCGTATCGCGGATTTCACGATGCACATCTGCCGAGAGCGGGTTCGCGATCCCCAGATTACGCCAGTACGGATGATAGGACGCGACAAGCCCCGTCATGCGACTGACCGCCAGTCGATAGCCCCTCACCCCTGCATGAATATCCGGATTGTCGGTTGCCGCGTATTCGATAGCCGGCCCCAGACGCGCAAGCTGCCCCAGAAGGCGCTGTCTGCCATCATAGAGGGTCTGCGGCAGCGTCCGGAATGCCCCATCGGCAACGGCTGGTTCCGCATTCTGAACGTCCTGTATGACGGCAGGACGAACCAGTCCTTCATGAAAAACCAGAGCATGGCGAAGGGTCTCGCGGAACGCCCCCGACAATGCCTCCATCGTCCCCTGACGCCGCCGGGGCGACGTCACCATGAAGACAGCCGCCGTCACCACAATTCCGAGCGCCACGTCCGACACCCGCATCATCGCCGACAGGAAAATGTTCTCGGGATGGGTAAAAGCAGGAACGGCCACGATAACGATCGTATATCCGGCCAGAACCGCCGCATAAGCCCTGAAATACCGCAGGCACGTCGCCGTCATGCAGGCCAGTCCGACAAAGACCGAAAGCGCCATGAAATACAGAACCGCGGACTGTACAAACATCGCCATGACAGCCGTGCTCAACGCCGCTCCAATCACCGTTCCGGTCATGCGCCACACACTTTTGGACACCAGCGCGCCCACGGTCGGATTGGCAACGATCAGAACGGTCGTGACCGTACTCATCGGCGATTCAAGCTGGATCATGAACGCCAGAAAGAGCGCAATCCCGATGGACAGGAAAACACGCGCCGTGAAAGCCGCCGTCGCAAGGAAATTCCGCCAGCGGATGCTGCTGCGGTCAAAAGAAAACATCTGACGGAAAAGGTTTTTCATAAGGGATCGCAGCTTCAGCAGGACGAGACATCGGACAGGGAAAATCTGCTCTCCATCATGCCAAGCTGATCTCGCAGCATCTCTGCCTCCTCCTCGGGAAGCCCTTTGGTCAGCCGGGCCTCAAGCTCCGCTGCAATCTGCTGGAACCTCCGACAGCGTGCCATCCCGGTTTTCGTCAGTGCCACAAGATTAGAGCGCCGGTCATGAGGATCGGGCCCGCGCGAAATCAATCCTTCCCGTCCCAACTGGTCCAGAACCCGAACAAGTGCAGAGCTGTCCACCCCCATGACTGACGCCAGATCGCTCTGCTTCAACCCGTTTCCCATCACCATCAGATAGGCCATGGGCCGCATGGTCGCGAGCGTCATGCCCTCAGGGCGTAGAAGACGGTCAAGCTGGGCCCGCCACAGGCTCGACAGCCGCATGACATGAAAGGTCAGTTCCATGTCATGAAAACTGCTCTCCCGAAGAAGGGACGCACCATACTGGACAGCCATTTTCAATGACACCTCAACTGTTGACATATCAATAGATTATATGACAACATACGATTTGAAAACAGATCCTGTTGACATTTTCGTCAGGAAGTTCAGTTTTTGATCCATATCACTAACCGACTCTCCCTCGCATAATGAAGG
>NZ_BEWP01000017.1 GCF_002723995.1 Gluconobacter kondonii | reverse complement strand
TATACGACCTCGTATGAACCAACGCCGGGTAGCATTAGCGTTACCGTTCGTTGGCCTGCTGGCTATAAGCCGAGCATGTTTGCAGGGCTCGCCGATGCCGTTGTGACCTTCACAACTCGTTTCGGTGTTCTCGTAACAGCGACAGGCTGCCTCTTCGGTGATTCCATCAAGGTATCCCCAAAGGAAAACACCAGTGAGCTAGAGATTTCCTGCTTGTCGATCATCGAAAGCTAATCGGGAACACTCATCGACGGACATCTTTAACAAACCCCCGTACCGAAAGGACGGGGGTTCTTTTTCTCTAAATACGGATACGAATAAATGCAGTTAAGGATTAGATTATGGCGAGTACGGGATCGTATCAGTTATCATTTGGCTTCGATCTAAAAGGCGCAACAAACGCTCTAAAGGGATTTAATAACCAGCTTAAAGCCACACAGGCTCCCGGCATTGCTCTCAACAATCAGTTGAAGCAGTTCGGCAAGATAGCCGGTATCAAAGACATAACGAAGAACGTTTCCAACCTCACAGGTAAGGTGGCAACAGCAAGTAAGATAGTTGGCGGACTTGTAGGTCTGGGATCACTCGCGGGCATAGCCGACATGATCAAAGGCTTCTCCGATATGTCGCAACAGGTGGAAAACCTAAGCGGAAAACTCGGCGTAGCTTCGACTGCTCTGCGAGGGCTGCAAGGAGCAGGATCGCTAACAGGGCTGGGCAACAGTTTTGTTGCCACAACGGAACACGTTCAGGACGTGCAGCGTCGATATAAAAACGGCACGGCCTCGGGCGATGAACAGGCCGCAATCCACTCCATGGGCCTGAGCAATCGCATGTCTTCGGATCAGTGGACGAAGACGGCTCTTCAGAAGACCAGCAATGATATGAACGCTGGTATGTCAGCCGCCACGGCTCGCTCTCGTCTGGGTGCAGCAGGTGTTGATCCGGCTCTCATGGGACTGATCGAACAGGCGAAGAACGCTCATAAATCAGTAAGCCAGTATTACGATGATATGAACGCAAGAGCGCAGAAGCTCTTGCGAACCAACGAGCAGAACACTGCCGCAGGAGCGCAACTCCGGCAGTCGTTCCAAAGTGTCGGATTAGCAGTCCAGGGCTTCGGTAACTCGATAGCCAGCAAACTAACCCCTGCCCTCACTCCGATGCTTGATCAGTTCTCGAACTGGCTTGCAACGTCTCCGCAGGCCAATCAGCTTATCGACCAGATCAGCAGCGGCATTGCGGGTCTGGCGAAGTGGGTTGGCAGTATTAACTGGGCCGGTATGGCTCAGGGCGCCATGGGGGTTGTGAATAGTCTCGGTGGCCTGAAAGGCATTGTGGAGATCCTTGTAGGCTTCAAGGTTGCTAGTTGGGCAGTTAGAGCAACTACGAGCCTCATGCGCTTCGGCTCCGTGGCTATGAAACTCGCTGAACTTGGCTCCCTTACGGAGTTGTTCGGTGCTCTTGGGACAGCCATTGCAGCTATCGCGGCACCTGTTGCTATTGCAGTCGGTGTGGTTGCGGCTCTGGGTGTTGCGGCATACGAGCTTTATCAGCACTGGGACACAGTTGGTCCCTACTTCAAAGCCACATGGGACACTGTTAAGGACATTTTCGGTGGTGCGATAAAGGCCATACAGCCGCTAACCGATCTTGTCTCGACTACGTTCTCGGGAATGTGGGACGGCGTTAAAGCCGTGTTCGATGCCGGATGGTCATACATCAGCCCGATCTTCGATAAGATTAAAGGCGCACTTAACTGGATCGCCGGAACGAAAGTAGGAAAGGCTATCGGGTTCGTTGCAAAACCCCTTGTCGATGACTTCAATAAGAACCTGACAGCCGAGAAAGTCGCGCAGGCAAGTTCATCAGGATCACCCACAGACGCAGCAGCAGGCTCAACCACAACGAAAGCGATCCCCCAGAACAGTCAGGGCTACAAGATGGCTCCGCAGGCTATCAGTGAGCTTATGGGGCTAGGTCTGAACAAGGCCAACGCAACCGGCTACGCGGCAAACATGCTCAAGGAGTCAAACTTCAACCCGTTCGCTCGTGGTGATGGTGGTCACGCTTACGGTATCGGACAGTGGCACGAAGACAGACAGGCTGCATACGCCAAGATGTTTGGTCACTCCATGCAGAGCGTAACGGATCTCGATCAGGCACGACGAGAACAGGAAAAGTTCTACGTTGCAGAATCCAAGACGGCGACTGGCGGAAATGTCTTCCAGAAGTTGCAGAACAACAATGACCCACGCCTAGCAGCGGCAACGGTTTCCAAGTTCTACGAGAGACCTGCAAACACATGGGGCGAAATGCGAGGCCGTGCAGATATCGCTAGCAACATATCAGCCTCCCCGGCTTCCTCGGATACAATGCTGGCAAAGCTCACGGACTCAAACAATCGCCTTGCTGATATCAACAACAAACAGGCGACAACGGAAGCCAAAGCAACCCAGTCCCAGATAACGGCAAGCCAGTCACAGTCCTTTACGCACCAGATGAACATCGAGGTTGCTGACGGTCGCATTCAGGCAAGAGCAAAAAGCGGAGGCGGAATGACAATCGCTCCGCCTCGCGTTCACCAAGCACTCCCTAGCGCAATCGTATGAGGTACACATGACATGGATCGTTTTTGGTTTTTATGGATATGGATCAAGGCACACGTCTGGGCCTTAGTGAAAGTCGCCTATCTGGGTGGACTTCTCCTGTTTGCCATACGCAGTTTGCTCTTGGGCTTGTTCATGATGATGCTAGTTGTGACGGCCGCCTATGCGTTCAGTTAAAGAACTGCACGTTGCCGGTTGAAAACAGCCATGCTTCCGTGTGGCGTCGGTGAGACAAACCCGACAACACGACACCTCCGGCTTTATTCCATAAGCCAAACTGGGTAGCAGCAGCAGACATTCGGTTTGTCTGAACGCATGACCACAACGTCGAAGCCTTTCCATTGCGAAGGACAAACAGGCCATCTTTCTTCGATGAGCCGGGACCGACGTTATAGAGAAAACTCATGAGGGCATCGAACTGCCACTGCTCAATGGGCTTTGCTAGTTTGCTGTTTAGCATCTGCGAGAAAACCGCCAGGTCATTTTTGAGCAACGAGGTCGCCTGACTGTTCGTGATGGTCATACCCATGTGAACATCGGGGCCTGTGGAGCCGTAACCGATCGTTGGGATACCGGTTGTGTCTTTGTAGGCTGTGAGCCTCAGACCTTCATAATGCTGGATAATGGATAATCCCTTTTCGCTAATCTCCATGACAATACTCCGTCATGAGATGAGCCAAGGCTGAACACTATGTTCGTAGGAATATTTTATCTATTTGGTAAACTTAACCCACCTCTTGAATACTTATTCCCTTCATATGTCAGAACAATAAATAGATGTGTCATAAACACATGGAGATAAAACATGACACAGAACGATATTGTAAGCCTATACATTGCCGGACAGCTTCCGAAGGACGTATTGAAGAACGTCCTAGTTTTGAAGCACCTACTAGCAGTGGCAGATCAGCCCCAAGTGGCAATCACATCGGTATTGAGCACAGTCGATGCGCTCTACCCAACAACGGAAGCACCAGCAGCAGAAGCAGGAAACACAGGAGACGAAACCAATGGCTAAGAGCATTACGATCAAGACGGACGAGGAACTAGAAATCACTTTGAAGCCAGCCGTTGGCGGACACTCCAAGGTCACTGTTCGCAAGCCTAACTATTCGGAGTTGCAGGTAGCATCAGGAATGAATGACGGAACGCCTAATGGCATCGCGGAAGCCAATATGTATGTCTACACGAAAGCAACCGGGCTTACGGCACTCGATATCGGCATCATGCCCGGTAACGTCATTCGAGCAATCGACGACTTCTTGGGAAACTAACGGGATCTAATGTTACCTCCGAAACCCTTGATGTTCTCAGGGGCAATATTAGAGAACTGATCCTCTTTTTCGATTGGAAGCACGTAAACGAAAACGATCCCTATTCCCCTTACCATATGCCTTTAGGCGAACTGGAATGGTGGATCGAACGTGCAAACACCATTCACGAACAACGGGAGAAAGCCAGACGATAAAAAAGCCCCGAGCCAAACAGCCGGGGCTTTTCCACATTCATTCAGAAGAGGCATCACTGTCCCATTCGTCACTCATCCACCATTGCTTTGGCTTGCGGAGTTCTCGGTTATTCCAGTGATTGTTTTCCGAACAGGTCTTGATCGAGTGATGCCGGATGCAACGAACGCGCAGGTTATCGGCATCATACTTTTTCGAGGGATCAACCTCGATTGGAATGATGTGATCGACATCGAGGCGCATATCTTCAGCAGTCGTGACAGTGCCCTCGTCCATGCAGTCTTCGCAATAAGGCGTCGCATGTCTTATGGCCTCTGACACCTTGCGCCAGCGATGATCATAAACCGACTTTCCCATTAGGACTTGTCGTCAGAGGAAGCAGGCTCTTCGTCAGTCGTCGTTTCTGGCTCAGGCGCAGCGGGTTCAGGGGTTGCGGGCTCCGGCGTCGCAACAGGAGCAACAACGACCGGACGTGAGGCCAGGTATTGCGCTTTAGCTACGGCATCAGTGTCCGACAGGGTTCCATTCTGGAGGTCTATCGCAATAGCAGCGACAGCCAGAATGTTTGCAAAGTCCGCATCATCGTTCGGCAACGCAGAAATGATCTTCTGCGGGTTATAGCCGGAACACCAGATAGCGATGATCTGGCTATCGGTGAGCTTATGAGCCACAGCGAGCTTGCCTGCGAGAGTTCTTAAAATAGATAGAAGTAAGTTCATGGGATATCTCCAAGTTAAAATCCCCGATATTTAGCTGTTTCAGCGCCTCATTTAATCAAAAGTATAAATAGAAACAGAGAACAAAAACAGTTCTCCGAAACTTCATTTGAGAATGAGAGAGAAGAAGTTATGAAAAATATGAATACAGAGCTTACAGATTATCTAAACCTGCTAATCGAGACTGCTACAGGCGGATACGAAAAGCGCTGGAAAGACCTAAAGAGAAATCTCCAGTACCGCCTTAAGCAAGGCGTCCTTTATGTGACCCCCGATGAAGCAACAGGTCTTCGCTATAACAGCCAGAAAAACAGAAGCCTCAAAAAGCATCCGATGCCAGCTTGTCTAGCAATCATCGTGAGCGAGGCACTGAACGAAGAACCGAAAACGGTAAGCCTCCCCGATCCAGAACCGCAGGACGATCTAACTCTTGCAGCTATGACCCCCGAGACATTGAACACAATCGCAGACGCTATCAGAGACGGCGACCTTACTCCTGAGGAAGCCAGAATGGCGTTCGGCCTTATAGGCGTCAAAGAAGAAGAGCTTCCAAAGCAGGAAGCGCCTTCAAGAGTAGACCACAGTATATGGGACTTGAACGTGAAGAAGAGCCAAGCGGCTCTAACTGATGCAGCAACAGACTTGATTAGGTTCTGTCACGCATGGGCTCAAGAAATCAGAGAGAAGCCTTGATCCAGTGAACTGAAGAACAGATACGCACTCACTCATAGACCCCACGGAAAAGTGCCGTGGGGTTTCCTACATCAGCGCCGATATTCCAATCTCAATAAATACTCGCATGGATTGGAAGCATGGAAACACCCTCTACGCACCGGGAACAGAAGTCGCAATCGTCTATAAAATGACGTTCAACGGGTACTGGTATATTGGCAAAAAGCAGATCGTCTCGTCGTCTGGAAAAGCCACAAACTGGAAGAGCTACTACGGCTCTGGAAAGCGATGGCTAAAGCACATTGAAGGCAATGAGGCTCTGGTATCTCGGGAAGTCCTCTATCTATGTGCCAACAAGGTAGAGTCTACCTATTACGAGAACTACGAACTCTACAGTCGTCATGCGATCTTCCAAGAAAAATCCATGAACGACAACGTGGCTATGACCGCGAACAGAAGGAACACCAAAAACTTCAAAAACAAGCCGGAGACACTATGAGCGATATAACCAGCGCAGCATCAACCCTACAGGAGATTGTTGAGACACTAGGGAACATCTACACCGATCCCGGACAGTATGTGGCCCAGCTCACTTACCTCATCACGCAGTACGGATATGACGTAAACACCCAGTCCGTTCTTGCCACCTCTTATGATCCCGTTTTCGCCCTGGCACGTCGAACCTGCCTCGAAGCGATCTACCGTGCAGAGCCCAGCGTCACATGGTCTTCTTCCACTGATGCTTACAACTTCCGTGACACGATCCTGCCCATGTTCACAGCAGAGATAACCTACGCGGGACAGACCAACGAAACGGACATCTTCGAATATTTCAACAATGCGATTGCTGAAATCTCTCTCGATATCCAGACGCGAGGTTATGGCCTTCCAGACATCACGACATACACGACGAAGACATCCCTTCCGCCTTGCGTGATAGCCCAGCAGCTATATGGCGACGGCACCCGAGATGACGAACTGATCATGCGAAATGCCCCTATCAGGCCGCTGTTTATGGACCTGACGAATGAGGTGTTGAGCCGATGAGCACCGAGAACATCACCGTCACAGGCAATGCCTTCCATCCACCTGATATGGAGTTTCATATCTACGTTGGGAACCGCGAACTCCTGAACTACACATCATTCCAGTTCAACAGATCCATGGAGCAGCTACCGGGCAACTTCACCATCACTATCGCCCTTGCTTATGCGAGGCTTCCTGAACTCCTAGAGGCCGTCCAAGCAAATCAGAAAGTGACGTTTTACATAGCCAAGAAGCTCATGTTCACTGGCATCCTCGAACGTGTGGACACCTCAGGTTCCATGAGCGATCACCCCGTTGTCATACAGGGACGCTCGGCCTTGCGTGACCTCTTCGACTGCTCGGCCATGATCCCCGGATATGTTGCAACCTACAAAGACCTAAACGGCTTGGCCCAGACGTTGTGCAGCCCGTTTGGGGTTAAAACCTACGCGAAATCTGGCACATCAGCGGCTTCGACATATCAGCAAGACCAGCTAAGTCAGATGAACCTCAACGCAGGAGAAACGCCTTATGCGATCTTGCAGAGAGCAGCGCGAATATACGGCAAAATCCTCTACGATAGCGTGGGTGGCGCACTGGTTATCGCAGACGTAGCAGATGGCAATCCCGTTGCTACAATCGACACCTCTACTGCTATGATCGAGGACACCTCATTCTCCCTCGATATCAGCGGACGCTTTTCGGAGTACGTCGTCGCCGTTCAGCCGAATGATCAATACAGCAGCGGTCCTGCTCTCCCCATCCCTACCGGCATTGGCAAAGACCCACAGCAAGAACTTGTGGGAACACAGCGCAAACTCCTGCTGATTAACTCCCTAGATTCTCCCGATCACCAGTATGCCCAGAACATTGCCCAGTGGCAGGCCAATCGGAACTATGGTCGCTCTATGGTCATGAACTTGGTCATGACAGGCTACCAAAGTGACAGCGGCGATCTCTGGGACATCAATACCCTTGTGAGCGTGACCGATCCCCTCACAGGCATCAAAGATAGCAAGATGATTGTCGCCGGCTACACGATGATTCGAGACCTCACAAACGGATCAACGACCCAGATCACGCTCATGCCGCGTGAAGCATTCAGCATCCAGCCGAACGTCATCAATCCCTCGGCAGACTACTACAATACGAAATCGTAACCAGAACGGAGAAGCCATGGATTACAGAACAATATCGAACCTACAGGAGAGGATTGCCGTACTGGAAAGCCGCATCCTCCATATGACAAAGCCTACCCTCTTCACCACGGATGCGAACACAACCGGCAAGGTCCACACGGCTCAGTGTCAGACATACGGCGCATCTGGCGAACTCCATAACGTGCAGGTCATCGGCAACTATGGTTTCGCGTCCGCTGCCCTATCCGGTGCAGTCGGGCAGACTGTTTCCAGCACAGGCCACAATGACAATAAGCTCGTTATCGCCACTCATGACCCTCGTTATCATCCGGCAAATCTCGGCCAAGGCGATAGCTGCCAGCACGATCATCGAAACCAGAAGGTTCTGATCACGCAAGACGGCATCCACATTGAAGCCAATAGCAAGACATTCATCACGATCAACGGCACGACTGTCATTGAGGTCGATGGCAGCAAGGTATCCATCACCGGCGATCTTGAGGTCAGCGGAAAGATTACAGCGTCCGGCGATGTCGTGGGCGCAGGTATCAGCTTGCAGTCTCATGCCCACATGGAGAACGGCAAGGGCTCAAAGACAAGTCCGCCAGCATAAATACCACGCTACAAGAAGTAGCATCCTGTGTGTTGTCGAAACCCCGGTCATCCTCTTGGCTGGGGTTTCTTCCTTTCAAGTAAATACACAGAGAAACAACCTCATGAAAGGAACCTCATGTCAAAGAAAACAAAGGTAATAACAGGCGCTCTACTTTCAGCAGTGATGCTAGGTGGCACCATCAGTCTAACAGCTTGCTCGGCAACGCAGAGACAGGAAACGGCCTACACGGCGAGTTCTGCCTATGTGGTTGCTCACAAGATTGTCGTTCAATACGCAAGCGGCACATTCGGTAAGGTCGATGTGAACATCGCCAATACGCTCTTGGATTTGGACAAAAATGCCAGTGATGCCCTCGCAACAGTGGACACCGCTTATGCAAATGGAACGACCGTAACGAGCACAGCAAACACTCTAGCAAACGATGCCGTAACGGCACTCGTCACTTATCTCGACGATCACAAAATCGGAAAGACCTCAACGGAAGGAAAATAACATGAACACTTCATTGATTACAGAAATCGCAAGCCTTGGCGCTCTTGTTGTTCAGGAAGCACCTGTATTCATCGAGTTTATCGAGAAAGTTTATTCCATCATCGCAGAGAAGAGAACTCCGACTGCTGATGAATGGAGCGACATAATCAGTCTCGTGAAGGATGCAGGCGCAGAAGACGACCAGATCAAGGCGGCTCTGAACTCGAAGACCAACTAAGGAGAAAATCACGCATGGCTGACATAAGGCTTTGTTTTAACGAAGAAACACAACAGATAGATTGGTCCTTCACGACCTCGGTAATCAATGGCGTGACAGTCACGGACATCGACACCAGCAACGATCTTGAGACATGCGTGATCCTCCGCCTTTTTACAAATAGAAGAGCGGAAACCTCATGGGATCGTACCGAAAACAAAGAAGGGTTTTGGTACGACGCCTATCAGGAGAACGGGCGCAAGGTCGGAAGTCGCCTTTGGCAACTTTGGCACCTCCCCGTCACCGACAAGGAAAACTACGAAGCAAGAGCAACGGATTACGTCCGAGAAGCTCTGCAAGACATGCTGGACGACAATATGTGCGACAAGATTGATATCGCCTGCACACTCGTCAGCAGCAAACGCCTGAACATCAGTGTCACGATCACAAAAGGATCATCCCGGCAGAACTTTAGCTACCTATGGAGTACCGTAAAATGACCATTCAAACCTGCACGATAGCTGGCACAAAAATCATCGTGGATCGTTATGAGACAGTTAGCTACGGAGCCAACCGCATTATCCATCAGTATCCCGGTGGCCTCACTCCTATGGTTGAGACACTAGGCCAGAGACCTACAATCTTCGAGATTGAAGGCTCGCTAGATGTAAACGACAACGGCCTCTTGGGACGAGCTTTAACAGCCATCATGAATGGTGATGCCTACCAAGACCTCACGGATCTCATGGAGGAAATGGCCGACACAAGCGGAGCCCTTATCGAACTAGTCCACCCTTCCCTTGGCAGTTGGTACGGAACAATCCTCCAGTGCCCATTTAGTGAGAGCAAGGAACGCCTCGGCATCGTTCAAGTCCGCCTATCCTTCTTCGCTCACAGCAAGACCAGCCAGCAGAAGACCAGCATTTTCCAGACAGTCACCAATGTCCTAACCGGTAGCCAGGCGAGCGGCATTGGAACAATCGGAGCGGCCTTCAACACAGCCATGCAGGCCAAGAGCCTACTAGGAACTCCTGCTTCCGCCCTCACGACAGTAGGCGCAAGTGTGACGGGCTTAATCAGCCGATCAACGGGCTTAACGAATAGTATTTCGGGGATTGATAGCTTGTTCGGTGGAGCAGCGACCCTTGGCCGTTTTGCTCAAACAAGTTCCGTGCCAAGCGACATCACGAGTACAATCTCTACAAGCCAATCAGCCAAAGCGATCACCAGCGACGTGACGACCGCAATGGTTGAAAAGATCAGCGACAACAGGAGAACTATCTCCGGCCTTGTAAGTGATTTAGTGACCTGACAGGAAAAGAAAGTTGTAAACTCGATCAACTAAACGAGGAATATCCGACAGGCTTGACTTAGCATCACGCTTCATAACGTACTGCTCATAAGGGTCTAATCCTACCGATTTCTCTTTAAATCTTTGATCTATCAAATCCTCGATAGCCGTACGAAGCCAAGTTTTAATATGATGGGTTTCATATTGTGCACATCTGATACCTTCATTGATGAAGTCTTTCAGATCTTTAGAAGCAACCCCTTCAAAATCTGGCCTCAGAACCCAAGAATCATCACTTTCTGGCGGAAGAACTTTTTTTAAAGCCCCAAATATTACCTCGTTCGATACGGTATCCATTATCTAAATCCTTTCTGATGTTAGTTCATTCCTAATGCCAGCCGCCGCTGTTACGTTCAACGCGAATGTACTCATCAGCGAGCGCCACAGAAGCCCGTATAGCCCCCCACCCAAAAGAAAGAGAAAACGGTATGACGATTCATACCCTTAACAAGGACGTCTTCTCTTTCTTCGGATTGCTAGCAACGATTGAAGACATCAATGGCAACTTTCCCACTACCACCGAGATCGATAGAGATTTAGTTGGCTGAGGGGATTATAAATCTATGCAACTCCTGCGCTACAGGCCAGACTTGCTCTAGGCAGCCTCGACCCGACCGCTCGACTACATATTGTTCGTAATCGTCTAAGTTTTGTTTCTTTTCAGCAATCCTAGTTTCAACTATCTGACTTATCTGTTGCGAAAGAAAACCTTCTACACCGCTTACACTACGCTCGCCTGATTCTATGTGCGCCTGAAGGAAGTTACGAAGATCGTTTGCAGGTTCACCGGTCAGATCGAGCGATAGTCGCCACTCGCCGTCGGATTCTAGGCGGACAACCTTTTTTATAGCTGCAACGATTACTCTTTCTGAGACGTTAGTCATTAGGGTCTATCCTTTACTAATGCTTCATCCCTGATACCAGCCACCACTGTTACATTCAATGAGAATGTACTCGATTCGTACTCATCAGCGAGCGGTAGGTAGGCGAAGTCTCCCCCTCAGAAGCCCGTACAGACCCCCGCACACCAGCGCAGCACTACTTGCACCCGCGCACCTTACACCGTGCTCTACGACGCTCTGAGGGCTTGATGACCTAAGGGGTAACGCGTTCCGAAAAGTTGAGCGGACCCAAACACGAGCGCACACCCAGTCTAGTCCGTAAAAATCCTGATTTTGAAAAAGTAAAAAAGTCAAAAGCTAAATATCTCCGACACATCATTGGAGATTATTATCGTGACTATTAAGAAAAACTCATTCCCAAAAAACATTGACGGCAAACCTCGAAGAGAAGAGTTGTTTGAACAGCTAACTTCTCATCCTGATTACGAGGCACGCCACGAAGCGGCGATGGTTCAGATGGTTTGCCTGATTACCGATGAAGAAGAGTATCGGGCCTATATCGACGAACATGGCAAGTTCTACGACTCAGGGAAGATGCGTCGTCAGCACCCTGAACTGACAGCCCTTCATGCCACACAGGCTTCCCTGAAAGGTCTGTATGCCAAGTTTGGCATGACGCCGATGGACACCAAGTCCCTCAAGAAAGGCGCATCCGACGAAGACACCGTGACAGTCGTGCAGTTTCCCGGATTGACCTAATGTCGTGCGGAGGAAAGTTCGCCGCCATTGATGCTGGCAATCTCGAACAGCAAGATCAGTATGCCTACGTCAAGGATGTCCTGTCTGGGAAAATCATAACAGGTGAATATACGAAGCTCGCGTGTGAACGCTCTATCCGTGATCTGGAGCGAGCTTCTACACCTGACTTCCCTTACCACTATGACCCGAGCAAAGGGAAAAGATACCAAACTCTCATGAGCTACCTGACCATCTTGGAAGGAACCAAGATGGGACAGCCCTTCGAGATGTATCCCTATCAGCTATGGTCGATATCCCAGACGCTCGGATGGGTTAACGATTCAGACGACTACCGACGCTTCTCTTTCTCATACGACGAGATGGGACGAGGAAACGGTAAGACCTCAGTCATCACAGGGATGCCGATCTACTTCCTCGCTTGCGATGGCGAAGGCGGCCCACAGGTTTATGTCAGTGCTCTTACGGAAGCACAGGCTCGCATCCTCTACGGCTTCACCTATCAGCATACACAGAACCATCCTGCCCTCATGTCTCAACTGGGGATCGAAGCGAAGCAGGAAGAAATCCGCCTAGACAAAGAGATCGTCGTAAATGGGCGCAAGATCGGCAACCGTGGGTTCTTCCGCGCCGTGTCTAGTGATGCTGATGGGCTGCACGGATTGAACCCAAGTGTGGTGATTTTCGACGAGTTTCACACAACCAAGACACGAAAGGTCTACGACATATTTCAAACAGGCATGTTGAAAGATCGACCCCAGACACTCACCAAGATCATCACGACAGCAGGCGATTCAATGGAAGGGCTTGGCTATTCCATGCACCGAAAATGCGTCGATATTCTGCAAGGCAACTTGGTCGATGAAACGTTCTTCGGCTGCATATGGGCCGCTGATGAAGGCGATAACCCCTTTGAGAAAAGCACATGGCGCAAGGCCAATCCTTCTTGGGACTTCGGATTTAACCGTAAGAAGTTCGAGAAGAACGCAGCGGATGCAAAACGCTCTAAATCCGAACGAGCATCATTCTTCACATTTAACCTGAACATATGGCTATCCAGTTCGTCGCAGTGGCTGGAATCCAGCGACGTTAATGCGGGTCTGGATACAAGTTTGAAGATCGAGGACTTCAAAGGAGAGCCCTGCTGGATCGGCGTTGATATGTCGAGTGTTCGAGATATGACCTGCGTGTCTACTGTCTTCAAACGCGATGATACCTTCTATGTCTTTCCGAAGTACTGGCTTCCAGAGGCCACGGTAGAAGGTGCTGGAAACGAGCTTTATCCTGCTTGGGTCCGTGACGGATATCTAACAACGCAACGCCGCCGAACAATCGACTATCGAGAAATGCGGGACTACATCATCGACTTGAGCAAGACATATGAAATCGAAACGGTAAACGTCGATAAATGGGGCTCTGAAAATATGATGGAAGAGCTTGAAGACGAGGGCCTAACAGTCTGGCCTGTAACGCAGGGAAAGAACCTAAACCTTGCGAATAAGCTCTTTGAAGAGTCCATCCTTGAACACAAGATCAAGTTTAACAATCCGATCTTCCGTTGGAACTGCCTGAACGTCTATGCCTCATATGACCACTTGGAGAACCTACAGCTTTCCAAAGAAAATAAGATGTCTACGCGCAAGATAGACGGCGTTCATGCAACGTGTAATGCCCTTCATTCTTATATCCGTGATGGCAGTCAGCCGCTCTCAACCGAAGTGATATGGTAACGAAATAAATACCTCAAAGAAGTATTCTTACGAGGTATTCATGTGTCCATATTTTCAAGATTAATAAAAGGGGAGGATTCAAGCCCCACACCTACGAGTAGTTGGGCCGCGCCAACTATCACAAAGGCCGAAGCCGTCCCGGTGGAAACACCGATCCCTTCCGATAATCCTCCAGCAAAACTCGGGCCGGGTGCATATATAGAAGCCCCTCAATACTGGGGACCACCTCCCGGCATGGTGGGAGCAGGATCGACGTTTTCAGGCGTTGTCGTCACCCCTTACACGGTCATGAAGTCACCAACTGTTTTCGGGTGTGTGACGGGGTATTCATCAGCAATCGCAAAACTACCACCGAACATTCAGAAGATAGATTCCAACGGCGGATGGACAAACACAACGGACCATCCGCTTTGCAGCTTGCTTAAAACCCCGAACAGCAAGGATCGTTCGTGGTTCCAGTTCATGAACAATCTTATGATCCATTATGTCCTCTGGGGAAACGCTTATGTGGCGATCATCCGAGGAAATGATGGACGCCCCGTTGAGCTGATCACCATCACACCTGACCGTATGAGCGTCACGGAACTGGAAGACGGAGACAGGCTCTACACGGCGTCGACCAACCAGTTCAAAGGCCGAAAGACGAGCTTTGCAGCCGAAACCGGCCAGACAAGAAGGCTCCTGCAAGAAGATGTCATTCATCTCATGCACACCAACTTCGAGAACAACATAATCGGTAAGGGGCCGCTTGATCTATCGCCGGAAGTTTTCGGGATTGATCTTGCCATTCAAGAGACGCGAGCAGGTGCATTCCGCAACGGAACTTCTATCCAATATATCATCACAACGACTGGTCGATATAAGCCGGAACAGCTTGCTACGATCCGTGAAAACTTGATGAAGGGAATGGCAGGAACGGCCAATGTTGGCATGGGTCCCGCTCTTCCACCAGACATTCAACTTGTTCCCATGAACCTAAGCGTCAAGGACTTGATGCTTCCTGAAATGGGTGAGGATTCAAAGCGAAACGTCTGTAACGTCACGAACTACCCTGCTCATAGATTGGGACTTGAGGACAAGGACGCCGCTGCATCCATCGAGCAGAAAGAGCGCACCTTCTACAGCGACACTTGCGGACCCGTAACAACGCAGTTTGAAGAGCTATTTCTGGATAAGTGCTTCATCGCTTCCGAGCGTGATCAATATCGCATGAAGTACGATTACACACAGGCTGTCAGTCCTGTTTACAAGGATCGCGTTGACGCTGGCTCCAAAGCCGTCGTTGCCGGTCTTCTATCTCCAAACGAATGGCGCGCAAGAGAAGGTCTCCCCGGATACGAGGGAGGCGATGAGATTCTACGTCCACTCAATACAGGCGCGATCGGCCAGACCGACGGCTTGCAGACAACACCGGGAGGAACCCTACCAACCGACAATGATGAAAGTGAAAACCAATCATGAGGAAACATATATCCATTAAGAGCTTCCGTGATGCCGTTAAGTCTCAAGACGTATCGGCTCTGGAAAAGACAGTTACAGCCGATTTCCAGATTAAAGCATTAGACAACGGCAGTGATCTTTTCACTTTCGTCATCACAAACGATGCCTTGGATAGAGCTAACGATATCGTTGATCCCGATGGCTTAGACGTTACCGAGTATCTACGAAATCCCCGCGTTCTCAAAATCCATAACGACGGCGAATGGCCTATCGGGCGATGCGTTGAACTGAAGCGCGTCGGTAATGGATGGCAGGGAACTGTTGAGTTCTGCCCAGCGGATTATCCCGTTGTTGGTCCAGACGCAGAGTTCTGTCGCAGAGCCTTAAAAGACGGCTTTATCAGCGCCGTAAGCATCGGCTTCCGCCCCCTCAACTACAGCATCAATGATGCCGGTGGAATGACCATAACGGAATCAGAACTTCTTGAGTTCTCCATTGTGCCGATCCCCTGCAACCAAGAGGCACTTCTAGTCAATGTAAAGGAGAAACAAGAAGATGACGCCCCAGACACTGAAGACAGTAACCACCCTGATACTAGCGATAATAAAGCTAGTGACATTCTTCCAGATCAGAAGAAAAAAATAAACCGCAAAAGATTACAGCGCGAGATTGACTTGGCAAAGATCAAATCTCGCCTCAAGTGAATATAATATTCAATCAATAAATACAAAGGTGATTATCACTAATAACATTCAAGGAGACATATATGTCATCTAATCGCACATTTGATGTAAAGGCTTCGCTAGATGAAGCAGTAAAGAAACTCGACAAGGCATTTATCGCTCTCTGCAAAGCAGAAGATGAAGGCGAAGACACAGCACCAGCCGAGAAAGAATATGAGGATCTACAGAACCGCGTTCGCACTCTCGAAGAGCGCCTAGCTCGTGCAGAAGAGCTTGATGCGAAGAAAGCAAAGGATGCTGAAGAAGACACCTCTTCGCCTGCTTCATCTGACTCTGATGAGAAGTCCGGTGAGTTCAAGGTTAAGACCTTCTCGATCAACAAGGATATTGGTTCGGGCCTCGATCCAAAACTAGAGTTTGGTTATCGCGGTCTTGGTAAGATTTTTGCCGAGAAGCATGGCCGTGATGCTGCAACAAAGCTAAAGGCGAACGGCTTTAAGGCTTCCGATGCGGCAAACATTATGACCAAGGCAACCACTACTACCAGTGAGCCGATCATCCCACAGGCAATGGAAGGATACGTTGAGGCGCTTTATCCTGAATCTGTAATCGTAAAGATTGCTCAGAAAGAATCTATGCCACTTGGTCAGAAGACCATCCTTCGTGAGTCAGGCACCGTGACCGCCGCTTACATCGACGAAGGCGAACAGTTCCCATACAGCGAAGGCGATTGGGACCGCGTATATCTCCGTTGGAGAAAGATTGCTGCCGTAACGTCGATCACCAAAGAAGTTGATATCCTATCTCCTTTCGAGATTGCCGCTAAGGTTGCAAAGCAGATTGGTCGCGTTATGTCCGCTAAGGTCGATAGCGTTATGATCAACAGCCTTGATAACGGATCAGGCAACAAGCCAATCGGTCTTGAAGGTCTCGTTCCCGCTGCTAACACCTTCACTTCGTTGACCGGTACGACCGGCCTTACAAACGTAACGACAATCTCCCAGAGCCTTGCTCAGTTGATTGCTGCTCTCGAAGGTAAGTTGATTGACGCCGAGGGTTCGACATTCCTTATGCACCCGAACGTCAAGAATGCTCTGATGTTCTTCGCTAACGACTACCAGTTCCCATTCAAGGAAGAGCTTGCTTCGGGCAAGCTATTCGGAAAGGACATTTTGACCACGACACAGATCCCGACAAATCTTGGTACTTCTGGAAAGGGGTCCAATATCTACTTGGTTCAGGGTGACTACCTGCGCTTCGGTGAAGCTACCTCTTATGAGTTCGACCGTACTGACGTTGGTTCGTATTCGAACGCTAGCGGTGCTGTTCACTCTTGGGGACAGGACCTCTACAGCTTCAAGGCTTCCATGAGGCACGATTTCAACACTGTTCAGCCTAACGCGATTGCGAAGATGACTGTTGAAGATTGGTCCCTTGGCAACTTCGCTGCTCTTGCTTCCAGTGTTGATTCTTCGATCTTCACTCCTAACTTGGCTGGCACAGATGCTTCTGGCGCAGTTGCGAAGAAGGGTCAGGCAGGCACAAGTGCAAGCGGTGCAAACAACGGCTAATCGGAATAAGCCAAAAACAAGAGGCCCCGGCAGCAATGTCGGGGCTTTCCTGTGAATAGCGTCCCTAAGACGCCCTCAGAAGCCCGCACAGCGCATTTAACGCCCAGCTTGTTACACAGTGCCCCGGGATCACTAAATGCCCTCTGCGGGCATATATGACGCCCGCTTGCTTTACGCCGATAAATCCAAACGCCTCTAAATACGGAGAGAATATTCTATCCAATATAAGAGGTATTACCATGGCATATGCCTACCCTACGTTTGAAACCATTCGTAAAAGAATGGAACAGGACATCGTAAACAGTACAGGCGTCAATCTTCCTGACCAATCAGTTCTACGAACAATAGCAAGAGCCGACTCAAAAGAAATCTACTACCTTTGGGCATTCCTACAATATTTGATCCTTCAGGCCAGCCCGGCGACGGCTACGGACGTTTATCTTGAGGAATGGGCATCCCTCAAAGGCATCACGCGAAAGTCTGCCGCTCTGGCAACAGGATCGGTTTCTTTCTCGGGCACAACGAACGCGACCATTCCAGCGGGTACGGTCCTGCAAAGAAGCGATGGCTTCATCTACACGACGAACATTCTTTCCAATGTTGGAAACAGTGTTCCCATAACAGCTACCGTTTCAGGCACATCCGGCAATGCGAGCGCAGGTTCAATGCTTTCGCTCATCAGCCCGATTGCGGGCGTAAACGCTTCCGTTACTCTAACCAACTCCATTGAAAATGGTACACCACTAGAAACAGATGATCAGCTTCGCGTTCGCGTAATCGACGCATTCAAAGTCCGAAGCGTAGGCGGTTCTTCGCAAGACCATGTGGACTGGGCTCTAGCCGTTCCCGGTGTCACCGCTGCATGGGTTAACCCCGTACCCGTTATGCCAGGGCAAGTGGTCCTGTATGTCATGATGGATCGTACAAACCAGTATCAGGGCTTCCCGCAAGGCTCGGACGGATCTTCAACGCTCGATACTCGCTGGCAGACAGCGACGGGGGATCAGCTCTCGGTCGCTAATGCGCTGCAATCCCAGAAGCCGGTCTCCGAGTTGTTGCTCGTTTGCTCCCCGATCAAAGTCTCAACAGACATCACCTTGTCTGGGCTCAAATCGGCATCGGCGTCCATTCAAAGTGCGATCAAAACCTCACTAACAACCTTATTTGAAAATCAGGGATCACCGCTTGGCTCGGTCATTTCGCAAGCCTCAATCATCGCTGCAATCAGCAGTGTGACGGGCTCAACTGACTTCACGCTGACAGCGCCGTCCGGGAACGTCACAACGACGCTCGGTCAGCTTCCTGTCATCGGCAACATTACCTACAACTAAGGAGGCGCCATGAGTAACCTTATTACCCGAACACAGGCAGCCGACTACATCAATGCTGCAAAGAACCTTCTTCCTAATGGCGATGCTTGGAACAAAAATCCCGGCAGTAATATGTCAAAGTTCGTTGAGGGTTTGAACCAAGAGAAACAGAGGTTCGATGATGCGGCCTGTGATCTCCTTGTTGATCTCTTCCCTGCGACGACAACAAACTTCATAGACGTGTGGGAAACGGCAGTAGGTCTGCCGAGTAAGTGCGTAACAGCAGACTCCAGTGATGATGAACGCAGAGGTCAGATCGTTGCTCGCTTAACGATGACGGGCAGCATCTCGAAAGACTTCTACGTCAACCATGCACGAGCAATGGGCTTCACGATCAAGGTAGTTGAGTATGGGGGTATCGTTCCGGGTGTTTACCGTTTCGGTGACGACGTTGGAACGATGGACGACGAAAGCCAAGTCTATGCCGTTACATTCGTGAGCACAGACAACCCGAACATTGCTTTTCTTGAATGCGAGTTCTCAGACCTAGTTCCTGCAATGTGCAAAGCATATTTTTACTACAATCCAAACTTCGCGTAATAAGGAAACCATTAAATACGATTGAATATATTCATTTTTAAGAGGTTATTTGATGTTCAATAAAACATATCAGGACCCTAATCCGGCTATCGGACAACAGGGAACAAAACTTACCACCACGGATATGAACACTATCGTTAGTGAGCTAAATGCAATCCTAACGTCACATGGCGTCAATCCCGACAACTCATCTGGCCAGATCAGCAACTTGTTGAACAAGACATTTGCGCCTCTGAACAGTCCGACACTAACAGGCACTCCTCTGACATCGCAGCCGGGTTCATCCGCGCCAGCTAACCAGATCGCTACCGTAGATTATGTGAACCAGAAGGCCATGCAAGCGACAGTCGGCTTTACGCCAGTTCAGCAGGGCGGTGGTGACTGGATGGCTAATAACAAGGTTTATATCGGCTGGACAGGTTCGGAGTTGATCGCGCAGGTCGATCAGACGCAACTAGGCGGCTTTGTATTCCAGCAAGAAGACGACAACACCTACGGTATTCGCAAAATAGGTTTCAATCATGTTGCTGGCACAACCTCTGCACAGGACAGTTCCGGGACATGGCACTATCTCGCTGAACAGAACTGGGTTCAGGGACAATACCTGCCCCTCATCGGTGGCGAGATATCCGGTTCATTGAAGGTCGATCAATCTGCGACAATCGGCGGCATCTCGCTCCAGCAGGATAGTTCAACCAGCGCTCATGTGATCTCGAACGCAGGGGATCATTATTATCATTCAATCTCCTTGGATAACGACATTTACCGAACAGACGCGACAACATGGAGTCAGGGTACTGGCAATATAATGACGTTCACTGACTTCAGTGGTCATTTCATGTTCAGAGACAGTTCCACTACCGGCGATATGGCTTCAAGAGTTCTGTCTCTCGCTCCCGCCAGTTCCACCCTTTATTCTCCTCTAGCCGTTTCAGGCTCCCTAACAGCGAACGACATAACGACTACTGGTCAGGCTACTATCGGTAAGGCGTTGAGTGTCGGCGCGTCGTCGGGCGGCACAATGGGTATAGAACTAGGCGATACCACTAACGGTCAGAACAATACCACCTATCTGGATTTCCATTCCTTCGGTGTTAATCATGACTTTGACGCTCGCATTTCTGCAAGCGGTGGTTCAGCATCTGCTACTGGTCAGGCATCCCTGAACTTCCAAGCCGCAAGCGCTATTTTTTCATGCCCTCTCTCCGTAAGCGGCAAGATAACCGCTGGAGCACTAACGACCCCCAACCTGACGTCTAACCTATCCATCATTGATAATGGGTCTGACTGGGCAACCATCTACCTGAGCAATAGCGGCAAAAATCGCTGGACCATCGGAAAAAGCAATGCAGCAGAGACAGGCAACAACGCCGGTGGTGATCTGGTTATTTCTGCTTACTCGGACAGCAATACCCTCTTATCGACACCCCTCACGATAAGCAGAAACTCTGGCATCGTGTCAGTCGGCACAGGGTTGCAGGTTCCCACTGTTTCAACATCCGATAACTCTAAAAATGCAGCATCTACCTCGTTTGTTCACAACTACGTCGGAACGATTACGAACCAAACACTCCAAACAAGTTCAACGCCGACATTCCAAGGTGCTTTTCTAAAGACACTTGCATTCAACAACGGCGGAAACTCGTCGGTATATCAGGATACAAATCAGGGAAATGTTGTAATCCATACCAACAACGGCTCGGATCATTTTGCGATATTCAATCCTGACGGCTCTCTGAACCTAGGTGGAAATATCACTTCCGGTCAGGCCACCATCAACGGCGCTGCAATCGTGAATGGTGATGTCAGGGTAGGTCAGGGCAACTGGCTCTACACGAATACTATTGGTTCCTATAACGGAACAGTAGCTTTTAATGCCGGGGTTTTGGTCAATGGAAATCTAAGTGTAGGTGGCGAAGCATGGTACCAGACACACGGCAATGAAGATAATGGAACACACATAGCCACAACAGCTTTCGCCCATAACGTAGCCAATCAAAAAGCCAATGATGTTCAGTCATGGGTCAATAGTCAGGGTTATGGAACAACGAACTGGGTTAATGCCAACTATGTTCCGTGGAGCTCTTACCAAGGTGATTTCGGTTCCTCGGGAAACATCTGGAACTTTGCTTATGGTAATAGAATGGAGCCATTCCAAGTTAATGCAACTGACAATATGCGCGTAAACTTTCCGCAAGCATTTGGATCAGCACCAGTAGCAATCCTTATCACACCGGCCCAAGATATTGACGTCGATTTTGCAGCATATAACTGGGATGCCTCGGGTTTCACAATCCGAGTGGTAAATAGAGGTGCTACTCAGTTCTCAGTAGTAGCTTTTGGACCAAAGTAAGGAGATTGATATGACAAAAACAACAGCAGATTATCCAGCAAGATATTATGCCTCGTATGATACGACAGCTACGCAGCCGACTATCGTAACAGGATGGTATGATACGGGCGATATGGGGTCTTTGGACAATGTACCAGATGCCTCAAACATGATTCCATTAACAGAAGCTCAGTGGAATGATCCAACATTCCGTCTGCCTGTGGGAAAAGGTGTCAAGGGCAAGAGGGTGGTGGATTACACAGCACCGGTTTACGTTGCCCCTCTCTCCGATCAAGCACAAACTGCCCTGGCGGATGCAAGAACATACGTGCAGAACAACTATACGATGCTGAATGAGGCCACGCCGGATGCGTGGGTAACGTACTTAAAGGCACTGATGGCAATCGATAATGGGACGGACACAAAGTCTAAAACACTCCCAAGCGCACCATCTGCAAACTAAAACTACTGAAACAAAAACGGAGAAGCGATGTCTAATCTCACAAACAGCAAGATTGTTATAGCAAGGTATCCTGCCCTCGATCAGCAAGCCATTTATCTAGCGAGCCGTGATCAGTCCTCCTCGATCACATACTCTCTCGATATCCGAAACCTTATATCGGCGTCTGACACTCTGGTCAGTTGCTCGATACGAAACATCGGCGATGCGTCTAGCGATAACTGCCTAGTCATCGGCCCGGCGTCGGCAGCCGGAACCGTTGTTAGTTTTACCCTTTCACAAGGCAGCAACAGCACGACTTACTTCTTGGAGTTCACCTTCAGGATGAAAAGCGGAGACGTGTTGGTCTTCCACGTCAACGCACCGATTATGCAGGTCGGCCTGCTGTCTGAAACTCCGCAACTTGCACTCGGTCCTCAGGGCGAGCGCAGTGAGCTATTGAGGTACCTCGCCCAAACCTCATAGAGCGTCGTACAGAGCCATTTAGTATCTGGGCTACAATGTGTAGCGAGAAGACCTAGACCGCACTGTATAACGCTCTCAGGGGCTCTCTGTATTCAGCAGAAGTCCTCGGTGTGGCTAGTCCGTTGGTTCTGGCTTCCCTCAAGTAGCACACTACATTCAAGTAATATAAGGACAATACTAGACTTGCCCATCAGGTAGGTTTGTCTTTTCTTTTCCGCGTCAATATCCAAAGAGTATAAGAAAAGCCTATCTTTGACATAGGAAGGTATTCAGAAAGGAAACATATTAGCGATGTAGGCAAGCAATAACGCAAAGCCAAAAAGCAGAGAACACTTACAATGACCGCTCTTAGCAAGCTACAGTTCGTTAAAGAAGTTGACGCCGAGAATGATCGGGCACCACACGTCCGCAAGCGGTTCGTTGAAGGCGTCGAAGTGCAGTTGCGGGCACTACAGGCAGAGGTCGAAGGCAAGCCCTTCAATCTGATGCGTGAACGCCGTGAGAAGGACGAAGCAACAGGCGAGACCAACAAGTTCGAGAAGTCTGTGAGATTTGCGACGTGGTGGGAGAAAGGCAACAACGCCTACTTTGTTTCTCCCCGATACGGCTCGAAGAAGATCCAGCTTTCCGAAGGCGGAGCAGCTATTAAGACCGGTCCCAAGTTAGATGACGTTAAGGCAGTGCTTGAACTGCTGATCGTAGCAGCGAAGGCCGGGGAACTCGACAAGCCCCTGCTGGCAACAAGCGAACGCAAGCGCAAAGAGGAAGAGGTTGTAGCTGCAAAGCCGGAAACACCCCGCATAGGCGCACAGGCCCGCACTGGTCGCGGTCACTGAGAAACAACCGGGGAGCGCAGGCTCCCCTTTTTTGTGAGGTGGGACATGGCGAAGAAGACATACAGGCTCGGATCGAGTGCAGCGGCCTACACGCCGGGGATAATCGCCTGGGCGAAGAACGGATACGCGTTCGAGGAAGACCGTGCAGGGATGCGACAGGTTCTAGCAAAGGCATACGGCATCCCCGAGGATGCAGCGCACCAGTTACTCAGCGGAGAAGTTGAGCACCGAATCGAAGATGACGTGGTGGTGTTTGAGGTCGAGGAAGGCGACTAGCCTTCCCATCCGCCTCCCACCTTTTCGGTTGACGCAACCCCCACTGTCTACTAAAGTTTACACATGGAAATCAAACTAAGCCCTCTTTTTATACGTTGGCTTAACGGGCTGAAGGATAGCCGAGGGGCTGCCAAAATCAGAGCCCGATTGATCCAGATGGAAGGCGGCTCATTTGGCGATGTTAAGGCGTGCGGAATGGGTGTTTCCGAAAGCCGCATACATTATGGGCCGGGTTACAGGATATACTTTGTGCAGCGCGGTGCGGTCCTTGTCGTTGTTCTCGGCGGAGGCACTAAGAGGACACAAAGCAAGGACATCGAGACAGCGAAGCAGATGGCGCAGGAGTTAGAGGAATGATGAAGGTTTCAGAGCTACAGACCTTTAACAGTGTTGAAGCAGCACAAGACCCTCTCGTTCAAGAGGAACTGCTCAACATGGCATGGGAAGACGGTAATATCCCGGCGATCACTCACGCGCTCTCCGTCATCGCTAAAGCACGAGGAATGTCCGAGACAGCCAACAAGGCTGGTATCAGCCGCCCGGCTCTTTACAAGGCCCTCTCCGATAAGGGGAACCCCAGTTTGTCGAGCCTCATGGGCATCATGAGAGCACTTGGGATACAGGCCACGTTTCACACCTCTGCTTGATCCCCGAAAGAGCAATAACAGAAAGGCGCTTCGGCGCCTTTTTTTGTGACTAAATGGGATTTCTCTAAGAAATGCAGAATATATGTTAAATGAGGAAGACCAGAACCAGTAAACTAGTCAGATATAACCAAAAGCATCACTTCATTTTATTCTATAGCCAACTAATAAATAACCATAAATCTCAAAGTCTTCGATAGGAATACTTTCAGAACTTCGCAATAAACTACTCGAAGGAGACAGTTTATGTTGTTTGCAGTTCTTGAAACACTTTCCCCCGTTGATGATTCCATCATTCATACCGAGGAACTTTGTCTTACCCCTTGGGAGTATGAACAGCGCAAGCGTGAACTGTCTGACCTTCAAGAACTAATCGTCATTGAAGAGGGCATAGCATGAGCTTCACACAATCCGATCTCCGACAGTTCACTGGATCGACGACATGGTGGCGTTTGCCAACCGGAGTACTTCTGACAGACGGAGCAAAGTTCATCGCAGAGAATGGCTGCTCGTGGATCATTGACCTGATCGGTAGCCACCAACTGAACACAAAGGTCAAAGCCGAGGAGTTTCAGACATGGACCATCCGCAAATACGAGGACAACACCGCAATAGCGACATGCACTGACGGAGGAAAAGAGGGAGGCGAGCCCGTCACGCTTACGAGCCAGAAGGTTCTCTATACGGATATGCCCGTGAAGGAGATCAAGCTCTATCGGGTTGATGATGGAGAGAACCGGGTGATCATGCTCAACACCGAATATTGAGCAGAAGTTAGGTCTCCAAAAAAAGAAGCCCCTATCGTCAAGTCGGGGCTTCTTTTTGATATGATCCTTCATGGAGGACCATATGAACGACCTGACACCTCTTAGCACCGATCTAGAACAAGCGACTCACGCTTTAGGCCATGTCGTGAAAGCAATACCTGGCCTTGGAGAAGCTGTTTATGAAACGGTCAGGTTAGTATGGACCGATCCGATTATGCGCCGGCGAAGAAAGAGAAACCTTCGACACGAACTCGCTATGGCTGAAGAAATGATCGAGGGGCAAAAGCGGCTTGAAGAGGTTTCCACAACAGCCGCCAAACAGGTTCTGGAGCCCGCGATGGAAGAAGATCGCGAGGAACTGCAAAAGCTCTGGAGTGCCTTGATCGCTAGGATGCTGGTTCAAAAAGATACCGGTATCACCAGCTCAGTCATCAAGATCATCAAACAGCTTGATCCCGTTGATGCTCTGGTTCTCGACATGTACGGCTGCAAAGAGACCAAAGAGAGCCACGCGAAGGTTAATCACTTTGGTCTCCGGATCGAGTTCGAGAGAAGGATCGGGCAAGCCGACGATGCCAATGAGTTGATATTGGCGGACTCATGCCAACGCCTGATGGAACTAGGGTGTATAAAATATCACGGGCTTACGCCTCCATCGGTTTTGAGCGGTCCGTATAGTCCCAGCATAGATACCCAGATCACAACGCGGGGTTATCTCGTGTGGAAACTTGTTCAACCCCCCACCAAGCCATCTGAAACGAGTGAGCAGCCATAACATTTTAAGGAAACAACACTCATTCAGCCCATTAAGGTAATCTCACCCGCGAAGGAAAGTCCGAGTCGCAAGGCTCGGACTTTCCTGTGGATGGTCATTTGCGATTCGCAATGCGCCCAAGTAGCACAGAAAAAGCACAGCACAACTTGTCATTGAAAATATCCAGCATATTACTGGTTTTTTTCGTAATGCGTCCTATTTGTAAACCGAAGGTCGGGGGTTCAAATCCCTCACCCGGCACCAGCTTTTTCCAAAAAGCATGGCGACAGCAACCAACGGGACGGTCAACGCCGTTCAGGGCATATACTGCCTACGTATTTTTGCCGCAAAATCAGAATTCGCACATGATACCAGTAATGCACAAGTATCGCACCCACAGAGGGTGAAATGTGGGTATTCCAAAAATTTTCTTGACAGGCCTGATGCCAAATCCTGATTAACCTTGAGACACCACTCTAAAATTATCGCGTTTAATCAGCATCTTAAGAACATTTTCGCGCTCGATTCTACGAATCGGAGCACTTCAAACAGACGGCAATACCCTGTGGATAAGTCTGTTCGTAAAAAGCCTCGAGATAAGTGTGATAAAATTCACACGAATCCACACCGAATCTCTCATAACAGCTCACGAAATAAAAAATCAAATAATCTCTAATTTTACTTATCGTTTACTGAATTGAATATTTTATGAAGCTGGCCAGAAAAAGTGAATGGCAACAGATATCAGGACAAGAGAGCCCGCCACCCCGGCCCAGACAAGAAGATTGGGTGACTTTACAGGAGCGTCTTCCACAGGGCTTTCAGCCTGCGCCTCCCGTGCCGCGCTCATCAGCCGTTCAAGATCGCTTTCGGCGGAATCCTTCCCGGCAGATGCAAAGCCGGGGCTGGGTTCAGGATTGAGCATCCAGAACCGCCGCCATTTCAGACCATTCCCGCTTGGTCAGGCCGGAATTTTCCTGCGTGACGGTTTCACCCGCCAGACGCCGCCGCACAACCTTCAGCATGCCTGCCGAGAGCGTAAAGGCACCAAGGCGGTATTCCTCGAACGCCGCAGACGTCGCGGGCACCCAGGCCTTGAGAATTTCAATCATCTTTTCCGCATAGACACGGATCTCGTACTGCGCATGCGGATCAGCGCGCAGTGCCAAGAAATGCATCAGATTGTGCAGATCAATCTTCCAGTACCACTGCGTATAGGTGTTCAGGGTCAGATTGATCCGTGCAAGCTCACGCGCCAGTCCTGTGCCTTCAGGGTTCAGGAGGCTCTCATAATCGTCGTAACACTGGCTGGCATCCCGACGCAGGATCTCCAGAACCTCATGCGCTGTCTCGGCATCCAGTGCATCGCTGCGTCCCTGCCGGTTCGAACTGCTCTGCGTCGCCACCTGATCGGGTGCTGGAAGGTAAAACTCCCGGTCCAGAATGGAATAGCGCGCCGAATATTCGTTCACGCTCGCCATACGGTGACGAATCCACTGCCGCGCGACGAACACGGGCAGCTTTACGTGGAATTTGATCTCGCACATCTCGAACGGCGTCGAATGACGGTGACGCATCAGATAGCGGATCAGACCCGCATCTTCGGAGACCTTCTTCGTCCCGCGGCCATAGGACACGCGCGCAGCCTGCACGACCGCGCCATCGTCGCCCATATAATCGACCACGCGCAGGAAACCATGATCCAGCACCTCGAAAGGCGTGAAAAGCAGATTTTCCATCGCCGCCACAGTCGGACGGGACGTAAGCTGGGGTTCGCTGCGCTGCGCTTCGATTTCAGCGCGCTGTTCGGATGTCAGTGCCATGGCGGCGGCTTTAGCATGCGCTTTCGTCCCACGTCATCCGAATGAATCGGATTGACACGATTCCTGTGCCTTAATTTTTTTCGTAACCGCCTTTTCCCTTGCGACCGGACAGCAGCACTCCTATGTTCACCGATGCAAGGGGTTCGTCCCCGGCTATGGCGATAAACGGTAAGTGGAATAAGTGTTGTGGACCCGGGGGCAGTGCCCGGCGTCTCCACCATGAAAAACCCCTCGCAAAAGGGGTCTGTGGGGACGAAACAGGCTCGACGCGCACGGTAAAGACTTATCTTTTGCCCGGCATTGTACCACCGTCATCGGGCTAAACTTACAAGTGCCAACGATAACTCAGAGGTGCTCGCTGTCGCTGCATAAGCGATAAGCGCGGTTCGGGAGGGCACCGGGCAACAGAAGCCCTCCCACCTCATCATGTCTCCGACATTCCTCTCAAAGACGGCTTGCCATCCGTGCCCGTCTGTCGCATCCCTTGATGAAAGTTGACCGAAACATCAGGCTTGCGACCATGAGCGACGACGATCACAACGGCCAGGACGGCTTCGAGCACGAGCTTCCCGAGAGCCTTCTCCCCTATGATGACTGGGTGGAAGACGCCTATCGTGAAGTCATGCTGCGTGCGATCGAGCACGTTGCAGCCGAGGGGCTGCCGGGGGCCCATCACTTCTATCTGACGTTCCGCACGAACCGGCCGGATGTGATTATCCCTGCCCGCCTGCGGGCGCAGTATCCCGAAGAAATGACCATCGTTCTTCAGCACCAGTTCTGGGATCTGGCGCTGGACCGCGACAAGAACGTAATTTCGGTCGGTCTGTCCTTCGGCGGCGTCGGGAGCATCCTGTGCATTCCCGTCAACGCCATCACGGCCTTTGCCGATCCCCATATCCGGATGGCCCTGCGCTTCAACCATTCCCCGCTTGAAGACGATGAGGACATCGAAATCCCCGAAGGTGCGGTAGAGCCCGACGATATCGACCCGGCCCACCATCCGGACGTCCAGCCAGAGCCCTCCTCTTCGGAAGACGGCAAAAAAGACGCGGAAGTGGTCAGCCTCGCGGCCTTCCGCAAACGTCCGCCCAGCTAGGCGTTAGCCAGAGTGTATGGTTCCGGCCTATACTGACTGGAACCAGTGGCCTGAATGTCGCTTTCATGAGGGATCCCCATGCGCTTTACCGTCGACCGCCTAGACCATATCGTGCTGACCGTCCGCAACCGGGACCTGTCCGCGTCCTGGTATCAGCGGGTTCTGGGCATGGATATCGACGAGTATGGCCGCAACAATCGTTTAGCCCTGAGCTTTGGTGGTCAGAAGATCAATCTGCGCCCCGAAGGTGCGGAGGGCTGGGATACCGCCGGAGCGGCTGCGCCCGGAACGTCGGATCTGTGCTTCACGACGGCCATCGCCAGCGAGCATATCGTCAAGCATCTGGAAAAATGCGGCGTGGAAATTGTTGAGGGCCCGGTTGCGCGTCTTGGCGCCCTTGGTCCGATCACATCCGTTTATTGCCGTGACCCGGATGGCAATCTGATCGAACTGGCCTCCTATAACGGCTGAAGGCGGCAGCTCGCTCCACCGCCTTCAGATCGCGTTACCAGTTCTTGGAAATCAGCCAGAATTCCTCAGAGGTGAGCGTAATAGCATTGCAGTCTTTGGTTTCGGCTGCGGCCTTGGCAAGCGCGTGAATCCGCTCGATCATGATCGTCTTGCGCTGATGGGCCTCGGACGTTTCCTTCACGGTCGACAGAGTCTGGAGCGCGGATTCGGAGGCTTTGGCGACGCGTGCGGCGTCAATAGCGGCATAAGACATGAAATGTCTCCCTGAATGTAAAAACCCCTCGGAGCCTACTCCACGCCTGCCGGGATACCAACTCCATACCCCACAGAGCAGGCGGGAGCGTCTTTAAACCGGAGTGATCGCCAGTGCCGCTTCATACGCATCCAGCACCTCTTCGGTGGGGCCGTCCATGCGAATTTCCCCGCTCTCCATCCAGATGATGCGCGTACACCACTGCCGGAGAATCGACAGCGCGTGGGACGTCACCACCAGAATTTCCGCGGCGTCGACCATGCCCTCAAGCCGTGCGCGGGCCTTATCCTGAAATTTCTGGTCCCCGGCCATGAACCATTCGTCCATCAGCAGAATGCGGGGACGCGGGACCGTCGCCAGTGCAAAGCCCAGACGGACGGACATGCCGGAGGAGTAGAGCCGTACCGGAAGATCGAAAAACGCTCCCAGATCCGAAAACGCCTCCACATCCTTCTCCAGTTCCTGTGTCGCGACCCGTCCCATCCCCATACGGCAGGCGAAGAGCTGAATGTTTTCGCGCCCCGTCAGTTCGCCATTCATCCCCGCATTGGGATCAATGAGGGCATGGGTGTCGCCTTCAATGTCCAGCGTCCCCTCGTTTGTTTCATAAATTCCAGCAAGCACACGCAGGAGCGTCGATTTTCCAGCCCCGTTATGCCCGACGAGCCCCACCCGCTCCCCTTCGGAAATCGTGAAACTGACATTAAAAAGGGCCTGAACTTCCACGACTTCGGCGGAATTGCCGCTGATGCGCATTCTGCCGCCCACGGCGCCCGTTTTGGCGGCCACGGTGCTTTTCGCACGGGCCAGCAACGTCTTCTTCAGAGAACGCGAACCACCATGCAGAACGGGAAACGACAGGGAGAGATCTTCAAGACAGATATGGGCCATGATGTCAGATCCAGAAGACCAGACGCGCCCGCGCCCGGATAAACGCGCGTACGGCAATCAGCCAGAACACCACACTGATGGCCAGTGCAATCCCCCAGATCTGCAGGGACGGCACACGCCCCAGCAGAGGCTCGCGCACGATTTCCAGCAATGGATAAAACGGATTATACAGCAGATAGGATACTTTCGCCCCAAGCTGCTGGGGCATCCAGATGACCGGTGTCACATAGAATACGATCTGTAATAACGCCCCGACGATAGGTGCGATATCCCTGAACCGCGCGCAGAGCGAGCCAAACACCATGCAGGCGGCGAACCCGTCCAAAGCCCAGAGCAGAAGGGCCGGAAGCGCGAGAAGGGCATTCACCCCCGGCCAGACATGATAAATGGCGAATACGGCGAGTGGCACCACGATATTATGGGCAAACACAATCGCATTCCGGACCACCACCCGCAGCGCATAAAGTAGAAGCGGCAACTGGACGGAGCGCACCATGGCTTCCGCTTCCAGAAAGCAGGTGCAGGATTCCTGGATCAGGCTTGAAAGCCCCACGCTCCACAAAGTGAGCGACAGCGACAGGAACGGTAGATAGGTCGCAAGCTGCATATGAAACAGCCGACTGTACAGAACACCCATCGAGGCGACCATCAGCGCGGAGGTGATCGTCAACCAAAAAGGCCCCAGCGCCGACCCCCGATAGCGGAGCCGGATATCGAGCCAGCCAAGCCTGACGCCCAGTCTCCAGAGACGTCGGGTTTCCTTCCAGTCCGCCCAGGCCCGCGCAGCAGGGCTGCCACGGGGCGTGTCACGACGACTCTGCCTGCGCGGCGCTTCGTCCCTGGCAACATCGGAAGCTGGAGAAGGTACACTCATACTGTCCGCCTACCCGATCCCCTATGTCCCGGCAAGAAGACGCTACAGTGATCATCTTATTCCGGGAAGTTCATATTCGGGAAATGAATTGCCGCTATACTCCGTCCGACGCGCAGTCCTGCCTCAGAAAATCTGCCCACCAGAGCCTTTTTCCTAGTTTCGCCGCAATCCCCGTGTATGCTTGGCGTAATGAGACCAGTTTTCCTCAGGTGCCCAGACCCGATGCCCAGACCCGTCTTTCCTTTCCGGACTTCTGTTCGCACTCTTTCTTTCATCCGTGCGGGCGCAGCGTTCGGTCTGGTCGGGCTTCTGGCGGCCTGTGCCGGCAACAATGCCGATATGGGATCGTCTTCGGAAATGCCGGTTTCGCAGGAAGCGGCCAATTACCGCGCCCATGCAAAATCCTATTACGCCCCGCCGGGCCCCCCCGAAGACCCGTGGGGACCTTATATCCGCGAAGCGTCCGAGCGCTTTGACGTGCCCGATGCCTGGATCCGGGCCGTGATGCAGCAGGAATCCGGCGGCCATCTTTTTGACCATAACGGCAATTTCATCACATCGGTTCCCGGCGCGATGGGCCTTCTGCAACTCATGCCCCCGACCTATGACGACATGCGCCAGCAATACGGGCTTGGCGAAGATCCTTTCGATCCGCATGACAACATTCTCGCAGGCACGGCCTATCTGCGCCAGATGTATGACATCTATGGCTCCCCCGGCTTCCTTGCGGCCTATAATGACGGGCCGGGCAGCCTTGACCGTTATCTGCGTCGCGGCCGCGCACTGCCGCGCGAGACACGCCGGTATGTTGCCGCGATCGGACCGCATATCGCCGGGATCACACCCCGTAACCGCTCCGCAGCCGATCTTCTGGTCGCACAACATGATCCCAACGCGCAGGTCATGCTGGCCCAGAACACCCAGCCTGCCGACATAGCGCCGACGACTTCGTCCTCTGAGCGACAGGCCGTCAGTGCGGCGTGGAGCCACCGGGAGGCAGCCGACACGGCCTCTGACGATGCAGATTCTGACACACCGAATGCGACGCCGCAGAGCGCGACATCGCCTGCCGAAGCTCCGGTTCAGGTCGCCTCCGCTGCGGGGGCTGAGGCACCAACGAGTATCAGCGCCGCCTGGGCCGCCCGTGGTTATGCGCCAGCGCCCGCTCATCCTCTCGTACGTCAGGTCTCCGTGCCCGCAAACGATGTGGCTGACAACCGCGTGACGGCACAGGAAATCCCGATCGGGCATCACCTCCAGCCCCAGCCGATCATGGCCGTCATGCCCGCCACCCGGCCCCAGTACCGCATGGCGCTTCCTGCGGCGTCCGCTCCGGCCAAAAGCGCGGCGACACCGGGAAATGCAGCCGGAAACTGGGCGATTCAGGTCGGCGCTTTCGCCAATGCCAAGCAGGCGAGCCTTGCGACCGCCACGGCTCACAGCAAAGGCGGTGTTGTTGTGGCCTCCGCCCGATCACAGGTTGAAAGCGTCAAAAATGGCCGGTCCCATCTCTATCGCGCGCGTTTGACGGGTCTGTCACATGAAAATGCGGTTGCAGCCTGCCGCCGTCTGTCGCACGGTTCTCCCTGCGTTGTGGTTCCGCCCGGCGCCTATTGATCCGTTTGCCGGGTCGCATGTCGGCCCGCTTTTCTGACAGGAATACAAAACCCCGATGCGCCGCTTTCTTGCAACGACCGCTTTCTGTGCTGTCGCCCTCTCCGGCGCCCTGACGATCACTCCGGCGCATGCCGCCCTCGAAACCGGCAGCCATGCTCCGGATTTCTCGGCCCCTGCGAGCCTCGGAGGGCACGAGTTCACCTATCATCTGGCCGACGCCCTCAAGACCGGTCCGGTGGTCCTGTATTTCTATCCGGCAGCCTTCACCAAGGGCTGCACGATCGAAGCCCATGAATTCGCGGACGCCATTCCCGACTTCAAGGCACAGGGCGCAACCGTGATCGGCATTTCAATGGACCCGATCGACAAGTTGGACCGGTTTTCGGTCAGTGAATGCCGTAGCACCTTTGCTGTCGCCGCCGATCCCACGGGTAAGATCACGCGCAGCTATGCCGCCAAAATGCCCCTGCTGCATATGGCGAGCCGGACATCCTATGTCATTGCACCGGACGGTCATATCGTCATGAGCTATGCCTCGATGTCTCCTGACGAGCATGTCTCGCGCGCGCTTGCCGCGGTAAAGGCCCTGAAGCAGACCCCGTGAGCGCACCTTCCATTTCAGCGTCTTCCGACCTGTTCGACCACCATCATGTCGGCGATTCAGGCCCTCTGAAACTCTCCGCGGATGTCAGCAGCACCGCGATCTATGGTGGCCCGAAAGACTGCTACCGCTACACATTGCGCCGCGTGTGGGACGATACACGCCCCATGGTCATGTGGCTGATGATGAACCCGTCTGTGGCGACCGAATTCGGCGATGACCGCACGGTCGCCAAATGCCAGCGTTACGCGCGGGCATGGGGTTATGGCGGCATGTTCGTCGGTAACAGCTTCGCCTATCGCTGCACGGACCAGAAGCGTCTGCTTGAGGTGGACGATCCGGTCGGGCCGGACAACGATGCCCATTTGCTGGACATGGCCCGGCAGGTCGATCTGGTCGTGCTGGCTTACGGGTCGCCGCAGGCCAAGGGCCTGCGCGGGCGCGGAACCGAAGTTGCCCGACTGATGGGGCAGAACGGCATCCGGGTCACGGCCCTGCGCCTGAGCAAGAGCGGGCGTCCTGAACATCCGCTCTATCTACCGTCCATCCTCACACCAGAGCCGCTCGACCCGGACACGCTGGGCTGAGCGGCCTGTATAGGATCAGGCTGCGTCAGTTCGCAGCCTTGTCCTGTTCGTTGATGACCCAGACCAGAACCACATGCTGGTCGTGGTTCGGATAGGTCGCCTGCGGCTGAAAAGATACCCCGACATTCTTGGCCTTATAGAGACCCTGAATGGCCTGCTGGTCTGCGGAGAGTAGTTCGTTCGAGACAGGTCCGCCCGCACGAAGCTTGGTCGCGGCTTCCAGATCGGCTGTCGAGACCTTTTTGTTTCCCTGAAACGCGACCTTGTCCAGAACAAGGGCAGTAGGCTGGGCCGGCGCGCTTGCAGCCTGTTCCTCGAGAATAATCTTAACAGCCACGCCATCGCCGGAAATCCGCAGACGTTCCTCAAGGCTGGTCCCGACATTGCGCGAAGAATAGAGTTCGCCGATGCGCTTCTGAGAGGCATCCAGCTCGTTGCGGGTCACCTTGTCCCCCGCGTGATAGCCGAATGCCTGAAGAATATCTGCCGTCGGAACGCGGCTGTTGCCCTGAACAGCAACGCTCATCAGCTTGAGCGGCACATTTGGAGCGGGAACCGCAGCAAAAGCGTATTCCGTAGCAGCAGTTCCGGCGAAAGACGCAACAGCCAGCGAGACGCTCAGAACACTCCGGGCGAGCAGGGGGCGAAGGGACATCTGGCAATTTCCTATCATAAAAAAACTCTGACTTTTACGCTACAGGAGTTCCCGGCTTTGGCAAATCGCCGTGGCTCCGAACCGAACGTCATATTTTAGTTGCGAATAAATCTCATTATCGCAATAACGCGCGCAACCGCTTCTTGCTTCGAGGTTTCCGTGCGCGCATCACTTTCCATCCCGCTTTCAAACCCGCTCCGGGTCGCGCGCCTGTCCTGTCTGCTGCTGGCAGGAACAGCTTTTCCGGCCTTCGCCGCCCCTGTCTCCACCGTCGCCCACACGACATCCACCACTTCCGCTAAGCCTCCAACCGAGGCCCAGCAGATCAGTCAGGACGAGGAAATCGTTGTCCGTGCCAGACGCCGAGACCAGATGCAGGTCAGTAGCGGCGGACAGCTCGGGGCTCTGGGCAACAAAAAGGGGCTGGATGTTCCGTTCAACATTCGCAGCTACAATTCCAGCCTGATCCTGAACCAACAGTCCCAGACGCTGGGCGAGGTTCTGGAAAACGATCCGACCGTCCGCACGACCTATGGCTACGGCAATTTCTCGGAAATGTTCGTCATCCGGGGCTTTGCCGTAAATGGTGACGACGTGTCGATTAACGGGCTTTACGGCATCACGCCCCGGCAGCTTGTCTCTCCCGAACTTTACGATCAGGTGCAGGTTCTCAACGGCGCCAGCGCATTCCTCAACGGGGCCGCGCCCAGCGGCTCGGCCATCGGTGGCAACATCAATCTGCTGTTCAAACACGCAACAAATGCTCCCCTCACCCGCCTCACCGGCGATTACACCAGCAGCGCCATGGGCGGTGGCAGCATCGACGTCGGTCGGCGCTTCGGACAGGACAAGGATTTCGGCGTACGGCTGAATGTTGCAGGCAAGAGCGGCGAGGACGCCGTAACGGACGAATACCGTCATTCCACCACGTTGGGCGCGGATTTCGACTGGCATGATCGTGACAACCGCACCCGCATTACGATGGATATCGACTACGAAAACCAGGGTGTAGATGGCGGCCGACCGGCGATCTTCCTTGGGAGTGCCGTCACGGCCGTTCCCCGGCCTGTCGCGCCCTCGCATAATTTTGGGCAGCGCTGGGCGTATAATGATCTGAACTATGTTTTCGGCATGCTGAACGCCGAGCACGATCTGACGAAAAATATTACGCTCTATGGCGCATTCGGTGCCCTCACCAGCAACGAAAAGGGCAATTATTCCAACCCGACCGTCACCAACTCCGTCACCGGCGCCGGAACGGCGGGCGCGATGTATGTGCCCTATGATCAGACGAATGAAAGCACGCGCGCAGGCGTTCGTGCCCATTTCCGCACCGGCTTCATCCGCCATGAAATCAACGCTGGCGGTTCCGGCCTGTGGGAAGACAGCGCCGCTGCCTACGCCATGGCAGGGACACCGGGTGCGACCAACATCTACAACACGCCGCAGTTCGTTGCCCCGGCGGAAACCACCGTCGGCGGTGTTCTTGATGACCCGCAGTCCACCAACCGCACGCGCCTTTACAGCCTGTTCTTCTCGGACACGATGTCCTTCTTCCACGACCGTGTCGCCCTGACAGGCGGCTTCCGTTACCAGAACATGCTCATCAAAGGTTACGCCTACAGCAAGACCGGTCAGGGCGCGATGAACAACCATTATGATCAGGACGCCATTACCCCGGTCGTGGGGCTGGTCATTCATCCGACACGCCGGACATCGCTGTATTTCAACCGGATCGAAGGCCTGTCGCAGGGACCGACGGCTTCGGGAAATGTTGTGAATCTGGGCGAGATTTTCCCGCCTTACAAATCCACGCAGTATGAAGTGGGCGCGAAATACGACACGGGCCGCTTCAGTGCCGCGCTCGCCGTCTATGAGATTTCACAGCCCAACGCCTATTCCGTGGCACTCGGCAATACGGGCCAGTTTGCCTTCCGTGAAGACGGATTGCAGCGGAACCGCGGTATCGAACTGACGCTGAATGGCGAGATTCTGCCCGGCCTGCGCTTCAATGGTGGCGGCACCGTCATTCAGGCGGATCTGCGTCATACGGCAAATGGTCTTCAGGACGGCAACACCGCCATCGGTGTGCCGAACTACACCATTAACGGCAATCTCGAATACGACCTGCCGTTCCTCAAGGGCGCCACGGTCGTCGGGCGTGTGGTCAATACCGGCAAGCAGTGGGTTAACACCGCCAACACCCTGCATATCCCGGTCTGGACGCGCTTCGATCTGGCGGGGCGCTATACGTTCGTAACGCATCACACGCCGGTCACACTGCGCTTCGGCGTCGATAATCTGGCCAACACGCGTTACTGGTCCTCGGCCTTCAACGGTTATCTGATGCAGGGCATGCCCCGCACGTTCAAGTTCTCCTTCACGACGGATCTGTAATCCGCCCAAAAGACTGAGCACAAAAAACGCGCCCTCCCGTACAGGAGCGGCGCGTTTTTCATTTTAGCTGTTTCGATCAGGAACGATCAGAACGTGATGCCCGTTTCGAAATCCAGAAGCAGCGGGTTCTTGTAGCGGTTCGTGCCACCGGTGCTCCAGATATACTGCGCACCCGGCCGGATCACGAGCCAGGGCGTCGGACGCCAGCCATAGTTCAACTCGATCGCATGCTCGCCGGAGGGCTTGTTGATACCCTGTGCGCCCGAGGCCTGCATCTGGCGCGCCCAGATCGTGAGCTTCGGATTCACCCAGAGCATCTTCATGCCAAGGCTGATCGTATCGTTCGGGCGATTACGGAACGTGCCCTTACGGGTGACACCCCAGGTGATGAAATACGGTGCGACAGATGTCCGCGGATCGCCCCAGGTGAAGGACGTGAACAGCGTCGTGCCACGGTTCGGATCGGCGGCATCACGCTCCAGCATCCGGTCGAACTGGAACCAACCACCGAAGCGTCCACGGACCTTCTGGGTCGGGGCGGACAGCAGATACTCGGCCGGAACAGAGAACATGCTGAGCTTGGAATAGACATCGCTGACTTCGGACGTATCCCAGTATCCGCCGATCTTGACGTTGGTCTGGAGCGGGCCGCTGTAATCGTCCTTGCCGCCCTGATGCCAGCCGAGCTGAAACGGAATGTACGTGCCGATGGCATCATGCAGATTCAGTTTCCAAGCGTTGTGCGTATTCGAGATCGTCGGATCGATCGAATACGCGCCGAACTGTACCAGATAATGATTATTCCCAGCCGGGTAGAACTTCACCCATGCGCCCGGATGCGCCGTCGGATACCAGCCATAGCCCGAGTTCATCGCGATGGACTGCGGCATACCGCAAATCGCGTTGGATTCGAACTGGCAGTACTGGCTCATGCCCCAATAGATGGACGATTGTTCGAAATCGTTTTCAGTGTTGATTTCACCAACTTCGGTCGAAACATACCGGTTCCAGGGCATTTCCCAGGACAGACGCGTCAGACGCACCGTCTCGCCCGAGCCAAAGATCTGCTGCGGGCTGTCCAGCGCCGGAAGCGTCGCACCAATGCCCAGTCCCTGACGCGCCGTGATCACCGTATGAAACATACCCAGATTCCGGCCGGTCAGCTTCTTAAGGTTGAAGTCGACATTAATACCGAACTCATCCGCATAACGCACGGCCTTGGTCTTGCCGCCCAACGGATTACCGGCGCTGTCCTCAAGATAATGTCCACCGATATTGATGCCCTTGTCAGCCAGCCAAGTGCGCCAGCCGCCCCAGTCACCCGTCATGGTGCTCTGGGTCAGCCAGTCGTGAAAAGACGCCGGGAAGAAACGGTTCTCGGTCGTGTCGGACGTGGTGGCTGCGGGCTCAACGCCTTTGGGTGTCGGCTTGACGAATTGCGGCACGGGAGAAATGGATTTCGTGCGGATCTGCGGCGTGCCCATGGTCGCCGTGCTGGTGCTGGCAGCGGCTTTCTGATGACCGTTCACAACACCAGCGGGTGTTGTCTGTGCGTGCGCGACGTCCGTAAGACCTGAAAGCAGCGCTGTCATGGCGCAGGCCGTCCACAGCGTTTTCGTCCAATCCTGTCCGAGCTTCCCCATCTTCCAAACCGTCTCCCTGTGACACCATGACAGCCGCCAGAACCCGATCACGCGGCCGGGAGATGTCATACAGTCCGAAAACGGTCCAGAATAGAGCACAGAAGACGTCAGTTTTCGTAATATGCCCTTCAGGACACGATCCCGATACCTGCCGTCATTTTTAAATCTGGAGATTTCTCCATAATTACAAAAAGTTTAACGCTACAGTTTTGGTGCCTTATCCTCCGATCACAGTTGCGTGTTCCCGGTCCCAACGGCGCGTCAGAGGCTCAAGGCAGAGCAACAACACGACCAGAGCGGCAGCGATTTCACACAATGTCCGAAAAAGTCCGGCATAGAGCGAAGCCCCACCACCTCCGGCGATCGCTTCAGGAGACAGCGCAGCCTGATTGGCAACAAGACTGCCCACATACATGGCAATGCCCCACAGCAGATAGAGCGCGCCCATCATAAAGCCACTCAACCGGGCGGGCGAATAACAGGCAACGACTGCCAACCCCAGACCAATTGTCAGCAGTTCGCCCAAAGACAGAAAGCCATATCCCACTACCATCACCCAAGGCGACACCAGCCCGTCCGCATGGGCAGCAGCAGCCCACCACACACCAAATCCCAAGGCGACCATGGCATAGCCAAGGATCATTTTGCGGGCATGGGAGGTCTGTTTCTGCTGTTGCCCCATCCGGTTGTAGAGAAAGGCCAGCGCCGGACTGAGAGCCATGATCCAGAGGGAATTGAGAACCTGAAACTGCCCTGCCGACATGTGAAACAGCGTCACTCCGCCAATACGATAGTCTCCCGAGACGCCACGAAGGGCAAAAAGCGTCAGGGACGTCATCATCTGCTGGTAGAAAACAAGATAGATCGTCCCCTGCAGGCACAGCATATAGGTCAGCCGCAGTCCCGGACGTTCGGCTTTCGGCGCCCGCACATACAGCGCCACCCAGATCGCCGCGAGAATTGCCCCAGCCGCCGTCACGCAAAGCCGGGCCAGAGTATCGCTCCCCAGAATCCATGCGTTGAAAACGGTCATAAGAACGAGACCAGCCCCGACCAGTCCAAACCTGCGCAGCGGCACAGGCTGTTTTTCGGAAGCAGGCGTGGTGGCGTCAAGCCAGTTGGACCGCAGCACATAATACAGCAGCCCAACCCCAAGCCCGATCGCGCATGCGGCGAACGCAGAAGGCGCTCCATAATGGATCTGCAACCAGGGCGTCAGCAACATGGAAACCGTCGAACCGACATTGACGGACATATAATAGAGCGTGAAAGCGGCATCGAGCGCCGCGTCATCGTTCTTGTAAATCCGGCGCACCAGATTTCCGGCATTAGGCTTGAACAGCCCGTTTCCCGTGGAAATAAGAGCCATCGCCACCAGAAGCAAAATATGGGACTGCAATGCTGCGGCCAGAACGGCATAGCCGCATGTCAACAGGAGCGCGCCCATGACGACAGTCCGCCGCGCGCCCAGCACGCGGTCTCCAATGACACCGCCAACTAAAGGCGTAATGTAAGTCAGCGCCCCGAAGGCACCCATCATAAGGTTGGCTGCTGCATCTCCCATCCGGAGATGCACAACCATGAACAGCGTGAGAACGGCCTGCATGCCGTAATATCCGAACCGCTCCCACAGTTCGATGGCCAGAACAACGGTAAACGCCCTACGGCGCATCCCGGGAGCGGAAGAAAGAGAAGTAGCGGTCATGCAGAACCCGTCAGAAACCAGAAGACGGAGCACTTTAGGGCAAATGCCACTCCCCGGCGAGGATCAGTGCGTGCGTGCTGATGACACCCAGACACACCACGAAGACCAGCGCTACGATCCCGCCGATGATGTCACTCCACGGCCATTCCGGCAGTCTCGACCGGACGCGACGCACCATCCCCATCTCTTCAGCTCTCCTGCTGGCTGAAGAAGGCCTCCAGCTCGGGGGAGACAGTACCGATATGGACCTGCAACGTCACCAGCAGATCACCGGCCGGATGCTTTTTATCGCCTCCGATTCCACGCCCTGCCAGACGCAGGACCTTGCCACTGTCGGAGTGCTTCGGAATCTTGACCGAAACATCACCCTTGGGGGTCGGAACGGCGATCTTTCCGCCCAGAACAGCCGTTTTCAGATCCAGATTCTGCGTCATCCGCAGGTTGCGTCCCTCGCGGACATAGCGGCTGTCAGGCGTGACGGAAATCGTCAGCAGCGCATCCCCGGCCACGCCCGGCTGGCCATCCATGCCCGGACGTCCCGGCGCGCCTTTGCCGCGCACGCGCAGGGTCTGCCCGTCTTCCACACCTGGCGGGATGCGGACCTCCGTGTGCCCGCCCTCGCCGAGGGTCAGATCAAGTGATGTTCCCAGAACAGCCTGCTGAAACGAGATCGTCACCGCAAAACGACGGTCAGATCCTTTGGACGCACGGCGGCCGCCGGAACCACCCGGCTGGAAATCACCACTAAATCCTCCACTGAACATGTCCGAAAAGAAGGAACCAAGGTCTTCCTGATTGAACCCGCCCTGAAAACCCTGTCCGCCCGGACGTGGGCCACCCGGACCATACCCGCCGCCAAAGCCACCACCAAAAGGCCCACGCTCCTGCCCGTCGGCGTCGATCTCCCCGCGATCGAACTTCGCGCGCTTTTCCTTGTCGCCGACGATATTGTACGCCTGACCGATCGATTTGAAGCGCTCTTCGGCCTTCTTGTCGTCCGGGTTGTGATCCGGATGGTACTGCTTGGCCAGCTTCCGATACGCGCTGCGAATTTCTTTGTCCGTCGCCGTTTTCGAAACGCCCAGTACCGAATATGGGTCGCTCATCTCATTTCCCCGTCTTCTTCAGGTCCCTCATCCAGCAGGGAAATCAGGACCGCAATGACTTCATCCTGCGGGAAGCCAGCCCGCACACCGTCTGAGATTAGGTTCTGCAGCTTTGGTCGCAGATAATCTTCTGCTGGATATCCATCGTCTGCCATCTCTGATCCTCCGTTATTCCCAGATGTGTGCCCGCTTCCGCTTCGGGTCAATGTTTCTGAATAAACTCTGCAATATCAGGCACGACAGCACCATCCAGTAAAAGCGACCCATCGGCGGCTGGAACCGTGCCCAGATCCGCCAGCGGATGAATCGCCGACGGCAACAGAACGACTGTCGCCCCGGGATCCGCAGCCTTCAGCAGCGACAGGTCATCGGCTGCACTGACCTTGCGGTCTTCACCGCCCTGAACGATCAGAACCGGCCCGTGATACGCCTTGAGCAGCGCCGCCGGATCATGATGGAACAGATCAATCATGAAATCCTGCACCAGAGGATGAAACATGCCCCGCAACCCCGGATGCAGCGTCTGGACATCCACATGCTGTCCGGCTTCAAGAGCATCAATCGTCGCGTCAATCTGCGGCAGAACCGTTTTGGCCGAAGGAATGGCGTGAAGCTGCGCCCGCAGAACTTCACCCAGCCGCCGTCCAGGCGTGGACAGAAGTATCAGCCCGCAGATGTCGGCCTGTCCCTGAACGCTTGCCAGCGCGACGAGCCCACCCTCGCTGTGACCCGCCAGCCAGACACACCGCGCGCCGGTCCTGGCCCGGATGACCGCAATCCAGTTCCGCACATCCGCAGCATAATCCGCAATCGTGACGTGATTGCCGTCAGCCACCGCCTGTTTGCTGCCGAACATGCCGCGCTTGTCGATCCGGACTGACGAAATTCCATGGGCAGCAAGACCATCCGCAATCTGCCGCAGCGTCGCAGGTTTCTGTCCCAGAGCCGAATTTCCATCACGGTCCGTCGGGCCGGAGCCGGGGATCATCAGTACAACAGGGGTGCCAACGCCCGCATTCACGAACGTTCCGGCCAACACTCCCAGAGGGCCGGGCGCCGTAATGGCGCTGCTCTCAGCCGCAAATGCATGCGACGCCAGACCGCAGACGCCTGAGAGGAGAAAAAGAAAACGAAATATTTTCGACTTCATTCTACGTCTCCCGCTCAGGCGTCTTTGCTGTTTTACCGAGTAAAAGCTCTGACGAAGGCGTTTTGTTGTTTGACTTCGACGGGGAGTCTTGTGTCGGTG
>NZ_BEWP01000016.1 GCF_002723995.1 Gluconobacter kondonii | reverse complement strand
TGCGGAACCACCAATAGACGGTCTGCCATGGACCAAAATGAACAGGCAACATTTCCCAGCCACAGCCTGAGCGGACAAGATAACGCAGCGCATTGATGATCTCACGAAAATCGGTTGCTCGTTTCCGGCCACGCCGGTTCAAAGGCGGCATCAGGGGCGCTATGCGCTCCCATTCCTCATCGGTAAGATCAGACGGATAACGCTTCGTCTTGCGCGTAATGTCGGCCATTCGGCCTCGTTGTTCTGGCGTCCACATCCTGAGTGTGAATCACGCGAAAGACGCCCTGAAAACCCCTCACGCTCAATTTCCAAAAGGGCTCTCAGCGGGGTACAGCCCCGATCTGCTCAAAACGCAGAGCAGAGAGCATCGCAAAAACCGTCAATCAAATCGACAAAACCCAGAAATCACGGGCCACGTACATCAATCAACGGTTCTTCGATCCCTCCAGGTTTTATCTGACAAAAATAATGTTGTTCACGTAATAACTTTATTGCTTTGAAAGCTTTACTTCGGGAAACCATTCTTGTAAATTTTGGGTAGTAATTTTACTGTTGTTATGCCTGAGATATAACCCGTAACGTACGGCTCTAGCAGCATAGTCTTGACCATCCAAGTCGATAGCATGATCTCCAAGAAAAACAGAGATTCCTGGCCTATATGAATTTTCTTTACAAAAACGGTCGAAATGGAGGGTCGCCCTAGCTGGGCCTGTATCAGAACTAGCGGTGGGCAAAGATAGATAGAACAATTTTATATGGTTATCTTCACTTACAATAACCGGGTCAAGGAGAAGAGACTTCGCTATAAATGTACAAGGGTGTCCTGCCTGTTCTTCTGAACTGACAGTATTCCGTTCCGAAGCGAAACAGACTGCAGAGTTAAAATATAGCGGGGCCATGAACAAAACTGATAATATTCTATAATTATATATTTTACCTGAAATAAGACTCATGATTCTACCAATAATTGACTGGACATGAAGAAAACATATTAAGTAATTATTCAGTCAGTCAGTCGCACATCATCCACCCCCCTCCTTCGGGAGCTGAGCAAATTTTCCCTGAGCAAATTGCCTGAGTTTTTCCAGGAGTGCAGCCTGCGATTTCAGATAGTTGATAACCATCAATAAGAGTAGATTTCGACTCCCAAATTGATTTGCTAGATTCTTTTGACATGATTTTCTCCAACTCAGATTGAAGGCTATTTACTGTGATCAGGTTCTTATATGAAGTCAATAAAATTTTTTAAGTCCTTTTAGACTTACGATTCATGGTTAAAACATGACATATTGCGGTGCAGATAACCCAAAAAAAAATGGTTGGGGCATTTGTCTTAACGGGTTGCGGGCCGTCTCCAGGTTTCCCATTTTCTCGGGCTCTGTTGCAAAGCTGGGAGTAATCTGATGCGAGGCTGATTTCTGGGTTTTTTAGAATGTATAAATTCCGAACTGCCTTTCAATGAGACGCACTTCTCCCATGATACCGTCCTGGAACTGGAAGAATTTAGCCTGTCCCTTTTTCGGGGCCCGCATGACTTCAAAACCTTTAATGGTCGCATAGGCGGTCTTGAGGGTTTTGAAGCCACGAACCGGCCTGATCAGCTGCTTGAGTTTGCCGTGATCGGCCTCGATCACATTGTTCAGATATTTGACCTGCCGGTGCTGCACCGTGTCAGGCAATTTACCATCCTTCTTGGGGAGCGGTGAGAGGATGTTCGAAAACGTACGGTAAGGAATTTTCCGTCATGAAAATCAGTAAAAAACAGCCATTTTCTCAGAAATGTGTCACGCAAATGAGCGTTTATATGACTGCGTCGAGATGCTCCGAAAATAGCTGAATTTCGGTCACGTAACCCGTATCGAAATCAACGTCTTACATACGGTATCTCTTACCGTACGTTTTCGAACATCCTCTCACCGTTCCCCTTCTTGAGCTCGCTGATCGCTATGCCATAGGTCGAAGCCTTGTCCGTATTGATCGTCTCCGGCTTCTCCCAGTCCTTCAGACCGTTTACGGCCTTGCCCAGGAAACGTTTGGCAGCTTTGGCGTTCCGGGTGGGTGAGAGGTAGAAATCAATCGTATCACCATCCTTGTCGACGGCCCGATACAGATAGGTCCACCGCCCTTTCACCTTGATGTAGGTCTCATCAACACGCCAGCTGCGAGAAAAGCCGGGACGCTTCCAATACCAGCGTAAACGCTTTTCCATCTCGGGCGCATAGCGCTGAACCCAGCGATAAATTGTGGAATGATCAACGCTTACGCCTCGCTCGGCCAACATGGTTTCAAGGTCGCGATAGCTGATCCCATAGCGGCAATACCAACGCACTGCCCAAAGGATCACTTCACCACGAAAATGACGACCCTTGAAATCATTCATGACAACCGCTCCAAGCCAAAACCAAAGGCGGTTTCCAACAGGGCTATCAACTTTGCAACAGAGATGGGGTGGTTGCCGTCCTCCCCCAACGGCATCGCAATGTGCCAACGTGGAGGAGGTGAACAGCCACGAACAGGAGAGGGCGGCAAATGAACGATACGATGATTGGCATTGATCTGGCAAAGAACGTTTTCCAGATTCACGCAGCTTCTATGACGGGGGATTTACTGTTCCGCAAGAAGATCCGCCGTCCACAATTTCTTCAGTTTATGGCCAGCCAACCGGCGGCGCTTGTCATCATGGAAGCGTGTGGAAGTGCTCATTATTGGGCACGGGAATTGGTGAATGCGGGTCACGAGGTAAAGCTGATCGCGCCGCAATATGTGCGCCCGTTCGTCAAACGCCAGAAGAACGACGCAGCTGACGCTGAAGCGATTGTTATTGCTGCCCGGCAGCCGGAGATGCGCTTTGTGACACCCAAAGCAGAAGATCAGCAGGCACGGACCGTTTTATATCGTTGCCGTGATCGGCTGGTTCACCAGCGCACGGAACTGGTGAATGCCCTTCGCAGCACGCTTTACGAGTTTGGTCTGGTGGTTCCAAAAGGAATGACCCATCTCAAGCGCCTTGAAGAGATGGTCGACGATGAAAGCGTTCGTCTTCCAACTCTTGTTCGTCAGGAATGTCGGGACCTTCTCGAACAGATTGACGCGCAGTCAAGGAGGATTACAGAAAAGACCCGTGCGATGGTGAGGCTTTCGCAAGAGAGCGGTGTGGCTCAGCGTCTGGAGACAATGCCTGGGGTCGGGCCTCTGACGGCCCTAGCCGTGGAAGCTTTTGCACCTGCAATGGAGACTTTTCGCTGCGGACGCGATTTTGCGGCTTGGCTTGGGCTGGTTCCAAAGCAGTTTTCGTCTGGTGGCAAGGAAAAGCTCGGGCGGGTTTCAAAGGCCGGCCAGGCTGACATTCGGCGATTGTTGATCATAGGGGCAATGTCGCGTGTAGGTTGGGCGGGGCGCAAACCTCCCGTTCCAGGCTCTTGGCTGGCCCGGATGATAGCCTGCAAGCCGCGTATGCTCGTCGCGATCGCGCTGGCCAACAAAATGGCCCGAACGATTTGGGCCATGCTAACGAAACACGAGAATTATCGGGATCCGGTTCTGGCTGTTGCGGGATGAGTTGAACTCAGTCGTATGTAAGCAGAACCGGTAAAGGGGGGTGTGAGAAAGCGACGACCCATATGGGCGCATGATCGAGCCGATCCGGATTAGGAAAACCAGCCAAGGGCTCAGTGTTCTCAAACACGGAACAGAGATTTGGACCCAATCCGCAGATCACCATATCGGCCAGCGGCTTTTGTAAATGCCGCGTTCAAAGGCCTGACAGAAGACCGCAGTCGATCACTCGCACATTAGGATCAGAAATTTCTTGCATTTCAAACGGCAACCACAGAAGCCCGCGATGACAGACCCGGTCTTAAAAAATGTCTCTCTTATATAAAGAGTGGTGACACACTCGTTGTCTGGAAACTGGATCGGCTGGGGCGATCTCTTCCACATCTCCTGACGATCATAGAAGATCTGAAGGCCAAATCCGTAGCCTTCCGTTCCCTGACCGAACAAATGGACACAACAACGTCTCATGGCGAGCTGATGTTTTCCTTGTTTGGCGCTTTGGCTCAATACGAACGCGCTCTGATTCATGAGCGTGTCATGGCAGGGCTTGCGGCCGCAAAACGTCGAGGCCGAATAGGCGGACGGCCTCCGTCAATCAGTCAGGAGCGTTTGGACATGGCGCTCGACTACCTCGACAAGGGTGAGAGTAAGCTCTCCGTTGCACGACGTCTCACAATTCCACGCACAACCCTGTTGAACACTCTTGAGCGGATAGGCTGGCAACCACGCTCAGAGAGTGAGGAAGGCGACGGTGATGTTGACGAGCGTCCCGCAGAAAACAATCAGAAGAAGCCTCTCAACCGCCGCAGACGACAGGCCTGATGGGGATGGGCTAGACCGCAGATATTTCACCCGTGCATATCCGGCCAAGATCAGACTGATCCCAACAATCCCGGATACCATGGCCACACGGTAGGACATTGCCGTCATTGTTGGCGTGGAAATCTGGCTTCTCCTTTAAGGTGTGTCCGCAATGGACACACCGGTAAGTCACATTCCCAGAGCACGACGATAGATGTCCAGAAGGGTTTCCTGTTCCTCAACCTGGGCAGGCTCCATTTTCCGAAGCTTCAGGATCTGCTTAATGATCTTGACGTCGAACCCGGCCGACTTGGCTTCGCTGAAGATGTCCTTGATATCTCCGGCCAACGCCTTTCGTTCTTCTTCCAGGCGTTCAACCCGCTCAATGATGGATCTCAGGCGATCCGCTGCAATTCCTCCGGTCTGAACGGTGGTTTCAGCAGATGCTGTGTCCTGTTCTTCATGTGCCAACATACAGTTCTCCTTTCACTCGCCCATTCTGCAGGCTCAATCTGCGACTGATGCATCAATGGTAGGTTCGGTCGGTCGAAAGATCCGAGGCCAGCCCATAGAGGGTCCGGTCCAGAGCAAGCGTTCCGTCCAGGTGGCGTTCGATCATGGCCCGAAGCAGGCCACCAGCGGACCGCACTTTCCCTTTTCGGGACTTCGCGGAAATCACACAGACGGCGACGGCGGCCTCGTATCGGCCCATGACGCTGCACGCCTGACGCCAGGCATGAGAGGAAATTCCCAGAGAACCTGTCAGCATCTCGACGGCCTCGATCAGCTCGGCCTCATGTGGGCGACTACTGGAGCAGAGATCGCGCAGATCCGGGACGAGCTGAAGAAGGAAGTTCGGTCCGGCCTTAAAGCCCCGAAGCGGTGAGGCCTTGAAACGGGAGGCACTGTCAGACCCAACTACTTCTTCCTCTATGTCAACGCCGGCGTAGCCGGCTCCGCTTACAGTAACTTTAGTTATAGTATTTGGGTTTGTATCAGTATTGCGGGGTCCATCAGTGGGCCCCATGGGGTCCATTTCCACAGGGTCAGCCCCAGCAATCATAGCCTCCAGACGCTCGACCAAACCCTCCATCTGCTCAACCAGCGGCGACAGGATGTCCAGATCGTGGTCAGTGCCACGCAGCGCCAGGAGCTGATGCCCGTTCTGCTGGATGCTCATGACTGTCGGCTTGTCAGCGGTTGTCTCCAAGGCCGTAGCACAAAGGGCCGTAATGCGGCGGCCTAAGACCATCGCGCGCTTGTGCAGCCGTTTTCCTTCGCGTTCCCGCTCTCTGAAGGCCTCGACGCGTTGGAGCATTTCATCATAGCGCCGAGACAGCGGCGACAGATCGAACCCGTACCCTTCAAGGATCGCACCATTGCGGCCCTCGCGTCGCAACCAGCGCTGCTGGTTCGGACTATCGCGCATGATGATCCAGCCTAATTCGCTGAGGCCACGTAGCCAGCGCTTGACCGTGGATCTCTCGATCCCAAAGCGCTCGCAGATGTCGCGATTGCGTACAGAACAGATGGTAAGATTGTCATCTTCCCAATCCACCGGCTTGGTGCGGCTGATCAGAAAGCCCAGCAGATCGGACTGGCGCGGCTGAAGGCCAAGCGCCCGGGGCTCCGTATGCAACGCGCTGAGGATCTGAGCCTTGGTGGCACCGCTGCGGGGCAGGGCCTCACACTGCATTTCAGCCAGAATCATGGCCGGAGTGATGCGTCTCACCCCAGCCTGATGGGGGTCATGCGAAAGAGAATAGGTCATGGAAAACTTCTCAGGATTTCGGGATTTCCGAAGCCCTGCTCTCCAACCCTTCAAACAAGCCCCTCCCGTTTGCAAGAAACTCTTGCATTCGAAGCTGAAATGTAGGATTGAAAAATCAGTTGGTGAAATTTCAATCCAGTTCAATCGGTTTGGCGACCGATGGGACTACGTTCTAGGGCCTCGTGAAAGCGGGGCCTTAAACGTATCTGGGCTCTGGCTAACTCACTCAAACAATTCCTTCTTCAAGCCCAAATAGGCGATTTGCCTTTATGCTTCTCCTGTAGCGAGAAAGAAAGGCCCTTTTCAGAGTCTCCCGGCCGCTGAGATATCGCCACAAGGATCTGCGACTTTCATCTGTAACATGAGTCTGTTCCACGCCCGCAAGGGAGTGATGAGAACAAAAGCGGCCTTCCGTAATTTTTTTTCACAATTCGTTAAGGAAACCTTTTTTCTTTGCGTGAGCCCGTGCTAGAGCGAAAAGGAAGAGAGAGCAGATAAAGTCCATAAAGAGACTGTATCCAGAGCTCTGGTACGATCTGGCCTCGGGTTCGTCTAGTAGTTGTAAAGGTGTCGGATGGGTTCGGTTGTACGGCAAGAGAATAAGCAGTCAGATTCTCTACTAAATAGCTTCGATGCATTATCCTTTTGCGCTCGAACACAATCTTGTGTTGATAGTATTATTCACACTCTCGCCATAATTTCTGGAATGACCTTTACCTCGTCTACTTTGATAAACGACTACGTTAGTCAAGTCGAAGAGTGCGAGAGCCACGTGCGTAAGCTCAGAAGTCTAGATTCCTTAGATACCGTATTTCTCGAACTCAAGAGCGAGTGTCTGAAGAAATTCAGTGCATTTGAAGCTGACAGAGCCGGAGAGTTCTGTGTCGCGCATAAGGAATCAGCACTCGATTTTAAAGCCTAAGACGGCTTTCTCGTCTTAGTCGCAGATGGTCGTGCCAGTCTTCGTGATATCGAAACGGAGACTGGTCAATGAAATTAAATTTCCTCCCTGTAATCACCTTTCTCGCTTTGGCGGCTTGCTCTGGCAACGTCTCGGCCGATCATGGTCACGGCCCGAAACCCCCGCCGCTCAAACATGCTCGCTATGAGCCGGGCGCGGCCTATGGATCAGCCAGAGCGGTCTGGGCGCCCCCCGTCTATGATCGGCAAGGTCATATCGTAAAGGTGGAAGATCCCCGCAATGCGGGAGGCCGTGAAGACTACGAGCACGCGGCCTGGGCCGTTGGTGGTCCCAACAACAACTCCACGCACCCACCCGGAACCTTCTAAAAGAAAAGCGGCCCTCTTGGGCCGCTTCCTGTTTCAGGACCGTTTAGGGAAGAGGGTATCGGCCTCTCTGATATAGGCCAGCATCCCAGCCTTCCTCCGCTGACGAAACTGCCAGTTCATCCACCCATTCTGCAGAATATAGAGCCCCAGAGCGAACCAGAACGGCATCATCTCGATCGCGGTCACAAGCGTCTGGCTCCACCATGACCCGCTGAGGCCGACAATGATCCACGCTACGAGAAGGCAAGCCCCGATGAGAGCCGCGGCCCAGGCGCGTTGATACGTCCTTGCTTGTTGGTTCTGGAGATAGATCTCTACCGCTGCCGGACTGACATCGTACACTTCTGCCGTCGCAACAATGTCGATGCGGCCCGAATCATCAACGCGAAACCCGTCTTCCGCTTCAGGCTTTCTCCGGACAATGCCCCACAGTGTCCGAAGCAGACTGTAGCCATCCCGAATACTCGTGGCGCCGACTGCGACGGATGGAGAGCCTACAACAAACCGGGCTGCCCGGCCTGTCTTGGCCAAGACTCCCTTCTTTTCGTTCGCCCCGCTCACTGGCTGACATCCATCAGGAACTTGTTCAGGTCGGGTGGCACCCCGTCGAGACGTCCCAGAGATCCATCATGATGCTTCCAGAAAAAGGTCGGTGTGCCTGTCAGCGACACCGCTTTAGCGGCTGCCATATTGGCATCAAGTCGGGACTGCGCTTCTGGAGACGGTTGATCCAGCACATTCGAGAGGCCGCCAGACGTCCAGGCCTGAACCATGCTAGCATCCGCTGGCAGCGAGGTCATAGCCTTGGCGTAACGCGTACTTGCGCCGCCATCCTCGTAGTCCAGGAGCGAAAGCGGCACGACCCTCAGACGCAGCTTGCCGCTATCAACGGCAGGCTGAAGGAGCTGCATGGCGCGGATCGAGAACGTGCAGCGCGGATCAATAAACATGATCACTTCCGGCGCACCCTTCTGGCCGATCACTCCAGCATAGATCTGCTCGGACAACGAACCGGCGGAGGCCTTTCCGCCTCCCGGGACGTCGATCCGAACTGTGGGAACGGCCCCTGGAATGTAGCGGATCTGCTGTCTTGTGATGTTTTTGCCTGCGGTGTCCCACACCGTGCCGGCGATCGCGGCCTGACCGTCTGGCGTCGCATAAACTACCTGGAAGCGGTCGCCGTTACGCACAAACATGCCCCTGGTGCCATGCCAGACCTCCAGATCTGTCGCCCGCTTGCCCATCAGCTCATGAAGACGGTCATAGGGGACGGGAATGAGTGTTCCGCCAATGATGAAGCTGTGATTTTCAGGCGTGAAGAATACCAGAAGCTGGTTATCGCCGTGAGCAACGCCAGTCTGGAGGCCGTGCTGTGGCTCTGCCCACAGGATCTCGCTGCCTGCCTGCACCAGCCGCTGGATCGCGTCAGTCGGCTGAGGCCCGAGCGGAGCGGTTTTTTGAGGTGCGGACGTTGGGACAGGCGGGGAAGGAACAGCGCATTGGGTCTGCGCCATTGCCGGCGCTGCCAGGAACAGCGATGCGGCGAGATAATGAGAAGTACGAGAACGCATAAAGGGTCTCCTGAAGAATTAAGGAGACCCTATTGGGCTGAGATGCGACTAAGAGCTGCTTTTTGGAGCGTCTGGAAGAGGACCGTAGAGGGAGCGATATTGTTTAAGCGAAGCCTCGGCTTTATCTGCCCAGGCCTTCAGCTCGTCGTAGTTAGCCTCCGACTTATCGCCAAAATCTTTCCACTGGTTTGTTAAAGACTGCTGACGCTCCAAATCAGAGCGCACCTGGACCAGATCTGCCTCAAGAGACGCAATCTGATCCTTACGCTCTTTCATAATCCCTTCTTGCCACTTGATATGGTCGAGGAACTCCTGCGCTTTGGCTACCAGAACTGCGTACTTGTCCTGCCAGCTCTCAGAAGGACGACGCAGTAGATTGTCCACCACCTCACGTCGGCGACGCGTGGAATCGGCAGACATTTGGCCAAGCATGTACCCGGCCCATCCACTCATTCCATCATTGCCAAACATTTCAGACCTCATGTGGTACGGCTTAACGTTGTATCTACCAAGTTAGAGCCTTGTTTTGTCAATGCGCCACCGTTTTTCGAGTTACCTGCCGTCTCACCTTTTTTAGAAGGTGCAAGCGAACTTTCAATTCCTTTCAAAGTACCGGCCATACCGATTACCGCAGCATCCTTAGAAAACTGATCCAGATCGACGCGGCTCCCTTCATGGAAGCCAATCATGGCAGGAACACGCTCTGGCAGGATCGCAATCAGCCGGAAGCACATGAGAGCAAGCGTGATGTGAACTGTGACATACATGCCGAGCATGACGACGACGCCAATAAGATTGGTCACGATCCAGCCATGCGAAAGCACAAACCCTGCTGCCACACCGAATGTCTGGTGGATCAGCCAGGACATGGCATCAAACACGAAGTAGCCGAGGAAAAGCCCGAACAGCATCAGGGTTGGTCGGAAAAGGACGTTGAAAATCAGGGCATATCCTGCTTTCGCGTGCCCATGCAGACCTTCTCCGGACATTGTCATGTGGGCCAGCATCCAGAGCGGAACTGCAATCACGCCTTCGCACACAAGAATAAGCCAGCCAGCAACGCCAGCCATCCACATCACCCAGGGGATCATCGGCAGCACGAACGCGAGTGTAAGGCCTGGAAGCAGAAGCGCCATTGCGCCTGTGAGGATTGGCGTGCTGAGAAACTGCACAACGACGTGTCCCACACCGATACCGGCAGCTCCCGCAAAATTTCCCGTCAGGGCTGCACCCGCCGCCGTCACCGCAGATCCAGCGTCCGAGCTGAGAAGCGCTGCGGACGCCATGACCAGAAGGGCTGTGGTGACCATCCAGTTCCCTAATCCCATGAGGTTTCCGAACGGATCCGTCCAGTAGCCTTCAGCACCAGAGGGCTCGATGAACGCCATGACCGTCTGAAGTGTGTAGTCACTCAGATGCAAAGACAGCGCGACCCGAGACAGGATGCCTGCGCCGTCGCCGGTTGGTGTGACGCCAGTATAAAGGTCGCTGCTGCCCCCTGGCGCATTCATGCCATCCTGCGTCGCGACCATGTTGGAGATGTTGGCCAAAAGCGCGCCCGTGGACTGCATCAGGGGCGCAATATCCCCATGCAGGTCTTCGCCCAGGCCCACATAGGTGGGTGCGCTGACACTCGGGGTCGATGCCATCAAAGACATGGTCTCGCCATTGAGACGAGCGAACTCAAGATAATAGGCCCCTGCGCCCGTCCAGCCGAGGCTATCAAGCCGGTTCTTGGTATTGGCAGCACTGCCGTTCGTACCACTGTCCCACGCCTGAAAGCTTGTGCTCCGCTGCATCACGGCGGCCTGAACCTGCTGGCGGATACTGGCAGCCTTGGCGGTCAGCTTGGTGGTGTAGTCATTGGTCGCCTGCGTCATAAGGGTCACGAGCGGTGCCAGACTGGAGGACTTCTTGGTCTGCCAGAACTGGGTTGCCACCTGCTGGACCTGCGGCCGGATCTCACCGACGAGAACGCTATCAAGGATCTGCTGCTGCATGGCAGCCGTATCCACAGTAATTCCCAGAACTTTGGTCGCGCTCCGAGGAGCCTGAATGGTCACAGAGCCACAAACTGGCTGACCGTCCCCAGTCGTCATCTGATAAGGATAGGTGATGACACCAACATCCGCCCCAGGAACAGCCCAGACGCGTTGACCCGTTGGTGCCGGCACAAGGCTGGAATTGGACGAGGCCAGATTGACCAGATCCCGGCACATTTCGTTGCCGATCAAACCCGCTACAATGGTTTTTGTCCCCGGCACCATGGGCTGTGCGATGGTTTTTCCGTCCGGACCAATCGCCTGAACGGCGGACGAATAAACCGTCTTCGCCATGCCGACACCCCAGAGCGAACCCTGAACGAACGCCGCCTGCCCCGCACTGAAACCGCCTGCGACCGGAAGCATCATGATGGCGCCAAAGGCCATACGTACGATACTCATGGAAGTCTGATTCGATCCAAGCACCTTCGACGTCTCGGCCGAGCGGTGCATGTTCATCATCATGACGTAAGAGACAAAGGCCATGGCCAGCGCCATGACGAAGCCGGACAGATCGCCCAGCATGGTCCCGATGACCGTGGCCTCTGTGCCGGTGGACGTAGAGGACGATCCAAAGACCGGAAAGACCGACTTGATCATGGTCGCGGCCCAGTCATCACCGGGATCGAGCATGTTCCAGGTCACGCCATAGGTCGAGTTTCCTGACGTCGAGTTACCTGTAACAGATTGTGCGTGAGCCATCCCTGTTGCGAGTAAGGTGGGCAGGGCGCAGAGCGCCCTACCCGTGTTTCTGAACTGTCTGAAAGAAGTCATCACTTATAGTCCCGGACTTGCACTGGCTGACGCAGAAGGGGACGGCCGGAAAACAGAGGCGACGGCCTCAACCGCCTTTTTCACCAGCTCACGGGCCTTCTCGGAGAGATCTTCGACCATGCTCGTCCCGGCTTCCTTTCCCGGCACCCCCTTGGCGAGTTCGCCAATCTTGCTGTCCAGGCCGTTGAAGCGCTGCTCGACCTGAGCCTCTGTTCCTCGCTGCACCCCAATATCGGCAGCTTTCTCACGATGAGCGCCGTAGGCCGCAACCGCTTCACCCGCTTCCTTCAGTTGCGCTGCGAACGCCTGATTGGTGCTCCGCTCGGCTTGAAATCGCGATTGGAGGCCTTCATGCCGACCTCCCGGCCGCATTTCGCTCAACACACCATCCATGCCGTTTGGTTCGGATTTCGCGGCCTCAGCGATTTCCCGCATGACCGAAGACGCCGGAGTATTCTGCACGGCTTCCAGAGCGCTCTGCGCCTTCAGGCCGAGAGCCTCGGTCTGATCCAGATGGTTGGCGTCGGCCTGCTGCCCGTGGGCCGCATTCATCGTCTGGGCCTTGGCCATCCAGTTAGACCCGGGCGTGGCGGTCTGCTGCACGACCTCAGGACGGATGGCCTGTGCGAGACGGGTAAAGAGACCCGGGCCGCGCACCTGATAAACGACCTTCTCATCGGCTTCCTGTTCAGGGGTTTTCGCCTCCTCCTTCGCCGGCCCAGGTCCATTCTGCGCTTTAGCTCCGGTATCAGCTTTGCTCGATGCCTCTCGTGCTGCCTTCTTGTTCTCGGTTGCGCCAGCGTTTACCGGTCGCTCAGGGCGTTGGGCCTGTGGCTGGTCTGCTCCCGGCTCCCCGCCGCCAGGAGAAGCGTGCATCCGTGGATCAGCGTTCTCTCCCGACGGATGAGTTGGGGTTTCACCCTCTTGCACGCGTGGATCCTCACTATCCTCTGGCTCAGGGGCGTCCGGAATATCATCGAAAGGTGGTGGCTCAGGGCTGCCATCAAACTCGGAGGCCGGTTCCACGGGTCTGACGTCTACCTGTTCGTCCTGTGTAACGGCCTGCGCGTCGGGGTCGTGCGTTGAGAACCGTGCGGCATTGGCAACGCGGTCCGACAGAGAGTGGAGAACCTCATCAATCTCCGGATTGCCCTGCTGGTCGGCACCCATGGAGGCGACCCGCTCCGAGACGGAGCGCACCGTGTCCACCAGCCGCTGTTCCATGAGGTCTGGCGTCTGTTTCATAAAGTCTTTGAGGGTTTCTGACGTCAGGCCCGGTACGATCATGGCGCGCTGTGTCATTTCCTCGCGCAACCCATTCTCCTGCGGCAGAACCGGTCCGACCAGACGCTCGGCGTCCTGAAGCACATAGGCCACGTTGGTCCGAAACCGCTCATTGGCCGCAAGGTCCGGATCCTGATGCTTCTGGGCAAGCAGGGTGATCTGCCCGGCCAGTTGGGGCGCATCCTTCTCAAGTTGGGGCCGCACACGCTCCAGGCTCTGGAAGACGTCCGCGAGGGCAGGGATCTGCGTATCGTTCTGGGCCATGTCAGCCTCCGGGATTGACGTTAGGGGATGGGATGGGGGCAAGTCTCTTGGCCTCGCTTTCCTCCTCGTGCTGCGCCACTTGCGTTGCGGCGAGCGAAGACTGGAAGAGGCCGAGACGGTAAGTCTGCAGGGCGAGGTAGTTGGCCTGCGCCTGCTCGATCGCCAGCTCACGCATGACTGTGGCGGGCGGCATCTGCTGAAGGTTCTTGTTCCAGGTCACGCCAGAGACACGGCGATTGACCTCAAGGCTCATCGACGTCAGCCACGAGGCCTGATCCGCGACGGTCATGCCCTCGGCCTGCATCTCGGTTTTCTGCACGTCCGTCAGGTTGATCGACGGGATCTCCAGCGAGGTGATGAAATTCATCACATACCGCGAGAGCGACATACGGGCGTTGTAGGCGCGACGACGCAACGCGGCCTCACGTCCGGACGTGGACGTAAGCTGCTCGCCGCGCAATGCGGCCGGTGCTACAGGCTGGATGAGTGTGGTGCTGTAATCGTTGGCGGCGTCCACACCGCCGTCAGCCGACAGGGTGTCCTGCCCGAACAGGGAAATGGCCCGCTGGTCAGCATTGGGCAGACGGGAAAGAGCCGAGCAGAGACCGGCTGTGACGTCTTCCTGCGAGCAATACCGCCGCCCGTGCAACGCCATGCTCGATGCCACGCCCTGGCCCTTGCCATAGTAAGACGGCGTTCCGGCGTCGGCCTCTCCACGACTGTCCGTAATCGTCGCAATCGCGCGGGTTGCCGTTCTGGCCGACTGAGACGCGCCCTGGGTGGCCTGCGCCCCGTCAATCCCCGTGCAGAACTCCGGGTTCATCATATGCTCGTCGCGGATCGTCGTATCCTGCTGGCGGCGAGCGAACTCCGCCATCGCTGTATTGGACGCATCCGCAATACGCTGCTCGGCGGCAACACCCGCCTTTTCGTAGTTGCTGAGCTGTGTGAACCCCTTGTTCAGCATGGAGCTGACGGAATTGGGGTTCGTCAGGCTATCCATCGAATTGTTCAACTGAGACGTCAGCGTCTTGGTCATCGACGACAGCGCGGAGCCCGTGAATTTCTGCAGGGCGCTGATGGCCGCGACGACCGCCGCTTCACCGATGAACGCATTTGCAGGCTTCGGCATCGCGACCAGCACGGTCGTGCAGAGAAGCATCGTTGCGATTATTGGACTGAGGCGGATCTTCATCAGAATACCCCATCCAGAGAGGTGCTGGTGTAGCCGGTCGGCAGACGTGGCTCACCCCGGACATACCCGTTTGAATCGCCGTTCCCGAGGCTCCCGGCCGCGAGCTGGGGGCCGCTGCCGCCAAAGTTCAGGGAGGGACACATCATGCCGCCTCCGCCTGACAGACCAAGGCCGACATTCACACCGTTCAGGCTCAGGCCGCATTGCTGGGCCGCCCCGACGGTATTGTCCCACTCGTTCTGGGCGGCCGAGCAGATTTCTCCTTCGACCTGCCCGACAACGTCATTAATCAGCGCTGCCGGGTTCGCAATGTTCGTCAGGAGATTGAGGCCCGTGCCATTGAAAAACTTGTCCAGACAGGAGAGACCACTGACACTTTCAGGCTGCTTCTCATAAGCATTGTTAGCTTTGATGCGCCCGTTTACGGCGTCCGCTGCCGCCTGAGTGAGGGTGGCGCAGGCCTGGCTACCCTGTGTCGCAGCAGATGCGCTCAAAGGGACCGACAAAACAGCGGCCACGAAAAGAAAGGATGTCCGTTTCATTCGGCCGCCCTTTCTGCTTCAGGATCGAGAAGGTCGCGCAGAAGCGCGAGACGATCTTCAGAAAAGACCCGCGCGGACAGCTCTGCCCTTTTCTGACTGTCTGTCCATGCGACCAGTTCAGCACGGCTGGAGACCGCAGATGCTACAAGATCCTCTCCGCCTCTGACGGTCGAGACCACTTCGGCAACAAAGGTCCGTCGCTCCTCATTCGGTAAAGACACAAGGAGGTCGGCCAGAGAGGCGATGATCGCCCCGCCCGTGCCGGAAGTGTGTCCATTCCGGACACGGAAATGCTCAAGTAGATTGTGCCGTGCAAGAGCAAGGTTAGGGGCCAGAGAACTCTGCGGGGTGTCCCTGTGCGGTGTTGGATCGTCTGGTGACATGCCTCTCTCCTGGGTAAGTACCAGGAGAAAAGCAGCTCGATCTGCGACTAACGCTTATTTCTTCAAAATAGTGACGTGTGCGCGTCCGACCTCGATACGCTCGCCGAGCGGGCTGACCGTTGTGGCCAGAACCTTGTTCCATTCCCGACCGCCCTGCCAGTCAACGGCCTCGCCTGGATCAACGCCCGCACCGTAGGTGACACGCACACCTGATGGCACGATCTGCCTGATCGCAAACGAGAGTGGCACCTGATGGCCATAGCCGGACGTCATGCGGAAGTGATGAACCACCTTCGGCGGATCCGTCTGCACGGATGGTTCTCCGGGAGGTGCAAGAGAGACCGGCCCCGAAGGGGCTGCCGAAGGAAGGGGCGGGGGGGCGTGACTGATCTCGAAGGCCGCTTCCGTCAGTATTGCTTTGGGCATCTCTGGAGCGGGCTGCACATGGGCGGGGGGCAGCATTACAAACATTCGGTTTCTCCTGAAGTAACTTAATATTCTAAATCGCAGATCGACATGCGACTGAGGAGAAATGTTAAATTCGAACTCAGTTGTCAGGGGCGCTCTCGTGGGTATTTTGCAGTATCCGGACCCGAAGTCCGGTGCGTAAGCCTGCCGAGAGAGAGAACTAGCCATGAACAAGAAAACAGAGACGCAGGTAAGTGACGGCCAATCTGATGAATACCTGGTGGACCTAGGACAGCGAATTAAGGATGTCCGGGAAGGCAAGGGAATGAATGTCGTAAATATTTGTTTCGTAACAGATTTGGCCGTCGGGACTATTTCAAATATCGAGAGAGGTAAAAATGTGTCTTATGTTACCCTGCATAAGATACTTCTAGCCCTTAAGACGCCTCCTACTGAAATACTTCCACCTGATGATCACGATATACTGGCGATCGAAGTTAAAATAAGCGAAGAGGATACACAGAAGTACCTAGACCTGGTCAGTGCCTTCCAAAAATCGTCTACATCTTTATCTAATCTGATACATAAGCTCCATTTAGCACGCGAGCATGACGTGGCCGAAAGCAAGAATGCCACCTCGTCAGAAACTGACCCACGAGAACCAGTTGTGAGGCAGCTTGGTGAACGAATCAGAGATATTAGACTTGCCCGCGGGTTGAGTGTCTCTGAGTTGGGGGCGGCTAGCGGACACCAGACGCCCGCAATGCAACTAATCGAAATCGGCCTGAGAAAGCCCTCAATCGAGTCTCTTCGACGGATCGCAGCGGCCTTGAAGGTCGCTACAGCCGATCTATTCCCTGGCCTCCCCAACCAAAAAGACATTTTCAATTCTCTCCGCACGCTTGGGCTCTACAGCAACATTCAGAGCGTCCGCGAGCAGGTGGAATTTTTTAACGATAGCTTCATCGCATTAGGCGCAGCCGTTCAGAAGCAGGTGAACTAACGAAAAACTTTTCATCGTTTCTTGTAATAAGACTTGAAACGGATGATCTATCGTCGGATAAGACCTTACACGTTGAAACGCGATAGGGACTTCCGACGATGTTTGCACACACCCGCTGCTCCCCACTTCCGGCTTCCGGCGTCGTAGCAGGTGGGCTTTTCCAACCGTCACTCGTAGAACGCAGCAATACGCATTCCCCGATTTCCCTTGGGAAAGCTCCTGAGGAAATCAGAACGCTCGTCATCACGATGGCGACCAAGGGCGTAAATGCTGCACACATCGCGGCCGCACTTTTCATAAGCCGCCTGGAGATTGAAGCCATTGCGCGAGAGGAAGGACTTCCTCTCAAGCGCACCCCGCTCAGAAATGGGCCTCGGGCATGGTCTCTTCTCGACATCAACCGGTTGAGCCGCGCATGGGCCGAGGGCGAAGACCTTCCCGCCATAGCAAAGCGTCTTGACCGCACAGTCATGGCCGTTCGCAAGAAGCGCGCTGCCCTCGGCTTGCCCGCGCGGGAACGCTATGCCGAGGTGGTCTGGACGGACGCCGACGTTGCCACTCTTCTGGCTCACCGTGAGCGTCGCATCGGGCTCCAGCGCATTGCCAAACAGATGGGCCGCAGTGTCCGCAGCCTGCAACGAAAGCTCGTCAGCCTCCGCCCAGGTGCTGACTCTTGCGCCATTCCGGCCGACCCATCCGTCGTCCTGACCTGGGAACAGGCGTCACGCCTGACGCCAGAAGAGCGTCGGGGCCGCAGATGGCAGGTCCGGAACTCACCAACCGGGCTGATCATCGGCTTCAGCCGGAATGCCTGCACCACGCGCTGGTCCGTGGAAATGCAGCACGAGCTGGCCATGCGGCATTTTGCCCACCAGTCTCCTGACGCAGTGGCCGAGGACTTTCTCCTGACCGATCGCACCATCGTCAGTCAGTCCGGATGGCTCCATCTGCCGCGCCGCTCCAAGAAAGACATGCGCAACACGTTCGATCCGGACCTGTATGAGGTCTATCTGAAGAAGATGGATTACGTGCGCCGCGAATGCCTCGGTAAGGCCGGGTTCTATTTCTGGACCACCCGCCGTAACGGCCGCCGTATCAGCCGCTTGCACCAGCAGACCGCCGTCATGCGCTCGGGCGATTAATCCGCAAATTTCTCCATTTTTTCAGCTTCAGTCGCAGATCAACGGGTCACGGTGACGATGACACAGTCATCATGAGGTTTGAAATGCCATCCGCAGCCCCGCTGTCGTTCCACGGAGATACCGCGCCATGAGCCGCTCCTCGGGATCCCTGAGCCGACGTCTGACCGATCCTGATTTTCAGGGAAAGATCGTTGAGCGTTCCTTGCAGACGTCCATCGCCCTCGCGGCTGTCGTCGTTGTACTGGCCGTTCTTCTGGCCCGTGCCTGGTCGTATCATCCTCACCCGAAGTATTTCTTCGTGGACGGGATCAACGCACCTCGTCCAGCTATCGCGCTGAACAGCCCGATCCTCAGTCAGGAAGATTTCCTGTCGTGGGTCATCAAGTGGTCGCTCAAGCCGTACAACATCAATTACCGGGATTATCCGTCGCAGCTTAACGCAGCAGGCTCACATTTCACCATCAATGGCTGGAATACGTTCGCGCAGTCCTTCGTCCAGGACGGCAATCTGGCGAAAATGAAGGAAGCCAAGCTGCTCTGCTACGCACAGCCAACACGTGCGGCCACCATTCGCCAGCAAAGCATGGTCAACGGTCATCACCACTACGTCGTACAGTTTCCTTTCGTTCAGACCTGCGAAAACGTCAATCAGCAGAGTTCGCAAACCCTGATTGCAACCGTGCATGTCGAGCGTGTCGATGACGCTGATCACCCTGACGGCATTGCCATCACCCAGCTTGTGGCCAGCCCGCAGTGAGGATCCGTGCCATGAAAACCCATTCCTTTTCGTTAGCCCTTCTTGGTCTCATGGGCTTCATGCCCTTCACCGCGCTGGCACAGTCGGCCGCCCCTGGTCCGGAGACCCCACCAGCGTCTCCCCCTCTCTCTGCCGAGCAACAGGATCAGCAGGCCGCCGAAGATGAAGCCATCCCCCTGACGCCGGAGATGATCCGTCGTCTCGGCAACCGTCTCAAAGAGAACCAGAAGGCGCGTGAGGATGTCGCTACGGAAGTCGCGGCTCCGACCAGCCGCCCGGCCATTCGCGTGTCTTTCGCACCCGGTCAGCAGACATCGCTGATTTTCACGACCAAAGGCTATCCCACCGCCGTCTCGTTCGTGGACCGCTCCGGAGCACCCTGGCCGATCGCGTGGAACACGACCAGCACGTCTGCCAATCCGGATGGTCTGAAGAACTGCTCGTCTGACGGGGGCAAAGGGGGATCGCCTGCCGTGCAGACTACGGGTTTTTACACCTGCGTTCCCTATGCTGGCAGCAACACCATCAATATCGAGCCACTGTCGCTGTCTCCGCGTGGTGGCCTGCTCGTCACGCTCAAAGGCGCCATCAAGCCGATCTCGTTCCTGCTTCTGGCCGGTCGAGGCACCTATGACGACAACCTGACAGTGCGCGTGAACGAAGACGGCCCTAACGCCAAACAGGAAATGGGACCGGAAACCGCCCCTGGCACGGCAGAGCCCTTCATGAACGCCATGCTCTCGGGGATCGCTCCGGCCTCTGCCGTGCCCCAGAGCGTCGAAGGACTCTCCCCTGATGACGTGCGGGCGTGGAGGATGGGGAATGAACTCTACATCCGCACGCGCCTGGCGCTCATGACGCCTGCCTGGGACAGTTCTGAGCGTGGTGAAGACGGTTACACCCTCTACGCCTTCCGCCAGACCCCCTATATTCTCCTGTCGGATTCCGGTCGGACCGTGTCCGCGTCTCTCAAGGACATGACGCCATGATCCCGAAACCTCCCAAGTTCAAATCCGTCCTGTCGAGCGCAACACGCGGAGGAAATCGACGTTTGGTTCTGCTCGGAGCCTCGGCTGCCGGGGTTCTCGCGCTAGTGCTCGCCGTCTCACATCATGAAACCAAGCAGATGCCCAAGTCCAATCCGGGTCAGATCGCGGATATGAACGCTCTGCCCGCTGGAACCAACACCAATCCGGAACAGGATCGTCTGCGTCAGATGCAAAACGCCGAGGACGCGCAAAAATCGGAAGGGGAAGGAAAATCCTACACCCCCGATCTCGCCCCGGCCGTCGCCCGAGGGAATAACGGACAACGGGCGGATGCTGTACTTCCTCATGAGGCGGAGGCCCCGCAGCCGCAGGAAGTCGGATACAGCGCCCCGATTACGCCTCCAGCACCGCCTCCCAAGCCGCCCCATATTGACAGCGCCCCGCAAGCACCGCTTATCCAGACAGATCCAGCCTACTCCGCTTCAGGAAGCGGCGAAACGTCCCAGGCCGAGCAGCAGGAGCGTGAAAAGCGCCGTGCCCGATACGTCGCCGAGATCGCGCGTATCGAAAGCGGCCTTCAGGCCCGCCCCCCTGTGTCGGCTCTTCAGGAGGCGGTTTTCATACCAGAAGGGGAGAGTCAGCCTCAGGCCGAGAAGACAGGTGCCTCGCGTGGTGCAGCAGGTGCATCCGTAGCGGCAACCGCTTCACATAATCCAGCGGCTCCACCCGCCCTGATCCCAGCCGGTCGCGGGATCTATGCCCATACCGTCACCGCAACGGACAGCGACCTGTCCGGTCAGATCGTGCTTGAGGCCGATAGCGGTCCCATCGCCGGCGACCGCATGATTGCGACTGTCGCAGGGGCACCCGGAAACGAGCAGCTCCTGGTCGTGCAGGTCAACAAGATCATTCATCAGGGCCGCAATCTGGCAACGAACGGTGTGGTGATGGCGCCCGACACCATGAAGCAGGGTGTCGCCTCCAGCGTCGATCCCCTGATTTTCCAGCGGTTCGTCATGCCAGCAGCGGCTGCATTCGTGCAAGGCCTCGGTCAGGCCATCGAAACCACGTCCAATGTCACGGGCAGCTACAGCGCCCTTGGCGGCATGAACTATATCCAGCGTCTGAACATGGGCCAGCAGCTCGGCGTCGCCGCAGGAAGTGCCGCCTCGGCCGTCAACAGCGCCCTCACACAGGACACGCCAACCCGCTCGCGGATCATTCTGGCCGCCAATGTGAATGTCGGCGTCATGTTCATGGATCCCGTTGTCGATAAGCCCTGAATTTCCGCACTCAGTCGCAGATCGTTCCCCGATCCTTCTGGCAGTCTCAGCCAGAAGGATCTTTTTTATGAGTTCCACAGTTCATCACCTGAACACCGAAACCACTCCGCGTCGGATGGAGCCCGCGTCGGCCGCTCCCCCGCTGCCTTCTCAGCACGACACCGTGGCGGACGATCTGGACGGTCACGAAGCCGACCCAACGGCCCACGCTGACAGTCACACGGTCGAACCGGCATCATCCGGCTCCCCTTCTTTTCTCACGCCCCTGATCTCGCGCTACGAGGCACTGACACCCCGCCAGAAGCTCTACGGCGGTTCGGGTCTCGGGATCTGCGGCGTCCTGCTCGTGGGGATTCTGGCGGCCAGCGGGCACCACCATCGCACTGTCTCTGCGCCTGGTCAGGAGGTCGGCATGGATCAGTCGGCACCGCCCGTGGCTCAGGCCCCCGAACCAGCTCCGGTGGCGGCCCCTCCTGCAACCGCCGATCTTGCGGAAATGCAGACCCTCGGCCACCCGAAAGCTGCGGCGAACCCGCCCGCCTCTGCGACCGCCCCGAAAGCGCCTCCTGCGGCCGCCGTTGCCACGCCGTCAGCCGCATCGCAGTCTGCGCCAGCCCAGACTGACGCCCCGGTCGTTGCTCCGCCCACACCTCCTGCCGATCCGGTCAAGACAGCGCAGACCCTCCAGGCCGCGCCCATGGCGACCCAGCAGCAGATCGACGTGCTTCAGCTCGTCACGGCTGAGGCCCGCGTGATTGAACGCGAGCGTGGCGAAGTTGAAGACCTGCGCCAGTCTCTGGCCGGACAGCGCAAAGCTGAAGAAGACCGCCTGAACGATCTGACGCGCCGCATCTCTCTGGTCGAAGCCAACCATGCCGTGACAGGCGCAGAAAATCCCGGTGCCGATGAGGCCGCCCAGGCCCATGCGGCTGCCGAAAAGGCGCGTGCGGCCTTGAGTGCTGCCATGAACAGGCCTGCGGCTGCGGCCCCGACGTCTTCGAACGCTCCACCCGCTCCGGCCGCCGTGGCCGGCCCGGCTCCAAAGCCTGCCTGGATCCATCACTACCGGATCGTTGCGGCCTCACCACAACTCGCCATGATCGAAGACAGCGCGGCCCCAAGCGGACAGGCCCGTCAGTTCGAGGTCGGCGTTGGCACCGTCATTCCCGGTTACGGCGCCGTCCTGACCATCAGCCAGCAGGGCGCCACCTGGGTTCTGCACACGGCTCATGGCGACCTGAACTGAGGAGGCCAGCATGGAAGGCCTTGTCAATCTCGTCCATGAAATCGCCGTTGCCATGGGCTGGCTTCTGCCCACGGCCTGCTACGCGGCGGCCGTGAGCTGCCTGATCTTCAGTCTGGTCGGGATCTATCAGTATTACCACCCGACCATTCAGGCCCTGCAGGACAAGCCGTGGCTGCCCTATCTGGCGCTTGTCCTGTGCGGTGTCTTCGCGTCGTTCAACGTCATCCTCACCAAGAGCACGGCCTCGGCCGGAACCGACGTGCAGGTCACTCTGGGCGACGCGGCGACCAGTTACAGCACGGCGGACAGCCTGATCACCGGTACCGGCCCCAAGGACGCGATCCTCGCGATCGTCAAAGACTTTGCCCTGTTCTTTCAGATGTTCGGCGCATGGACGTGCTTCTTCGCCGTCCTGACCTGGTTTGCCATCCAAAGAGGCCGTTCAAACCGGGAGCGCCTTGGCTGCGGCATCCAGTACGTCTTTGGCGTCATGCTCCTCAATCCCGTCAAGGACGCCACCTGGATCCTTTCTTTCTGGCCCTGAAACGGGCTGACGAAAAAAAACACCCCTCGCCCGCCTCAGTCGCAGATCACGCGGTCAGATTGGTTGGCAGAGGGGATTGTCCCTCACAACGGAGAAACAACTCATGACATCCCAGACAGCCCCGTCTTCTTCCAGCGCTCTCACCAAGATCGGCGCGACCGTCGCGACAGCAACCATGCTGCCGATGGTGATGGCTGGCACCGCCCTTGCTGCCGCAGGTGGTACGGCCTCCAGCAACGGTCTTGGCAAGCAGATCCAGAACATGGCGCAGGAAGGCACGGACACCATCGGTGTCGGCTCTGCCGCAGCCCTCTACGCACTGGCCATTGTCGCGCTCGTGACGGGTATCGTGCTGTTCTACAAATCCCAGAAAGAAGAGACCAAGCGCCCGGGCATGGCGATTGCCGGCGTCGTCTGCTTCGTTCTGGCCGGTGTGGCGGCTACAGGTCCGAAGTGGATCAACAACTCTGCGAACACGGCCTCCAACGGGAATGCTGAAATCAGCAATACCGCCAAGAGCTACCAGTTCCAGTAAGCTGACATGACCTCCGATCCGTTCTTCCTCCAGCCTGGTCTCGACCAGGAGATCCGGCCCGGGAAAGACGGGTCGGATGGCTCGTTCACCTGCTCGTGCTGCGGTTTGCCGTCGCCCGGGGCAGGTCTTCCCTGGACTGGTCCCTCCTCGGGGGCCGGTCTCAGGGTCTGCCAGGTGTGCAATCTCCTGCAGGACACATCGCGTGCGGCCATCGACGCCGAGGCCATGCTGGTCTGGTGGCCGGAAATGTCTCAGTCGCGCCTGATGTTTCTTGTTCGCACGGCCCACCAGACGCTCCGCCTGATGGCCAGACAACAGGGTCAGTCTGACAGCCAGTTCTGGAACACCGTCCTGAAGGCCATTCCGGACCCTCTGCTCGGCACGCAGTTTTCCCCCTCTTTCCGGACGCCCATGACGCTCCTGCGTCTGCTGGAATCCAGACGTGCGGAAGCCGAGCATCGCCTGCAATCCGGCTCCATCCGTCAGATCACAACGGCCATGCGCCTGTGTGGCAGCGCCGATGAGGCCGTCCAACGCAATCTCGCTCTCCTCCGCGCAGGCCTGCGCATTCTGCCAACCGGCAGGCTGCTTGACGCTGGCGCTGACGTTTACCCGGCCTTCCTCGACAAGGCCCTTGCCCTCACCCCATCCTGACGCGGAGTTTCCAATGTCTGGCTTTTTGACCGAACTGCTTGCCAGCGCGAGCCTCTTTCTTCGTCAGCCCCTCGAATCCTTTTGCGACGTCGAGACCAATCATACGGACGCCGTCCATCAGGACCGGCTCGTGACACTCCGGGGCGAGTATGTCTCTGTTCTGCGCGTGAATGGTCTGCGCACCATGTGCTCGCGTGCAGACGTGGAGGCCGTCGCCGAACAGCAGCGCATCGAACTTCAGGGTCTGCTCGAAGGCACCGGCCATGCGATCGAAGGCTGGTATATCTCCGATCCGGATCAGGCCCGCGTTGCCGTGGATCTGCTCGCGCTCAACGGATGCGAGCAGATTTCACGCATGATGAACGCCGACTTCCACGACATCATCAATGAGCGCCGCCTGCGGTGGCCTCAGGTGATGCGGTGGGAGGATGCCTGCTACATCCTGTGGACCCGACCGGCCGTTCTGACCCGCGAAGAAAAGAAGCAGGTGGCGGCCGAACGAAAAGAGCAGGTCAAGGCGTGGCCAAAAGCGGGGAGCGGTCAGCGCTTTACCCTGCGCTCCGAACTCATGGCAGGCCGACATGATGCGTTTGTGGCGCGTGTGCAGGACAGCATGTCCAATCTCGGCATCTCCACAACGCTGCTACAGGCCGATGAATCCATCACGCTGGCGCGTGAAACGCTCTACCGCGAGACGGCCGGAAGCGGCTGGAAGCCCACGCTGGTGGGCGATCCTGTCATGCCGCGTCTTCCGGATGACGAAAAACAGAGCAAAAAGACCGAAAACCTGCTCTGGCCCTCCCTGCGCGATCAGATTTTCAACGCGGATGCCGAAAATCAGGGCGGCCAGCTCGTGACGGTCGGTGACTACACCTATGCCCCCGTGGACATGCTTCTCGGCCCCGAGGATCCGCGCCCCTTCTCCGAACTGCTCAACACTCTGGGCCGCAAGCGTCTGCCCTGGCGCAGTTCCATGATCCTCGAAGGCGGTGGCAAAGCCGCGTTCGCCATCAAGGAAACAGGGGCCACCATGCTCGGCATGTTTCCGGGTAACAAAGACATCACGCGAGCTTTCCAGGCCATCAAGCGTATGCGTGAGACGGAAAACCATAATTCCGTCCGGATGCGGATGACCGCCAGCACCTGGGCACCGGTCGGCGAAGACAAGCTGCTGCGTCGCCGTGCGGCCGATCTGTCCCAGGGCCTCGAAAGCTGGGGCGGCTGCAAGACCACCCGTGTTCCGGGCGATCCGCTTGAGGCCGCCATGGGGTCGGTTCCCGTGCTCTCTCTGGGCTCCACAGCCACCCCGGCTCTGGCGCCTCTGGGGGATGCCATGGGCATGATGCCGTGGATGCGAAGCGCCTCCCCCTTCCCGCAAGGTTCCATCCTCTTTCGTAAGCCCGATGGCGGGATCTGGCCGTTCGATCCGACTGGCGGCGGTGTACGTGAGCATATCGCGGATATCATCGTCGCCCCTCCAGGCAGCGGTAAGACCGTGCTCGGAAACACCATTCTTCTCGGCCTGCTCCTGAGTTCTGCGGCCATGGGCAACAATGGCGTCAAGCTGCCGCTGCTGGCGAAGCTGGACATCGGCCATGCGTCTCTCGGCTTTATCGAAATGGTCCGCAACGCGCTCGGGCCGGATCGTGCCCATGAGGCCATCTTCGTGGAAATGCAGATGGCGCCCGGCTTTGAGGTCAATATCTTCGACCTTCAGGTGGGCCTGGAATATCCGCTGCCGCTTGAAGAAGTCGCCATCGACAACTTCGTGTCGCTCTTGGCCACGCCGCTGGATGGCAACCCGTTCGAGGGCATGGACCAGCTCGTCGGCGACGTGATTGCGGAGGCCTATCGTCAGTGCACGGGCGTTGCAGGCGGCAATCCGAAGCACTACCGCGAGGGCATCGAGCCTCTGGTGGATGAGGCTATCCACCGCCTCGGCCTCCAGCTCCCGCACCACGCGGCGGCCGAAGGCGATCTCGACAGCGCGGATCCGACCTGGTGGCGTGACGTGGTGACGGCCCTGATCGGTGCGGGCGAGCATCGTCTGGCGGGGATTGCCCAACGTCATGCCGTTCCGGTTCTTCAGGATCTCATTGCAGCGGCCCGCGCGCCGGAAATCTTCAATCGCTATTCCAAGATCGTCCTGCCCACGCACGAGACGCTCATTGATGCGTTCGAGCGCTACATCATGGCGGCGATCAAGAAATATCCGACGCTCTCCGAGCCGACCCAGCTTGATCTGGGGGAGGCCCGGATCATCGTGCTGGATCTGGCCCGTGTCGCGCCACAGGGGTCAGAGAGTGCAAACCGGCAGACGGCCCTGATGTATATGCTCGGCCGCTACCTGATCGGCCGGAACTTCTTCCTGCATCCGGAATATGCGGATCTCCCGGTCATGCCGGACAACGTGCGGGAGTATCATCGCAGCCGTTTCACCGAGATGAAGGAGACGATTAAGCGCCTCGATTTCGAAGAATGGCATCGTCCCAAGGAGGCCCCGCAGGTTGATAAGCAGGCGATCCGCGACGTTCGTGAAGGCCGTAAGCACAATGTGCAGCTCTCGTTCATCAGCCAGCGCAGCGGCGACTTCAGCGCTGATCTCGTGGGTCAGTCCACGGCCCGCTGGATCCTGAAATGCGGAGACGAGCGCGAGGCCAACGAGATGATCGAGAACTTCAAGCTCACGCCTGCCAGCGCCTATGTGGTGCGCAACCGCCTGCCCGGTCCAGGCCGCAACGGTGCGCCGTTCTTCGTGGTGATGAACGCGGCAGAGGGCAAATACGAGCAGCTTTTGGTCAACGTGCTCGGCCCCATCGAACTCTGGGCCTTCTCCAGCACGCCAAACGATACCGCTCTGCGGTCGCGTCTCTTTGCCCGGATGCCCTCAAGCCGCGCTTTGCGGTGCCTTGCCATCGTGTTTCCAGGCGGGAGTGCGGAAAAGGAGCTGGCACGCCGCAAGGCCCTGGCGATGAAAAGCTCGTTTCTTCAGGATGAGCAGGCACAGCAGGGCGTCATGGATGCGCTGGTGGATGAGATCCTGTCCGGCCAAGGCATTGCAGGTGGCTTATATGAGCGCCTGGAAGCGATGGATGAACAGCAACGGGCCGCAGCTTAGAACAAAGTGGTCTTCTGGAGAGTCAACATCTCGGGGTCACGACACGAAAGTGTACTTTACGTACCCCCGCTTGACAACCTCATAGAACGCGCCCATATTCCAAACCTACTAGACGGTAGATCAACTACCCAAGAGGACGTTTTTATGGATACCAAGCAATTTGAGGGCCGCAAGCTCCTGGTTGTCGGCGGCACGAGCGGGATCGGTTTTGAAGTCGCCCGGATGGTGGCCGCGCAAGGTGGCGCCGTCGTGGTAATCGGCAATCGCCCCGAGAAGGCCGAAACGGCCCGCCAGGAGCTGGCCGCCATCGCCGGCGAGCAGAAGGCGGCAGCCTACGCTTCGGACCTGTCTGACGCGGCGAGCGTGAACTCGCTGCTGGCCAAGCTCGCCGCTGAGCAGGGCGACATCGATTTGCTGGTCAACACCGCCGGCATCTACTACCCGAAGGCATTCCTGGAGCACTCCACCGAGGACTACGACAACTTCCTCGACCTCAACCGCTCCCTGTTCTTCATTACCCAACAGGTGGCCGCCTCGTTGGTCGCCCGGAAGAAGCCCGGTTCGATCGTCAACGTAACCGCCGTGGCGGCCCGCCAGGCGATCGAAACGGTCCCGGCATCCGCCTATTCGATGGCGAAAATCGGTCTGGACGCCATGACCAGGCACGTGGCCGCAGAACTTGCCGAGCACGGTATCCGCGTCAACGCGGTCAGCCCGGCGATGGTGGAAACCAAGATCTTCGAGCGCTTCATCCCGGGCGATCAGCTGGGTAGTGCGCTGGATGGATTCAATGCCTTCCATCCGCTGGGCCGCAATGGCACGCCGCGGGATGTAGCCGAAACCGTCATTTTCCTTCTGTCGGACAAGGCCTCGTGGGTCACCGGCGCGGTTTGGGACGTCGATGGCGGCGTCATGGCTGCCCGCAAGCTCGGCAAATAACTTCCTCAATCCAGATAGGTGACTGAAATGGAAAAGAAATGGTTCGGAGAGCTGACGGCGGTGGTCAAGCGCGTCACTCGCTTCAACAAAGTGAATGCTCCCGTGGCGTCCGCGTTCCACAAGCTGGAAACCTCTACGCGGGAAGGCAACGTGCTCGACGCCAAGACGCATGAGCTGATTTCCTTGGCGGTGGCAGTGACCACGCGTTGTGATGGCTGCATCGCCGCTCACGCTGGCGCTGCCAAGCGTGCCGGGGCCAGCAAGGAAGAGGTGGCTGCTGCCCTGGGCACTGCGATCGCGCTGAATGCCGGCGCCGCCTACGTGTACTCCTCCCGCGCCTTCGAGGCGTTTGAGGAACTGGAAGCGTGATCGAGCCAGAGCTGCGTGACCAGGAATGCCAGCGCAGGTTCTTAAAGTAACGGTTGACTACCTACCTTGTGGTAGGTAGTCTGTTCGTAAATCGAAGTAGTCAGGAGACGTTATGGCCCTTGGAACACGTGATGCTCTGGTGCAGACCGCCGAGGCGCTGATGCGCACAAAGGGCTATGCCGCCTTCAGCTACGCAGACCTCGCCGAGACGGTGGGTATCCGGAAGCCAAGCATTCATCACCATTTCCCGACCAAGGAAGACCTGGGGACTGCCATCGTCGAGGAATACATCGAACGGGTGCGCGATGACTTTGCCCAGATCGAACAGCAGCATGAAGGTGCTGTCGCTCGGTTGGAGGCACTTTTCAGGCTTTTCCGTGCCAGTTCGGACGGCGGGATGTTGCCCTTGTGTGGCGCGCTGGCGGCCGAAATGTCAGCGCTTCCGCTGGGCCTGCAGCAGCTCACGCACCGGTTCTTCGACATGCAATTGAAGTGGCTTGAAGCTGTCATGGAGCGGGGAATGGAACGCGGTGAATTCCCGCGCGGATCTGGCCCCAAGCAGAAAGCCTTCGTCCTGTTGAGCCTGCTGGAAGGGTCCAGCTTCATCAACTGGGCAACCAAGGCCGGCGATCCGACGGATGATCGCATCGTCCAGCTCATAGTTCAGGAATCGTAAGCAGTTCCGCCAACGCTGTTAGACAAACCCTTGCAGGCAAGCGCAGCGTTTCTATATTTAAATGTGCCACCTACCAACCAGACGGTAGTTTCGCAGGTGCAGGAGAAGACGATGAAGAAGGTTCATGTCGAAATCTGGTCTGACTACGTGTGCCCGTGGTGCTGGATTGCCAAGCGGCGCTTTGAGCAGGCCGTGGCGTCGTTGGCCGGTCAGGTCGAAGTCGTCGTCACCAACAAGGCCTATCGCTTGGCCAAGGGAATGGCGCCAATGGACTACCAGACCGCGCTCTACCAGAAGCTGGGCGGTGCCCTTGGAGTTGATCGGATGATGGCTGCGGTCTGTAGGCAAGGTCTTGCCGAGGGGCTGGTCTACAACTTCGACACCATGCGTTTCGGCGACACCACTGCCGCGCATGCACTGGTCAAGAGCATCAGCTCGCCGGTTGTCGCACAGGTGATGAGTGAGCGGATTTACAAGGCCGTAACGACCGACGGCCTCGACATTTTTGACCAGGGCGTCCTCGCCTCGTTGGCCAAAGAAGTCGGCGTGACCGACACGCTCGAATTCGACAGCGTACGGGTCGCTTCCGAAATCGCTCGCGACGAGGTGGAGGCGAACAGCATCGCCAACGGCGTGCCGCTGTTCCTCCTCAACGGCAAGACATTCCTGTCTGGAGCGCGTGAGGCCGTCGTGTTCGAAAAGGCGCTTCGTGACGCAGCAGTCGATGTTCCGGTGGCTCTGGACGAAACCGAAGGCGTGAGCTGCGGCATCGACGGCTGCCACTAAGTCCAACCAGTCCAAATTCCAATCCGGATCTGAGGCAGCGGCCTCATCGCCCCTCCGCAGGTCTTCCACGCGCCGAAAGCGCATTTAGAAAGGACCATTCAAATGACCAACAAACTCAACGGTATCGACGTCGCTGCTCTGCAGACGTTTGCACAGGAAGTCGCCGCGACCACCGAGCCCGCAAAGCGCAGTGCCCGTTTCAACGTCAAGACGAAGTGGGAGAACCAGACCCGCACCGTGGCGACCGTGAGCCGCTACGCGATCCGCGGCGAGGAATACCAGCGCCACTTTGAAATTGCGGCGGATGAACCGCTGGAATTCCTTGGCCAGAACACCGCGCCCAACCCCCAGGAACTGCTGATGGCCGCCCTCAACGCCTGCTTGTCGGTGGGCTATGCGGTCAATGCTGCCGCAATGGGCATCACCATCCACAGCCTGGAAATCGAGACCGATGGCGAGCTCGACCTGCGTGGCGTCCTGGGCCTCGATGAGAGCGTCAACCCTGGCTACGACGAGGTGAGCTACGTGGTGCGGCTGCATACCGATGGATCACGCGAGCAGGTGGAAGAGCTGCACCGCAACGTGACCAAGACCTCGGTGAACTACGCCAACTTCTCCAAGGCAATCCGCATGGTTCCCAAGCTGGAAGTCCTGGAAGGCTAAGCCCGGAACCGTTCCTGCCACTGCATTTGCAACAGCGGCCCTGTATCGGGGCCGCGCCCCCAATCGAGAGACCCATCATGAGCAAGCTGTTTACCCCCTTCGATCTGTCTGGCCTGCAGTTGGCCAACCGCGTCGTCATGGCCCCGATGACCCGTACCCGCACGCCCGAGAACATCCCCAGCGATCTGACTGCGCTGTATTACGCGCAGCGTGCATCGGCGGGGCTGATCATCACCGAAGGCCTGCCCGTCTCCGACGAAGGTCGTGGCTACCTCTATACCCCGGGCCTGTATACCGATGAGCAGACTGAGGGTTGGCGCAAGGTCACCGATGCGGTCCACGCCAAGGGCGGCAAGATCTTCGCCCAGCTGTGGCACGTCGGCCGGTTGTCCCACGTCTCGCTGCAGCCCGGCAATGTCGCGCCAGTGTCGTCGGGCGAAGTGCCAGCGACCACCACGATGGTCTACGCATGGGTCGAGCCCGGCAAGGAAGGTCCCGTGCTGCCGAGCAAGCCGCGCGCTCTGACAACCGATGAGGTCAAGCGTGTCATCCAGGACTTCGCCTCGTCGGCACGCCGGGCGATGGATGCTGGTTTCGATGGCGTCGAACTGATGGCCGCCAATGCGTTCCTGTTCGACCAGTTCCTGAGCAGCAAGCTCAATACCCGCACCGACCAGTACGGTGGGTCGATCGAGAACCGTCAGCGTCTGCTGCTTGAAACGATCGATGCCCTGGCCGCCGAAATCGGCGGTGAGAAGGTCGGCGTGCGCGTTTCGCCGTTCGGCCGCATCTACGACATGGAGGCCTTCGAAGGCGAAGCGGAGACCTGGGCGAGTGTGGCAGCGGCCCTGAACGAACGGAAGCTGGCGTTCGTGCACCTGAACTACCAGACCACGATTTCGGCGGCCGGTACGCCAGCTGGTTTTGGCGCGGCCTTCCGCAAGGCCTACCAGGGCACGCTGATCGGCGCGGGCGGTTTCACCCAGGAGCTGGCCGAGACCGAGCTTGCCAAAGGCGAACTCGATCTGATCGCGTTTGGCACCAACTTCATCTCCAACCCCGATCTGGTGGAGCGGATGAAGAATGGCTGGCCGCTGGCGGAGCCGGACCGCTCGACGTTCTACGGCGTCATTGGCGCCAAGGGCTATACGGACTACCCGACCTACGATGCCGGCGGCAGTCGCGCCGCAATCGGCTGACCAATCATCGGCGCACACGCGCCCTAAAGATGGGGTTTTGACATGGCTACTCGCAGCACAACGACCTTCGATTTCGAGGACGACGTTATCCAGAGCAAGACACCGGTTCTGGTGGACTTCTGGGCACCGTGGTGCCCGCCTTGCCGGGCTATTGCTCCCTCCCTAGAGGAGATATCCAACGAGCTCGAAGGGAAGCTCCAGGTGATCAAGGTCGATATCGATCAGAACCCTGAATTGGCTCAGCGCTTTGGGGTGCGATCCATCCCTACGTTGAAAGTCTTCGTGGACGGAAAAGTCGCCAAGGAGATTGTTGGCGCCATGCCCAAGCAGGCGCTGCAGGCGCAGATCGCGCCGTTCGTAAAGGGCGAGTAGGTCACCACCAAGCGGCCGGCCTCGATGGGGTCGGCCGCCCAAGCGAAGGGATACAGCGATGAACATGTCCGTGCCTGCTTGGGCCGGGAAAGTGGAAGAGCTGGACGCCACCGAGTTCAATCGCCTGGCCCGCTCCACCACAGATCCGCTCCTGCTTTACATCGGTGCTCCCTGGTGCCCTCCATGCAAAACCATGGGGCCGGCCTTTGATGCTGCAGCTGCAGCCATGGGCGACCAGGTTCGATTTCTCAAGGTGAATGGCGATGCCAACGGTATGACGGAGATTCTTCATGAAGCCGCCGACGATGGTCGTATCGCAGGTGACAACGCGGGCCGTCACCCAATTGTGAGGCCTCGTCCCCGCAGAGCGCCGCTTGGCATCGTGTTCTCCGACCCGCAGATCGCCATGGTTGGGGCCACGTTCCAGCAGCTGAAGGCGGGCGGCCCGGCATTTGAGGTCGGTGAGGCCTCCTTCGCCGACCAGGGCCGAAGCCGGGTGATGCTGGAGAACCGCGGCATGATCCGCGTCTACGCCGACACGGCTACCGGGATTTTCCTAGGCGCGGAAATGGTGGGGCCGGCTGCCGAGCACATTGGTCACCTGCTGTCATGGAGCGTCCAGCGACGAGATACCGTCCAGCAGATGATCGACAGCCCCTTCTATCACCCCGTCATCGAGGAAGGCGTCCGCACCGCCTTGAGGCACCTACAGCGAAAGCTGGTTCTACCGCCCCAGGCGCCCGAGAGTTGCTTGGACTGCGTGCCTGGTTCCTAAGCAACGATCACTCGCGGCCAAGGCTCCGGACGGCATGTTCCTCACACATGCGAGCGTGAGGTGTGTAATAGGGGTCACGACACGAAAGTGTATTTTACGTACGCTTGGAGTGAACACCTGTAGAACTGGCCACATTGAGGTTCACGCAACAAGTAGGGACGCAGGTACCCGAAGCGGCCGTAACGCGCCAGCTTCGGGCTGCTCATCGACATTCCAGCGATAGTCGCCTGTCAGAGAAATATGCTCCCAGCCGAGGGGTGCGATATGCCGGGCCAGGTCATCTGAAATACCGAGCGTCGTGATGGCGGACTGAAGATAGCGCGTATTCCATAGGATGACCGCTGCCACCAGCAGGTTCAGACCTGACGCCCGATAGGCCTGATTTTCAAAACGCCGATCCCGCAGTTCGCCAAGCTGATTGAAGAAGAGCGCCCGAGCCAGCGCATTCCGGGCTTCTCCCATGTTGAGCCCTGCCTGGGTTCGCCTGCGCAAATCCAGATCCTGTATCCAGTCGAGCATGAAAACCGACCGCTCGATCCGGCCAACTTCACGCAAGGCAACAGCCAGACCATTCTGACGGGGATAAGATCCGAGTTTGCGCAGCATGGCCGAAGCGGTCACGGTTCCACTCCGAATAGATGTGACGAGACGCAGCAGGTCGTCCCAGTGTTCCACAATATGGTTGGTATTGATCAGGTCACCGGCCATCCCACCCAGAAGTTCGCCCGGGTGTTGTCCCGGAAAAAGGTGAAGTTTCCGCTCTTTCAGATCCCGTATCCTGGGCGCAAATCGATAACCAAAGAAGGGCATCAGCCCGAAAACATGATCCGATGCCCCACCCGTATCTGTATAATGCTCTTCAATGGAAAGTCCGTTAGCATGATAAAGCAGTCCATCCAGAACATAGGGTGCTTCACCGGCCGTCGCCGCAATCACCCGGGTCGAAAACGGATCATACTGATCGGAGATGTGGGTGTAGAAACTGACGCCCGGTTCACTGCCATTGCGCGCATTGATATCGCTGATCGCAGCGCCTCTGCCACCTGCATGAAACAATTGACCATCACTTGAGGACGATGTGCCGTCTCCCCAGAGTGACGCCAGCGGCAGCCCACGATGGGCTGCAACCATACGGCCAAGGGCTTCGGCGTATCCGGCCTCGCTGATATGCCAGTCATGCAGATGCGCCAACTGGCGCAGGGTGGCACCCTGACAGGTGTCGGCCATGCGTGTCAGACCAAGATTAATCCCATCCGCCAGGATCACCGTCAGCAGGGCGTTTTTGTCATCCGCGACACGGCTGGAACGGCGATGGGTAAAGCAGTCGGTGAAGCTGATCCAGCGGTCCACTTCCAGCAGAAGATCAGTAATCTTGATCCGTGGCAGCCGGTCGTAAGCCGCCCGCCTCAACTCTTCCACAGCAGGGGGTGTAATTGCTTTCAGAGGCGAAATCACAAGACCATGTGCATCAAGCCGGACCTGTGACAACTCGCCCTTCCTGGCAAGAGCCGTCACCCGGTTCAGCGCGGTTTCCAGCACTGCACGCCGTTGAGAAAGGAACGTGTCAGCCGTAGCATTGATCGCCAGAGGCAACGGTCCTTGCGCGCGCATCGCTGCAAACGTGGCTTCCGGAAGAAGGTAGGTGTCGAATGCGCGGTATTGGCGACTTTCCGTTACTCAGATGTCTCCGGAACGCAGACGCTCGCGCAGCTGGGTCAGAACACAGAGTTCGTAAGCCTGTCGTATGACTGTTCCCTCTGGCCTGACAAAGCTGTGCCAGGAAGGCGGAATGAAACGGATCGGACAGGAGTCAGGCAAGCGGCGTTTACCGGTCCGATAGAGGTCTCCAATGATCTGCACCGCCTTCAGTAATCCCTGTACCGTGCGACCACCCTGAAACTGGAACGCGTTCAGGAATGGACCAATGGCAGGACGAAGAGAGCGATGCCGGTTGATCAGTTCGGCCGTGCGATCAATGGTCTCTGGAGCTGTCAGGGTTTCAGCCCTGCCGATGGCGTCCTGGAGGCGGGGCCAGTCAATTCCCGTAATGGCAGACAGTGAATCAACGCCCTGATCACGCGCCTCAATCAGATGACGGCAGGAGGTTGTCAGCAGACGAAGCTGGGCCTGCAACGATCGCATGGTGACAATCGCTTTGTCACGGATCCGGTGTTCGGCACGGCGCATCATGCTTCCGAGGAGTTTGTCCATCATTGTGAGGGTCGCGTCGGTTAGAACCTCCTCAAGTCGGACCCCGGCTGCCACCAGAATGGCGTAACGACGGGATGACCGAAGCTCGGCCAGATGCTGGGGCGTAATCCGGGCAGCTTCTTCGCTCAAACGGTCAAAGGCCACACGCGGTATGGTCGTGGCGCGAGCGCTGTCGAGGTTCAGGGATCGTACATACTCCAGGCGTTCCAGCAATCGCAGGATATTGCGCGCGGCTGGTGACAGGGGCGGGTTACGCAGCCACGAGAGCGAGGAGGCACTGCGATCGCCACGACGCTCCAGCATTTTGTCCAAACGACAACGGGTTTCCGACGGCAGATCCCCTGCAAGGACGTCATGGACAAGGTGATCGGCCTGCTGGCGAGCACGGCGCACCAAGGCTTCAATGACAGTGACCGACGGCAGGAGAATGCTTCGGCGACGCATCTCGTCAATCAGGATCGCAGCCATGCGGGATGGCTGGGTCACATGATGTGCAATTGGCATCGCGAAACCGGTCATGTCATGAAATGCCGACCGATCGAAGGTTCGGTAGCCATAACGCTTCATCAGGTGGGCCAGATGGGATCGACGGGTTTCGTCACGACGTCCGTAATGGGACCAGAGCCCAGGGGACAGGTCGAGCTGCCGCGCAACAAATGACAGAATGGGAGCCGGTGGTGTTTCACCAGATTCCAGCACCCGTCCCGGCCAGCGCATGTAGAGCATGACCATCGTGAAACCCAATCGGGAGGTTTCTCCGCGGCGGGTTGCGATCAGATTGAAGTCATCCTGGCTGAGTGTAAAATGTCTCGTGATCTCGCGATCATCGACAGAAGGCTCGTAATGTCGGGCGAGAGCTTCACGGGTCAGAAGACGGCGCCGCGCCATGATCGGATGTCTCCTTCATGTGTCCGGAAGGGGATCGTTGGACGGACTGTCCCGGACAAGTGCAACACGTCATGGAATACAGCCGTGTGCTGTGTCTCATAAAGGTGGTACCATATGTTTTGCAGTCATGGGGCCTTATACGTTACACTTTCCCGTATGACACACATAATGATCGGCTATGCCCGCTGCTCGACGGACAAACAGGATCTCGCGGCCCAGCATCAGGAACTGCTCAAACTCGGTGTTTCTGCCGATCGTATTTACACCGACAAGGGCTTCACCGGCACGAACCGGGAAAGGGCCGGCCTTGACCAGGCACTGGCGGCTGTTCGTAGTGGCGATACTTTGGTCGTACCAAAGCTTGATCGACTGGCCCGCTCTGTCCCTGATGCACGGCTTATTGGCGACAGCCTGGCATCCCGTGGCGTGAAGCTTCAACTTGGGAACAGTATTCACGATCCGTCTGATCCAATGGGCAAGTTGTTCTTCAACATCCTTGCGACTTTCGCGGAGTTTGAAGCCGATCTGATCCGGATGCGTACTCGTGAAGGGATGGCCGTTGCACGCGACAAAGGTAAACTACGCGGAAAGAAACCCAAGCTTTCTGAACGTCAGCAAAAAGAGCTTCGCCGGATGTATGATACCGGCGATTACTCCATCAGCGATCTTTCAGAACTGTTTTCTATTTCTCGGCCAACTGTCTATCGAACTCTCAGCAGAACAGCCTCAACGTTCTTGTTGGGTTCACTCTAAGCGTACGTAAAGTACACTTTCGTGTCGTGACCCCATCTCCTTCAGAAGACCATCCTGCTACCTAATTCTTCGGCTGCATACGAGGCAGCTCGCAAGGCTTCCCCTGCTCAGCGTAAAGATTGCAGAGTAATTTTGCAGTAGCGGCTTGTGAATGTTTCAAGTCATCAACATTCACTGAGACTTTGTGAGAAGAAATTGTACTGGAAAGGACGGATAGTATCGCTATCAATCCAGAAACCATTGCAATCCCATCGCAAAAAGACTTCCTTTCATCCACACCTTTTTGCGAATACGTTTCGGCTGCTTCACTCCAGTTAGTAAGGACTCCCTTCCAAAGGCTTGCACCAAAGCAACTGTGGCCGAAACTAAAAATATCTCTGCCTTGTATTTCCAGTCCCACTCAACGATATTTAGTGCGATTAGCAATAAAAATAAGACCGCACCGACTATATATGGGACAAAAAACATCACGAATTTTTTGTCCGGTTTTTTGTACCTACTCTTCCGCGCGGCTTCTTCTTCGCTTGATGTGAGGACAACATTACATTCATGCGCCCCCTCAATCGAACGAGCTGGGACAATCGACTGTTTTTGGGAACCAGCCTCCACCTCTACTGCAATTTTCAACTTGATCTTGATTTCTAGCTCTTGCATGGCACGTCTCGTCAAAAGATGAACGAATGTAGGGTGAGGCCATGCACTCCCACGAGTGCACGGATAGATATAGCACGTTATTTCGAACCGTTTTTTTGCTGAAAATTTGCGTAAAGCCACCCTAACCTGGCTGCGCAGTCCCTTTATCTTCGGCTACTTTTTTCCGTCTAAGTCGCAGATTGAGCCGCGATGATCCTTCCAACATCTGGAGGGATCCATGCGACACCACTACCTTCTGACACCTGTTCTTCTGCTGGCCCTCTCGGCCTGCGCCACCAAACCGCCCGAGCCTGTGGCGACAACAGGCATGGCCAATCCCGAACTTGCGCTGCAACGCGCCATTGCCACAACCGACGCGGATCTGGCCCAGCTCGGCACGTTGCGGCCGGCCGCGCCTCCCATGACCCCGGACCCCGGCCTGCCCGCTGACCTCAAGCGTCAGGTCTGGTTTGTCTGGCAAGGCCCGCTTGAGCCTGCGGTCCGCAAGCTCGGCAAAGACATCGGCTACAGCGTGACCGCATTCGGCCCCCACCGGAAGGTCATTGTCCAGATCAATGCCGTGGCTCCTGTGATTGACCACCTGCGCACGCTTGGCGAGCAGGCAGGAGATCAGGCCACCGTCTCTGTCGATCCCCTCTCCCACGCAATCTCGGTGACGTACCATGGCTGATCGCGCCCTGCTCTGCGGCCTCGCAACGGCTGCCTTCCTCGCATTCCCGTCCCTCGCAGGTGCGGCCGACAACGGCAGCATCATGCCGTCCACAAGCTCTCTTCCTCCGCCAGCCCGGAGCGGAACGCTCGTGTCCATGCCCAACCCGCCTGAACCGGGCGCGGATCAGGTCAACGCCAACGATGAAGCCCTCGGCAATCCTGCCAACACCCCGGTCACGGGCGCGCTTCAGCTCGACCGCATCACAGGCGGTGAGGCCCCACCGTCTCTCGAAGCCTTGCAGGACGCGCGACCAAACGATGAAGCCGGCGACGACCTCAAGCCGGGCCGACGCGAGCAGATCCGTCAGGCAGCGCTGACCTACGGGGCACAGGGCGGACAGGCCGCACGGTCTTTCGCCATCAACGAAATGCTCCGCCACAACGAGCCCATCCTCGACACCACGTTCGATTTCCGTCCCTTCGTCCTGCCGGTCGGTGATGGCCAGACCCTCATGCAGCCGCCGATCGTCAGTCAGGCGCAGATGGCCTTCGCCCTGAACGACACCGGCACCATCGCCCATGAAAGCCGCTGTGTCTTCGAGATTACCCGTGAAGCGCAGCTCACCTCTGCCGCACCGAACTGGCGCACCTATCTCGTGCGGTCCTGGAACAAGCCACGTCATCCGGCCTCATCCGCTCTGCCGCATACCTACAAGGAAGTGCGGCACTGGAATGACTGGGTCGCTGAAGGCTGGGCCTCCGGAGAAAAGGTGGCGGATGAGATCTACCTGTCCGATCTCTCCCGACTTCAGCGCGACATCACCGGCATGGCCCGCTACCGCGTGCTTCTGCGGGCCGGTCGTGTCGAAGAGCCGCGCGTGGTCTTCGAGAACCGTCAGGCCGTGGGCGGCGGGGACAGTCTGCATCTCGGCGACCGCGTGATCCGCATCACCGGGCAGCCCGGTCTTCAGGCCCGCACCCGCGTTGCCTATCCGGAGGACTGCCGATGAGCGCCGTCCTCAAACTGCGTGACGCTGACACCTGGGCGCACGAGCGGGCGAAGCGCGAATATCCCTGGGTGGCCGAAGCGCGGAAGAACGCCCCCGGTCTCGATGACTTCCTGAAATGGGCGCACGGCCTCGGCGCGTCGCGGATCGACCTGCTGACCGGTCATCGCGCCACGCTGACGGTTCACGGCCGCAACCGCTACGCCACCATGGACCCCACGACATCGCTGGATCTCAAGCAGATCGTGGATCACGTCTATGGGGCGGACGGCTCGGCGCGTGTCCTGATCAGCCTTCAGCTCGATACGGCCTATAGCGTCACGCTCAACCGCCGTGAGTCCCTGCGCTTTCGGATCAATATCTTTCCCGTACAGACCATGCGCGGCCCGGGCATGAATCTTGTCTTCCGGCCCATCCCGACCCTGCCGGACAGTCTGGATAAGCAGCGGGTCGAGCAGGAGATCCGCGACACCAACCTGCTCAGAAGCGGCATGGTGCTCACGGGAGGAGCGACGGGATCGGGCAAGACGACACTACAGTTCGGACTGATCCATGACCGGCTGATGGATCCGACCGTCTCGTGCAACATTTCCACAGGCGAGCAGCCGATCGAGTTCCTTTTCGACAGCCTCAAGCCGCCGAACGGCAACCGGATCACCCAGACCGAGATCCGCCCGCCCAATCTGACACCACCGCTGTTTGTCGAGGGCTCGATGCGCCGTGAAAACTCGGATCTGGTTCTCGGCGAATGTCGTGACGGCCCGACCATGGAGGCGGCCATCAACTGCGCCATTACAGGCGGCAAGCTCTCGACCACCATTCACGCCGATAACGGCCCGCTCATGATCCAGCGTGCCATTGCACTCTGCCCACGGGCTGAACGCGACAACCTCGTGAGCGCGCTGGCGCAGTCTCTGCGCTTTGTCATCAACCAGCGTCTTCTGGAGCGGGTCGGCGGGGGCCGTGTGGCTGTGCGCGAGTTCCTGACCTTTCATCAGGATCTGCGCCGTCAGCTTATGCGAACCGAAAGCGAGCTTTGGCCCGACCTCGTGGCGCAGGCCATCGAGAGCGACGGTCAGAGCTACGCCGTCGCCATCCGCAAAGCCCTGGAAGAGGGGCTGATTACTGAAAAGACGGCCAACGATGCCTGGAGGAGAGACGCCTGATGTGGCGCGCAACCGCACAACCTGTCCGTCTGGCTATCCTTGATGGCCGGGCCTGTCTCCCGCTCCTTGTAACGGTCACGTACTGGAGCTGGACGACGCTGTATATCGGCGTTCTGGGCACCGCCCTGTTTGCAACGATCAGCTTCTTTGGCCTGACGCTGCCGGCTGCCCTCAGAACTGTCCGTCGCCTCATCACCGGCCCCGTCCGGTCCGGGCGGCCGACCTGGAAGCGGAGGCGCTACGGATGACCCCCTCTCCTGCAGTCACGCTCCTGTCGGACGTTCTGGTCCGGGCCATCGACCGCAAGGGCCTCGGCGTCATTCTGAGCGATGCCACCAACTCAACCCCCTGCGCCAGTACGGTCGCGGCGTCCAGCAGCGGTTTCCTGCCAGCGTTCCTGATTACTGCCGAGGCGCTCTGGTTTGAAATGACCCGGCACGGCTTTGGGTTGAAGCTGGTCGATGATCCTGAAGCCGCCCTCGGCGTGACCGTCCTCGACCATGACGCGCAGTCTGCCGTGACGGTCCTGCTCTGTCTGCTCGACGTGCTGGATGCCCTCCCGGTTCAGAACGGGCAGATCAACCTGTGCGATCTGAACGGCCTCTGGCAGGCGAGCATGGCGCGTCTTCAGCCGGTCTCCGTCCAGAAGGAGCAAGCCGCATGAAAACCCGGATTTTCTTTCCGCTGGCCCTCGCGGCCCTCATCGCAGCCCCGGCTGCCTCGGCCGAGGACGATGGCGGACGCCAGATCACAGCCTGCCTCAAAGAGTCAGCCCATAACGCGCATGTGCCAGCAGGCGTCATGCTGGTCCTGCTCTATGTCGAAGGCGGCCATCCCGGACAGGCCGTGCAGAATACCAACGGGACGTCCGATCTTGGCCCCATGCAGGTCAATACGATTCACGTCCCTGAGATCGCGCGGCACTGGCACACCACCCCGTCCCGTGCCTATGCGGCCTTGCGGAACAATTCCTGCGCCAATCTCGAAGCGGGCGGCTGGATCCTCGGGCAGGAAATGACCAAGGCCCGAGGCGATCTCTGGCAGGCCGTCGCGGGCTATCACTCCCACACGCCCCGCTTTGGCACGGCCTATCTCAAGCGCTTTTACGAGATTTCCCAGACCCTGATCCGAACCAGCCATCAAGGAGACCCGGCATGAGTGGCACAGCTTCGCGGTCCTCAGGCTCGCGCTCGTCAGGAGAACTCACCCTGATGCTGGCCGGTGTTGCGCTGCTCGGCAGCGTTGTCCTGGCCTATATGGTCTGGTCAACCTTCCACACCGAGATCAGCCGTTTTTACTGCAAGGCCCTGATCTGGCAGATCGGCATCCTGTCGCCTACGCCTGACCTTGCGCGTCTGAACCTCCAGCTTCACCAAGCCCTGCACCATCCGGCGTCCATTCGCCTGATCCAGCTCTATTACGGCCTGTCCATCGTCGGTCTGCAGCTCCGGTGGGTTGCAGTCCTGGTCGGGGGGATCTGCGCAGGTCTGTGTCTCTTCTTCGGGGAGAACAAGGCGCTGCGGGCTGTCCTTGATCTCGAAGGCCTCATTGCCGTGCAGGCAAAAATGTTTCCGACCCTGCGCGGGTTCGCCAAGCGCCGCATCACCCGGCTTGTTGCGCCTTCTAACGGGGCACCTCTTCCGGCCGACCCGGCCCTGACGGCTGACGAATGGCGCAGCCGCTTTGCCACGGCCGCCGATGGTAGTTTCAGCGAGGTCTGCGCGCAGGAAGCGTTCGAGCGTCAGCTCGGCCCGCACTACACAACGGCCGGTCCGGGCGCGGCCCCACCTGCGGCCCAGGTGCTCTTTGCGGCCTTTGCGCTGCACAAACTCAAGCGTCGCGATGAGGCCATGATCCTGCTCGGGCAACTGTCTGAAAGTCTGGCTGACGCAGGACTTGATGGCGATACCGGCCCGAAGGTCAGCCTGAAGGTGCCCGCAGAGGTCCTGAAGAACGCGCAGGACTTCCTTGCAGATCCCGATGTGCAGGCCACGATCGCGCAGAGCTGTAACCGTCACGGGTGGACCACAACCGCCCTTATGACGCTTCTGTGCGATGCCCGCTTTGAGGCTGGCGTGCTGGCGCCGCCCGCCTTTGCCATCGTCAAGCTGATCGACCGGCCGCTTTGGTACGCCCTGCACTCTCTGGGCTACCCCAGTGAAAACCCCAACGAAGACGTGCATCCCAATCCCCGGATTGAAGCCGCTGGCGCCCGCGCCCACTGGTCCGAGGAACAGCGTCTGCGTCGCCCCCTCTATATCCCGGTGCTTGATCGCGCCCTCTCCACGCTCCGCTCCGCCTGAAGGACAGTTTCATGACCCGCATCATTCTCCAGCACGGCCAGAACGCTCCCCTCACGCTCGACATCGAGGAGGGAAACACGGCCCCGATCCATCTCCATTTTCCGCAGGCCCTACCGCTCGCGGCCGCTCAGGCCGAGATCGCCCCGGCTGGAGCGCAGACCACCGCGCCTGGCCGGATCCGCCGCTTCCTGCCGGTTGCCGCAACAGCCGCCGTTTGTGCCGGTCTGCTATACACTTTTGGCGGCCTGCACGCGTCGGCTCCTGCCATGCCGGAATCCGCACCTCTTCCGCCGTTGCCCTCCAGCGGCCCGCTGGAGACTCAGCCGCAAGCTCCGGCACCCACGACACCACAGCAGATCCTGAAGGCGCTGCATCAGCCCGCCCATCTGGAAATGCCGTCCCCGGCACCCGCGCCAGCACAGGCCGGTTCCCCATTCGGGCTGGAGAACTGAAACCATGACGGCCCGAAAGATTGGTGCACCGCTTGGCCATCAGCAGGTCGAGCGGGGAAAGACATACCGCGATACCCGCCCGTTCTGGACGAAAACGAAGGAAGAGCTGCGCTCCCCTCTGGCCGGATGGCTTGGCTTCGTCGGGGTCGGCCTGGGCTGGTTCGTGCCCGCTATAGATGGCGCGCTGATCCTCGCGGCCCCGGCCGTCGCGGCCTGGGTGGTCCTCCGTCCTGAGCGTCTTCCGCTTCACATGCCACGCTATAGCGGGCTGAAGGATGCGAACGATCTGAACCCCAAGGATCGCAAGGCCCGTCAGGCCAACGGCATTCTCTATCTCGGCACGGAAGCCCGGACCCGCCGCCAGCTCTGGATGTCCTCGGACGCGGCCCGTCAGCACGCAGCCATTCCGGGCACCACCGGATCCGGCAAGACGACGGCCATTGTCTCACTGATGACAAACGCCCTGGCCCACGGTTCCGGCTGCATCCTCGTGGACGCCAAGGGCGACAACACGGTCTATGGCGATGTGCTGGCCCTCGCACGGCGGTTTGGGCTCGATGACCAAGTGCTGGCGCTGAACTTCCTCGCCGCATCGGGCACACGGGATTCCAACACCTTCAATCCGTTTGCCACCGGGAATGCGGACGCCATTCGCGAAATGCTGGTCAGCCAGCTTGGCGAACAGTCGGCCAATGATTCCAATGGCGTCTTCCGCGACCGCGCTGTCGGCCTCATCGGCACAGTGGTTCCGGCCCTCGTCTGGATGCGCGACACCCACGGCATCCCCATCAATATCGACGCGATCCGCTATGCGACCGATCTGCGCTGGATCGGGACGCTCGCCCGGCACAAGGTTTTCCTCATTCGCAATCCCGGTTCCAATCAGGCCATCGAGCGCAGGGTCGAGGATATTCCGGACGATGTGCTGTGGCCGCTTCAGGCCTATCTCGGCGAGCTGCCCGGTTATGATTCATCTCTGGAGTGGAACGCCCAGAAGGAAAACAAGCCGTCAGAGCAGCACGGCTATGCCAAGATGTATTTCTCGCGTGTCTTTACCCAGCTTGGCGTGAGTTTGGGGCATATCTTCAGTGCCGAGACGGCCGACATCATCATGCGCGATGTGGTCCTGAACCGCCGCATCCTGATCGTCATCCTGCCCTCGCTGGAAAACTCGTCAGACAGTCTCGCGGGCCTGGGCAAGATCGTCGTGGCCTCACTGCGCGGTGTCATGGCCCAGCTCCTCGGGGCAAAGCTGCATGGCTCTGCCAGCGAAGTGTTCAAGCTGAAGGCCGGAGCTGGTGATGCGCCATTCCAGATCTTCTTTGACGAGCTGGCCGCCTATGTCACGGACGGCATGGACCGGATGCTCGCCATGGGCCGTGGCCTGAACTGCATGTTCTGGATCTCGTTTCAGGATCTGCCCGGCCTGACGGCCCGGATTGGCGAAAAGGCCTTCTCCCTTCTCGGCAACGCGAACCTGACCCATGCACTGCGGCTTCAGGATGCCATGAAGACCCGTGAGTGGCTGGAACAGCAGGCCGACAAGGTGGAAGTCACACAGGCAACCCGCGTGGAGAATGATGGCTACGGATATTACAACGGCTCAGGCGCTGAGGTCCGTGAGGTTTCCCGTCTGCCCTGGAACGATCTGCAAAGCCTGATCGAAGGTGAGGCCGTGACGATGTTCGGTGGCCGCGTCATTCATTCCAAGACGTTCTTTGCCGACATCAATGGACGCTCCGGCGAAGTCCGCCGCGCCCGTCCGGTCATGCTCCCCTCCCCCAAGGCCGGGCATGGTGTGGATCCGGACGCCGAGACCTGGGGCATTGTCGAAACGCTGGAAAACGGCGACTTCCAGATCGAGACCGCCAGCTCGGCCATCCCAGCAGCGGTCAAAGCCCTGATCGGCAAGATCGCAAATGAAAACCACCGGGACAGCAAAGCCCTCATGGGCGATGTCAGTACAAGCCTGACCGATCTGACGGCGTTCCTGAGGGCCACCACGGCTCACGGTCGTGGAGAAGGCAACACGCCGTTCGCGGGGATGCTGGCCTGGGGCCGCTTCCAGCGCGACGACAACAAGGATGAAAGCCTTGTGCCTGCGCAGCCCATGGACGGGGCGTTTCTGGGGCAGATAGAGCAACTAGAGCGTCTTGCTGGCAGCAGGACAGGCCGGACGCCTCGTCGTCGTGCTGTGCTGGTTCTGGCGACGCGCGATCAGCTCCGTTCGGTCCCTGCCAATACACCCGGAGCAAAGGGAGGAAATGAAAAAGAGATTCTGGCAGCCTTCCGCAAATTGGTGGGCAGCCTGCACGCGTGAGCAGTTATCGTAGATAGGTACGGGATACAGTGAGCTAGTTGGCGTCCTCCCCGTCGCGATCGGGGTTTAGCGGCCTCGCCTGCTCGCAGGAAGCGATAAACCGGGCCGTCATTTTTTCAGGAGCCAAAGGTACAAAAGGAGCATCTATCTTCTTAGCTTGCGTCTTCAAAACGGCAAGACGCAAGCCTGCTCGCCCTACCCAGTTTAAAATGTCGTTTTCGACACTCCCTGTGTCAAATGTACAAACGTTAACCAAGCCGCATGACCGAGCGATGTGCTCAATGCCCTGAGTAGACGACAAGTTAACTTCCTGACATCCGGTAGATACGTATGCTCCGTTATCTACTATTACGATTGATAGATTATCTGGTCCAAATTTCGCGACAGATGCTAGTCCTCCCAGATTCATGAGAAGGCCGCCGTCGCCTTCAAATACGAGAGTACGCAAACCACTCGCAGTAGCTACACCTAACCCGACGGGAATTGTCATACCCATCGACCCAAGAAGATAAAATGATCTAGGACTATCGGCCACGGAATATGCAAGGTTC
>NZ_BEWP01000015.1 GCF_002723995.1 Gluconobacter kondonii | reverse complement strand
ATGAAAGCGTCTATGCAGGGATAATTTTATTATTTTCAATTCTTGGAATGGAGCGGGTTAAAGTCAACATTCTCGAACCCGATACCCGTTTCGAAATAAAGCCGTTTATTTCTGTATTAACAATTTCTGTCACTATCCACTTCCGGATCAGCCAGATCTTGAGATGGATGGTAATATGGGTTTCAAAACCAAAGAACGGGATGGTGAGTTCCGCTAACGGAAATATCCCTCCACCCCGCCGTCTTTGAAGGATCATACGGCATATAACCCAACATTCCTAAGTCGCACGACCACAAACCAAACAGACCACTTTTGCCAGAGCCTCTGTTAAATCATCGAACAAAGTCTCCAGCATCTGCATCACCATAATCTTGAACATCAGCACTTGAGAGAATAGGATCCGAAATTCTTGGTATTCAGATAATAGCCATTATCTGAATACCAAGAATATTACATATATTGATCGTATCTGACGAATTAAACGTTGATAATTTCAGAATAAATTCTTCATAAGAAAAATTTTCGCCTGAATTGAGCATATAATAAATTAGATCCGATGACGAATATACGTTCTTTCCAAAGAAATTAAGTTCTCCAGCTTTTTCTGCTATAGAAAACATTTCCCATCCTGACGCATTTTCTCTCGAAAATTCTACAGATCCCCCTTGATCTTCAGGAATAGCCGTTAAATATTTTCCAGTTTTCTGCGATTTTATATGTATATGATCACCTGAATATTCGAAATCAAATTCATAACAATAACTGGTCTGAGCAGCCAGATTGATATGAAATCTTATGTTTGATGAATACAGGAAGGGACTTCTAAAAATTAATATTTTGCCGCTATCATGAATAATAGCAGCCATTATTTTTTCATACCCTTCCCCCTGCACCAAATGACCATCAATATTGTTAATAGATAAATATGACTCGTGCGAGCTTTTTAAATGAAATATATCTATATTTTCCGATTGAATTTTCGGACTCAATACATCTTCAGAATAATTTCCATTTATGAGGAATTTCCTTAGAGAATATTTAAATATATTTTTTTGAATATTTTTATAGACGGCGTTAGCTAAATTAATTTGGATCTGATTTTGAGGATCATAAACATCGTTACGATCAAAATGGGACCAGTAAACCGTGCTATTTGATAAATCAGAACCTAAACGTCTTTTAATGCGTCCAACATAATGCTCCATAGATCGGCAGATGTAGTGATTAACACGCGCACCTTCCCACACGATGTCTTTTGTCGCCCCTGATCGCCATTGCACGGGTCGCCCTAAAGAGTCCGCATAATTTCCATAATGTAAATTATACTTATGGGGATTTTCGTATGAAAAATTCACAGCTTCAGGTCTAACAAAGCTTTTTACAAGTGTATTATCATCGAGATCGGCAGTTGATCTACAATTAAACGCTTGATAAGTCGGAACTTTGTCTTTTAATACTCGACTTGAACTTCCATATATACACCAACTTAGCGCAATCGCAGTATCATTTTCAGTGAATTTTTCCAAAAAAGTATTGACATCATTTGATCCGTCAACACTAATATACTCATCCCCATCAAGCATAGCAATCCATTCATAATGTCCTGCAGCCTTTTTGATGGCATCAAAATAACTATTTCTCTGTCTATAATAAAAATTTCCCTCGTCCATAGATGTTCTGAAAACTTCTATATTATAAATATCCTCGCAAGATTTTGCTATTTCATAGGTTCCGTCAGTAGAGTGATCATCATACACAAATATCTTTTTAAATCCCAAAGATATGTGCCATGATAACCACGCTATGATGTCGTGAGCTTCGTCTTTAACAAATATTACTATTGCAGATTTTTCTTTTTGCACGACGGAAGCCTTGTTACTGTTGCTGCTAAAAATATAATTCCAGCAGGTTACATTTTTGCCTGAGATTAGTAAAATCTTTCGAACACGCGCCAGTTCGGAAGATTTTACATAACGTTTTTGCAGTTCTTCTCCCCCACCGGCACTATCTTCAAAATTGTTCCAAGGGCTGAATGCCGTCAATGCAGGAGCATAAGATATGACAGCTCCGTCATTCCAAAAAACACTATTTTTGAAATCACGTGTTTCGAGACTTTGCAAAACCACTTGATCTCAATGGGTTTAGAGGAAGTTTAGATTGGAATTTTTATAGAAAAAACACAAATCTAAAACATTCATAAATATTTTCTATTATTATTTAAAAATAAGCTCTCTATTATATGAGAGCTTATCATAGGAATACTTTCTATATCTTACCAACCCCAGCCTGGACCAAACCCATAGTCCGGACCAAAATAACCTCCCCACGGGCCCCAGTCTCCCCAATTCCATTGGGCATCCTGGTAATCTTCAGCAGTCACTTGTTGCTCGTTGGCGAGACTCTGCTGCTGCTGATACGCTAAATAGCGATCATAAGCGGCCTGATTTCCAACGTAAAGGCAACCGCAGACTGTCGGGTCCGCATAGGCGTAAGTTACTGTGTTCCCATGCACCCGGCGAACAAAATGATGTGCAGGGAGTTTTTTCAACATGGCAATTTGCTGAGGTGTTGACGCAGGCTTCACTTGGAACCCTGCCGCCGCCAGATGATCGTCTTTTTGAGTGACGATTTGCTGAGGAGATTCACAGGCAGACAACGCAGCCACACAAAACAGTGAGGCTAAAACGGTTTTTTTCATTATTAAATCTCCATAAAATATAGAACGAATTTCTGTACCTGTTGCCATGCAGATCTTGAGATTGCGGCACATATGTTTATGTAAAACAGGCTCTAAAGTTCCCTCATTCGACTGCGTTTTCGAAAAATAGTTCAGGAAAAACAATTTTCCGCCTCTTTTTTCCCCATTGTCCTGCTTTTGAAAAGCACTGGGCGGGACTTCGCCAGCATGTCAGCCGTCAGGGTTTCAAGACTACCGACTGTGTGTCCTGATCTGATGATGGAGCTGAAGTAACGTGGCCAACAACGCCAATGCTGCACCAAGGATGACAATACCCGTCCAGCCACATGGCAACCACACCCACATCGCCACGGCTGAACCGCCTGCGCCTCCCAAGAACATCGTGCCCATAAAGATCGTATTCAGTCGTGCGCGGGCCTCCGGGCGTAGCGCATAAACAACATGCTGATTGGAGATGAGAGCACTCTGGATCGCAAAATCCAGTACAATGACACCTGCGATCAATCCGGCCAGCGAGGTCCACAAACCAAAGATAATCCATGAAACGAGCGTCAATGCGGCGCCCAAGGCAATGATCCGGCGGGGGCCGCGCCGATCCGCAATCCGTCCCGCAAGAGGAGCCGCGAGAATTCCGACTGCTCCGACAATACCGAACAATCCGGCTGCATCAGCACCAAGACCGAAACGAGGTTGTTGCAGACGGAGGGCAAGCGTTGTCCAGAACACGCTGAAGGCAGCAAACAGAAAGCCTTGTGTGAGAGCAGCGAGGCGGAGTGCAGGGAATTCTTTCCACAAACCGCCGAGGGACATCAGCAACTGTCTATAATTCAGGCTGGTATCAGTGGGGCGGCTTGTCGGCAGACGCCAGGCCATCAGTGCTCCTGCGCCAAGAGCAATCGGTACGGCCAGCCAGAACATGTCGCGCCAGCCGGCATATGTGGCGACCACGCCTGCCAGAGTGCGGCTCAGCAGGATGCCGCCCAGAAGCCCTGCCATGACGATACCGATCGTATGGCCACGACGTTCAGGAGATGACAGATGTGCGGCAAACGGGACAATCTGCTGGGCCACGGTCGCCATGGCTCCCACGGCAAGAGAGGCGACAAGCAGCACGGCGGCACTGGGCGCCAGTGCCGCCCCTGCGAGTGCGAGAGCCAGCAGAATGAACTGACACACGATCAGCCGCCTGCGTTCCAGAAGATCTCCTGCTGGAACAAGAAAGAAGAGCCCCGCAGCATAGCCAAGCTGGGTGACGGTCGGGATAAGACCTGTGAGCGGACCAGGCAGGTTACGCCGCATGATGCCCAGCATGGGCTGGTTGTAATAAATATTGGCAACCGCGATTCCGGCCGCAACAGCCATGCCCAGCGTTAGAAACCCGGAAAGAGGCGCTTCCGGGCCGAGCCTCGCTTCTTCGGAAGCGCGGAGTGTAGGGTTCTGAAGGGCTTCTTCATCCATGATGTGAGGTCTTATCCGATTGTCGGCTGGGAGGGGAGCGACGACTGTTCATTCTCGTCACTGTTGAACGTCGGATAGTCCGTATAGCCATGAAAATCTCCGCCATAGAAGGTTAAGCGATCGTATCGGTTCAACGGCCAGTGATTCCGTAATCGCAGGACCAGATCCGGGTTGGCGATGAAGGCGCGTCCGAATGCGATCAGGTCTGCGTTCCCGGATTCCAGAAGCCTTTCGGCGCTCTCGGCTGTGAAACCGCCTGCGGCGATGATGGTTCGGGAAAACAGCGGACGCAGGACAGACACATCGACCGGGTCGGGTTCTGCATCTCCGCCAATCCGTGGTTGAACGATGTGCAGATAGGCAACCTCCATCGTCTCCAGCATCGTGGCGACATAGCTGAATGTGGCGTGCCGGTTGTTGTCGGACATTGATCCGTAAGATCCGCTGGGAGTGAGGCGGACGCCGACGCGATCGGCACCCCATACGTCAATCGCCGCCTGAGTAATTTCCCGGAGAAAGCGGGCGCGGTTTTCGACCGGGCCGCCATAGGCGTCCGTGCGCTTGTTCGTACCGTCCTGTAGAAACTGATCCGGCAGATAGCCGTTGGCGCCGTGGATTTCCACGCCGTCGAATCCTGCCTGAAGGGCGCGTGCTGCGGCTTGACGGTAGGCGTCGATCAGGGGTGGGATTTCATCAAGTTCCAGAGCGCGGGGCATATCATAGGGGACTGTGCCGTTGAGCGTCCATGCCGTGCCGTCCGCTCTGATGGCGGACGGTGCAAGAGGTGCTGCGCCAGCGGGCTGCAGAATACGCGCGGACTGACGACCGACATGCCAGAGTTGCAGGAACATGCGTCCCCCTTTGGCGTGAACGGCATCCGTGATGCGTTTCCAGCCGGGGATCTGTGCGTCATCGTAAATTCCGGCGGCCCGTTCAAAGCCATATCCCGTCAGGGCAACTGGAGAGGCCTCAGAAATGAGCAGACCACCCGGCGTGGCGCGCTGGGTATAGTATTCAAGCATCAGGTCGTTGGGCAGATTGCCGATGCTGGAACGCATTCTGGTCAGGGGTGCCATGACGACGCGGTGTTCGAGCCGCATGGGGCCTACGAATTTCGGGGAAAAGAGAAGATCGGCCATGGGAAACAATCCTGTGTGAAACGCGCCATCCGCGGCGTGCCTCAGAGGATGGAGATTTCCGTATTGGATTGGCAGTCGTCATTTCAGTATAGAGAGAATTCCATAATGGAATAATAAAATGGATCGTCTTCAGGCCATGACCGTTTTCGTACGGGTCGTTGAAAGTGGCTCTTTTTCTGCGGCGGCGCGGCTGATGCATCTCGGGCAACCGGCGGTCTCGAAGGCCGTTGCCCAGCTTGAGCGTCAGTTGGGCGTGCAACTTCTGCTTCGCTCTGCGCATGGTCTGACACCGACAGATGCGGGACAGCGCTATTTCGAGCGCGTGGCCCGGATTGTGTCCGATGCGGAGGACGCCGATGCCGCGGCGCGTAACAGTACGCTCAGTTTGCAGGGAAGGCTCCGGGTTGCGGTTCCGACAACCTTTGGGCGGATTCAGATTGTGCCCCGACTTGGGGATTTTCTGAAGGAGCATCCCCGGCTGAAAATGGATATCGAACTTGATGACCGGCGTGTGGATCTGGTCGCGGAAGGCATTGATGTTGCCATTCGCGTGGGACCTCTGAACGATAGCACGATGATCGCAAAGCGTCTTGCAAGAGGGCGGCGTTCTGTTCTTGCAACGCCTCGGTATCTGGAACAGTCTCTGGCTCTGGAGACGCCGGAAGACCTTGCTCTGCATCAGGCTGTCACCTATGCGCGGGACGATGGGGGGAGATATGTCTTCCATCAGCAGGGAAAAGACATAAACGCAACACTGAGCCCGCGTCTAAACCTGAGTGCAGCCGAAGGAATCCGAGCCGCCGTGCTCGCGGATCTGGGTCTGACCATTGCGGCGGACTGGATGTTCCTGCCGGAACTGGAATGCGGAACGGTGGTTCGCTGCCTGACGAACTGGTCTTTGCCGCCTGTTGATCTGTGGGTCGTCTATCCTTCTGGCAGGCTAACGAGTGCCAAGGCGCGAGCTTTTTCGGATTTCGTTGCCGGAGTGGTCGGAGAACTGGAAACAGTGTCGCGCTCGATGTGCTAGATCCGAAAACACATCCCTCTCTTCCCGAGCAGGCTCCAGCACTGGACGCAACATGTCTGATACGGCGCGTTACGAGTATTTTCTGTTTCTTCTGACTGTTATCCTGATTCTTGAGCTATTATCGCGGAAACTGAAGCTCCCTCCTGCGGCGGCATTCATTCTGGGTGGTACGGGGCTTGCTCTTTCGCCCTGGTCACCTGAAGTCACGATCGACCCCGAACTGGTCATGGTTGTCTTTCTTCCACCCCTGCTGATGAGCAGTGCGTGGTTTACGGCCTGGCGGGAGTTCCGGAAAAACCTGTCCGGTATTCTTCTTCTGGCTGTTGGCACCACGACGTTCACGACCGCAGCCGTGGGTGTGGCGGCGCATCTCGTGGTTCCCGCTCTTCCATGGGCCGCGTGCTTCACGCTGGGCGCAATCGTTTCTCCGCCCGATGCAGTTGCGGCCGAGGCGGCTCTGGAGCGCCTGTCGTTACCCGGTCGGGTCACGTCACTGCTTCAGGGGGAGAGCCTGCTGAATGATGCGACGGGGCTGGTTCTGTTCCGCTTTGGGGTTGTTGCTGCTCTGACAGGAATTTTCCGTCCGCTTCAGGCCCTGACAACATTCTGTGTCGTCTCTGTTGGCGGGGTGCTTATTGGTCTTGTCGTCGGGTTTCTTGGGTTGTTTGTCATACGTCGGTGGCGCGACAGTGACATGCTTATCATTACGACGGTCCTTCTGGCGGAAGTGTCCTATATCGGTGCGGACCATCTCCATGTTTCGGGTGTTCTGGCCACCGTCGCCACGGGACTGGTTCTGGGCTGGCATCAGCACAGGGATTTTGATGCGGAAACACGCCTGCAGTCTCATGCGTTCTGGAAAGTGCTCGTCTTTCTGCTGGAATCCGTTCTGTTCATTCTGATCGGGCTCTCCCTTCGGGGTGTTCTGGGCCGTCTTCGAGGCACACCTGATATTCTGCACCATCTCGTCTATCCCGTCGGGATCGTACTGGTGGTGATGGTCCTGTCCAGGTTTGTGTGGCTGTTCGCGTCGGACGGAATTGTCGGTCTGCTGCGTCGGCGCTGGCCGGAACGGTTCGCCCGTCCGTCTGTGGCCATTTCAACGATTATGGGATGGGCGGCCATGCGAGGGGTCGTGACCCTGACGGCGGCCCTGTCACTTCCGGAAGGGTTTCCCGGACGTGATCTGGCGCTGGCCTGTGCCTTTGCCTCAATTATGGTCACCGTTCTGGTTCAGGGGACGACGCTGGCGCCTCTGATCGGGTTGCTCAGGATCAATGGAGCGTCAGAACTGCGTGTTATCCAGTCGGATGAAAACCGGGCTTGGATTGCTGTTGCCGAAGCGCAGCTTCGTGCCATTGAAGAGGCGTCCCGTCTTCCGGACGGAAGCGAGCGCCATCCGCGTCTTCTGGAGCAGTATCGCTATCGCCTGCATGTGACGCGTCAGTATGCGGAGGATACCGCGGCGCATCGCCCTGAGGAAATTGCCCATTATGAAGCCGTTCTGAAAGCCATCGGAGCGGGCCGGGAGGAAATTCTGCGCCTGCATCATGCAGGGCAGATCCATGACCGGGTTCTGCGGGAAATGGAACAGGCCATGGATATGCAGGAGATCGAAGCGGCTGGTCATCTGGGAGCTCCGGAGGAAAAGATAGCGTAAAAACAGGAAACAATGAGTTTCTGTTGTTTTTGTTTATTGCTTAAGAATTCTCCCTTAGTTTTCGGGTCAACAAGGACGCACGACAGGCTCTTTCACGGGCCTGTTTCTCTGTCCCTGCTTTTTCATTCTGACCAGAGAACCCGACATGAAATCCTCTTTCTTTCTGCTTCCCCTTACAGCCCTGACGTTTGCATCCGTCATTCCGCATCCGGCAGCAGCTCAGGTCGTCACGGCCCCTGAACAGGTGCAGTCCGGCACCTATGATGTTGAGCCCAGCCATACGCAGGTTGGCTTTTCCGTTCTGCATTTTGGGTTCACGAACTACCAGGGCGTCTTTTCCGATGTTTCCGGCACGCTGGACCTCAACGACAAAAACCCGGCCGCATCCCATCTTTCCGTAAGCATTCCGGTTGGGTCGGTTCAGACGACCAGCGCCAAGCTGACCGAAGAACTCAAGGGCGACCAGTGGTTCAATGCGGCGCAGTATCCGAACGCTACATTCGAATCCACCTCCGTCCGCCGTACGGGCAAAGCCGATGCCATCGTCACCGGCAATCTGACGCTCCATGGTGTTACGAAGCCTGAGACGCTGAAGGTTCATTTCATCGGCGCAGGTGTGAACGCGCTCGACAAGAAATACACAGCCGGTTTTGAAGCCACAGGCACCATCAAGCGCAGCGATTTCGGCGTGAAGATGTATGTCCCGTATGTCAGCGATGCCGTGCAGCTGCGGATCTCTGGCGCTTTTGAAAAGCAGGGCTGAGTTCATGACAGCGCCCGCAAAGCAGAGCCGCGGGATCACGCGATATACGGGCGTGGCGATCATCCTTCACTGGTTGATCGCTGCGGGAATCCTGACCCTGATTGTCATGGGGCTGGTCATGGATCACCTGTCCCTCGATCCGATGCGTGTTTTTCAGCTGTACCAGCTTCACAAGTCGATCGGTATTACGGTCATGGTTCTTATTGCCCTGCGAATTGTCTGGCGCCTGACGCACAGGCCGCCAGAACTTCCCGGCGACATGAAGGGGTTCGAGCGCATGGCGGCCCATCTGACACATGCTGCTCTGTACGGCCTGCAAATATTCATGCCGTTGAGCGGATGGGCCATGGTGTCGGTGTCCGCTTTGGGGATTCCAACCCTTCTGTACGGCACCATCCTCTGGCCCGATCTGCCGGTGCTTTCAACGTTGCAGAACAAGGCCCCCGTCGAAGCCGCACTGAAAGCGGTGCATCACTGGGGCGGCTGGTTTCTGCTGGCGTTGATTGTTCTGCACATCGCCGCTGCCCTGCGTCACCATTTCGTTTTGAACGATAACATTCTGCGACAGATGCTTCCTGCCACTGGCAGAAAATCTGCTTCCAGACACGGAGACTGACATCATGGCTTTCCTTAAAAAAGCAGCCTTTTCAGCGTTCGCCATGAGCGTTCTGACCGCAACACCTGTTCTCGCCGCAGACTGGACGATTGATCCGGCTCACAGCACGATCGGTTTTTCGGGAACACAGACCGGAAATGCCTTTACGGGACATTTCGGAAAATTCGACGGAACCATCTCTTTCGATCCGACTCATCCCGAAGAAGGGCATGCAAAAATCACGATCGATGTTGCAAGCGCCACGACAGCGGACAAACAGCGTGATGGGGCCATGCCGGGAAGTGACTGGTTCAATGTGGCCAGCTTCCCGACTGCGACATTTGAAGCCCGCAGCTTCCGGGCCAAAGGCGGCAATGCGTACGAAGCTGTTGGAACGCTGACGATCCGTGGTGTCAGCAGATCCGAAACCCTGCCTTTCACGCTCGACATCAGTGGCCAGACAGCTCACGCCAAAGGCCATCTTGATCTGATCCGCTCCACCTTCGGCATTGGTCAGGGTCCGTGGGCAACCGGACAGTGGGTTGCGCTTCAGGTGGGCGTAAGCATTGATGTTACCGCAAACCAGACGTCTGGGTCATCGCCGCGTCCATGAGGACGGCTTTCGCAGCGGTCTCGTCCAGACGGATGATCGTAGCATTTGCGTTCGGTATTGGACTGACCAATCTGTCATCTCATGCTGCGTCGTCCTTGAAAGACAAAGCCACTCCCGAGAGTTCGTCAGATGAGAGTATCGCCACGTCTTATGAACACTGGATGCTGCATCACCAACAAAAGCATTCAGAAAGCCCTATATCGACACAAAAGCGGAAGTTTTCCCCTTCTTTTGTCAGGTCGATAAAAGCCGAAGAAGAACGTGAGAAACGGTCTACACAAGCCGACCAAAAAATGGCCATCGCTTATTCAGCATGGCCCATTCTGCGCGTCTCGACGCCTGCCACACGGTCTGATGCACGACATGATGAGGCTCTGCTGGGAAGCTGGTGGGGCATCCGTCCGACGCTTGCGCGTTACGGGATTGTTCTGAACGTGAATTACTTCGGCATGGCCGTTGGAAATGTTTCCCGCGGGATGCGGAAAGGTGCGGATTATGCAGGCCAGACATCCTTTGGCATTGATGCAGATTGGGGGCTCCTGGCCGGTCTGAACGGCTTCAGCACCCATCTCTTTTTCCTGAACAGAGGTGGTCGTCCTGTTGGGCGGGATTATGTGGGGGACAGTGTTTTCAATGAAAACAATATCTATGGCGCAGGAGGCAATGTCATTGCGCATCTCGGATATGCTTTCATCGAACAGAAGCTGTGGCATGACCAGCTGGACCTCATGGCGGGCCGGATGGGCGCGGCGATGCTTTTCAATGCTTCGCCGATCTTCTGCGACTTCTTCTCGTTCGGCCTGTGCCCGACCCCGCGCGCCATAAGCGGTGGCAGTCAGGATGCCTTCGTCATGCCGCCGCAGAATAACTGGTCCCTCTATGCCAGCCTCAGTCTGGACCATGACCTCTATCTCCGCACAGGCATCAATGCTGTAGGCGGCGCGCTGGGCGGTCCCTCGGGGTTCAACTGGTCCAGCCAGGGTGTCACGGGAGTTATGCTGCCCTTTGAAGTGGGTTGGTCTCCTCATTGGGCGAAGAGTCAGAAGCCGGTTCATCTGCGGGCAGGTTTTTATGCCTCTACCGCACAGGCTTCGGATATCGCCCTGAATCGACAGGGAAATCTTCTCGCCCTGTCGGGAGGGTCGCCACTGGAACATCGGGGATATTTTGCAGCCTGGGCGGGAGGCGACATCATGCTCCTGCGTCAGACAGCAGCGCCCGACGGCGGTCTTTTATTCTTTTTCAACTACACCCATTCCGATGACCGAATTTCGATTTATCGGGATATGGGCGTTGCTGGTTTTGAAGATCGAGGCTTCTGGACAAAGCGACCGCAGGACAGGATCGGGCTGTTATTTGTCTGGTCTGAACAAAGCGCCTGGCTCAGAAAACGATTGCGTGCCGCCCATTTGCCGGACGTCCAGAACCATACGGGTGTTCTGGAAGCTCAATATGGCGCGCATATCGCTGCGGGTACGTTTCTCACGCCCGACATCCAGTACGTTATCCGCCCCGGTGCAGCCGGTGCTTACCATAATGCGGTTGTTCTCGGGACGAGCCTTCAGGTTGGGCTCTGATAGCAGGCTTTTAGCGCAGATAGTCCGTATTTCGATAAAAAAGGGAAACATATAGTTTCTATCATTTCCATTTATTCATTTATGAGGCGGAGATAAAACAGACATCAACGGCCCCGGAACGCAAAGCTCCAGCCGAATGTCAGATACTTTCAAAGACGAAAGATAAACCAATGAACACGTCCTTCCCCCGCGATCAGCTCCTTCTCGCCTCACGTATTCTTCTGGCCCTTTTGTTCGTCCTGATGGGATGGAGCAAACTGATGGGTTTTGAAGGCACTGTAGGCTATATGGCCAGCACGGGCGCTCCGGTCCCGACTGTATCCGCCATCATCGCTATCATTACCGAACTGGGTATCGGTCTGGCGCTTGTCGCCGGTTTCCTGACAAAACCGCTTTCCATTTTACTGGCTGTCTACACGATCGTTACAGCCTTTATAGGACATCATTACTGGACGTTCGACGGCATGGTTCGTTACGATATGTGGATTCACTTCTACAAGAACTTTAGCATCGCAGGCGGCCTGCTTGCCCTCGCAGCCTCTGGAGCCGGTCGTTTCTCTGTAGATGCCCTGCGTCGATAAGAGTATTTTTCTGACCATACCTCAGACGCTGGTCTTGGCCCAGGGCGGATGTTCAAACGCCGAGACCAGATGATCCATCAAAGCATTGACCCGGAAGGGGCGGAGCGTACTGCTGGATGTCACAAGATAAAGCGCAATACTTGCGGCATCCCAGTCCGGCAGGATCTGTTCAAAACGCCCGTCCTGTAGGCCATCCCAGATCATGAATTCGGGAAACAGGCCAAAACCCAGATGCGCTTTCAGGGCCGGAAGAAATGCCTCTGCATTATCGGCCCGAAAGCGCGAAGCCTGCGACAGCACATACTCCGCACCAGTTTTTGTAGAAGTCAGGCGCAGTGTACCAGGGGCAGAAGTATTCGTATAAACGAAGCTTTTCTGCCCTTCGAGATCATGGGGATGCGTCGGACGGCCGATACGATCCAGATACTCCGGGGTTGCGACCAGAAGCAGGCGGACTCCACAAAGATGCCGGGCACGCAGAGATGAATCTGCCAAAGAGGCAATCCTCAAAGCCAGATCATAACCTTCAGCCACAAGATCGACGAGAGAATCGCTGAAATCGACAGTGATGTCGATATCCGGATATTTCTCCAGAAACGCTGGGAGTGCGGGCGAGAGATGCCTGATGCCAAACGTCATGGGAGCAGCGACCCGGATCAGGCCTGAAGGACGATGAGTACCTCCCCGAGCTTCGCTTTCAGCAGCCTCTGCTTCAGCCAGAATTCGGTTTGCATGCCCCAGCAGCATACGCCCTGTTTCAGTCACGGACATCTGCCGGGAATTTCGGCTGAACAGCGCCACACCAAGAGATTGCTCCAGACGGCTGACGGCTTTCGAGATCGTCGGTTTGGAAAGCTGAAGCTCTTCGGCAGCCCGCACGAAAGAACCGCGTTCGGCCACTTTTGCAAAAATAGCCCATGCCTCGAAATCCGGCAGTCTCATATCAGCAATCCCCAGAACTGAATGTCAGTCAGTATTCTCATTCTTTTTGAGTGAACACCCTACCAGAACTCACATTCCCCTCCGAAAACCTGAGATTGGCGCCTTTAACCCAAAGAACCCGTTCCAAAGGCCAGTCCGGCAGCCGCGATCAAAGCAGCATAATAAGCGTCTGAACGACTGAGATTAGCATCAAGAAGTCCATTCTGCGCCAACTCTGTCTGTGTCACCGACCCTGTTCCCGATCGATATGACAATAAAGCTGCATCAAAATTTGTTTGCGACGCCACCCGGAGTTTGGATGCGGCCTCATAGGCTTGCAGACTTGTATGAAGAGCATTCTCCGCCAAAACAATCTGCTGGACGGCGCCATTGACTGTCTGCCGAAGGGTGGCTTCTGCGCTGTCTTCCTGATCTTGTGCGCGTTTGACAATGGCAGAACGCAAGCCACCGTCAAAAATAGGAACGCTGATGCCGCCAAGAATTAACGTGCTGAAACGGTTTCCTGAAAGATTAAGTGTCGGGGATACACTGTCGCTGGCACTCGGTATAGAGGTCAGATTGGTTTTGCCCGTTGAATACGCGACGTTGCCTGTCATAAAAATGCTGGGAAGAAATGCTGCACGCGCCGCAGAAATACGACTCTGAGCAGAACGCATTGCTGCATAAGCAGCCAATACATCCGGACGCCGTCCAACCGCAGTTTTAACGACCTCATCACTTAAACGTACATCTTCCAAAGACAAGGAACGGCCAGACACATCTTCAAGATTGATACGGGATGCCGTCGAAACTCCCATATTATTGAGTAACGCCAGATAAGTATTCTGTTCTTCTCCTTGAGCTTGCACAAGACGCAGATTGACCTGTGCGGTCACCTGTCGCGCCTGCGTGACATCCATGATTGTTCCTTGCCCCTGTTTCAGCCTAGCTTCTGCTGCGGCTTGCACATGTTCTGCATTTTCAAGAGATGTTTGTAAGAGTTGCACGCGAGTTGAGGCCGCAGCATGCGTATAGAAAGCAGTTGTAACACCATAAATGATTTTCTGATGCACCCCCGTGAAAAGAACATTGGTTGCCAACTGAGCCTGGCGCGCAGCACTGATCAGCGATTCTCTTCGACCAAAATCAAATAATAACCAGCGCAACCCTAATGTTTGTACCTCCGCAGAACCGGAGCTGTTTCGCCTTGGATTGCCATTAATACCAATCGACCCATAATCATCTGAATCCAAAGACGCTTCCGTCGTTTGACTCCTTGCCCGTGACCAGCCCCCCACAACAGTTGCTGTCAAAGTGGGAAGATATGTACTTTTAATAATCCCAACAGCCAAAGCAGCATCCCGCGCAGTATTCCATGCTTTTCTTGTCTGAGGATTAGAGGATTGTGCAACATCAATTAATTCGGCCAGAGTATAAGAAGATTTTTTTTGATCATTAAGTAGCAGCGCTTCCCCCTGAATGACCGCATTCGGATTTGAAGGAAGCGTATATTTTGCGGGCAAAGAGAGTTTAGATAGTTTTTTTTCTTTTCCTGGAATGATCACACCTCCAGCAGTGACATTAGGTTGCCACGGCTGATCAGGGCTGAGGGGTGCTGTGTCCAACGCCGATGTCGCACATCCTGATAAAATAAATGATAATACCATACCGGAAGTAATTTTATTTTTTATCAATTCAATGACTCCGTATTTATATATAAATTTTTTAATATTTTTTGTTTTCTTAATTATATTATGATATTATTCAAATAACACTTAGATCGACCCCGCTTCTCGAAGATAATATAGAAAATTTTTCGGTTTACTGATTTATCACAAAACCTCTTTAAAAAACGAAATTTTTCCGATCCCCGTTAGAGCCTTTTTGGAAATTCACGGATGGGCGTTTCTGCGTAGCATGAGGCTGCCCATGACCATATGGATCATGGCCTCGGAGACATCGACACGCTGCTCGTAATGCCGCACGAGACGTCGCCAGCGGATCATACAGCCGAGGGTCCGCTCGACGACCCAGCGGCAGGGCAGAACCTCGAAGCCTTTTGCGCCTGCCGAGCGCCAGATGATCTCGACGCTGAAGTCCAGGAACGCTGCCTTGTCCATGAGCATCGCCCTGTCGTAGGCGCCGTCGGCGAACAGGTGCTTCACCCACGACCAGCGTTTGCGGGTTGCATCCAGGATCATCTGTCCGCCGGCGCTGTCGGAAATATCCGCGGGCGTCAGGTGCACCATCAGCAAGGGGCCGTTGGTATCGACGGCGATATGCCGCTTGCGCCCTCGCGAGCTTGCAGGCGGCATCAGAGGCGTAATCTGTTCCCATGCCTTTAACGATATCTTCGAATTTTAAATCGCCTCGTCGAGTATCAAGAACTGCAGAAATACGAGCGCAATTATCGTTCAGTTCTCCAAGACTATCAACAGACTTTGATGAGGACCACCTCGCTTTATGGCAATCTGCTTTTAGCTGGATAACTAGATTCCGAGGCACTCGTGCATTCTCAGAAAATCTGAGAATATCCATGAATATTTTGTCGTGTTCGGCGTTGCAACCCTTCTATGCAATCCTGAATGCATGGCCTCAAAGGATTCAGGACACAGATACTGCCCGCTTGCGCAGAAGGCATTCCAGCAGACGGACCCCCTCCATGAAGTCATTCATCTCCATGCTTTCGTCTGGATTATGACTTCCGTTGCTATTGCGCACAAAGAGCATTTCCGTCGGGACATTTTGCAAGGCAAATATCGCCGCATCATGCCCGGCACCGCTTGACATCGAAACGACGGGAATGTTCAGCGAGGTTGCAAGGATTCTTGCGTCCGCCTGCAAATCTGCATTCATGACGGCAGGTGTACTACAGGTCCTCGGCCCAAGCTCCACACGGACGTGATAATCCTGTTCAACACGACGCGCCTGTTGGATAACCAACCCGTTGATCCGCTCAAGAAGCGCTTCGTCCCGGGAACGGATATCAATCACGAGATCCAACTTCCCGGGAACCGCTGCAAAATTTGCTTGCGCCTCGTCGGTCCGGCAGACGCCAAACGTCAGAGTCATCTCTTCTCCGTCAGCTTCCGCCTGTTTCCAGGCATCGTGCAGAGCAGTCATCATGCTGGCCCCGGCCATCACGGCGTCTGAACGGAAACGACGCGGCGTCGCCCCGGAATGGGCATACTGACCATGAATAACAGCCGAACGATACCGCGAGCTCCCGCAAATTCCTGTCACGATCCCTACCGGAACGTCCGCTTCCAAAAGAACAGGCCCCTGTTCGATATGCAGTTCGACAAAACAGTCGATTTTCGTGGCATCCAGAACCGATGCTTTTCCGCACAGGTCGGGACTGGCGCCACAGTCCTGCATGTGATGCCTCAGGCTCAGACCATCGTCGCTTCGCGGAGTTTCGAGCGCGGAAGGCTCAAGCAGCCCGAAAGCCGTTCGGCTTCCCAGATAGGACAAAGGAAACCAGACGCTTTCTTCTGCACGTGTCACGATCAGTGTCGTATCCCGTTCCGGCCGAAAACCCGCTTTGACCCAAGCACAGAGCACGAGAAGACCAGCCACTGCCCCCGCCGCTCCATCGAAATTTCCGCCACATGGAACAGTATCGAGATGCGACCCCGTCATGACGACAGGAAGGGTCCGGTCACGGCCGGGAAGCGTCAAGTAAAGATTGGAAGCCCAATCACGACGCACCTCCAATCCGTATTGCCCTGCCACCTCCATGAACAGGTCATGGGCGAGATTTTCTTCCCTTCCGTAAGACGGTCGCGTCATGCCACGGCCGTCAAAACCGATCTCATACAAACGACTGAAAAGATGATGTCCGAGATCGACATCCACCACAGGCGCGGTCACGCTGTTTATCTCGGGTTGACTAGAACAGAACATAGGCAACCCTTTACTGCTTGGCGAAAAGTTGTTTCATGTTGGCGAAAGCTTTGAATTCCAACGCATTTCCTGCGGGATCGCAGAAAAACATCGTCGCCTGCTCGCCCAGCAGCCCCGCAAAACGGATCTGTGGCTCCATTCCAAAAGGAATGCCATGACCGCGAACACGCTCCGCCAGAGCCTTCCAGTCTTCCATGTCAAGAACAACACCGAAATGCGGGATAGGCACGTTATGACCGTCCACGGCCCCCGCTCCACCTTCACTCCCACCGTGACAGGCATCAGGAACCAGGTGCGTAACGATTTGATGTCCATAAAGATCGAAATCGATCCAGGTTTCCGTACTCCGCCCCTCTGCACACCCTAGAACAGTTCCGTAAAAGGTTCGAGCGGCTGCAAGGTCGTCGACCGGGAATGCGAGATGAAACGGATTAACCATGACTACACCATGACTTTTCTGGAAAAATCCGCTGATATCATATTCGTCGGCGTAACAATCATGCGAATATATGACTTCAGAAGAAGGTAAATCCGATGTCTGATCTCTTTCGCTACGTTACACTGCCCTGACAGACCCTTCGGAGACCTACTCATGGACACACGCTTCCTCGAAAGTTTCCTGATCGTTATCGAACAGGGTTCGCTTGCGGGTGCAGCACGTCAGCTCCGTCTTACCCCTGCCAGCGTTGCCCAACGGATCCGCGCGCTCGAAGACGAAATAGGCTGTCCGATTGTCCAGCGTGTCGGGCGGAACGTCCGTCCTACAGAACAAGGGCTAGCCATCCTCGAACAGAGCCGAGCGATCATTACGAGCGTCCGGGATCTCTGCGCCATTGCTGCGAGTGACAAGCCTGTCGGGACCCTCAGGATCGGCGCGATATCAAGTGCGGCGAATGGCCTCCTCCCCCCTTATCTGAAACGTTTTTTCGAATGTTTCCCCGAAATCGAGCTGCATATTACTCCAGGCTCTTCATCCGGGCTGCATAACGCGGTTCTGGAAGGAAATATCGACGCTGCCTTCATCGTGGAGCCCCCTTTTGAAATTCCAAAAACACTAGTCTGGCAGACTTTGCGATCTGAGCCTCTGGTCGTCCTGGCTCCGGCAGTTCTTCAGGAAACAGACCCCCACGAAATTCTTCGGAATCATCCCCTGATCCGCTATGACCGGATGCAGTGGGGCGGTCGTCTTGCTGACGAATATCTTCGAAAGTCAGGGATATGGCCCCATGAACGCCTTGAACTCGACTCACTGGACGCCATTGCCATCATCGTCAGTCAGGGAACAGGCGTCTCGCTCGTCCCTGACTGGGCACGTCCTTGGCCCGCGGGCGTCCATCTAAAAAAAATCCCGCTTCCGGCCCCGGCTCCCTGCCGAAATCTGGGCTTTCTGATCCAACGGAACTCCCCGCGTCTCAGCCTGTTCAACCGCCTGCTCGAAATCCTTCAGAAACCTCTGACCACGTCGTAAGAGCCGCCAGAGCTGCCTGGCTCCGTGAGAAGCCCGGTTTTCTCATATCGTGAAGATAGGAAAACCATCACCGAAAAGAGCCTCCTGAAACTGGACACCTCATGCATCTTCGATAACCATACCGGCATAGAAATGCTTTTCCCAAAGCATCAATTTTTCAACTGATGTTCCGGACCGCCTGATGAAGATTTGCCTGACGGGTGACAGTATTCTCTTTCGGCAACTCAACAGCCGCACTGACCCCGGACTGTCGCCCCTTTTCGACATGATCCGCGCCTGCGATGTTTCGTTCACCAATCTCGAACTGGTACCGAACGATTTCGTGGGTGATCCAGCCCTTGATATGGGCGGCACGCATTTTGGCGCCTCATCCCGGGTTCTGGATGACCTGAAAGAGGCCGGTTTCGACCTTTTTGCAGCGGCAACAAACCACTCGCTAGATTACAGTATCTCTGGTCTGCGCAAGACGTTGGACGAGCTCAACCGCCGAAATCTGCATCATGCCGGGATCGGCCTTCATCTGGAAGATGCCAGACGCCCCGCCTATTTTACGCATCCTGCAGGTACGGTCTCCATGCTGTCCTGCACCTCCACCTTCGCCAGAGGGCAGGAAGCAGCCATGCAGACGAGCGCGATGCAGGGACGCCCCGGCATCAATCCGCTACGCTACAACACGATGCACCACGTCTCTGCCGATGACATGACATCCCTGAGGGAGATCTACCGGAAGCTCGGATTACAGCGGGTCAAGGACGACAAAATCCAGCTTGGTTTCGCCTTTCCCGCCCCCGAGGGGGTTCTCGCCTTCGAAAACCTGAATTTTCAGGTCGGTCAGGAAACGAAAGTCAGCACCACCCCGAACCCGACGGACACACAGGCCCTGCATCGCTGGATCACAGAAGCACGGATGGTTTCCGATACGGTCATTCTGAGCATTCACGCGCATGAAAGCGGATATAACGCCAACGGAGAACTGGACGTAGAAATTCCGGCCGATTTTCTCGTAACCGCAGCCCGTCAGGCAATCGACGCCGGTGCGGATATCGTTGCTTGTCACGGACCACATCTGTTGCGGGGCCTCGAAATTCATAATGGCAAACCGATCTTTTACAGTCTGGGTAATTTTATAGGACAGAATGAACTCGTGGAGCGCCTCCCGATCGAATCCTATATGGCGAACCGCGTAAGTCCGGAGCTAACACCTCATCAGCTTTATAAAGCTCGCAGCAACAACGATGCGAAAGGTTTTCCCGCCGAAAAACGTTTCTGGGAAACCATCATGCCGATCTGCACTTATCAGAACGGAAAGCTCGAAAGTCTCGAAATCCATCCGATCACACTCGGCCTGGGCCTGGCTGCCCACAGACGCGGAGTGCCCTCCCTGGCCCACGGCGAGGAAGGGCGAAATATTCTGGAAACATTTGCCACTTTGTCTAGGTCTTTCGGAACCGACTTCCAACAAGCAGGAACCGATAATGCGCCGATCCTTCTATGGCGTGCAACAGCCTGAAGGCTCTTCATAACATCCGAAACTACTGATGAGGCATATTGCTGCGGGATGCCTCTTCCAGATACCGGATCAGAGCCTTGCAGCCCTCCGTCATTCGGCCGCGTAAGGTCATCACACCGACATCCCGCACGATCTTCTGGTCTCCCAGAGGCAAGATACGGATATTCGGCACAACACTAACCGCAAAGATATAGGGAACAATCGAACACCCCATATTATTGGCGACCATCTGCAGAATTGTATGAAGATCTTCAGTCTCGATGACCTCATGGGGAGAAAGCCCCTGCGTCCTGAGAAATCGATCCAGCGTACGCCCCCCAAAAGAACGGCTGTCATAGCGAATAAAAGGCTGGCCTTCGAGGATCTGTCGCCAGTCTGCGCCTTCGACATGAGCAGGGACGACCATGACATAGTCCTGTTGCACGACAGGATGCCACTGCATGTATGGCATCAACCCAAAAGGTGGCCGGACGATCAGCGCAGCATCCAGCTCTCCCGCATCCAGACGATCCAGCAAACTCATGGAAGTCCCTGGAACAATCCGTACTTTCAGATCCAGAAGCTCAAGATGCAACCCCGCAATAGCAGGGGCAAGCAAGCTGGTCTGAGCGGTTGAAATAGCGCCCACCCGCAACAGTTCGGTTTCTGGCTTGAGATGCGAGGCCCCCCGAAGCGCCTCAAAAGCCGAAAGGATATCTTCGACCTGACATAAGATACGACTCCCCGCTGCCGTCAGAGTCACCGACCTGCCTGTGCGCTCAAAAAGATCGTAGCCAAACTCTTCTTCAAGCCGACGAATCTGGGCACTGATTGCCGATTGCGTCACCCCGATCGCCTTGGCGGTCGCGGCAAAGCTCTCCGTCCGGGCAGCAACGACAAATGTTCTAAGTTCGGGAATCACGACTCGACAGACAAAAAAATTTTCTCTCGCTCCAGTTTTTACTCATTTTTTTTGTCCGTTCAAGCGATGCTGTCTTTTCGTCGAACAGGCCTCAGCCTCAGGCGCTCGGTCAAATCAATCAGATTCGCCTAGCAAAGCGGCAGAAAAAGAGAATTTGTTCCTTAATAAAAACATTTTAGTTGTCGTTTCGTTATGTGTGTGATTTGTTCATGAAAAGCATATATTTCGAATGGCCAGCCAACACCGGCTGGCAAAGGGGATGCCCATGAGCAAGTGTTTTGGACCCAAGGCTTTCCTGATGTGTGGCGCTGCCTTGAGCTCGCTCGTTTCGCTCTGTCCAACCGCCCAGGCCACGTCCACCAAAGTGACGACGCAGACACATTCTACGCACAAACGGGTCACAACCTCGCCTACACGGGCCGCCACTCCCACCTCTGCAAGACCCTCCTCTCGCAAAACATCCATCATTTCAAGATCCGATCCCGAAGAGATGCACGTCACCGGGACGGCCTCTACCGGCCAATCCGTCATGAACCCCTCGACACCGGTTCACAGCACCTCGCAGGTCACGGTCGTTTCGGGCGCGCAGCTTCTGGCCACAGGCCAGACAAACGTCATGCAGGCACTGGCCCAGGCTTCCGCATCCATTACGTCCCCGCCGCAGTCCGGTGTCGGAAACAGCGGCTTCATCCAGACCATGCAGCTTCGTGGCCAGTCCGCCGACGATACGCTGATCCTCGTCAATGGACACCGCCGCCATATCGGTGCGAATTTCAACGCCAATGCCGGTCCGAACTGGGGCACCGAACCCACCGACATCTCCCTGATCCCGATTTCGGCAATCGATCATATCGAAGTCATTACCGAAGGCGCGACCGCGCTCTACGGTCAGGATGCTTTAGCAGGTGCGGTCAATATCGTCCTCAAGCAGCGCACGCATGGTGGCTCCATCAATTTCCAAAACAGCGGCTTTTACGCCGGTGACGGGCAGGCGCTGAACGGTTATGCGGATTGGGCCACGGCACTTGGCAAAAACGGTGGCTATCTCGATCTGGCGGCGCAGGTTACTCACCAGCTTCCGACTAACCGCAGCGGCCTTTTCGTCGGACAACTCTATCCGGTCGGGGATTCCCGCAACGAAACAGCCAGTCGTGATGTGCAGCGCGGCCTCGGCATCCCGAAATCGACGCTGGAAACCATCAGCGAAAACATGGCGATCCCGCTGAACGAAAACCTCAGCCTCTACAGCACTTCGACTTTCAGCCACCGCAAGGCTCATGTGGCCGAAACCTACCGCAGTGCCGGAAACAGCCTAACCAACATCAATCTCTGGCCCAATGGCGCACAGCCCTATATCGGCATGGACCAGTACGATTTCGAAACAGACAACGGCATCAAGGCGCATAAATTCGGCTTCGCCTGGGACGCCTACGTCAATTACGGTCGTGACGATCAGGCCTATTCGACCCTCGACAGCAACAATATATCTCTCGGCGATGCCAGCCCGCGCGATTTTTATGACGGCAAAACCATCACTTCAGAGCTTTCGACCGGCCTGCGCGGCTCACGCTTCTTCAACACGTCATGGCTCCCCAAGCCGATTGCCCTGCGCTTTGGCGGCGAATATCGCCGTGACACCTTCCAGATGACAGAAGGCGAGGAAGCCTCATGGATCGGCCTCGGCGCAACCGACCATGCCGGTAACGTCCCGCTCGCCGTCACCAATCGCGGACGCGACATCTACGACGGCAACGTCAACCTCGATTTCTACGTTACGAAAAAATGGGAATGGTCCCTCGGTGGCCGCGCCACGAGCTACAACCATCTCGCCACCGTCACGACCGGTTCGATCGGAACACGCTACAACTTCAACAAACACTGGGCCATCCGCGCCAGCATCAACACCGGTTATCGCCCCCCAACACTGGGCCAGACCTATTATTTCTATAACGCCCCCTTCGCCAACTACGCCGTGGACCAGCTTCCAAACAGCAGCGCCGCCGCAAAGGCGCTCGGCGCGGGCCATATCAAGGGCGAATATTCCCGCAACTATAGCATCGGTATCGACGCCACGCCCCTCAAGAACTGGAACGTCACCGCAAACCTGTATTACATCGCCATCAACGACCGTCTGGCCAGCACCACGACCCTCGGCGGCGCAGGTGTGGCCGACATTCTCGAGGCGTCTGGCCTGAACAACGTCACCTACGCCTCCTATTACACAAACCCCGTCAACACCCAGACCTATGGTGGCGATATCGACACCAACTACACCCTGCATACCAAACGCGCCGGAACGTTCCGCTTCGACTTCACGTTCAATTACTCCGACAACGAAATCCGCAGCCGCAACAAGACACCCACTGTATTGGCGAACATGGGCCTGTCCACGTTCAACACCTATGCCGAAGAAATGCTTCTGCACTCCGCGCCCAAGAACCGCGAAAACCTCACGGTCAACTGGAATTACGGCAAGTGGAACGTCATGGTGCAGGAACAGCGCTACGGCTCCATCATCTTCCTCGCCAGCCCGACTGCCGCTCCGATGGAACAGCGCCCGGCTTTCCTGACCAACATGTCCGTCAGCTACAAGATCCTGCCAAAATGGAGCGTTACGGTCGGCGCGAACAACCTGGGCAACAAATACCCGACCCGCGTTCCCAAGGCGACCGCAGCGCCGCTCTTTAACGAATACAAATATGCCTACTACTCACCTTACGGCTTCAACGGTGGCATGTACTATATCCAGACCGGACTGACATTCTGAACGCGAACGGAAAGAGGCGCAGTTTCTTGCAGACAGTTCCAGAAGATCGCCGGCCTTTCCGGTTCGTCATATACGCCCTCACCATCGCCATGTGCGTGATCTGCTACGGAGACCGGGCCGCCCTGTCCGTGGGCATGCCCCAGATCGCCCATGAATTCGCCCTTACACCGGGGGAGACAGGCTGGGTCCTCTCCAGCTTCCTCTGGTCCTACTTCATCCTCAACCTGCCCAGCGCGATCCTGCTGGACCGCTTCGGCGTGCGGATCATCGGTGCGGCCGCCGTGGCCCTGTGGTCGCTCGCCATGATCCTTGGTAGCCTGACCGCCACTGTCCCGGCCTTCATCGCCACCCGCATCCTGCTGGGCGTCGGAGAAGCCCCCACCTTCGCACTCGGCAACAAGGTCGTCCGGGCCTGGGCACCGCTACACGAACGTGGCCTGATGATGACCGCCTTTATCTGCGGCATCCCCATCGGGCTGGCCTGCGGCGCCGCCTCGGGCGGGTGGCTGATTGCCCATTACGGCTGGCGCCCGGCGTTTTCGCTGCTCGGCGCGCTCGGGCTGGTCTGGTCCGTGGTCTGGCTCCTGACCCACCCGCGCCCCGCACGCGGCACACAGGCAACATCCTTTTCCCTGATCTCGGTGCCGACCCTGTTCCGCTCCTCGGCGTTCTGGGGCATCGTAATTGCGCAATGCTGCGCCAATTATGCCAACTTCTTGCTGATGTCCTGGCTGCCGATCATCATGCGCCAAACTCTGCATCTCGGCACCGAACAGTCCGGAGCCTATACGGCCTATTGCTATGTCGGCGCAGCCATCCTCTCGATCACGGCAGGAAAGGTTGGCGAAACGCTCGTTCGCGGATCAAACCTTTCTCTGGGAGGACGCCGCAAGGTCGTGTGCCTGTATCTCATACTGGCCTCCTCCATGGGATTTCTGCCGCTCTGCGGAACGGCCACGACCATCATTCCGCTCCTCGCCGTCTCCATGGCCTTCATGGCAGGCGGAACGGGGGCCAACATGGCCCTTCTGGCGGACCTGCTGGTGGAAGACGAAATCCTCGGTTCCGTGACCGGCCTGACCCTGACATTCTCCAACGGCCTCGGCATTCTGGCCCCGGTCATGACGGGATACCTGCTTCAGGCCACCGGCAATTTCCACGGCGTTTTCTACATCACAGGCATCATCATCCTGTGCGGCGCGCTGGCCGCTGCTCTCCTTCCCCGGCGGCCGTTCCATGGTCGCTCCCAGCCGGATCAGACTGTATGACCCGTATTCACATGGCAGGCGCGGGCGGCCTCCTGCTGGACGCAGCCAACGGCCCGTTTAGCGACACGACACAGCGCCGCATCTGGGCCACCAGCCGCGAACTGAACACCCGGCCTGACGTCCTCCAGACAATCCCCGGCGTCAACAACCTTCTCGTCACGTTCGACGCCGTACAGACTGACCCTTCCGCCATGGAAGAGCTGCTCCGAACCGTCTGGACACAGGCCTCCGCCGAAGAGGTGCCGTCCCGCGAGATCGTGGTGCCGGTCGTCTATGGCGGGGCATTCGGCGAAGATCTGGCGCTCGTTGCCCGCTTCGCCAACCTGACAGAAGAGGAAACCATCGACGCCCACATGGCCGGTCGCTACAGCGTCGCCGCCATCGGCGCCATGGCGGGTTTCGTGTACCTGACCGGACTGGACTCGCGTCTGGCCATCCCCCGCCGCGACTCCCCGCGTCTGCGGGTAGAGGAAGGGGCTGTGGTCATCGGCGGCGGCCACGCGGGCATGATGCCCTGCACCTCGCCGTCGGGCTGGCATATCCTCGGCCGGACGGATCTGTGCCTGTTCGACGCCTTCCGTCCCGAGCCCGGCCTGCTGCGGCTGGGCGACACCGTCCGTTTCGTGAGGGCCTCATGATCGAAATCCTGACCGGCTCCTCCCTCAACACCATTCAGGATTTCGGCCGCCCTCACGCCATGGCCATGGGCGTGGCGCAGGGCGGCGGGATGGACCGTCTGGCCCTGAGCCACGGAAACCTGCTTCTCGACAATCCGCTGGACGCTGCCGGGATTGAGATCGTGTTTTTCCCCTTCCGCGTGCGTTTTCATACCGAGACATCCTTTGCCGTCACCGGTGCCGTCTGCCCCGCCACGCTCGACGATCTGAAACTCCCGCGCGACTGGGCCATCACCGCCAGACCCGGCCAGACCCTGACGCTCCGCGCTCCGGAACAGGGCGCCCGCGCCTATCTGACATTCCGCGGCGGTCTGGACGTGCCCCCGGTTCTGGGCGCGCGCTCGACGGATCTCAAAGGCGGCTTCGGCGGCCTTGAGGGGCGCGCCCTTCAGAAAGGCGACCGCCTTTCCTGCCTCGCAGCCTCCACACTGTGCCTGCCCGCCGCAGGCTACGGCCTCACGCGCCCCTGCCCGCTTCCCCACGCAGACGGCACTCGGATTCGCGTCCTTCCTGCCGCCGAACACGAGGTCTTCACGCCTGAAAGCCTGAAAACCTTTCACGCCGCTTCCTGGACCTTGACCCCCAGCGCAAACCGCATGGGCTATCGGCTGGAAGGGCAGAACGCCTTGAAACTCTCACGGCCGCTCAGCCTGTTTTCCCACGGCATCCTGCCCGGAACCGTTCAGGTGCCGCCCGCGGGCCAGCCGATCATCCAGATGATGGATGCCAATACCTGCGGCGGCTATCCCAAGATCGCCACCGTCATCGCGCCGGACCTGCGCCTGCTGTCCCAGACAGTCGTCGGCGCGCCCGTCCATTTCGAAACCATCACACGCAATGAGGCGGTGCAGATCATCCGGCAGGAAGCTGCGGATCTGAAGCGCCTTGCCACCGAAATTGCCACACTCCGCACACAGCTCGTTTTCTGATGCCCTGTTATTTCATGTCCGGGAGTTCCAAACCATGACCGCCAAAACCATCGACCTGAACGCCGATCTGGGCGAGAGCTTCGGCCATTACACAATGGGCAATGACAGCGCGATGCTGGACATCGTGACCTCTGCTAACGTCGCCTGCGGCTTTCACGGCGGCGACCCGGAAGTCATGGCCGAGACCTTCCGCATCGCACGCGAAAAAGGCGTCTCCGTCGGCTCCCATCCCGGCTTCCCGGACCTGTGGGGCTTCGGACGCCGCGTCATGCCCTTCACCCCCGCCCAGATCGAACGGATCGTGGCCTATCAGATGGGCGCGGCCCAGGCCCTCGCCACCTATTCCGGCCACCGCATGACCTACATGAAAACCCATGGTGCGCTGGGCAACCTGACTGAACGCGACCCCGCCGTTGCCGAAGCCATCGTCAATGCCGTCAAGGCGGTCGATCCGAACCTCCCCATCATGGCCATCGCCCTGAGCCATCTGGACCGCATCGGACGCGAGCGGGGCCTGACCGTATTCTCGGAAATCTTCGCGGACCGCGCCTATACGGAAGACGGACATCTCGTCTCGCGCAAGGAACCGGGTGCGGTCCTGCATGATGCCGATTTCGCGGCGGCCCGCGCCGTGCGCATGGTGCAGGCCGGTGCCATCGAAACCATCTCCGGCAAAATGCTGCCGACCCGCATTGATACGATCTGCGTGCATGGGGACAACGCGGAGTCCGTGGATGTCGCCCGCAAGGTCCGCGCGGGCTTCGAAGCCGCGGGCATCACGTTGCGCCCCCTGACCTGAAGCAGACCGGAAAGCCAACCGCCCCATGATCCCCGATCTCAAGATCCTCGACGCCCTGATGGCCCGGATGCAGGCGCTGGGCATTACCGAACTCGACTATTCCCGCGACGGCGAGCACATCCGTCTGGTGCGCGGCGCACAGGACACTGCCCCCACACCGCCGGTCGTGGCTCCCGCACTTCCGGTCGTCGAAACACTCCCGGCGGCCACCAAAACCGAAACCACGATCGACGCCCCCATGCACGGCCAGTTCTACGCCTCCCCGGCCCCGGATGCGCCGCCTTTCGTCAAGCCGGGCGACATCGTGGCGGAAGGACAGCCGCTCTTTATTCTCGAAGTCATGAAAACGCTCTCGCGCATCGAGGCCGAGTTCCCCTGCCGGATCGTCGCCATGCTGGCCGCGAATGCAGACGCCGTCTCCCCCGGAACGCCGCTCTTCACCGTGGAGCCGCTCGATGCCTGAGCCTTCAGTGTCCCAGCCGCGCCGTGTCCTGATCGCCAATCGCGGCGAAATCGCCCTGCGCATCACGCGGGCCTGCCGCCTGCTCGGCCTGCACAGCATCGGAATCCATTCCGAAGCCGATGCCAGCCTCGCGCATCTGCGCCTCGTCGATGAAACGATCTGTATCGGCCCGGCAGCAGCATCCGGGAGCTATCTGGACGCCGCCCGCGTCCTGCGCGCCGCCGAACTCACGAACACCGACATCATCCACCCCGGCTACGGCTTCCTGTCCGAAAATGCTGATTTCGCCGAGGCTGTGGAACAGTCCGGCCGCACGCTGGCAGGCCCAACCGCCGCCATCATGCGCCTGATGGGCGACAAGATCAGCGCCAAGCAGCAGATGCGCCGCTCCGGCGTGCCCTGCCTGCCCGGAACCGACGACGCCCTACCGACCAACCGGTCCGAAGCCCAGACGATCTGCGACGCCATCGGCTATCCGCTGATCGTCAAGGCAGCAGGCGGCGGCGGCGGGCGCGGCATGCGCGTGGTCATGACCGCAGCAGACCTCCGCGACGCCATCGAAACGGCTCGCGAAGAAGCCGGACGCGCCTTCGGCAATCCGTCCGTGTACGCCGAACGGTTCCTCCAGCACCCCCGCCATATCGAAATCCAGGTTCTCGCCGATCGGCAGGGCAATGCCGTCTGGCTCGGCGCCCGGGACTGCTCCATCCAGCGCCGCCACCAGAAGCTGGTCGAGGAAGCCCCGGCCATCGGCATCGACCCGCAGGCCATCGCCGAGCTTGGCGAGCGATGTGCAAACGCCTGCACCCTGATGGGCTATACCGGCGCGGGCACCTTTGAGTTCCTGTACGAAGACGGCGCGTTTTCCTTCATCGAGATGAACACCCGCCTTCAGGTCGAGCACCCCGTCACGGAAATGACGACCGGTATCGACATTGTGCGCGAGCAGCTCCTGATCGCAATGGGAGAACCCCTCTCCTTCACCCAGGCCGACATCCTCACGCAAGGCCACGCCATCGAGTGCCGCATCAACGCCGAAGACCCCGAAAGCTTTCGCCCGGCCCCCGGAAAAGTCACGCACTGGCGCGCACCCGGTGGCCCCGGCGTCCGTATCGATACGCATCTCTATGACGGCTATGTCGTGCCCCCGAATTACGACTCCCTGATCGCCAAGCTGATCGTCCACGGCACGGACCGCACGGATGCCCTCAACCGCATGCATGCCGCCCTTTCGGAAATGCAAATCACCGGCATCGCCACCACCACGCCCCTGCATCTGCGCCTGATGAACGAGCCCGGCGTGCGCGAAGGCAGCGTCAGCGTGCATTACCTCGAAGCCCTCATGCGAAAGTCCGGATCATGACTTTTCTTGAAGACCTTCTGAACGACCTTCCCGAACTGGTTGGCCGGATGAGACATCACGATGTCCGTTATGTTTCTCTGAAAAACGAGACAGGCGCGCTTGCCCTGGCACTGTCGGAGAACCCCGGTCAGACGCCTCCGGCGCACCCTGTCGCCTCACGCACAAAAGCAGAAAACACGCCCGTTCCCAGCCCCGAGATGGGCGTGTTCCGCTCAAACGGTCTGGGCGCAAACCACTCCGTTCGCTCCGGCGAGATCGTGGGATTTGTCGAGGCAGGCCCCCTCCGCCTGCCCGTTACGGCCACGGCAGACGGCACGCTCGGCTCCGCGTTGATCGGAGATGGCGGCGTCGTGGGCTATCACGACGTGCTCTTCCGGATTCACCCGGGTGGCTGAGACGCTGCGTTCAGAGAGACGCGGCGGACCGCGACGCCTGCTCGTAAAATCCCGTCAGGACACGCAACGCTTTAGCGACCTCTGCAATGGTGACGTCCCCGACTTCCCGATTCTGGGGAATATGCTCCAGCAGGCAGATCCGACGCAGACGCGCATATTCGAGGCAGACGTCGCGCCCTTTCTGTGTCGTGCTGACAAAAACCTCCTTGCCCCGGCGTTCGCGCTGGATCAGCGCGAGTTCGTCGAGCTTCTTCATGGCGTAGTTCAGGTAATGCCGCTCGGACAGGTTGAGGGTGAACATCAGGTCCGAGATGCTCTTCTCCCGGTTCCGGTGATTGACGCTGTGCAGAATAAGCGTATCGAGCGCCGAGAGATCCGGCAGACCCGCGGCCGCCATCCCCCGAGACATCCAGCGATGAAACGCATGGTTCACGACAGTCAGGGCAAATTCGAATTCGCTCAGATCCTCGTTGCCCGGCACCGCCAGATGCGACGAGGACACGATGAAGGCCCGTTCCATATCCGCAACATCCGGCATCGCCGGCGCAGGGCTCGCGGTTTTCCCGTCCTTCATGGTTCGTCCTCTCCGTCAGCGAATATCTCTTCCCGATATCTTATTGCACTCTAACCCGATACGGAAAACACAGGCATGGTCGACAGTACACAAATCCGTCTCGCCGCTGATATCGGTGGCACATTCACGGACGTGGTCCTCCAGACACCGCAGGGACGTCTGACCCGCAAAGTCCTCACCACGCCCGCCGCCCCCGAAGAAGGAGTCATGAGCGGCATCGGCCTCGTGATCGAAGACGCCGGCCTCCGCTTTCCGGACGTGACGGTTTTCGTGCATGGCACGACGCTTGCCACAAACGCCATCATCGAACGCCGGGGCGCCCGCACGGCCCTCATCGGAACGCAGGGCTTCCGCGACATTCTGGAAATCGGCACCGAAAGCCGCTTCAACCAGTATGATCTGATGCTGCAAAAGCCCAGCCCGCTCGTCCCCCGCAACCTGCGCTTCACCGTCCCCGAACGCATGGACGCCCGCGGCACCGTCCAGCTTCCCCTGGACGAAGCCGCCGTTCTGGCGCTCGTGCCCCAGCTTCGTGACGCTGGCGTCGAGAGCATCGCGGTGGCGTTCCTCCATGCCTATGCCAATCCGGCCCATGAACGGCGCGTACAGGCGCTTCTTCAGGAGGCGATGCCGGACATCACCATCTCCATTTCAAGCGACGTCTGCCCCGAAATCCGGGAATATGAGCGCACATCCACCACCGTCGCGAATGCTTACGTCCAGCCCCTAATGGCGGGCTATCTGGGCCGCCTGCGCGAAGCCCTCGACGCTCGGGGCTTTGAAGGCGCACTCTATCTCGTCACCTCCGGTGGCGGCCTGACCGCGCTGGAAACGGCGCGCCAGTTCCCCGTCCGCCTGGTGGAATCCGGCCCGGCGGGCGGTGCCATCTTCGCCGCCCAATGCGCCGAGCGTTTGGCCGAAAACCGCGTCCTGTCCTTCGACATGGGCGGCACGACCGCCAAGGTCTGCCTGATCGAAGATGGCGAACCCGCATCGTCCCGTTTCTTTGAAGTGGACCGCACGGCCCGCTTCATGAAAGGCTCTGGCCTGCCCCTACGTATTCCCGTGATCGAAATGGTCGAAATCGGCGCGGGCGGCGGCTCCATCGCCCATCTGGATGCGATGAAGCGCGTTGTCGTCGGCCCTGAAAGCGCGTCTTCCGTTCCCGGCCCCGCCTGTTACGGACTGGGCGGCAAGCGCCCCGCCGTCACAGACGCGGACGTCATGCTCGGCCTGATCCGTCCGGAAAACTTCGCGGGCGGCAGCATTCAGCTCCAGCCGGCTCGCTCGGCCGAAGCGCTTCTGACCGATATCGGCACGCCACTGGGCCTGTCAGCGGAAATGTCCGCCCATGCGGTCTATGAAATCGTGTGCGAAAACATGGCCAGTGCGGCGCGCGTCCATGCCGCCGAACGTGGCGCCGTTATCGGCGACCATACCATGATCGCGTTCGGCGGCGCGGCCCCGCTTCACGCCGCGCGCGTCGCGGAAAAGCTTGGAATCCAGCGTCTCGTCATTCCTTCGAACGCAGGCGTCGGCTCGGCCGTAGGCTTCCTCGCCGCACCCGTTTCGTTTGAACTCGTCCGCTCCTTCCCCATGCGCCTGGACGACAGCTTCAGTTCAGCAGAAGTCTCGGCCCTACTCGACGACATGACGCAGGCCGCCCACGGCATGGTGCAGGACGACGCCCGGACGGAAACGCTCCACACAAGGCGCGCGGCCTTCATGCGGTATGTCGGACAGGGGCACGAAATCATCGTCACACTGCCCGACGGCGTCCTCAGCAGCGACCATCTCTCGGCCCTGCGGGACGCCTTCGAAACGGAATATGCCCGTCAGTTCGCCCGCGTCATCCCCCATGCCGCCGTCGAGATCCTGAACTGGTCTGTCAGCGTCTCAACCACCCCGCGAAAGTACCCGCCCTTCGAGGCCACCCCGGCTCTGCATGATGCAGTCTCAGCCGACATCCGGAAACTCTTCGACGGCGCAACCGGCACGCATGTCGCCCTCCCGGTCTACGAACGTACGGACATGGGACCAGGCAGCCGCGTTTCCGGCCCCGCCCTGATCGCCGAAAAAGAAACCACGACCTATGTTTCCTCCCGCTACACCGCCCATCTGGACGGCAGCGGCAACATCATTCTGGACATGAAGGACGCCGTCTGATGAGCGCGCACTCCCATAAGGAAATCGACTTCCAGATCATGTGGAACCGCCTGATTGCCGTGGTCGGCGAACAAGCACAGGTCCTGATCCGCACGGCCTTCAGCCCCATCGTCCGCGAATGCGAGGACATCTCGGCAGGCATTTTCGACCTGAAGGGCCGGATGATCGCACAGGCCGTTACAGGCACGCCGGGACACGTCAATTCCATGGCGGAATCCGTCGGCCACTTCCTGCGTCACTTCCCCGTCTCGACCATGAAAGAAGGCGACGCCTACATCACGAACGATCCGTGGATGGGAACGGGGCATCTCAACGATTTCGTCATCACGACCCCGGCGTTTCACAAGGGCCGTCTGGTCGGGCTGTTCTCCTGCACCAGCCATCTGATGGATATCGGCGGCCTGGGCAACGGGCCGGAAGCAACAGACGTCTTCATGGAAGGCCTCTCGATCCCCATGCTCAAGCTGATTGATCAGGGACAGGTCAACGAGACGTTGATGGCCATGATCCGCGCCAATACGCGTCTGCCGGTGGATACGGAAGGTGACACCTACTCTCTGGCGGCCTGCAACGATGTCGGCGTCCGCGCCCTGTGCGACATGATGGATGAGTTCCACCTCGACAGTCTCGAACCGCTGGCCGATTTCATCATCGAGCGCTCCCGCCAGGCCGTCCTCGACAAGATCGCAGCCCTCCCGGAGGGCACGTGGTCCCACGAAATGACCATCGACGGCTACAATGCGCCACTCACGCTCAAGGCAAAGCTCACGGTTGGCGAAAGCCGCGTCAGCGTCAGCTATGACGGCTCACCGCCTGCTGTCGGACGCGGGATCAACGTCCCGATGGCCTATACCCGCGCCTATACGGTCTTCGGGCTGGCCTGCGCGATCTCGCCAGACGTCCCCAACAACGCAGGCTCACTGGCTCCCTATCACGTCGAGGCACCAGAAGGTTCCGTCCTGAACGCCCAACGCCCGGCCCCCGTCTCCTCCCGACACGTCATCGGGCAGATGCTGCCGGACATGGTGTTCGGATGCCTCCGCACGCCCCTGCCCGACCGTGTTCCGGCGGAAGGCACATCCTGTCTGTGGAACATCGCCGTGCGCGGACAGTGGTTCCCCAAGGGAGCAACCACGCCCCAGACCTACGCGCTCGCCATCACGACCAATGGCGGCACCGGGGCCCGTCCGGGCCTGAACGGCCTGTCCGCCACGGCCTTTCCGTCCGGCGTACACGGCACCCCGATTGAAATCGCGGAAATCCAGTGTCCACTCATTTTCTGGGAAAAGGAACTGCGCGAAAACAGCGGCGGCCTTGGCCAGACAAAGGGTGGGGACGGGCAGATCATGAAAATCGGCACCACCCAGAAACAGCCCTTCGAGCTTCTGGCAGCGTTCGACCGCGTCGATCATCCGGCCCGTGGCGCGCAGGGCGGACAGGACGGCGCGGCAGGCCGGGTCGAAACCGCTTCTGGCCGCAAGCTCGCGGGCAAGGGTCTTCAGGTTCTGGAAGCGGACGATGTGCTCGTCCTCATGACACCGGGCGGTGGCGGCCTCGGCGCCCCCTGATTGTCTCCCGCGCCCTTCCCGAAACGGAAAGGCGCGGAACTCAACTGTTCAAAGACAATGCGGCGGCACACGCCCCGCAAGCGCGTCCTGAACCTGCGACGCACACAGCATCGCCATACGGCGTAGCGCCTGTTCCGTCGTCGCACCGATATGCGGCGCCAGAACCACATTCGGCGCCCGCAACAACGGATCATCCACCAGCGGAGGCTCGGGCGACATCACGTCCAGCCCCGCCCCACCGACATGCCCCGTCTCCAGAGCCTTCGCCAGCGCAGGACCATCCACCTCCCCGCCCCGGCTGGTATTAATCAGAACCGCGCCTTTCTTCAGGCGGGACAGCGCATGAGCGTCAATCATGGGCTGACCGCTCCCCTGCGCCGGACGATGCAGCGACAGCACATCCGAGACGACCAGAAGGTGTTCAAGGCTCTGCGCCCGCTCCACGCCCGCGGCCTCGAACACCTCCGCCGGAACGCTCGGAGACCATGCCACAACGCGCATTCCCAACCCCTGCCCCGCAATCTGCGCGACATGCCGGGCAATGGCGCCGAACCCGACAAGCCCGATCGTCCGTCCGTACAGTTCGGTGCCGTTATTCGTATAACGAAACGCCCAGTTCCCCTCCCGCACGGCGCGATCCGCCTCGCACAGACGCCGCATGACCGCCAGCAGAAGCCCGATCGTCATTTCCGCCACGGACCGACTGTTGGTATTGGGCGCATTCGTCACCAGAACGCCCCGCTCCGCCGCAGCGGCCTTGGCGATCCGGTTCGTTCCTGAACCGTGACAGGAAATGATTTTCAGCTTCGGCGCGGCCCGCAGCGCCTCTTCGCTTAGTCCCAGATCGCGCGTAATCACCGCATCCGCGTCGCCGATTTCGCGAATCACCGCCTCCATCGAAGGTTCCGTAGCATAACGGGTCGTGATTCCGGCCTCGTTCAGACAGGTTACGGCATCGGGATGGATCTGTTGTGTAATGAAACACAGACTCATGGTGCTGGTTTTCCACAGTAAAGAAGCGCAAGGAGCGGAATGATGGCATACCGCTCCCACTTGTCCATGCCCCAAAGCCCCTTCACGCAACCACGGGAAGCTCCCGGATGGCGTAATGGTGCGACAGCACACTCCCGGTCCGCGGATCAGACAGCTCGACGGTAAGACTCTCGGTCCGGACAATCCCATTGAGCGTAGGAACGGTTCCACAGAACATCAGGCTCCCCGGCCCGAAGACCCGGCCCTCCCGCTGCTCCCAGCGCGCCACCAGATCCAGCGGATTGAGCAGGGATGCCGCCAGACCTTCCTGATAGGGCGTTCTTTCAGCCGTAAAGGACCGCAGTACCATCTCGTCCCACCGATCCTCTACATCCGCAAACCGCCAGAACGCCCGACCGCTGACCTTGGGACAGAGCTGCTTGGACAACGCCACGCTATAGGCTTCGCTTTCACGATCCGTATGGTCGGACCCCACCCCCACCAGCAGATCGCTCTGTGTACGCAACAGAACCGGCTCGACCTCGCCCGAAGTCTGGCTGCCCAGCACATCAATCACAGGCGCCGTGCTCAGGGTTTCATGCCCGACCCGGTAAAACAGCGGTACATCCGAAGGAGGCGCCACACCAAGAGCCGCCAGCTCGTCGATATGATGCTGCACACCCGCCGCATCCCGCCCGGCCCATCCAGCCACAATGACCTCCCTGACCGCAGTCAGATCGGGATAGAAAATTTCCATATTTCAGCGTTCCTGTTGGAATCAGTCAGCCACACTCAGTGCGTCCCGCGGGCCAGCATCGCGCCCGCGCCAGAAACGAGAAGTGCCACGACCACATAAAGAGAAATGGACAGTTCGAGATGCGTCGCCCGGAACAGCGTCACCATGAGAAGCGGCGCAAAAGCCCCACCCCCCGCAAGACTGCCGCAGGTATAAGCGATCGAAGAGCCTGAATAGCGAACTTCAACCGGAAACTGCTGGCTGATGAGCGCGCCCTGAACCGCATACATGATGGCGTGAACCGAAAGCCCAAGACAGATTCCGAAGCCCAGAAGGAGCGCCTGATGGGAAGCCGCACACCAGAAAAACACAAACGCGGCAGGCAGGGCGCAAACCGTCCCCACAAGGAAAATCCGTTTCGCCCCCCAACGGTTGCTGAACCGTCCCGCCAGCAGCGTAACGATCACCCCCCAGGCCGATCCTGCAAACACGGCCATCAGCGCCGCAGACCGCGTATGCTCCCCCGTCTGGGTCACATAGCTCAGGCTGAAAACCGTCAGCAGCGCATACAGAACATCCGGCCCGATCCGGGTACTCGCAGCGATCAGCAGGGAGTGCCCATGATGACGCAGGACCGCGCCCACCGGGTTGGCCAGAACCTCACCCCGCGCTTTACGTTCGGCAAACTGTGGCGGTTCGGACAGGGAAGACCTGACCACCCATCCCGCCGCCAGAAGCAGCAGGCTCAGAAACAGCGGCAGACGCCATCCCCAGACCTGAAAGGACGCGGCATCCATAGAGCGCGTCACGCCCCAGATCACCCCTGCGGACAGAACCGTTCCAAGCCCCGGTCCAAGCTGGGACCATGTCGCCCCCATGCCCATCGCCGTTTCCGAATTCTGTTCTGCCGTCAGAAGGAGCGCACCGGCCCACTCTCCGCCTAATGCGATCCCCTGCAAAAACCGCAGCAGAACAAGCAGAACCGGACTAATCGCCCCAAGCCGCGCATAACCGGGCAGCAGCGCAATCAGGCCCGTCGTCAGCCCCATAAGCGCCAGCGTCAGCATGAGGACATGCCTGCGCCCGGTCCGGTCCCCGAGCCAGCCGAAAATCACACTGCCCAAAGGTCGCGACACATATCCCACGGCATAGGTCGAGAACGCCAGAAGGGTTCCCATCCACGGCAGCGCCTCAGGGAAAAAGACATGGTTGAACACGAGCGCCGCAAGCGTGTTGTAAACCATGAAATCATACCACTCGAACGTGGTCCCGATCGCGCTCCCCAGAGCAAGACGCACAGGCGACGTCGTCATGCGCCAGAACATCCGCTCACGAAAGATGCAGCCTGCCGGGCGCCTGAGAAGCGGTTCGTTTCATGATGCATATAATATCCAAAATCGTCGGATTTTTATTCCGGAGCGTTCATTCTGAACATTCCAATGCAATGCCGTCAAAAGATTTAAGCACAAAAAAGGCCCATAACAGATATTTATACCTCAACATTTATTTTGATGATTTGAATCCCGAACGCAACGACTGTTAGCCTTCCGGAACTATCACTGTCATCGCCCGGCCTGTCTGCCGCGAACAAGGACGCAAACGATGTCTGAATCCGCTTTGCCGATCCCACCCCTTTTCCACACATCGCCCGAAGACGTGCGGGCGATGTGCCGGTCCAACACCGCCGGAACCGTCACCGCAGGCATGGCCGCAGGTTTCATCCAGGCCAATCTGGTCATTCTTCCCAAAGCATATGCCGAAGACTTCGCGGAATTCTGTCGCCTGAACCCCAAGCCCTGCCCCCTTGTCGGCATGTCCCAACCCGGCGAATATGATGCCCCGGCGCTGGGACATAACCTCGACATCCGGACCGACCTGCCGCTTTACCGCGTCTGGCGGGATGGCGTTTTAACGGACGAAGTGACGGATATTCTGTCGTTCTGGCAGGACGATTTCGTCGTTTTTGCGCTGGGATGTTCCTTTTCCTTCGAAAACGCCTTCATGGCCTGCAACGTCCCCATGCGGCATTTCCAAACGGGTCTGGGCGTGTCCATGTACCGCACGAATATTGCCTGCACACCCGTCGGACCATTTTCCGGCCCAGTCGTCGTCTCGATGCGTCCTTTCCGCTCGCCAGACCTGATCAAGGCCACGGAAATCAGTTCCCGCATCCCTCTGGCTCATGGCGGGCCAGTCCAGATCGGCTTTCCCGAAGAAATCGGCATCATCGACATCGAAAAACCCGATTACGGCGCCCGCACCGAAATCCGTCCCCATGAACTTCCCGCCTTCTGGGCCTGCGGGGTGACGCCACAGGCCGTTCTGGCCGCAAGCCGCGTTCCCTTTGCCATCACACATGCGCCCGGCGCCATGCTCGTGACGGATATTCCCATTCCCGATTATGAAAATCTTGTCTCGGAACATTCCGGGAAAATAATATAAACCAGCATTATGCCTCCACACGCTCAGGATGATTCCGTGCCCTCTGATCACACGCTCTTCCGGGTGGCCGTCCGGCGCATCATCCCGCTGCTGGTCGTCTGCTACATGTTTTCCTATCTGGATCGCATCAATCTCAGCTTCGCCCGTGCGGCGATGGAACAGGACCTCCACTTCTCGGATGCAACCTTCGGGCTGGGCGCCGGGCTGTTCTTCGTAGGCTACATCGTCTTTCAGGTCCCCTCCGCGCTCCTGCTCGAAAAATTCGGCCCCCGCCGGGCGATCGCCGCAATCATGATCGCATGGAGCCTGATTTCCTTCCTGTTCGTCATCATCAGTACTGCGTGGGAATTCTGCGCCCTGCGTGTCCTGCTCGGCGCCGCGGAGGCAGGCTTTTATCCGGCCGTTCTGTACTATCTGGCTCTCTGGTTCCCGGACTCGATCCGCGCCCGCGTCACCACGGGTTTCCTGATCGCCATACCGCTCTCTGGCGCCATCGGTGGCCCGGTTTCCACCTATCTTCTGGGCGCCTTCGATCAGGTCCTGTCAGTACCCGCATGGAAATGGATGATCCTGATCGAGGCAATCCCGCCCCTGCTGCTCGGATTGACCGTTCTGAAGCGCCTCGACGACGGACCTGCCTCCGCCTCATGGCTGGATGCCCCCACGAAACAGGCCATCCTGACCCGCCTTCCGCCCCAGAACACATCCACACACGACACGACATCCGTATTCGCCGCGCTGAAACAGCCTGAAGTCCTGCTCCTCGTCGTCATTTGTTTCTGTCAGGCCGTCTGCAATTACGGGATCGTCTTCTGGGTCCCGACCTTCATCGAGCAGGTTATCGCTCCCGCTCCCGGACAGCTCGGCTTCTATGCGGCCATTCCCTTCGCCGTCGCAGCCCTGGCCATGGTGCTCAACGCCCGCAGTTCCGACAGACATAACGAACGCTGCTGGCATCTGGCCGGCCCGTTCCTCACGGTCGCGCTCTGTCTGGTCCTGACTTTCCTGTTGCAGTCCCACGGCGCAATCGCACTGGTTTTCCTGACCATCGCACTCGCAGCAGCCCTTTGCGTCACAGCCATGATCTTCACCGTAACGCCCCATGTGCTCGAAAAACGCACACTGGCGACAGGGCTTGCATGGATCAACAGCCTTGGCGCGATCGGCGGCCTTGTCGGCCCTTACGGCATCGGCTGGATGCGCGAGCATCTGCACTCCCCGCTCTCCGGGCTCTTTCTGGTCGCAGCCTGTGCCACTCTGGGCGCTATAACGACGGTCTACACACTCTCTACACCCGCCCGGCGGACAGCCTGACCCTCAGGTCACATTGGCCGACACACGTTCGGCAATGGAGATGACGTCCTCGACAATCGCCGAACCATGACTGATCAACCGCCCTGACACACAGCGCAGCAAAGGAAGCTTCATGCCGGTCTCAAACACCCGGAGCTTCCCGCTGGCCAGATAATCCCGCATGACCGCGTAGGGCAGCAGGGCCAGCCCTTCTCCCCCCAGCGTGAGCGCCAGAATGGACGGCAGGGAACTCATGGTGTCCACCCGGTGATGGACGATCCCCTCCCGCGCCAGAAAATTGCGGATCGCCGAATGGGGAATGGTGTTGCGCGACAAGGTCATGATGGAAATCGACGGCGCCTGCCCCAGATCCAGCTTGCCATTGCTGGGTAGCGCGAAATGCTCCCTGCCAACCATCGCAGTCTCGTAGTTGCACAGCTCGCTTTCGATCAGACGCGGTGAATTGACTGGCCCCAGAAAGAAACCCACATCCAGCATCCCCTTGGTGATTTTCCGGGAGATTTCATCCGAAACCGAAATCTCCAGATCCACTGTCAGATTTGGATATTTGTGGCGGATCTCAATGAGGAGGTCCGAAATCCAGGTCTGGGAAATGGTTTCGATCGCTCCGATACGTAGGATTCCGGTTGCGTCTTGATGCCCCTTGACCGTCTGGATCATCTCATCACGCAGATCGAGGATCTGACGGGCATACTGCACCACCGTCATTCCGACCGGCGTGAGCGTGATGGATTTGGGTGCCCGATGAAAAATACTGGCCCCCAGAAGCGCCTCAAGATGCGAAATCCGGACGGACACCGCTGGCTGCGTCATCCGCAACGCATCGGCAGCCGCCCGGAAACTCCCGAGCCGCTCGATCCATAAAACCGTCTCAAGAGACTTGAAATCCATCATGAACGTCTCTGTCCTTTCCTATGCTCCGACAATGACGCCGATCTTTTTACGATACCGGAACAGGATACCCGCCACCAACCATACCGACAAAAAAATATCCTGCCCCAGAGGGCAGGATATTGCAGAACTGGAGGGACAATGGTTCTGGAACAGCCCCTTAGAACTGAAAGGCCGTCTTGACGTAATACATGCCGCCACTGAAACCATAAGGCGAGTTGTTGGGATAAATAAACGCATTCTGCAGTGCCGCGCGCGAGGCCGCGTTCGCCTTGCCCGGATAATGATTTCCGAGGTTGAAAGCGCCCCCCGCGATATGCCAGCGTTTGGTGATGTCATATCCCAGTTCAAGATTGGTGATGTAGGACGGCTTGGCATAGGTCCACTGGGCCTGCGTCAGGGACGGTGCCGCGACCCATGTGTAAGACCCGAAACGCTGTTCCTGCACACGCGCCGAGAACGGTCCGCGGTGCCAGACAACCGTCAGGTTCTCAATATTCTTGGGCGAAGAATGCAGCAGATATTCCGCATTCGTCCGGTTGAAGGACGACAGCCCAAGCTGCTGAAGAGTCGCAGGGGTCGCGTTATGGTGCGAAATTTCACTGTCCGCGATATTGAGGGAGAAGCGGAAGTCGAAATCACCAAGATGTCCCGTCTTCAGATGATAGGCCGTCGTGACGTCCCCGCCGTTCGTAACCGTATTGACCGGATTACCGTAATAGGCCGCATACAGCACGTTGGGCAGCCCAGCCGCAGAGAGCAGACTTTCCACTTCGGTCCCGCCGAACTGGGTGCTGTTATACAGACGGTCGTTGATGGAAATCCGATAGAGATTAGCCGTCAGCGTCCAGTTCGGCAGCAGCGTGGCATCCACACCGATGCTATAGCTCCGGGACTGCTCACCCCGCAGCTTCGTTGCGCCCAGAACCTTGGCCCAGTTCGAATTCACCGGCAGCTGCGCCGTCCGGTATGTCGGGAATGTCGTTTCGGCAAAGAACCCTTCCTCCGCAAGCGTCGGCGCCCGGTATCCCGTGTTGACGTTCCCCCGGAACGCAAGGTTCTTGGTCACATTATAGCGCGTTCCGACTGAACCCGTGGGATGAACGCCAAGATCATCATAGCTAACCGCATGGCCACCGAGCGTCCATTCCCATTTGGGCGTGACGTAGAAATCCAGATTGATGTGCCCGTCGAAAATACCACGGTTCAGAATGCTGCCAGCCGCCGCCGGAATTCCGAATTTGTCCACCGCACCCGCAGACGCCATTTTCCCGGCATTCGGCCCATCGAGAATGGGAACCCCGCCATTCTCCACAGACGCTTCATCACCCTTGCCAACCTGATAGGTATCGAAACGATAATCGAAACCATAACTCAGATTGACCGGACGTGGCAGAAAGGACGTCTTGATGATCTTCGTGCTGTTGAACCCGGCATCCAGCTCGGTAGAGACAAACTGTCCCGTATAAAAACTCGTCGGGCTGTCCAGTCCCATCGTGGGATTGTCTGTATCAACAATATGGTTAATCTGCTGATTGCGGCCGTAATTAACAAAGAAATCCCACTGCATCCCCAGAAAACTGTGTGCACGGATGCCATTATTGACCTGAAAATCCCATTCCTCGGCATGCCACATCGGCTCCATACCATTCGGATGGAGCGCGCGCACAACGTTATCGTTGGACGGCGCACGATACGTCTCAGGCGCAATGATGTCCTTATGGGCAAAAGTCGAGGTATTGTAGACTTCCCAGTTATCCGTCACCGGATAGGCCATGTTGACGCTGGCCGTTTCAAGCAGCATCCGGATATTGCCCGCCAGACGCTGCACATCCTTGCTGGCGGTGTCGTTACGCGGATCACCCTCGAAATAGAGATTACCCGGATACTCGCCCGACCGGTTGGTGGAAAGCTGGTTGTTGATCTGCGCCGCCACGTTCAGATAACCGCCACGATGCCCCAGAGCGAAGCCGTAATCGGCATTGCCATCAAAGGACTGCCCATCTCCCGCATAAAAACCGCTGTTCTGGAGATTGATCGAGCCGCCCTTGTTGTCTTTCTTCAGAACAATATTGACCGCACCAGCCTCGGCATCCTGACCGTAAAGCGCACTCGCGCCTTCAGTGATGATCTCGACATGGTCAATGGCGCTGACCGGAATCAGGGACAGATCCGCCGGGTCCGTCCCGTAGTTCGGACCGGCCTGATAATAATTGAAATTGGCATCCACATGCCGGCGCTTGCCGTTGACCAGCATCAGCGTCTGATCCGCGCCAAGATTTCGCAACTGCATCGTCTTGTTGAAGCCGTTGCTGCCCATGCCGCCAAAAGGAGACGACGTCACGGCAGCGGATAGCTGAGACAGCGCGGCGAGGATGTTGGTCTGACCGGTCTCCTTGAGCTGCTGCGAGGAATACCGGAAAACCTGTGCCGTACTGTGCTCCCGCGTGGAAGGCGAGAAAACACTTTCTCCCGGAACCTGTGTCCCGCGAACGGCAATGCTTTCCGTGTCCTTCGCACTGACCTGAGTCACCTTCCTGCGATCCGTTTTTTTAACGGAACGAGAAGAGGCGTCAACAGGATGAGCAACATGGACGGTCTTTTTCCCGGACGACGAAGTCACATCCCTACCCTGTAATGTTCCCTGCGCCAGTGCAGCATGACACAGCGATGTCGTCAGAAGACACGCCGTGCTCAGGGAGAGAGAGCGGGAGAGGTATTTCAAGGCGAACATTTTCACGCACTCCTGGGATCTGGGGATCAAAAGGCAGCTTTCCGCCGGAATTTCTTCATATGAGACGCGATTACCTTCCCTCCGGCAGTGTTCGTTCCGCCCGGTCAGTTTTTTCGCTTTCATTTCCAGTTGATAATACGAAAACTTGATACGTTATTGGAACGTTTATCTTGTTATCTGCGTCAATAAATTTCTTTTATACCCTCTGGGGGACGATCACAGCCGCCCCCCAAACAGGAATCAGTCGATTTTGAACATGGCTTCCACCTCGACCGCCATCCCGGATGGCAGCGAGGACGTCCCGGTCGCGATCCGCACATGGCATCCTGCGTCCCCCAGAACCTCCCCGAACAGATCGGAAGCACCGTTCAGGACTTTGGCCTGCTGTTCGAAGTCTTCCGAGCACCGCACCACCCCCGCCACCCGGACGAGCCGCCTGATCCGAGACAAATCTCCCTCCAGGAAATGCCAGACATGCGCCAGAATGTTGAGCCCACACAGCCGCGCCGCCTGCTGCCCCTCCTCGACGGAAAAATCCTTACCCACGACCCCTTTGTAGCGAAGATCATCTCCCCAGCGTGGCCCCTGTCCCGCGACGAACAGAAAACCGTCACAGGACAGGATCGGCGTATAATTGCCCCGTGGAACACTGACGGGCGGCAGAATCACGCCACACGGAAGAACAGATACCGCCTCACGCACGGATCTGCCTCCAGTCCCCGGACTGGCCCTGCCAGTTGGTGACCATCCCGAGATGACGTTGCAGCGTTTTACGGAATACCTGAATCAGACCGCGCCATTCCTCCGCAGCAATTCCGTCCGTCGCAGGCTCCGGCCCCATGAACATCCCGTCCACACCGCCACTCGCCACACAGGCTTCAATACAGCGGACTTCCAGCTCCGGCTCGTGAAAAACAGCCTGATTTTCCACCAGGCAGGCCAGAGCCGCCACAAGACCGGTCGCCCCCCAGTTCGAGACATTCGCGACGATCAGATGGTCCGTCGCCGTCTCAGCCGCCACACCACCCCGCCCTTCAATGCCGCAATCACGGGCCTTGGCGATCTTCTGTTTCAGTTCCGCAGCGATCATACCCATGCCGAGTTCATTGCCGCCATCCCCGATCCCGATGGAACGCAGCCCCCGCACCCGTGCCTGTGCGAACAAATAGTCCAGATCCGCAACCATTCCATCCAGCGGACGGCCACCCAGACCATGATACAATCCCCTGTCATTGACGCCAGGCCGTTCGATCGCAATCAAGAGGCTCGGCTGAACCTGATCGAGCAGCGCATCGCACGCTTTGCGGCTTCCGGCGTCATTCTTGGGCACAGTCGCAACATACACCGGCCGCAGATAGGGAACCGGCACGATCTTCCCGTCTGCGGGCAGATCGAACGGTGCAAGACCCGCGCCGCGACAGGTCGCGAACATCATCTCCCGCCAGTCCTCGTCCACGACAATGACCGTCTCGCGCGACAGGCCCAGAAAGATCGAACGCGCAATAAACGCAGCGCCCACCGGCCCATCCGTCTCCGGAACGCCGCCGCCTTCGGGAAAACCCGTGGCGATCAGAACAGGCCCCGGACGCTCCGCCACCTGCCCGACGATCATTTCGGCGGCAGCCATGCACATGCTACCCGGTTGACGCTTCTGGAGCGCAGCGTAAATCATGCCGATACTGCCAACACCCGTATAATCCAGCACCATGAAGTCATCAATAGTTGCGGACAGACGTTCATACAGTGCTGTTCCACTCTTCAACATCCTGAATACGCCTTTTCTTTACAATATTGAAGAATAGACAGACGGATCGACATTCCCACCACTCAACACGGCCACCGTCACCTTCCCCCGGACATCGAGCTTGCCCGAGAGGATGGCCGCAAGCGGTGCGGCTCCGCCGGGCTCGGCCACAAGTTTGAAATGCTCGAAACAGTTGGCCATGCCGATCCGAATTTCGGCATCATTCACAACCAGACCATCCGCCAGCAGTGCATGATTGGTCGGAAAGGTCAGTGCGCCCGGCGTAGGCACCATCAGCGAATCACACAGCGTGTTCATGCCAGCCGCGTTCTCGACCCGATGCCCGGACGCCAGAGATCTGGCCAGATCGTCAAACCCTGCGGGCTCCACGGAATAGATGAACGTTTCCGGACGACAGGTGCGGACAGCCGTCGCAATCCCCGCCACCAGTCCACCACCACTCGCACTGGAAAGCACATTGTCGGGCATGACACCCAGATCCCGGCACTGCTCCATGATCTCAAGGCCCACCGTGCCCTGACCCGCCATGACGTTGAAATCATCATAGGGCGGAACAATGACGGCGCCCTCGGAGTCCGCAATCTGCGCACCGATTTCCTCGCGGTTTTCCGTCGCGCGGTCATAGAGCCTGACCTTGGCGCCATAACGGCGCGCACCCTCGATTTTCATCTGCGGGGCACTCTCGGGCATGATGATATGAGCCGGAATATCCAGCAGCGCACAGACCGCCGAAATCGCCAGGGCATGATTTCCCGAAGACCACGCCACCACACCGCCGCGCCGTTCGCCCGGCGTGAGTTGCAGAATACGGTTACAGGCCCCGCGAAACTTGAACGAGCCCGTTTTCTGAAGCATTTCCGGTTTAATCAGAATACGCCCCCCCAGCCTTTCGTTCAGCACTGGACTTTCAAGAAGAGGCGTCCGGACCACATGATCGCGTATGCGACACGACGCTGCGAATATTTCGGAAAAATTCAGCGTTCTGTTTTTAGACTGCATCACAGATACTTCTCCACTTCTGATGGGATCATCATTCTTTTCAAACGTTTCTCAAATCAAATATTATCTTTGTATAACCCGCCATAAAGAACACTTATGCCTGCCGGCCCTCCACCCCCGATCCCGCCTTCCCCGTCGCCTCACCATTTCGTCCCTAGGTGTTTAGTCCCGTGTTTTGATGGGGTATTAATTTCACGCGAGTGGAAGGAAGCCTTATGGGACAGATACGTCATGGCAGCGCCACGACCACGCACGCCGTGCGAGCAGCAATACAGCGATCGCAGGCTTCGCTCGCGACGCTGAGCAAGGAGTTCGGGATCAATCCGAAAACAGTTGCAAAATGGCGAAAGCGTCAAACGGTTGAGGATCAGAAGACAGGTCCTAAAGAGCCGCGCTCAACGGTCCTGTCCGAGACGGACGAAGCGATGATCGTGGCGTTTCGCCGGCATACTTTACTGCCGCTGGATGACTGTCTTTATGCCCTGCAGGCCAGCATCCCTCATCTGACACGCTCGGCTCTGCATCGCTGCCTTCAGCGCCACGGGATATCCCGGTTGCCGGACATCGAAGGAGACAAGCCCAAACGCCAGCGCTTCAAACGCTATCCCATAGGCTTTTTTCACATCGATATTGCCGAAGTACAGACTGCTGAGGGCAAGCTGCACCTCTTCGTTGCTATCGACCGGACAAGCAAATTCGCTGTCACACAACTCGTCGGGAAAGCCGATCGGAAGACCGCCTGGGAATTCCTCGAACATCTCCTGAGCATCATCCCTTACCGGATCCACACCATTCTGACCGATAACGGCATCCAGTTCGCTGATCAGCCCCGTAACCGCAATACGGCCTGGTCTCGCCCCATGCGCTTCGACATGATCTGCGAAGCTCACGGGATCGAACATCGTCTGACGAAACCCAATCATCCCTGGACGAACGGTCAGGTCGAGCGGATGAACCGGACAATCAAGGAAGCAACCGTCAAACGCTTCCATTACGACAGTCATGAGCAGTTGAGGACACACCTCAACGACTTCATGGCAGCCTATAA
>NZ_BEWP01000014.1 GCF_002723995.1 Gluconobacter kondonii | reverse complement strand
AAAAGCAGGGCTTTGTCTCAAAGGTCCACAGGAAAAAGCCGCATCTCAAGCCCATGCCCCGCCACATCCAGCGGTCCAACGCAGGGAAGTCGGTGATCCGGTCGCGTGTCGAGCATGTCTTTGCCGATCAGAAATCGCAGACGGGGCTCTTCATTCGGATTGTCGGTATCACCCGGGCCACCATGAGGATCGGCCTGGCCAATATCGTCTACAACATGCGGCGCTTTCTGTTCCTGGAGAGGTTGAACGCAAGCGCGTAGCCATCCAGGGGATGACAGCCCCCGATCTGCTCGAAGCGAAGGTCGAAAGCCACCCCGGGAACCGTCAATCACCACGACAAAAGCCTTAAATCAGGACCCACGCGCGCCAATCAACGGTTCTTCGATCCCTCCATCTTTATTTTTTGTTGCTTTATCGGAACGTAGTAGGTAAGCTTAAATTGTGTATGAAGAATATTCATATGCACAAAAAACTCGAAACTCGAGATTATTTATATGTCTTATAATAAATCTTTCCTCTCTAATTCTCGCTTAAACGAGGAGCTAATTCCTCGGCTTCGTGCTCCAGTAAGAACTCTAGAAGCATGTCAGATAGGGGCAGGAGACTCAACGCTACGTTCTACTGTGGCCGTCGTCGTTGGGGGGTCTATTACTGCGGGTATAGCAATTGGTGTGGCTATTAACGGACATATTTAAAATTCAGTGTTATGGGGTTTTATATCTTTGTAAAACCCCATAATGTTCACATGATTTGGAGTTTCATTAAATGAGAAATACCAACATAAGATTAATTTTGTCTTCAGTCGTTGTTATTATTGTTTGCACATGTGCGCTTGTGCGTAAATTAATTCCATTTCTATCCGCAGAGGAAAATCATAGTTATTCTTCTATTATAGTTTCTGGGTTTTTGTTTTTCTCAGTTATATGTTCATTTTATTTATTAACTGAGTCAGTAAATAATATTAAAAATAATTCGGAAAATCTATAGATGGTATAAAAAAATATATTAACTGAAATAACCGATTTTTCAAGAAAAAATAAGAACTTTAGTTTTGTTGAACTCGTAGATTTTCTCAGAAAGAAGGACATTCCAAAAAATGTACCTTCAATAATTAATTTTCTTTTGAAGCGATCTCTTTTTGACGAGAGTTTTAATATATTCGAGACTTCAGTGTCGAAAAACTTAGGCCCCGTTGACAAAAGATTCAATCCAAAGCCTCGCGGCGGCGATATTGAGGAAGATGGAGGGATCGAAGAACCGTTGATTGGCGCGCGTGGGTCCTGATTTAAGGCTTTTGTCGTGGTGATTGACGGTTCCCGGGGTGGCTTTCGACCTTCGCTTCGAGCAGATCGGGGGCTGTCATCCCCTGGATGGCTACGCGCTTGCGTTCAACCTCTCCAGGAACAGAAAGCGCCGCATGTTGTAGACGATATTGGCCAGGCCGATCCTCATGGTGGCCCGGGTGATACCGACAATCCGAATGAAGAGCCCCGTCTGCGATTTCTGATCGGCAAAGACATGCTCGACACGCGACCGGATCACCGACTTCCCTGCGTTGGACCGCTGGATGTGGCGGGGCATGGGCTTGAGATGCGGCTTTTTCCTGTGAACCTTCGAGACAAAGCCCTGCTTTTCCATGAAATCTTCGTTGGCTTTCGAGCGATACGCGGAGGGTTCGAAAAACCCTTTGGTTTTGAGGGTTCCTCTGTGATTACATTTCGCCTTAGTTGATTTGGGATGATGAAGAACGGCTGCCCGGTTGAGTGGGCTTGGTGATCAGCTCGAAGCGTTTTCCCGGACTGTGGATTTTGAAGTATTCCGCCCTAACCTGGATAAAGCATTGGCTTATGCGGACGAAAGCAAAGGCGGAAGACCGCCACTTGATCCGGTGCTGATGTTCAAGATCCTGGTAATCCAGATGCTCAACAATTTTTCTGATGAGCGGACAGAGTATCTCATCAACGATCGCCTCTCCTTTATGCGTTTCCTTGGTATGGGACTTTCAGATCGGGTGCCTGATGCCAAAACAGTCTGGCTGTTCCGTGAACGCCTGACACAAGCGGGTGCGATCGATGGGCGGTTCAACCTGACGTGCCCCCCGGACAACTCGAAAACGGACTCCCCTTGAGAGCAGGCCTTATTATCGCGTTACACTCGAGGCTTGTTTCTACGCGAAGTCGTTTTCCTGAGGATGTGATCTGCTTCTTTCATCGCAGCCTCAAGCTCGGTAAAGTCGGGCTTCCAGATCGCTGCCTGTTGTCCGGAGAGCGTTGATAACAGATCTGACGGGCGCAGTTCGTCAGGCAGCGCAGGATCCGTGTTTTTCAGGGGATAAGACGCGAGCCGGCGCGGCGGCATCAGAGCCTCGCGCAGGGGCTCGAACCCCCGCAAGGCGAACAAACGCCGCGCGGACCGATGCGTCACTTCAACCACCAGTCCCAGGCTTTCAAACCGTTCAAGAAGGTCAAGGGCGGCGTTGACAGACATCTTGAGGAGGTCTGCCAGCGTCGTCGCGGACGTCAAAGGGCGAGTGGCCAAAATATCGATGGCTGCAGGAGCTCGCGAGTTCCGACGCTGCGCGCCTGCTTCTCTGCGGGCTATGACCCACTGGCGTTCCATGCCACGCAGCATCTCGGTCATGGAGTGGGCTTCTGCCGTAACGGCTCTGAGGAACACCGGAACCCATCGCACAGGATCATGAGGCGCTCCAGCACGAAGCGCAGCAGGACCTGTTAGGGGAAGGGCGCTGCGCATGACGCCTCGTTTGCGCCACAAAACGCCAAGGGCCGCCCGGAAGGGAGCCCTCTGTTCTCCCTGATGCAGCCAGTCATGGAACGCGATCGCCGCACCGAGGAAGGGTCCACACGTTCGGATGAAGGGCCGGAGATGAGAGAGAGCCCGTGCAATATCCTGCCGTTGTGTCGCTGAAGGATGGGTCTGCCACTGGTAGAGCCGAAACGCTGTTTGTGCCGCTTCCACCAAAGCAAACCGGTCAGCACCCTCAAGGTCCTGCGTTGGGAGGCGCAGTCCTTCCAGGACAGCCGCCAGGTGCCAGGGATCAATGGCCTGCCCATCGACCTGCGCCTGGGCCCGGACAGCGTCGAGACGGGCGCGATAGAGAAAGGCCTCCTTCAGGGGATGATTCTGGAGCCGCTGATCGAGACGACCGATGGTTATCGATGCCGCGGTCAGGTCGATCGCTACGTCAGAGACCTGAAGCGTCGTACGGGTCGGCAACAACATCACGGCATCGTCGGCGCAGGATCATGGAGCATCAGTGCCCTCACATCAAAGGGCTTAAAGGTGGCTTTCAGTGTGAGCCGAGACAGGCTTGGAAAGAGAGCGAAGACAGGCATGAAGTCATGTTAAATCGGTCTTAGGTTAAATTTGCAAATTTTTCCAAAACGCGCCCCCTCCCCACCCCTATGTCCGTTAATTTCTATTATCGGACATAGGGGTGGGGCACAAAAAAGACCCGCAAAGGTCTTTTCAAGGCGTGTTCCACGGACGCTCATGCAAGGACAAAGTCTGCTCACGGAAGGACAGCCTGATCGTCCCTGGCCCTCTTTGCGAGAGACATTCCAACTCACGCAGGTCTGTAACTATTCTGAGGCTCGCGGCTGACTTGGAGGGCTTATTGCCAGTCAGCTTACGATCAGCGAATGCGGATACCGGACATTCGCCTTATGGCGAGACCCGGTCAAGAATAGACTGTCGGGGATAGCTGCACCACAACAACAAGCAGACTTTGATTAACGAGGGCATGTAAGCGGAAGCGGCATTCGGAATGCTGGCAGCAAGCGCGCTGTTCGGATATTAAGGTGTGATGAGTAACCGCGACGAATTCTCCCGTAGCACAAAGAATGCAGTCGCGCTTCGCGCCAATCATCATTGTTCGTTTCGTGATTGCCCCCAGCCGACATCAGGCCCAAGCGATGAATCGCCCGAGGCTGTAAACATGATCGGTAAGGCAGCGCACATTCATGCTGCCGCCCCTGGACCAGGCGCGCGGCGCTATCTCGCGTCAATGACCCGCGAGGAGCGCACTCACATCTCCAATGCTATTTGGTTGTGTGCAACCCACGCCGACCTTATCGACCGGGACGAGGCGACCTACACAGCTGAAGTGCTTCGCGAGATGAAAGCCGAGCACGAGGGGAAGTGCGCCGAAAGACAGCGCAATGTCCTCTCAGTTGGGCAGCCCAATGCCGACCTTATCGCTATCGGACCCGACATCGTATTCGTTGGCAAATTTCTGGGCGTTGAAGGTGAAGTATGGAGCTTCCATCTGCAGAGCTTCATTGACGGCGATGTTCATAACTTGATCACGTTTGCCGATCGTTACGAACAAACCGCGGTCAAAGATCGATTTGTCCTTGTGAATGAGCTTGGAGACGGACGCGCGTTGAGGGCTAAGCCGTCTGTCACCAGGGAGACAACTGGCTGCTACACGGTTCGGTGTCTGGTTTTCCCGAGTGCCGAACGGATTCCAGCTGCCGACATTCCGAAGATGTGGGCATTGTCGGATAGCCATGACCTGATGACCAGCAACGGCAAATGGGCCATGGTGTCCGGCGTGGACGCCTTGCCGCAGCAGGTGAAGACGTGCCTATCGCATCAGATGGGCGAAAGCCCGTTTCACCGCGATTTTGGGACGAGGTTTGCCGAGTATTACAACCTGCTTGCTGGTTCACCGTGGCTTGATCGCTACCTGAATCTTGAGATAATCCGCTTGGCAGCAATCCCCTACTTCAACCCCACCGACAACCAGCAATACACTCCGCTTCTATGCGTCGAGCGCGTCTTTGGTATCCAAATTCTTGCTAACACGCCTACGAACAATTGGTTACCAATTCGCGTAAACCTCAGCGTCAAGGGCCTTGGGAGGTGGCAGCACGATCTTTCCGTCTGCATTCCATCGGAACCGATACAAAGGTGGTCCTTTGACGAGCTCCTTGCCGGCCCGTTCATTCGAGGCTGAACTGATGGTCTAGCGATGGGCTTTGACGTCGGCAGCGGGGACGCTGAACACCCCCTCTTGAGATCACTTTCTAGGGCAGCGCTTGCCCGGCTTGAAGCGGCTCTCAGCCCTTCTGCGACATCCATGCACGACGCAGCATGACTTACTCCCCGAAGCGGTGATAATCGTATAAGAGCTGCAAAAATTGGAAACCTGAATCATGCGGAGATACTATGCCACTGAACGAAAGGGCATCGCGGCCATTCAGGCCAAGTTGGCCGACCTTGAACTAATTTGGCGAGAAACTTCGACCGGAGATTTTGGCATCGACAGAGGTGGACCCCATTTTTCGGACAGGGCAATAAGCTCTCATGACCGTCATTAGGGGAGTGCAGTTGCAAGAAGCCTACACCATGACTGGTGTCTGGTGTGACCAAAAACTGATAGTGGACCTGACGGGTGTGCCGCGAGCCGATCGACGACGATTGATCATGCTCTCATCCGCGGGTTGGCTACCGCATTTCCCATTTCCGTCGTGGGCCTTCCTCTCTCTATAGACGGGCGTCGGTCGAAACCTGCCCCAGCTTACAACGAGGATTACCCATCTTGCCTGGTCTTCGCGGCACGCCCGTCAGGTCCAATAATCGGGCGCGGAATTCCCTATCAGATTGGCTGTATACGTCGACCGATATCCCAGATGAACCCGACCAGCTCGCGGGCGATCGCCGTAATCACTTTTGGCAGGGCCTTTCCGGTCGATGCCAACAAGCGGTAGCGCTGACAAAGACGGACCTGGGCTTTCCACGCGATGGCCCTGATATCCTCCGGCAAGCCTTCGACGCGCATTTGATATCGCCTCTCTTCGCGCGCCGGCAGGCGATACGACCATGCCGCCTCTACCAGCATCGCCCGTGCCTCCCGGTTCCCCGTCTTTGTTATCGCACCACGGCGGGTGCGGGCGCCGCTGGACGCCTCCGAGGGAACTAGGCCAAGCCAGCTCATCAGTTGCTTGGGCGTATCAAAGCGACTGAGATCGCCAATTTCGGCAACCAAGGTCGCGGCCACCACGAGCCCGACACCACGGAGGGCCTGCAACGCCTGAACCAGAGGAGCCAGCGACCATTGCGGCAGTGCTTCCACCAGCATGGAGTCCAGCCTGTCGCAGCGATGCTGTGCCTCCTCAATCCGTCGGATACCTTCACCGAACACGAATTGCTGATGCGGTGCGTCGAAGGCCTGCTCACTGAGCCAGCGCCAATGCGCCTTGGTCCAATTCGATCGCCCGGTGAATTTGCGCCCATGGCGAAGCAGGAAGCTCAATACTGTTTGCCGGCTGGCAACCAGATCCTGTTTCGCCTGCCGACGTCCCCGGATCAGATCCCGGATGGCTTCGTGCGCCTCGTCCGGCACCCAGATTGCTGTCAGTTCGCCCGAGCGCAGCAGGCGCGCCAGCATCTGGGCGTCTCTCCTGTCCGTCTTCACCCTGTAGGCTGGCTTGCGCGGTATTACAGATGGGGCGATGACGCTGCATTCCACGCCCAGGTCGGTCAACTGACGATAGATACCATATCCACAGCCGCCTGCTTCATAGCAGAAGTGGAGCGTGACATCGGGCGCTGCCAGGCGTGCCACCAGGCGCCGTATGGCATCGGGCGTGTTGGGAATAGTCCCGTGGAACCGGATCTCTCCCGATCGCCCGTCATTGGCGACCGCCACGGCAATTGTCTCCTTGTGAACGTCCAGGCCAATAAATTTCGCAGTCGACATTGTCATTCTCCTCTCCTGACAAAGTGAGCTTACGCTCCCCCTGACCTCGGAAAACGAGGCGAATGACGGTCATTGGGTCTATAATCCGACCTGAAAGAGGACGGGTTTTATGGGCAAGGTTACGCGCAAGAGGTATGCGGCGGAGTTCAAGTCACGGGTTGCGCTGGAGGCGATCCGTGGGGAGCTGACGCTGGCGGAACTGGCTTCGAAACATGGTGTGCATCAGACGATGATTGCCCAGTGGAAGCGCCAGGCAGTCGAGGGCATGGCGGCAACCTTTTCGGGGAAGGCGGTGTCTGAGCCCCTGGTCAGCCCTGCCGATGTGGAGAAACTGCACGCGAAGATTGGCGAGCTTCTCGTGGAACGGGATTTTTTACGCGATGCCTCTGTTCGGTTGGGCGTGATCAGAGGCGGCAGATGATTGACCCACAGCGTCCCCGGCTTTCGGTCGTGCGGCAATGCACGCTGCTGCATCTCAACCGGTCTGGCGTCTACTATCGGCCTGCGCCACAGAGCGAGGCCAATCTGGCGTTGATGCGGCTGATCGACGGCCAGTTCCTGGAAACGCCGTATTATGGCTCACGGCAGATGACATGGCATCTGCGCCGCCTGGGACATGAAGTGGGCCGCAAGCGGGTCCGGCGGCTCATGGGCCTGCGGGCGATCTACCAGAAGCCGCGCACGACCGTGCCCCATCCGGAGCATCGGAAATATCCCTATCTGCTGCGGGATCTGGTCATCAATCGGCCTGACCAGGTCTGGTGTTCCGATATCACATATATTCCCATGAAACGGGGATTTCTCTATCTCGTGGCGATCATGGACTGGTTCACGCGCAAGGTCCTGTCCTGGCGTCTGTCGAACACGATGGACGTGGAGTTCTGTATCGAGGCGCTACAGGATGCCCTCATGCGCTATGGCGCCCCGGACATTTTCAATACTGACCAGGGGTCGCAATTTACGACACCCCGTTTCACCGGGATACTGGAAGAGCGTCAGATCCGCATCAGTATGGACGGGCGTGGGCGATGGCTGGATAATGTATTCATCGAGCGTCTGTGGCGGTCGCTGAAATATGAATGCGTCTACCTGCACGCGTTCGAGACCGGATCAGAGCTGAGGGCCGGGCTTAGCAGATGGATCGCCCATTATAACGAAAGGCGTCCGCATATGGCGCTGGCTGGACGTACGCCCGATGAGGCGTATCATGACGTGCCGACATCATCTGGTCCGGGGTTAACCCCGGACCAGATGGCCAACAGCAACGCTGTCAGAAGGGCGGCATAACAATAACCGGGTATAGCTTATTCAAACCCAAAAACTGTCCGAACAGACGGGTCCACCTCTGATGGCCATGCCAGATTACTGGAAACTCTTCAGAGTATGCCGGACGGTCTCACGGTTGGATTTGAAGCAACCGGTGGACAGGAATGGGCACTCTGGGGTGTTCTCATCAGTATGGGACTCAATGCCGTCCAGTTGCCTCCAGCACAGATCAAAGCTTTCGCACTCGCCATGGGGAAACGCGCGAAAACCGATCAGATCGATGCGGAATTGATTGCGCGCTTTATGGCTTTTCGTCCAGAAGCAGGACGAACACTGCCGGATGAGAAGCTCCAGTTTCTGCGGGCACTGACGGTGCGCAGAGCTCAGATGGTGGAGGCACGTAAACGGCTTTCTGCCCAGATTTCGGCACGCCGCAAGCAGGGTGTGAGCGCTGAACTGGAGGATATGGACAGCAGTCTCAAAGCATTTCTCGAAAGCCAGATCAGCGAGCTTGAACAACGGATTGAAAGTGTTATCGGAGAGGCAGAAGAACTCTCCGCCAAAGCAGAGCTTCTCCGTTCCATTCCTGGTATTGGCCCGGTATCAGTCGCCATGCTTCTCGCAGAAATGCCAGAGCTCGGCCGCATGACAGCGACAGAAGCCGCTGCAATGACTGGTCTTGCGCCAATGGCTCATGATAGTGGCGCGATGCGTGGGAAACGGGTCATTTCAGGGGGAAGAAGATCTCTCCGCCACGTGCTGTTCCAGGCAGGATTGGCAGCTGCCTGCCATAATCCAGTTCTGAAAGCTGTTGCCAAGCGCATGAAAGAGCGGGGTAAACCACATAAACTAGTGATCGTCGCTATCGCACGGCGCCTCATCACAATCGCCAATGCTATCCTCAAAACTGGAGTGCCATGGCGCATTAGCTCCGCCGCTTAAACACAGTTGCTAGATATCACCATTTAACTCCTTGCGGGCTAATTCTTGGCGCTCCATATTTTCCGCGTCGTCCGACACTGCTTAACAGACACGGAGGATTCCAAAATGCATTTTTCTCGTATGATTCAGGCCGGCACCTTTGTTGCTACACTGGCCTGCGGCGCGGCTGCCCTGCCTGCGCAGGCTCAGGATACGTTGCGCGTCGTTGATGCACGGGGACACCAGGTCGGTATCCTGGTCCCGGTCCAGGGCATCGCAACGACAGCGGCAATGCCTGATATCGACATGTTCGAGGCCGTTGATCGCATGATGGCACGCAATATGGCTCTCATGGAGGCGGTCGATCGGACATTGGGCTCGCGGCTGGACGGCGTCCTGCGCGCCGTTCCGGCTGTTGGTCATGACCTCCCGAAACAGAGCATGTCCTGGCAGCGTTTCGAGGCGGTCAGCACCGGTGGACCCAGCGCCTGTACGCAGACGATCACGATCACATCAAACGGTCAGGCGGCGCCAATCGTTCATGTGTCACGCACCGGAAGCAAGTCCTGTGCGACGCTCCCCGCGCCGATGGCAGTTGACAATCCCGGAGATCAAAAGGCTGGTTCGACGGCTCTGACGCCCGCCGTCGAGACGCGGACGGAAGTCCCGACAAACGGACGCGCTGGAAGCGCTCTCTAAAACAGGTGGTGGCCGGAAAACCCCGGGCCACCATCATAGAAGGAAAATATATTGATTTTCCGCGATCATCGCCATGATGGTTAACGAATATCAACAAAACCCCTGTAGTTTCCGTCCGCAACACCGCCACAAAAAATAAATACAAATATAAATAATAAAATTATTCATGAAAAAGAATCTGCATTTCGTGCCCCCTTGACGAGGCAAGCATCTCTTCCAATCTTGCTTTCGCCGGACGCCATCGGGTCCGGCATAGGCTCTGTGAGCCAGACAACTGGAGTCCATGTTGCTTTAATCGGAGGATGTGGATGTCGACACTGAAAGGACTTTATTCCCGCTATCGCCGCTCCCTGCGCACAGCCGCCCGGAGATGGCGCAACCGACTGGAGGGAAGCGTATCATGGTAACGCGCCCCCTTTTCGGAGACGATCCGCTCGCTCCGCGTGTCCTCTCCGTGCTCCGCCGCCTCGGTCATGACGGACGTGGCGTGACGCTGACGTCTCTGGTGGCCCATACCGGTATACCGGGGATCAGACTTCGCTCCACGCTGGAACGCCTGGTCCAGGCGGGCGCGGTTGCCCCTGCCGGGTGTGATCCCCTGGCTTCTGATCTCGCGTTCCGTCTCCCCATGCGGGCAAGAGCCGTACCGCCAGTTCCGGTCGCGGCGTAAGGCACTGACCGCGCCGGGTAGATCAGAAACGCCTTCTCCGAGCGGAAGCGCCATCTTTTCTGGAACGACCGCACGAATGAGAGGGTGGAGCGGGGCCTTCCATCGGAGGCCCCGCGTCTCTGAAGGTGAAGTCGAAAGCAGAGAGAACAGGGAGATGTCGAGTTTTATCCATTTTCTCAACCTGAAGGCACTTCAGCACTATTGGAATAACCATCCTCCGGTGCCCCGTTCACTTGGGACGAGGGGGCCAGTTTGGTCGCATTCCGCCGGAGAGACCGAGCGAGCGGAACAGACGGCCAAGCAACCTCGGCACCTTCAGCAGAGGGAGAGGCCACATGTCGCTGTCGGTCTCATCCTCATGCTGCTGGTCGGAATGGTCTCGCCGACATCAGCTCATGCGCCGCAGGGTATGCTGTCGTGCGAGACAGAAAAGCAGCCGGTAAACATTCCATCCATGCCACTGGCCCGCGCCATCGAGATATTGAGCCGGCAGACCGGGTGCCCGGTCCTTATCGACCCGATCCTTATGGACGGCAGGACCTCGGCAGCCGTCAAGGGCGCCTATACGCCTCAGGCCGCCCTCCTGCATCTGTTCGGATCCGTGCATATCGACGTCACCGCCACTGTTTCTGGCTTGAGCGTCAGTCCTCTGGATGCGACGGCTCTGACATCGGATGACACGCGGTCCGGCCTGAGGAGTGCACCATGACTCTTCACACGGACAGACCGAACAAAATTATGTCGCTTCCGACCGTTCAGATCAGCACAGAACTGGCGGTCCTGCTTGCCTACTATCTCAGCTATGAGGAAAAAGACCGCGGATACGGCGGCCTCATGCGTCGGGCGGCTGACCACCAGATTTACGAGCGGGTTTCTCGCTGGAGAACCGCGTCAGACCCGGAAGCGACGACCCGACCAACGCCGTGGTCCGAAAACTTCTGCCTGGCGCTGACCGCACGCACATGGCCAAGGCCTTGGGCTGGCCGTTGGGAGACCTCGAAAACCAGCTGACATCGATCTTGCCAAAGGCCGTGCGAGATCATGCCAGAATATTGTCCTGTTGTCTGCCATGCTGGCACCGGATGTAAGCCGGAAGGGCCATTAGCCCTTCCAGAGACTGATTCAATCCGCAGGGGAGTTCGCATCCACATCCGAGGGATCCAAGCGGTTCGACCAGTCCTTTTAACTCTGGATCAGTGGAACTGCTCTAAAAGAAAAACCAGACCCAGGGCGTGGGAACTATAACGCAATTAATAGATGGGAAAACGGCTATGGAAGACCTCTCCATGAAACGTTCCTGGCAGAGCAGGGACTGGTCCCGCTTCATCAAGCTGTTCAGGGGCCTGACATTCTACGAGCGTTTTGAACAGGCGATCATTCTGACCCTGATTGCGCTCATCATGCTGGTCACCGCCATCGCGACGATTCATCTGATCGGCGTGGTATGGCATCTGGTCGTCTATGTCGGAATCGATCCGATCAACCAGACGATCTTCCAGGCGATTTTTGGCGCGATCTTTACTGTTATCATCGCCCTTGAGTTCAAACACTCCCTGCTGGTCGTTCTTGCCCAGCATGAGAACGTCATCCGGGTGCGGACCATCGTCCTGATCGCCCTCCTGGCGATTGCCCGCAAATTCATCCTGCTGGATCTGCATGACGTGACTGCCATGGAACTATTCGCTCTCTCGGCGGCTGTTCTGGCGCTGGGTGTCGTCTACTGGCTGGTCCGCGAGCAGGATGCGCGTGTCGCGCGCGATGCCAGGGAACAGGCGCATCTTGAAGATAATTCTGCGGCCCGCTGTGAGACTGAACGGTCTTCATCCTGAAAAACCGAAGTAAAGGCGGTCTATAACGCCGCCTTTACTTAATCCCCGCTACGTCCCGTGCGATGAGGACGTCTTCTTCCCCGTCTCTGGCCCTGACGGTGCCAGATGATCTGTGTCGATGGGCCTGAATGGCGGAATGGGTTGTCCGGGATAATAGACCGGCCCCTTGTAGTTCTGATCCAACTGGCTTGCGTTCAAGCTGTCGACCAGCATATCACCCGTGCCGTCTTCGTAATGAGTGCGAGCCCCGGTTTTGGGGATTGTGGACGTTCCCTCAGTCGCCCTTGCATCGAACGATGTTGCAGTCGTCCGGACAATATCACCAGCATGTGCGCCCGACTGGCTCAGTAGAGACAAGCCCAGAGCAGCGCACGACAGAGATATTTTCATCCTCTTCATGCTCATGACCCTTCGAGATTCCCCCCCCCCCGGCCGGATGAGTGGCCGGGGGAGAGTTTTCGTCACGCCATCAGGCTGCCTCTTTCCGCGCCTCGATCTGGGGCATGGCTTCCTCCGCACGTGCTGTAGAGGACGTAATCGCGATACGACGCGGCTTCATCGCTTCGGGTATCTCACGTTTCAGAGTAATGGACAGAAGTCCGTTCTCGAAGTGCGCATCGGTGACTTTCATATGCTCGGCCAGATCGAAGCGGCGTTCGAATTCTCTGCCCGCAATACCCCGATGGAGATATTCGGCGGCGCTTTGCGGCTCCTGTACCTTTCGTCCTGTCACGACAAGAGTATTGCGCTCCTGTGTGATCGTAAGGTCGGCCTCGGCAAGTCCGGCAACCGCCATGTCGATCCGATAATCATCGTCACCGGTCTTGACGATATCGTAAGGCGGCCAGTTATCGACCGTCGGAATCCGGCTGGCGAGATCAAGGGCATTGAGCATTCTGTCAAAGCCCACGCTCGAACGGAACAGGGGAGCAAAATCAACGGTGGCTCTCATAGCCATATCCTCCTTTGAGCAACATGGACACAAGATCAAAACTGATAGTTCTGTCTGCCGACCCCTTCGGCGGCCGGCAGATTCAATCTGGGCACTCCGTGCATGGTGTCAAGAGGTATCAAAAATGCAGAAAGGCAGGTTTGGGCGTCCTCTATCGTTCGCGTGTTTAGAGTGGACCAGAACAATGCCTGATAGCATAGGATGGAAGTTGCTGGCCGCGACCATGCTGAGTGCCGCTCCGGCGGAGGCCTGGTCGTGGCGCTCCCATGACGTATCTGTCCCATAAGGCTTCCTTCCACTCTCGTGAAAATACCACACCATCAAACCACGGGACTAAACAACTAGGTCGCTTTTTGATTCAGACAGTAAGGTTTAACCGACCCTTTGCAGCGGAACGGGCTGAACAGCCACAGATCCCGGAACGCTTTGGATCTGACGCTCCTGGTCCAGATAGCGCAGGCAACTGACCCGCAGAAAAGACGCCATATTGGGCAGCTCACCCCGAAGCTCCAGAATTTCATCCGAAAGCTTCGTGATGAGTTGGTTGACGGTCATGCCATCGGCTGCGGCAATTTCCGTCAAGACATCCCAGAACATGTTCTCCAGCCGGATCGTGGTGACGACACCATGGATCCGCAGGGACCGTGTCCGGCTTTCGTAAAAGATCGGGTCGGCGCGGACGTAGAGTTCACACATGGCGGGTCTTTCCCTGCGGATAACAATCAGGCTTCGATCTTCGTGCCCAGAACCTTAAGGAACTGGCCGATCCAGGCCGGGTGTGCTGGCCATGCTGGTGCTGTCACCAGCTTACCGTCCGTCACAGCCCCATCAATCGCAATCGCCTGATAGTCTGCGCCTGCAAGGATCATTTCAGCACGACAGGCGGGATAGGCAGAAACCTTGCGACCGGAAATGACATTGGCAGCAGCGAGAAGCTGCGGGCCATGGCAGACGGCAGCAATCGGCTTGTCAGCCGTCACAAAGGCCCGGATCAAGTCCAGCACGCTTTCATCGGTGCTGAGCTGTTCAGGCGCACGACCGCCCGGAATGACCAGCGCATCGTAATCATCTGCTTTCGTGTCTGCATAGGTGGCGTTGAGCGTGAAGTTGTGGCCACGCTTTTCGGTGTAGGTCTGATGGCCTTCGAAATCGTGGATGGCCGTCGCCACCTGCTCGCCAGCCTTCTTGCCCGGAGACACCACATCCACCTTGTGTCCAACCATCAGCAGCATCTGGAATGGCACCATGATTTCGTAATCTTCAACGAAATCACCTGCGAGCATGAGAATACGTTTACCAGCCATGAGATCATCCTGACGATCGAGGTTCAAAAGACGGACTCCTTCTTACCGTATGCAGAAGGACTGTGGGTAATAGGTGGTAACGACACGCAGTCCAGAGGGCGTCGGCGCGTCATGATACGCCTCATCGGGCGTGCGTCCAGCCAGTGCTGCGTGCGGACGCTGCCCGTTATAATGGGTGACCCATTTCGTGAGCCCCACTCGAAGTTCTGATCCGGTCTCAAAGGCGTGCAGGTAGACGCATTCGTATTTCAGCGACCGCCACAGACGCTCGATGAACACGTTATCCAGCCAGCGCCCACGTCCATCCATGCTGATGCGGATCTGACGCTCTTCCAGGAGCCCGGTAAAACGGGGCGTCGTGAATTGTGAGCCCTGGTCAGTATTGAAAATTTCCGGGGTGCCGTAGCGCATCAGCGCATCTTGTAGCGCCTCGATACAGAACTCCGCGTCCATCGTGTTCGACAGACGCCAGGACAGGACCTTGCGCGTGAACCAGTCCATGATCGCCACGAGATAGAGAAATCCCCGTTTCATGGGGATATATGTGATGTCGGAACACCAGACCTGGTTGGGTCGGTCGATGACCAGATCCCGCAGCAGATACGGATATTTCCGATGCTCCGGATGCGACACTGTCGTGCGCGGCTTCTGGTAGATCGCCCGCAGACCCATAATCGCCATGAGCCGCCGGACCCGCTTGCGCCCCACTTCATGTCCCAGGCGGCGCAGATGGAGGGTTCGAAAAACCTTCTGGATTTGAGGGTTCCTCTGTGATTCCATCTCTCCTGCGTTGATTGGGGATGATGGCAGATGAAGCAGCCTGGTTTCTTTGATGTTGAAGAGCGGCTGGCCCGGTTAAGCGGGCTTGGCGATCAGCTTGAGGCATTTTCCCGGACTGTGGATTTTGAGGTGTTCCGCCCTGATCTGGAGAAGGCTCTGGCCTATTCAGATGGGAGCAAAGGTGGACGACCGCCGTTTGATCCCGTGTTGATGTTCAAGATTCTGGTGATCCAGACGCTGAACAATCTGTCCGACGAGCGAACGGAATATTTGATCAACGACCGGCTGTCCTTCATGCGTTTCCTCGGTCTGGGACTGTCGGACCGGGTACCTGATGCCAAAACGGTCTGGCTGTTCCGTGAGCGTCTGGCCCAGGCGGGAGCTATTGAAAGACTGTTTGACCGGTTTGATGCCACTCTGCGGACCGCCGGTTATCTGCCAAGGTCCGGCCAGATCCTGGATGCGACATTGGTAGCCGCCCCAAAGCAGCGCAATACGAACGCTGAGAAAGCTGACCTCCGGGCAGGGCGTATTCCTGAAGATTGGCAGGACAAACCCGCAAAGCTGTCGCATAAGGACCGTCATGCGCGCTGGACACTGAAGTTTACCAAAGCGAAGCGGCAGGATGACGGGACGATCCCAGCCACGGACCTCGCCATTCCGTTCTTTGGCTACAAGTCCCATGTTTCCATCGACCGGAAGTTCCGGTTCATCCGGAAATGGAAGACAACGGATGCTGCTGCCAGTGATGGTGCCAGACTGCGCGAGGGCCTTCTGGATAAAACCAATACGGCCTCAAGCGTCTGGGCTGATACAGCGTATCGCTCGAAAGCCAATGAGGACTTCATGGACAAGCAGGGCTTTGTCTCGAAGGTTCACAGGAAAAAGCCGCATCTCAAACCTATGCCCCGGCATATCCAGAAATCGAATGCTGGAAAGTCGGTGGTCCGATCTCGTGTCGAGCATGTCTTTGCCGATCAGAAATCGCAAATGGGTCTGTTCGTCCGAACTGTCGGTATCACCCGGGCCACCATGAGGATCGGCCTTGCCAATATCGTCTATAATATGCGCCGCTTCCTTTTCCTCGAAAGATTGAACGCGAGCGCGTAGTCCTCCCACTGGCGATGGACCGTGATCTGCTCAAAACGCAGAGCGAAAGTCACCCCGGAAACCCTCAATCAAAGCGCTAAAAAACTAAAATCATCAGACAAGCGCATCAACAAACAGTTCTTCGATCCCTCCAGGTGCTCCCTCATAACTTGTATTCTTTGCGGTATTCATTTCAGAGCCGTCGTTCAGGGAGCTGTCAGCTTCATCTGGTATGATATCAATCATGTCGCAGTTTCTTTTGCATGATAATACGTACGGGTGGCATTATTTTATGCGGTATCGTGATGGTTATTATATTTATTTGTGTTCTGCATTAAATAAAATAATCCATTATATGGAAACTCCATATATATATTATGTATTGGTTATCTTGCTTTCTTCTGTTCCATTTTCAGTTGCAAAAGCAGGAAGTATCCCATTCTCCCAAGCCGTTGAAGCGGCCTGGGCTGTCGATCCCGATCGGACTGAACTGAATACAAACTATCGCTCAGCAGCAGCACGGGCCGAGGCAGCCGGTTCCTGGTTTGCCGGCGGCCCGACTGTCTCCGGCCAGTATTTCGATGATCATGCCATTGGCAGCAATGAAGGATACACAACCTATCAGGGAGGCGTGTCTGTACCGCTCTGGCTGCCGGGACAAGGTAGCGCAACTGTGGGAGTTGCGAGAGCAGAAGCGCTTACCATCCAGGAACGGCTGCATGTGGCACGAATGGCGGTGGCCATGAGAGTTCTGGATACATCAGCCAACGTCGTTATGGCTCAGCGCCGACTGGCAATCGCACGCATCCAGAAAGACACACTGGAAAAAATCCGGGCCTCTGTAATCCGTGGAAAGCACATCGGAGAGATGACGCTTGCCGATCAGCAGATCATCGCTTCTGAAATCGCGAATGCAGCCAATGAATATTCCCAGTCCGAAGAGCAGGTCGAGACAGCGACCTCAGCGCTTCGTATCTTGCTGGGTCGCCCGACCGTCCCCGATATCCTCTCTTTTGACAATGTGGCGTTAGCGCATGACGGACTCTTCTCTGCCGAAGCTCTCGAAAATAATGACCCTCGCGTCAGAGCCGCCCGTCAGGCCGTGCGTACAGCGGAAGCTGGCGTGCATCTCGCCAAAGCCTCCTTCATGCCGAACCCTGAAGTTGGCGTCGCTGCAATTCACGAAAAACAGTATGGCAGCCCGTGGGACGACCGCGTGGGGGTAACAGTTTCCATCCCGCTTCCCAGCGATGTCCGCAACGTCCCCATGGAAACGGACGCCCGCAACAAGTTGGCTGCGGCTATCAATCAGGAGCAGCAGGCCCGCCGCAATGTCAGGCAGGAACTCGCTCAGGTTTTTTCTCATCTGACGGCCACGAAAGACATGTTCAGAAATTCTGTTCTGTCCGCTGAGAGTATGAACAGTCGCGCAAACGAGATGAATCGATCATGGCAGGTCGGTGAGACATCATTGGTCGAACTGTTACGAGCCAGATCCGCTGCCAGCAGGGCTTTGCAGCTCCGTAATCAGGCAGAAGTTGCCTGGCACGCCGCCATCATACGAACATTGATCGCAGCAGGAGAATTCCAGTGACTATTTCATCTGCCTCCATGAAAGACTGGAAATATTTACTCTGTGTCATGATTATTTTTCGCTTTACTGAGTCGCCTGCACGAGCCGCCGACAGTGCGCCGACTGTCGTAATGGGAGAGGCAGCGCAGAAGAACTCTGCTCTGGTAATCTCGATCGCAAGGAGTGGTACACTCGCAAAAAATCTGGATGCAATGGGAACCGTCACAGCCGAGGCGGGGCATGTCGTCCGTATTCACCCGGCAGGGTCCGGTAAAGTTCTGAATGTTGCTGTGGTACCTGGTCAGCATGTGCACAAAGGAGAGACGCTTCTTACCTATCAGGATCATTCATTACACCTGGTCCGCCTTGAAATGACAAGAGCGCAGGCGGCACTGGCGACAGCGTATGCGGCCTCTCAGAATGCGTCGTCAGCCTACCACCGGGGGTATGAACTGGAAGGCACAACAGTCGCAGCAGGAGAGACCAGGCGTCGCCTGGCCATATTCCAGGCAGCAAAAGACGACGTTATAGCTCGACAGGCTGATGTCGATACGCTGAAGCATCAACTTGAAGAAGAATACAACTCCGTTACGGAATCAGATAAAGCCCAGACCGGTCCGCTGGATGAGACATCGTCAATCATTGCGCCGACCACAGCGGAAGTACAGAGCGTGTTCGTTGGTGTGGCCGACGACATTTCCCCTGCGACGGAACTGATGGGTCTGACAGACATGTCCTCGGTATGGATTGTTTCTGACATCCTGCCTCAGGATGCTGCTCAGGTGATCCAGGGCGGCGAGCAGACCACCGAACTTACATCGGACACAGGGACGACATTACTGAAATCGAAAATAACTTCGGTAGGGAGTATGGCGGATCCGGTCACAGGCCTCGTCCGCGTCATAAGCACGGCCCCCAATCCAGATGGCAGTCTTCATCCAGGCATGTTCCTCAATACCCATCTGCCAACACGCGAAAAGACGGCAGGCATCATTGTGCCGGAGAACGCTGTCACAGAAATCAACGGCGTAAGCACTGTGTTTGTGTCGGTGAGTCCAAACCGGTTTCGAGCACAGGACGTGCATGTTGGTGTTACGGGCAATGGACAGAAAGTCATTACCTCTGGCCTCTCCGCAGGTGAGCGGATCGTAACGCAAGGCGCATTTGCCCTGAAGGCGGTGATGCTGGTGTCAGATATGAATGATGGAGACTAAGAGCGTCATGCGTAGCGTTCTCTCCGCCCTGCAGACCCGACGCTGGCTGGTCCTTGGGGTAATCTGCCTGACGTTCATCGCCGGGTGTATGATCGTGCGTGGCCTTCCCGTGGAAGCCGTGCCCGACATTTCGCCCCGGCAGGTGCTCGTTTCTGTTGTTGCTCCGGGCCTCGCTACGGAAGAAGTCGAACGGCTGATCACCTTTCCGATCGAGGCCAGTATGGCCGGCATCCCGGAGATGACAGATCTCCGGTCGGTCTCCCGTTCAGGAGTCTCGGTCGTTTACATCCAGTTCGCGGATGAGACGGACATCAATCTTGACCGTGCCCGTGTGGAAGAACGGATTCAGCAGGCCAGAGGCACGATATCTGTGCCGGGAGTCAGTGTGAATATCGGGCCACTCGCTACAGGCCTTGGTGAAATCATGCAGTTGCAGATCAAAGGCGACGGTTATTCGCTGATGGATCTGAACCGTCTGATGACATGGACTGTCGCGCCGCAGTTGAAACTGGTTCCAGGCGTCGTGGACGTCAACGTGAACGGCGGTGCCGAACAGACATTTCAGGTCTCTCTCGATCAGGCCCGCCTTATGGCACTGGGTGTGTCAGTTGATGACGTTTTCCGAGCGGTGGATGGCAATAACTCCGCATCAGGAGGTGGATGGATTGAGCATGGTGAAGAACAGCAAATCGTTGTCGGACGCGGCCTGATCGGTTCACTTGACGACTTTGGGTCCATTCCCGTCCGGACCAACACCAACGGTTCCGCCATTTTCCTGCGGGATGTCGGGCACATTTCCATGGGACCGAGAACACGACTGGGGGCCGTCACGCGTGATGGTCAGGGCGAGGTTGTCATTGGCGTCATCATGATGCGCATGGGAGCGAGTTCCGACACCACCTTAGCCGCCATCGAAGAGGCACTTCCCGGTATTCGTCAGTCTCTCCCTAAAGGCGTGACGCTTGAGCCTTATTATGTGCGTTCGACGCTGACAGACAGTACCATCAGGACCGTAAAGGAAAATCTTGTCGTTGGAGCACTCCTGGTCATCAGTGTTCTGATCGTGGTGATCGGTGACTGGCGGGCCTCCCTGGTCATCGCCTCTGTCATCCCGTTTGCGCTCGTCTGCGCCATGGCTGGAATGCGCTGGTTCGGAATTTCCGCCAATCTGCTCAGCCTCGGCGCCATCGACTTCGGCATGATCGTCGACAGTTCGCTCGTCGTGGTTGAAAATCTCATGACCCATCGTGCGCGTGACCGGGCCAGTGGACAGACTACGCCGCTGGCTTCCCTCGCAGTCTCAGCGGCAACCGAAGTCCTCCGTCCCGTAAGTTTCGGCATTCTTGTTATTGTGATGGTCTACCTGCCGATCCTGACATTGCAGGATATCGAGGGAAAAATGTTTCGCCCCATGGCGCAGACGGTCATCATGGCCCTGCTGGCCTCTCTGTTTTACTGTATTGTCGGGATACCGGTGATTGGGGCTTTGGCGATGAGGTCTGCCAACCATCATGACGATACCCGTCTGGTTGCTTTTCTTCGTCGTGGTTATGGTCCCATGCTAAACTGGTGTGAAAACCGACCACGGACCTTGTTTGGCACAACTTTCGCGATTTTTGCTTTTTCTGTCTGGACCGGTCTGCATCTGGGTGGCGAATTCATTCCGTCTCTCGATGAGGGGGCCCTGACGGTAACTACGACACGACTGCCCAGCATTTCGCTGCCCGAGGCCCTGAAGGAGGTTAGCCTTCAGGAGCGTATTCTGCGTCGCTTTCCCGAGGTTACCAGCGTTGTCAGCAATACAGGAACATCAGCCATTCCGACTGATCCGATGGGTGTTAACGAGACAGACAGTTTCATTTTTCTGAAGCCACCATCACAGTGGACCACAGCGCATACACAGGAGGGACTCGTTACGGCAATGAGTCAGGTGCTGGGCACTGAACTGCCTGGAATGGAGCAGTCATGGAGCCAGCCAGTGCAGATGCGGATGGATGACCTCCTGTCCGGTGTCAGGACCCAGATTGCCGTTTCGATCTATGGGGATGATCTCGCTACGCTGGCGCGTCTGGGGGACAGGGTAGCAAGCATCATGAAAACCATTCCCGGTGCGGCCGACGTGGCTCCACAGGGAGATGGTACCGTTTCTTTCATCCATATCGACATTAATCGTCGAAAGGCGGCACGGCTGGGTATTTCCCAGCAGGAACTTCTGAACGTGGTCGAAGCGGTCGGTGGTCATATTGGACGGCCCGTAACAGTTGGTAACGCCCTGATCAGCACGCAGGTCCGTTTCGATCCAGCCCAGGCAGGCACACGTGACCAGATTGCCCGCCTAAGGGTACGCCGTGCCGATGGCCGAGGAGCGGTCCTGCTTTCAGAAATCGCGGAGGTCACGGTACAGGACGGTCCTCCCCGTATCAGCCGGGATAATATCCGCCGTCGTCTGATCGTACAGGCCAATGTTCGTGGACGAGACCTCAGCTCCTTTGTTACCGAAGCACAGAAGGCAGTCAGCAGAAAAATCACCATGCCTCCCGGTTATCGCATCGTGTGGGCGGGTCAGTTCCAGAACCTGAAATCAGCCATGGCACGTCTGGGAGTTGTCGTGCCGATCGCATTGGTATTGATTTTTGCCCTGCTTGTCATTGCGCTGAATTCCGTCTGGCTGGCCGGACTTGTTTTCGTCAATCTGCCAGTTGCCACGACAGGTGGCATCCTGGCCCTCGCTCTGCGTGGCCTGCCATTCAGCGTCTCCGCGGGGATCGGGTTTATTGCGCTGTTTGGTGTGGCGGTTCTGAATGGCGTGGTACTCATCACCGCCATTAATTCGCTGCGCGTGGCGGGCCTGAATGCTGCTCGTGCCGCATATGAAGCCGCGGAAGAACGTTTCCGGCCGGTCATGGCGACAGCTCTGGTCGCCAGTCTTGGTTTCATTCCCATGGCAGTCTCAACCAGTGCCGGCGCCGAAGTTGAACGCCCTCTGGCTACGGTCGTTATTGGTGGTCTGATCTCCTCGACACTCCTTACCCTGCTTGTGCTGCCCTCTCTCTACGCGCGTATCATGAAAAATCGCATTGCATGAAAATCCTGATTATCGAAGACGAACCTGCACTGGGCTCGGCAGTAAGAGACCGTGTGCGCCAGGCCGGACACGTCGTCGACTGGTTCAAGACCCTGACCGATGCCCGTGCAGCCCTGATCGCCTCTTCTTATGATTTCCTGCTTCTGGATCTTGGTCTTCCAGACGGTAATGGTCGGGCCCTGCTGCGGGAAATCCGGCGGGACTGTTCATCTCTGGCCATCCTGATCACGACAGCTCAGGATCAGGTCAGTGACAGGATCGCGGGGCTGTCAGAAGGCGCGGATGATTATATTGTCAAACCTTATGATCTCGACGAACTCGTCGCCCGTATTGACGCTGTTGCCAGACGTTATGCGGCCCTGCCAGACAATGTGGTCATGATTGGTACTATCAGGATCGACCTCGCGCGCCGTCAGCTTGAACGCGATGGACAGACAGTCGATCTGTCTGCGCGTGAATGGGCTATTGTCGAACTTCTTGCGCGCCGGCCTGGAGCAGTCTGCAGTCGTGAGCAGATTGAAGACGCCCTTTATGGTCTCAGTGACGATGTGGAAAGCAACGCCATTGAAGTTTTCGTCAGCAGGATAAGGAAGAAAACCGGACCGGGTCTGATCATGACGGTCAGGGGGAGAGGCTATTGTCTCGCGGAGAACACGTCCCGATGAAGCGCTGGAGTCTGGCGTCCCGTATCGTGTCCGGAACACTGATCATCGTGCTTGGTGCCCTGGTGCTTCTCAGTATTCTTGTTGCGGCCTTTACCCGCTATGAAGTTACGGAGCGTCTTGACAACTCGTTACAGGAAGTGGCCGAGCGTCTGGAGTTTGTCATCAGTGAACTGGACAGAACCGACAGGGCTTCTGCCACCCCAGGTGGTCAGATCGCGCAACTCCCCGGGGTGAACCGGCGAACGTTGGCCTACCAGATCACCACACCGGACGGTCGCCTTGAGGTCAGGTCACAGAATGCGCCGGAGACGCTATTCGTACCACGTCTGAAGTCAGGATTTTACAACATCTCATTATTCAGAGTGTATGTCGTACCATCAGCGTCTGGTCGCCATTACATTCTGGTGGGTGAGCCGACTTTTCACAGAAATGAAGCTGTCAGGCGGGCTATTCTGATTTCAGTTCTGCCAATGGTAATATTTTTCCCGGCGATCTGGATTTTGGTCCGCTGGCGTGTCCGTCGCGCCATGCGTCCTCTGACCAGCCTTCAGCAGGAAATCAGGAGCCGGGGAGGATCGAATCTGGCACCCGTTCCCCCATTGGATCTCCCCGAAGAACTGGTGTCCATTCACTCGGCCGTCAATCTCCTGCTTGAACGTCTGAAAATGGCGCTTTCGACAGAGCGCGCTTTTGCGGCCAACGCGGCCCATGAGTTGCGTAATCCAGTAGGAGCGCTTCTTGCACAGGTTCAGGTTCTCAGGAATTTTCTTGTAGGGTCGGACTATGAAGAGCGTGCAACGATCATCATGCAGCAGGCCCGCAGAATTGGCCGGATGATGGAAAAGCTGCTTCAGCTTTCACGAGCGACATCAGGGATCGCACTCACCGGGAGCATGTTCGATCTGGTGCCTGTCATTCGATTTCTGGCAGAAGAACTTGAGCGGGAAAAAAACCAGACGATTGAATTTTCTGGAGCATCTCATCTCATGATCCGGGGCGATATGGATGCAACAGGTATCCTGTTTCGCAATCTTCTCGAAAACGCCGTTCTTCATGGTTCATCTGTGCAAGCCGTCAGTGTGATCATCACGCAAGATCATAAAGTCCTGATCTGCAATGATTGCGAAACGCTGCCATCTGAAGTTTTGCGGGATATGGAAAAGCCTTTCGTCAGAGGAGAGACCGATGCCGAAGGCAGCGGCCTCGGCATGGCGATTGCGCGACAGATAGCTCAGCAGCTGCATGCAGACATGGTGGTGAGTTCGCCTATACCTGGAACGGACAGAGGCGTCCTGGTGACAGTTCGATTGCAGGTCAGTTAGATCAAAGATTACGTCTGAACGGACCAGGAACTCTGACGCTCTATCCATCAAATCCTGGGACTAAACACATCGAACTGTTCCGCCATTTCCCGGCTCACAGCTTTTCAGGCAGGCAGTGTTCTGATCTGCGCTCGCTGTAGCGATCGACAAGGTAGTCGGCCCGGTCCCGCAATAGCCATGTGAACTTCATCAGTTCCTCCATGACATCCACCATGCGGTCATAGAGGGGAGACGGTTTCATCCGGTCGTCGTCACCGAACTGGGTATAGGCCATCGGCACACTGGACTGGTTGGGGATGGTGAACATCCGCATCCACCGGCCCAGCACCCGAAGGGCATTGACGGAATTGAAGCTCTGCGATCCACCCGAAACCTGCATGACGGCCAGCGTGCGGCCCTGCGTCGGGCGGATCGAGCCTTCGGACAATGGCAGCCAGTCGATCTGGTTCTTGAACACGGCAGTGATGTTGCCGTGCCGTTCGGGGCTACACCAGACCTGGCCTTCCGACCAGATCGAGAGTTCCCGCAGTTCCTGCACTTTCGGATGGGTCGCGGGCACGGAATCCGCTACCGGCAGGTCGGTCGGGTCGAACACCCGTGTCTCGGCGCCGAGGACTTTCAGAATGCGCTCTGCCTCCAGCACCAGCAGGCGACTGAACGAGCGGGGACGCAAAGAGCCATAGAGCAGAAGGATGCGCGGCGGATGATCCACACGCGGTTGCGGTTCCAGCCGCGCGAGATCGACCCGCTCGAGATACTCCGGATGCAAGGCTGGCAGCTCAGGTTCGGTCATATATATATATCGGTCCTGTCGTGTATTACGGGTGACTGATCCGGGGCAGCCATAGGGCCAACGCCGCGAGTGTTGCCAGCAGGACGAGCGGCGTAATCGCCAGTCCGACCTTCATATACTGCCCCCATGTGACCCGATGGTTCTTGGATGCCAGCACATGCAGCCACAGTAGTGTTGCGAGACTACCAATCGGCGTGAATTTCGGCCCGAGGTCGCAGCCGATGACGTTGGCATAGATCATCAGGTCGCGTGTCAGCGGCGTGATGTCACGGGCCTGCTGGATCGCCAGCGCCCCGACCAGCACACTCGGCATGTTGTTCATGATTGACGACAGAACAGCCGCCAGAAAGCCGGTGCCGATCGTGGCGATGAACGGTCCCTGATGGCCAAGCCAGACCAGTGCCGCCGCAAGGTGATCGGTCAGCCCGGCATTGCGCAGCCCGTAGACCACCAGATACATCCCCAGCGAGAAGATCACGATCTGCCACGGCGCGCCCCGGAGCACCCGGCGGATGGGAATGACCCGTCCATATCCGGCGACTGCCAGCAGGATGCCGGCAGCCAGGCAGGCCACGATACAGACCGAAATATGAAATGGCGCGGTCAGGAAATAAGCTGCCAGAATCAGGGCCAGCAGCGGAAAAGCCGCGCGGAACACAAGGTGGTCACGAATAGCCGAGACAGGTGCTGGCAGTTCAGAGACGGGGTAGGTCTGGGGCACCTGCCGCTGGTAATAGAGCCACAGGACGGCAAGTGTCGCGCCAAGGGCAGCCAGATCGACGGGGACCATGATCGCGGCGTAGCGGTCAAAGGGAATGTCGAAAAAATTGGCGCTGACGATGTTCACCAGATTGGAAATCACCAGCGGCAGGCTGGTGGTATCCGCGACAAAGCCGGTCGCGATGATGAAGGCCAGCGCCGCGCCATGGTTCAGACGGAGTTGTGTGAGGATGGCAATGACGATGGGCGTGAGCAGCAGGGCCGCACCGTCATTGGCGAACACGGCCGCGATGGCCGCCCCCAGTAGCACGATGAGGGGAAACAGCGTCCGGCCTCGCCCTTTGCCCCAGCGCACCACATGCAGGGCCGCCCAATGGAAGAACCCGGCCCCATCCAGAAGCAGCGAGATGATGATCAGCGCGACAAAGGTGAAGGTGGCGTCCCAGACGATGTGCCAGACGACAGGAATATCGTGCCAGTGGATGACATCGGTCGCCAGTGCCACGGCGGCACCGGCCATCGCACTCCAGCCGATGCCGAGACCCCGTGGCTGCCAGATGACGAAGACCAGCGTTGCAATGAAAATGGCGAGGGCCAGCATCAGACGATCCGCTTTCCGGCCTCATCCACGATCTTCTCGCCGTCCTCCCTGGCGAATGCGCCGCGCTGTGGGGAGGGAAGAATATCCAGCACCGTTTCGGACGGACGGCAGAGCGCAACACCGAGTGGCGTTGCGGCGATGGGCCGGTTGATCAGGATCGGGTGTGCGATCATGGCGTCGATCAGCGTATCATCGCTCAGGGCCGGGTTGTCGAGGCCGAGTTCGTGAAAGGGCGTGCCCTTTTCCCGCAGGATCGCGCGCACCGGAACCCCCATACGGGCGATCAGATCGACCAGTTCCGCGCGGCTGGGTGGCGTTTTCAGATATTCGATGATCCTGGGCTCCTCGCCGCTATTGCGGATCAGTGCCAGCACGTTGCGCGACGTGCCGCAGGCCGGATTGTGGTAGATGGTGACGGTCATGGGCAGGAGGCCGGGCTCGGGCTGCAGGAAGACAGGTTCGCGATCAGGGGCGCGCAGAGTTCGGGGCTGCCCGCACAGCAGTCCCTGACGAGGAAAAGCATCAGGTCGCGCAGGCGCGGAAGACACGCACGATAGACGATCAGCCGGCTATGGCGCTGCGAGGTCAGCAGGCCAGCGCGCGTCAGGGTGGCGAGATGGGCCGATATGGTGTTCTGCGGGACATCGAGGTGCCGCGCGACGTCCCCGGCGGGCAGCCCGTCCGGTTCGTGGCGCACCAGCAGGCGGAAGATCTCCAGCCGCGTGGACTGGGACAGCGCGTTGAGGGCCGAGAGTGCGGATTCTGTATCCATAAATCGACGATCACGGATATATGGGATGAAGTCAAGACTACCCAGGACATGCCTCGTTCAGAGCTTGGAACGCGGCTTCACACGCCGAACAGGCGGCCGATCCCGCCCGTGACGATCATTGCCACAATACCCCAGAACGTCACACGCAGTGCTGGGCGCAGAGGCGCTGCGCCGCCGGCAATCGCGCCAACGACCCCCAGAACAGCGAGAACCACGACGGACGTCAGGGACACGCCCCAGGACACCCACGCCACGGGCGTCAGAACCGCCGCCAGCACAGGCAGTAGTGCTCCGGATGAAAAGGCGGTTGCCGAGGCGAATGCCGCCTGTATGGGGCGTGCCGCCGTGGCTTCGGACAGACCCAGTTCATCCCTTGCATGGGCACCGAGCGCATCATGCTTCATGAGGGCAACGGCGACCTTGCGCGAGAGGTCTTTATCCAGCCCTCTCTTCTGATAAATCCCGGCCAGTTCGGTGACTTCGCCCTCCCAGTCCGTGACCAGTTCCTGTTTCTCGCGGGCGATGTCGGCGTGTTCGGAATCGGCCTGGGAACTGACCGAGACATACTCGCCCGCCGCCATGGACAGGGCGCCCGCGACAAGCGCGGACAGTCCCGCGACGAGAATGCTGCCGCGTGTCGCATGAGAACTGGCAACGCCGACGATGAGGCTGCCGGTCGACAGCGTTCCGTCATTGGCGCCGAGAACAGCCGCACGCAGCCATCCCAGTTTCTCGACGGCATGACGTTCGGCCAAAGGATGGAGACGCGACATAAGATGACCTGCTGCTTCTGGTGAATACAAATAAAGGTTAAGATGCATCATTTGCCGCGACAACAGATATTTCATTCTGATATTGCGAGTTATTTTCAATATTATTTATGTTTTAGGAAAATCTGTTCTGTTCAGAATCCTGTCAGGTAAGCATGATACGGAAGTGGATTCAGGGTTCTTTTTTGCCGAGACGTATATGCCTTATTCAACGCCGGACATCACAGATAGCCTGCTGCGTTACGACAGGCCGACGATCATCCTTCACTGGATGACGGCCTTTCTGGTGCTGCTTCAGTTTGCTCTTGGCGAAACCTGGAACTGGCCAACAAAACCCGTCCATCATCTGATGGTGGTCGCGCATCTGACAGCCGGCATCCTGCTGACCGCAATTATGGTGTTCCGCATTGTCTGGCGTCTGACGAAAGGCCGGCATCTGTCGGACCTTCTCGTGCCTGTGGACCGGGTATTCGCCCTTGGAGCAGAGTACACGCTCTATGTGCTGCTTCTGGCGGAAATCTTGCTGGGCTATCTCTGGCGATGGGGTGCCGGGCAGACGATGAGTTTTTTCGGCCTCCTGATTCCATCCCCGTTCGCGCGGTTCCCGGCGGAAACCGTGACGTGGTTTCAGACGCTACATTACTGGAACGCCTGGTTGATTATGGGTCTTGCGACAGGCCATGGCGCGGCGGCGCTTTTTCATCAGTTTGTCCTGAAAGACAAAGTGCTTGGACGCATGCTGCCGCGGGGTTCCTCACTCAGTCAGTGATTGCGATCGGGAACCTATCTGATTTTCATGATTGGGCAGCATCGTGATGCTGGATTGCCAACAACGTCAGCTTTTTTCGGCTTCCGTTGTACAACAGATGTTCCGCTGTCCCCCCCATAGCGGCCATTTTAATAAGCGTATCGGGACTTATGTTTTCTCAGCGAGCCGCGGAAAGCAGATCACTCACCAACGACGGCCGCTTCTCCAACATCGCCAGCAAAACCTGGGCTGGTCCGGTTGGCTGACGACGGCCATGCTCCCAGTTCAGAAGGGTCCCCTTGGCGACCCCGATACTTCTGGCAAACTGTGCCTGAGAGAGTCCGGTCCGGGTTCTGATGGCCGCTACGTCAACCGACGGAACGCGGACCTGGTGGGTCACGCTGTCCTCGACCGGAGCTTCCGCATAGGCGAGAGCCTCATTCAGCCCCTGCAGAATGCTGTCATAAGCGCTCATGATGGTTCTCCGTATTTCGCAACAAGCGTCTTGCTCAAGTCTACCAGGGCGGCCTGTTCAGATCGCGTCAGATTGTCTTTCTCGTTTTTGGCAAAAACGGTCAGCAGGAACAGAGGCATCTGTCTTCCGCCAAAAACGTAGAGAGTTCTGTACCCTCCCCTCTTCCCACCACCCTCGCGGGAAAAGCGGACCTTTCGCAGACCGCCACCTAAAGAAATGCCAGAATCTGGCATCGCAGCGAGCATGTCGATCAGAGCCGTCCGGTCGTCGTCTGACATCAGGGCTTTTGCCCGCTTTATGAATTCAGGCAGTTCGACAACGGTCTGCAGCTTTGACATTCACAAAAATCTATACGTCATTGGCTCATACGTCAACGGCGTATAGTTCGGAGACATGAAGGGCGTGATGGGCATTTAGACAAACAGCCGTTCAGAAACCTCAAGGAATACCAAAAATCCGCAGTTTTCCGCCATAAAATCTATGTCCATTTTTTTACTTTATCGGACATAGGGGTGAAGCACAAAAAAGACCCACAAAGGTCTTTTCGAGGCGTGTTCCAATGATGCTCATGCAAGGACAACGTCTGCTTCCAGAAAGACAGCCTGATCGTCTCTGGCCCTCTTCGCGATTGCCGTTTCAACTTACGCAGGTCTGTAACCATTCTGAGGCTCGCGGCTGACTTGGGGGGTAAGCAGAACGTCCGGTTTACCGATGTACCCTCATATACCGGTCATTCAAACGAATCTTCTTCCCGGTAAATTGCATCACGCAGGGACGGACATTGAAGTTATTACTTCGAAGTTCCCGAGGGGATGGGCTTCGCCATTGATGATGGCGTCAATACGGTGGTTGCCTGGAAAATGACGACGTGTGGTCATAGTCGCCAAAGACACCGTAGCACTGAGCGCGATCTTTTCTCCGGAGTGTATCGTAAGGGTGCGAAGCCTGAAAAACTTTGCGCGTGAACTTCCGTTGGCTTTCACAAAATGCACGGTATAGCCGATTAGCAAGCGCTGGCTCTGTTGTGCAGTGCTCACGACTTCAAAAGAAACGCGCGTGTTTCCACCCAGTGTGACACGCTGCGGGGCGATCGCGACGCCTGATAAACGTATCGAAGGATTTGCTGCACCTCCCAATATGCGTATTGCATCCTGATTGCCAGTGGCGACGAGCGAGCGAAGAGCATGGCGGACAATCCAGGTACGTCCCTCAGGCGCTTCTTGCGCCCAACGGCGGCAGGTCTCGATAACCAATTCAGGATGATCTTTAGCGATATCGTTCAGATTGTTCGCGACCGAACGTCGCACATAGGGCACAGGGTCGTCTCTGAGACGTTCAAGCAATTCAATTACAGGGCGCGGATTGTGCTGAAACGCGCGCAAACGAGGCGCCCATGGCAGGCGCGGGCGCATCCCCTCCGAAGCCAATCGACGCAGATGCGCGTTGTCGTCATCAGCCCATACCAGCATCTGCTCGTAGGCTCGTTCCGGATACTTCACCAGAAAGGCTCGGATACTGAATTCAGCAGTAAACCTCTTGGTGAGTTCAGCCTGAACCCGCATGGCTGCCTCATAGTCGTCAAGGCCATATTTTCGAACAAAAAGGACATGCGGCATGTAACGAAGCGCCGCACCACCAATTTTACCGGTCGGCGGCAATTCTGGACCAAGAGATGCGTCAATGACAGCGGCGGCTTCAGCAAACCGCACAGGCAGATATACACGCATGGCGTCCGCGATATGTGCAGCACGACCGGTGAGTTCCAGTTTGTTCAGGCCCTCCATTGAACGCGCGATGAAGGCGTCGGCATCAAAAGAGATATCCACGGCACGAAATTCGGCGGCAATCTCACATATGAGCGCCAGGCTGAATATGTCTTTCATAGCTGGAAATCTCTTACCGGGTCATTTCGGATAAGGTGCGTGTCACCGAGATCGAATGCAGAGAGAGGGACAACATGCAAGGCGTATCTTGATACCTTTTCGCAACAGATCTAAAATTTCACGTTTATCGTTAGGCATTGGGACAAAAAAGGGCTGATCATGAACAAGAAAAATATACCGGTAAGTGAATATAAAGATGTTCGAGGGCTCCTTGAAAGATATGTCGAGGCCTTGCGCACTGGCAATGCCGACAGCATGTCCGGCATATTTCATAAAGATGTCGTGACGCATGGTATCGTCGACGGTGAGCTTGTGGGGGGCACTGGCAATCTGGCGGCCGAATTTATCAGGGCCCACGGAGCTTCCCCGGAAATCACATCTCATATCGATATACTCGACATTACTCCTGTCACGGCGGTCGTGCGCATTATTACCGAAAATGATGCCATTGGCTCTGACTGTTGTGAATATCTTAATCTGATCAAAACAGGCGGAAGATGGTCGGTATTCTCCAAAGCTTTTCTGCAATTCGATAAGTGAGCAACTTCACAAGGCACCCGTCATATTTATATCCATTGTGGTAAAAAAGGGGAGGGAACCAGAATGTCAGGCCGGAAAGCCCGCAGATATGACAGATGCCGGGCGCCGCTTCTTCTCGATTATTTCTGCACGACAGCCATCATGTTCTGGCTATAAATCCTGATCCTGATAATTCGGTGCGAATATGTTATGGAGTTACTTCGCGATTCCGGTAAGGCTTCATTCACTTATGCCAACAACGATTTTCCAGAAGATTTTTACTCATCGTTCAAGTGGTTGGGCCCTTATCCAATCTTGAATTGTGATCACCCGGGAACATCCGCTTTCAAGAATATAAAGATAGATCCTTTACGTCCGACATGAAGGCGATTGTGTTGAAAAACTCCGTCTTGCGGTAATTGTTTCCTGCTGATTCAGTATCGTCACAGGCTGGAGGGCGATGCGGATGATGGGCGAGCGGATCGTGATGCAGGAGGCGCTGTTCTACGAGTTCAGGCTTGAGCAACATGTTCCTGAACGCCACATGATGCGGCTGATTGATCGTTTCGCAGATCTGACTGCGGTTCGTAATCACTTGAAGCCGTTCTACAGCGATACAGGTCGCCCCTCTATCGATCCTGAACTGCTAATCCGTATGCTGATCATCGGCTACTGTATGGGAATCCGTTCCGAGCGTCGCCTGTGCGAGGAGGTTCACCTGAACCTCGCCTATCGGTGGTTCTGCCGTCTTGGTTTGGACGGCGCAGTGCCGGATCACTCGACGTTTTCCAAGAACCGGCATGGCCGTTTTCGGGAGAGCGACCTGCTTCGGCAGGTTTTCGAGACGACCGTTCGCCGTTGCATTGCCGAGAACCTGGTAGGCGGCGAGAGCTTTGGTGTCGACGCCAGCCTGATCCGGGCCGATGTCAATCGGCAGCGGGCCGTCCCCGGAGACGAGGGACTACCGCCCGATGCCGCTGGCCGCGCGGTGCAGGAATATCTTGAAACGCTGGACGACGCAGCCTTCGGCGGCTCAACACCCGTCGTGCCGAAGAAGCTGGCGCCGACGGATCCGGCCGCCCGCTTCACGGCCGCCACGCCGGAACGAGCGTTCTTTGCCTACAGCACGAACTACCTGATCGATCTGGATCACGCCGTAATCATGGATGTGGAAGCCACAACTGCTGTGCGTCAGGCCGAAGTCACCGCCCAACGCCACATGGTCGATCGCGTGCAGGAGCGGTTCGGTGTCTGGCCGGCGCGACTGGCCGCCGACACCGCCTATGGCGATGCGCCGAACCTGGCGTGGCTGGTCGACGAACGCGGTATCGAACCTCATATCCCGGTGTTCGACAAATCTGCCCGCAGCGACGGGACGTTTGCCCGGTCTGATTTCAGGTTTGACCACGAGCACGATCGATATATTTGCCCGGCCAACAAAGAATTGCGTTCATCGCAACGCAACTCTGCGGTGTCTCGCTCACAGGTCGATCAGGACGGGTTCATTCGCTACCGTGCCAGCAAGCACGATTGCGACGGCTGCGCATTTCGACAGCGCTGCACGCCGAATACGCCAGCCCGCAAAATCATGCGCTCGATCCATGAAGGCGCCCGGGATATGGCCCGCGACCTCGCGTTGACGGACGCCTATGTCACGGCGCGTCGACAGCGAAAGAAGGTCGAGATGCTGTTCGCCCATCTCAAGAGAATTCTAAAACTGGACCGCCTGCGATTGCGCGGTCCAAAGGGCGCTCATGATGAGTTTCTCCTCGCCGCAACCGCCCAAAACCTCCGCAAGATGGCCAAGCTCGTCCCACCGCGGGTAGCGATGGCGGCAGAGTGAGGTGAAGAGGCCAATCAGGCTAACCCCACGGTGCTTTCATCCGCAATCACAGCAAGGCTTTTTCAACACAATCAAGGCGTAAGCGGACCTGCTGCTTACGCCTCTTCTCAGTCATAAGACGAGCAGTTCCAGTTTCCGCAAAGCGGACGGTCGGCAATAGTTCTCGTTATCCGCTGATGTCCTCGTCCAGACTTCTGATTGCTGCATGTGCAGCTGATCAGGAGAACATATCATGGAGAAGAAAACGCATTTTCCATCGCCTACGTTGAAGGCGTCCGTGCCCTGGAATGCAGGAAAAATGGTTGGAGCCAAGAGGGCGCTCAAAGAAAAGCACGTTTGGGCTATTCGGTTCTGGCTGGGTAGCGAGCAGCGTATCAGAGACAAGGCTTTGTTTGATCTTGCTCTCGATAGCAAGCTCAGAGGCTGCGATCTTGTCAGCCTTCGTATCGGCGACATCGTGACCAGCGGTCAGGTGCGTCACCGAGCCATGGTCGTCCAGCAGAAAACTCGGCGACCTGTACAGTTCGAAATTACAGAAACAGCCCGGGAAAGCGTGCGGGCGTGGCTGGAGCATCGCGGCGGTGGCCTGAATGAGTATGTTTTTCCAAGCCGCCTAAGCGCCAAAGCTCATCTGAGCACAAGGCAATACGCCCGGCTTCTGGATCAATGGGTTCAGGCGGTGGGACTGATCCCCGGTGAATATGGAACTCATTCACTCCGTCGGACAAAGGTTGCCATGATTTATAAACGAACCGGCAATATCCGGGCCGTTCAGATCCTGCTCGGCCATACAAAACTGGATAGTACAGTTCGATACCTTGGGGTGGATGTCGAGGACGCTCTGGCATTGTCTGAAGCTACGGACCTCTGAAATCGAATATGCCTCGGAAAATCTCTACCTCCTCCCTATGTGTACATGTTATGGTGACACATAGGGAGGAGACTATGAGTCAGCATCTTTTAGATAATTTACCGTCCCCACAGAAAATCGGTGTTCGAGAGTTCCGCGGAAACCTAACGGCTTATCTGCGTCAGGTCAGACAGGGCAGCACGATCTTGGTGACATCTCATGATGAGGTTGTGGCTGAACTGCGACCGCCGGCTCCTTCCTATCGCCCCCGCCGTCAGCCAGGAGCTCTTCGCGGGCGGATCAGAATAAGTGAAAATTTTGATCAGACACCGCCGGACATTCTTGAAAGTATGGAACGCGATCTGTGAAGGTTCTGCTTGATACTCATGCGTTGCTCTGGTGGCTTTCGGACTCAGAGCGGCTGGGTGAGACTGCACGGGAGATCATCGCAGACCCGGCCCACGATATTCTGGTGAGTATCGTGTCGCTATGGGAGATTGCGATCAAAATCCGTATCGGAAAGCTGGATGCCGATATGAACGACATTCTGGCAGCGATTCCTGCGGAAGGTTTTTCTCTGCTGCCAATACAGCCCGAACACCTGCAGATCCTGATGTCTTTGCCTCTGCATCATCGTGATCCGTTTGACCATCTCCTTATGGCGCAGGCGCAAGCTGAACACGCAACATTCCTTTCCGAAGACGAGCAAATTGATCACTATCCCATCAAGAGAATATGGTGTTCATGATTGCCAATCTGGATAAAATATATAATTGTAATAAATTAATTAATACTAAATATAAATAAAGTTCACAGTGTATATTTTATATTAATTATAATTTTTATGTAAAAACTAAAGAATATTCTATTTATTTCTTTGATTTACGTCTTAAAATTATTTTAATTTCTTAAGACATTCTTTGAAAAACATCTTCCCTTATCAAGATGTATGCTTTTGGCTCGGTTGGGCCGATCTGGAAGTTATGAATTCGTGAAAATCTCTTTATTGATACATTATATCAGTACTGCGGTGATTATTATAAGTGTTGTTTCTTATGCTCGGGCGGAGACTCTCCACGATGCGATACAAAGGGCATGGAAAAACGATCCTAATCTTTCATCTTTTCATATCGATGCCCTATCTTCAAAGAAAGAAGTAAAATCCGCCCGATCTTGGTTCCCAGACAGTCCGATGATTACGGGGGAATATCTCGACGATCATTTCATTGGTAGTAAAGTTGGTTACACAACGTACCAAGGAGGTATTAATTTCCCTCTGTGGTTGCCAGGTCAAAGCCGTGCTCTTTCAAACGAAGCTCTTGGGAATCAGGCCGTAGCAGAGGCTAGAGCACAAGTTCAGAAATTGGTGACCGCTGTGCGCATCGTCACATTGACGAGTCAGGCTACCCTGCAAAGAGAGACCGTTAGAAACCTTCGCCACGCTGACGTACTTTTGGGGAATATCGCTCATGTAACGGCAGTCGCTTATCAGAACGGTGAAGTATCTGGATCTGATAATGACGCGATAATTGCCGAGAAAGAGGAACTAGAAGGTAAAATTTCTGACGCATCTCAATCTCTAGAGAGTATTCAGTCAGACATCCAGGCATTAACGGGCTCTGATGAGATTCCCGATCTTTTATCGCTTTCGGGGCATATTTTAGAAGGTCGTAATATGGCTCTGGATATTGAAAAAGATCCAAGAGTCAGGTTGGCTGAAGCCGTTAGAAAACTTTCCAAAGCTTCTTACGCTGTCGTTCGTCATTCTCAAATCCCTAACCCTCGGATTGGTGTGATGGTAAGTCGGCAAGAGCAGTATGAAAGTCCCTGGGATACCCAAGTAGGGGTTCAGCTCCAGATTCCTCTCCCAAGCTCCGCACGAAACACACCTAGAGAAATGAAGGCGGTGCGCGCTATGGCGGCGGCTGATCGTGATACCATTCTGGCACGTAGAAAAGTCCAAACCGAATACCGACAAATCCATACTCGCTTTCGTTCTTCACTCATAACTTTGCAGCACAGTAAAGCAACAAATGCCGCACTACAGAAGCGTGCAGACAATTTGGAAAAGGCTTGGAAGATGGGTGAAGCGCCCATCATAGAATATCTCCGTGCGCGCCGTAGTGCACTCGAAGCCCAGCAAAGAGCCTCTCAGGCGAATGTCGTCTGGCACACGGCTATGATCAGAATGATGCTCCTGACAGGAGAGACCCCATGAAAAAATCACTTTTTTTTCTTGTCCTGTTGGGCATGAGTTCTTTGTGCTTTCCTGACGTAGGCATGGCTGAAAAGACTGTTCAGATTTCGCCGGATGCCTTTAAAGCGGAAAATATTGTGATCTCTACGGCGATAGCCGGAACGCTGTCTGATCATATGGATGTTCCAGCCTATGTCGCGCTTGATGAGCGTCATGTCGCCCGTATCCACCCAGTCGGAAACGGCCGTGTTCAAGAAGTATTTGTGACGCCAGGAGAGAGAATTCAGAAGGGCACCCCTCTTTTCAAGTACGAAAACTTTAGTCTGGCCGATCAAGAACAAAGAGTTAACGAGGCGCAGGCGGCTTATCAACAGGCCCTGGCGCAAGAAAGTAACGCAACGGATACGTATAAACGTGGGCGCGCCTTGGAGGGAGGCGTTGTTTCTTCCAGCGAAGTAGAGCGACGTTTCTCATTGTTTAAAACTGCACGTGAACTGCTTCGTCAGAGACAGGCGGAGTTAACTATGGAACGGCAACGTCTTGCGCGGTATTCAATACAATTGGAAAAAGGAGAAGGTCTGGTTTCTACCGTGACCTCTCCGATCAGCGGTATTATCCGTACGATTTCAGTGGCTCAGGGAGAGAGTGTTTCGAATACAGCCTTACCAGCTGTTGAAATTGACGACCTCTCGCAGGTCTGGGTCATCTCGCAGGTTGATCCACAGAAAGCTGGACTGTTGGCTTCTGGAGGGCAGCAGCTAACATACATCTCTGCAAATCAGGCTCCTATTACTTCAAATATTACTCTTATCGAGGCCAGTATCGATCCCAGAACCAGACATGTTCTGGTACGCAGCCTTGTAACAAATCCTGATATGGTTTTACGCCCTGATATGCTTGTAAAAACTCGTTTGATGACAAGAAATCGTGTCTCCGGTGTTCTTGTTCCAGAAGTCGCCATTCAGACACTGAATGGAAGAAATTGTGTCTTTATTCAAAAGTCAGATCATGAATTTGTCCCGCGGAATGTGACTGTGGCGACTACTCTTGAGGGAAAAGCTTTGGTGACAGAGGGTCTCAAGGCTGGGCAAAAAGTCGTCTCTCAAGGAAGCTTTGTCCTGAAGTCACAATATCTTCTGGCGCCGACACCTGATCATTCCGAAGCACGGGACTAGATCATGAATTTCTTTTTGCATGTCGTCAGAGGCCGTAAAGGAATTCTAGGCTGTATTCTGCTTTTGATGGTGGCTGGTCTTTTCGACCTTCGCTCTCTTCCTGTAGAGCCTGTTCCAGATATTTCTCCACGTCAGGTCCTGGTCACCATTCAGGCCCCTGGATTACCGACGGAAGAGGTGGAGAAGCTCGTTACATTCCCTATTGAGACAGTGCTATCTGGGGTTGTCGGGCTAAAAAATCTCAGATCGGTTTCCCGCACAGGCGTGTCGGTTCTGTATCTTCAATTCGATGACAACACGAGTATTTATCGCGATCGGGACCTGGTGTCCCAATTTCTGGATCAGGCAAAAAATACCATTTCAGTTCACGGCCTCTCCATTAGCATGGGACCAATGGCCACAGGCATGGGTGAAATCATGCAATTGGAGATAAAAGGGAAAGGCCAGTCTCTTACAGATCTGAACCGTATTCTGAACTGGTCCGTTGTACCTAAGCTGCGACTGGTTCCTGGGGTGGTGGATGTCAACGTCAATGGTGGTGCGTCGGAGACCTACGAAGTCGCGCTCGATCCAATGGCTATGCGTCGGTTCAATGTGTCCGTTTCGGATGTTTTCAAAGCTGTCGATACTGGTAATGAAGCTGCGGGGGGGGCGTGGATAGAGCATAACGATGAGCAGCACATTATTGTGGGGCGTTCACTTATCGATGACCTCAAGGAACTGGGAGAAATTCAGGTCAAAAGTGGTCCAAACGGAGAAGTTGTTCATATCAGGGATATTGGCACTGTCCGCAAGGGGGCTCTGCCAAGGCTAGGAGCTGTAACACGGGATGGTAAAGGAGAAGCTGTGAATGCAGTTATTCTCTTGCAGGAAGGCGCAAGTGCCCGTGACACGCTCAATCGATTAAACAGAATTCTCCCAACGCTTCAAAAAACACTCCCAGAGGGCATCACCCTGGAGCCGTATTACAGCCGTACAACTCTGACAGATGTGACGATTGATACCGTCAAGGAAAACCTTGCATTGGGCGCGTTGCTTGTTCTGGTGGTGCTGCTTGTCGTTCTTGGAGACTGGAGGGCTTCTCTTGTCATCATGTCCATCATCCCTTTTGCTTTATTGGCTGCAATGGTTGGAATGCATCATCTCGGTATTTCGGCCAATCTCCTGAGTCTTGGCGCCATTGATTTTGGGATGATTGTTGATAGCGCACTGGTGATTGTTGAAGGCGTTCTTAGTATTTCCATTGTGGCCGGACTGACTCTGCAAGAGCGCGTAGCGAAAGTAACAACATCCGTCGCGCGACCAGTCATTTTTGCTATTTGCATCATTATGCTGGTTTATCTGCCGATCCTGACACTGGAAGGTGTCGAAGGCCGGATGTTTCGGCCAATGGCGGAAACAATCATCTTGGCACTGCTGGCGTCTTTGGTATTCGCATTTTTGGGCGTGCCCGCATTATGTGCGATGATCATGAAGAGCCATTCTGGAAGCGTTCAAACAAAGAATGTTCCTGAAAGGCATGGACATGATGGCAGTATCGAGAGCCATGACACGCGATTTATTGCCTTTTTACGGCGAGGATTCAACCCGGCAGCGCGATACTGCCGCACGCATACAAATCAGATTTTTATAGTTGCAGTCGGCATTTTGCTGGTGTCTGTCTTTTTGGCGGCGCGCCTTGGAGGAGAATTTATTCCACAACTCCAAGAAGGTGATCTGATTGTCACGTCAACACGCCTTCCGGCGATTTCATTGGGTGCTTCGATCCGCGAAGTCACTGCAATCGAGAAGACGCTGAAAACGTTCCCTGACATACGAACAATTGTGAGTAACACGGGCACGTCTGCCATTCCGACAGACCCATCGGGTGTAGAGCAGACTGACAGTTATGTTCTGCTCAAGCCACGATCAGAGTGGAAGACGGCACATTCTCAGGAAGGGTTGATTAGAGCGTTTGACGCAGCACTGCGCCAAAACAATCCTGGCTCGCTTTTTTCTTGGAGCCAACCCATTCAGATGCGCATGGATGACATGCAGGCAGGAGTGCGCTCGCAGATTGCGATTGGCATTTATGGCCCTGATATCCGCACGCTTCAAGCGCTAGCAAAGCAGACGGCTGACATTGTCAGTAAAATCAACGGTGCTGCAGACGTCGCTCCTCAGGACGTTGGAACCATTCCATACCTTCATATTGATGTAGACCGAACAGCTGCAGGTCGGCTTAATGTAGATACAGCGACTATTCTTGATGTTGTTGAGTCATTGGGGGGACATGTCGGGCCGCCGGTTTCAACTGGTGACGCTTTAATTCCGACTGAAGTAAGAATTGATGCCCCGCAAAGGCGTACTCTTGATGATATCAAACGCCTCCCGGTTGCTACACGTGATGACCAGATGGTTGAACTGTCTCAGGTCGCTAAAATTACGCTGAATGATGGGCCAGCAGCCATCCGCCGCTATCAGGGAGAGCGACGGATGATGGTGCAGGCGAACGTACGCGGGCGTGATATGAGCTCCTTCGTGCAGGAAGCACAGAAGACCGTTGTCCAGAAACTTAAACTGCCCCACGGATATCGTGTTGAATGGGGTGGGCAGTTTCGCAATCTCCAGTCTGCTGTTGCTCGATTGGAAATTGTCGTACCGACTACCTTAGCTCTTATCTTTTTTCTGTTGGTGTTCGCCTTTGGAGATGTTTGGGTGGCTGGTTTGGTCTTCCTAAATCTACCATTCGCGGCCACCGGGGGGATTTTGGCGCTAACCGTGAGAGCCCTGCCGTTTAGTGTCTCCGCTGGGATTGGGTTTATCGCCCTGTTCGGCGTGGCCACCTTAAATGGCGTAGTCCTTGTTTCCTGCATTCGGGAAAAGCGAGCAGCAGGGTTGTCGGCGCGTGTTGCCAGCCAGGAAGCTGCCGAGGAACGGTTCCGCCCTGTCATGGCTACCGCGACGGTAGCCTGTCTGGGTTTCTTTCCTATGGCGTTTTCAATGAGCGAAGGAGCTGAAGTCGAAAAACCATTGGCCACCGTTGTTATCGGTGGTTTGCTATCTTGTACGGCGTTAACTTTGCTTGTTCTTCCGTCTCTTTATGTAAAATTATCGGAATTTAGAGAAAAAGATAAAAAATAAACGTTACCAAATGAGAGAAAAGACGAGAATTTTTCCAATATTTCTTTATGCAAAGCGAAAAAAGTCAGACATAACAATATGGATACCATCAGCATCCTCGCTCTTCTTCTAACTCTCTCGGCGGGGTTCAGTATTCTCAATCACCACACGTTTCGCCTTCCTGTCACGATCGGTGTGCTGGTCTTCTCATTGCTGGCTTCCTTGCTGGTCATGATCCTGAATCCGCTGATACCGGCCTATGACCTTCAGGCTCTCCCGCGATCTGTTCTCGGAGCCATCAATCTTCCCACGGCTCTCCTGAATGGCGCGCTGTCTCTGCTCCTGTTTGCCGGGGCCACGCAGGTGGATGTCGGACATCTGCGCGCAAAGCTTGCCTCCGTGGCTGCTCTCTCTGTTTTGGGAACCGTTCTGGCCGTTGCATTTCTGGCGATCGCGGTATGGTACGCTTTCCCTCTGTTAGGTCACACCGTTCCTTTCACATGGTGCATCGTCTTGGGGGCTATCCTCGCTCCGACTGATCCCGTTTCGGTTGTCGGGATGCTGAAACGTCTCGGACTGCCTGCCCCCCTGCAGGCTGTTTTCGCAGGTGAGAGTCTGTTCAATGACGGCGTGGGGGTGGTGATCTTCGGCGTCACGATAGGACTGGCGACCGGGGACAGCCAAGGAGTGACCGCCTCCGAGATTGCTCTGAGTTTTTGCCGCGAGGCGATCGGTGGCGGTCTGTTGGGCGCACTGGCCGGATTGATTGCACTCCGTATACTTAAGGGACAGCGGGATCCGCACATTGATCTGTTGACGTCGCTGGCTCTTGCGACCGGAACCTTTAGCATTGCCAACCAACTTGGCATGTCGGGTGCGATTGCCGTCGTGGTGGCGGGACTGTGCTTTGGCACAAGCTATAGCCATTCCGTTTTTGATGAGGCATCCCGCAAAGAACTCGACGTCGCATGGACACTCATTGACGAGGTGCTAAACGTCTTGTTGTTCATGCTGATTGGCTTTGAAATTCTTGAGATCACGCCGCATCTGTTTGCGGTGCTGGCGACACTTGCCGTGATACCGCTATCCATTGCCGTGCGGGCATTAAGCGTGCTGTTTTCAACGCTTCCGGTTCATCTCAGGCAATGGGAACGAGGGCGTGTTCTTGGTATCCTGACCTGGGGCGGTCTGCGTGGCGGCATCTCGGTTTCGCTGGCACTTGGACTACCGCCCGGAGACTTGCGGGAGCTTCTATTGCCTGTCTGTTACGGGGTGGTGGTGTTTACGATTATTGTCCAGGGGCTAACCATGGAGCGGGTTGCCCGCAAACTCTATCCTTCTTCTACGCCTGAGGCGCAATAATGCGGTTTTGGTTATTTGAAGGACAGAGCGGTATGTATTACAGTAATGACCGAGTTATCATGTTTTCAACAGATAGCCGATATTCCGCTTAGCCCTCGTCTTTCGGTGTCCGCAAGTGTCCAGTGGTCTACAGCTCCACAGAATTATTATCAGCGCCGACCGTACTTTGTCATAGACTCCCGAACCGGACGCGGGCGGCTTCGGTTACAGGTGTGAACAAGCTAATGATAGTCCCCTCGGGGTCGCGGAACTGGAGCGTGCGGTTACCCCAAGGCAGCGTCTTGGGTTCGATCACAAATTGGAGGGATCGAAAAACTGTTTGTTGATATGCCTTGGCGAGTAATTTCTGGTTTTTGGGGTCGTTTTCGGTCTGCGTTTTGAGCAGATCGAGGATTGGCACCCGCTGGCTGGCTACGCGCTCGCGTTCAACCTCTCGAGGAAGAGGAAGCGGCGCATGTTGTAGACAATATTGGCCAGGCCGATCCTCATGGTGGCCCGGGTGATACCGACAGTTCGGACGAACAGACCCATTTGCGATTTCTGGTCAGCAAAGACATGCTCGACGCGGGATCGGATCACGGACTTTCCTGCATTGGACCGCTGGATATGGAGTGGCATGGGTTTGAGATGCGGCTTCTTCCTGTGAACCTTTGAGACAAAGCCCTGCTTTTCCATGAAATCTTCATTGGCTTTTGAGCGATACGCCGTGTCCGCCCAAACGCTTGAGGCCGTATTGGTTTTATCCAGCAGCCCTTCTCTCAATCGCGCACCATCACTGGCGGCGGCATCCGTTGTCTTCCATTTCCGGATGAACCGATACTTCCGGTCGATGGAAACATGCGATTTGTAGCCAAAGAACGGAATGGCAAGATCCGTTGACGGGATCGTCCCATCATCCTGCCGCTTTGCTTTGGTGAACTTCAGTGTCCAGCGCGCATGGCGATCCTTGTGCGACAGCTTTGACGGCTTGTCCTGCCAGTCTTCGGGAATACGGCCTGCCCGGAGATCGGCTTTCTCGGAGTTCGTGTTGCGCTGCTTTGGAGCAGCCACCAGCGTTGCATCCAGGATCTGACCCGACATCGGCAGATAACCAGCACTGCGCAGGGTTGTATCAAAGCGATTGAACAGACCCTCGATCGCTCCCGCCTGGGTCAGGCGTTCACGGAACAGCCAGACCGTTTTGGCATCAGGAACACGATCTGAAAGCCCCAGGCCAAGGAAGCGCATGAACGACAGGCGATCGTTGATCAGATACTCAGTCCGTTCATCGGACAGATTGTTCAGCGTCTGGATCACCAGGATTTTGAACATCAACACTGGATCGAACGGCGGTCGCCCGCCCTTGCTTCCGTCTGAATAGGCCAGAGCCTGCTCCAGGTCAGGACGGAACACTTCAAAATCCACAGTCCGGGAAAATGCTTCAAGCTGATCACCAAGCCCGCTCAATCGAGCAAGTCGCTCTTCAACGTCAAAAAATCCCGCCTGTTTCATAACGCCATTCCCTCAGTCAGAACCGGACGAATGGAATCACAGAGCTGATTTCAAAACCAGCGGGTTTTTCGAACCCTCCATCTGCGTTTTGAGCAGATCAGGGGCTGTCCCCCGCTGGATAGCTATGCGTTCCCGTTTAATCTTTCGAGGAAGAGGAAGCGGCGCATGTTGTAGACAATATTGGCCAGTCCGATCCTCATGGTGGCCCGGGTGATACCGACAGTTCGGACGAACAGACCCATTTGCGATTTCTGATCGGCAAAGACATGCTCGACACGCGACCGGATCACCGATTTCCCTGCGTTGGACCGCTGGATGTGGCGGGGCATGGGCTTGAGATGCGGCTTCTTCCTGTGAACCTTTGAGACAAAGCCCTGCTTTTCCATGAAGTCTTCATTGGCTTTTGAGCGATACGCCGTGTCCGCCCAAACGCTTGAGGCCGTATTGGTTTTATCCAGCAGCCCTTCTCTCAATCGCGCACCATCACTGGCGGCGGCATCCGTTGTCTTCCATTTCCGGATGAACCGGAACTTCCGATCGATGGAAACATGCGATTTGTAGCCAAAGAACGGAATGGCAAGATCCGTTGACGGGATCGTCCCATCATCCTGCCGCTTTGCTTTGGTGAACTTCAGTGTCCAGCGCGCATGGCGATCCTTGTGCGACAGCTTTGACGGCTTGTCCTGCCAGTCTTCAGGGATACGTCCTGCCCGGAGGTCGGCTTTCTCTGCGTTCGTATTGCGCTGCTTTGGCGCTGCCACCAGCGTGGCATCCAGGATCTGGCCGGACATCGGCAGATATCCGGCTTTCCGCAGGGTTGTATCAAAGCGATTGAACAGACCCTCGATCGCTCCCACCTGCGTCAGGCGTTCACGGAACAGCCAGATTGTTTTGGCATCAGGAACACGATCTGAAAGTCCCAGACCAAGGAAGCGCATGAACGACAGGCGATCGTTGATCAGATACTCCGTCCGTTCATCGGACAAATTGTTCAGCGTCTGGATCACCAGGATCTTGAACATCAGCACCGGATCAAATGGCGGTCGACCGCCTTTACTCCCATCTGAATAGGCCAGAGCCTTCTCCAGTTCCGGGCGGAAAACCTCAAAATCCACAGTCCGGGAAAACGCTTCGAGCTGATCGCCAAGCCCGCTCAGTCGAGCAAGCCGCTCTTCAACGTCAAAAAATCCCGCCTGTTTCATAGCGCCATTCCCTCAGTCAGAACCTGACGAATGGAATCACAGAGCTGATTTCAAAACCAGGGGGTTTTTCGAACCCTCCATCTGGTAATATGAGCACTGCTTATTCCGAGATAGCACAGACATATGGAACTTCCGAAAAGACTGGATCAGGAGAAGATTATAGTGAATATTATGGAAAATATTATGATATAAATATAAAAAAATAATATTATAACCCTTTATGAATTTAGGATATTTCCATGAAATATTTTATTGTAGTTTTCTCTATTTTTTTAGGAATTTTATATCCAGAAGATGGAATCTCCCATGAGGTTGGCTTATTAAAATACAACATATACAATAGTAGCATAAACGATACTATTAAATATATTGGTAAAAATTTACCAATGCCATTAGAGATGGTATCAAATATTTTTGGAATATTCCCTCCTTTGGTTAGAGCTAATGATAATTTTATTCTATACAATGGTAAAACAGATAAAGGAGGAGTATCTAAAATAGATAAAAAATTTATTACAATCGACGGATACTATATAGATTTTGTTGAAGAAAAAATGTTTAATCCCCCGTATATTAGTGAAATTCTTATCGGATTTAACTCATCGAAAAAATGTTTGAATCCTGATATGTTCTCAAGCATTGTTAATAACAGACTTTATATATCAGAAATTGATTTTTTATATAGTTCAGTTATTAATAATTTTATAAAGATAAACATTAATTACTATGACGGGATAAAATGTGTCTCTTCTATAGATTTAAAAAATATTAAAATAAATAATTAATTATTATACATATGCGATGGTGATTTATATTATCAGTTCCGTTTGAATTTTATTAAGATACGCGGTATTTATACTTGGGGGGTTCGAAAACAACCCCTGGTTTTGAGGTCTGCTCTGTGATTCCATTCGTCTGGCTCTGACTGAGGGAATAGGGCTATGAAGCAGGCTGATTGCTTTGACGTTGAAGAGCGGCTTGCGCGATTGAGCGGGCTTGGCGATCAGCTCGAAGTGTTTTCCCGGACGGTGGATTTTGAAGTGTTCCGCCCCGATCTGGAGCTGGCTCTGGCCTATTCGGATGGGAATAAAGGCGGACGACCCCCATTTGATCCCGTGTTGATGTTCAAGATCCTAGTGATCCAGACGCTGAACAATCTCTCCGACGAGCGAACGGAGTATCTGGTCAACGACCGGCTGTCCTTCATGCGCTTCCTCGGCCTGGCGTTATCGGACCGGGTGCCTGACGCCAAAACGGTCTGGCTGTTCCGTGAACGCCTGACCCAGGCGGGAGCTATTGAAAGACTGTTTGACCGGTTTGATGCAACTCTGCGCAACGCCGGGTATTTGCTGATGTCCGGCCAGATCCTGGATGCCACGCTGGTGGCAGCGCCAAAGCAGCGCAATACCAACGGGGAGAAAGTTGATCTTCGGGAAGGCCGCATTCCGCAGGACTGGCAGGACAAGCCGGCCAAGTTATCCCACAAGGATCGCCATGCGCGATGGACACTGAAGTTCACGAAGGCAAAGCGGCAGGAGGACGGGACGCTCCCGGCTACGGACCTCGCCATTGCGTTCTTTGGCTACAAATCGCATGTTTCCATTGATCGAAAGTTTCGACTGATCCGGAAATGGAAAGCGACGGATGCCGCCGCCAGTGATGGCGCCAGACTGCGCGAGGGCCTGCTGGATAAAACCAATACGGCCTCAAGCGTTTGGGCTGACACCGCGTATCGCTCGAAAGCCAATGAGGACTTCATGGACAAAGAGGGTTTCGTCTCGAAGGTCCACAGGAAAAAGCCGCATCTCAAGCCCATGCCCCGCCATATCCAGCGGTCCAACGCAGGGAAGTCGGTGATCCGATCCCGCGTCGAGCACGTCTTTGCCGATCAGAAATCGCAGACGGGTCTGTTCGTCCGGACCGTGGGTATCAACCGGGCCACCATGAGGATCGGCCTGGCCAATATCGTCTACAACATGCGGGGCTTTCTGTTCCTGGAGAGGTGGAGGGATCGAAGAACCCTTGATTGATGTGCTTAGGTCTCGTTGACAAAAGATTCAATCCAAAGCCTCGCGGCGGCGATATTGAGGAAGCTCATGAAGGACAAGGCGGTTTTGTCGTAGCGGGTTGCAATACGCCGCATCTGCTTGAGTTTATTGAACATCCGCTCAATGCGATTGCGGTCTTCGTAACGCCGCCAGTCTGTTTTCTGTGGAACACTGCGGCCTTTCGTGAGGGAATAACCGGCAGGATACCACGGAGCAGCAGATCCTGGCGGAACCAGTCGCTGTCATAGCCCCGGTCGGCCAGCATGGCTTTGGGGTTTGGAACCGCAAACGCCATCAGGGTATCTGTGGCTTTGTAATCCGAGACCTGACCTCCGCTAAGGGCAAAGCCGAAAGGACGTCCTTGATTGTCGCACCGGGCGTGGATTTTGCTCGTAAAACCGCCGCGTGATCGAGCAAAACCTTCCGTATGAGCCCCCCTTTTGCACCCGTTGCCTGGGAGTGGGCGCGGACCACGGTACTGTCCACCATATGCTGCCAGTCATCACTCAGACCCAGGTCAACCAGGGTTTGCAGCAGGGCATCCCAGACACCCTGTTCAGCCCAACGCCGGAACCTGACATAGACCGAGTTCCATTTTCCGTAGCGCTCATGCATGTCCCGCCACGGACAACCGGTGCGCAGGACATACAACATGCCGTTGAGAAACCGGCGATTGTCTCCGGATGGCCGTGCCCAACGGCCACGCTCGGATGGCAAAAGCGGACCAATCAGCGCCCATTCACGATCCGTCAGATCCCCTCGTGCCATCCCCGCTTCACCTTATCGTCTTCGTTAAAGACAACAGTGAATCAGATCTCAGAATGAGCGTATAGACCTTTTGTCAACGCAACCTAGGTTTACTTCCCGTTCCGGTTACAGCGAGTGTCTTCTTTCTCGTGATTGCCTCTGTAGTTCCACGTCTAGATCAGGAACTCAATACGGTTCTGCATATCGTTCCGCTCTATATTTCCTTTGCTATATGCGCGCCCCTGCTGGGCTGGGTTGTCTCTCGAGTTTGTCGATTGCAGGCTACTGCAGGTCGGGCAGTTGCATTTAGCGGTGCATCACGAAACTCTCTGGTTGTGCTGCCACTGGCTTTATCAGTCCCCGGTGCAGTGCCTCTCCTACCAACTGTTATCGTTACCCAGACACTTGTCGAATTGCTTGCCGAACTCATTTTCATTCGGGTGATTTCGCGTCTCGGATCACGAAGTTAATAGATGACGGATATTCCTCTCTCAGGTGTTTAGTCCCGGGATTTGATGGGGTATTATTTTCACGCGAGTGGAAGGAAGCCAGAGGTGGCCCCGTCTGTTCGGACAGCTTTTGGGTTTGAATAAGCTATACCCGGTTGTTGTCATGCCGCCATTCTGACGGCGCTGCTGTTGGCCCTCTGGTCCGGGGTTAACCCCGGACCAGAGGGCATCGGCACGTCATGATACGCCTCATCGGGCGTGCGTCCAGCCAGTGCCGCGTGCGGACGCTGCCCGTTATAATGGGTGATCCATTTCGTGAGCCCCACTCGAAGTTCTGATCCGGTCTCAAAGGCGTGCAGGGAGACGCATTCGTATTTCATCGACCGCCACAGACGCTCGATGAACACGTTATCCAGCCAGCGCCCACGTCCATCCATGCTGATGCGGATCTGACGCTCTTCCAGGAGCCCGGTAAAACGGGGCGTCGTGAATTGTGAGCCCTGGTCAGTATGGGGTGCCGTAGCGCATCAACGCATCCCGGAGCGCCTCGATACAGAACTCCGCGTCCATCGTGTTCGACAGACACCAGGACAGGACCTTGCGCGTGAACCAGTCCATGATCGCCACGAGATAGAGAAATCCCCGTTTCATGGGGAGATACGTGATGTCGGAACACCAGACCTGGTTGGACCGGTCGATGACCAGATCCCGCAGCAGATACGGATATTTCCGATGCTCTGGATGGGGCACACTCGTGCGTGGCTTCTGGTAGATCGCCCGCAGCCCCATAATCGCCATGAGCCGCCGGACCCGCTTGCGACCGACTTCATGTCCCAGGCGGCGCAGATGCCATGTCATTTGCCGCGAGCCATAATACGGCGTTTCCAGGAACTAGGCGTCGGTCAGCCGCATCAACGCCAGATTGGCCTCGTTCTGTGGCACAGGCCGATAGTACACGTCCGACCGGTTGAGTTGTAGCAGCGTGCATTGCCGGATGATCGGCAGACGTGCTCGCTTCGGGTCAATCATCTGCCGCCTCTGATCACGCCCAACCGAGCAGAGGCATCGCGTAAAAAATCCCGTTCCACG
>NZ_BEWP01000013.1 GCF_002723995.1 Gluconobacter kondonii | reverse complement strand
CGGGGGCTACCGGAGGGGGTCAACAGGAAAATTGCATTTTTGTGAAAAAATCAGATTCCATGGAACTTTCTGAACCAGACAGCGAATTCTCTCATGCCGTCTTCAAAGGAAACTTCAGGCTCCCAACCGCACAATTCTCTCACTTTTTCCAGAGAAGCCCATGTCGATTCCATATCCGCCACAGGACGCGGATGGCGTTCAACCAGAGCCTTCTTCCCCAGATCCTTCTCAAGCAATTCGATCATCCGGGTCACTTTTTCTGGTTTATCCCCGCCAAGATTGAGCAGACGTGACACTCCAGCTTCCGGTGGCTTTGCCAAGATCCTCACAACACCTCTGACGATATCATCGATATAGGTGAAATCGCGTGAAAGGCCTTTCCCTTCATAGAGTGTGACCGGACGGCCTTCTGAGATCGCTTTTGCAAAACCGTAATAAGCCATGTCAGGCCGTCCCCACGGACCATAAACCGTGAAGAATCTCAGTCCTGTCTGCGGAATGCAATACAGATAAGAATAGGATTCCGATGTCAGTTCGGCCGCACGCTTGGTGACCGCATACAGGGAACTCGGCTGTTCGACCCGATCCGTTTCCCGAAAAGGCGTTTCCTGATTGCGTCCGTAAACCGAAGACGAAGACGCATATACAAAATGCCCCAGCTTTTTCAGGCTCCGGCACGCTTCCAGAAGCGCAACCTGCCCCATCACATTCGCCGTCACATAAGAATAGGGATCGATCAGCGAATATCGAACACCAGCCTGAGCGGCGAGATGGATGACGCCTTCCAGATCGGGATGTTGCCCAACAACATCCCGCATGGCCTGCGGGTTGGCCACATCCACTTTCACGAAGCTGAATTTCGGATGAGGCTCAAGTTGGCTTAACCGCGCCATTTTCAGGGAAGGGTCATAATAGTCGTTGAGAACATCAATCCCAACGACATCCATTCCCTGCTTCAGAAGGGCTTCAGCAACATGAAACCCTATAAATCCGGCAACACCGGTAACCAGTATCTTCACAGGACCATCAGTGTTTCAGAGCGGAACTGGAAACAACATCCCCGACACGAATTCCCAGCTTCGCCGTCACACCACCTGCCAGTTCGAGTGTGTTTGCAACCACACCATCACTCCGCAGAATAGCTTCGCTCAGAGGTACGGCATTTTCCGCGATAGCGTGGATGTGGTTCGTGGAATCAATGAAAACGATGTCCAGAGGCACAAGCGTGTTGCGCATCCACATGTCCGACACCTGCGGCGCTGGCCACATGAACAGCATACCCTCGTTCTCAGGCAGGTTCTTGCGGAACATTTCTCCGACTTCCTGCTGACGATAGGTCTTGGCCAGCTCCACCGTGAAAACGTGCTTCTGCCCGTCACGGGTCATGATCGTCAGACTATCCGTTGGCAAACGCGCCTGCGCCTGCGTAATCGGGTCTTCTGCTCTGGCAACACCGGCACTCAGTCCAAGAGCCGCCAGCAGCACAAAACTTAAAGTTCGCATGAAGGTATGACTTTCAGGTTCAGGAAATCAGAAACGGATTGGCCCGCCGTTCTTCGCCGATGGTCGTCGGCATTCCGTGTCCACACAAAACCACGGTATCATCAGGCAGACTTAACAGATGGGTCCGGATGCCATCGATAAGTGCGCGTGAATCCCCATAAGCGAAATCCGTACGGCCGACCGTTCCTCGGAACAGCGTGTCCCCCGCCAGAACGCGCCTATTGTCGTGGTCCATGAAAACGACATGCCCTGGAGTATGACCCGGAATATGCGCCACATGCAGGTCCTGCCCCAGAAAGTGCAGCACCTCTCCGCCCTCGACGAAGCGATCAGGCATTACATTTTCCATGTCGGTAAGCCCGAAAGCAGCAGCCTGTTGCGTAATGCTCTGCAACAGGAACTCATCCCGCCGATCCGGCCCTACAACCGGAACGCTTTGGTTCTGCCGCTTTTCAAGAGCTCTCTTCAGAGAAGCCGCCCCACCAGCGTGATCCAGATGACCATGTGTGAGGAGAATGGCCTCGACAGACATGTCACCCAGTTCCTGAAGGATGTCATCAACATCCCCACCCGGGTCCACCACAACAGCACGGCCCGCGTCATTTGAGAGAATAGTGCAGTTCTGCCGCAAGGGCGTAACCGGCACCCGCTTCGCATACAAAGGAGTCATCACTCCTCCTTCCAGACGATCCGTTCTGATGTGGCGATACAGGCTCCGTCTCCGCACGACAAGTCAACCGGAAGGATTGTATCGCGCAGATCATTGACCCTCTTTCGCAGGAAGGTCACTCTCGCCCTTTCCTCTCCAGACCAAGGTGTCATCATGAGCCGCATCATCCGCACAGAACCCAACGCCATCCTGTCCAAGGCTGTAGAATATCACGGCTTCATTTTCACGCAGGGTGTGGTTGCAGCCGACCTGTCACAGGGTATCGAAGGACAGACCCGCAGCGTTCTCGACCAGCTCGACCAGATCCTTGAAGAACACGGCACCGACAACACCCGTATCCTGCAGGCCCAGATCTGGCTGAAAGACATCGCGGACCGCGCTGCGCTCAACACGCTCTGGTCCGCCTGGCTTCCGGAAAACGCAGCCCCCGCCCGCGCCTGCGTTCAGGCCGTGATGGCCGACCCGAAAATTCTTGTCGAGATCATGCTCACAACAACGAAATGATCTGACCCGAACGATTGTGGCGAGAATACAGCAAGATGTGGTGTCAAAAAGATTTTCCATGGAAATGAAAATTTAACACACAGGTCTGCATTCTACTCTTGTCAGGGTTGCAGGAAGGTTGTTACCTCCCTGTAACCCGAACAACACACAACCAATCAGGATCCTAAAGATCGTGAAGCATAAAAGTTGCCGGAAATCCTTTCTCTCCGCTCTGGCGCTCTCCGCTGTCGCGTTCTTTTCAGGACAGGCTCAGGCCCGTCACAGTTCGGCTCATCACGGACGGTCCGTTTTCCACAGTCACCGTTCCATCAGCCACCATCATGCCTATGCTCACGTCATCCAGTGCGTCGCCTACGCCAAAACGGCCTCCGAGGTCGAACTGCACGGCAATGCGCGGGACTGGTGGTATAATGCTGCTGGCGTTTATGCCCGTGGCTCTGCACCGCAGGCCGGATCGGTTCTAAATTTCCGGGCGATCCGCCGCATGCCCCTCGGCCACGTCGCTGTGGTGCGTTCAGTTGAAGACAGCCGCACGATCTATATCGACCAGTCACACTGGGCCTCGAACGGCATCGCGCACAATGTCCGCGTCGTTGACGTCTCTCCCAACAATGACTGGAGCGCCGTCCGTGTTGCTCTCAATGATCGCAGCGGCCGACTGGGCAGCATCTACCCGACATACGGCTTCATCTATCCCCGTTCCGACGACGGTGACCGCAATCCGGCGCCACATGTTGTGCTGGCCCGTGCCTCAAACGTCTCAGGCTTTCGTCACCGCGCTATCGTGAATGGCTCCGATGCACTGAGCCATCCGATGCTCAGCACCGAAGTCGCCGAAGCTCCGGACGATGCCTTCACCTCGGACGCGCCAGACCGTTCGATTCGCTGATATAATCAGGAAAATATAACCCGGCCACTCAATCCGGTCGGGATTCCCGATGGTAGGGATGGCCGGTATTGATGGCCTGAGCTCGGAAAACCTGTTCGGCAATCAGAACCCTGACCAGCATGTGCGGCCAGGTCAGTTTCCCAAGGGAAATCACGGAATCAGCGCGCTGTATCACGCTCGAATCCAGCCCTTCAGCACCACCAATCAGAAAATGAATGGGACGGCCCGACTCCTGCCAGCGAGACAGCATTTCCGCCAGACGCAGACTGTCAGGCGTCTTTCCCCCCTCATCCAGCGCCACGATCAGGGCATTGTCAGGACAGGCCCCCAGCAGAGCCGCAGCATCCTTGCGCTTCTGCTCCTGGACGCTGCCCTTTGACGGCGCGAGTTCCGTCACCGTCAGGGCGGGCCGGATCCGGCCCGCATAACGTTCGAACAGTTCGCGCTCCGGCCCGGTTTTGAGCCGACCGATTGCGACCAGCTTCATTTAGTCCTGCTCTTCGCCCTGTCCGACCGCGACTTCGTTTTCGCTGCCATCCAGATCCGTGCCCCACATCCGCTCCAAACCATAAAGCTCGCGGCTTTCCGGCTTGAAGAGATGAACGACAACATCGCCGGCATCGATCAGAACCCAGTCACTGCCATTCGCGCCTTCGATCAGAATGCGCTTGATGCCGATCTCATTGAGCTTCTTTTCGATGTGATGCGCCATCGCAGAGATCTGGCGGTCAGCGAGACCGGTCGCAATGACCATGCGGTCTGCGAAGTTCGCACGGCCGACAAGATCCAGAACAACGATGTCTTCACCCTTGTCTTCATCCAGACTCGCGGTGATGACGCTCAGCATGCTGGTCAGAACGTCCGGCTGCACGGCTTCGCGCTTGACGGCCGTTTTCTTCGGTCCGGCAACAGCCGCCTTCTTGCGAGCCGTTCCCGGCACCTTGGCAGCCTCGGCCAGTGCCGCATCGGGGGAGCTGGTTTTCCGGCGCACAGGCTTTTTGGCCTGCGATTCGGGAGAGGTCGTCTTGGTGATGGTTTTTACTCCTGATCGGACTCCGGACGAAACTGGCCGGACTCACGCAACGCTGTAGCCGATATATCGTTCTGCGGCGCAGAAAGGAACGTCCATGCGTTGCCTTTTCGCTCCGCAAGCACCGGAGATTCTCGAGAAGGCCGTCTCTGATGCCGTAAAACTGACGCCGCAGCCCCTCTGAGCGCGGGCGAAACGCTTCCCGGACGCGGAGCAACAGCGATGGGAACCAACGCGGCCAACCGACGCCAGCGCTTCCATCGTGAGAGTTGCGCCAGCCCGTCCGCCCCCATCAGCCAGACGAACCGCACATGCGGAAAGCGCTGCTTCAGCAAGGCCACGGTTTTGACGGTGAAACGCTGCCCCAGACGGGATTCGATATCGGTCGCGACGATTCGCCGCCCATCTGCAATCCGCTCCGCAGACGCAAGGCGCACCCTGAACGGCGCCATCCCCTTGCCCGACTTGAGTGGATTCCCCGGCGAGACCATGAGCCACACCTGATCCAACCGCAACGCCCGCAACGCCCGCCGCGCTACCATGAGATGACCCGTATGGGCGGGATTGAACGACCCCCCCAGCAGGCCGATCCGCATGGTCCGGCCATCCCCAGACGTTGGAATACGTCTCAGCCCCGCACCTGTCCGGTGCCGATCACCTCGTAGCGATAGCATGTGAGCTGTTCGAGCCCCACCGGGCCACGCGCATGCATGCGCCCCGTCGCAATGCCGATTTCTGCACCGAATCCAAACTCCCCACCGTCACAGAACTGCGTGGAGGCATTCCACATCACGACTGCACTGTCCGTCCCGTTGAGAAACTCAGCCGCAGCCTCTGCATCTTCGGCAATAATGGCTTCGGTATGCGAGCTTCCATGCCGGACAATATGATCCAGAGCGTCCTCAACCCCGTCCACAACGGCAATCGACAGCACAGAATCCAGCCATTCCGTCCTGAAATCGTCAGCTCGGGCTGCTTCAAGTGTCGGCACAATCGCGCGAGCCCGGTTATCCGCCCGAAAGGAACATCCTTTCGCCCCCAGCTCCTGAACCAGAAGCGGCAGGAGCATCGGCGCAATCGCAGCGTCAATCAGCAGGGTTTCCGTGGCCCCGCAGACGCCCGTCCGCCGCATTTTCGCATCCAGCAGCACCTTCCGCGCCATGGCCGGATCAGCGCTTGCATGAACATAGGTGTGATTCAGACCATCCGCATGAGAAAGAACCGGAACGCGGGCTTCGCGCTGCACCCGCTCCACAAGGGATTTGCCACCACGCGGAATAATCAGGTCAATCAACCCTGAAGCCTGCAACATGGCCCCCACGAAAGCACGATCGGCAGAGGGCAGAATCTGCACACAGGCCTCATCCAGCCCGGCAGCCCGCAATCCATCTTCCATCGCAGCCTGAATTGCCCGCGCCGAATGCAGGCTCTCCCCGCCCCCGCGCAGAATGACGGCATTGCCAGACTTGATGCACAGCGCCGCCGCATCCGCGCCGACATTCGGACGGCTTTCGTAGATCATGCCGATCACGCCAAGTGGTGTCGCAACCCGGCGGAAGTGCAAACCATTCGGCCGATCCCACTCTGCCAGAATACGTCCCACCGGGTCCGGCAGACGCGCAACATCCTCCAGACCCCGCGCCATGACCTCGATCCGCTCAGGCGTCAGCGTCAAACGGTCGCGAAAAGCAGCGTTCCGATCTTCAGAAAGGCCAGCCAGATCCTGCTGATTGGCCGCACCAATCGCATCAGACCGCTCCCGCAGCGCCTTCGCAGCTTCGAAAAGCGCAAGATTGCGAGTGTCCTCACTGGCGCGCGCCAGACTCCGACTGGCACGACGGGCCTTCTCCGCCAGACCAACCAGAATCCGGGCGACGTCTTCTCCCGCCTCAGACATTGAAGCGGAACAGCAGGACATCACCGTCCTGCACGACATATTCCTTGCCTTCGATCCGCAGTTTGCCGACTTCCTTGGCCCCGGCCTCGCCATTGCAGGCCACATAGTCGTCGAAAGCCACGGTTTCGCAAGCGATGAACCCGCGTTCGAAATCGTTGTGAATCACGGCAGCGGCCTGAGGTGCCTTCGTCCCGGCCGTAATCGTCCAGGCGCGCGATTCCTTCGGCCCAACCGTGAAATACGTCCGCAAACCCAGCAGCTTGTAACCAGCCGCAATCACACGATCCAGCCCGCTATCCGTCAGGCCCAGACCGTCCAGAAATTCCGTCCGGTCTTCATGCGGCAACTGGCTGACTTCCGCTTCAATAGCGGCCGACACCACGACAACGCCTGCACCCTCGGCTTCGGCCCGCTTGCGCACAGCTTCCGAAAACGCATTGCCGGTGGACGCCGAGGCTTCTTCGACGTTGCAGACATACAGAACCGGCTTCGTCGTCAGAAGCTGAAGGCGGGACGCCTCCACTTCCTGCCCCTTCGGAACAGCCGTCCGCGCGGGCTTGCCGTCCCGCAGCGCCGCAAGTAGTGGTTCCATCAGTTCAAGCTGCGCCTGTGCCTCACGATCGTTGCCGCGGGCACGCTTCTGAAGCCCGATCTGACGCTTCTCAAGGCTCTCCAGATCCGCCAGCATCAATTCCGTCTCAATGATGTCCGCGTCACGAACCGGATCAACGCCACCTTCGACATGAGTGATGTCGTCGTCTTCAAAGCAGCGCAGAACATGCACAATGGCATCAACTTCGCGGATATTGGCGAGGAACTGGTTTCCAAGACCTTCGCCCTTGGACGCGCCGCGAACCAGACCGGCAATATCCACGAACTCAAGGCTTGTCGGAACCTTGCGGATGGACTTGCCGATCCGCGCCAGTTCATCCAGCCGCGCATCCGGCACGGCCACACGCCCCGTATTCGGCTCGATGGTGCAGAACGGGTAATTCGCAGCCTGGGCAGCCGCCGTTTCCGTCAGGGCATTGAACAGCGTGGACTTGCCAACATTGGGCAGACCAACGATGCCGCAATTGAAACCCATTCGTGCTCTCCATCATCATTGAAGACCGCTCAGATGCGAACGATCCGTTCCAGAAAATTCCGTTGCCCTGTGTTCGCAGAAACCGAGAAGGCTCACAACCACCTGCCTTCGCGAAAGCGGCTTTTCAGACTTGGCACAATCACGCCGCCAGCAGGGCGACCTTTGTCATGAAGGCTTCGTGCTCTTTTTTGGCCAGCAGGGGTGCCGCATCAGCCATGGCTTCAAGCCAGCGCTCAAGTTCCGGCTCTTCCGCCTTGGCGAAATTACCCAGCACATGACCCGTCACGCGGTCCTTGTGCCCTGGATGACCGATTCCCATCCGCACGCGCCAGTAATCCGGCCCCGCCAGACATTTGTCCATGGACCGCAGACCATTATGCCCCGCGGCGCCACCGCCACGCTTGATGCGTAGCTTGCCGAAAGCAAGATCGAGTTCGTCGTGAAAGGCGGTGATATCATCCGGCGCAATCTTGAAGAACTGCGCGGCCTGCTGAACGCTGTCGCCTGACAGGTTCATATACGTCATCGGCTTAAGGAGAAGAATCTTCTCCCCCCCGATGACGCCTTCGGAGGTCTCCCCCCGGAAGCGCTTGCGCCACGGCGAAAAACCGTGGCGCCTGGCGATCTCATCGACCGCCATAAAGCCGATATTGTGTCTATGACGGCTCATCCCCGGCTCGGGATTGCCGAGACCGGTCCAGAGCCTCATGACATTACTTCTTCTTTGCGCCCGGCTTGGCAGCGGCTTCAGCAGCAGCAGCGGCCTTCGCAGCGGCTTCGGCTTCCATTTCGGCATCAACCGTCGGCGCAGCGATGGAAGCAATGACGACGTCGGTGTTCTGGCCACCCGTCAGCACAACGCCCTCGGTGCCCTTAAGATCCGTCCAACGTACGTTGTCGTGGATCTCAAGACCGCTCAGATCTGCCGTGAAGTGCTCCGGAATGTTCGCCGGATCAGCCTGCACGTCCATGTAATGACGCACGACATTCAGAACGCCGCCACGCTTGATGCCCGGGGACTTCTCTTCGCCAACGAAAGCGATGGAGACTTCGACGTGGATCTTCGTGCCAGCCGTAACGCGCTGGAAATCCACGTGGATCGGGGCGTCGGAAACCGGGTGCAGCTGCACGTCGCGGATCAGGGCCGCAACCGGCTCTGCACCTTCGGCGGCGAGGTTATACACGCGCGAGGACCAGCCACCGCGATGCAGTTCCTTCATGATCACGCGCGGATCAAGTGCGATGATGGAGGGCTCTTCCTTGCCACCGTAGATCACGGCCGGCACCAGGCCCTCACGTCTCGTAGCGCGCGCTGCCCCCTTACCAGCCTTCGCACGCGTCGAGACAGCAAGTGTCGTCAAATTAGCCACTGTTACGCTCCTGCGTATTGAATTTCGTCAACACAGACCTCCAGGGGTGCCTGTGCGAGGCGCGGAGTAGCGGAAAACCGCCACCGATACAACCATTTTCGGACTCAACGGCCCGGCTGCGCCCCTCTGGACCATCCCATCCCGCGACCGCTACGATTGCGTTCCGTTTCCACAGTTTCCGGCAGATATCCCCACCGATGAGCATCGCCGCCCGCATCGAATGCCTGCCCTTTACCCGCTTTCACTGGAAACTGCTGTTACTCGGCGGCCTTGGCTATACGTTCGACGGCCTCGATTCCGCGATTGTCGCTTTCGCGCTGCCTATGCTCAAAACCCAGTGGCATCTGAGCGGCCCGGCGCTGGGCCTGCTCGGAAGCGCTACCTATCTGGGTTACGGGCTGGGCGCCCTGCTGTCCGGCTGGTGGGGAGACCGATCAGGCCGCCGCCGCGTCATGATGAGCGCACTGGCCATCTATGCCATCGGCTCCCTGCTCTCAGCCGGATCGTCCTCCTTCACCGCCTTCTTCCTGTGCCGTCTGCTGTCCGGAATTGGGGCCGGTGCGGAAGCCACCATCATCGCGCCCTATCTCAGCGAGTTCGTCGGCGCCCGCTATCGGGGCGCTTTCACCGCAGCCCTGACCGGATTCTATTCCTTCGGCTACGTCACGGCAGCACTTCTGGGATTCATGCTTGTTCCCGCCATGGACGATGGCTGGCGCTGGGCTCTGGCCCTGACGGGATTTCCAGTCCTCATGCTGCTGTGGTGGCGGCGCGCCCTACCCGAATCCCCCCGCTGGCTCGACGAACGCGGCCAAACGGCAGAAGCCTGCCGGATCGTCGGCGACATCGAGGAAAGCGCGGGCCTTGCGGTCGGCCTGACCACCACGACCGATCGTGGTACTCCTTCCCTGCGACCCGTCCGGGATCTGTTCGCCACGAACCTGCGGCGCTCCACCTTCATGAGCTGGGCCATGTGGCTGGCCATCACCTTCAGCTTCTACGCCTTCTTCACCTGGATCCCGACCCTGATGATCGAACGCGGCATGACCATCACCCGCAGCTTCGGTTACGCCATCTCGATCTATTTCGCCCAGCTTCCCGGCTATGCCTGCGCCGCCCTAATCACCGACCGTCTGGGACGACGCGGAACCGTGGCGCTTTTCATGGTCGCCGGAGCACTCAGCGCCATCGGCATGGCGGCCAGCCAGACCCCAACCGAGGTCCTGATTTTCGGCATGCTGCTATCTTTTTTCATGAACGGCACCTTCGGCGGCATTTACGCCTACACCCCCGAACTCTTCCCGACCGCCCTTCGTGCTCGGGGCATGGGACTTGCATCCGCCATCGCCCGTCTCGGCGCCATCGCCTCACCCATCCTGATCGGCTGGCTTTACCCGATCGCCGGCTTTCCCGGCGTCTTCGGCCTGACCACCCTGATCCTCCTGTCCGGTGCCACCGTCACGCTCCTCTTCGGCCCCAGAACAGAAAAACGCCCGCTCGACAACGAGCAGGCGTTTGCAAAGAGCTGAACTCAGGCGTCCATCTCAGATCATCGGCACACCACCGTTTACTGCCAGAAGCGCCCCCGTGGTGTAGCTGTTCAGCGGATCGGCAAAATAGACATATGCGCCCGCCAGTTCAGCAGGCTGTCCGGGACGGCCCAACGGCACATCGGAACCAAGATGTTCCTGTTCGTCTTCCGGCATGCCCGTTACAATAAATGGCGTCCAGATCGGACCCGGCATCACCGCATTGACCCGGATGCCTCGTCCGGCGAGCTGCTGCGCCATGCTGGACGTGAAATTCGCGATTGCCGCCTTCGTCATGGAATACGGTACCAGCAGCTCTGGCGCCGTCTTGAGATTGACCGAAGACGTATTGATGATGGATGCGCCCGCCTGAAGATGCGGCAACGCAGCTTTCGTCAGATGGAACAGGGCATCCGTATTCGTGGAGAAATGGCGTTTCCACTCCTCGTCTGAAATCTCTTCCAGCTTTGCGCGGGCTTTCTGGAAAGCCGCATTATTCACGAGAATGTCGAGCTTTCCGAAAGCCTCGACGGTTTTGTGGATCATCTCCCGGCAATGTGCTGCCTCACGGATATCACCCGGCAGCAGAAGACACGTCCGGCCTTCAGCTTCAATCTGGGCCTGAATATCCCGAGCATCATCGATCTCCGTCTCCAGATACGAAATCGCGACATCCGCCCCTTCGCGGGCAAAAGCCAGCGCCGCAGCCCGGCCGATACCGGAGTCGCCCCCCGTAATCAGAGCCGCAAGTCCCGTCAGCTTGCCGGACCCCTTATAGGTTTTTTCCCCATAATCAGGCTTCGGAACCATCTTTTCCGAAAGACCAGGGAAAGCCTGCGTCTGACCTTTAAAAGGCGGGCGCGGATAGCAGGTGCGGGGATCGGCTGGCATGGAAACACTCCTGTGTCGTCATGGAACAGAGTTGCTTCCTTAACGGCGCGCCTTCCGGACGGGTTCAGAAATTTTCCTCCCCAAGACAAAATAGAAAATCAGAAAGTATCTTCAGCCTCTTTTGAACATCTGTCGCAATCCGGTAAGCGTCCGATCGTGACACGCTGACGGCGGCGAATAGGCTGTGCTTTCTTCCCGACATTCGGTGTGGAGGAGAGACGACGTGGCGGGTTTTGGTCAGGACTATTGGCAACAGCATTACGATGCGTGGCAGATGTCCGGCCTGACCCGCGCGGCCTACTGCAGAGAGCACGGGTTGGTGCCGCGGAGTTTCCGCCGCTGGGTGGTGCGGATGACTCAGCAGATAGACGAGCAGGACTCACTCGCAGAAAAACGGTCAGCGCCTGTGGTCAGGGAGAAGGGACACTGGAGAGACGTCTCTTCATTGTCCCTTGAGGGTGACCGCCCTGTCGTGATGGCTCAATTGCTATCGGATCGTCAGTTTCGGCGCCGCAAATGGACCCAGGCCGAGCGACAGGACGTTGTGTGGGATTTGCTACAATCCGGCATGTCCACCTGGAAATACGCTAAGGCGCACAACCTCGCTCCCAGCATGCTCTATCGCTGGCTCAAGGACCTGGCCGAGCCGATCCCCGGCCCACATCAGCCCGCACCACTTACAGATCCACCCCCACTTTTCGCAACCGTACAACTGACTTCCGATGCGACAGCGTCTTTACCGACAGCGACAACGCCCCCGCCACTGCGCGACGTAAACGCCACGGCGCCCGTTTCTTCTGGACAAGACATGCAGATCGGCTTGCCCAACGGTGCTTTCCTGCGCGTCCCTGTGCAGATTGAACTCGCTTCGCTGCGGGCCATTCTTAATGTTCTGGCGACACCCCGATGATCAGCCTCCCACCCCATATCCGGGTTCATGTGGCCTTGGGCTACACCGATCTGCGCAAGGGGATCGACGGGTTGTCGGTGCTGGTACAGGAGACGCTGCGGGCCGATCCGTTCAGCGGGCATGTGTTTGTGTTTCGCGGCCGGAGGGCCGGACTGATCAAGCTTCTGTATCACGATGGCAACGGCATGTGCCTGTGTGCCAAGCGCCTCGATCAGGGGATCTTTACATGGCCGGTCACGCAGGCCAGCCCCGGAGAGCCAGCGACAGTTCTGCTGACCCCGGCCCGATTGTCGATGCTTCTGGAAGGGTTGGACTGGCGGGCACAGGCCCCCGCGCGACGCATACTGATGGCAGGGTAAAACGCGCCGATTTTTCTTGTATAAACCCGCAGAAAACTGGCATTTTATAGGTATGCGGATCGCCCTCGACAGCCTGCCGTTTGACCCGATCACCCTGCAAACTCTGGTGCGGGATCTGGCAGGCGCGGTGGATGAGGGGCAGATCGAGATTGACCGCTTACGGCAGATCATCCGGGAGTTCCAGCGCGCCCGGTTCGGTCGTCGCGCCGAGACACTCGAACCTGACCAGCTTCTGTTGACGCTGGAAACCGACACTGAAAAGTCCCCGGTCATGGCACCGCTTTCCCCGCTCATCACGGAAACTATCGGCGCTGCACCGATAGTTAAATCCCCGCATCGCAAAGCCCTGCCAGAGCACCTGCCGCGCACGGATGTAACGATCCCCCCCGACGTGACATCCTGCCCGTCCTGCGGTGGCGCACTGCACGACGCAGGCACGACCACCAGCGAAATGCTGGACTGGGTTCCGGCCTCGGTGCGGGTCGTGCGGATCAACCGGCCCAAATGCGCTTGTCGCGCCTGCGGGACGCTGCATCAGGCTCCAGCACCTGAGCGCATCGCCGAAGGGTGTCTCGCCACTCCGGGTCTAATCGCGCATGTGCTGACCAGTCGCTATTGCGATCATTTGCCGCTGTATCGCCAAAGCCAGATGTTGGCCCGTCACGGTGTCGCTCTCGCGCGTTCCACGCTGGCCGATTGGGTCAAGGCCGCCGCCTGGTGGCTGGCCCCGCTGCGCGACCAGCTGATGAACCATGTCTGTGCCGCAGAACGGGTTTTCGCAGACGACACCCCACTGCCCATCCTTGATCCAGGACGAGGCCGGACTAAAACCGGGCGGCTCTGGGCTTACACACGCGACGACCGCGCCTTTGGGGATAATGTCCCGCCAGCCGTGGTGTTTTATGCGACACCGGATCGTACGTCCTCCTGGCCTGCCCGCCATCTGAAGAACTATCGCGGCATTCTGCAAGTTGACGGTTATGCCGGGTTTGAGCAACTGACACGAGACGGAACAGTCCATCTGGCAGCCTGCTGGGCGCACACGCGCCGCAAGTTTTATGAGCTGCACCAGACCGGATCACCAATCGCAACCGAGGCTTTGGTGCAGATCCGGTCTCTGTATGAGATTGAGGCATCCCTTCGGGGGTTGCCGCCCGATCAGCGACGAACCCTTCGGGAGGAGCACAGTCGACCGCGTGTTGAGGCGCTGGCACTCTGGCTCCGACAAAAACTGGCTTTACTGCCCTCTCGCGCCAGACTGGCCGAAGCGATCCGCTATGCGTTGAAGCGCTGGGACGATCTCGCGCGGTTTATCGAGAACGGACGCATAGATCTCGACACCAATCCGGTGGAACGGGCCATCCGACCTGTCACGCTTGGCCGCAAGAACGCCCTGTTCGCGGGTAGCGAGGGCGGCGCCAACCGGTGGGCCATCGTGGCGTCCCTGATCGAAACAGCCAAGCTCAATGGGATCGAGCCATTTGCTTGGCTGCGTGACGTGTTGACGCGCATGATCGATGGATATCCAGCCGCACGTCTCAGCGAACTGCTTCCGTTTCCCCAAAGCGCCAACGGCTGATTGGGGGGGGAAGCAGAATGTCTATTTTGGGATGAGATTTCTCGACAGCAGACGTTATTTCGACTTCTAAGTAAAAAATCGTCAAGTTTTATAGTCTTTCGGCTAGTAATTTTGCCGCTTCTTCAGCCGAAAAGAAACTGTTGCTTCTGTTGGATTTACTGAGGTCGCCATCTAAGCCTATACATTTGAACGTCCAACCCCAAGCGCGACAATGACTGAAGTTCACTGGAGACAGGTCTATGAAGTCTATCGGACGCAATGTCTACAAACTGCTCGACTTTGAAATCGATGCCATCTCATGAATGAGTCTCGCTACACGCCGGAACGTATCCGCAGTTTGCATTACAAAAGCGCGACAATCACTCTCTCGCCAAAATATATCGCGATTGTATCTGAAGAAATCTGGCGCGGGACCTATTTTTCGCGGACAGGTTGGTGCGCGCATGCGCCCTGCGACGCCTCCGCTCTGTGGATAGGCGAAAATTTTCGTAAGGCTCTGGAAAGCAGCGAATATTTTAACAAGCCTGGCGTCCCCTCTCTCGGTCGTGACGAAATCCGGGCGATGGAAGAGGCTTCCAATACGCGGAGGCTGGCGTTCTGGAGCGAAATTACTCAGACCTATGGCTACAAGGATATCGATCAGGCCGGGCGAAGATGCGATGTTGTGCTTACGTCCTGGCATGATCTGATCGAGGATTTCGTCACCCTGATAGCCACACTCCGTCTTCCGGGTGGCCATCGGGGCTGGGGCCCCATGGAAAAGAAGAAATACGCGGAGAAGAGGATTGCCGTCCCTTTGTCCGTGTCGGACGAGGCGTTAGGCCTTGCCATCCGTGATGCTCTCTCACGCTGTGAAGCCTCGGGACGACAGAAAATCAATACTCCGTCAGAATAGTTGGCTTGCAGCGTTCGATACTTGCGAGCGCAACTTCAAACAGGGCGTCCTGCATGACCTTGGGGTGCCGCCCTGATGAACATCGAATTGGATGACGTCCGCTTTCAGGTCATGCGTCGTTGCTATCTATGTCTGCCACGAGGGCGACTGCCGCCTGTCTGCTTCTGCATCACTGAGCGGACAGGCAGATCAGGGGGGGGTAAGCGGAAGGTCGGCTTTGTGTCGGGTAATCGATAAAACCGGATATTCACATGGGCGACCCTCGCGAAGACCTTCACCATATTCGGGTCATTCAAATAACCTATGAGCTTTTCTGGAAACCGGAATTTATTTATAAAATTGCAAATTGATTCAGTGCGTTACCACGTGTTGGAGTGATGGCAAACAGCCTGCGAAACCCCGTTGAAGAAGACAGAACGGACCTATAGCGGGTCTCTCAGGCCTTTGAAGAGCGGATTAAGCTCAGCCTGAAACTGCAGGCTGCAATTGAGTCCTATGTTGCTTGTCTCAGGAACCGTGTAATCAAATCATGGGGACATGGAACCGATCCTGATCGTCGCAGAACAGCGCGGCCGATCAGGCGCGTATATTTTTCGGGATGAGTATATCAGATGCGTATTTTTAAAGGTTTGTTTTTGCTGACATTACAGCTCACATTTGGGGTCACAGCAGCTGTAGCCTCAGATACGACGACCTTCGTACCCTCGACATCATGTGCGACTTATCTGGACTACGCGAATAGAGACAAAGCATCTGTTAACGCGCCGGATGCACGAAACAGAGTGATCTCGGCAATGAAAATCATGCAACCGTATATGACGGAGTTTGCCTCGCTTCATCTGGGTCAAGAGGTCATGGGGCAGATTATGCGAAGCTACTTTATCAGGCTGGAGCTTGAATGCCACAGTCATCCCGATCAACTCTTATCCCAAGTCATCCCAAAGGTTGGCAATGGCCTTGTTGATAACCTGAATGACGCTTTGGCCCATTCAGGAGTTAAGACGCATCTTTCCTATCCATCTTTTTGAGCGGCACGGGCGGGTCATCAAACGTCTCTGATGAGGGCGTAAGCAGCCGTCAATCGTGCAATTCTCGGACGCTTACGCAATCCGAACGGAATCATGCCTGATTTCCATTACAGAAACGTTTCGTTTTTGCGGAATGGAATCTCAAGGTGCAGACAGTCACGACAGGTGCGCAGCGCAATCCGGGGATAGACCTCCTCAGAGGCCTCTCCATCATCCTCGTCGTCATTCATCACCTCGCTCTGCGCATCCCCCTGATGCACACCGGCCTTGCCGTAGTCTTTCCAGCCTTGCTGCTGAAAGCCCTGACGTGGGATGGCGCCAAGGGTGTGAAGATCTTCTTCGTCATTTCAGGCTTCCTGATCACCGATCACACAATGCGGCGCTGGGGCAGTCTGGGCGGCATCAACATCTTCGCCTTCTCCGGACGCCGCGCCTGCCGGATCCTGCCATGCCTTCTGGTCCTTTTAGGAGTTCTCGCAGCGCTCAACCTCTTGGGAGCACCTGATTTCCTCTTTCATCATGAGGGCCAGACCCTGCCCGGAGCCATTTTCGCCGCCCTGTTCATGCATCTGAACCTCTATGAAACCCGGACGAACTACCTCCCTCCCAACTGGGACGTATTGTGGTCACTGTCGGTCGAGGAACTGTTCTACCTCGCCTTCCCGATCCTCTGCCTTCTGAGCGGGCGCGCTCCAAAACTGATCGGCTCCAGACTGCTCGTCTGCATTTTCGCGTTGCTCGCCCTCTCCCTTCCGTTTGCGGAATGGCAACTCCGGGACGCCTCGGAAATCTGGCAGGACGAAGCCTATGGACCGGGCATTTCCGCAATCGCAATGGGCGTCTGCACAGCCCTGCTGGCACACCAAATACCGCCTGCAATGTTCGCGCGTCTCACGCCTTGGCTGGGCTGAGCCGGAGCTTTCGGTGTCGGGCTCTATCTGCTGGACAGCCATATCCTCTGGCAGACCCTGAACTACGGCGCCCCGCTGTTCTTCACAGTATCCTGCGCGGCCTTGCTACTGGCCTTCTACAACGGCTGGGGCAAGGCGACCGCAAGCCGGTTTCTGGCATGGCCGCGCCACTGGGGCAGACTGAGCTACGAAATCTATCTCAGCCACATGTTCGTGGTCATGCCGATGGTCCACCTGTTCAAGGTCACTGGCGAAAACTGGACGTTCGGCTGGGTCTGGTTCCTCCCGACCCTCTGTCTATCTTTCTACCTCGGCGCCCTCGTGGACTGTTTCCTCTCACGCCCCGCCGATCGCTGGCTGCTGGAGAGATCCGGCCTACGCCGCCCTCAGCCCAATGGAGAGGCCAGCGGGCGGATCGCCGAAATCTGATGCCCGATATGCCCACCGCCCGCGAGGGTCCGGCGGCGATGGCTGAAGAAACGCGGGTCTGTCAGCGTATCCACCCCGAGAATCTGCACATTCTGGACCCCGGCCTGTTCCAGACGAAACCCGCAATAACCCGGCAGATCGAACAGGAAATGCCCGGCGCGGGGCGCTGAACGGAAAAAGATTTCCCCCTCCGCCCCATAAGCCAGAACAGCATCGCGCATATCCGGCCCGACTTCATAGCTCGCCGGTGCAATACAAGGCCCGACAACAGCCCGAATTCCCACAGCCCCCAGCACAACCATCTGCGCCACCACGGATTCGAGAATTCCACCCGCAGCGCCACGCCAGCCCGCATGGGCCGCACCCACAATCCGCCCATCCTCAGAAGACAGCAGCACCGGCCCGCAATCCGCCGTAATCACACCGACGCCGATCTCAGGCCGGTCCGTCACCAGCGCATCCCCGACCTGCCCGGTGCCCGCCACCCACAGGGGCGTTTCGGTTGTCACAGGCACAGTGATGTCACTATGCGTCTGCTTCAGCCCCAGCAGATGATCCGGCTCCACCCCGAGCGCCCGCGCCACACGCGCCCGGTTTTCCGTCACATTCGTAGGGTCGTCCTGAGAGGACAGCGAACAGTTCAGACTGTCATACGGCGCCGGAGAGACGCCCCCGAGCCGCGTGAAGAACCCATGCGGCACCTTGAGAAGCGATCCCTTCAGCACGGCCTCAGACATGCGCCGACACCCGAGCTGAAATCTGGGCCGGGCGCCGCATCGCGTAAACCATGAGCCCCATCCCCGCGAGCGCCATCGGAATACACAGCAACTGCCCCATCGTCGTACCCCCGGACAGGAACCCGATATTCGCATCCGGCTGACGGAAGAACTCGCAGAAACTCCGTGCGCAGGCATAGCCGAACAGAAACAACCCCGACAGGAACCCGAACCGCTCGCGCGCCGCCGGACGGCTGGCCGCAAACAGCATGACGCACAGCAGGAGCACGCCCTCGGTCAGGGCTTCATACAATTCGGACGGATGACGCGGAATCGGCCCACCCGTCGGAAAAATCATTGCCCAGGGCAGATCCGGAGATGCCGGACGCCCCCACAGCTCCCCGTTCACGAAATTCGCACAGCGCCCAAGCCCCAACCCGATCGGTACCACCGGCACGATCCGGTCTGCAAAAGCCAGAAAGCTCAGACGGTTCTTCCAACTGAAATAGGCCAGCGCCAGAATGACGCCCAGCGCCCCGCCATGAAACGACATCCCGCCATCCCACGTCTTGAAGATTTCCAGCGGGTGCGAAAAATAATCCATCGGCCGGTAGAACAGAACGTAACCCAGCCGCCCGCCCAGAAGCACACCCAGAATAGCGTAGAACAGGAAGTCATCGACCTGCTCTTTCGTCGCCACTTCCGGCGACAGACGGTTCAGACGCTTCGCAATGGGCAGCGCAATGATGAACGACACCATGTAGGCGAGCGCATACCAGCGCACCGCAAGAGGGCCGACATGAAAGGCAACCGGATCAAAATCAGGGAAGATCAGAGGATGGCTCACGGAATCGGCTCTCAGAGATTGGGGTGGGAACGGGAAAGATAGTCGCGCACATACTGCCCGATTCCATCTTCAAGAGACGTAAACGGCGCATCATAACCCGCAGCGCGCAGTCGGCTCATATCCGCACAGGTAAAAGACTGGTACTGCCCGCGCAGTTTCTCGGGCATGTCCACGAACTCGACATCCCGCGCCCGCTTCGCAGCATCACAGACCGCATGTGCCAGATCGAGATAACTCCGCGCCACACCGGTTCCGCAGTTGAACAGCCCGCTGACCTGCGGATGGTCGAACAGCCAGAGCATGACGTTGACAACGTCCCCGACCCAGATGAAGTCCCGCTGCTGCTGCCCGTCAGCCAGTCCCGGCACATCCGAGCGGAACAGCTTTGCCGCACGATCCTGCACGACCTCGTCGTATTTGACCTTCACGACCGAGATCATCGACCCTTTGTGGTATTCGTTCGGCCCATAGACGTTAAAGAACTTGAGTCCGGCCCATTGGGGCGGCACAGGCGCTCCGGCTTCAATTTCCCGCTTCACCCACAGATCAAACGCCTGCTTGGACCAGCCATACAGGTTCAGCGGCCTCAGACCATCGATGCCTTCCAGCCCGTCACGGAACATCTCAGGCCGATCCGCTGCCCCATACGTCGCAGCAGACGACGCATAGATCATCCGCACACCCCGCGCCGCGCACCAGCGCCATAATGTCTGCGACAGGGCCACATTGCTCGACCAGACGAGGTCTCCATCCCGCGCCGTGGTGGCGCTGATCGCCCCCATGTGAAACACGGCTTCGACATCCGGTGCGGACGCAAGGAAACCTTCCAGCTCATCAGGCGTGATGATGCGATCCGGCGCATGGGACGCCAGATTGCGCCACTTCACCCCGTCTCTGAGCCGGTCAACCACAACCGTCCGCAAACCCCGGCGACGCAGGGCGGCATGAAGACACGAACCAATGAATCCGGCCCCGCCGGTGACGATAATCATCCTTCCTGTATAGTCTGCCCCCGATAACGATCCAAGCGACGCGCCCGACACGACACGCCGCAGAACAGCAGGAACTTCATCATGGCTGACAGACCCCGCTTTTTCGACGACCTCGCTGGCCTCGCCGGTAACGCATTTTCCGCCGTGACCGGCGCCCGCGAGGAACTTCATGCCATCGTCCGCACCCGTGTGGACGAAATCCTCAACAGCCTCGACCTCGTGCGCCGTGACGAATTTGACGCGGTACAGGAAATGGCAACCCGTGCGCGCATGGCGCAGGACGCAGCCGAGCAGCGTCTGGCCGCAATCGAATCGCGCCTCGCGGCTGTCGAAGAGCTCGCAACCGAAGAAAAAGGCGGCCCGCAGGGCTAATCTGCAACAGTCACCCCAGACCGTGTAGTTATTGTAACACGTAATGCTTGCACCCAGGGCAAAGGCTCCATAACGTATTGATGTCGGGAGCGGATTTTCCGCTTCCGGCCGCAGACATCTGGAGCGCCGCACCGGCGCCAGGCCGGTGCCAGGCTCCACGGCCTTGGGAGACCCGCCATGCCTGCCCTGAGCACCTCACTCACCAATGAAACAGAATCCCATCCGCTCGACCTGATGGAACAGGTCATGGGCCTTTATGAATGGGAGTTCGAACGCCTCGGCCCCTCCGAAATGGCCGCCCAGGCCCCCGGACAATGGTGCGACTATTCCTTGTATTTCACGTGGTCCGATGAACTCTCGGCCCTGCACCTGAACTGCATCATGGACCTGCGCTCCCCCGCAAAGCGCCGTCCGGCCGTCCACGAACTCGTTTCCCTTGCCAATAACCGCCTCTGGATCGGCCATTTCGCCGTCGATCCCGACACAGGCACCCCGTCCTACCGACATACGTTGCTGCTGCGCGGCGTGCAGACGCTGCCCGGCGAAAGCATGGAAGACCTCGTGGAGATCGCGATGTCCGAATGTGAGCGATTCTATCCCGCCTTCCAGTTCGCGCTCTGGGGCGGAAAATCACCGCAGGAGGCCATAGACGCCGCCATGCTCGACTGTGTGGGAGACGCCTGACCGTGCCATTCTCCGTCCCTTCAATCCTTCTTGCAGGGTGCGGCAAGATGGGAGGCGCGCTGCTCGACGGGTGGCTCGCCTCCCCCACACCGCCACGCCTCGTCGTCCTCGACCGACACCGAACCGGCTCGGACGATACGGTCACTATCGTCCGGACAGCCGCCGAAATCCCTGCCGATTTTCAACCTGACATCATCGTCCTCGCCGTCAAACCAAGCGTTGCCGAAATCGTGATCGATGCACTTGGAAAGGCTATGGGGCCCCGCCTGAGCGGTGCCGCCATTCTCTCCGTTATGGCCGGACGCACCTGCGAGACACTTTCGGACTCTGCACGACTTGCTGGCGCGGATATTCCGGTTCTGCGTGCCATGCCCAATACACCTTCCTCGGTCGGTGCCGGGATCAGCGGTCTCTATGCTTCAGCCGCCGCCACGCCTGAGCAGAAATCCATCTGTCACGATCTGCTTTTTGCGGTCGGAGACGTCGTACCGGTCGAGAACGAAGACGATCTGTCAGTCGTCACCGCCATTTCCGGCTCCGGCCCCGCCTATGTGTTCCTGCTGGCTGAACTACTGGAAAAAGCGGGGCAGCAGCATGGTCTGGCACCAAATGTCGCTCGCCGTCTGGCCCGTGGAACAATTTATGGCGCAGGACGCATGCTCGACGATCTGCCCGAAAGCGCCGAAGACCTCCGCAAGGCCGTCACCAGCCCCAACGGCACCACCGCCGCGGCGCTAGCCGTGCTCATGAAACCCGATGCCTGGCCCCAGACGGTTCCAAAAGCTATTGACGCTGCTACAAAACGGGCCGACGAACTCGCTGGCTGACAGTTTCTTTATGGGAGAGAGCTTGTCGGCAGACCGCAACGCTCCCACCATAAACCAGAAGCTTTCGACAGGAGACCCGTATGGACGGACGGCAGGACCCCTTTGAATCCGACGACATGGCACTGAGTGGTCCGCCGGATCTGGCACAGGAAGCCTTCGACGCCGCTCTTCTCCAGTCCGCCCTGTCCTTGGCTGCAAGCGAAGGCTGGCACCGCTTTTCACTCGTGGATGCCGCCCGGGACGCCGACCTTCCGGTCGAGACGGTCCGCAAACGCTACCCCGTCAAAGCCCTTCTGCTGCTCCAGCTCGGGCGTCTGGCCGATGCCAGCGCCCTGCGTGACGACGGCAATGGCGGCACGCTGCGGGAATATCTCTTCGACCTGATCATGCGCCGCTTCGATATCTTTCAGGAATATCGCGAAGGCGTCCGTGCTGTTTTTCAGGCCGTGCCCTACGACCCGGCTCTGGCTGCCTTTCTGGCCGGCACCACTCTCGATTCCATGAAATGGCTGGCAGAAGCTGCCGGGATCGACTGTACGGGCTTTGGTGGTGTTCTGCGTATCAATGCTCTGGCCGCTGTCTGGGCCCACGCCATGCGGGCTTGGGAAAAAGACGAGAGCCCGGATCTGGCTGCCACCATGGCCGCCCTCGATAACGCGCTGGACCGTGCAGAGCGTTACGGTATTCTCAAACCCTCAGCACGACGCAAAATGGACGAGGCCCTGAACACAACCGGCCTGCCCGATCACGATCTTGAACTAGAATCCTGACTTCGGACTTTACGAAGGCAACCGGTTCGGACTAGAAGGCCAAAAGCATGCGCTTCCAAAGAAGCGCATCGATTGGGGTGTAGCCAAGCGGTAAGGCAGCGGATTTTGATTCCGCCATGCGGAGGTTCGAATCCTCCCACCCCAGCCACCCTCTCTCAGACAGCCTGTTTCAGCCCCGGACTTGCCTTGAACCGCACGGTCCGCCCCGCAGAAACATCAACAGCTTCTCCGGTTCTGGGATTAATCGCCTGCCGCGCTTTTGTTTCACAAACCGTGAACGTTCCAAATGACGACAACGTAAACCCTCCTTCTTCCCGTAATTCCTCAATAATCGCGTCAATCATGTCATTGACGGCTCTCTGGGCGACAACCCCAGTGCAATTCATGGAATCCTGAAGAACTGCGGCAAGAAAAGCTTTACTCATGAATAAAACTCCGGATTTACTCAGTACAGATCGGGTCTTTCCGGTACAGAAATGCCGCTTAAACGAACTAACGAGCGAATTGCTCATCTTTTCGAAATGTCATAATATTTCATATAGATCCAGATCATAAACAACCATAATATCATGAATTTAACGTTTCTTCCTTCGGCGGGTCCATACCGATGCGCGTCTGCCTGTTTGCCTATTACAACCCTGACGCCAGACTACCGCCTCACACCCGGCATCTCCTCAGCCAGATCGCCTCCTGCGGTTTCACAATCCATATCGCAGCCTCGGGCCTCTCAGATTCTACAGCCCAGTTCCTGCGGGACGACCTTGCAAACCCAGCCGCCCCGATCCCCGCGACTGTCCATCCGCGCCCCAATACCGGACTGGACTTTGGAGCATGGCAGTTCCTGCTCTCCAAAGGCTGCACGGAGAACGCAACAGAGATTCTTTTCGCCAATGACAGCGTTTTCGGCCCTCTCCTCCCTCTGCGCCCCATCATGAACCGGATGCGCGAGAAAGAGTTTCAGATCTGGGGCATGGTCCGCTCAGAGGCAGTCGTGTCCCATCTCCAGTCATGGTTCCTGTGCATGACGCACGACGCCCTGAAGCATCCGGCGATCCAACGCATTTTCAACCAGCCGTTCAACGACATGACCAAGGACGAAATCGTCCTGCATGGAGAACTCGGCCTCGGACTGGCCATCAAGGCTGCCGATCTGTCCACAGGAACCTCCTGGAGCAGCAACCGGGGTCTTGCCCGTCTTCTGGCCCTCAATCCCATGCATGCGGACTGGCGAACCGTCCTGCGATCGGGCAATGCCCCGTTCATCAAAACGGAGCTTCTGCGCGACAATCCGAGCGGCATCGCCTCCATCCATCTCTGGCGCGCGGAAATCCCCGATCCAACTTTTTTCAATCCGGACTGGATCGCAGCGTATCTGGCTGCAACACCACCCCGCAATCGTTCTGGTCGGGCAAGCCTGCGCGCCCGAGCGGTTCAGGCACTCGCAAGCGAAGACCGACGCCACGCCCTCACCGCCCTTCTCCTCGGACGCTAGACCGTTCGACCTGACGCCTGTTTCAGGAAGCCATAAAGCTCGTCTGCCTGCGTATCATAGGTCGCAAGACGCTCCCGAAAAGGATTGGCGTAATCTGCAAAGCGTTCAGGCGCATCCAGCAACGCCGAGACAGCCTCCGCCAACGTCCCGGCTTTGCCATCCAGCGGCAGGCAGGTTCCGTTCACCCCATCCACCACGTCTTCGGACTGCCCTCCCGGAGAGGTCGTCACAACCCAGACATCCCGTGCCAGCGCCTCACGCACCGTCAGGCCGTAACTTTCCTTCCATTGAGACGGGAAAAGCAGCACGTCGATCTGATCGTAAAAATCATCCAGCCCTGACTGCGTATAGGCGGGAACAACACGAAGCCGACCCCGCACAGACCAGTCTTCGGGAAAAATCGACTGGAACCCCAGATTGAGCTTGTTATCAACCAACACAAGCTCCCAGTCACTCCGGGACAGGGACTGCATCGCATCTTTCAGAAGACCATAGCCTTTGACGGCCTCCGTCCCACCGACAAACCCGAATCTCAGTGGTGTCCCGACAGTCCGCTTCCTGCGCGGACGCTCAGGCCAGAAAAACCCGTTCCGGTTGACCACGATCCGTTCGGGCGCAATCCCGTTCGCCAGATACAGCTCACGATGCGCCTGTGACGGACTGATCAACAGAGCCGCCCCTTTCAGGGCCTGTCGCATCACCACTGCCCGATCCGCAAGATGCCGTGCTCCCGGCACACAGGCCTGACAGACAGCCGGATCAATGGTCGTCTGGAAACAGTAGCGCCCATCGGCGCGCACCATGAACTGACGCTCACACAACCACCAGGCGTCATGCAGCGTCAGAACATAGGGAACCCCCTTCTCCTGACACACCCGCAAAAGGCCGACTCCAAGTCCCTGCGCGGCATGGACATGGACCACATCAGGCTGACAGGCTTCCAGAATTTCCGAGAACCTCGCCGCCATGACCGGATTATCCAGTTGCCCCAGTCCGCCCTGATCATCTGGCAGAACCGAGGCAAAAACCGTCATACCATTCACATCGTAGCGAATATCGCCATTAGGAAGATCCGCAACGCTTGAGCGGGACGTCAGAACACTGACCTCCGCCCCTTTGCGCACCAGCCGACGCCCCATCTCCTCAGCCACGATCGTAGCCCCACCAAAAGAACGGGGGGCGAAATAGACATTCGCCATCAGAACTCTAAGGTCCTGCGCTTCCCGAACGACTGGGAGACCAAACAGAAGTCGGGCCTGCGTTTGTACCATCGCCTCCGGCGCGTAGCGGGCCATCACGTCTTCATACGCGGCCTCCGCCAGACGCATGCGATAACCGTCGTCCCGCGCCAGCCTGAGAAAAGCGTCCCGCCATGTCTCGGCATCCGCCGCCAGACACCCGTTCTGTCCATCCCGCATCACAGTCAAAAAGGCTGCGCGAGGCGAACAGATCGCAGCCACCCGGACAATCGTCGCTTCAAGAAACTTGATGTTGCTCTTGCAATCGTTGAACAGCGTCGGTTCCAGCGGCGCAATCGCAATATCCGTCTGCGACAGAGCTTTGAGATAGTCGGCGTAGGAGAGTTCGGTCAGACGTTCGACCCGGTCTCCAAACTGCTCAAATGCCTCAGAAAGCTGCAGCTGTCCGATCACCCTCAGGCAAAGTCGAGGCTCCTCAGTCATCGCAGCCAGCAAACCTGACTCTGCCTGCCTGAAATCCGCGTCGTGGGTGTTGGTTCCAGATCCATAGGAGACCCATAAACGCTCTGAACCCGAATGCCGCGGCAGTGCCGTCGCAACTTTCAGCGTTTCCACATCCAGAGCATTCTCCAGAACCACTACGTCCGCAAGACCCGCCTTACGCATGGCCCCAGCCAGCGCTTCGGTCGAGGCAATACCCCGGCCACAGGCCAGCATACACCGGCGAAACAACACCACCCCGGACAGCAGAAGATCGCGTTCTGCTGCGGGCAGCGTTTCGATATTCCCGTTCTGGCGATATTCCTCTTCATCGAAAATCAGATCGTCGACCTCCCATCGGGGGGCAAGCTCTAACCGATGGGCTTCCTGAACAAGCTTCAGAACATCCTCAAATCCGGGAACCCGATAAAAAATAACCTGCGTACAAAGCTGCAACGCTGACATGGCATCAGAAATATCGCGCCAGTCAACAACCTGAACCGACCACCCCAGCTCCGTCAGAAAATCCCGTTTTTGCCAAACACGATATTTGGCACATTGCCGCAGACTAAGTTCTGCAATGATCAATACTTTCGGTCGAATCCTATCTATCTGGTATCCAGAAGAAGTTCTATAAGGATGGAGCTGCCCCGCCTTGCTTCCAGCTTCAGGAAGACCCTCCCGAACTTTCGCGCGAACCCGTTGCAAACGACGCAGGCGATGGACGACGGTCTTCTGAATGCCAGCCAACCCGTCCCGGCCCCACAAACGCAGAAAGCGCCCAGGAACCTCCCGCACAGGTCGGCCGGACAGCAGTTTACCCAACATCAGCGCACGAACGGCACGCAAAGGAAGCGTCACACGCCAGGACAAGGAGGTCTGAATCAGGGAAAGCTGCCGAAGAAGAAGCTGATTTTCTTTTTGCAGCTGCTCCGCTCTCAACCCATTCAGCCGGGCCGCACTTCGATAGCTTTCAATCAATGTGTCGCGCGCGTTATCGCGCATTCCGTCAGGCTTTCGCAAAGGTCAAATACAGTATCAGAAACACGAAAGGCCGGACCCTCGCGGATCCGGCCTTCCTGAACATCACAGATCTGTCAGACGACAGAGACCCGCTATCAGCTCAGGGTGAAGTTTGAGGCGTTCAGATCAGTAACGCCAAGGAAGGTGATTTTGGAGTTGTCGGACAGTTCGATCGTGGTGTTACCACCAGCAACCGTAGCATTCGACAGAACGTTCGCCAGACCATTGTTGTTCTGAAGGCCATACTGATACAGAGCCATCAGGTTACCAGCTGCACTGCCGAAGTCGGTGATCGTGTAGTCACCGCCAGCAGAGCCCTTGTTCAGAGCGAACAGGTTTGCAGCGCCCGAACCACCCGTAAGGGTCGCTGAGCCCGAACCACCAACCAGCGTATCAGCAGAAGAGCCACCGATGATCGTTTCGTTGCCCTTGCCTGCGAACGCGTGCAGCGTGCCGTTGGAAGATGCAGCCGACACAGTCTCGTTTCCATCACCACCAACGAACAGGTTGGTCGAGCTTGCGGAACCACCAACCAGAAGCAGGTCGAGGCCCGAGGCACCGAACAGCGTAGACGTACCAGCAGAGACAGTCGTTGCGCCTGTGCCGTTCAGGAACGTCAGAGAGCCCGAAGCCGTGATGGAATTGGACGTACCGCGGATCTGCCAGATGTCGGCAGAAGCCGAAATCGTGTCGTTCAGGCCACCCGAAACGGTGCTCATGGCGCCGGTCGAGAAGTAGGTGCTGGAGCTGCCACCCGTGATGAAGCTGTTGTTGCCACCAGAAACGGTGTTGTGCGACGTCGTGTCGTAAACCGTTGCGTTGGCACCCAGCGTAACCACGGAGCTACCGCCGAGCAGCGTAACCGTGTCCGTACCGGCCTTGCCGTCGATGGTGTCCTGGCCTTCGGAACGAACAACATTCGTACCGCTGCCCAGAACAATGTGGCTTGCGCCTTGGCCATCACTAATGGTGTTATTGCCGCTGGTACCTGTAATGGTGTTGTTGCCATCACCCATTGCAATGGTCCAGTTACCCGAAGAACTTGCACCATCGAACGTGTTGTTTCCAACACCGCCAACGAAGGTACCGTCCTGGTTACCAGCCTTGAACGTGACGCCGGCATAATCGCCAGCAAGAACACTGATACTGCTGGCCGTACTGCCCGACACATCCAGACTCACGGCAGAATTCAGCGTGTCCTGACCGTCCTCGGAGTAACTACCGACAGCGATATACTGGGTGGCACCGCCAGAAATGGAGTAATTACCGCCCTCACTGATCAGGCCGTGGCCAATATTGGACCCCGAAACAGAATTACTACCGGCGACCAAGTCATAAGTATCAAGCCCACCACCGGTATGAAGGGTGGAAAGAGCAGCCTGATACTGCTGAGCAAGAAGCTGGGTCTGTCCACCATTGACCGTAACCGCAAAGGTCAGGCCGGAGGCGCCAACAACTGTAGTAATGGTACCCATTACCGTGCACTCCTAAAAAAGATTGCCTCGCACCGGCGGCCCTCGGACCACCCAAATGATCGAGCGACGAGTCTTGCATATATCAGAGCCGGATTGTCAAAGGCAATCAACTTTGCACACGATACAAGGCTCCATGATCTGTCATTTAGGGAATGCGAAAGGCAGCGCCGGTAAAGAGTTCTCCATGTTCATTACGTGAAAACGGAAAAGAGCGGATAATCCAACCCTTCAATCAAATCCTTTTATATCGAAAAAGTTCCGTCAATGTTAATTTCACGAGAAATAAATATTAACGCTACTGCTTCAATCCTTATCAGAACCTCATGTCTCTTTTTAAGATATACCCTCCCTCGCAGAAAAACCGATCCTCACAGGCCCGCTCGTGAATTTTTCCAATCCGCCCTCTCAACTCCCTTCAAAGCCCGATGATTTTCTGGTCCGTCTGACGCTTCTGCTCACATCAGAAACGGTTGACGACCGAAGCCTTTCTCAGCAGCAGGACCAGGCTAATCACATCCATTTGATCACCTGGCTGATGATGATCCTGACTGAGGAAAAAGGGGTTTCAACCGCCCTTGTAGAATATTCACCGCATCTTCCCGGCCGGACTGGAAAAACTCTCCGTAGATTTCTGGCGACCTACCTCCCGGACACCGACGTCCAAATCGTTCCCTACCCATCTCGGGTCGAAGAACACTCTCCTCGCGCCCTGCTTCAGATCGTTGGAGATGCAACGAAGATTTCTCCTTCGGTACCCCTTCTACATTTCGGCGCCCATCACCCCGATGGATCTTTCGCATTCACTCCGGAAAACGTTCTGATCAACGCTGGCGACTCTCCCTTTCTAGGCTTCCTGCTGTCAGACACTCCACAAAGCAGGAATTATCGTCATGCCATCCAGCAGCTTCTCCGCAACGATCAGAAGAACCGTCTTCTGCGTGTCCGGTCACAGGAACTGCACCAGGAATCCCTGAAGAAAACACATATCATTCAGGAGCTGCGTGTTTCACTTCGCATGCTGTCCAACCGCAAAGCCGCAGATCTTGCAGAAACACATTTCCCTGAACCAGAGGCAGAGAACGCCTTACACCCCGTTGTGTCTTCCACTGTCCCCATCACGCCGCCGCCCCTCTGGTTTCGCGTCGGTCGTCGCCTGAAACGTTCTCTTTTTCCTCAACCTGCACCTCTCGCCACTCCAGATCAGGATGCGGCCACAAGCGAAGACACCACAGCTTCTCCAGCAGCGCCTTTTTCCGTCTCCCGCATCCTCTTCATTGCCGGCGAACCGGATACACCGGGCGTTCTCTACCGCTGCGGCCGAAATGCAGCCGCAGCCCGCGATGCAGGCTTCGACGCCAGAGTTCTGCCCTGTGCTTCGGTCGGTTATGACGATATCCACTGGGCGGACGTCATGGTCTTCTGGCGCGTTGAATATAGCGGTCATGTCAGTACGATTTTCGATCTCGCGAGATCTGAAAACGTCGTCACCATCTTTGACGCCGACGATATCGTCTTCGTACCGCATTACGCACGCGTCGATCTGATTGATGGCATCCGCTCAATCGGCGCCACGGAAGAACAGATCGAGCGCTGCTTCTCGGACATGCGACGCACTTTCCTGCGCTGCGATCAAGGTTCAACCACGACGGCGGAGCTTGTCTTTGCCATGCACAGTCTGCGCCCCGTCGTTCACCTGCTGCCCAATATTTACGATATGGCCTCGCTGAAACGGGCCCGGATAGCCCTGCGCATGCGTGGAGAGCCGGGACGCGTCAATGCCGGAGACGGACTGGTCCGCATCGGCTACGCCGCAGGCTCGCGAACACACCAACGGGATTTCGCCCCCATCTGTCCGACCATCGCAGATATCCTACATCAACGCCCACAAGCCCGGCTTGTGCTGTTTCGCGAACCCGAAACGCATCGCCCCATTTTGCTCGTAGAAGAATTTCCCAGCCTGATCCCCGTGCAGGACCAGATCGAATGGCGCGACATGGTGCCGCTCGCAGAACTGCAGGACGAGTTCGCACGGTTCGACATCTCCATCGCACCGCTGGAAACAGGGAATGTCTTCTGCGAAGCCAAGAGCGAGATCAAGTTCTTCGAGGCCGCCCTGTCCGGTGCAGCAACGGTCGCGTCCCCTACAGGCCCATTCCGACGCGTCATCCATCACGGAGAAACCGGCTTTCTCGCCGATAGCCCGTCCGAATGGCATGACGCTTTGCTAGAACTGATCGACAACCCTGAACGGCGCGTCCGGATGGCGCGGGATGCCTATCATTCCATTCTCTGGCCCTTCGGTCCGCAGGCTCAGGCCCAGCGAATGAAACTCGCACTCACCTCCCTGAACGGGGACGACGCAGCGGCCCGCTCTGCCGAGACACATCTGGCCAGAGATCGCCTTGCCCCGCCAGACCTGCCCGTCATCCCCGCCAGCCAGACCATTTTTCATCATGACGCGTTGGGAGAAGCCCCGGTCACGGTCGTCATCACCTCCTATAATTACGAGGCACATCTTCTGGACGCACTGGAATCCGTTGCCGCCCAAACACTGCCCGTGCTTGATCTGATCGTCGTGGATGACGGATCTTCCGACGGTTCCCTCGCTCTGGCCACAACATGGATGGAACGACACCGCGAACGCTTCAATCGCCTGATCCTGCGCCAGTCCCTCACAAACGCCGGACTGGGCGGCGCGCGAAACATCGGTATGGATGCCGCCGAAACGGTCCATGTCATGCAACTCGATGCGGACAACACCCTCCGCCCCGAAGCCTGCGAAACACTTCTGGAGGCCATGAATAACGGCACGGCCTATGCCTATCCGCTCATCGCCTGTTTCAACGAAAACGGCCCGGTCTTGATGGACATGACTGCTGACACCCACCACCAGCCCGGCACCCCCGAGCTTCTGGGAGACCTGCCCTTCAACCCGCTCTCCCTCGTTTCCGGAAACCGCATCGACGCGATGGCCATGGTCACGAAATGGGCCTGGGCTGCTGTCGGCGGCTACTATGTTTCACGTGAAGCAATGGGATGGGAGGATTTCGATCTGTGGTGCTCCATGGCGGAACGCGGCCTGCCCGGCCATCATGTCCCGCAAATTCTAGCTGATTATCGCCAGCATGAAACATCCATGACGAATGCCTCGACTGAAAAAGACGCCCACAAGGCCCGCGTCGTGGCCTTCGTTCAGGACCGCCATCCGTGGATCCGCCTCAGCGCCGAACAGGCAAAACCCCGGAAAAACTGAGCCTCTTCCAGACCGGCCACAAAAAACCCGCTCCCGGACAGCTCCGGAAGCGGGTTTTTCATAACCTGAAAGATCGAACCGGGCTCCCCGAAAGAAGCCCGATACGCCCCAATCAGAACGGTGCGTCGATATCCACAACGTCGATCAGCTTGTGATTGACGAATTCCTTGATGCCCAGACCGATCAGCTCGCGGCCATAACCCGAACGGGCCACGCCACCGAACGGCAGATCAGCCTTCACCATCGTCGGATGGTTGATATAGACCATGCCCGTATAGATCTGCTCGGCAACCTTCACGCCACGCTTGGTATCCTTCGTGAAGACCGAACCACCCAGACCGAACGGCGAGTCATTGGCAATGCGAATGGCGTCCGCATCGTCCTTGGCACGATAGAGCTGCGTGACCGGACCAAAGAACTCCCACAGACGGGCTTCATTGTTCTCGTGCAGGTTGGTCATCAGCAGCGGCTGGAAGAACGCACCCTTTTCCGGAACGGACGGGCCAATCGCTTCGACAACCGCACCATGCTTCTTGGCTTCCTCAACCTGAGCCTTCAGATCGTCCGCAGCCTTCTGCGAAGACAGCGGTGCCAGCGTGGTGGACGCATCCATCGGATCGCCAGCCTTCAGCTTGAGAACTTCCGCCTTGTACAGCTCAAGGAAACGATCATAGACGGCATCCGCCACGATCAAACGCTTGGCAGACACACAGACCTGACCAGCATTCCAGTGACGGCCGAAAGCCGCCCATTTCGCGGTCTTCTCCAGATCCGCATCATCCAGAACGACAAAAGCATCGGAACCGCCCAACTCCATCGTGGACTTTTTCAGGGCCTGCGCTGCAATCCCAGCAACAATAGCGCCTGCGCCTTCGGACCCCGTAAGCGCCACGCCACAGACGCGCGGATCCTTGAGGATCGTCTCGGTGTGATGACGGGCAGCATACAAATTGCGGAAACCGCCCTTCGGCAGCCCAGCTTCTTTCATCAGGTCATCGAACGCAGCCGCACACTGCGGCACATTGGAAGCGTGCTTGAGAATGACCGTGTTACCAGCAGAGAGCTGCGGCGCAATGATGCGGGCGATCTGGTAGAACGGGAAGTTCCACGGCTCGATCGCAAAAACAATGCCCTGCGGCTGATGGATCAGAACGGCGTCCCCCGAGTTCGGGTCCGCAACTGGCAGCTTCTCGGATTTGAGAAGTTCTTCGGCATGTTTGGCATAATATTCGAAGATTTCAGCCGACAGGATCGTCTCGGCCTTCGCTTCGGCGTAAATTTTGCCCATTTCCAGCGTCAGGAGCCGGGAATACTTATCAATATCACGACGAAGGATATTGGCGGCGGCGGTCATGATCTTCGCACGCTCGGCGAAAGACGTGTGGCGCCAGCTCTTGAACGCATCATAGGCTTCGGTCAGCGCGGTCTGGACTTCCTGATCCGTGGCATCTGGAAAAGTCTTGAGCGTCTCACCGGTATAAGGGTTGATCGTAGCATAAGCCATGATGGGTCATATTCCTGTAAGGTGACGTGTTTGAGACATATTGGCACGAATGCCAAAAGACAAAACCCCCTAACAATCATTCCTCCCAAAAGTTCACAGAGCTGTGTTCGTTTCAGGGAGATTATCCCATAACTCCTCAAGCCAGGCTATCGCGGTCCCATCAGAGGGCGCGCGCCAGTCTCCCCGTGGCGAGAGAGACCCGCCCGCTACCAGTTTCGGCCCGTTGGGCATGGCCGACCGCTTGAACTGGCTCGTCCCAAAAAACCGTCGCAGAAAAATTTCCAGCCAGTGCCGGATTTCGGCCAGATCGTACGAAATTTTCCGATCTTCCGGATAATGCGCGGGCCAGTCTCCCCGGGCAGCGTCCCCCCAGGCAATCTCAGCCAGAAACGCGATCCGTGACGGGCGGAACCCATAACGCAGGATGTAAAAGAGCGTGAAATCCTGAAGCGGATACGGCCCGATCGTCTGCTCCGTACTCTGCACGCCCTGCCCGGTATCGGGAACCAGCTCGGGCGTGATCTCTGCGCTGACAATCCGCTCCAGAACGGGACCCACCCCTTCACCCAGGTTTCCCTCACACGCCAGCCAACGGATAACATGCTGGATCAGCGTCTTCGGCATCCCGGCATTGACGTTATAGTGGGACATCTGGTCCCCCACGCCGTAAGTGCACCAGCCCAGCGCCAGTTCCGACAGATCGCCGGTCCCGATCACAATTCCATTGCGGTAATTGGCAATCCGGAACAGGAAATCGGTCCGCAATCCCGCCTGCACGTTCTCGAACGTGATGTCATGCACGGGCTGCCCTTCCGCAAAGGGATGGTCGATCCCCGCCAGCATGGTCTGCGCCGTGGGCCGGATATCAAGCTCGTTCACCTCGACACCCAGCGCTTTCATGAGCGCATGAGCCAGAGACCGGCTTTCGGTTCCGGTCGCGAACCCCGGCATCGTGTAGGCCAGAACATGCGTTCGCGGCCAGCCAAGCTCATCCGCCGCCCGCACCGCCACCAGAAGCGCGAGCGTGCTGTCCAGCCCACCCGAGACGCCAATCACGGCCCGCTGCGCCCCGCTCGCCTGCAACCGCCGGCGCAACGCACTGACCTGAATGGTCCATCCCTCGTAACAGTCCCGCGCCAACGTCCGCGCATCGGACGGCACAAACGGAAACCGCACAACCTCCCGCTTGAGCCCCAAATCCGTCATCGGAGGCTGGAGCGTGAACCCGACCGTCCGGAACTCCTGCCCCGCCTGCCCGAACTGCCCGGTCCGCATCCGCTCCTGCCGCAACAGATCCAGATCCACATCCGCCACAACCAGCCGCTCTCCCTGCGGAAAACGATCCGACTGCGCCAGAAGTCGCCCAGCCTCATGAATCGAGACCTGCCCGTCCCACGCCAGATCCGTCGTGGACTCCCCTTCACCCGCCGCCGCATAAGCATAGGCTGTCAGCGTCCGCATGGATTGCGCCTGACACAACAGCGACCGATCATCCGTCCGCCCGATCGTCACCGGAGAAGCTGACGGGTTGAGAATAACCATCGCGCCTGCTTCCGCGAGCTTTCCACTCGGCGGAGATGCCACCCACAGATCTTCACAGATTTCCACGCCGAGCGTCAGGCCACGTTGATCCTCCGCCTGAAACAGCAGATCCGCACCGAACGGCACATCCTCCCCAAACAGGCGAATGCTCCCCATAGTCCGAAGCCCGGACGTGAAGTGCCGGGGCTCATAGAATTCGCGATAGCGCGGCAGATGCGATTTTGGCACCACACCCAGAGCCCGCCCCCGATGCACAACCGCCGCACAATTATAAAGCAAGCCGTCTCGCACCAGTGGCACTCCCACCACCGCAACGGACAACAAATCCCGCGATCCCGCGACAACACGCCGAAGCGCCTCAAGCGCCCCATCCAGGACCACGTCCTGAAACCGCAGATCATCCAGCGTGTAGCCTGTCAGCCCCAGTTCAGGGAAAACCACCGCCGCCACACCCTGCCGGTCACAGTCCCGCAAAACGCCCAGCGTCCGCTCCGCGTTTTTCAGCGGATCAGCAAGCGTCACCGGCAGCGTACAGGCTGCGATCCGTGCAAACCCCTGATGATACAAAGAGCGGAACAGGGTCATGGCGATCCTCCGGTGGCGGCTTTACGAACAACAGGAGTCCAGCACCCGGCTCCCACACAAAACGGATGTTGCGAAAATGAACCCATTCATCCCGCCGCCGTTCACCTTTTCAAACCCCGCTTCTCCGTCGGAGGGCGCGACTGACAAAGGAGACATTTCATGGACCTGCTACGCTGGACCATTGCCTTCCTGATCCTGGCCCTGTTTGCAGCGGTGCTGGGCTTTGGTGGAATTTCGGCAGATTTTGCCTATATCGGCAAGATCCTTTTCTTCATTTTCCTGGTGCTGCTGGTCATCAGCCTCATCTTCGGGCGCGGACGCGGCACCCGCCTCTGAACACAGCCCTCAGCGTCGGGAGCGTCCCATGCGGACGCTCCCGATCAGGGCAATCACGAAAACCGCGACAGCATACAGACCACCCAGTTCCGTCATGGAAACGGGCAGACCGAACAGATAATCCGGCGAATCACATGGCTTGTTCGGCCGAGTCGGCATCGCCGCCATCCAGTCCTTGAAACTGCCCCCGTGAAAAGACGGGGCACGGCATTCAGGCGCAGGGCTTGGCCAGAACTTGTGCTCCACACCCGCATGCAGCACGGCCAGACCAATGCTGGTCATCAGACATAACAGTCCGGCAAGCACCGTATACCGCGCATAACGCCTCGGAAGCAGAGCCGTGACAACGCCAATCCCGATCAGCACCCACCACGGACGCCGCTCCCACAAGCAAAGCTCGCAGGGCGCGAGCTTCAGCCAGTGTTCGGCAAACCAGACAACCCCGAGCGCCACCGCTCCGGCCAGAACATAAAAGCCGCCCAGCGCAGTTGTGGAAACGGGGCGGCGCGGTCTGTTCATGGGCACGGACGGATTTCCTCCAGACTATCAAGGAACTGCTTGGACCAACTTCCTGCGGTATTGCGGGAAACCTCCTCATACATCGCCGACCATGCCGCATGACGCGCCTTGACGTCCATCGTCAGGCCAGCATGCAACGCATCCGCCATGCCTTCAGCATCCAGCGGGTTGATGAGCAACGCCTCAGGCATTTCCGGAGCTGCTCCCGCAAACCGCGACAGCACCAGAACGCCGGGATCGTCCTCGTCCTGAGCCGCAATGAACTCTTTGGCCACCAGATTCATACCATCGCGCAGCGGCGTGACGAACCCCACATCCGCCATCCGATACAGACCAGCCAGAATATCGCGCCCGATCGGCCAGGTCGTATAGCGGATCGGCACCCAGTCCGGCGTGCCATAAGCGCCATTGATCGTCCCGACCAGCCCATCCAGTTCTTCCTTGAGCAGCCGGTAACTCTCCACCCCACCCCGCGATACCGGCGTGACCTGAAGGAACGTCACCTGCCCGCGATGCTCGGGGTAATTCTTCAGAAGAGCCTCAAATCCCTTCATCCGCTCCGGCAGACCCTTGGAATAATCCAACCGGTCCACCCCGATGATTAGCCGCGTCCCTTCCAGCGTATCGACGATCTTCACGACCTCGTCCGAGACCACGCTTTCAATCGCCTGCTGGCGGAAACTCACAGGATCAATCCCGATCGGCACGGCCTTGACTGCGGCTTTCAGACCGTAGGCCTCGAAGCACCCTCTGAGATTGGCCTCGTCCTCAACCGTCTGGACACCAATCAGATCACAGGCCGCCAGACCGGTCAGCAGCATATCGAGCTTAGGCAGAAGCCGCGCCACACTCCATGGCGGGAACGGAATATGCAGGAAAAATCCAATCCGCCCCGTCACGCCCCTATCCCGCAGCATCTGGCCCAGCGGGAACAGATGATAGTCATGGATCCAGATCGTATCACCCGGCTCCAGAAGCGCGATCAACCGATCTGCAAAAACCCGGTTCGCCTCGTAATAGACGTCGCAATCCTCGCGGGTGTAGCGGATCAGATTGGTGCGGTAATGACACAAAGGCCAGAGCACACCATTGGAAAAATTCAGATAGAACCGGTCATGCTGCTTCTGCGTCAGGTCAAACGTCACATAATTGACGTTCCCAACCTGCTCGCGCTGGACAGGTCGATCAGCCGCATCCGCATGCTGATGACCCGACCATCCAACCCAGACAGTCTCCCGCGTTTGGACCGCATCATACAGGCCAACCGTCAGGCCGCCCGCAGGCTGCGTCCGCTCCCCCGGTGCGGGTGTGCGGTTCGATACAATGATCAGGCGCCCCATCCGCGTCCCTCCGAAAGCTCGTGCAGCCAGCGCCGGAACGTGGCCGCATCTGGAAAATCATCAGGAATGAGCCAGCCCGCACCACCCATCTGGCGCGCAGCCCTCACCCCGTCCCGGTCCGTGACGTCATCGCCGGCAAACAGTGGAAGGCGCCCCCTGAAAGGCGGTTCCGCCATCAGTTCTTCAAGCGCCTTGCCCTTGTCGATTCCCAGAGGCCGAAGCTCGATGGCCATCTGCGCGTCCTGAAGATGAAACCCGTGGCTTTCCACAGGCCAGATCGACGTCAGATCCCGAAACGCCGATTCCGCCTCGGGAGCTTGGCGATAATGCAGCACCATTCCAGCTTTTTTGTGTTCAATGCTGGCCCCGGGATAACGGACAGCGAGTTCCTCGCTTTTCGCGGTCCAGTCGGACGGAACCAGAGGCAACGCACGCTGGCGCACGTCCTGATCCGGCGCCGGACGTACCGCAACACCGTGCTCCCCTGCCACAGCGTAGGGAATCCCCGGCAGAAAATGATCAATCTGGGCGATGGGGCGTCCCGTGATGATCGCCAGCGCACCATCAAGCATCTCGCGCAGCCGCAGCAGATCGGCCGTCAGCCCTTCAGGGACACGTACGCCTTCAGGAGTGGGAGCGATATCGACAAGGGTTCCGTCGAAATCAAGCAGCAGAGCCGCCCGGGATGGGGAAAAGGGAACCTGAATCATGAAGCTGTCATTTCTTCCTGTTTCTGGGTCATTCCGCCCCGTCCAGCCTTATTCGAGACCGGGATCGGCCTGAGGAGGCGGTAACGGTTGCCCCGACGACTGCGCTGGTGCAGCCGGAGCAAGAGACGGTGCCGCACCGGAGGACGGTGCGAGCGGAATGGGATTATGACTGTCCGGAGCAAGCGGTACAGGACCACCTGAGGCGGAACCGGGCGGGGATGCCGGAGCATCGCCGCCTTCTTCCACCGGAACCTCCGCACCGGCGAGCACGGGAGCCTTCACCACAGGCAGAGGACCCGCCTGCGGTGCCGTCGACACACCCGCACAGGAGACAACGCGCACATCGTACAAAGGGCTGCCATAAGTTGCGACAGAAGGTTCCTGCGCCAGCATCCACCCATCAAAAGGCGGTCGCTGAGGGTCACTGGTATCCTTCAAGTGCAGCAGAGCCCCGGCATCCGTCGCCAGCGTCTGCGGCCGGGTCACACAGGCCTCAACCCCGACAGAAAGACTGCGATAGGTCGCACTCCCACCAACCGGAACCGTCAAAAGCTCCAGATGACCGTCCAGCCGGTCCAGCACACGCAGCACCGCCTGTGACTGGCCTTGCCAGGTGGCAGCCGGATACATGGCCGGAGGCGCCACGCCCACCGCAGCCTGCGCCGCGATCGGCAGAAAAACCTCAGCCGCACCACACAGCAATGCGACGCCCACATACCGTTTCATCATGACGGTTCTCCCCCGGAGCGCCCCTGCAAAGGATTCTTTAGGTCCGACAGCATGGCCTGAAACGTCTGCAACATCGCCTGTGGCGCAACCCCCATCAGAACCCCGTCTTCAAAAGCATCCTGCAGGGCCTGACGCAGTTCCGCATCGTTCTCGCGCAGGATCTGCACTTTCTCCACGCAGGACACAGGGTTCCCCTCATGGTCGACCCACAGAAAAGCACCCTCACGCGCCTGCGTCATGGCTCAGGGCTCGTCCGACAGACTGCCCGCAGCCGGCTTGGACGCAGCAGCTTTCTGGCTCTTCTGCAAAGAATCCGTCACGGAGAAGATGAACTTGCTCAGAAGCTGTTCCAGACTGATAGAGCCTTGAGTTTCAGTCATGACACCGCCGGGCTTTACCAGCGAATCCGCCCCACCCGGAGACAGCGCAATATATTTGCCGCCCAACAGACTGTCAGAGGTCACGATCGCGGCAGAATCCGTAGGCAGCTTCACATCGGGCGCCAGCGTAAACGTCACCTGCGCCTGAAACGTCTTCGGATCGACCGTGGTCCCAATCACATGCCCGACGGTAATTCCGGCCAGACGCACGTCGGACCCTACATTCAGCCCGTCAATCTGGCTGAACGAGGCATGAACCGGATAGCCTCCGTCATTGCCCTGATGATGCCCGACCATCGCCGCCACCAGAAGTCCTGCAAGACAGACAAGGACTGCGAACCCGGCCAGAAGCTCCAGCCGGTCATGGCGGACCGTAACAGCGGTCATGACAATACCCTCGTGAAAATCATCCTTCCTGCACTACCCGACTCCGCTTCCCGCGTCCAATCCCCCCGCAGAAATCGTCCCGATCAGGCGTGGGAAAAATGTTATCCCCCATATCCCCATGTTCCCACCCATTAGCGCCCATCCGGAGGCCCTTTTCCGGCTTACGGGCTAACCGGCGCAGGGCGTAGATTTACGTCATGACAGCTCGCCTTCACTGGACCGGCGTTCGCATGAGGACGCTTCAGGTCATGACCGACCCCGACGACAGCGCCATGCGCTCCGTCACCCTTCCCGCTGCCTGGGATGACGAGGCCGCACAGGCCCTTGCGCGCATCACCCTGAACGGCGGGCCGGTCAGACTTGCCGCCGAGGCCGCGCGCTGGGTGGACACGATCGACGCGTGCCCGCCTCTGCCTGGCACTCCGGCGAACACCCCCGCTCCGGGGCGCAGCCTGTCCTATCTCCTGCTGATGCAGCAGATGGCACCCAATACGGCGCTGTGGCAGTGCCAACCGGACGAAGCGCCCGGCTTCACCATCCGCCTGTCCAGCTTCGTGCAGGATGCCGGATTCGCCACAGAACATTTCGTCGCCTGCCTGCGTCTGGCCTGCGACGCCCTGCGACGCCTTCATGCCGCAACACGGATCGAACGTACCGGCGAGCTGCCTTTGTTCGATCTGCCCGCGAAGCCTGAAGACGAAGCCGCAGGTCTCGTCCTCCTGACGGATCTTGACGCCTGTCTGGCGGCCCTCGGCCTCGACTATGACAGCGACGACGCCCGGAACGCGGCTCGCGCCCTGTCCGCACTCGCCACCACGGTCGCCCGTGCCGGGACGAAGCTGCCGCCGCCCGCCATCCCGGAATCCCCGCTGGCAGACCTGCGCACTGCCGCAGCTTCGGCCTACAACGCGGAAGATGATCGGCACTTCTGCCCGATCGAAACCGGATTTTCTTCTCCCGGTCCTACTGAGGGGCTTCTGGGTGTGGAAACCTGCGGTCTCGCCCCGGCCTTCTCTCCACTGCGCGAAGACGGACATCTGCGCGCCTCCACGCTGGCCCGGCTGGCCTGCCGCGGTCTGACGCCCGAATCCGCACTCGCACTGGCGCTTGCGGGCGAAACACCACTGCCGCCCATTCGCCCCGAAGCGCAGGGTGCCATGCATGCGGCCCTCAAAAATACCGTGGATTTCCTACCTGCCGTGCCCGAACCCGACCTCGCCGATCTTCAGGCCAGACTGGCCCGCGGCGTACGACGTCCGCTCCCCATGCGCCAGACCGGCTTCACCCAGCGTGCCGCAGTGGGAGGGCACAGCCTCTTCATGCGCACCAGCGAGTTCGAAGACGGAACGCTCGGGGAAATCAGCATCACCCCACCCCGCGAAAGCCCCATGGCCCGCGGCCTGATGGACTGCCTGGGTCATGCCGTCAGCATCGGCCTGCAATATGGCGCCCCATTGGAATCCTTCGTGGAGCGATTCGCCTATACGCGCTTCGGCCCCGCAGGCACCGTGGAAGGCGATCCTTCTACAGCCTACGCGACCTCAATGCTGGACTATGCCTTCCGCACCTTATCTGATGCCTATCTGGGTCAACCCATGCCCGACGCCCCGCGTCTCGAACCCAGTTCGGAAGATCCAGCCCCCATGCTCCCTTTCGGACGGAACTCCGGCGAAAGCCCGGAATGGAAGGACCGGGGACGGCGGCTGAAACTGGTCAGCTAGGACGAAAACGGGTTTCAGAGGCTCCGGCGAGCAGAATACATTGACAGTCAACGGACTCGCCGGTAGCTAGCGCCTGCGCTGAGAAGGAATCCGGTTGAATGACCGGGTGAAAACGATGCGTACAGGGTAAGGGATCAGATCTCATGGGACACGCCCCTGCCGGTAACGACGGAAACTTCGACGAACGCCTCAAACGCGCCCGTCAGAAGCTCGATCCCCGCTCAGGGGAATTCGCCGTAACCGACGCGGGCAATGATGAAAGTTCCATGTCATCCCTTGGACTGGCGATCCGCGTGGGAACCGACCTTGTGGCCGGGCTCGCGGTCGGTGTAGCCATAGGCTACGCCTTGGGTCACTGGTTCGGGTACAGGGCTTTGTTCCTGTCCGTTTTCGCCCTGGCAGGATGTGGTGCCGGCATGTTGAATGTCTGGCGGGTTTTGAAGGATTCGGACATGGTGTCCGGACCGAAAGATGACGGGAGAAGCCAGCGTGGCAGCCGGATCGACGATTGACGCGCTCGGACAGTTCGAGCTCCATCCGGTTCTCGGGCATCTGGGAGAAGCCCTGCGGTTCTCGCAGTCACCACTGTTCATGCTGATCGCCGTCGCCATCGTTCTCGTTTTCCTATATGTCGGAATGCGTCCTGCCGCCGTTGTGCCGGGCCGCCTTCAGGCCGCTGCCGAGATCAGCTACGACTTCGTGCATGACCTTGCCGTCAGCACGATCGGCGAAAACGGCGCGACGTTCTTCCCGTTCGTCTTCGCGATCTTCTTCTTCATTCTGGCCGGCAACTACCTCGGTCTGCTGCCCTTCGCCTTCACGTACACCAGCCATATCGCCGTGACCTTCGGTCTGGCCATCATGGTGTTCGTCATCTCGATCCTTGCTTCCATCCGTTTTCAGGGTGTCGGCTTCCTCAAGCACTTCCTGCCCGCTGGAACGCCTGTCTGGCTTGCTCCGCTGCTGGTGCCGATCGAGCTCATTTCTTTCCTTTCGCGTCCGGTCAGCCTGTCGATCCGACTTTTCGCCAACATGGTGGCGGGTCACGTGCTTCTGGAAGTGTTTGCCGGCTTCACGATCATGCTCGCCGGTCTGGGCGCATTCGGCCACGTTCTGGCCATCGCCCCGATCGCGATCAACATCGCGCTGACGGCCCTCGAACTGCTGGTGGGTGTGCTGCAGGCCTATGTGTTCGCCATCCTCACCTGCATCTATCTGCGTGAGGCCGTCGCTCACTGAGCCACACCAGCTTCGCACTAACCCTTTTAATCGACCCAACTAAGGAACCTGACAATGGACGTTCAAGCCGCTCACGAATTCGGCATCAGCATCGCCCAGGCCGCCCGTGACCTCGGTGCCGGTATTGCCGTTTTCGCCCTCGCCGGCGTTGGCATGGGTCTCGGCAACATCTTCTCGACGCTGATCAGCTCGGTCGCCCGCAACCCGGCTTCGCGTCCGCATGTCTTCGGCATCGGCATGCTGGGCTTCGCGCTGACGGAAGCCGTCGCGCTGTTCGCCCTGCTGATCGCGTTCCTGATCCTGTTCGCCTGAGGTCGAACATGTACCGTACGCCACGCCTCTTCCTGTTCGCCGCTCCGCTTGCGGCCGTGCCGGGCCGTGCCGTGGCTGCGGGCATGCCACAGCTGAACTTTCACGATCCGCTGCTGATCGGACAGGTCGTCTGGGGAGCCGTCATTTTCGGCGGCTTCTATCTCGCCCTGAGCCGCTTCGCACTGCCGCGTGTCGAACGGGTCCTGACCAACCGTCGGACCCGCATCCAGAGCGATCTGGATGTTGCCCGCAAGGCAAAAGCCGAGGCCGACCGCGCCAGCGCGGAACTCCTCAGCGCCCGTCATGAAGCAGCCGAGCAGGCCCGCGCCCATGTGGAGCGGATCCAGAGCGAAGCCCGCGCCAGCGCGGATGCTCACGCTGCGGAAACGGCCAAGCGTCTCGAAGCCGAGATCGCAAACGCCGAGACCCGAATCACCCAGTCCCGTGAACAGGCCCTGTCCAGCCTGTCCGAGATCGCCACCAGCACCACTCAGGATCTGGTTGCGCGTCTGATCGGCACTCAGGACGAACAGACTGTCGCCAGCGCCGTCAAACGCGTCAGCGCCTGAAGGAGACGATGATGTTCCACGATCCCCGGTTCTGGACCGCCCTCGCCTTCGTCCTGTTCTTCGTCATTTTCGGACGCAAGCTCTGGGTCGCCATCACCGGCCACCTGGATGCCCGCGCTGAAAGCGTCCGTCACGACCTCGATGAAGCAGCCCGCCTGCGTCGCGAAGCCGAGCAGATGCTGGAAGATGCCACCCGCGAGCGTGAAAAGACCCTGGCCGAAACACAGGCCATGCTGGCACGCTCCGAGGCCGAAGCCGCAGGTCTGGCAGAACGCGCCCGCAAAGACGCTGAAGCCGCCGCAGCCCGCTACGAGAAGATGGCGCAGGATCGGATTCACGCAGCCGAACGCTCGGCAATCCGTGAAATTCAGGATCGCGCTGCTCAGATCGCAGTCGCCGCAGCCCGCGACGTTGTGTCGACCCGTCTGACGGAAAGCCCCGACATCGCCTCCAGCCTGCTCGACCAGAGCATCAACAGCCTGCCGGAAGCCCTTCGGCGCTCCGCTGCCTGATCCGATGCCCGCCTCCACGGTGCAAGGTTCCTTTCATGACGACGGACAGCCCACAAGGCTTTCCGTCGTCATGGCCGTTCTGAACGAGGCGGATAATATCCTCCCCGTCTGTCAGGAACTGGCCGAAACCTTTGGTGCAGACTCTGCAATAGAAATTCTGGCTATTGACGACGGCAGCACCGACGCCACCGTCAAAAAGCTTCTGGAAGCCCGGCAGACCCTGCTGCCCCGCCTGCGCATCATCAGTCATCCGAAGCGCCTCGGAAAATCAGCCGCCCTCCGGACCGGCATTGCCGCTGCCAACGGGCAATGGATCGCCACCATTGACGGCGACGGGCAGGATGATCCTTCCGCCATCCTGACAATGCTGGAGCGGGCGACATCGACGCAAGGTGTCCCGCCTCTGGTGGTAGGCGTCCGCCGCAAGCGCAACGACCGCCTGTCCCGTCGGATCGCCACGCGCTTCGCAAACGGGTTGCGCCGTCGCCTCCTAAACGACGGCTGCCCCGATACAGGCGCACCGCTTAAACTCTTCCCGCGCGACCTCTTTCTAAAAATCCCACAGTTTGAAGGCGTCCACCGCTTTCTTCCCGCCCTGTTGGGACATTACGGCGCACCGCTGATCTGCATCGAAGTCCAGCATCGCGCCCGACTGCACGGCAATTCAAAATATACCAATTTCAACCGGGCTCTCGTGGGTATCCGTGACCTTCTGGGCGTCATGTGGCTCCAAAATCGCACGCATCTGCCCGATCACCTGACCGAACACTGAAACCGTCACCGGGTCCCGCTTTCGCGGCTCCCTGCCGCACGTCCGGCCTGACAGAACGGCGCGGAGAGTGCCCATGACCCTGAACCTCCGGCATTATGCTTTTCTGGGGCTGCTGGCCTTTCTACTCGCCCTTCCCGGCCGCATGACCCTCCCACCGCTTGACCGGGACGAACCGCGCTACATGGAAGCATCCGAACAGATGCTCCTCTCGCACAATTTCATCGACGTCCGCTTCCAGGACAAGCCGCGCTATCTGCAACCGGCCGGAATCTACTGGCTGGAAGCGGCTTCGACAGCCGCCGCAGAAAAAATCTTCGGCCCTTCCGTTCTACGCAAAACCTGGCCGTACCGGATTCCAAGCCTGCTTGCCGCAGCGACGATCGTACCGCTAACAGCCTGGATCGGCGCAACCCTGTTCGGAGGCCCCACTGGCCTGATGGCTGCCGGCTTATTGATGGTCTCAACCCTGTTCGTCGCTGAAAGCCATATGGCGACCATCGACACCGTCCTGCTGCTTGATATCCTGTGCATTCAGGCGGCACTTCTGTGCGCCTTCACAGATCGACAGAAAAACCGCCCCACGCATCTTCGGGTAGCCATTGCCTACTGGTTCGCTCTCGGTGTGGGCCTCATGCTCAAGGGCCCCGTCGTCCTCATTCCGGGTTTCGGCACTCCTCTGGCCCTGTGGTTGATGGAGCGGGACCGGTCATGGTGGTCGCGTCTTCGCCCGCGCTGGGGCTGGCTCATCATGCTTGCCGTCGTCGTTCCCTGGTGCGTCGCCATTGAAATCATCAGCGGCGGAGACTTCTTTGCCCGCGCGGTCGGTCGTAACTTTCTTGGCAAGGTAGCCCATGGTCAGGAAGCCCACGGACTACCCCCCGGCTTTCACCTTCTGGTCTTCGGACTGGCCTTCTGGCCCGGATCGCTTTTCGCCGCCCTCGCCATCCCAGCCGTCTGGAAGAATAGAAAACTGCCACAGGTCCGCTTCTTACTGAGCTGGATTCTTCCCCACTGGCTGGTGTTCGAACTAATCGCCACCAAACTCCCCCACTACGTCCTGCCGACCTATCCGGCGATTGCCATTCTCACCGCCGCCAGTCTGATGCTCTGGCCCATTCCCAAGACCCCGCGATGGGCCAAAGCCCTGCTCGGTGCTTACGGCGTTTTGTGGACGATCGTCGGTCTCGCATTCTGTTTCGCCGGGAGTGTCGCGCTCTACAGCCTTGAGCACACACTCTCTCTCCCAGCCCTTATCGCTCTGGGTGGCGCCCTGCCACTAATGCTCGGGGCCATCATAATGCTTCTAAAACAAGAGCGCAGACAGGCCGCCTTCTGCGCCATGGGCGCGGCCGTCATCATGCACGCTGGCCTTTTTCTGGGGGTCATCCCGAACCTGCAAACCATCCGTCTCAGCCCAAGAATCGCAGACCTCTTTGAAAATATTCGGCCATGCACCGACAGCGTTCTCGTATCATCGTCTTATTCAGAACCAAGCCTCGTTTTCCTTGCAGGTCCCAACACCCAACTCATCGGCCCAACCGAATCAGCAGAATATCTGCATCATCACCCGCAATGCAGCTTGGCACTGATTGATCGTAAAGATGAAGCCGCATTTGAAAAGGCCCTCAATAAATATGGACTGAGTGCTGTAGAGTATGGCCGCCTTCAGGGTATCAATTACTCAAACGGGCACCATCTCAATCTAGGACTTTTTGCCCCTCGGTAACTTTATTCATATCGAAAAACAGATAGATGTTAATAATATTTGAACTCCTCTGCATGTTACGCGCTTCACGTAGTGGAGACCTCTATCCTTCCTGACTGTTACATGTTTTATTAATACAAAAACTTCACTAAAGAGTCTTTGAAAGGATTAAATTTTAGTTTAGCTTAAAATATTACATATGATTAAATCATTAATGGTTCGTCAGGAGAAATTTAGTGATTATATGCCAAATCGATGAATTTTCCGTTACTGGTATAAGGGGATGGGCAACAGACACCGAAAACCCATCAGAACCAGTATTTCTTCACGCTCTGGCCGATGGTCAGGAATTTCTCCAATTCGATTGTAAAGATCTACGTGAAGATGTTCACGCCTCCGGGGTTCCGTCGAAGAATACCGGGTTCCATATTCCAATGCCGCCCAGCCTTCTTGACGGCAAAAAACATAACATTACTTTCAAAAATCGCCTTAAACAGATTGAAATTTACTCCCAAAACCAAAAACTGGAACATATTTCCTTCTCTGGAAGACTCCCTGTAGAAACACATTCTTTCGTAGACGGTTTAAAGCAGGGCGTCCTGAGTGGCTGGGTTGTTCGTGGAAATACCGTCGAGGGTTGGAAGGGAAACCAACAGATTCTCGTGACCTGCAATGGTCAGAAAATTGCCCAAATTGAAGCCAACAGATATCGAGGCGACGTCGGAAAAGCCCTGTCCTGCGATCCTTATTGCGGCTTTCAGTTTTCGCCACCAGATCTGTATCGCAAACCTTACGAGCAAGAATTCCGTTTTTATGTCCTGCCCGACATGCTGGAAGTCGCAAATAGCCCCTGCCTGACCAGCTTTGTTACTGATGCAAACGAAGCCCTGATCATCGACGTAATTGATCAGATTGATGCGCTCCACGTAGAATTAACCCGCCTGCGCCGTAAAGTTCGGGAAATTCTTCCGCAGCCTGGATTTACCATCGCTGATTACCACTCTTGGGCAACTTCTTACTTCCCGATTCTTCGGAAATATGTTGATCGCACCCGGAATGACGATCTTATCACTGGTAATCCTCTGGTCAGTATTGTCTGCCCAGTATGGAACCCGAATCTCACGGATTTTACAGCCGCAATTGAAAGTGTTCGTGCCCAGACCTGGCAAAACTGGGAACTTATTCTTGTTGACGACTGTAGCAAAAACCCTGAACTACGCGCCGTCATTGAAAATTTTGCTAAAACTGATGCCCGTATAAAGCCACTGTTCCAGAAAGAAAATGGCGGTATCAGCGTTGCTACAAACGCTGGCCTTGAAGCCGCACAAGGTGAGTGGATCGCGTTTTTCGATCACGATGATCTTCTTGCAGATGTCGCCGTCGAATATATGCTCAGAGAAGCGACAAGAAGCCATGCAGATCTGATCTATTCAGACGAAGATAAAATTGATGCTAGTGGTTATTATCGTGAGCCCGCGTTCAAGACTGACTGGAATTATAGACTTCTTCTAGGCGTTAATTACGTCTGCCACTTTGTTATGATTCGTCAGTCTGCCCTACAGAAAGTCGGTGGCCTGAATAAAGAATATGACGGTGCGCAGGATCATGATTTTCTGCTGCGGGCCTCTGAACACATTCCTGCAGAAAAAATCCATCACGTTCCCGAAATTCTGTATCACTGGCGCATCACTGCAAATTCCACAGCCTCAGACATTGGTAACAAGCGCTACGCTATTGATGCTGGCATCAATGCTGTGAACGATCATCTGGAACGCCGCAATCTTCCTGCCCATGTTGATTCCCAAATGGGAATGACGCTCTATGCCGTGGATTGGCAATTCAATCAGTTTCCGTCTGTTACGATCATTATTCCTTACAAAGATGAGATCCCAACAACGGCCCGATGCCTGGATGCAATCCAGAAGTATACCCGTTATCCGAATTATAAAGTCATTCTGGTTAACAACTGGTCGATCACAAAAGAAGCAGAAGATTTTGCAAAGAGAGTCGACGAAATTCCTAATGTCGAAATTCTGACAGTTAAGGAACCCTTCAACTACTCACGAATCAACAATCTCGCCGCAAAAAACGAAACATCTGATTTTTTTCTGTTCCTGAACAACGACGTTTTTGTTGAACAGGAAAACTGGCTTGAAATTCTGGTCAATGAAGCTCTTGCAGATCCGCAGGTTGCAATCGTTGGTGGAAAATTTGTCTACCCCAATCAGACCGTCCAACACGCAGGCGTACTGCTTGGGATCGGAGATGTTGCAGGTCATGCCCATGTTGGCATCCCACGTAACGAGGGTGGTTATGCCGGTCGTGCTTACTTCCCGCAGGAAATTTCAGCTGTAACCGCAGCTGGAATGCTGATCCGTCGTCCGGCATTTGAATTGGTGGGAGGCTTTGATGAAGAACATCTCAAGGTCGCGTTCAACGATATCGATCTGTGCCTGAAGGTTCGCGACGCCGGCTACAAGATCATCTGGACGCCTGACTTCTGTGCAGAACATCACGAAAGCCTCAGCCGAGGCAGTGATGACCGCCCCTCAACTGAACGTCGTTTCTTCCATGAAACGCAGTTTATGATTGAGAAATGGGGTAAGACCCTTCGTACGGATCCATTTTACAATCCGCATTTCACCCTTGACCGTCAGGTCTTTTTTGACCTGACCATTCCGGGAGTTGACGAAACGCGATATCCGCCTCTCGAATCAACCAGAAAAAAAATCCGTCCCCTCTGGGATAGCCCGACACTTACAACAGAGCAGAAGACACCTTCTGCTACAAAAAAACCTGTCTCTAAAAAAAGTCAGACAGGAACTCGAGGAAAAAAAGTTTTAAAGGAAACCGTAACGGATGCTGCTGAATAACAGTAAGATTTTGTAGAAAACAAAATCCACTGAAGAATCATTGTATCCAGAACATGAACTGATCCATCCGGGTCAGTTCATGTATCCTCCCATTGCCTTGATACGGCTTTTCTGAAGCACCCCTTTCTGCCTTTCGCTTCAGAGAGAACAGAGTTGTCGAGCTTGGAGTTCGGCAGATCATCAGTAAGCACAGGCCGTCGAACCCGCTTTCGGCTCACTACATATCCCAAGCAATCAGACGCGATCCGAAAAAGTCTCTGAAATCAAAACGTTTCAGTCATCGCCTCTTGTCAAATCCATAGCGGAAAAATGCCTCCGATCCCTGAACGCCCAACATTCAATATGGG
>NZ_BEWP01000012.1 GCF_002723995.1 Gluconobacter kondonii | reverse complement strand
TATTTTCAACGCCCTGCATAGAGTTAAGATATTCGCGCTTATTAACGGGAATGCTGTAGGTAAGCTCTGCATCCTGAGGGATCGCTAGAGCAATCCCGTTGATAGCAAAGTTGGAAATGCCAACTGATGTAGGTGAAGCCATTTATATTTCTCCTTAAAATGTTTTACTTAGAAAACTGAATGCCAACAGTGATCTGACGTAGAACGCCTGCGATCTTTGCTGGGTAGTAGACTTCAACAACGCCCGTACGAACGATTCTTGCCGAAGCTGTTTTGAGGAATGTCGCAAGGTCCTGACACAACAGATTGTCCACGTTCTCGCTGTAGTCAGCGATGATCTCGGACAAGATGATATTCGGGTTAACAGCGTTGCTTCCCGGATAAATCATCGTGTCATTGTCAACGAGCTTCTTGGAGTTTTCACCGAAGAAGCGTGAGTTCAAGCGTGCCTGTAGCTTCGTACGAACATACGCAAGAATGTTGAGCGCTTCGATGTCCTGATAACTGTCGTCAGCCGTGCCTTCTGCGTTCGTCTGATAGGTCATACGAGGACGTTCTAGGTAAACATTACCGGCAGTATCCTGCTTGGTAATACCGATACCAGCGTTAAAGATTGCTTCTCTTGCGCTCTGGCTGAATGCGTTTCCTAGTGGAGCGGCTGCTACGGCTAGGGCGATGCCCTGAATAGGATTTGCAGGGTCTGCACTCGCCTTCACGGCAACGGCTGCACCGACTGCTGCGGCAAGTTCAATGTCAGAATCTGTTCCGCCTGGAGCAAAACCTTCAACGCTCGAATATGGGCTGTTTACCGTGGAGCCAAGGGCAACGAGGTTAGCCATACTGTCTGCAATGGCTGTCACATGGATACCGTCTAGGCCGTTGTTGTAAGCCCAACGTGAAGCCAAGAAAGTATCAAAGGCTTTTACGGCGTCGCTTGTCGCAAACGGAGTGATGAAGAGGTTTGCAGGAATGTCACCGAGACTTGTTAGAGCGGCAGTGATGTCGGTTGCTGAGTCGGATGCTGCGTTTACGAGATAAACAGGCGTCACGGTGTCAACGGAACGATAGCGGGCATAACCCTTATAGATGTCCGAAGTTGAACCGAACGCTGATGCTACGTCCGCAAGCGATCCAGCGAGAACAGGCGTGTTCGTGTTGCCTGTCGAAGATGTTGCAACGAGAACGACCTGATAGGTCGTTGACGCTACACCACCTGTTGATGAAATCGTAATCCATGTCCCCGGTAGCGGAAAGGACTCTGGAATATTTGATATACTCATATGGAATATCTCCTTAAATGATCATAAAAGATGAATGGGTTTAACCTCTTTTATTTAGTTGGATTAATGATGTTGGGGAAAATGGTAGTAGATCCGTTATTGGGCATGGTTGTATCTATTTCGATAAGGTCAGTGCTGCCTTCTTGATATCCGTCTTCTTCTGTAATCGTGTATGTGAGAGTAAAATCGAATGAGTAGACAGCGCGCGAGTTTGAGCTATCGAGAGAACCAACGATCGAGCCGCTTTCAAACTGCATGGGATAGCCATTGCTTCGATCGGGTGTCGGGTCCCAACCCATCAGGCATTTGCGAAGGTCTGTTCTAGCTAGGTCATATGCGTCACTGGCAGACTGATAACCCGTATCGTCGCTTTCCATATTGAGGACGACAACACACTGAAACGTGGTTGTCTCAAGTGCTAGGTATCCCGGCATGTTCTGATTTTCAGTAGCCGTGACGTTCGGTATCCACACGCCGCAAAATGGCATGTCACTCTGTTTAATGTTCTGTTGGTTCATCATTCGGCTGATGTCGCCGATACCAGATACCTTCGTGAAATATCGCGTGTCTGTTCTGATCTGCTTGATAACGTCAACGCATCTTAGGATTGGGTTCATTTATCCACCTTTGTAAGTTTCAGGGCATTTTCTAGGCGCTTCTCGATTTCGGGTTTCATTTGTTCAAAGACGGTCGATAGGTAAGGGCGGGCCTCAAGTTTTGACCCGTTGTTCAGGGCTGCTCCGGCTTCCAGTGCTTTCGCTTGTCGTGCCGTGTCGATGAGTGTGACCCTGTTCCCTTTAATCCTGACCTTGAGCAACAAAGCGAGGCTTCCAGTCCAGCTTGCAGGTGCCTGACCAGGCTTGCTGGCGACGTGTGGGCTCGTGCTCGCATTGGCTAAAATGAGGGCTTGTGTCTTCTTCTTGATATCGTTTCCGATGGCACGAAGCTCTTTCTTGAGAGCTTTCTGATCGACTTGCAGTTGTCCAGGATTGCTTATCTGGAAGGATATCGTGGGCATTATCTCACCGTATCTTGTTTACTTAGGAAACATTCTAAATATCGGTTTTCCTGTTCCACCATCATCAGCCTCACCACCTGATATCGAACAGTGATCACCGAACGATCTGGCTGGCGAACTTCCTGCGTGACGTACTGGAATGAGTTGAGGTCCGGTCTATAACGAGTTCTCAAGATGCTCGTGTAATCCGTCATATTCTCCTGAACGCCGTTCACAACCATGAATGGGTTCACATCGAATAACTGACCATATTCGTAGCGAGCGTTGGTCATCTGGTACGAGTTGCCCCGACCGTCTTCCGTTTCCGTCTGCTCCCAGTCCCAGAAGGTGATCTTCTGGATGAACTGCGTCTCATCTATGCGGCTACTGCTCATGGGCGGCCACCGAAGTTGAATCTCTGATGCGGGGAAATGAGGCTGTCGATAAAGCTATTCGTTAGCTTTATCTCATCAGCACCTCTGTTCTTGTACATGCGCTTCGTCATTTCCTTAATCGCAAGGACCAAGCTAGTCGGAACGCTTGCTGCGTCCGCTGCGATGCCGCCTGTGTACTGAACGACCATATGGGAATGGTTTCGGTAGAGATCGTTGAGGTTGTAAGAGAATGAAAGCTGAATACGAGCAGGATCAGTCGTGAGATCGGGGAAGTAGTCTTGGTTCTCAACAAGAGCCACTTCGCCCTGGCCCCAGAAGGCTGCTGTTACGCTCTCGATACTCTGTGCGCCTGTTGGCAGATTGATCCACTGACCGCCGCCAGAGCCATAGCCAAAGCTACCTGAGCCGTTCGACAGGAAAGAGCGGAAGTAGAAATCATTCTGGGACATTTCATCTTTTGCCATGACCCATGTGATCGGTGTTGCGACGAGGTAGTCACCGATAATGTCTTGGATATAATCTTGAGCCGTCTGGGCGAGGGCTTGAATGAGGCTTGTCTGTGAGGGGTCGAGGACCATGCAATAGTCCATAAGGTCATCAACATCGACTACGAGGTCAGGCTTGTTGCCTCTGAGGTTTGATATCATGCGTCACCTCATTTCGTGATCTTGTCGGGTACTGGCCCGCAAGCGTCGATGAGTTCTGCATATCCTTGTTCAACGAGAAGCAATCCGACATGAGGGCGAACCACGCATGTCATGCCTTCGACGAACTTTGGATTATAGGTTTTGATGATTTTGATCTTCATTAGATACCTCAAATGGTTGTTTGAGGTATTTATTGAAGTTTAATCTCAATGATTATTGGGATTATGTGCTAGGGATTAGTTGGCGCGATTGATAAAAGTATCGAGACCTATTGACTGCCTCTATCCCTTATCCCATCGTACTTTTTTATCATCATTAGAGGTTACAATGATACTCGATATTCTCAAGGTATATGGATATGATGAGCCGTCTTACATGACAGAGACGGATCAGAATGTATATTGGTTTAGTCTAGACCAGTTCTGGGTCATAGACACCTCCGTTGCCCCGGTATTTAGACTTGTAGGTCCCTTTTCTTCCATTGAAGAGGCGCAAAAATGTGCAAAGCGGATCGAGGTGGAATATCAGAAACTTATCAGAAAAGAGATTGATCTTGCTGCCTTCAAGGCTTTTCTGGAGCAGGAAAATACCGAGAGAGAATGCGTGATGCGTGCGAGCCGTCAGGCCGATCTTGCAAGTTATACGCCCACAGCGAGCCCCCAAAAGAAGAGTACTCTTGAACCCTGAGTACACCATATAGCGCCGTCTCTCTGGGGCAGCACACAATGCACCACAGAGACATTATACCGCACTGTACGGGGCTATTAAATAATAGAAAACCCGGCTTGTTGGCCGGGTTTTCTATGTCCATCTTACTCTGCGACTAAGATGGGCCACGCACGCAAGCCATACGCTTTCGCATAGAGCTTATCGCCGGTGATGGGACATGTGCGCCAAGGGCGAAACACATACCGATAACCGGCTGGTGCGGGCGGAAAGGATTTCTTGGACATCCTCTTACTCCCACTAGGGTGGTGTGAGGCATTGAACAATACATGGGGATGTCGTAACGTAGCGGCGTTGAAACACACTGCGCTGGACTACCCGGTGCATTTGACAGCCATGCCTAACATAGTGGCTGCCCCGCAAAACGAGATAGGCCTGCTTTCGACTGGTACTCGAGGGCAGGCCTTTTTCATTTTTAAGGCCGAGATCAGATGTCTCATACTCCCTGATTGATTGCAAGCCTTCATATTCGCGGATTAAGATTTTTATTTGTTCCCGTATTTGTAGGTGCTATTGCTTTTTGTGGAGTGCGTTTGGCGCTTCAAAGGGGGTAAGTATGGCTGAAAATCCGCTTGTGATAGCGATGGAGAATATTGCAAATCGAAGAAGAAAGCTTCAAGCTGAAATGGCTGAGTTGGATAAGATGCTATACGATTTATCTAAGTATAGTGAAGTTTCCATAGAAACTATTTTCAAATATCTTGATGATATATATAATAACGAAATCGATGAAACGCCGTCTGATGGGTTGCAAAGGATTAGCGAAAAAGAACTAGAAGCTTTTGTTATACATTTTATTCAAATGAATGGCCCTATGGATGTTGATAGCATACTGCATTTACTAAGGATTCATGGCTATGATGCTGGTGGGGCTGACAAAAGAAAAAATCTAAATACCAGATTGTGGAGGATAACTAAAGAAAATAATCCTATAAGCAAAAGAGATGATGGGTTCTACATAGTAAATATGCCTAATGGAAATGGTATGATATGATATATAAAATATCATGTAGAATAAAAACCAAGTAATACTATGGTTTGTGGGGTATCCTATTTCATGTTTCTTGTTTGATTTGGTAGGAACCCCTTTTACGTCCCTTCATCGCTGCTACACGATTAGCCTTGCGTTCTTCACTCCAAGGGGCCTTAGGTCTGCGAAGTTTCGCCTTAGCTTTTTCGGTCTTCTTCTCACCTTGCTTCAAGCGGCAATCCCTCTTGGATTCCTCTGCTGATCTGATCCATGCTGTCTTGATGTTCATAGGTGATCCCGTTCTTACGAACTCAGGCTTCCATGTGAGGCAGTATGGGAGTTTGATTGTTTTGTTGATTCGATGTTCGACAGCATAAATGACCGCATTATTCAAATGGGTCAGGGCATCAACGTTCTTGATCCAGAGCTTCTTGTAATCTTCAAAGGTAAGATCGAACTGGATGTTCATTTTGCGTTGGTATGCTTGTGCGGATTGGAACTTCTTCTTCAGAAGTTCAACTGTGTTTTCATGTAAAATCATTGGTTAGTCCTTTCTAAATGCGCAGAACCCCTGATGAGGGGACCAACCACGGACTCATCAGGGGTTCTTTTAGAAAGAAGGTTTAGTGAACTAGGTCTGATGAGAACCAATGCGCGATGGCATTGGTTGGTCCCATCAGCTTTTGTTCTTATGTGTATTTATACTTTGATGCATCTTTGGACGTCATTATTCATCTGGCCCGGTTTACCTGCGCTCAGCGCGAGCGATTAATGCGGCTGCGCCGCAAGCCTTACGGAGCGCAGAGCGTAAGCGAGCGCCCGTAGAGCGACTACACGCCGAAGGCGTCCGTCTTTTAAAGAGCGAAAGCGAATAACCCGGATGACGCGACGCGTCTTTGAGCAAAGCGAAAAGACGTGGGCGTCAAGCCCGGTTTAGATTTGTCGTTATTCATCTAGGGGTGTTTACCGGGCTCTGTTACTACTTACAGTAGTAATAGTGTCTATTAAATATCTCTAGGTGAGTACCGACGGCTCTCCTTATATAATGGCCGAACATCAACCAGCAGAGACATCAAGGCTCAACTGAACCCTCATATGGCGATTGCCCTGATCGACTGACTGACACGACACCACACGGAAGTTCTCACGAATAATCGAGCGATCAGGACACCTAATCATCCGATGACATTTCATATTAGATGAGACAGGTACCCATAGCATGATTACCTGATGCCTAGCTCGACGGTAGATGTGCCATTGACCTTTTGGATTGTATTTTTACATTGCCCACTGATGTTACGGAGAAACCATCTGCTATGAACCGAGACCAAATGGAAAAAAATATCGTTATTATAGCTGCTATCTGCACAGCATCATTTGTTGGGATTTATATATGGCTTTCGATGGGAACTGAGGAAGTGCCTGATCTTATCAAGACAGTATCTCCCCTTATAGTCGTAGCAGTAACGGGATATTTTGCATGGTGTCAGTTAAAGATATCTCGAGCCCAGAAAGAGCTGAGCGAGCGACAAGCGAGCACCGCTCACACTAAGCTAAAGCTGGATCTATTTGATAAAAGATACGAGGCTTATCAAAATATCATTGAGCATTTTGTCTATTGTTATGACCTTCCTATGGGGATCATGGCCTATTACCGTTTAACAGAAGAAGAGAATATAGAATATCATAGGCTTCGTACATTTAGCAGAAGCGGAGACGATAAGATTAGATTTATAAGACCAATCAGGGAACGGGCTCTCGAGAAAATAGATAGTATTTCCGTTTATAATGTTGAAAGCAAAAAGAAGAGAGAACTTGATCTTGAGAGGGTTAGGTTCCTATATAGCGATGACGTTTATCATGTACTCTTTGATTTTTCAAAAGAGTGTCATGAACTTCTAGGGCATCAGCACCGGACTCTGATCGTGTGCTTGAACAGAGAAGTTGATTCCTTTCTCGGTATTCCGGCACTTGCTAATCCCAATATGGCTGATATCGAGAGTAAGAAATCAAAACTTGCAATCGAGTTTAAGACCAATATAGTTGATACTATGCGACCTTACCTGCATGTGCCGGAGAAATAAAAAAATGTTCTCCAACTGCGTTGTAGAGAGCTGGAACTACACAAAAGAGCCCCCTAGCTGATGCTACAGGGCTCTCATGGTATCCGAGTTAGCGACCCAGACGCTTCGATATTTCCTGCGACATCTTGATCAAGATATCATCGAACTCACCAGAATGAGCACTCTCGCGGACCTTTTCATAGAAGGCCAAGAGATTGTCATACCCCGTTCCAATGTTGATCGTCTGAGAGGCCGTCATACCGGGAAGAGCAATGGTCTTGCTACCATAACGCAAGTCGGTTGTGATATTTCCAGCGAAGTCCACTTTGAACCAAAGGCGGGTGGCCTTGCGACCCTTGGGTAGTTCTTCGTTATCACGAAGAGCTTCTACTGCGCTGATCTGCTTATCCAAGGCGTTGATGAAGGCATCTCGCGGAGACTTCTGAACAGTCGTTTTCTTCGTGACGAACTTCACGTCTTTGAGGAATGAAAACTTAGCTGGTGCTCTTCCCATGATATTTGACCTTTGTTTAATGATGTCTTGTTTTACTCTAATATTCTTAACAGGTTCTTAGGGTGATGATACCCCTAAGAAGCCCGCTGAGGGTGGTCTAGTGACTTGCTGCTATGCAGTTGCCCCGGAGGACCGAACGCGCTCTACGGGCTTCATTGAGCTTCCAACATTGGAAATATCAACATGAACAAAATGTAACAAAACCCCACAACCCGAAATCGAAAACTGATGTATTGTACAACCTAAGCGAGCAACGAAAGAAGCTCGTCGTTCTTTGAAAATCCAATAAGTCATTAGATCGATGATGCGATCTTGCGCGGAATGGCCGTCTTTCGAGAAGTGAGTTCGAGTCTCACACGCGCATCTGAGACCGATCAAGTCTTGCGTTTCGTGGGTTTTCCCGAAATGAACTTCGAGTAGGTTACGATGGCTCAGTCATCTTCACTAAAAAATACGACAATGGATCTCAGCAATCCAATGTCGAGCATCATCGATCGTTCAGACATGGCGGCTGTTAAAGGTCAGCCCTACGATGAGCTTGTTGCTTACGGCGTCTCGGGTATTTCCGAGATGTACAAGGGCTTCGATACAACTCGTAGTGGTTGGCTCAAGACGGTTGCTGTCTGTCTGACCTTGTATTCCCGACAGGACGAACCTGAGGTTCGAAAAGGACTCCTCGCTCACCAGAGCGAAGCGTTCGATAAAAGCCTCACCGATGTCCCTAACCGTCAACTAGATGTTGCTCACGTGATCGTTGCTCTCAACGGTCATGCGGCAGCCATTGGGGGGGCTGCAATCAGCGGTGCTGCGAAGACACGTCTCAAGCAGGGTGTGGAGTATCTCTGCAAACTGGGCGACACGCTGGAAGAGCGGATCAATGAACTCGGCGAGTTCGAGTCATTCAATGCGTTGATCAAGAAGGTTCGAGAAGACGAGGCTGGTCGCGTCACAAAACCCGTCGCTGTCCCAGCGCAGGCCGACAATCTCCTTAATGGAGAGCGTAAGTTTGCGGAGCGTTTCTACAAGGCTACTGCGCCTGCAAAGGCAAGGTTCGAAGTGGAAGATGTTAATGGGAGCAGTCCGATTGACGGACTGTGGGTTGCTCTTTGTCGGTCTTCGGGATCGGGGTTCGAGGTTGTTCGTCTGTCTCGGCAGAAGAACCTCATCGAACCGATGATCTCGGAGGCTCAGGAGCAGGATCGCCTGTTGCGTGATGAACTGGCTGCTCAAGCTACTGTTTCAAAAGAGGCAGCGGCGTGATGGTCATAAGGTCGCCGAGCGGGTGGGGGGATATCATTCCCCCACATTCAACCGCAAGAAGAGCAGGGGATGCCTTTGTAAGCGGGAGCCTTGACCGGCTCCTGCTTGAAGGTCCCCCGGGAAGCGGAAAGACTTCAGCGGCTTATGCCATGTTGTTTAGCCGTATCCCCGATCTACATAAGACGCAGAACGACATCTCTTATCTCAATGCGGCAGACTGTCGCACGGAAAGTGATGTTTTGCGCACAATAGAAGGTATGCGGATGTATGGGCAGAACTCAACAGGTCAGAGGTTTCTGATTATTGATGAGGTAGACTGCTTCGCGTCCGTTGCAGCTTCGACCTTGAAAGGCAAGTTGGACGGTCTCGAGACTAATGTTCCTGTGATCCTGACAACGAACCACATCTCAAGGTTGGACCCTGCTCTAGTGAGCCGTTTCAAAGCAGTTCACTGGAATCGCCTCAGTGTGGACCAGATGACTTCTTGGATTAAAGGTCAGTGTGCGAAGGCTGGTTACAGCCTGAAAGACACTGATCTTGCAACCATACTCGCTGATGGGACGGATTATCGTAAGGTGGTCCAGAACTTGGCTATGTTATGAGAAAAGGGGGAGCATTCCTGCTCCCCTTTTTTTGTTTTAAGTTTGCTTAAAAAGCCCCGCAAGGTATTGCCGTGTGCATCGTTGAAGGGGACTACAGGATCTATTCTTTCTTGTGCTGCAAAGTATAAAGGGGAGGCCGGAGAGCCCTGTACGGGCTTGACAGGGGCTCTCACGCTAAGTAGATGCGGGCTTGGGCCGGCGTAGCACAGCTGATAGTGCAGTCGATTTGTAATCGAAAGGTCGGGGGTTTGAATCCCTCCGCCGGCACCATTCAATCTTCCAGTTCAGCACCAAGGCGTTCAGCAAGAACCTTCCACTGGGGTTGAAGCTGATGGGCAAGATGTTCGCTTGTCGCATCCACATAAAAACTCTGGAGCATTTCGGGACTTGTTCCCATGTTCGCAGCCAGTGAATAGAACGGCACACCTGCGATAATCATCTGCGTGGCGAAAAAGTGCCGAAACGAATAAGCCGACCTTTTCGCTCCGGTGTAATCGTAAAGAAGGTCAGCTTCTTCCAACAAAGCATTCAGGCCATTCCTAAACGATGTCTGCACATTCCCGCGGCTGTTGATGAACGGGCTTTCGCTGGGTTCCGGGTCTCTTCCCAGTTCCTCACGACAAAGACCCCATAGCTGATTGATCGACCAATATATCTCGGGCATTGCGACGATAGGCCGCTTCTTCCCTTTTCCATGCACATGAAGTCGGATTGCCTTGCCGCAAGCCAGTCTGGCTTCGTCGTCGTAGCCGTCGATATCGGGCTTGAAGTGATGGATGTCCTGCCATTTTAGATTGGCTGCTTCTGGTGGTCTCATTCCCGAGAACGCCATCAGTTCGATATAAGCCCGAAGCCTCAACCGATCCCGCATGATCCTCGGATGAATGTCGGGGTCACCTAATGCACGCCGTGTCGATATGACGTTCAGCTTGCCAAACTCTTCCATCGTAAAACCGGGACGGGGATTAGGTTTCACCTTCTGCGACTCGACTTCGATGACCTCCTTCGTATGACCTTCTTTTCGGAGCCATGTGAAGAACGCCCGAAGAGCCTGTGCCTCTGTAGCTCTCGTTGAACTGCTAGGCGCTTTGCGTGATCGAGGGCTGATAGGCATTCGAACCTGTTTGCCATCGCGCTCATATTCTAAGTGAGTGACGGACTTGCCTGGCCCATCTGTCCAGTAGGCGTTCCGCCAGTCCCAGTACCTAGTGACCTTGTTTGAGGTCAGGTGTGCAACGCTTTCCTGCCGGAAGAACTCCCGAGCATATCGGTCGAGAATCGCATAGAAGCGTTTGAACTGTTCAGCTTTGATCACGCCTTGTTCTGTTCTGCGTTCAAGCTGCCGCAGAAACATATTCATGTACTCGTCAAAGCTCTTCGTTTTCGCTTTGAGGCCGAGTTTGGTGTTGTGCTTGGCTTCTGCATAGAACTCGAATGCGAGTCGTTTGGCTTCGTGTTCGTCTTTCGTTTTCAGTGAATGACGGACTTGTCCTTGCCCTTCAATCGAGAAGCGCATGTGCCAACTACTGCCTCGCTTAAACAGCGTGTAGGGCGCTTTGCTATCGTAATGCACCGGCATATTTTAGGTGTCCCGTATGTGCTTAACTCGTGCTAGCTTAATGTCGCGGTTTATCGTAGAGCAAGAGCTAATAAAACCGCTATTTTGTGCGGTTTTAAGGGGATTTTGCGCTCGTAAGTGCTAAACTTACAAAACCGCTGCACTACCACTGTGCTAACCCGGCATCGGCAGTGCGGCTTTTTCCATGTCCGGGGCTGTCAGGTCAAGCGCTGGAGAACGATTCTCTGGTTTCGCCCCGTAATTTAGTGCGGGATGGGCGTGATCAGGTCTGCGGGCGGCGGAAGATGCTGCGAGTCTTTCGTAAAGCCATAGCCGTCGGAAGAAAGACCCTGATGCGTCACCGCATGGGAGCAGCCAGCCAGTGTAAGGCCTGCTCCTGTCAGGCAGGCGCCGATAAGAAGAATACGGATCATGACGGCTCTTTCGTGCTGTGTTCGGAAGACAGGGAACGGGCCACACCCTGCGCAAGCCGTGTATAGGCCTGAGCTGCTTCGCTGTCGGGTGCGGAAAGGATGATCGGAGTCCCGTCATCGCCACTTGCGCGGATATCGGCGAGCAGCGGGATCTCCGCGAGGAACGGAACGCCCATCTTTTCGGCTTCGGCCTTTGCGCCGCCGTGGCCGAACAGTTCCGTTCGGTGGTTGCAGTTCGGGCAGCAGAAATAGGACATGTTCTCGACGACACCGAGGATCGGGGTTTCCATCCGCTCGAACATGGCCACGCCGCGTCTTGCGTCCAGCAGCGCGATATCCTGCGGCGTGGAGACGATGATCGCGCCGCCAGTGGCAAGCTTGGGACCGAGTTTCTGGGCCAGCGTCAACTGCGCGTCGCCGGTGCCGGGGGGCATGTCGATCACGAGAACGTCGAGTTCCCCCCATTCGACTTCGCCCAGAAACTGCGTCAGCGCACCCATGACCATCGGGCCACGCCAGATCATGGCCTGATTTTCGTCCACCAGATAGCCGATGGACATGCTCTTCAGGCCCCAGGCTTCGATCGGCAGAATCGTTCCGTCCACGACGTCCGGCCGCGCGTTGCGTCCCAGCATGCGGGGAAGAGAGGGGCCGTAGATATCCGCATCCAGAAGCCCGGTCTTCAGGCCCTCCCGTGCAAGTCCGACCGCAAGATTGACGGCTGTGGTGGATTTGCCGACACCGCCCTTGCCCGACGCGACCGCAATAACGGCCTTCACACCCGGCAGCAGCGTTTCGGGAGCATGTCGGCTCGCGGCGTTGCGGCGTTTGTCGCCCAGATTGAAGGGGCGGTGCCCTCCGCCCTGTGCGGGCGCGTTGGCGGCGGCCGGCGTTGCGGGGCGATGGGACGTGAAGGACAGGGTGGCGCCCGTGATGCCCGGCAGGCTCGCTATCGCTGCTTCGACACGCGGCCGCAGGGGCTCCACGCGCGAGGCGTTGTCCCGTGACGTCGCCAGAGAGACATGCGCATGTCCGTTTTGAACCGAGACGCTCTCAAGCGCTGCGAAGGACAGGACGTTTGAGCCCTGACTGTCCTGCTCGGATTTCAGGATATCGGTAATGCGGGTTTCGGCGCTGGAGGCGTCCGTCCCGGGGGAGGCGGGCGGCATGTCGTTGGGGGGCGTGGTGTCAGTCATGCCGGGCTCTCATCAAGGAAATTATTGTATCGAAAAGGGGCATGAGCCTAGCATCAACGGTCTGAAAACGCATCCTGAATGGCGGGATGGTGACGAACGGCCATGTTCTGCGTTAGCGTGGGGGCATGAAAAACCCATCTGTCCGTCTTTCTGTTTCCGTTCTGGCGCTGTCCCTTTCCGCAGGCTGGGCGCTGAGCGCGGCTCCGGCGCTGGCTCAGGATGCTGCGCCGGTGGCAGGTCAGCCGTCTTCCGTACCGACTCCTGCGCCGCGTTCGGTGCCGTCGAGCTTTGCGGATCTGGCAAACAGGCTCCTGCCGTCGGTCGTGAACGTCTCGACCTCCGCTGTGCTCAAGCCTGCGAAGACGGATGACAAGGGGCCGGATTCCAGCGATCCGGACGGCCCGCAGGTGCCCCCGTTCCAGCAGGGCTCACCGTTGGAAAAATTCTTCCATGATTATCTGAAGCACAAACCGGCCCCGAACCATCCGCCCCGCCGTCAGCAGGCGCTGGGTTCGGGCTTCATCATTGATGCGTCCGGTATCATCGTGACGAACAATCATGTGATCGAAGGGGCAGATCAGGTCAGCGTCACGCTTCAGGACGGGACCGAGATGCCGGCGCGGATCGTGGGACGGGACAGTCAGGTCGATCTGGCCGTGCTGGAGGTCAAGCCCAAGCGTCCGCTTCCGACAGTCCCGCTGGGCCGGAGCGACAAAGCGCGGATCGGGGATTGGGTTCTGGCGATCGGCAACCCGTTCGGGCTGAACGGAACAGTGACGGCAGGCATCATCTCCTCGCGCGGACGAAACGTCGAACACGGTCTGTATGACGACTATATCCAGACGGATGCCGCCATCAATCGCGGCAATTCCGGCGGTCCGCTGTTCAATCTTTCCGGCGAAGTCATTGGTATCAACACGCTGATCTATGGCGGCTCGGGCGGCGATTCCATCGGGATCGGTTTTGCCATTCCGGCGGATGATGCGCGAGGGATCATCGACCAGCTTCGCCGCACCGGGCATGTCTCGCGCGGCTGGATGGGGCTGAAATTCCAGGATGTGACGAACGACATTGCCGAGACGCTCGATTTCCGCAAGCCGGACGGCTCTAACGGCAAGGGAACGCTGATTTCTGAAATCGATCCGAAAGGCCCGGCTGCAAAAGCGGGTCTTGAGGTTGGCGACATCATCACCCGCGTCAATGATCAGGACGTGACCGGCCAGACCATGCCGCGCATCATTGCCTCCATTCTACCGGGAACGCAGGCGCAGCTGACAGTCTGGCACAAGGGGGCCCTCAAAACGCTGCCGATCACGCTTGCGCAGTCTCCCACGCCGCCGGATATGCCGCCGTCCGACACACATCAGCCGGAGCACCGTCATGCGGCTTTGGGTGAACTCGGGGTGACAGTCAGTGCGATCGACGCAGACGCACGCACGCAATATGCGCTGTCTGACGATCAGCGCGGTGTTCTGGTTTCACGTGTCGAAGCCGGAAGCCCTGCTGCATCGCGGGGAATTGTTGAGGGAAATGTGATCACACAGGTCGGACAGGACCAGATCAACACGCCGGACGATTTCGCCAAGGCCGTGCAAGGTCTGCACGAGCGCAAGAAGACGGAAGCCCTGCTGCTGGTGCAGGATGACGATGGGCTGCGCTGGGTTCCGGTGCCCTTTCTGGGGAACTGATTTTCACCTGAACTGAAATGTGAGCATGAATGTTCTGATACGTCTGGGCCGGGCTTGGCTGCCTGCGCCGCCTCGGAACAGCAGCTGGCGCGAAGTCATGCGTCCCGCAATACGCCAGACCATCCGGGTTCTGGTGTCGGTGGTCGTGGCGTGGATCATCGGGTCGCTCATGCATCTGCAGGAAACGATCTGGGCGCTGGTCACGGCCCTGATCGTGACGCAGTCCAGCATCAGCCAGACCATGGCCACGGCCCGCGACCAGATCAGCGGAACGGTGATCGGGGCGCTGGCGGGCGGGTGTGCGGTCGTGCTGGAAATTACGACGGGTCTGCGCTGGATTCCGTTCTGGATCATGCTGACGCCGTTGGTGTTCCTGACGGCCATTCAGCCGACGCTGCGTTTCGCCTGCATCACCCTGATGATCGTGTATCTGTTTCCCAGTCAGGGCAGCCCGTTTTTGCCGCTGGTCACGCGGCTTCTGGCCATTGTCATGGGCGTTGCGGTGTCGATCGTCGTATCGTTTCTCATTCTGCACAGCAGTGCGCGCAAGCAGGCATTCCATACGGCAGGGCGTCTGTTACGGCGCATGGACCAGCTTCTCAAAAGCGCGCTCGACCAGAATACGGGATGGACGGCCATCGAGCAGCAGAACGATGACTGTGTGGCTCTGCTGATGGAGCTTGAGGATGCCGTCACCGAAGCGCGGCGCGAACGGCTGAAGGAACTGGAACAACGTGATCCGGTTCTGGCCGCTCTGCCCCGGCTCATGCGGCGCCTGCTGAATGACACGATGCTGGTCGCGCGGGCCATTGCGACGGGGCGCGCGGCGGGAAATACCGGCCTGATGCCGTTGTACAAGGGGCTGAGCCATGCGCTCCGGGCGCTGGCACATAGTTGTGAAGAACAACTGACCGCGAAGAACAGCCGGCATCCGCGACAGGCGCAGGATGAAGAAATTCTGCATCTCCTGCCACGTCTGGAAGAACAGACCCGGCCGGAGATGCGCTTTGTGATGTCCCTTTTCCGGGAAGATCTGGAAAGAGCTGTCGGCGTGGTCATGCGCGAAGATGTGAGTGGCATGAAAGGGCTCTGATGCCTTTTTCCGAGGTCTTTGCGGCGGACGGTTCCGGGGGCTGTTGAAACCGTTATTCGGCTTTTGCGTTGTTCGGAGGCTATGATGGCACATGCCCGGCCTTGTCGGTCCCCGTCAGCGACCGGCCCGAAACCACGGAGAAGTCCATGATTACGCGCGAAACTCTCAAGTCTCTTCCTGCCAATGTCCAGGCGCCCCCTTACGACATTGACGGCGTGAAACCGGGGATCGTGCATTTCGGTGTCGGCAACTTTTTCCGGGCGCATGAAGCGTTCTATGTGGAGCAGATCCTTGAACACGCGCCCGACTGGGCGATCATTGGCGTTGGTCTGACGGGCAGTGACCGCTCGAAGAAGAAGGCCGAGGAATTCAAAAAACAGGATTGCCTGTATTCCCTGACCGAGACGGCCCCTTCCGGCAAAAGCACGGTGCGCGTCATGGGGGCGCTGCGCGATTATCTTCTCGCCCCGGCAGATCCTGAAGCCGTGCTGAAGCATCTGGCCGATCCGGCGATCCGCATCGTGTCCATGACGATCACGGAAGGCGGCTATAACATCAACGAGACGACCGGTGCGTTTGATCTGGAAAATGCGGCGGTGAAAGCCGATCTGCAGAACCCGGAAAAGCCGTCTACGGTCTTCGGTTATGTCGTCGAGGCCCTGCGCCGTCGCCGGGATGCCGGACACAAGGCGTTTACGGTTATGTCCTGCGACAACCTGCGCCATAACGGCAATGTCGCCCGCAAGGCTTTCCTCGGCTATGCGAAAGCGCGCGATCCGGAGCTGGCAAAATGGATCGAGGAGAACGCGACCTTCCCGAACGGAATGGTTGATCGCATCACCCCGACCGTTTCAACGGCCATTGCGAAGAAACTGAACACGGCCAGCGGGCTGGATGACGACCTGCCGTTGGTGGCTGAGGATTTCCACCAGTGGGTTCTGGAAGACCAGTTCGCCGATGGTCGCCCGCCGCTTGAAAAAGCCGGTGTGCAGATGGTCGGAGACGTGACGGACTGGGAGCACGTCAAGATCCGGATGCTCAATGCCGGGCACGTCACGCTCTGTTTCCCGGGCATTCTGGTTGGCTATGAGAATGTGGATGACGCCATTGAAGACGGCGAACTCCTTGGCAATTTGAAGAACTACCTCAACAAGGATGTCATCCCGACCCTGAAGGCGCCGTCAGGCATGACGCTCGAAGGCTACCGGGACAGCGTCATCAGCCGTTTCTCCAACAAGGCGATGTCGGACCAGACGCTCCGGATTGCCAGCGATGGCTGTTCCAAGGTTCAGGTGTTCTGGACGGAAACCGTGCGCCGGGCGATCGAAGGTAAGCGTGATCTGTCACGCATTGCGTTCGGAGTTGCGTCCTATCTCGAAATGCTGCGTGGACGGGACGAGAAGGGCGGGACGTATGAATCGTCCGAGCCGACTTATGGCGATGCCGAATGGAAGCTGGCCAAGGCGGACGATTTTGAGAGTTCTCTGAAGCTCCCGGCGTTCGACGGGTGGCGCGATCTGGACACGTCCGAACTGGATCAGAAGGTCATCGCGCTGCGGAAGATCATTCGCGAAAAGGGTGTGAAGGCCGCCATTCCGGCCTAAGTTCGACTTTTCGGGAATAAAAAACCGCGCTCTGTAAGGAGCGCGGTTTTTTTATGCTCAGATCTGTCCCAGCAGAACAAGAATCACGACGATGACCACGATCAGGCCCAGTCCGCTGGACGGGTAGTAGCCCCATTTTGAACTGTACGGCCATGACGGCAGCGCACCGATCAGCAGGAGAATCAGGATTACAAGAAGGATCAGTCCCATGGCACATCTCTCTTGCCGGTTGAGACTGCTTTACGCGCGTTGGTGAAAGAAAGTTTCCGCAATATTGCGAAAGATCAAAGCTGCCGATCGCGCTTGATGCGGTCCCAGGCGGCGTTGATGCGGGCGACTTTGTCCTGCGCCCGGCGGCGCTCGGCTTCGGACATGGGTTTTTGCGCCAGAACGTCCGGATGGTGTTCGCGGATCAGGGTCCGCCAGCGGATACGCACTTCGGTATCGGTGGCGGTGCGCGTGATGCCGAGAATGCGATAGGCATCCGGTTCGTTCGAACTGGCGGCGCGGTTGTTGCCGCTTTCTGCCCGATCCCACGCCCCCGCGGGAAGGCCGAAAGCCCGGTGGACGCGCTGGAGAAAGTCGACTTCCTTGGGGTGCAGCTTGCGGTCCGGTCCGGCATCGGCGCGGGCGATGCGGAACAGGGCCGTCATGAGGTTTTCAAGCGGTGCCGTGTTGTCGGCATAGGCCGCGCCCATCTCACGGGCATACATCTCGAAGTCGTCCGTTCGGTCCCGAGCGCGGTCGAACAGCATGCCAACTTCCTTGACGTTATCAGACGGGAACTGGAAGCAGGTTTTGAAAGCGTTGATTTCGTGCCGGTTGACCGGGCCGTCGATCTTGGCGAGCTTCGCACACAGCGCAACAAGCCCGATGGCATAAAGCTGATCCCGCTTGCCCAGCGCCGCCGCGATCTTGGCCGCTCCGAAAAAGGCTGCGCTGTTGGGATCAGGCCGACCATTTGCAGGAAAACGCTCGCTCCATCCTCCTGTCGAGGGTTTGAGCAGGGAGCCGCTATCGGCGGCATGCCCCAGAGCAGCGCCCATCAGCGCTCCGAAAGGACCACCAACCGCGAAACCCGCGACACCACCGAACATCTTGCCCCAGATAGCCATGAGTTCAGCCTAGCACGCCCATCCTCGGCGGCAAATGACAGATCGTACAGCCGCACATCACGCGGTCTGAAAGCTTTTGTGTGAGGCGTGCTATGAAAGCGGAATGACGAACCCGGCCCCTCTTCAGGCTTTGTGCTGTCAGAGTTTCAGACTGTTTGACGGATATTTGCATGACTTCTTCGCTGCCCCCTCGTACTGACGACGAACTGATGGAGCTTTTGATCCGCCGGTTGCCCGAGAAGTTGCAGACGGTGCTGAACTGGCTGCGGGAGCCGTCGCATAAATGGGTACGGATTCCGGCGGGAGTGCTGTTCATGCTGGGGGGAGTCCTGTCGATCCTGCCGGTTCTCGGATTGTGGATGCTGCCGGTTGGCATCATGCTCCTGTCACAGGATATTGCTTTGTTCCGCCGTTTGCAGGGCTGTGTCCTGCGCTGGATCGAGCGCAGACATCCGGACTGGCTGGGGCTGACAGCCGAAAAAGCTTAGCCTGAGGTTTCAAGCCGTTTTTGCAGATGCAGAAGTGCGGCAACCCGAAGCGCTGACGCCAGTGGACGTTCGGGCGGCCGTGTTGCATCCAGCGAAGCGACGAGTGAGGCAAAGCTCTGCTGGCGCGTCATGGCGATCATGTCCAGAACCGTCCAGAATTCGGGTTCGAGTGCCACGGACGTCCGATGTCCGGACAGGGACAGACTGCGTTTAACGAGATCGCTCATGCGGGGTGGTCCTCAAGCTGTTTGATGGCCCAGTCTGCCGTCTCGGCAATATCCGGGTCTGGATCTGTCAGCAGGCCGCGCGCGGAGGGGAGGAGCGACGGATCGGCGGAGTTGCCAATGGCGATCAGTACGTTGCGTACAAATCTGTTGCGTCCGATCCGCTTGATGGGCGAGCCGGAAAAGAATGTCCGGAAGGTCGCATCATCCAACCGGACCAGTTCATCAAGTTTCGGCGCCACCAGTTCAGGGCGGGCCTGAAGTTTGATATGCCGTGCGCTCTCTGCAAAGCGGTTCCACGGGCAGACGGACAGGCAGTCGTCGCAGCCATAGATGTGGTTGCCGATTTTCGCGCGCAGTTCGTGCGGGATTGGGCCTTTGTGCTCGATCGTCAGATACGAAATGCAGCGGCGCGCATCCATGCGGTAGGGCGCCGTGAAGGCATCGGTCGGGCAGGCGGTCAGGCAGCGCGTGCAGGAGCCGCAGCTTCCACCTTTTGGCGCAGAAGGCGCGAGTTCCAGCGTGGTGTAGATCTCGCCCAGAAGCAGCCAGGAGCCATGCTCCCGCGAGACGAGACAGGTGTGTTTTCCTGTCCAGCCGAGCTGCGCCTTCTCCGCCAGTGCGCGCTCCGAAACCGGCGCGGTATCGACGAACACCTTCACCTGCGTCTCCGGTCCACCCAGTTTGACGACATACTGTGCCAGATGCTTGAGCATGCCCTTGATGACATCGTGATAGTCGCGGTTCCGGGCATAGACGGAAATATTGCCGCATTCGGGATCGGTCGTTGGGCCTTCCGCCGGGGCGTAGGAGAGGCCCAGCGAAATCACACTCCGCACTTCGGGCCAGAGCGCCTGAGGATGGGCGCGCTCTTCGATGCGCGTCTCCATCCACTCCATTGTTCCATGATGACCCTGAGCGACGAATTCCCGCAGACCCTGCGCGACCTCCGGCCCAAGTTCGGCTTTGCAGAACCCGACCGCATCAAAACCCAGATGGCGCGCATGGTCCGCAATCCGGGTTTCAAGCCCTGTGGCGGGTGTCGGAAAATCAGGCATGAAAAGGGATTGGTCTCACCGGTGAACGGACATTCATTATGTCATCGGGTATACAAATGGACCAGCTTTTCCAGTGTTCGGAAGGCCCGTTTCAGACAGGGTTTGTCACGATTTGAAAATGGCTTGCCACGTCGGTGGCGGAGCGGCATCGTTGGGCCATGCGACATCCTTTCCGCTTCATTCTGCCCGCTGCTGTTCTGGGCATGACATCCGTTCTGGCACTGAATTCGGTCGCACAGGCTGCTCCGTCCGCCGCGCAGGTTTACGATCATGTCCGGAACGATCCGGTCCGGCTGAACATGTTCCTGCGGGATTTTCCCAAAGGGGCGGATCTGCACAATCATCTGGCTGGCGCGGTTTATGCCGAAAGCATGCTGGACTGGGCTGCGCGCGATGGGCTGTGCGTGTCCCTGACGGAAAAGCGCATTCTCGATCATGCGTGCACCCATCCGGGAGGCGGCGAATTTCCTGCTGCCGACCTGTCGCATCACGCAGGATCGGAAAATGCGCTGATTGATGCGCTGTCCATGCGCGATTTCGTGCCGTCGCCGGGGGATGCTTCCGGCCACGACCATTTCTTCGCGACTTTCGCCCGATTTACCGCCATCGCCGACGCGCACGAGGGCGAGATGCTGGCCGAAGCCCGCGACCGTGCGGCACGCGATCATGTGACGTATCTTGAACTGATGATCTCGCCCGGCATTGGCCCGATGATCGGGGCCGGTTTCCATCATCCGTTGCAGGGCGACGACCTCGCTGCTGCACATCAGGCGCTCGTTCCGGAAATTCCGGCACTGGTGCAGAAGGCCCGAGCCGAGACGGACCGGATGGAGGCTCAGGCGCGGGAGGTGCTGAAATGCGGAACGCCACAGGCCCATCCGGGCTGCGCGGTCACGGTGCGCTATCTGTTCCAGACCTTGCGAACGCTGCCGCCTCAGGCTGTTTATGCGCAGCTTGATGCCGGCTATGCGACTGTGAAAGCCGATCCGCGCTTCGTCGGGCTGAATATCGTCGCGCCCGAGGACGACGCGACCGCCATGCGCGACTATGACCTGCATATGCGGATGTTCCATTTCCTGAACGGCGTGTATCCGGGCGTGAAGCTGAGCCTGCATGCCGGGGAACTTACGACGGGCCTCGTCTCGACCGAGGGTCTGCGACACCATATCCGCGCAGCCGTTGAAGTGGCAGGAGCCAGCCGGATCGGGCATGGCGTGGATGTGGCGCTGGAGGACGACCCTGAAACGCTTCTGGCTGAGATGGCAAAGCGTCCTGTGATGGTGGAAATCAACCTGACCAGCAATGACGAGATCCTCGGCGTCAAAGGCGCGGCACATCCGTTTTCGCTCTATCGCCGGGCTGGGGTGCCGATGGCGTTGTCCACGGATGATGAAGGCGTCTCACGCGGGGATCTGACGCAGGAATATGTCCGCGCGGCCCAGACCTATGATCTGTCCTATGCCGATCTGAAAACACTGTCCCGCGCTGGGCTGGACTATGCATTCGTGCCGGGTGCAAGTCTCTGGGGCGATCATCAGCCGGGGCAGTTTGTTCCGGCCTGTCGGACATGGCCAGTCACTTCCGCATCCTGCACGGCGTTTTTGAAATCCAGCGAGAAAGCCCGTCTGCAATGGGCGCTTGAAGAGCGGTTCGTCACGTTCGAAGCCGCTGTCACACATGAGGGTCTCTATCAGTGAAATCTGTCTCAACCGTTTTCGGGGCCGCGCTCCTGTCCCTCTGTGCGTCTGGTCTGGCGTTGGCTCATGCCCCAATTCCCGTTCGCGTCGTCGTCGTCACGACGTTCGAGATCGGCAAAGATACGGGTGATACAGCGGGTGAATACCAGAACTGGATTGAAAAACTGCCCCTGCAGCAGACGATCCCGGCCCCCGGCACCGATCATGACGTGATGCACTACAATCCGGATCTGCATGTTCTGGGCATCGCAAGCGGCGAGGGGCCGGAGCACATGGCCTCGGCCATCACGGCCCTCGTGCTCGATCCGCGGTTCGATCTGCGACATGCCTATTTCGTGCTGGCAGGAATTGGTGGGATTGATCCCAATTTCGGGACCATCGGCTCGGCCGTCTGGGCACCGCGTGTTATCAATGGCGGTCTGTCCCATCTGGTGGACCCGCGTGAAATCCCCGCCTCCTGGCCGGACGGGTTTACGCCCGTGCAGGGCAGCACTCCGGATGAAAAGCCGCGTCCTGCGCTGCATTCCGGCATGGGAGACATGGAATACACGCTCGACCCGGCCCTCGTGCAGTGGGCTTATGGGCTGACGAAGGACATCGCGCTGCCCGACAATGACGGTTTGAAAGCATCGCGCCTGCGTTACACCGGCTTTGCCGCAGCTCAGAAACCGCCTTCCGTGCAGCTTGGCGACACGATTTCGGGCGAGACCTTCTGGGTCGGCGCGAAAATGAACCAGTGGGCCGAGCGCTGGGTGAAATACTGGACGGATGGACAGGGCGTGATGGCCACGACGGCGGAAGAAGATGTGGCGTTCTGTCAGGCTCTGGCGCTTCAGGGCAAGGCCGGGCGCGTTGACCCGAAGCGTGCGCTGATCCTGCGGACGGCCAGCAATTTCGACATGCCCCCGCCGGGCCAGAGTGCGGCGCAGCTTCTGTCAGATGAAGCGCATGAGACGGGTTTTTCAGGTTTTCAGGCGTCGGTGGATGCGGCCTATACGGTCGGGAGTGTGGTCGTGAAGGAACTGGCGACGCACTGGGACCGGTACGGCAAGGCCCTGCCGTCGGCGCAGTCGTCAGCGCCGTAATGGGTCCGGGGCAACGCCCCGGAGTACAGGGCCATTACAGGGCCAGATCAGGCATCGGCCATTCGTCCTCGGTCCAGTCGCCCTTGGCCCAGTCTTCGCGCAGCTTCACAGCCAGAGCATCAAGCGTGCCGTCCACGATGGCGGCGCGGATCTGGCGCATCAGGCGCTGGTAATACGCCAGATTGTGCCATGTCAGCAGCATCGGGCCGAGCATTTCATTGGCACGGAACAGATGATGCAGATAGGCACGGCTGTAACGTCCAGCGACGGGTGTGTCGTCATGGGGCGTCAGCGTGCGGGTGTCTTCGGCGAAACGGGCATTGCGCAGATTGATGGCGCCGCGCTCGGTATAGGCGCGGGCCGTGCGACCCGCGCGCGAGGGCATCACGCAGTCGAACATATCCACGCCGCGCATGACCGCACCCAGCAGATCGTCCGGCGTGCCGACGCCCATCAGATACCGCGCCTTGTCCTGCGGCAGCATCGGCGTGGTGAAGTCCAGCGTCGAGAACATCAGTTCCTGGCCTTCCCCCACGGCCAGACCGCCGATCGCATAGCCTTCAAAGCCGATCTCGGTTAGGGCCTTGATGGAATATTCCCGCAGATCCCGCTCGGTGCCGCCCTGTACGATACCGAACTGGCCATATCCCTCACGCGCGACAAACGCCTCGCGGGAGCGGGCGGCCCAGCGCATGGACATTTCCATGGATTTGCGCAGGGCTTCGGGCGTGGCAGGCAGGGCCGGACATTCATCGAACGCCATGGTGATGGTCGCATCGAGCTTGAACTGGATGTCGGTCGAGATTTCTGGCGTCAGGCGGTGCTTGCTGCCGTCGATATGTGAGCGGAACGTCACGCCGTCTTCGTCGAGTTTACGCAGCGCACCAAGGGACATGACCTGAAATCCGCCTGAATCGGTCAGGATCGGGCCGGGCCAGTCCATCATTCTATGCAGGCCGCCCAGCTTCTGCACGCGGTCCGCCGTAGGGCGCAGCATCAGATGATAGGTGTTGCCCAGAACAATGCCCGCACCCGTGGAGCGCACGGCGTCCATCGTCATGCCCTTGACCGTGCCCACGGTGCCGACCGGCATGAAGGTTGGGGTCGGGACTGTGCCGTGGCGGGTGTGCAGATGGCCCGCGCGCGCCATGCCGCAGCTCGCTTCAGGCACCCAGGTCATTTTGGTGGCGTGATCGGTTTTGTGGTCGCTCATGGTGCGCGCTCCAGCAGGCAGGCATCGCCATACGAATAGAACCGCAATCCGTTGGCGATGGCGTAGGCATAGGCCTCACGCATGGTCTCGGTGCCGCTGAACGCGCAGACGAGCATGAACAGCGTCGAACGCGGCAGATGGAAATTGGTCATCAGGACGTCCACCGCTTTGAAGCGGTATCCGGGCTTGATGAAAATGGAGGTCTCGCCACGCCACGGAGCGACGGTCCCGTCCTCGCGGGCCGCGCTTTCCAGCAGGCGAAGCGAGGTTGTGCCGACGGCCACGATCCGGCCACCACGGGCTCGGGTCTCGTTGATGGCGGCAGCGGTTTCGGCGTCGATCTCACCCCATTCCGCATGCATCTTATGCTCGGCAATGGTGGAGCGGACGGGCAGGAACGTGCCCGCGCCGACATGCAGCGTCAGGGTCCGGCGCTGGATGCCTTTTGCGTCCAGTGCTGCGAGCACTTCAGGCGTGAAATGCAGACCCGCCGTTGGCGCTGCGACCGCACCGCGATACTGCGAGAAAATGGTGCGGTAATCCGAATCGTCCTGCTTTGTCGGGCCGAAGGGGCGTTCGATATAAGGGGGAAGGGCCAGTGCGCCGACACGTTCCAGAAATGCGTCGAAATCGTCTCCCTCGACAGAGAAGCAGATGCTGGCCGCGCCATCGCCTTCATTTTCGACAACGGTGGCCGTGACGGGATCGTCTCCGAAATGCAGGATATCCTGTGGCTTCAGTTTGCGCGAATTGCGCGCCAAGGCATGCCAGCTTCCGTCCGACAGAATACGGTCGAGCGTCAGGCCGATCTTGGCCTCTCCGCGCGTAGCGGCAAGCTGGGCGCGGATAACGGCCGTGTTGTTGGCAATCAGAAGATCGCCTTCTTGCAGGAGGTCCGGCAGGTCGCGGATCACGCGCGGATCGGGTGCCAAGCCGGACCGGACATGCAGCAATGTTGCGCTGTCACGCGGGCGTGCAGGTTCCGTCGCGATGTGATCGCGGGGGAGTTCGAAATCGAATGGGGCGAGATCGTCCGTCATGGGAGTGTTCTCTAGCAGGTTCGGCCCACATGAAAACGTCAGACCTGCAAGTCTGACGTATCTTTTTGAGTGAAAGGCGACACGAAGGGGGCTGAAAAGATCCCAGCTCCTTCACGACGACAAGATAAGAAATAGCCTCATGAAAAATTATCAAAATCTGATGGTTTCTTTGAAATCTCTATGAGACTCAAAGGAGCAAACAGATGATCCAACGTTAAAAGAGCAACGAGTGCGAAGGCGAATTTTATTCTTTTACTTGCATATGAATGCAGATTTTAGTATAGTATGTCATAATTGCTTATTGAAATATCTCGTTCAATAAATCGCAAGATTATCTCTGAATATATTTATTCAAGTAAATCGATTTATTTTCCATAAAAATTGAGAAATTCAATGTTGAAAAAACATATTTTATTTGGTGTTTTGCTGTCCGGATCTGCTCTGGCATCAACTACCGTCCCTCAAACATATCGTTCTTCGGACAATCAGTATCATGCAGTAAAAATTACGTCCGGTCTGAATGCTTCCGGAAATCCTGTGGTCAACGCTTACAAGGGGAATGACGGACAGTGGCACCCGACCACTGTACAGGTTCAGGCTTGTGGTCTGGATGCAGACGGTCATCCTACAATTTGTTCAGATAGTGTGACGAGTTCGCTTCTGGCGAATTACATCCCAATAACGGAAATAGGATCTGTAAACGGAGTTGCAGGTCTGGATTCTGTGGGACAGCTCACATCTCCCATCAGCACGACTTCCGGGCTGTGGAATAATCCAGCTTCCGTTGACTCCATCGTTCGTATTCAGCCCACCGTGGTTAACAGTGGACGATGGGCTATTGATCCGGATGGCATTCAGGTCGGGGGAGACTTTGTAGCAGACGTCAAGGGTCAGGGTGCTCCAAACGGTGCACGTGGTTCTCTGGGTTCAGAACGAATCAACTGTCATCCTTATGGCAATTACGATGCGGGAGCCTGTTTGGTTATCGCGGATACCGCTCAGGGGCGTGAAAATGCCCGGATGGGAATTGGAGCGGCACTGGAGCAATCGACGTCACTTCTGGCCAATTATGAGGATTTTGAAAACGTCGGTATCGGGGTGAACATGGCCTCTGCCGCCGCTCGTCTGGTTTTGTCGGGGGTTTCGTACGACGCAACACATGTCTGGATGCCGGGATGTGGTCCTACAGATACGAGTGGTAAGTCATGCGTGCCTCTGACGAAAGCACAGGTTGCCCAGCTTCGTGATGGTATGACCATCACTACGAACAGCTACGATCCGACAATTACGCGAGTAGCTCCAGGTTCGTCCAAAACGCTGCCCGTCAACGGGCTTTACCATGCCTTTGTTTCCGACTGGGACAAAACACAGGCTGATGGGAGTTCAAAGTATATCATTATTGGCCCAGGCTGGATTGCTTATGGTGGTGCGAGTTCGGCCGCACAGCAGATTCCCGACACGACAAAGCTTGACACTTACTGGACGGCTTACAGCACCCCCACAGTCCTGCTGGGTGCTGAAAATAAAGACTTCGGGCAGGTCGAGCAGATAGAATACAATCCGGCTTTGGACGCCAGTGGTGTTCCAACGAGTTCGTTGGCGCACAAGCTCGAATATAACGAAGTCAATATGGTGAACTACGCCTTGCAGGATTACATGGTGTCGGTTCACGGACTGACCATGGCTTATTCGGCGCCCAATAGTAAAAAGCCAACTTCAGATAGTTACGGTGTGTTTGTTGCGGGTGGATTTGGAGGAAGTGGAGGGTCACTGTTGCGTTTGACCGGCGATGGCGGTGAAGCTGAAATTAACGCTAACGGGCTCAAGCTATTTGCGCCTTATTCAGTGGGTTCTGATGCTGGGAATAATGCTGAAATTGCAGAATTTATCGGGCAGGCTGATGGTAATCACATTCGTATGGTTTCCTGGTTGAATCGCGAAAATGCTGGGGCAAACGGTTGGACCAACACCTCCCTGAATCTCGGTGGCTGGATTGACGGTACAATCGAAAATACCAAGGCCGGCACCGCGTTGGGGGGATCGCCTCTCGCGCGTATCAGCTGGGATTATGGAACCAATCTCGGTGGGATGGATCTAATCGCCAATAATGGCACAGATATCCTGAGTCTGAAGGGAGATGGATCCACAAATGCGCTTGGAGCACTTAATGCGGCGGGCCAACTCTCTGCAAATGCCAATTTTGTCATGCGCGGAACGCAGTATTTTCAGACTTCTGATGGGACCAATCAGTTTTCCGCCAGCCCGGCAGCAAATGGAAATCTGGTTTTCAACCCCCTGCAGAGTGGCGGACAGTTCACAATAAATGCACAGACATCTGTAGGAAATTCTCTGACCGTTTCAGGGCAGATCACGACCGGATCTTATGCCCTGAGCAGTCTGCCAACGGGTATGGCAGATGGTTCGCATGTCTGGTGTAACAGTTGTGTCCTGAATGGCATTAAAGGTGTAGAAGCCTATTGGCATTCATCTGCAAATAAATGGACGGATGGCCAAAATAATTCTATTTCAGAATAAAATCGAATATTTTTTCTGCGGCTACGGATTGGTGCTTTGAGAGCATCAATCCGCTTTCCCGAGTGTTTTTTTTGGGGTTGTGTCGGCGAAATTTTCGTTTGAGGATTCGCCTTTTATTTTAAAGTAGAGCGGTGTGTTTTAACAAAACATCATTTCATGCCGGGAAGTGTCTTCGCTTCCTGCCAGAGTGCTTCCATGGTCGGCAGGTCCTGCTCGGCCATGGTCTGCCCCCTCCGCGCGAGCATGGTTTCCATTGCCTCAAAGCGACGGGTGAATTTGGCATTGCTTCGGCGCAGGGCGGCTTCGGGGTCGATATCGAGCTTGCGGGCCAGGCTTGCGACGGTGAACAGAACGTCGCCCAGTTCGTCTTCGATGCGGTCCCGGTCCCCGCCGAGTTCTGCTTTCAGTTCGTCGATCTCTTCGTGAACCTTGTCGAGAATGCCGGTGGGGTCGTCCCAGTCGAAACCCACGCGGGCGGCGCGGCGGCTCAGTTTCGCGGCGCGCATCAGGGCGGGGAGGGGGAGGGCAACACCGGCCAGTGCGCCATATTCGGCCTTGCGCTGGCGTTCGGCGTCTTTTTCCCGCTCCCAGGAATCGTCATCCAGAACCGCATCGCCGAAAACATGCGGGTGACGGCGCACGAGTTTATCGGCGATCAGTCCTGCCACGGTCTCGAAATCGAAATGACCCGCCTCCTGTGCCATCTGGGCCTGAAAAACGACCTGAAGCAGAAGGTCCCCGAGTTCGTCGGGGATGGCCTCGCGGTCGTCACGGGCGATGGCGTCCATGACTTCATAGGCTTCCTCGATCGCGAAGGGAGCGATCGTGGCTGGGGTCTGTTCTACGTCCCAGGGGCAGCCGCCTTGCGGGTCGCGCAGGCGCTTCATGATGTCCAGCAGGCGGTCGATCTGCCGTGGGGACGGCTGGGAGGACGGCCGGTAGGACTGGGGCATGGGAAGATCCTGCTGTTATCTTGCTCAGAGGTTCATAGCCGTGCCGCCCGGTGGATGAAAGCGCCGGATGTGGCCTGTGCGTGACAGCCTGACATTCCCGACGTAAAACGTCTGCCGGAACGGATTTGCAGACGGGGTCTCTGGCGCATGGCACGCATTTTCATTGATGGAGAAGCAGGCACGACGGGTCTGGGAATCCGCCAGCGGATCGAGGCACTTCCGGCGTCCTATGGTCTGGAAATCCTGTCGATTGCGCCGGAACTGCGTAAAGACAAGGCCGCCCGTCGTTCCATGCTCGAGAAGGCCGATGTCGCCATCCTGTGTCTGCCGGATGAAGCCGCCTGCGAAACCGTGGCGCTGGCCGAGGGGCTGGATGTCCGGATTCTGGATGCCAGCACCGCACACCGGATCGCGGATGGCTGGATTTACGGCTTTCCTGAAATGGATGCGGAACAGGCGACGGCGGTCAAGGGCGCGCGATTTGTTGCCAATCCCGGCTGCTATCCGACGGGCGCCATTGCCCTGATGCGCCCTCTGGTCCGGGCAGGATTGCTCCCGGCCGATCATTCCGTCTCGATCAACGCTGTCTCGGGCTATAGCGGCGCGGGGCGCGTGGCGATCGAGGAGCATGAAAAGAACGGCGGTCCGGCGTTTTTCCTGTATGGGCTGAACCTAAAGCACAAGCATCTGCCGGAAATCCGGCATTACTCCGGCCTGACGCGCCAGCCGATTTTCGTGCCGTCGGTCGGGCATTTCCCGCAGGGCATGATCGTCTCTATCCCGCTGCATCTGAAGGATCTGCCGGGTCAGCCATCGGCGGCCGAGATCGAAGCCGTGCTTCAGGAGGCTTATGCCGGATGCGCCCATGTGCGTGTTGTGTCTGCTGAGACGCAGCTTGTGGCGGACACTCTGGCTCATACCGACGATATGGAACTGCGGGTGCATCATAACGGCGAACAGGTCGTTCTGACCGCGCGGCTAGACAATCTGGGCAAGGGGGCTTCGGGCGCGGCCATCCAGAACCTGCTGTTGATGCTGGGCCTGTAAGGCACGTTATTTCACACGGCCCGGATTTTGCACTCTGGCCCTTTTGCGGGGAATGCATTAGGGTCCGAGCTGCCCGCGCGAGAGTGGCGGAACGGTAGACGCAGTCGGCTCAAAATCGACCGCCGAAAGGCATAGGGGTTCGAGTCCCCTCTCTCGCACCATGAACGGTCATTTTCTGCCGGAATGACCTCAGGACCGATCAGCCCGGAACGTGCATGTCCAAGCCGACTGTCAAACCCTCTCGCCCGTTCTTCTCTTCAGGTCCCTGCGCCAAGCGTCCCGGATGGACTCTGACCGGTCTGGATCAAGCCCTGCTGGGTCGCTCGCATCGCGCGCCCGAAGGTCGTGTGCGCCTTAAAGAGGTCATCACCCGCTCCAAAGACCTGCTCGGTATTCCGTCGGACTGGCGCGTGGGGATCGTTCCGGCCTCCGATACGGGTGCCGTGGAAATGATCCTGTGGGCCCTCGCTGGTGAGCGCGGGATCGACGTCCTGTCCTTCGAGAGCTTCTCCGGGACCTGGGCGCAGGATCTGCGCGACGTTCTGAAAATCGAAGATCTGCGCGTTCTGGACGCGCCTTATGGCGAACTGCCGAATCTGGCGGCCGTGGACTGGAACCGCGATGTCGTTCTGACATGGAACGGCACAACGTCGGGTGTCTGCATTCCCGATGCGAGCGCCATTCCGGCCGAGCACGAAGGTCTGGTCATCTGTGACGCGACCTCCGCCGCGTTTGCGATGGATCTACCCTGGGATCGGCTCGATATCGTGACATGGTCCTGGCAGAAAGCATTGGGGGGCGAAGCCGCGCATGGCATGGTGGCGCTCAGTCCGCGTGCCGCTGCCCGCCTGTCGCAACCCTCCCCGCGTCCGCTGCCCAAGATTTTCCGTCTGGCCAATAAAAAGGGCCTGATCGAAGCCATTTTCGAAGGCGATACGATCAACACGCCGTCCATGCTCTGCGTCGAGGACGCGCTGGACGGTCTGCGCTGGGCCGAACAGATCGGCGGTCTTTCCGCCCTGAAAGCCCGCTCGCAGCAAAATCTGGCGGCTGTTGCCCAATGGATCGAAACGGCGGACTGGGTGTCGTTCCTCTCTGTCCGGGAAGAGACCCGGTCCAGCACGTCCATCTGTCTGAAAATCACGGCGCCGTGGTTTGAAAGCCTGTCTGACGAGGCGAAGGGCAAGGCGGTCAAGCATCTGACCGGACTCGTTGCAAAGGAAGATGCCGGTTACGATCTGGCAGCCTATCGTGATGCACCCGCTGGTCTGCGGATTTGGGGTGGGGCTACGGTCGAGACGGCTGATATTGAAGCGCTGTTGCCTTGGCTTGACTGGGCCCATGAACAGACGCGTCTGGAGTTTTCGGCATGAGTCTGTATTCCGAAAGCCCAAGCGCCGCCCTGCTGCCGTCCGGTTTTGCCGACCTGCTGCCCGGTGAGGCCGAAGCCGAAGCCCGTGGCATTGCCAGCGTGATGGAAGCGTTTTCCCGTCACGGCTATCAGCGCGTTCGCCCGCCCTTGCTGGAGTTTGAAAGCTCTCTGCTGGGTGGTTCGGGGGAATCTCTCGCTCCCCAGACCTTTCGTCTGATGGACCCGAATTCGCACCGCATGATGGCGCTGCGTCCGGACATGACGACGCAGATTGCCCGGATCGCGAGCATCCGTCTTCAGGACGCGCCGCGCCCCCTGCGCCTGTCCTATTCGGGAAGCTGCATCGTGGTCGGCACGCCCGGTCGCGAGGCTGACCGTCAGGTCTCGCAGGCTGGCATCGAACTGATCGGCCCCGATAGTGCGCAGGCGGATGCGGAAGTTATTGCGCTCGGCGCAAAGGCGCTCGCGGAACTGGGGATCGAGGGCGTGTCGTTCGATCTATCCATGCCCGCTCTGGCGCTTGGCCTGATTGAAGGCGTTATCCCAAAAGCTGATCGCGAGCCCCTGCTGCATGCGCTGGACCGCAAGGATGCGAGTGCGGTGGCGGAACTGGGTGGCCCGATTGCGGAGATGCTGGCCGTCATGCTGCGCGCCGCCGGTCCCGCCGATCGTGCGCTGGATCTGCTGGCAGAACTGGATTATCCCGAGGACATTGCCGGACATTTCGAACGTCTCGCAGCCTCCGTGGCAGCGATTCGCGAGCGCAGCCCCGATCTGCGCCTGACGATTGATCCTGTGGATTTCCGGGGCTGGCGCTATCATACCGGCCTCTGCGTGACAGTGTTTTCGACCGGTTCGCGCGAGGAACTGGGCCGTGGTGGACGCTATCTGGCTGGGCAGGAGCCTGCCTGCGGCCTGACGCTCCGCCCACAGGCCCTTTTGCGTGCAGCCCCGGTGTCTGCGTCGCGCCCGCGCTGTTATGTACCCGTCGATCTGGACGCATCCCGTCTTTCGGGCTTGCACAAGGCCGGTTATGCCACGGTGTCCGCCCTGTCTCATGACGAGGATACGCTCGCTCAGGCGCAGCATCTGCGCTGTACCCATGTCTGGAAGGACGAGGCGGCCCAGCCGCTCTGACCTGCCGGTCCCTTTCGTTTCCCCCGTCTCGTATTGTCAGTTCTAGGAAGTCAGCTCATGTCCAACGTCACCGTGATCGGAACCCAGTGGGGAGACGAGGGTAAAGGCAAAATCGTCGACTGGCTCGCCAGTCGCGCCGATATCGTTGTCCGCTTTCAAGGTGGCCACAACGCCGGTCACACGCTGGTCGTGGGCGATCAGGTCTACAAGCTGTCCTTGCTGCCGTCGGGTCTGGTGCGCGGTAAGATCGGCGTGATCGGCAATGGCGTCGTCGTGGACCCGAAGGCCCTGATGACCGAGATCGACCGCGTAACCGCACAGGGCCTCGTCGTGACGCCCGAGACGCTGTGGATTGCCGAGAACGCTCCGCTGATCCTGCCGGTTCATGGCGCGCTCGATCGTGCGCGTGAAGCTGCCCGGGGCGAGCACAAGATCGGCACGACCGGCCGTGGCATCGGCCCGGCCTATGAGGACAAGGTCGCCCGTCGCGCCATCCGTATCTGTGATCTGGCCGAGCCCGAGACGCTGGACTGGAAGCTGGACGAGCTGCTCCTGCACCACAACACGCTGCTCGCAGGTCTGGGTGCCGAGACGTTTACGAAGGAGCAGCTCAAGGACTTCCTGACCGAGATCACGCCGCGCCTTCTGCCGTTCTCCTGCCAGGTCTGGGACCGTCTGGACGAAGCCCGTCGCGCTGGTCGCCGCATCCTGTTCGAAGGTGCGCAGGCTGTCATGCTGGATGTCGATCACGGCACTTATCCGTATGTCACGAGCTCCAATACGGTTGCGGCTGTTGCAGCATCAGGTAGTGGTGTGAGCCCGTCTTCCGTCGGATTCGTGCTCGGAATTGCCAAGGCTTACACGACCCGCGTGGGCGAGGGACCGTTCCCGACCGAACTGCACGATCAGACGGGCCGGACTCTCGGTGAGCGCGGCCATGAATTCGGCACCGTCACAGGTCGTCCCCGTCGCTGTGGTTGGTTCGATGCAGTCCTGATCCGTCGCGCCGTCCGCGTTGGTGGCGTCAGCGGCATCGCCCTGACGAAGCTGGACGTTCTGGATGGTCTGGACGAGATTTCGATCTGCGTGGGCTACGAACTGGACGGACAGAAAACTGAAACGTTCCCGTCCGCTCCGGGCGCACAATCTCGCGTGAAGCCGGTTTACGAAACGATGCCGGGCTGGAAAGAAACAACCGCTGGCGCACGCTCCTGGGCCGAACTGCCCGCACAGGCCATCAAATATGTCCGCCGCATCGAGGAACTGATCGAAGCTCCGGTGACGCTGCTCTCCACCAGCCCGGAACGCGACGATACCATTCTGATGCGCGATCCGTTCGAAGACTGATCTCTGACTGCTGGAATCGCGTCCGGCATTAACGAAGTCTCAATCCCTGTCCGGCACAAAAGACCGGACAGGGAAACAACGGGATTTCGATGGCCGATACGCAGGCAGATAACAGCCAGGAACTGCTCATTGCCGAGCGGTATCTGATCAGCCTGGATCACAAACAGCCTGATTTCGGTGGCTGTGCGACATATGGCGCGCAGGATATGACGGCTTCTGGTGCGTCCTATCTTGCGCTGGCTCCCTTCGCGCCGTCGGCCCGTCTTTCAGAATTCATGTTCTTTCGCCATGAGAGCGTGATTCCGATCCAGACCCACGAATACTGCCAGGGTGCTTTGTGGCTGCTCTGCCCGCACCCTCCCGGTCCTTCGCTTGCGGAAAGTTTGGGCTTGTGGACTGAGAGTCAGTTGATTGACGGCGTCATCCGTCCCTTTGCCGGGCTTCTCCAGAAGCTGGAGGCAGCTAACCTGACATGCCGCAGCATCCGTCCGGATAACATGTTCGTCGGGCAAGGGCTGCACAAAGTCGTGCTCGGGCCGTTGGGCGTTACCGCGCCTGCTGAAAAACAGTCTGTTCTGTTCGAACCCCTGTCTTCGGCGGTCTGCCGTCCGTCTGCTCGGGGCGAGGGAACGACGGATTGCGACATCTTCTCGCTGGGTGTGATTATCCTTGCGCTTGCGATCGGAAAATTACCTCTTGAAGGACTGTCCGACGCGGATATCCTCAAACGGCGTTTCGAGATCGGTACGCCTGCGGCTTATATGCAGGACCAGAAAGTTCCTGTCGGGCTGCGCTCCCTCCTGACCGCCATGCTGGCGGATGATCCGCATAACCGTCCTTCTCCACGCGATCTGGTAACGATAGCGCCAAGTAAGGTTTTCACGGTCCGCCCGGTCATTCCCGCCCGCATTCCGCTCATGATCGGCGGAAACGCCGTGCATACGCCTCAAGCTCTGGCGTGGTATGCCGGACGCCATCCCGCTGAGTTTTCCTCACTGCTGCAAAGGAAAGTCGTCAGTAACTGGCTCCATGGGGAGCTTGAGCTCTCCGTGATGGCGAGCCTGATCGAACAGGCCAGTGCTTCGTTTCTTCCTGCGGGCGGGAGTAAGGCAGTCGATCCGGCGACAATGGTCATCACGCATGCGATTTCAGTCCTTGATCCTGCTGCGCCCATGTTCTGGGGAGGGATCTGGTTCTGGCCCGAGACATTGCCACAGATGATGGTGCAGGCAACCGTTCGGCCTGATAACCCGGACGATGAACGGACGGTTCGTAATATTCTGAGCTTCATGGCGGGGAATTCGGATGCTTTCCTGTCGGCCCATCTTCCGCAGAGGCAGAGGCAGCAGATCTCAGCGCTGTCGGGGGCTGCGCGACGCATGGCCCTAAAAGGGGCAGAACTGGTCAGGCGTTTTCCCTATGAAGAGAACAGCTTTCTTTCCTGTCTTTCAAAAAAATGTCTGGATGCGCGGATTTCCGTACCGGAAGGCCTGTTGCAATGGCTGAACCGCCATGTGGGCATTGAAGACCTGCCGGATGACATGCTGGCACGAAGCGGTTTTCTGGATGAGCAGATGCGTTCGTTTCTTGAGATGCATTGTGCGCGTCAAGGAATTATCCCTCTGTCGCAATCACAGAAAGCCGGGTTGCCGGGTTGGCTTGCGGACCTGAGCCTGCTTGCCGCTGTCCAGAGGAAATTTGATTCCGCACCGCTCAGTTTTCTGGCGCAGCGTGCTCTGCCTCTGCTTGAGGCGGAACTGTGCCAGTGGCGGAGCAAGAGCTCGCGCGCCCGTCGCCGCGTGCGTCTGGGAAAGGCAGCGGAAAACGGAAATCTGGGCGTCTTTCTGGCAACGGTCAACGATCCGACGGGTCTGCGGCTGGATCAGAGGCAGGCTCAGGAAGCCGAGGCCGAAATCAGCAATCTGATGCGTGTTCTCGATGAAGCGCCTGAGCGGAAAGCCGCGAATGATCGTGAGGCGCGAAATTCTGGCGAATTCTTTTCCCTTCTGACGGGAATCGCAGTTGCAATGGCAAGTATCTGGCTGGAATTCTGCCAGTGAGGAAGATCTATGGCGTCCGTTAGGCAGGCAGAAGCGGGAACGCTCCGTGCTCCGGGATTTCGATGGTGGCACGGAATCATTTTCGGCCTGATGCTGTCCTATGTTCCGGGAAGCCTGCTTGTCGCTGGTGTATTGCTGCTTCCTATGGTGGCTCTGAGGCTGTTTGATCCGAACGCTGATGGTCAGCGTCTCATGATCGTTCTGTTTTATGTTGGCGCGGTCATGGTGCATCCCCTGCACGAAGCCTGGGCGGCCAACGGCGATTGGGAGACCTGTATTGCGCAGATTACCCAACCCGTAACACTGGCGCTGGACTGGCTGGCAGCGGGTGCGGCGTGGCTTGTGGCGGAGGCTTCAGCCATTGGTGGTCGGCTCTGGAATGCGGAGGTCGCGCGGCGCGAGCGCAAATCCATTGAAAAACGGATTGCCTATCTTCAGGACGAGTGGATGTCGTCGGACGAAGGTGCCCCTGCGAGCTAAGATTTCTCGCAGATCGCAAAGCCTGACGTCTTATTCGACGGCTGACGTATCTTCGAACGGGGTTTCCATCAGTCTTGAGGCCAGATCATTCGAGCCGCCGACCAGACCTTTGGCATAGTCCTGAGCCGAGAAGGGACGGAGGTCTTCAGCCTGTTCCCCGACGCCGACCATATGAACCGGCAGCTTGAACTGTTCGGCAAGGGCTACGACGATGCCACCGCGGGCGGAGCCATCCAGCTTGGTCACGATCAGCCCGGTCACGTTGACCAGTTCCCGGAACACGCGAACCTGTTCGACGGCATTCTGACCCGTCGTGGCATCCAGCACCAGCAGGACGGAATGCGGCGCCGTTTCGTCAAATTTCCGCATGACGCGGATGACCTTGGCCAGCTCCTCCATCAGCGCGCCCTTGTTGTGCAGGCGTCCGGCTGTGTCGATTAGAAGCAGGTCGGTTCCGACTTCCGTTGCGCGCTTGAGGCCGTCATAGGCCAGTCCCGCTGCATCGGCGCCGTGCTTTCCGGCAATGACCGGCACATTGGCGCGTTTACCCCAGACTTCGAGCTGTTCGACAGCGGCGGCGCGGAAGGTATCTCCCGCCACCAGCATCACGGACTTGCCTTCTTCGGTGTACAGGCGGGCCATCTTGCCGATGGTCGTGGTTTTGCCGACGCCATTGACCCCGACCACCAGAACGACATGGGGCTTTTTCGCCGGATCGGGCTCGAAAGGAACTGCAACCGGCTCCAGAACACGGGCGATTTCGGTCGCAAGGGTTTCGCGGATTTCGTCGCTGGTCACGTCCTTGCCGAAGCGCGTGCTCCGGAAGCTTTCGATCACGCGTTCGGCGACAGTGGGACCGAGGTCTGCCGCGATCAGTTCGTCCTCGAGTTCCTCAAGAGCCGTTTCGTCCAGCTTGCGATGGGTGAAGACGGCACCGAGACGCGAACTCGAGCGTGAAAGACCCTGTTTGAGTCGTGAGAAAAATCCAGCCATGCATGGGAGTTCGGACAGGTCGGGCCGGACGTCAAGGGTGCAGGGAGGTCTGAACGCGTTTCAGGTGCGGATTTCTGCCAGAAGTGTTCCGTTTTCCAGCCCGGTAGCCCGGACGGGAACGAAACTGCCCCGCACTGGCGCGGGTGCGTCGCCGACGAGGCGGATGGCGGCGAATTCCGGGGAATGGCCACGATCGGGCGTTTCGGCGAGAATATCGAATTCCGTGCCGATGAGGCGTTCGAGAAAACGATCGCGGTTTCTGTCTCCGACATTGCGGAGTCGGGCTGCGCGTTGCTGGCGTTCGGCGTTGGGAACGGCGGGCATCCGTGCTGCAGGGGTGCCGGGGCGTTCGCTGTAGGGAAAGACATGCAGGAAAGGGATCTTCTGCTCTTCGATGAAGGCGCGGGTCTCTTCGAACAGAGCCTCCGTTTCCGTGGGAAACCCCGCGATCAGATCAGCGCCCACACCTGTTTCAGGACGCATGGAGCGGACGCGACGCAGCGTGGCTGCGACCCCTGCGGTATCGTGGCGGCGTTTCATGCGCTTGAGAATGAGGTCCGATCCGGCCTGTAAGGATAGGTGTAGATGCGGCATCAGGCGGGGTTCGTTTTCCAGCAGCCACCACAGATCCGCATCGCCCGTCTTTACATCCAGAAGAACAGGGTCGATGGACGACAGGCGCAGACGCCGGACACCTTCAACACGATGCAGTAGTTCGCGGCATAATGCACCCAGCCCCTTGCCTTCAGTGCCTTGCCAGGAGGCAATGTCTACCCCGGTCAGGACAATTTCCTGATGCCCGGCTTCGACAAGGGCCTCGGCGCGCGCGATGGCATCCTCAATGGGTGTGGAGCGGGAATCGCCGCGACCATAGGGGATGATGCAGAAGGTGCAGCGATGATCGCAGCCCTGCTGGACCTGAAGAAGGGCGCGGGCATGACGTGACGGCGGTAGGTCGGGGCCGTTATCCCCCCAGATGGCGGGTTTGAGCTTGTCTTCGTTGGGGACGACGCGAACCACGCCCGGCAGTTCGGCCCAGCGATCCGGTGCGATGTCGGAAGCGCAGCCGGTCACGACGATTTTGGCATCCGGATTTTCGCGATGCGCCCGACGAATGGCCTGTCGCGCCTGCCGCTCGGCGGTGGTTGTCACGGCGCAGGTGTTGACGATGATGGTGTCGGTCTGGTCGCGCGCATGATGGGCCATGCCGTCGCTTTCATGCGCGTTCAGGCGGCAGCCGAAGGTCAGGACGGAGGCTGTCACGCCGTTGTTCCGTGGAAAACCGTGACGGCGGGGCCTGTCATGAGGACATGGCCGTCCGCGCGCCAGGTGATTTGCAGGTCGCCGCCGTCCATGGTGACGGTGCAGGTGCGCTCCGTGCGACCGCGACGCACGGCATTCACGACGGCCGCGCAGGCGCCGGACCCGCAGGCGAGCGTCAGACCGGCCCCGCGTTCCCAGACGCGCAGGCGCATATGGGTCGGGGAGAGGATCTGTGCGAAACCGATATTGGCGCGTTCGGGGAACAGCGCGTCCTGTTCGAGGTCGGCTCCCAGTGCTTCCGCGCGGGAGGCATCGCCAAAGATCGTGGCATGCGGATTGCCCATCGAGCAGGCCGCGGCATCATGCAGGGGGAGATGCAGCGTGTCGCAGGCCTGCGAAAGCGGTACGTCCTGCCAGTCCAGACGGGGTACACCCATATCGATCATGAAAAGATCGCCGTCGCGTGCTGTGGGAAGAAGACCGGCGGCAGTCTGGAGTGTGGGCGTGCCACCGACGAATTTTGCCACGCAGCGGGACGCATTGCCGCAGGCTCCGGCTTCAGAGCCGTCGGGATTGAAGAATCGGACATGCACGTCCGCACCGTCCAGCGTTGGGACAGTTAGGAAAACAAGCTGGTCGCAGCCGATTCCGAAGCGCCGATCGCACAGATGGCGGATGGTGGCGGTGTCGAGCGCGGGATCGTTCTGGCGGGCATCGATGACGACGAAATCGTTGCCCAGACCGTGCATTTTCGTGAAGGAGAGGCTCATGGTGGCCCCTCTCATAAAGCATCACGCGGGTTGACGCACGGGGAACATGCCCTCATGTCCGCTGCTGGATCAGAAGGAGTGGATATGAGCGGCCCGGAACAGCTTGAAGGAATGCACGTCGCGGCATTCACGCGTGCCAACGACGAGCCTGACACGATCTTCCATGCACAGCGCATCCCGGATTCGCTGATGGACATGGGTGCGCAGACAGCCGTGACGGCCCTGTATCAGACCGCTCTGCCGGTTGGGGGCGCCGTGCTGGATCTGATGGCTGGAGCGCTGAGTCACTATCCGAAGGAAGCGCAGTTTCAGCGCGTGGTCGGGCTTGGCGTTGCGAAAGCGGCTCTGGAGGCCAATCCGGTTCTGAGCGAACGGGTCGTGCAGGATCTCAACGACGAGCCGACCCTGCCTTTTGAAGATGACAGCTTCGATGCCGTGACGCTGTGTGACGGGTTGGCTTATCTGACGCAGCCTTTGGCTGTGCTGATGGAAATCGTGCGTGTGCTCAAGCCCGGTGCGCCGCTGATCCTGACATTTTCCGACCAGTTTCATGCGGCGAAGGCCGTTGCGATCTGGCAGGCGCTGGAGCCTGCGGACCGCGTGCGGCTGGTCAGTGTTCTCATGTCTCGCACCGGTCTGGCGGAGCTGGATACGGGCGAGGTCGTTCCCCCGGAAGACCTGACAGCATGGCGCGATACGGTTCATGCCGTGATTGGCCGCAAGCCCAGAACCTGAGCTGCAAACACAAGAAAAACCTCGGCATACGTTCTTTCTGGTATTTTGAAGCGGAAGTCTTTATGCAGCGGCATTCCAGCCGCCGCATCCTGTCGTCGGCGTGACGTTTGCCGAGTGTTCATAAAATATGCCTTTTCCCGATACCCATCCTGCCCTCAAGCGCGCCCTTGAGGCACGTGGCTACGAACAGCTGACTCCTGTTCAGGAAGCCGTTCTGCAGCCGGGGCTGGACGAGCGCGACCTGCTGGTTTCCGCGCAGACGGGGTCGGGCAAGACCGTCGCCTTCGGCCTGGCCATCGCTCCGACCCTGCTCGGAGACGCAGATCGCCTTCCGCCGTCCCCTCAGCCCATGGCGCTCGTGATCGCGCCGACGCGTGAGTTGGCGCTTCAGGTCCAGTCCGAACTCAAGTGGCTTTATGCCGAAACTGGTGCCCGCATTGCGAGCTGCATTGGCGGCACTGATGCCCGTAGCGAAGCCCGCGAACTGAGCCGTGGCGTTCATATCGTTGTCGGTACGCCGGGCCGTCTGTGCGACCATCTGTCGCGCGGCTCCCTCGACCTGTCCGCTCTGCGCTGCGTCATTCTCGACGAAGCCGACGAGATGCTGGACATGGGCTTCCGCGAAGAGCTGGAACAGCTTCTCGATGCGGCTCCGGCCGAGCGTCGCACCCTGCTGTTCTCCGCAACGATCGCCCGCGAAATCGCGTCGCTCGCACGCCGCTACCAGAAGAATGCCGAGCGCATCGATACGGTGTCGGGTGCGAAGCAGCATTCCGACATCACCTATCGCTGTGTTGTCACGCCGCCGCAGGAAATCGAGCGCTCGCTCGTCAATGTGCTTCGTTTCTACGAAAGCCCGACGGCGATGGTGTTCTGCAACACTCGCATGATGGTCAATCAGGTTCAGGCAACGCTGCTTGAGCGTGGTTTTGCTTCCGTCGCCATTTCCGGCGAGATGGGACAGAACGAGCGCAGCCGTGCGATCGAGAGCCTGCGTTCCGGTCAGGCGCGTGTCTGCGTTGCAACCGACGTTGCAGCCCGTGGTATTGACGTCCCGGCCCTGAACCTCGTGATCCATGCCAGCATCCCGACCGCTGCCGAGACCCTGCTGCACCGTTCGGGCCGGACGGGCCGTGCGGGCCGTAAGGGCACCAGCGTGCTGATGGTTCCGGTGAGTCAGCGTCGCAAGGCCGAACGTCTGCTTCATATGGCCAAGATTCAGGCGGAATGGGAAGCTGTGCCGACCGCTGCGGCGATTGCCGAGCAGGACAAGACCCGTCTGATGGACGATCCGATCCTGACGAATGCCGTGGACGATATGTCCGATGAACTGGTCAACCAGCTCGCCGAGAAATACGACGCCACGAAGCTCGCGGCTGCGCTGGTGGGTCTGTACCGCGCGCGTCTTCCGAAGGTCGAGCAAATCCGCCCGATGTCCGTCGAAGCCCCGCGTCACACAGAGCGCGGCGAGCGTGGTGAGCGCGCGCCGCGTGAAGAGCACGTCATGGCGGGCGAGTGGTTCAAGATGAGCGTCGGCCGGACCGAGCGCGCCGATCCGAAATGGCTGATCCCGCTGATCTGCCGTCTGGGTGGTGTGCAGAAGCGCGAAATCGGCAGCATCCGTATCGATCAGGAACAGACTTATTTCCAGATCGCCGATGAGAGCGTTGCGCGCTTCAAGTCCTGCCTCGCCGGTGCGGACGCTGATGAAGTGACGATCGAGCCGTCTGAAGCGCCTGCTGGCGGCATGGGGCCCCGCGGTCGTAACCCCGGTGAAGGCAAGCGTTTTGGCGGCGGTGGCCGTTCGGGCGCTGGTTTCAAGGGCGGCCCGCGCGGTGGTGCTGGCGGTGGAAGCGGCTACAAGGGACGCGGCGGTTCCGGTTTTAGCCGTCAGAAGCCTGCAGGCGGCGACGGCCCGCGTGGCGATGGTTCGAGCCGTAAGCGCCGTTCCTGATCCTTCTTTCAGGATCTGAGTGACGTAAAACCCCGCCGAAGCAGGTCTTCGGCGGGGTTTTGTTTTTAGGTCTGGGGCAGGCGGGCGGTCAGATCCCGGACTCGATCGAGGATGTCTGCGACGGGCAGCGGGATTGAAGCATTGTCTGTATGGTTTTCCTGTGTGGCACCCGTCTGAAAAATATCGGCCCAGTAGCGCAGGCCACCCTGTGTCGCCATCGCGGCGAAGCATGGATTGACGTGATGGGACGGAACGAGTTCGTAAACGAGGGTTCCCGGCTGACACCAGGCGATATTGGCCATCCCGGCGCCGAGCATGCCCATAACCATTTCGGCTTCGCTGAACAGACGGATCTGTTCGATCAGAGTCATGGTTTCGGGGCGGACGCGCTCAAAACCGAGTTGCTCCAGCCCTTCCGCCATTTCGGATTCGTTGGGAACATGCCGGTTGGCCGAAGCTCCGCGTTCGATATACAGCCGCCGTCTCGCAGGTTTGGCTGAGGCTCCCGCTAGTTGGCGGAGGTGGGCATAGGCGGCACGTGAGAGATCCGAGATGGCAAAATCCGCGCTGCCATTGACGAAGGTGATGTAATCCAGCGTCTTGAACGCGTACTGGTGCCCTTGTTGCAGGCGGATATGGGCGTCGGACGTCAGGCCGAAGAGCTCCAGCGTCTCGAACTGCCAGGGATGCATGTGTTCGGGCAGGACAAGGCGAACAGATTTGTTCTGTAGGAACAGGACATGAAGGGTCGGGATCGTATGGGCGACCCAGTGATAGTAGTTCGAAGCCCAGTGATCGACGCAGCTTGCCGTAAGACCCTTGAAAGACCCGCAGCTTATCATGTCGGCCGGGCGCAGCGTCAGGGCGCGAACGGCATCCGGGGGCTGAACATAGGCTGTTGCGGAGACGGGGTGGCCTGCATGCAGCAGGGTCATCAGGGGTTGGTCCAGCACGATATTGCGTAGGGCATAGTGCTGGACCGTGACCGGCATGCTCTCCCAGTCCCGGAACGGATTTCGCCCCGGATGGGGAAGGTCGGACAGGCCCGATGAAGAGACGCACTTCGCCGGGCAGGTTTCGAGCATGGTCACGCTTCGGGCAATCTCCACCAGATCGGAGGGTCCGGCTGGTGGAGACAGGAAGCGCCTGAGACGGGAGAAAATCGGCATGGTCTGGCTCAGACGGTTTTGGCTGCACCTTTGAGCAAGGCCTGTTGGGCATCGCGGAGGGAATCGGAGAGTTTCTGTTCCGGTTCCTTCAGATGCAGGCTTTCGAGTGTGTCCAGCAGCGCTTCGGCCACGAGCACGCGGGCAAGCCATTTATGGTCCGATGGAATGACGATCCACGGGGCTTCAGGCGTTGAGGTCGCGCGGATGGCCTCTTCGTAAGCGGCGGTATAATGCGGCCAGAACTCACGCTCTTTGATATCGGACGGGCTGAATTTCCACCGTTTTTCCGGATGGTCCAGCCGTTTGAGCAGGCGCAGACGCTGCTCTTCCGGCGAAATATGGAGAAACAGCTTGAGGACGATGATGTTCTGCCGACGCAGATAGCTTTCGAAGTTTTTCAGATCCGTCAGACGGTGGTCCCAGAAATCCGGAAGGTCCGGATTGAGCCCGCGGGCCCGGACCATGTCCGGATGAACGCGCTCCACCAGAACGTCTTCATAATGGCTGCGGTTGAAAATGCCGATCTCGCCGCGTGATGGAATGGCAAGATGGATGCGCCACAGATCGTCATGGCGTGTCGAAATTCCGGCAGGGGCCTTGAAGGACGTAACATGCACGCCCTGCGGGTTCAGGCCCGAAAAAGCGTGCCGGATTGCGCCGTCCTTGCCAGCAGTGTCCATGCCCTGCAGCACGACGAGGATTCCATGCGTCGCATAGGCCGCAAGTCTCTGCTGGAGAATGGACATCTGATCTACGCAGTCGCGGATGCGGGTGCGGGACTCGTTCTTTTGACGACCCAGCGTGTCGTTCGTGGCGATGGAGGACAGACGGAATTTTTTCCCGTCCGTGATGCGAAGTTGTGGGGGGAGGCCAATCTCAACCGACATGACGGTTCACCGCAAGACCGCCCGAGGCCTGACAGACCGGCATCATTTCCAGATAATTGACATTCACATGCCACGGCAGACCAATGAGCCAGGAGACTGTTTCGGCAATGTCTTCCGGTGTCAGCGGTGTTGTGTCCTTGTAAACGGCTGCTGCCTTGGCGTCGTCACCCAGACGTACATTGCTGAATTCGCTGCCCCCACACAGGCCGGGTTCGATATTGGTCACGCGAATGCGGGTGCCGAGCAGATCTGTCCGCAGGTTCTGGGTGAACTGGTGTACGAAAGCCTTGGTCGCGCCATAGACGTTCCCGCCAGTATAAGGATAGGTCCCGGCCGTGCTGCCCAGGGCGATGATGTAGCCCGTATTGCGCTGGACCATGCTCGGCAGAAGCGCACGGGTCAGTTCGACAACGCCCGAAACATTCGTAGCGATCATCGATTCCCAGTTGTCGGGTTCGGCGTCCTGTGCAGGGTCCATGCCAAGGGCGAGGCCGGCATTGTTCACCAGAACGTCGATATCCTGCCAGTCCTCGGGCAGTGCGGCGGGCAGGGCGCGCAGGGCGTCACGGTTGGTCATGTCGAGTGTGAAGGGTAGAACGCTCTCGCCCAGCTCGTCTTTGAGGGCTTCGAGCCGCTCCTTGCGGCGCCCGGTGGCGATGACGCGATGGCCTTCGCGGACAAGCCGTGTTGCAATGGCATGGCCGAAACCTGCGGTGGCGCCGGTGACGAGGACGGTGAGAGGCATGACAATCTCCAGACGGACAGTCCGCACCCGGCAGGGGCGGTTCGTGGGCATACGGGGCTCAGGTCAGTGACATTGGATGTCATTAACACTCCTGAAGGCAAACGCTTGCAATACAGGAAGGGATGCACCCATGTTGGCAGGCATGAAAAAAACACTCGATGGACGCAATGACAACCTGACGGACCCTGCTGTGACAGCGATGGGCAAAGAGGCAGGCCTTACGGGACAACTGCTCGTGGCGGCGCCTGCGCTGGCGGAGACGTTTTTTGAGCGGACCGTGATCTATCTCTGCGCTCATTCAGAGCAGGACGGGGCGATGGGGCTGATCGTCAACAAGCGTCTCGCGCAGCCGGGGCTGGACGATCTGTTCGCGCAGCTTGGAATCGACCCCAATCCCCCCGAACGCCGGATCGGCGTGTGTATAGGCGGTCCGGTCGAGCATTCACGCGGTTTTGTCCTGCACTCGGCGGACTGGGCAGGGGAGGGCAGTCTGGCCGTTGATGGGCACACGACTCTGACCGCCAGTCTGGATATCCTGCGTGAAATCGCCGCCGGACGCGGACCGAAACAGGCGATGATGGCGCTCGGACATGCGGCTTGGGCGCCGGGCCAGCTTGAACAGGAAATCCTGCGGGACAGTTCGTGGTTTGTGGCACCGGCAAGCAATGAGATCGTGTTTGGCGCCGACCATACAAAGAAATGGCGACAGGCGCTGGACGCCATCGAGATCGACCCGCTTCTTTTTTCTTCATCAGTCGGAGAAGCCTGAGAAGGCACCCGTCAGGCACAGGAAGGCAGCATGAGCGCACCCTATATCCTCTATATTTATGAGCACTGCCCGTTTTGCACGAAGGCGCGGATGATCTTCGGGTTCAAAAAGATCCCTTATGAGAAGCGCATCCTGTTGAATGATGATGTGGACGGTCCGGTCCGCATGGTGGGTCGTAAGGTCGTTCCCATCCTTGAAGAAAACGGACATTTCATGCCTGAAAGCATGGATATTGTTACGCATATCGATGGGATCGGAACGTCCGTTCTGACGGGAGACACGCGTCCGGAGATTACGGCCTGGCTCCAGAAGGCCGCCGCGCCTCTTTATCGCCTGTTCCTTCCCCGCGCTGCCGCCGCCCCGCTGCCGGAGTTCGGCACCACCTCAGCACGCGCCGGCTTCATCCGCCGCAAGGAGCCCTCCGTCGGGGCTTTCAGCGCACTGCTGGAAGAGAAGACCGAAGAGCTGACGCAGCTCAATGCACTGCTGAAAGATCTGGCGCCGCTGATCCGTTCGCCCGAGGCCGTAAATGGCGAGCTTTCCACGGACGATATCCATCTGTTCGCGCATCTGCACAGCCTCTCGCTGATCCGTGGGATGGTTTATCCCCCTGAGATCGAGGCCTACCGACAGGCCATGGCGGTGCGGTGCGGTGTGGAATTGTTCGACGACATTGCCGTCTGAGCGCAGCGATATTTCCAAAAAAGGGCCGGATCGCGTGATCCGGCCCTTTTTCATGTCGTGATTATTTTCCGGGCTGAAGAACCGTGTGCAGGAATTGCTCGCGTCGCTGGGCTACGCGGGCGCGAATGACAGGATCGGGCAGCATATGCGTGCCCGGTAGCAGCAGCAGGTCATAGGGCTTGCCTGCATGGAGCAGGGCCTGCGTCAGCTTCATGGTGTTCTCGAAATAGACGTTGTCGTCCGTGATGCCGTGCATGAGCAGAAGCGGCTGTTTAAGCGTATTGGCGTAGGTCAGGACGTTGCTTTTGCGATAGCCTTCCGGATCATTTTGCGGGGTGCCGAGATAACGCTCGGTATAGGCCGTGTCGTAATCCGCGAAATCGACCGGTGGTGCGCCCGCCACGCCGACCTTGAACACATCGGGACGGCGGATGGTCGCCATGGCGGTGAAATAGCCGCCAAAAGACCAGCCATGCACACCGACGCGGGACAGATCCATTTCATGATGACGCTTGCCGAGCGCCTTAAGACCATCAATCTGATCCTGAAGCGGCAGGTCGATCAGGTTGCCCTTGATGGCCCGCTCGAAATCATGATCGCGTCCCGGCGTCCCACGTCCGTCGAGCGTGACGACAATATAGCCCTGATTGGCGAGGCACTGGTCATCAAGATAGGACGTCGGTGTGTCGTGCACCATCTTGGAGCCCGGCCCTGCATAGACGGACAGTACGACCGGATAGCGTTTTGAGGCGCTGAAATTCTCCGGCCGGATGATGGCGGCGTCCAGATCCCGCGTCCCTGCGGTCGTGAACTCGACATGAACCGGAAGTTTCGGTGTCTGCGCTACACTTGGGAGTGTCGCCACGACATGACCCGCCGTATCCCGCACCAAAGTCTGGCGCGTACCGGCGGCACTGGCGAACGTGTCCACCATGGCCGTATGCGTGCCGTTGGTGACATGGATATTGTGGATGCCACGCTCCGTCACGAATGGTGTGACGGCTCCGGTTTTCAGATCGATATGCACGACCTCGTTGTCCAGCCGGTTGGCGCGGACGGTGACCGTGAGGGTGTTGTGTTCGGCGTCGTAATCGTTGAGGGCGATATAGGACAGGCCGGGCGGCGTCAGGACGCGCTCGAGCTTTCCGTCCGGGGTATGGAGTTCAAGCTGCCAGTCTTTGCCCCGGTCTGCGGCCCAGAGAAATCCGGCATTATTATCAAGAAAGACGGGAAGGTTGTGGCCGCCGGACGCGGCGCGCGGGTCCAGTTCGATCCATGCCGGGTCGGACTGCTCCAGAAGGAGATGAGTGGCGCCGGTTGCGGGGTCGATCGTGAGAAGCTGTTCTTTCGTCTGTTCGCGGTTGAGCAGGACGATGGCGAGGGGGGCATTCTTCCGCCAGACGACGCGACCGAGATAGGGCCATGCCGCATGGTCCCATGAAATCCAGCGGATCGGGCCACCTTTGGCGTCCACGAGGCCGAAGCGCGTCTTGGCGTTGTTCGTGCCCGCGCGGGGATAGCGGAAGATGACGGGTTCGGCCTGCGGGGTTTCGGGGTTGGTGATGTAGTGCTTTTCGACGTCGCTGTTATCGGCTTCCTCGAACAGGATGGTTTTGCTGTCCGGCGACCACCAGGCACCGTCCGCGCGTTCCAGTTCCTCGGCGGCGGCGAATTCGGCGAGGCCGTGGCTTAGCGTGTCGCTGCCGCCGGTTGTCAGGCGCGTTTCACGTCCGCTGACCAGATCGACACTATAAAGGTCATTATCCCGCACGGCGGCGAGGCTCAGTCCGTCCGGAGACAGGCGGGGGGCGATCCACTGACCCTCGACAGGCGTGACGCGGCCGTCATCCGTGGCGATGCGTTCGAGCTGCCCACCCTGTGAGGCGAGAACTGTGCCGCCGTCCTCGCTCATCTGGTAATCGGTAATGCCGGACATGCTCTGGCGCGCCCGTTCGCGCCGGGCTTTCTCCTCGACCGACAGATGTTCCGGCCCCGATGCAGGTGCGGCCAGTTCATGAATCGCATGATCCGACAGGTCGTAGCGATAGAGATGCAGATGTGTGTCGAACGGTCCCGAGCGCAGGAACAGGACGGAGTGACCGTCCGGCGTGACTTCCGCGTGGTTCGGCAGGCCAAGCGTTCCGTTCCGGGTCTTGGCGAGATCGAGCATGCAGGCTGCGGGATCGGCGGCATTGGCAATCCCGGCGGACAGCACTGGAGAGATGAGGGCGCAGGCCATAAGGGCGCGACGAAGGGGATTTGAGGGCATTGCATCTCCAAAAGAATGACGGCGGACGGGATTTTGACGTCGATCATGGACCGGGGCGTCGTTTGTGAACAGGGTTTGCGGAAGGGATCTGCGCAACCCTCTCACGTTTTCGAGAGCAGGGGCGATTTTACCGGGACCGATCCCGGGTTCGTGTGTTCTGCATTGCACTACGTCTCAGCAAGAAGGAGCCTGATGGATATGCAGTATCGTCAGCTTGGTCGCTCGGGCCTCAAGATTTCAGCACTCAATTTCGGATCGGTCACATTCGGCGGGCAGGGCAATTTTGCCGCCACCGGTAAGGTCGATGTGGCCGAGGCCACGCGGATGGTGGACATCTGCGTCGAGCATGGTGTGAACATGTTCGACACGGCGGATGCCTATTCCGGCGGTGAGGCGGAGGAAATTCTGGGTCGTGTTCTTCAGGGACGTAGCCGCGAACTGCTCGTGACCTCCAAGGTGCGTTTTCCGACGGGGAAGGGGCCGAACGAACAGGGCCTGTCGCGCCATCACATTCTTAATGCCTGTGACGACAGTCTGCGTCGTCTGGGGCGCGATCATATCGACCTCTATTATCTGCATGAATGGGACGGCCTAACGCCGGTCGAGGAGACGCTTGAGGCGCTCCAGACTCTGCGCGATCAGGGCAAGATCAGGTATGCGGGGATTTCCAATTTTGCAGGCTGGCAGGCGATGAAGCTGCTGGGTGCCGCGGAGCGAGATCGTCTGATCGCCCCCGTTAGCCAGCAGCTCTATTATTCCCTTGAAGCGCGCGATGCCGAATATGAGCTTCTGCCCCTTGCCGTGGATCAGGGCTTGGGCGTTCAGGTCTGGAGCCCGCTCGCCTGTGGTCTGCTGACGGGGAAGTACCGTCGCGGCAAGACGGCGCCGGAAGATTCCCGCCGGATTTCCGGCTGGCCGGAGCCGGAAGTCCGGGATCTGAAAAAGCTCTACGATACGGTCGAGGTTCTGGTGCAGATTGCGGAAGAGCACAGCGTTTCCGCGGCCCGCGTGGCGCTGGCCTGGACGCTGCACAAGCCGGGAATCACGTCGCTGGTTCTGGGGGCGCGTAAGGAAAGCCAGCTTCTGGACAATCTCGCTGCCGCGTCGCTCCGTCTGACGCAGGAGCAGGTTCGCAGACTGGACGACGTGAGTGCGCCGGATCTGATCTATCCGTACTGGCATCAGAACCGCAATGCGTTCGATCGTCTTTCGAAAGCGGATCTCGTGTTGCAGGGGCCGGCAAAACGTCTCCGTGAGGCTCTTGAAACGAAAAAATGACTGCCTAAATATTCATCACAGGCCGCTGCCTCCGGGGGCGGTCAAGAACATCAATGTCGCCGCAACGGGGCATACGAGGACTTTAAGATTATGGACATTCAGAATTTTACCGAACGCAGCCAGGGCTTTCTTCAGGCCGCACAGACGATTGCGCTTCGGGATTACAACCAGCAGCTGACGCCGGAGCATCTGCTCAAGGCCCTGCTGGACGATGAACAGGGCGCGGCCTCCGGCCTGATCCGCGCTGCGGGGGGCGATCCGAAGGTGGTTCAGACCGCTAACGATGCCGCTTTAGCGAAACTGCCGAAAGTGCAGGGTGCTGGTGCCGGTCAGCCCCAGATGACGCCTGATCTTGCCCGTCTGCTGGATGGTGCGGAATCCGCTGCGAAAGTCGCTGGCGACAGTCATGTGGCGCAGGATCGTCTGCTCGTAGCGATTGCCGCCAGCAATACGGCTGCGGGCAAGGCACTTGTAGAGGGCAAGGCCAGCGCCGGGGCTCTCGAGCGTGCTGTTGCAGAAATCCGCAAGGGACGCACCGTCACGAGCGCATCTGCGGAAAATACGTTCGACGCCCTGAAGAAATACGCCCGTGACGTCACGGCTGTGGCTCAGGCCGGCAAGCTCGATCCGGTTATTGGCCGTGATGAGGAAATCCGCCGGACCATTCAGGTTCTGGCCCGTCGCAGCAAGAATAATCCGGTTCTTATCGGTGAGCCGGGTGTGGGTAAGACGGCGATTGTTGAAGGTCTCGCGCAGCGGATCGTCAATGGTGACGTGCCCGAGGCCCTGCGCAACAAGAAGCTGATGTCGCTCGACATGGGCGCGCTGATTGCCGGTGCGAAATATCGCGGTGAGTTCGAGGAGCGTCTGAAGGCTGTTCTCAAGGAAATCGAGACGGCTGAAGGCGAGATTATTCTCTTCATTGACGAAATGCACACCCTTGTCGGCGCTGGTCGCTCCGATGGGGCGATGGATGCGTCCAACCTCATCAAGCCAGAACTGGCGCGTGGAACGCTGCATTGCGTGGGTGCGACGACGCTCGACGAATACCGCAAATATATTGAGAAAGACGCGGCTCTGGCCCGTCGTTTCCAGCCGGTTTTCGTGGGTGAGCCGTCCGTTGCCGACACGATCTCGATCCTGCGTGGCATCAAGGAGAAGTACGAACTGCATCATGGCGTCCGCATTACGGACAACGCCATCGTTGCGGCTGCAACCCTCTCCAATCGCTACATCACGGATCGTTTCTTGCCGGATAAGGCGATCGATCTGATTGACGAGGCAGCCAGCCGTCTGCGGATGCAGATCGACAGCAAGCCGGAAGCTCTGGACGAACTCGACCGTCGCATCATCCAGCTTAAGATTGAGCGGGAGGCCATCCGCAAGGAAGACGATACCGCGTCGAAGGATCGTCTGGTCGCGCTGGAAGCAGAGCTTGCCGATCTGGAAGAGCAGTCCGATGCGATGGGCGCTGAATGGCATGCCGAGAAAGATCGGGTGAATGCGATCCAGAAGCTGAAGGAACAGCTTGATACCGCGCGCTCCGATGTGGAGGTCGCGCAGCGTCAGGGCAATCTCGGTAAGGCGTCTGAGTTGATGTACGGCCTGATTCCGAACCTTGAGGCCCAGATCGCCAAGGCTCAGGAAGAAGAGGACGCCTCGTCGAAAAGCGGGCTGTTCGCTGATACCGTGACAGATCAGGGCGTGGCCTCGGTCGTGTCCCGCTGGACGGGGGTGCCGGTGGACCGGATGCTCGAAGGCGAGCGCGCCAAGCTGATTCGCATGGAAGACACGCTGCGTGATCGTGTCGTTGGGCAGGAGCAGGCTCTTGTGGCCGTGTCGAACGCCGTCCGCCGGGCCCGTGCCGGTCTTCAGGATCCCAACCGCCCGATTGGTTCGTTCCTGTTCCTTGGTCCGACGGGTGTTGGCAAAACCGAACTGACGAAGGCTCTGGCGCAATTCCTGTTCGATGACGAGAAGGCCCTGCTGCGGATCGACATGAGTGAGTTCATGGAGAAGCACGCAGTCTCCCGTCTGATCGGCGCCCCTCCGGGGTATGTCGGTTATGACGAGGGCGGTGTGCTGACCGAGGCTGTGCGCCGTCGTCCGTATCAGGTGATCCTGTTCGATGAGGTGGAGAAGGCCCATGAGGACATCTTCAACATTCTGCTTCAGGTTCTCGATGATGGACGCCTGACGGACGGGCAGGGACGTGTGGTGGACTTCCGCAACACGATCATTGTTCTGACCAGTAACCTTGGCTCCGAAGTTCTGGCCAATCTGCCGGATGGTGAATCGGTGGATGAAGTTCGTCCGCAGGTGATGCAGGTCGTACGGAATCACTTCCGGCCGGAATTCCTGAACCGTCTGGACGAAATCATCCTGTTCTCTCGTCTGCAGCGGAAGGACATGGACCGGATCGTCAAAATTCAGACCAGCCGTCTCCAGAAGCTGCTGGAAGATCGCAAGATCGACCTGGAACTGGACGAGAAGGGAACCGAATGGCTGGCCGCAGAAGGATACGATCCTGTCTATGGGGCCCGCCCACTCAAACGCGTCATCCAGCGCAGCCTGCAAAACCCGCTGGCCAGCCTGCTGCTTGAGGGAAGCATTCATGATGGCGAAGCCGTGAAGGTTTCGGCCACTGACAAGGCCCTCACGATCGATGGAAAGCCCGTTTCGGCGGGCTGACCACGATAAAAGCGGGTTGGAACCC
>NZ_BEWP01000011.1 GCF_002723995.1 Gluconobacter kondonii | reverse complement strand
AGGAGGAACCGGCGGGGGAGTTTTCACTTCGAACCCGCATGATGGTCTGCCGACTTGTAGAGAATTTTCTGGCAAGTGCAGACACGCTCATACCCTCCGCCAGATCCTTGAGGACGCTTTGCCTCTCACCTTCTGACAGTGCGGAAGGCCGTCCCAGGGTTTTTCCTTCTGACTTTGCTCTTCTGAGGCCGGACTGCGTCCGCTCAATCAGCAGATCCCGCTCAAACTGTGCAACAGCATTCAGAACCTGCATCGTCATTGTGCCGGACGAACTGGTCAAATCGGCACCGCCAAGAGCAAGGCAATAAACCTTCACTCCCATGGCCCCCAGCATTTTAACCGTGGTGCTGACATCCATCGCATCGCGACCAAGACGATCAAGCTTGGTCACGATCAAAATATCTCCAGCCTCCAATCTATCCATGAGGCGGGCAAAGCCACGCCGCTGAGCGATGGAGGTACTCCCGGAAATAGTTTCGGTGACGACCCGTCGTGGCTCGACCCGAAAACCGGCTGCTTCAATTTCCTGAATCTGATTTTCGGTCGTCTGCCCGACTGTTGAGACGCGAACATAGGCAAAGGTGCGTGGCATAGGGTTCATTTCGTCCGAATAGGATGTCCGAAATATAAGCTATGTCCGGAACACTGTAAAGGTATTTTACGGACAGCTCGCTCCACCCCTGTCCGTAAACGATCGTTTTCGGACACCCGAATTTTATGGCACCAACAATAAAAATGACCTAAACTCGAAAAATGACCCAAAACAAGGTTGCAGCCTTTTTGAACAGGAGATCAGTTACATGATTCGTGTCAACGTTATGCCGAATGGTCGACTTGTTCTGCCGGTTGGCTTGCGTAAGTCGCTCGGCGTCGAAAAAGGCGGCCAGCTCATGGCGGAGATCGTAGATGGGCAGGTTCGCTTAATGACGCCTGATGCCTCGCTTGATCGGGCCAGAGCACTGTTCCGAAAATATGTCCCGGCCGGCACCTCGATATCCGACGAAGTCATTGCTGAGCGACGCGCTGAAAATGCGCTCGACAGCCATGACGATGAGGCGAAGCGCTGATGCCGATTTGCGTCATCGACACATCCGCTGTCTTTGCGGACCTAAACGAAGAAAAAGGAGCTGAAGAAGCTCGGTACTGGCTGCGCGATGCAGCCATCTCCGCGATCAACCTGCAGGAGATCGTTTCTAAAGCTGTTGATAAAGGCGTCCCGTCCGAAGGAATATCCGAACTGATTGCGGCTCTACGCCTCGACGTGCGGCCCCTTGATCACAATCTGGCTCTAGCGGCCGGATTGATGCGCGATGCGACTAAGCGGGTTGGTCTCAGTCACGGAGACCGCGCCTGTCTGGCACTAGCCAAGAAAATGGGGCTCCCCGCTGTCACGGCCGATCGGGCATGGGCTGAAATTGCGGACGCAATCGGAGTTGAGGTGGTTCTCATTCGATAGCCGTACGCAGCGTAACCCTATGCAGGTTTTCTGTTCCACGGATACTTACCCCCAGGAGGAGCCGCTTGAGATAAGCAGACCTTCCGCTTACGCCTCATCCTGGACATTCGAGACCGTGGGGTGTTTTTCCGAAAGCGGACGTCGTCAGCGAGCGAGAACTTTCCGACAAACCGTATATACTGTGTCGTGAAGCCAGCTGTGGGCAAGGCGCAGGACTTTGATCCGATAAAGGTCATTCCCGATATTAACCGCTGGCTCGAGGTTTTTACCCGCGAAAGGATTGATCTCAATACAGTTTGGCGGAGACTCATATCCGGGAACCCGGCGAAGCCGAAACTGGCAACTTCATGAAGTCGATAAAAGCGCGCATCGCCGCCGGCATATGTCGCCGACCGGAGAAATAGAGATGAAAGCCAATGAACGGCTTGCACCAAAGATCCAGCACGCGAATGAGTGCTCCAGCCTCAATATGGGGCAGCGCCACACCCTCAGTCAGATAGGCAAGCCCCACACCCTGCAGGGCGGCCGACAGCAGCATGTCGGTGTCGTTCACCGTCAACGCGCTTTTCACATTGACCTCAAAAGCGCCATCGGGCCCTTCGAACCGCCAGGGTTGTAATACACCGGTTTCGAGCCAGCGATAGGTGAGGCATGGTAGTCTGGTCAGATCGGCAGGAGACTCAAGCTTTGTGTGTGCGCTCAGAAAGTCTGGCGTCGCGACGACGACCATGCGAAGATCCGGTGTCAGTGGCACCGAGATCATGTCCTGATCGACGATCGCGCCGGACCGAACTCCAGCATCATAACCCTTGGCGATAACGTCCGTGAGGGCATCGTCTATCGCAAGATCGAGACTGATTTCAGGATAGGCCTCCCGAAAGGCGGCCAGCCGGGGCATTATGATAAGTTGTGCCGCTGCGCGTGGCAGGTTGATCCGTAAACGACCGCGCGGCCGTTGTTGAGAGACTGTAACATCGTGCACAGCGGCGTCGACCTCGGCAACCGCGGGGCGAAGTCGATCAAGCAGGGCTTGCCCGGCTTCGGTCGGAGCGACGCTGCGGGTCGTACGATGAAGCAACCGAGCACCGATACGCTCCTCCAGTGCACGCAGACTATGGCTCAATGCGGACGGAGAGATGCTCAGGCGGCGAGCCGCCGCACGAAAGCTGCGCTCCTGTGCAATCGCCATAAAGGCCATCAGTTCCGCATATTCCGAACCGCGCATACTGGTGATTCCTGTTCAACACCCCGTTCACTTTATATATCATTAATACATCTATCGATCAGCGTCATATTCATCGTCGTTGCCCACTTCAGAGGGCCGATTTGGGATAAATGATGACAATGAAACAATGGGAAATGACTGGTATCGGGCGCGAACAACTCGTTCTTTGTGAACGTCCGATACCAGTGCCGGGACCACGTGACGTGCTTGTGAAGGTCCGTGCAGTTGCGCTCAATCATCGCGACAAGATGGTTATCGAAAGCGGGCGGGGCCTGCCTTTGCAGTTCCCGTTCACTCCGGGATCCGATCTGGCTGGTGAAGTGATATCTCTGGGTGAGGCAACGGACCGCTTTTCTGTCGGCGACCGTGTGATCTCCTGCTTCACGCCGGAGTGGATTGACGGCACTCGGCCTGGGACGGGGCGGATACCCGCGTATCGGACGCTTGGCGGGTTCTATCCGGGCGTGCTTGCGGAGTACGTTGTCCTGTCCCAAGAATGGCTGACAGCAGCGCCTGCCACGCTTGACGACGCGCACGCCTGTACGCTCCCGTGCGCGGGCGTCACCGCGTGGTTCGCGTTGGCCGAGCGCGGCCGGGTGCGTGCTGGCGAAACAGTGCTGATTCTGGGAACGGGCGGTGTTGCCCTGTTCGGTTTGATGTTTGCCAAGCTGCAGGGGGCAGAGGTGATCGTGTCGACGGTCCCGGATAAGGTCGACCGCGTACGCGCGCTCGGTGCGGATCAGATCGTGGACCGAAACCGAACTGACTGGCTCGATGACATATACGCACTGACTGATAATCGAGGTGTGGATCACATCCTTGAGACGGTCGGTGGCAATCATCTCGGCTGCTCAGTCGAGGCGGCAGCAATAGGCGGACATATCTATCAAATCGGGGCGCTGGCCGGCTTTGATATCTCCTCGCCTGTTATGCCGTTGCTGATGAAGGACGTTACGATCCATGGCATAGCCACGGGACATCGTCGCGCTCTCGAGAACATGGTGCGTGCCATTGATCGCAATCATGCTGTACCTGTGATCGACAGCCGTTTTTCTCTCGCCAGTCTTCCGCTGGCTCTGGATCGTCTCGACAACGGACCGTTCGGCAAGATCGTAATCGAGTTGCCTGACGAAGTGCGATGTCAGGAAAATTTCTGATGCCGACTTTTTCTGAAGATTGATGATCAAGGCATCTGATTATTAAGTCTCTCAAGACACGAAGTCAGCCAGCGCACCACGCAACTTCTCGCCAGCATACCGTAAACGGCGGCTTTTTTGTCCAAACGAAAGAAAGGCGACCTTCCGCTCTCCCCCCCAGAGCTACCTATATCCGCACTGTAGCCTTTGAGCGGTCAGGCCGCAGTCGCCACCGTGCCAGATGCGAGCTGAAGTTGCTTGATGTCATTGCCGTGAGCAGACATATCATCATTGATTTTCCTTTCGCGTCGTCGGTTCGATGTTCCTTCCGGGGGCGGTTTGTTGCCTTCCGATTAGAGGCAGCAGGCGCAGAGGAAAGCAGCGGGGTCAATGTTTTAAACTGCGCGGCCCCGACCTTCACGATCTGATCTGAGGTGCGACACGATGTCCGTATTTAGATTACACGTTCGCCCTGGCGGCGGGTTTGCGTCGATGGCTGATACCTTCGCTTACTGCCTAAAACAGGGCATCTTGGGCGTTGGTTGGCTGGTGGATGAGATTCAAGAAACGGCGGACTGGGATACGTTCTATAAGGTTGCCGTAAACATCCACAAAGATCTAAAGACCTGCGCCTACATCAGGGAGCGCGTCCAGAAAGACGATCTCGTCTGGACCCGCGACACCCAAGGAAACTACTATCTGGCTCGCGTCCTCTCCGGCTGGGAGTACTTCACCACTAACGAGTCCAAGGACAGTGGGATCGACATAGGCAACATTTTCAGGGTCACCTTTGAGCGTCTGACTATCGATGAAGTGCCTGGGAAGGTTGTTGCCTGCTTTAGGCCCAACCGGACGATTCAAGCAATCCACGATCCGACGGCGGTAGCTTATACTAAGTTCATCTGGAATCGGAAAACAGGGGGTGCGATCTATAAATTCGACCTGAAACTGATCGATAACCCCGACATCTTCTCTTTGCTCGACTCAGAAGAGGTAGAGGACTTGGTATTTCTTTATCTCCAATCGCAACGTTGGTATGTGGTTCCGAATTCTCGCAAGGCAGACAAGATAGCCTTCGAGTATGAAGTGATTTCTCCTGAGACCGGCAAGCATGCACAGGTTCAGGTAAAAACCGGAAATACCTCCCTAAACGTCGATGAGTATAGGAACATGACCTTCCCGGTCATCTTATTCCAAAGTAACGACCGATACCATGGTAAGCCGACACCTAACGTGACATGCATATCGCGAGGTGAGTTGGAAGGTTTCCTCAAGCAGACTGAGTGGTTGCCTGCACGCTATCGACACAAGATGAATATGTTAAATGCCCTGGACGAAGAGGAGTGAAGCTCAATCGTTTCGCGTTGAACCGAGAAATCGAGCTTCGCGCCGGAGCGTCTGCTAATGTCGCTTGAACAATCTATAGCGGACAGTCCACTCCCCCCTCTTAGCTGCCCACAGGTGGCTATGTATCGTGATGAAAAACCGGCCATTTAGCGTGAACATTCACAGCTAGGAGGCCCCATGAAGCGCGATCGCAGATGTAGGGTCTGTCGGGAAACAGATGTTTTTCGACAGGGAATAATAATTTTTAGCTGTCTTGCACTGGCAATCTGTCCTCGGTTGAGGTCTGCCGCTGTCTCAGGATATCCATAGCGATAATTCAGTTTTGGCGCGTCGCGTACCGTTGGACAGAACGCAGCCTATAAATATAGATATTGTTTCGAGTGCTTCTGTAAAAGATAAGTGTTCCCTCACCCCTGAGGCATAGTCTGATAGGTATTTTGGAGAGCGTAATGGACTCAGCAAAAGTGATAGCCTGCCACGTACCGTGGGTTTCGGCTCATGGCTTCGCGATTTTATCCGGGATATGGGCCGTCATAACTGGAACACTTGCATATAATAATGCCCAAAAAGCAGCTCTCTACGATGCTGTCCTACAAGATAGAGTGAACAACAGCAGCAATAATAGCACTGGCAGTATCACCGAAGAGGATAAATTAAAAAAGAGATTCTCCAAAATAAGTTCGCTGGATTATAGGTATTTCATGCCTGTATCCATGATTGTTGCTCTTGGGGCAGCCACGTTCTTAAGCGACGGTTTAAAGTCCCTATATGCTTATATCGGACTCCGATATTGGATATGTACTGTAGTTATTATTTCCTTGGCAGTTGCCGGTTTTTTTTGGTTTATTGACGCAACGACGGAAGAAAACTCTAGAAAGAGAAAAATCTTTCTCGGTTTAGCGTTGGCAATAATTACTCTTGTGCTTGTATTTTCCGTACCGTTATTTACGGGAATAAGTCCCCTTCAACAATTCCTTTATAAGGTCATCGGAATATTCGTTGTTTCAGTTCTGGGTTTCTTGGGGTACTACGTTTTTCAGGCGATCAATCCGTATTACAACAAGCATAAGTGGATTTTTTTCTATGCCACCCAAATTTTCAATACGATAGTCTACACTAGTGTTCTATACGGAATTACAATATTTGCGTACAATGTAGCTAAAAAATATATACACTAACAAATGCTAATTCGAAACAAAAATAAAATCACTCGCGTTATAAGGTATAAATATCATCAGGCAGAAGACAAAGGATTGACCGAAGGTCAGATGATGAACTGGCATGTGGCACTCCTCAATTTGATTTCCGGTACATCGAAGACCTCTAAATCCGACTGAAGACACTGCTGGCTTAGCTTTTCGATATCTTTGTCAGTCGCACAATGCTGCCCGACTATCCTCCTGTGATCAAACAGGAGGATCAGAAATGACAGATACAGAGAGCAGTGGGCAGCGCGTGTTGGAGATCACGATATATGGGGTCGTGTTGAATGTTCTTCTCGATAACGTAGATGCCGTCATGGAGGCCGAGCCTGACGAAGACATGCCAGAGAATCTGTTAGCTCTGCTGTCGCTCCGGAACCAGCCGTTTATGATTCACGCGGTCCTGGACAATTACATCCTGAACAAGCTCGGAAAAGAGTTTGGAGCGCCGGTAAGCGCAGACGAGATCCTCTCGATCGCAGAAGAAGACGATCCGTATTTCGGCACGTTGCTTGCTGCCGCTGCGGGTTCAGACATCATCACGCATCCAGATCCGTCCGCTACACCTTATTCGAACGCTCGGGTCTCAGTCGTAGAGCTTGAAGCGCCGGCAACTCGCCAATGAATGTCGAAAACCTGTCGGAGAACGCGGTATGACCGATCAGGCGATCCTCATGGCTCCCGATGAGGCATCACTCAAGGCCCAATATATCTCGGCGTTAGAGCGCTTCGTCGACGATACGAATGCGATCCACAAGGCGGTAGAGGCAGACTTGTGCTGGTTTCCGGATATGCTTGCCCTTGCTGGACGAGCCAGAGTGATTGCCGAGGACCTGGAGAGAAAACAGACTGATTCCTTTGACCCATGCGATTTCGGTAATCACCCTGTTTGAGGGGCGGCATCGAGCGCAAAGCCTGTGGATTTATGGACAGCCGTTCCACGGCCGCTCGCGTCCTGCTGGACAGCCCTTTCGGCTGACCACAGGCGCGGCTCTGCCCACAAGTCCACAGGTTCAACATCAACAGGAATCTCTCTATTTTTGAAATAAGATCGGTCGAACCGATTACGCTTCCTATCGAAAGTCCCGAGCCTTCAGCAGCTCCGATCCCTGAAGCAACGGCGTTCGGTCTTCCAGACTGAGCACAACAACATGGATCACATCGCCCTCTTTCTGAAGCCTGCCCTTACAGGCCAGAAGACGGGACGCGAGAAGAGGAAGCCGGTGCTTCTCCTGCACGTCTTTCCAGACAATCAGATTGGCCGTGCCGGTTTCATCTTCGATCGTGACGAACATGGTGCCGTTCGCCGTTCCCGGCCTCTGCCGCATCAGGACAAGACCCGTGAGCTGGATCCGGCGCCCATCCCGCAGGTACGGCAAATCTCCACAGCGCACGATCCCCTCTTTTCGTAAGCCTTCTCGGAGAAACGCGACGGGATGCCCGTTCAGACTGAGTCCTGTCGCCCGGTAATCCTCATGCACCAACGCCCGCTCTGACATCTGCGGCAGGACAATCTCCGGCTCGATCACTTCCGGCAGTGGAAAGTTCCGCCCGCGATCCGCCGCGTCGAACAACGGCAGGGCCGTGTCTGCCAACCCCTTGATCGACCAGAGCGCGGCGCGGCGCATCTGACCAAACACCCGGAACGCGTCCGCTTCCGCCAGACATTCCAGGGCCGAGACCGGCACATCGGCACGGCGCCACACATCGTCAATACTCTCATAATCCGGCATCCGAGCCGCAATCAGGGCCGCGCCGTGCCCGTTTGCAAGCCCGCGCACCATACGAAAGCCCATCATTACGGCTTTACGTAAAGACGTACCGCTACGTTCCAGGGTGCAATCCCATCGGGAGGCATTGATACAGATCGGCCGGACCTCGACCCCATGGCGTTGCGCGTCCTGAACAATCTGCGAGGGCGCATAAAACCCCATGGGCTGACTGTTCAGCAGGGCGGCGCAGAACACATCCGGGTAGTGATGTTTCATCCAGGCGGACGCATAGGCGATCAGGGCAAAGGAGGCGGCGTGACTTTCGGGAAAGCCATAGCTGCCAAACCCTTCGAGCTGCGCGAAGGTCTGCTCTGCAAAGTCCTGCTCATACCCGTTGGCCAGCATCCCGTTGACCAACTGGTCCCGGAACGGCGACACGCCCCCTGTCATTTTGAACGTGGCCATGGCGCGACGGAGCTGGTCCGCCTCGCCTGGCGTAAAGCCTGCACAATGGATGGCCACCTGCATTGCCTGTTCTTGGAACAGCGGCACGCCCAGTGTTTTCCCAAGGATCCCGCGCAGGGTCTCGGACGGATAGGTGACAGGCTCCAGTTTCTCTCTCCTGCGGAGATAGGGATGAACCATATCGCCCTGGATCGGTCCCGGCCGGACGATCGCCACCTGAATCACCAGATCATAAAAGGTCCGTGGCTTCATGCGCGGGAGCATCGACATCTGCGCCCGGCTTTCGATCTGGAAGGTGCCGAGCGTGTCCGCTTTCTGGATCATGCGATAGGTCTGTGGATCCTCGGCCGGGATCGAAGCGAGATCCATGCAGGTCTGATACACGGTGTGCAGCAACTCGAACCCGCGACGCAGGCAGCCCAACATTCCCAAACCCAGAACATCCACCTTCATGAAGCGCAGCACGTCAATGTCGTCTTTGTCCCAGACGATGATCTGCCGCCCGTCCATAGCGGTTGGCATCAGGGGGACGAGTTCGTCCAGGCGATCCTCGGTCAGCACAAATCCGCCCGGATGCGTCCCAAGCTGGCGCGGGAAGCCGAGAAGCTGGCGGGCAAGATGATAGGTGAGGCTGAGGCGGCGATCTTTCAGGTTCAGGCCAAGATCGGCCGAACGCGCCTTGCACAGATCGGGATCCGCGAGAGAGGAGGCGATGTGTCTGGAAAGCTGACCCGTCAGATCCTCCGGTAGCCCGAGTACCTTGCCAACTTCTCGCAATGCGCCCTTGGGCTGATAGCGCTGCACCGTCGCGCACAGGGCCGCCCGGTGACGGCCATAATGCCGGTAGATCCACTGGATCACTTCTTCGCGGCGGTCACTCTCGAAATCCACGTCGATGTCGGGCGGTTCCTGCCGTTCGGCCGAGATGAACCGCTCGAACAGCAGGCCCGAGCGAACCGGATCAATACTCGTGATTCCCAGGACGTAGCAGACCGCTGAGTTCGCAGCAGATCCGCGCCCCTGACAGACAATCCCGAGTGAGCGGGCATGACGCACGATCGTATTCACGGTCAGGAAATACGGCGCGTAGGCCAGAGAGCCGATCAGCCTCAGCTCATGGGCGATCTGCGCCTCGACGTCAGGGGGCGCCCCGGCCGGATAGCGTCGCGGTAGTGCGGCTTCGACCAGGCGTGTCAGTGTGTCCTGCGCGCTTTCGCCTGTGCGTTCGGTTTCGGTCGGATACTGATACGTCAGGTCATCGAGACTGAAAGCACAGGCCCCGGCAATCCGTCGCGTGTTGGCCAGGGCGTCCGGAAAAGCGGCGAAGAGGCGTGCCTGTTCTTCCGGGGCTTTCAGATGGCGATCGGCATGAACGTGACGGCGGTTGCCGAGAGCATCGACCGTGCAGCCTTCCCGGATCGCTGTGACCACGTCCTGAAGAACGTGCCGGCGCGCATCGTGGTAGAGAACATCTCCCGTCACAACACAGGCCAGACCGCGCGCTGTGCAGAAGCCCGCGAGCGCGTGAAGCCGCGCCAGATCTCCCGGCTGCCTGAGCACCGTCAGCGCGACAAACCGGGTCTCTTCTTCGCCTGCCCTGTGTCCGGGCAGATCCAGCAGGCTCTGAACGTGCCCGGGAAGTGCTGCCAGATCCTCGGGCGGCAACAGGATCAGGAGGAGATCCGGTGCCGCTCCGACGAGATCTTCCCATCCCAGAAGGAACACCTCCCGCTCGCCCCGATGATGGCCAAGGGTCAGGAGCTGGCACAGACCCGCCCAGCCCGCACGGTTTCGAGGATAGGCCAGGAGCGCACTGCCGTCACGTAGAGCCAAACGGCATCCGGGTAGAAGACGAAGACCGGCCTCGCGCGCTGCCAGATGGGCGCGGATCGCTCCGGCCACAGTGTTCCAGTCGGTCAGACCGATCGTGTCATAGCCCAGGGCTTTCGCCTGAAAGATCAGTTCATCCGGCTGGCTGCCCGAGCGCAAGAACGAAAACGAGGACGTGACCTGCAATTCGACATAAGGCGCGCTCATGGCTCAGCGGCGGTGCGGATGCGGGTGTCGGCTGCTATCAGGCGCGTTGCTGGTGGGAGCGCGCATCACGACAAATCCGGATCGTTCGAGATAGGCGACCAGACGCTCGGCCACCAGACGGGCCATCAGCTCGGCGGCGTCATGCGTGCGCCTGCGTCCATCGTAACACAACGCGTGCATCAGGACTTCGGCCACATCCGAAGTGCTGGCCGGGATCAGATCATCGCGGGAGTCCATCAGAAGACCCCCTGTAGAAACCAGTCGCCCGAACCGGACCAGGCATGGGCTTCGTCGCCTTTGCGAAACAGCCACAGGCGCAGGCCGGTCGTGGTCTCGACCTGCCAGTAGTCGCGGATCGCGCCGTAACTTTCGGACGTCTGCCACCATTCTCCCAGCAGACGTTCGGGGCCATCGGCCGCCGCAATGCGGTGCGTCTGCCGCTTGAGGACGAACTGGCGGGGCGCACCGTCCGGAAGCAGGGCAGTCACCTGCACTCGGACGGGCAGATCGAACACAATGTTCGGCCGCGCCCAGAGCATCTGGCTCGCGAGAGGCGGTTTTGCCATGTCGCCTGGAGAAACGCGAGACTGTCCGTCTTCCGGCCAGGCGGAAAACCGAGGCGCGAGCTGGTGGACAGAAACAATCCCCGGACGGTTCAGCAGCCGGTCGATCAGAGTGGCCGGGAGAGCGTGCTCCGAGGATGCCCCGACGTCCGGCAGGACTGACCGCTCAGGTCCCGCTTCCAGCGGTTCGTTCGCGCTGACAGTCAGGATGACGGTTTCAATTCCGAACTCGGGCGCGATCTGCGGGATCTGGTCCTTCAGCAGGCGCGTCAGACGCATGCCATCAGCCGTCGGATCGGACGTCCCCACGCGGACGGCCTGGATGGATCCGTCCACGCGCACACAGAGAAAGTCGAGCTGCCGCGCCCCCTCTCCGCGTGCCACCAGCTTTTCGCAGACAACCGGCACAAGGGCAGCAATCACCGTGGCAATGGCCTCCGGTGTGCTGATCGGCTCGACCAGAGACCGGGTCAGGGAAATCCGGTCCACAGGTTGAAACACGCTGAGCGGGCTGGCCTGCCGTCCCAGAGCGTCATCAAGACAGCTCAGAAGCTCTGCGCCAAAACGCTTGGCCAGAGGCGCGCGAGGGAGGTCTGCAAGGGCGCCAATCGTGTTCAGTCCAAGTCGGGTGAGGCTGGAGAGTGTCTTTTCTGGCAAAGGAAGCGCTGAACAGGGCAACGGCTGCAGCGCCTCTTTCTGCTGACCGGAAGGCACGAGACAGATCCGGTCGATCGCCGAGCGGGCCAGAGCACGTGAGGCCGCGGCGGTATCGCTCAGCGCCAAGGAGCAGGAATGCCCCCTCGCCTTCAGGCGTTCCCTGACGAGATCCAGCATGGCCGTCTCACCCCCATAAAGATGGGCGCATCCGGTGGTATCGCTGTAGAGACCGTCTGGAGCATCGAACGCGGGCAGCGGCGACAGCCAGATCAACCAGGAGCACAGATCGGTCAGCGCGACCCTCTGTGTGTCGGCGTCCTCTTCTGCGGTCAGAAGATCCGGCACCAGGGAGCGGGCCTGTGCCAGCGGCATTCCGGGTGTCAGTCCGGCCGCGAGTGCAGCCGGGCTGACACCGGTGACGGTGTGGCGGTTATGTGCCAGCGCGTGCACAACGAGCGGCCTGTCGGTCGGGAAGTCTTCCGGGCGGGAGAGCTGGAGGCGCTCGGTGCGCCAGAAGGGCATCCAGAGAGCGAGAAAGCGGCGCATGATCTGTGCAGTCGAGGATCCAGTGAGCAGGGCGGCCTCCCCTCACCCGCAGCAGCGCGGCAGAAAGGCGTCGGGAACCGGGAAGCGGCATGGCCAGTCCCGGAAAAAATCGTGGCGCTGAGGAATGAGAGAGGATCCGCCAGCGCGTGGCGCACGCGCAGGGATCTTTCCCGGGAGCGCGCGTGAGGGGAGCCAAACGCAGGAAGAAGCCTGTGTTGCCACTCGCCTCCACAGCCAGATTAAGGCGACGGATTTCCTTGAGGCTTGGGACGTGGCTTCCTGTGATAACGGCCAGTGCGCGCTCTGGCCCGCGCAACACGTCTTCAGCGACAGCGAGCAGGCTGGCCGGGTCCGTTTCAATGCAGACCAGAGTCTCTGGGGACAGACCGGGCTGGTGCAGTCCCCAGGCATTCAGTTCGGCAGGTGTATCGCTGATCCAGAAGACTGGCCCCCTGCCCTCTTGCAGGATGGGAAGCAGCATGGCGAGACTGGCCCCGATCTCCACAGGATCAGAAATCAGGAAGTCATGCATGCTGCCGGTCTTGAGACCGCCGCCGAGATGAGCATCGACGGCAGAGTGCCCTGTGGCGAGTGTGTCACTATGGGAATGGGACAGGTCTCGACGCTCCAGGCGTCGGACCTGCTCGCGCAGTCGCGCCAGGGCGTCCATTGTCATTTATGTTCTCCTTGCGGAGAACATAAAGAGAACAAATTACCGGATGCAAGCTGATTTTTGTTTCAGCGTTTCCCGTAAGCGGCGTACCTACCGCGCCCCTAAACCGAAGAGAAATGCGCTTTTAGCGATCTCGCCATGGCGTGACCTTGCCGTTCTCTAGGTCTGGGGCAGCCACGAACACACCTTTGTCAGCAATAGCTCTCATAATGAATTGCTTCACACTCATGCCTTCTGCGTCTGCGGCTTTGCCGAGTGCGCGCAAAGTGCTTTTACGAACACGCATGTTATGGTTGACTGCTTTGTCGTCGGGTTCAATTTCAGCAGGTGGCAACCGAGGGTTCACACGCCGCGCGGTATTCAGAGCATTTGTGGCTCGATTAGGTTCAGACGCTACATCGGAGACGGCGACCTTGCTGGTTTCTCCAAGTGCTGCAGCGGTGATGCTGCTGGCATCGGTACGCTTTCTAGGTTTAAGCGTCATTTTTCCACCTCATTGTGGGAAGAGGCAGCACTGGATCTAGGTATCCATCCTATCGTTTTTAATTCATTTATAAGCATCGTTACTTCTGCGGCGGCAGATCCCTTCGAAGGAATTTCCCCTGAGTACGAGATTTCACCAAAAGCTGTTCGATGTGAAATTGTTGCTTCCAACGTAGGGATGCCGGCCTCTCGCAGTTCCCGCTCAGCGTGTTTTGTCAAATTGGTCTTAGATAAACGATTCATTATGGCTCTGACTTCTATTTTGCGCCGTGCAGCCGTCGCCAATCCCTTAGCTTGCTTGATGGTTTCTTCAGCTTGATTGAGATCGGCGGCCCCCGCAGTCAACGGAACCAAAATATGGTCGGCAACTGTCATGGCTACTGCTCCGGCCAGATTTCCGAATCCTGCGGTGTCGATCAGTACGAGATCAGACTTATCGTCTAACCCTAGCGCTAGATCGGCTATCGTCCTTTCTGAAGTCTCCGCAATACAAGTGAATGGCGCGCCTTCGTAGGTATTTTTGTGCCAGTCAGACATAGCCTTGGTCGGGTCTGCGTCGATGACAGCAACAGAGAGGCCGTCCGTAGCGCATTGGGCGGCGATGATTTGGCATAGGGTCGTTTTCCCCGGTCCGCCTTTGAATGAAGCAATCGTCAAAATGGGCATGGTTCAACTCCAGATGATTAAACCGGTATATGTGTCTTTACGTCATTACGCAACTACGGATTTGCGTAATGACGTAAAGACATAAAGGCGTCATCACGTATCTTAGTCTTTACGTATAGGCGTAACGACGTAATGACGTAATGACGTAATGACGTAATGCTAACATGTTGTCGTTTTCGATTAGACACGTATGAGGCGCAGCAGCATCATGATTGCAGGCACCCCAGATCTACGGACGACGATAGAACCAGAAAAAAAACGACTGTGAAGGCGTAAAGCCGTAAAGCCGTAAAGCCGTAAATTCGTAAAGCCAAATACGTGTCTGAATAAAAGAAGGTTATGCTCGCCAGAGCCGGGTGTTCAACGATCATTCAAAAAGATGACGAACCATCTACGGTCATACGGACAAGACGTCATTGTCGGGTTTGTAACTACGTCTTTACGTAAATACATAACGCCGTAAATACGAGGTGTATCTAGAAAAGAGCAAGATGAAGAGGCCAAGGGAGGAAAAAGGCAATGGCTGGCCGGGAGCTGCCCATCCCGCAACAGGTGGGTCAACGCGTGTCCTCGCCATGCTCGCCGGCTGCGCCGTCTGCGCGTGGCTGCGGGCCGCGTTGATCCTGCCGCTGCGCGGCACTGTTGCAGTCTGAACAGCCCCCAGCCGGACGCGACGATGTTCAAAAACCAGAAATGGATCGAGCATCATGCGCCGTCATTACCTTCCTTACGTCCCAACACCACGCGGTCGGCCGCCCATGCGGTGGACCGATACGCAGGAGCCCGTCTCCTGCCGCAAATGCAATGAGCACTGGGCTGGCGGTGATCCGGCCCTGACGATCCCGTGTACGGGCTGCAACGCGCCGGCGCATGAGCCCTGCCGTCGCAGTGCGGGGGGCAATGAGCGGGTGTGTGCGTGCCGGGATGAGGCGGCAACCCAGCTTGGACTCCTCTCACGCTGCGACGGCCTGAGCTGGGGCAACCGGCATGTGAAGCCGCTTCTCCTGCGGGACGCTCCGATCGCCAGTGCCCTGATGTGCCGCTCTGTCCGGACAGGTGCCCCGGTCAGCAGGTTCGTGTCATGACGCCGGATCTGACGTCGTATGACAGCATCATCGTGGCCGTGTCGGGCGGCAAAGACGGCCTCGCCTGCCTTTTCGCCCTCCTCGAAGCCGGTGCCCCGACGGACCGCCTGGAACTGTGGCACCACGAGGTGGACGGGCAGGGGCCATCCTTCATGGACTGGCCCTCCACCTCGCCCTATGTGAGCGCGCTGGCGCGGGACTTCGGCCTGCCGCTCTATCGCTCCTGGCGCGAGGGCGGCTTCGAGCGGGAGATGCTCCGCAAGGACGCACCGACAGCCCCTGTTCTTTTCGAAAGCCCTGAGGGTCTGATCCGCGCAGGCGGGCAGGGGCCGAACGGGACGCGCCTGCGCTTTCCCCAGGTCTCCGCCAGCCTGACGACCCGATGGTGCTCCAGCGTCACCAAGATTGACGTCGCCGATCGCTCCCTACGCGGCCAGGACCGCTTCCTGAACCGCCGCACCCTGTTCGTAACGGGCGAGCGTGCCGAAGAAAGCCCAAACCGTGCCCGCTATGCCGCCTTTGAGCCGCACCGCACGGATACGCGGCATGGCACGCGACGTCGCCGTCATGTCGATCACTGGCGACCCGTCCACCAGTGGAGCGAGGCGCAGGTCTGGGACAGCCTGAGACGCTGGAAGGTGATGCCGGCGCTGCCATACCGCATCGGCTTCTCCAGACTGTCCTGTGCCACCTGTATTTTTGGCGATGCGCGGCAGTTTGCAACGATCCGCTGCCTCGATCCTGCCCGCTTTGACCGTCTCGTGCAGTACGAGCAGCAGTTTGGCTGCACGATCAAGCGCACCGTGTCGCTGGAGCAGATCGCCGAGCAGGGCAGGCCGTATGCCGCCGCTCTGGCAGCGCCCGAGCTGGCCCGTGCGTGCCTCTCGGCGCGTCCGATCCCGACTGTCTTCACACCAGCCTGGGAACTCCCGGCCGGAGCGTTCGGGCAGGGCGGGGGGCCAACCTGAAAAAAAGAAGAAAAAACAGAAGGTTGAAAAAGAAGTAAGCGTCCGATCGTGACACGCTGACGACGGCGAATGGGCTGTGCTTTCTTCCTGGAATTCGGTGTGGAGGAGAGACGACGTGGCGGGTTTTGGCCGGGAGTATTGGCAACAGCATTACGATGCGTGGCAGATGTCCGGCCTTACCCGCGCGGCCTACTGCAGAGAGCACAGTTTGGTACCGCGAAGTTTCCGTCGCGGGGTGGCCTGGATGACGCAGCCCGTAGATGCGCAGGATGCATCCGTAGAAAAACAGCCCGTACCTGCGGTCACCGCCAAGAGACACTGGAGAGACGTCTCTTCATCGTCCCTTGAGGGTGACCGCCCTGTCATCATGGCTCAATTGCTATCGGATCGTCAGTTTCGGCGCCGTAAATGGACCCAGGCCGAGCGACAGGACGTTGTGTGGGATTTGCTGCAATCCGGCATGTCCACCTGGAAATACGCCAAGGCGCATAACCTCGCTCCCAGCATGCTCTATCGCTGGCTCAAGGACCTGGCCGAGCCGATCCCCGGCCCACATCAGCCCGCACCACTTACAGATCCACCACCACTTTTCGCGACCGTGCAACTGACTTCCGACGCGACAGCGTCTTTACCGACAGCGACAACGCCCCCGCCACTGCGCGACGTAAACGCCACGGCGCCCGTTTCTTCTGGACAAGACATGCAGATCGGCTTGCCCAACGGTGCTTTCCTGCGCGTCCCTGTGCAGATTGAACTCGCTTCGCTGCGGGCCATTCTTGATGTTCTGGCGACACCCCGATGATCAGCCTCCCACCCCATATCCGGGTTCATGTGGCCTTGGGCTACACCGATCTGCGCAAGGGGATCGACGGGTTGTCGGTGCTGGTACAGGAGACGCTGCGGGCCGATCCGTTCAGCGGGCATGTGTTTGTGTTTCGCGGCCGGAGGGCCGGACTGATCAAGCTTCTGTATCACGATGGCAACGGCATGTGCCTGTATGCCAAGCGCCTCGATCAGGGGATTTTTACGTGGCCGGTCACGCAGGCCAGCCCCGGAGAGCCAGCGACAGTTCTGCTGACCCCGGCCCGATTGTCGATGCTTCTGGAAGGGTTGGACTGGCGGGCACAGGCCCCCGCGCGACGCATACTGATGGCAGGGTAAAACGCGCAGATTTTTCTTGTATAAACCCGCAGAAAACTGCCATTTTATAGGTATGCGGATCGCCCTCGACAGCCTGCCGTTTGACCCGATCACCCTGCAAACCATGGTGCGGGATCTGGCAGGCGCAGTGGATGAGGGACAGACCGAGATTGATCGCTTGCGGCAGATCATCCGGGAGTTCCAGCGCGCCCGGTTCGGTCGTCGCGCCGAGACACTCGAACCCGATCAGCTCCTGTTGACGCTGGAGGCTGACCAACCGTCCCCTATAACGCCAATCTCCACGACACTACTGGACATCAGCAACACAACGCCGATCGTCAAACCACCTCATCGCACAGCCCTGCCAGAGCACCTGCCGCGCACAGACGTGACGATCGTGCCCGACGTGACATCCTGCCCGTCCTGCGGTGGCGCACTGCACGACGCAGGCACGACCACCAGCGAAATGCTGGACTGGGTTCCGGCCTCGGTGCGGGTCGTGCGGATCAACCGGCCCAAATGCGCTTGTCGCGCCTGCGGGACGCTGCATCAGGCTCCAGCACCTGAGCGCATCGCCGAAGGGTGTCTCGCCACTCCGGGTCTAATCGCGCATGTGCTGACCAGTCGCTATTGCGATCATTTGCCGCTGTATCGCCAAAGCCAGATGTTGGCCCGTCACGGTGTCGCTCTCGCGCGTTCCACGCTGGCCGATTGGGTCAAGGCCGCCGCCTGGTGGCTGGCCCCGCTGCGCGACCAGCTGATGAACCATGTCTGTGCCGCAGAACGGGTTTTCGCAGACGACACCCCACTGCCCATCCTTGATCCAGGACGAGGCCGGACTAAAACCGGGCGGCTCTGGGCTTACACACGCGACGACCGCGCCTTTGGGGGTAATGTCCCGCCAGCCGTGGTGTTTTATGCGACACCGGATCGCACGTCCTCCTGGCCTGCCCGCCATCTGAAGAACTATCGCGGCATTCTGCAAGTTGACGGTTATGCCGGGTTTGAGCAACTGACACGAGACGGAACAGTCCATCTGGCAGCCTGCTGGGCGCACACGCGCCGCAAGTTTTATGAGCTGCACCAGACCGGATCACCAATCGCAACCGAGGCTTTGGTGCAGATCCGGTCTCTGTATGAGATTGAGGCATCCCTTCGGGGGTTGCCGCCCGATCAGCGACGAACCCTTCGGGAGGAGCACAGTCGGCCGCGTGTTGAGGCGCTGGCACTCTGGCTCCGACAAAAACTGACTTTGCTCCCCTCCCGCGCCAGACTGGCCGAAGCGATCCGCTATGCGTTGAACCGCTGGGACGATCTCGCGCGGTTTATCGAAGACGGGCGCATAGATCTCGACACCAACCCGGTGGAACGGGCCATCCGACCTGTCACGCTTGGCCGTAAGAATGCTCTATTCGCGGGCAGCGAGGGCGGCGCTAACCGGTGGGCGATCGTGGCGTCATTAATCGAAACGGCCAAGCTCAATGGGATCGAACCATTTGGCTGGCTGCGTGACGTGCTGACACGCATGATCGATGGATATCCAGCCGCACGTCTCAGCGAACTGCTTCCATTTCCCCAAAGCGCCAACGAATAATATTTTGGACTAAAATTAGTTGTTTTTAGGTTAATACTTAATAATTATATAATTTACCATCTATTAAATACTTTTAAAGACTGTCGAATTGTACTTTCTATGTATGTCGAAAGAGAGCAGTAGAAACGCCACTTTTATTAAAGGTATTATCGCTACCATTTAGGTTTCAGGATATAGCGTGATCTCAATTTGACTTAGCAGCCCTGAGGGAAACTCTTCCGAAAGTGTTCAATGTAAGCTGCTTCGGGTGGAAGGTTCATCTCCGAGCGTCTGGCATCAAGTATTTTCGAGTTGTCACCACCCTTATCCATCGAATAAGGCGCCAGCTGATGATCACGACAGGACAGTTGCGATCCATAGTGTTGTTTTCCTGTCGTCGCGAGCATTACGCGATCAGACAAGAGAGCATAATTCTGCTTCGAAAACTGACCCGACTTCGCCAGAGGTTCGAGTTTTCGAAGTGCCATGACTTGAAAGGCTGGATCCTCATCGGCGTGCTGGACCAGCAACCACATGAGCATTGCCGGCTTTCGGCCAGCTTTGATCGCAGGAGACCATCCCTGCGTTTCCAGAATGTGCCGCCCCCAATGACTGTTGACCCAATCAACATTAACTCCCTCGAGAATGCTCTGCATACGCAAAGCAGACCGAGTTGCTGCATCAATGCCTGATACGTCGTTTAGTGCGGCGCCCATCATGACAAACCGCCACATCTGGTCCGGCACAGTGTGAAGAGTAAGTTGCTCCTCGAACGTGTCTTTATTGGCATCGCTGTCCAAGCTTCGGACGGCCATGTTTACGGCTGATTTATAAGTCTGGAAGTAAGGTTGACTGCGAGCCAATGCATCGTGAAAAGCATCCCAGGTTTTGAAATTTGCGGGCACATCGGACGCAAACGCGATCTGAGTGCACAGATGATCCTGATAACCTCTTTCTTCATCAACCTGAGCATTAACCCCGAGTTTTTTCAGCTCTTCGTTTTCCGAATGAGCAGCCTCTTTCATACACAATGTGCCGTAAGCCTGAAGGGCTTTCCAGTTGGCAAGCTGTTGTGTCGATGCCCCGGCAAAGGCCCCGCGGATAAATGCGTAATCACCAGCTTCGAAATTACCATTATGGATGTACGTCGCCAGAAAGGGTGGCGGTGCTGCCGCAGTCAGAAATGCAGAACAGGTCCCCAAAGCGAGAAAATGATATAGCATGCGGAACTGGGGCATAGTCATATTTTCCTGACGTTGGCGTCATACAGTACGATAGTTTTGTTTTGACTTCAGATCAATGAGATCTGCCTCCTTTATCGAAGATTGATACTATCTTTCACCTCTCGAAGGTTCTGTTACGAACAACGTATTCGCTTGATGAGGTAGTGATCCACGTATCCGGCTTCCGAAAGAAATCTGGCATTTTCAGCTTGGGTCTTAATAATCACCAACACATTCTCCCCAGCCAGACCCGCGCGTTTTCGCGTACCGTCTCCGTAATCTCAAATAGCTCGACTTACGTCCGACATGAGACAAATGCTGCCGTCAATCGTGCGATCGTCGGACGCTTACAAAAAGAAGAAGAGGGGAGGGGGGCAGCACAGGCCAGCCCGCCCTGCAAGAGGTGGGTCCGTCCGTGTCCTCGCTACGCTGCGGGCCGGGCGGTCCCGACGCTGCGCGTCGCTCTGGCAGGTCGTGCTGTCCTGCGCTCGCCGGAGAGGGTCAGGAAAGGAAATAAAGACGATGTCAGAGACCCTCGAACGCCCCGCACAGGCGCACGCTTTCGACCTCAAACAGGCTCACAAGGAAGGCTGGACGCTCCTCGAAGGATGCGGACCCGAGAACGACGAGACGCATCTGGTGGGTCTGCATTGCAGCGATCCGCAGGCCTGGTGGCGCGTGGCGAGGAAGGCAGGCGAGGGTTCGACCTACCACCGTGAGGCGCTGGCCCGCCTCTCCGAGAACGAGCGCGAGCAGATCCGCCTGCGCTTTGGTCCCCTCTGACCCCGCGCTGATCCGGGAGGCCTGACGCCTCTCTCCCCGAACTGATCCTGTTTTCCGGCCCCCCGGTCTGCCTCCGCGCAGTACCGGGCGCTGCCGCTTGTCCGGAGTTTTTCCATGTCCATGTCCCAACTGAGCTTTTTCGATACCTCAGCACTCGGCGGCAGCCAGTCCAATCTCTACTGGGGTGATCTTCCCGGAGACCGCGCCCTTGAGGAAGCCGCCGCTGCGGTTCGACAGGCGACACAGGCCGCCGTCCTGCCGAAAGTGGATTTCGTCCTGAGCGGAACGCGTGGCCTCGCCCAGGGCTGGAAAGAGCGTGCGCGGGACAATCTTGCGGCGATCCGCCTTCTGGCCACGCTGGAAGCAGAAGACCGCAACGCCAGCGCCGACGAGCAGGTCGTCCTTGCCCGTTTCACAGGGTTCGGGGCCGGAGAGCTGGCCAACAGCCTGTTCCCGCGTGCCGGAGAGACCTTCCGGGCAGGGTGGGAAGAGATCGGCAGCCAGCTTGAGGCACTGACCAGCCAGCAGGAGCGGGCGGGTCTGGCACGGGCCACGCAGTACGCCCATTACACGCCTGAGCTGATCGTCCATGCGATGTGGGATCTGGCGGCGCAGATGGGGTTCCGGGGCGGCCGTGCGCTGGAGCCGGGCTGTGGCACCGGACTCTTCATGGCGAGCGTGCCTCCGAAGCTGGCCCCGAAAACCGCCTGGACCGCAATCGAGAATGACCCGCTGACAGCCCGCATCACGCGCAAGCTGTTTCCGAACCAGTGGGTCCGGTCGGAAGACTTCACGACGGCCAAGCTCGCGGAACGCTACGATCTGGTGATCGGCAACCCGCCCTTCAGCAACCGCACGGTCCGGGGCACGGACGAGCTGGGACGCCTTGGCCTGTCCCTGCATGATTATTTCATCGCCCGGTCCATCTCCCGTTTGCGTCCCGGAGCTGTGGCGATGTTCGTGACGTCGCGGTGGACGATGGACAAGTCCGATGCCGGCGCACGGCGCACGATCTTCGAGACCGCCGATTTCGTGGGTGGCGCACGGCTGCCAGCCGGGGCCATGCGCGACGATGCCGGAACGGATGTCGTGGTGGACGTGCTCGTGTTCCGCCGTCGCGCACCGGGAGAGGATGCGGGCGATGCGACATGGCTGGACGTGGCGGCGCTGGAGGACACCGATCAGGGCGAAGGCCCGTTGCGGATCAACCGCTATTTCGCGGAAAACGGCCAGCAGGTTCTCGGTCGGCACGACTGGACGAGCGGTCAGTTCGGCCCGGAATACACCTGCAAGGCCAACCCGCTCCAGATGCTGGACGAGGCCCTGCCGCTCGCCCTCGGCCGCCTCTCTTCGCTGGCCCGCTTCCCGGCCCCGCAGACGCTCGATGTTGCGACGGTGCAGGACAATCATGCCGCCGAGGTCGGAACGGCCGCAGACGGTGCCCTGCTCAAAGAGGGCAGTTATCTGCTGCACAAAGGCGTGCTGCACCAGATCATCGACGGCGAAACCGTGCTGGTAAAGGTGAAGAAAGGCGAGCAGAAGGAAGGGATTTTCCAAAAGCACGCGGCCATCATCAAGGGTCTGATTCCGGTAAGGGACGCGGCCCGTCTGGTGCTGCGCGCCCAGGTGGAGAACCTGCCCTACAGCACCCATCAGGCGGATCTCAAGCGCGCGTATCAGGCGTTCAGCCGTCAGTTCGGGCCGATCAACCTGACGAACACCACGACACGGGTGGATGAAGAGACGGGAGAGGAGAAATCCACACAGCGCCGCCCGAACCTTCAGCCATTTTATGATGATCCGGATGTGTGGCTGGTCAGCTCGATCGAGGAGTATGACGAGAAGAGCCAGACCGGCCGTCCGGGACCGATCTTCAGTGAGCGCGTCATTCAGGCCCCGTCCGAGCCTGAGGTTCACGGCGCCCATGATGCGCTGGCGGTCTCCCTGCATGAGACGGGTGGCGTGGATGTCGAGCGCATGGCGGAGCTTCTGGGCCGCCCCGGTGAAGAAGTGCTCGCCGAACTCGGATCCTCGGTCTATCTCGACCCGATCCGCAGCACAGGCGGCCGTGAGGTCTGGGTGACGGCAGACGAAGCCCTGTCAGGCGCGGTCCGCACCAAGCTGGCGCAGGCCCGGGAGGCTGCCGAGCGCGACCGACGCTATCTGCGCAACGTCGCGGCCCTTGAGGAGGTCCAGCCCGAAGACCTGCGCCCGTCCGACATTACCGCCCGCCTGGGAGCCCCATGGATCCCGGTGCCGGACGTGGAGGCCTTTGTTGCAGAGGTTATGGGGGTTCGCACGACCATTCACCACACGATGGAGGTGGCGACCTGGAGCGTGGACAAGAGCGGGTTTTCCGGCAAGGCGGAGGCCACCTCGGTCTGGGGGACGCAGCGCCGTCATGCCGGGGATCTGCTGGACGATGCGCTCAATCAGGCCAGCCCGAAAATCTGGGACACCTGGCGCGATGTGAATGGCGAACACCGTGAGCTGAACACGAAGGAGACCGAGGCGGCCAAGGAGAAGCTGGCCGCAATCAAGACCGCGTTTGAGACATGGGTCTGGCAGGACACCGACCGCGCCGAGCGTCTGGTGCGGCTGTATAACGATGCGTTCAACAACCTTGTCCCGCGCACGTTCGACGGCTTTCACCTGAAACTGCCGGGAGCCAGCATGGCGATCAGCCTGCGCGACCATCAGAAGCGGGTGATCTGGCGGATCATCGCCAAGGGCAGCACCTACATGGCTCATGCGGTGGGGTCCGGGAAGACGTTCTCGATGTGCGCGGCCGTGATGGAGCAAAAGCGCCTCGGCCTGATTTCCAAGGGCATGATCGTGGTGCCCGGACACTGCCTTGCGCAGATGGCGCGTGAGTTCATGATGCTCTACCCGAACGCCCAGATCCTCGTGGCGGACGAGACGAATTTCGTGAAGGACAAGCGCCAGCGGTTCCTGGCCCGGGCCGCCACGGGAAACTGGGACGCCATTGTCATCACGCATGACGCCTTCAAGTTCGTGCCGGTCGAGAGCGCCTTTGAGCAGGAGATGGTCGAGGACCAGATTGCCTCCTACGAAAGCCTTCTGGAGAATGTGAGCCGCGATGACCGACTGTCGCGCAAGCGCATCGAGCGCCTGAAGGAGGGGATGGAAGCCAAGCTGAAAGCGCTATCCAGCCGCAAGGACGATCTCGTGCATCTCGGTGAAATCGGGGTGGACCAGATCCTCGTGGATGAGGCGCAGCAGTTCCGGAAGCTGTCTTTCGGCACAAACCAGTCCGATCTGAAGGGGATCGACCCGAACGGCAGCCAGCGCGCCTGGGATCTGTTCGTCAAAACGCGCTACCTCGCCAGGCGCAATCCCGAGCGTGTACTGGTCATGGCGTCAGGCTCGCCGATCACCAACACCCTGGGCGAGATGTTCTCGATCCAGCGCTTCATGGATCTGCCAGCCCTTGTCGAGCGTGGCCTGCACGAGTTCGACGCCTGGGCCGCAAGTTTTGGTGAAACCCGCACGGAGCTGGAGCTTCAGCCGAGCGGTCTTTACAAGCCGGTCACGCGCTTTTCGGAGTTCGTGAATGTCGCCGATCTGATGGCGATGTATCGCGACTTTGCCGACGTCGTGCAGCAGGACGACCTGCGACGCTACGTCAAACTGCCCGAGATTGCGGGTGGCAGGCGTGAGATCGTCGTGGCCGATAGCGGGGACGCCTTCCGCGAGTATCAGAAGACGCTCGCCGAGCGGATCAAGAAAATTGAAGAGCGCACGGGCAAGCCCCAGAAGGGCGACGACATCCTGCTGTCCGTCATCACCGATGCCCGGCACGCGGCAATCGACCTGCGTTTCGTGCGGAACTGGGCGGATAATGACAACAGCAACAAGCTGAACGTCATGATCCGCAAGGTCTTTGAGATCTGGCAGAACACGTCCGCCAATCGCTACACCGACCCCGAAACGGGGCGGGAATACGAGCTGCCCGGTGCCACGCAGATGATCTTCTCGGACCTGGGCACGGAATCCGCGCTGGAGACACGCGGGTTCTCAGCCTATCGCTGGATCCGCGACGAACTGATCCGTATGGGCGTGCCGCGCGACGAGATCGCCTTCATGCAGCACTACAAGAAGAGCACGGCCAAGCAGGCGCTCTTCCGCGACATGAACTCCGGGCGCAAACGCATTCTGATCGGATCGTCCGCCACCATGGGAACGGGCGTGAATGCGCAGCAGCGCCTGATCGCCCTGCATCATCTCGATGTGCCCTGGCTGGTCTCGGACATCATCCAGCGCGAGGGCCGGATCGAGCGGCAGGGCAATCAGAACCCGGTGATCCAGCTTTACGCCTACGCCCTGAAAGGGTCGGTGGATGCGACGAACTGGCAGATGCTGGAGCGCAAGCAGAAGTTCATCTGCCTTGCGATGTCCGGAGACCGGACCATCCGCCGTCTGGAAGATGTGGGGGCGGAAGCCAACCAGTTCGCCATGGCGAAGGCCCTTGCGTCGGGAGACGAACGTCTGATGCAGAAGGCGGGACTGGAGGCCGAACTGGCCCGCCTGGAGCGCTTGCAGGCCGCGCATCACGACGATCAGTATAACGTCCGTCGTGCCATCGACCGTGCCGAGCGTGACCGTGAGACGGCGCAGGCCGTGATCCCGCGTCTTCAGAACGACATCGCACGGCGCGAGCCGACACGCGGTGAGGCGTTCCGTCTGGTGCGTAAGGACCGGGAGATGACCGAGCGTGAGAAGGCCGGTCAGTGGCTTCTCTCGCAGGCCCGTCTCGCCGCGAAGTCCGGGGAGAAAGGCAAGTGGACCCTTGGCACCATCGGCGGCTTCGAGATCCTGTGCGAGACCTGGCGCACCCGCTTTGACGGCGAGGAGACGTGGGACGCGACACTTTGTCTTGTGCTGGACGGGCGGATCCTCGGCATGGACTTCGACCGCGAGACAAGCCCGGTTGGGCTGATCAGCCGCATCGAGAACGCGCTGTTGCGGTTCGAGGCGGAACTGGCGGATGCGCGCCGTCAGGTGGAGGAAGCCGAGCGCAAGCTCCCCGGCTATCGCGCCCGTGTGGGGCTGGCGTTCCCGGAGGCGGCTTTGTTGCAGGAGAAGCGCGAGGCCATGGCGGCCCTTGAGGCGGATCTGGCAGCCGATACGCAGCGCCGCGAGGAGGCGGAAAAGGCCGAGCTGGAAGCTGCCTGAAATAAAAAAATATAGTCAGTTATGGGGGGATAGTGTTGAAAAAGTCGCGCTTGCTTTGAGAGTGAAGCACTGATTCACTCTTTGCAGGAGGAACCTGCAAATGATGGGTGATCGAACGAAAATACAGGAGGCACTGTTCTACGAGTTCCGCCTTGAAGATCATGTGCCAGCTGGCCACCTGTTGCGTTCAATTGATCGCTTTGTCGATCTGGACGGCCTGCGTGAGCATCTTCGCCCATTTTACAGCGGCACGGGGCGGCCTTCAATCGATCCTGAGCTGATCATCAGGATGTTAATCGTTGGCTACGTGATGGGTATTCGATCCGAGCGACGGCTATGTGAAGAAGTCCATCTTAACCTGGCCTACCGGTGGTTCTGTGGCCTTGGGCTCAACGGCCCTGTGCCTGATCATTCGACATTCTCGAAAAACCGGCACGGACGCTTCCGGGAGAGTGATCTGCTTCGCCAAATGTTCGAAATGACCGTCCGGCAGTGCATCGCCAAGGGACTGGTGGGCGGTGAAGGCTTTGCGGTCGATGCCAGCACGATCAAGGCCGACGCTAATCGGCAGCGCAGTGTTCCGAGCCCAGATAAACTGACGATCGAGGCAGCCCAACGTGCTGTGCGGGAGTATTTCTCGGTGCTGGACGATGCTGCATTTGGGTCTGCTACGCCCGTGCAACCAAAATATATCTCTCCGGTCGATCCTGCGGCACGTTGGAACGCTGCAAGCGGTGGCCTTGCTTATTATGCCTACTGCACAAATTACCTCATTGACCTTAAAGCGGCTGTCATCATGGATGTAGAAACCACGACAGCCATCCGGCAGGCCGAGGTTACGGCGCAACGCAGAATGATAGAGCGTACGCAGGAAACATTTGGAATATGGCCCGAAAGGCTTGCTGCGGATACAGCTTATGGATCCGCTGAAAATCTTGCGTGGCTGGTTCATGAGCGTGGCATAGAACCTCACATTCCGGTCTTCGACAAATCTGCCCGGCAGGAGGGGACTTTCGAACGTCGAGATTTCACATATGACCATGTGCATGATCTTTACATCTGTCCTGGAGGCCAAGAACTGAAGCAGCAGTGGCGCAAGATCAACTCGGATCAACCAAACGCCCCTCCCGACAACCTACTTCGATACCGTTCGTCGAAACTGGCGTGCGACGTATGCACTCTCAAACCGAAATGCTGCCCCGATCAGCCCAGTCGTAAGGTCCTGCGCTCCATCCATGAAGGCGCTCGTGATCTGGCCCGCGACATTGCCTTAACCGACGCCTATATTGTCTCCAGACGAGAACGAAAGAAGGTCGAAATGCTGTTTGCTCACCTCAAGCGCATTTTGAAGATCGATCGGTTGAGGCTCAGAGGACCAAACGGCGCCCGTGATGAGTTCCATCTCGCCGCAGCTGCCCAAAATCTCCGCAAAATGGCGAAACTGATACCCCCCGGAACACCTGCCTTATCCACCTGAGGCAAGAAAGCTGCACTTATGTCGAAGTAGCTTGGCAACACTTTCACTCTTCACCATGAGTTTTTCAACACTATCGGGGGAAAGCGGAATGTCGGCTTTGTGTAGGGCGATCGGTAAAACCGGACATGCACACGGACGACCCTCGCGAAGGCTTTCACCCCATTCCGATCGTTCAAATAAACCGTGAGACATTCTGAAAGCCGACATTTGCTCATGAATCAGCCAAGCGCCAGTTAATTGATTCAGTGTACGTGTTCGAATCCCACTTGGTCCGCCAGCCCCGCCGATTGTACGCTATACTATACTACGCTACAGCGACCAAAACACCGCCAATCACCGTATCATTTGCTACGCTGATTTTTCAGTGGTTGTTCCCGTCGGTTCGTTCAGGTGAGTGCTATACTCGACAGGTCGGTAGCAGCATCAATCGGTGTGCCTGCTTCCTTTCGCTCCGAATATCGATCAACGAGTTGCGCGGCATGCGGACGAAGCAGCACGGTGAAGCGCACCAGCTCCTCCATCACGTCCACGATCCGGTCGTAATAGCTGGACGGCTTCATCCGGCCGGCGTCGTCAAACTCATTGAACGCCTTTGGGACCGACGACTGGTTGGGAATCGTCACCATCCGCATCCAGCGGCCGAGGACGCGCAGCGTGTTGACGCTGTTGAACGACTGCGATCCAGCCGACACCTGCATAACGGCGAGCGTGCGGCCCTGCGTTGGGCGCATCCCGCCCATCGACAGCGGAAGGTGATCGACTTGCAGCTTCATGATGCCGGTAATCTGGCCGTGCCGCTCGGGGCTGCACCACACATGCCCCTCAGACCACATCGAAAGATCGCGCAGCTCACGGACGGCCGGGTGATCGTCTCTTGTCACTTGATCGGGCAGCGGCAGCGTGGCGGGGTCAAAAATGCGCGTCTCGCAGCCGAAGAATTGCAGCAGGCGGGCCGCTTCCTCGATACAGAGACGCGAATAGGATCGTTCCCGTAAGGAGCCGTAGAGCAGCAAGATACGCGGCGGCGGATCACCAGAGCCCAGCCCGAGGGCGGGACGTTGGCGCGCATAACGCCGATCGAGCACGGGCAGATGATCGGGGTCGGAGAGCGTGCGGAGCGGCATTACAGACTGAGTCTTATGGCGAGTGCGGCGAGCGTCATCAGCAGCACCGGAATCGTCAGCGTCGCGCCGACCTTGAAGTAATAGCCCCAGCCAATGCGGATGCCCTTCTGCCCGAGGACATGCAGCCACAGCAGCGTCGCGAGCGAGCCGATCGGCGTGATCTTCGGCCCGAGGTCGCAACCGATCACGTTGGCGTAGATCATCGCTTCCTTGATCGTGCCCGTGGCGTGCGTCGCGTCGATCGACAGCGCCCCCACCAGCACGGTCGGCATGTTGTTCATCACCGACGACAGCAGCGCGGCGATGATGCCGGTGCCGAACGCCGCGCCCCACACGCCGCCTTGCGTGGTGCGATCGAGCAGGCCGGCAAGATGATCGGTCAAGCCAGCATTCCGCAGGCCGTAGACGACCAGGTACATGCCGAGCGAGAAGATCACGATCTGCCACGGCGCGCTGGCCAGCACTTTGCGCGTCTGGATGACGTGGCCGCGCGCGGCGATGATGAGCAGGAGGACTGCACCGGCAGCGGCTACGGCACTAACCGGCACGCCGATGGGTTCGAGCAGGAAGAAGCCGGCGAGCAGCAGGGCAAGAACGACCCAGCCCGCCTTGAACGTGGCATGGTCGCGGATCGCATCACCGGGCGCGCGGAGCTGCGCCACATCGTAGCTCGCCGGTATGTCGCGCCGGAAAAACAGCAGAAGCGAGACTAGCGTCGCCGCGATCGACGCGAGATCGACCGGCACCATCACCGAGGCATAATCGGCAAAGCCGATCCGGAAGACGTCGGCCGACACGATGTTGACGAGGTTGGAGACGATCAGCGGGAGACTGGCCGTATCGGCGATGAACCCTGCCGCCATCACGAACGCCAGCGTCGTCTTGTCCTTGTATCCCAGCGCGCGCAGCATCGCGATGACGATCGGCGTCAGGATCAGGGCCGCGCCATCATTGGCGAACAGCGAGGACACCGCCGCACCGAGCAGCACGATCAGCACGAATAGCCGGCGACCATGCCCCCCGCCCCAGCGCGCGACATGAAGTGCCGCCCATTCGAAAAATCCGGCTTCATCGAGCAACAGGCTGACGATGATGATCGCGACGAACGTTGCGGTCGCGTTCCAGACGATACCCCACACCACCGGCACGTCGGAGAACGAGACGACCCCGACGAGCAACGCGATCGCCGCTCCGGCCAGCGCGCTCCAGCCGATGCCGAGGCCCTTGGGTTGCCAGATGACGAGCGCGATCGTGACGACGAAGGTAGCAAGGGCGAGCAGCATCAGGGGATGCGCTGACCCGAGACGTTCACGACCTTTTCGCCGTCTTCCTTGGTAAACGCCCCCTGTTGCGGCTCGGGCAGCAGATCAAGGACCGCTTCGGAAGGTCGGCACAGCTTTACGCCGAGCGGTGAGATGACCAGCGGCCGGTTGATGAGGACCGGATGCGCCATCATCGCGTCCACCAGTGCGTCGTCCGACAGCGACGTGTCGCCCAAGCCCAGCTCCGCATAGGGCGTGCCCTTCTCACGCAGCAGATCGCGGGGCCTGATCCCGGCGCGATCGATCAGCTCGACCAGCAGCGCGCGCGAGGGCGGCGTCTTCAGATATTCGACCACATGCGGCTCGAGGCCGGCATTGCGGATCATCGCCAGCGTGTTGCGCGACGTGCCGCACTCGGGGTTGTGATAGATCACGATATCGACGGCCACGGGGCGTCCTTTCAACAGCAGGGGGTGAGTTCGGCCAGGAGCGGCGCGCACAGTTCAGACGAGCCGGCGCAGCAGTCTTTGACGAGGAACAGCGTTAGCGCGCGCAGCCCATCCAGATCGGCCCGGTAGATGATCGACCGACTATGCCGTTCGGAGCGCACAATGCCGGCGCGCGCGAGAATGCCGAGGTGCGCAGACATCGTGTTCTGCGGCACGTCGAGTTGGCGAGCAATTTCGCCAGCAGCCAGGCCGGCTGGTTCGTGGCGGACAAGCAGACGGAACACGTCGAGGCGCGTACCCTGAGCGAGCGCCCCAAAGGCGGCAATGGCAGCTTCTAATTCCATATATCCAGCATATTGGATATATTGGTCTCTGTGCAACTGTTTTTGATGGACGGGCCTTGATCGTCTTTAGAGCAGTTCCCTACGATCCGGGACCGATCAACACGGGCGATGCCGGTAATCATCACAGTGCGGCATTAGAGGGCTATAGCGTAGACGTAGTGCTCATCATCATTGGGCGTGGCCCGCATGATGAGATTCGAACCTCGACTGGGTAGAATGCGGGTGCAAGTCCGCTATCCGTCTTTGCGGGAAGAGCGTTGGATGATTCATGTCCGCTACGCGGAAAACGACTCGAGCAAATGTATGTCTGAGAAGTAGGCGTATCCTGCCTGTCTGCTCCTGTATCACTGAACTGACAGGCGGATTAGGGGGGGAACGGAAGGTCCGATATTGGAGAATGTCCCTAGCAAAGCAGACCTCGACTGCTCCTTCATGAGCATCGTGATGGCACTTGTTAGGCCTAGGACTCATGTGAGCGGATGAAATCGACGAACGCGCGGAGCGGCGGAGGTAACTGGCGGCGGCCGGAATAGTAAAGCATGGGTCCTGAGAAGGGTGCGGCCCAGTCTTCAAGCACCACGTCCAGTGCACCGCTGCGGATGTGCGGAGCCAGCCAGTCTTCGAACAGACAGACGATGCCCAGACCCGCTATCGCAGCTTCTACCAGGAGATCGCAGGCCGATCCAGGTTGAACCAGTAAAGGCCCTGGTGGATCGAGGCGAATAACCTCACCGTCTTTCTCGAACTCCCACATGGCTGACGCGCCACCGGAGAAGCGAAGGCGCAGACAGGCGTGTTCCAGCAGCTCACCTGGATGCTGGGGACGTCCTTTCATGGACAGATAGGATGGTGCGGCCACAGTCAGAAGGCGCTGGGTTCGCGGCCCGATGGGGACTGCGATCATGTCCTGTTCTAGACGCTCTTCATAACGGATACCTGCATCCGCGCCAGAGGCGAGAATATCAACAAAACTGTCCTCGACCGTGACTTCCATGCGGATTTGCGGGTAAGCGATCAGGAAAGGCGACAGAATGCCCGGAAGTACGGTCCTGGCGATATTGGCCGGCACATTGAGACGGATCGTCCCCGCAGGCTGATCGGTTTGCGTATGAACCGTATCGAGTGCGGCGCTGATCTCGGCAAGAGCAGGCGAGAGCCGTTCGAACAGTCGGGCACCTGTTTCAGTGAGCGAAATGCTACGCGTGCTGCGATGAAGCAGGCGGGTACCAAGACGGGTTTCTAGTCGCCGTAAAGCGTCGCTAAGCCTCGATGCTGACGAACCTGAAACGCGCGCAGCTTCGCGAAAACCTCCCGCACGCGCAACGGCGACGAACGCCGAAAGATCATCAAGCTCGAGTGACATTGTGCGGTTTTCCGTACAGCTCGTTCAGATTTGACCAGCTTATCGATCATTTGAACGTAGTCCATGTTTGGTATGCACCTTTTATCAAGGAGATACTAATGAGCAGTCGCGCCAATGCCGGAACCTTTATACTCGGCGACCGCGTTGTGAACCGTATGGGCTACGGAGCGATGCAGCTTGCTGGCCCTGGTGTTTTCGGGTCGCCGCGGGACCGTAAAGCTGCCGTTGCAGTGTTACGAGCTGCTGTCGAAGCTGGCGTTAATCATATCGATACCAGCGATTTCTATGGCCCACATATCACCAACCAGATCATTCGCGAGGCGCTGCACCCTTATCCTGATGACCTTGTGATCGTGACCAAGGTCGGCGCGCTACGTGGTGAGGATGCATCATGGAAGCCAGCCCAGAGTGCTGAGGACCTGACCAGAGCCGTGCATGATAATCTGCGCAATCTGGGACTGGAACGGCTTGATGTGGTCAATCTGCGACTGATGGGAGACATTCATGCTCCCAAAGAAGGGTCGTTGGCAGAACCGTTTTCAGCACTGGCTGCTTTGCGTGAACAGGGTCTTATCCGCCATCTTGGCCTCAGCAATGTAACTGGCGCGCAGGTGGCCGAAGCGCAAACGATCGCACCAGTCGTCTGCGTCCAGAACCATTACAACCTCGTCCACAGAAAGGATGATGGCCTGATCAATGCTTTGGCGGCACAGGGGGTAGCCTATGTTCCATTTTTCCCCTTGGGTGGGTTCAGCCCGATCCAGTCTGATGCCCTGTCCCGGGTTGCAGGCGATATCGGGAGAACTCCGTTGCAAGTGGCGCTGGCCTGGTTGTTGGCCCGGTCACCCAACCTGCTTCTCATCCCGGGGACTTCGAACCCCCTTCATCTGACCGAAAATCTCGCGGCAGCAACGCTGGAACTGTCCGCTGATGTTCAGGCGCGCCTCGACACTATTGCTGCCCCTTAATCTTCGAACCAGAATCCATCTGAGACGTGATACTGCCGGTTCACCGCTTGCAGTATCACGTACCTAGCTGTCAGCTAGGCTCAGGACTCATAGCCAGAAGATGACGGTTGCAGCGAGGCAGATGGCTGAGAAGAAGACATTCGGGCATCTGTCATAGCGTGTTGCGACCCTCCGCCAGTCCTTGAGCCTTCCGAACATAATCTCGATGCGATTACGGCGTTTATATTTTCTCTTATCGTATTTGACCGGTTTTTCACGAGATTTCCGTCCTGGAATGCAGGGCTTTATCCCCCTCTCTTCCAGGGCGTCCCTGAACCAGTCGGCGTCATACCCGCGATCGCCTAACATCCACTGTGCCATAGGAAGACTGTCCAGCAGGACAGCGGCACCGGTATAATCGCTGACCTGTCCCGCCGTCATGAAGAAGCTCAGCGGTCGTCCGTTCTGATCGGTGATCGCATGCAGCTTCGTATTCATGCCGCCTTTTGTCCGTCCGATCAGACGCCCTGGATCCCCTTTTTTAGCCGCAGGCTTGAAGCCGTGCGGTGTGCCTTGAGATACGTCGCATCAATCATAATCGTCCGAGGCTCGGCTTTTGCAGCAGACAGGCCATCCATCATCCGCATGAAAATGCCCATGTCGCCCCAGCGCTTCCAGCGGTTGTACAACGTCTTATGTGGACCGTATTCCCGGGGTGCATCACGCCAGCGCATCCCATTGCGGTTCACGAAAATGATCCCGCTCAACACGCGACGGTCATCAACGCGAGGTTTGCCGTGGCTCTTTGGGAAAAAGGGCCGCAGACGATCCATCTGTTCATCCGTCAGCCAAAACAGGTCGCTCATCTCCAGTCTCCTCACAGAGCCTGAATCAGATTTCCGTAATCAAATCAATGGGTCCTGAGCCTAGAAAGTCGGCAGGAGCAGTACCGCTGTCCTCTTATAGCGTCTCGGCTATTGTGGGCTACAAAGGAGGGCGAGGTGAATTTCAGCGCGGCCTGTCCACTTACCTAAACAGGCCGGAATCATTTGAATCAGATAATCACGCGAGATCGAGATTATGCGGCTTGTCCGGGAGTTTCCTTGGACGCTCGTCTTCCTCCGCCAGGCCGAATGACAGATCCGCGGCTCGGAAACTACCAGTTCCGGAGCCAAACAGAATTCCGAAGGCTATGTATACTGCGGTATCAGGGATCCCTATCGTAACACGCCGGCTCACCCATCCTGTCGTGCCCGTGACCGGTCCATCAAAACCTCCGTCCAGCCCGAGATTATCAAACTCCAGAGGATCCCGACCATGTCCGCGCGCAGAGATCCATATCCGACCGCTGCCGGTCGCATTGGTGCATCTTATCTGCGCACGAAGACTCACCCGTTTGCCGCAATACTGCCTCGCAGAGATGCGCTGCATGACTGTCAGAAAATCCCCGGGCTTTATAGCCTCTGTGGGCACACGCAATGTCCGGTTTTCGATCAGGAGGGCTGGTCCATTTTCAGGACCGTCACCAGCCAGAAGATTGCTGCGGAACAGATCAGAGCGACCGCTTGCAAACCATCCGTCCGGAAGTCTGTCTCCGTCCTTTGATCCATAAGGTGTCGGTTCGGTTCTTGTTTTATCGGCTTCCAGGTGGGCGGCCACGACATTCCAGTCATTGTAGCCCAACTGCTTAGCAACCAGCTCCAGAGAGGCAGAATGGCTAAGTTTCACATGCCGTTCCGCAAGTGCTTCGCGCAAAATGCGGGCCATAGTCTTTGGATTTGGGGTCTGCATTAGTCACGTCTCCGTCAGTGACGAACAACGGCTTGTGGTCAGAGCCTGCATTCCCGACTTCCGTTCGCCACATCCGAAGGGTATGTGCAGATACGGATCAACGCATTCACCGAACCAGAAATCTATCCCGGCGCAGGCGGCGGGCTGCGCTAAAAGCCCGCTCGCACGGTGCATGAAAATACGTCTTCAGACAAGAGCGCCAGACATATAGCTCAGGGCCCATAGCCAGAACATGAACGTTGCAGCAAGATCGATGGCCGATGCCGATGTCTGCTTTCAGGAAACCAGATCGGTTGCCGAAACGGCAGGAATGAGGGCGTCTGCCGCCTGTCCGCTTCACGTTTTTTGAGCGGACAGGCAGATCAGGGGGGAAACGGAATGTCGGCAGTTGGGCGGTAGGACCGGAAAATCGGTCATTCGCGCAATCGATTTTCACGATACAAATGGGCGTCTCCTGAAGATCACCTACTTCGTCGGGGGAGAGCTGCCCGCCCCGTGAGACGCCGCATATATGCACTCGTCATGCCAGCGATAGGTTCATGGTCAGTGCCTGAGGGACGGAGCAGAAACTGCGGCTGGCGCGAGGTTGAAGCGCTATTTCTTTTTGGAGGAAATTGCTTCAGACCGCCTCCGTTCTTTTACTTTGCCTTCGTAAAGGCATCGCGCAGGAAATGCGTTGCCTGGGCGATTGCGGCGGTGGATGCCGGCGTCTTGGCGAGCGCATTGAGCATAACGAAATCGTGGATCGTCGCGTTATATCGGGTCGTTATGACAGGCACACCGGCTTCGACCAGGCGTCGGGCGTAGGCCTCGCCCTCGTCACGCAGGACATCGTTTTCATCTGTGATGACTAGCGCTGGCGCCTGCCCGTGCAGGATGGAGTCCGGCGTGTTCAACGGCGAGACATGCGGCTGGGCGCGGTCAGTACCGGCAGGCAGATACTGGTTCCAGAAATAATCCATGGCTTTCGCTGTCAGCCAGGGGCCACCGGCGAACTCGCGATAGGATCCATCATTCATCGCGGCATCGGTTACCGGATAGAACAGGAGCTGGGCTACGGGCCTGGGTCCATGCCGCTCCGCAACGAGGGCGGAGACGACCGCAACCATATTACCGCCGACGCTGTCTCCGGCGATGGCAATGCGGGATGGATCGATCCCGAATTCGACCGGATGACGAGCGACATACTCCAGAACCGCATAATCCTGCTCGATCGCAGTTGGATAACGCGCCTCGGGCGAGCGTTCGTAATCGACGAAGATCACCACCGCACCGCTGCCCGCCGCCAGGTCGCGCACGAGGCGGTCATGGCTGGCTGGGCCGCCCATCACCCAACCGGCACCATGATAATAAACGATGGCGGGCGCATGGTTCGGGGCGTCGAGCGGGCGATAGATCCGGATGCGCGTGCTGCCGGTCGGGCCAATGGGAAGCACGCGATCGGTAATCCGAGCAGAGGGAGCGGTGACCTTCACCGACGCCTGCGCGCCGTCCAGTAGCGCACGGGCATCGTGCGGCGACAGCGACGGGATGGCCGGGGCGTGGGCGTCGGCGAGGCCGTTGAGGAAATGCTGGGTCGTGGGCTCTAGCACGGGGGCGGCGAGCGCGGGGGCAGCGGCAATAGCGGTAGCCAAGGCGATGGCTGTGGAGAGGCACTTCATGATGGAAAACTCCGTATCGATCAGGCTGCGATCGGCCTGTGAGGCACATCAATATCGTGCGCGACATTATCGCTCAATATCAGAAAATGCATGACTCCCATGCATTAACATCGCCCAAGATTTGATATTGTGCGATATAATGGCTCTACTTATGGAGGACGATATGAACGAAGACCCATCCACACCTGATCTGTCGAATTTCGTGTGCTTCTCGCTGTATGCCGCGAGCCACGCCTTCAATCGGCTATACCAACCGCTGCTCGAGCCGCTCGGTCTCACCTATCCGCAATATCTAGTAATGACCGTCCTGTGGGGCAGTGACGGCAGACTTGTCGGCGAAATCGGATCACAACTCGATCTGGTCAGCTCCACCCTGACGCCGTTGCTCAAGCGGCTGGAGGGCGCTGGCCTTGTGGAACGCACCCGCGACCAGAAGGACGAACGACAGGTGCGCGTTCGTCTGACGGAGGCCGGTCGGGCCCTGCGCGTTCAGGCCGAGACGATTCCGGCTTGTGTGTTAGCGGCGACCGGGCTGTCGATCACCGAACTGCGGGACTTGCGTAATCGGGTCGACCGGCTGCGCCAAGCCGTCAGCTCTCCGCGTGCCCCGGGCTGCAAGTCCGACGATCATTGAGCCTGTCACCCGTCAATAACCATTTCCAGAGAGACTGGTCTTGAGTTCCCCTACGCCCTAACATAGACGAGCGGGGTCATCGCACTTGGCCGCCGGCACATACCGCGCATTTTAGGCTGGATGCTCGTGATGTTGGTCGTGATCGGCAACAGCCTATTCTCGCAAGCCATGAACACGTCTGCTTCAGAGAAGCGAAGGCCGACGTTCTGGCGTCCGACATGAGGCGTATCCTGCCTGTCTGCTCCTGTATCACTGAACTGACAGGCGGATTAGGGGGGGGTAAACGGAATGTCGGTTATCGGGAAGGAATGACCGGAAGCGGCCATTAATAACCTCCCGTTCATGACGGCTACCGACACGCCCTGCCAAACATACTTGAATCGTAACCTCCCGATAGCTGGTTCTGACTTAGAGAACGGTAAACGATCGAGACGAGCGAAGTTCAGATCAAAAAATTACAGCCGTTACTTAGAACGCAACAGTATCGGTGCAACCTCATTCTCCCATTTAGCGCGAAGCTGTCGCGAGAGGAACTCGATGAATAGTCGCACTTTCGCAGAAGCGAAGCGGCTATGAGGGACGATCGCATGGATCGGAGCATTCGGAATTCGGACGCTCGGTAGCACGATCTCCAACCTACCGTATCGGATGTCGTCAGCTACATCCCATATGGCCTTCATAATAATGCCGGCCCCCTCAAGCGCCCAGACATGGGCGAGATCACCGTCGTTGGTTGTCAGGTCGCCGCGCATTCTGATCTGGCGGCCGTCGGCAAAGGTCCAGATGTCAGATGGGGGAGTTCCGAACAAGATAGCGTCATGTTCTCCGAGAAGATCTAGAGCATTAGGTCGCCCTTTCCGATCGAGATAGGATGGGGCGGCGCAGAGCACATATTCGTTTGGACAAAGAGTGCGGGCGATGAGGCTAGAATCAGCGAGCGAACCAAAACGGATTGCGACGTCGAAGCCCTCATTTATCAGGTCAACGAGCCTGTCACTGGCATCGAGGTGAACTTTCACACGCGGATGATCGCGCTCGAAGGAGTGGATCAGTCTCGCCATATGGCGCCGGCCGAAGGCGAAAGTCGTCGTCACGCGCAACAGCCCGACAGCCACATTCTGCCCCCTGGACGCTTCGGCCTCGGCTTCGATTACATCGTCAAGGATGCGGGCAGCGCGCGCATAAAATGCCTTACCTTCATCGGTCAGTGAGAGCGTGCGCGTCGTGCGATTGACGAGGCGCACGCCCAAGCGTTCTTCCAGTCCGGCAAGGCGCCGTGAAACGGCAGTCAGCGATTGGTTAAGCGACGCTGCGGCTCCAGTGAGGCTACCGCCCTCAGCAATGCGGACGAAGGTGATGAAATCGGTCAGCTGGTCGGCCATAATATTGCTCTTGCCGCAAGAATGTATCCCGATAAAGCTCGATTATCACGAATACCTCAACGCCATAGATTGTCAAAAGTGTGCAATCGCGCGTGTTCTCCGGCGAAGCCCGCCTCAACGAGGAATGAAAATGAGTATAAAAAATGTTGTCCTGATCGCCGGTGTACATGGCGTTTCCGGTAAGGCTGCGGCCATTGCCTGGTCGAAAGTGCCTAACACGAAGGTTTATGGCCTGTCGCGTCGAAACGCGGACCTGCCCGTGGGCGTCGAGGGCATCGTGGTAGATCTGCTCGATCGGGCTGCTGTCGAGGCCAAGCTAAGCGCCCTCGCCGACGTGACCCACATCGTGTTTGCTGCTTACATCGAAAAGGCCAGTGCGACGGAACGTTCGCAAGTCAATGTTGCGATCTTGCAGAATCTAGTCGAGGTCGTGGAGAAAGCGTCGCAGACGCTCCAACACGTCGTATTCTATCAGGGAGGCAAGGCCTACGGCTCCGATCTCGGCCCGTTTAAGACACCCGCTCGTGAGGACGATCCGCGCCTCATGTCGCCGAACTTCTACTACGATCAGGAGGATTTCCTGCGTCGTCAACAGGTCGGTAAAGGCTGGCATTGGACCGCGCTGCGGCCTGAGGCGATCATCGGCTATGCCACCGGCAACCCGATGAACCTTGGCGTCGCAATCGCCGTTTATGCTGCGATTTCGAAGGAGTTGGGCATCCCACTGCGCTTCCCCGGTACACCGGAGGCCTATCGAGCACTCTATCAGGTGAGTGCCGCAGACGTGCTTGCAGACGGCACCGTCTGGGCAGGCCGCACCGATTCCGCCAAGGACTCCATCTTCAATCTGACGAACGGTGACCAGTTCCGCTGGCAGTATATGTGGCCGCGCATCGCTAAGATGTTCGACATGGAGACGGCCGAGCCTGTGCCAATGCCGCTAGCGTCTTACATGAGCGACAAGGCCGATCTGTGGGCCAGCATCGTCAAAAAATATAGCCTACAGGATATTCCCTATAACAAGTTAGTCGCCTGGAATTTCGCCGATTTCATCTTCTCCAGCGGCTTCGACAACGTCTCCAGCACCATTAAGGTGCGCAAGGCCGGGTTCGATGGCTGCATCGACAGTGAGGACATGTTCCGCACCTTCTTTGAGCAGCTGCGCGCCGAGAAGGTCATCCCCTGATCTGCATTGCCTCCTTGTCTGGCGATGTTTGCATTTTACCGGGAACGCCGCCCGTATCGTGGTAGCTCCAAATCGCGCCTAATCTGGTTGCCGAAAGGCAACCATCGCCTACGTCCCAAAACTCGTTCTATGTTGCTTTGTGCGACAATGTCGGCTGTTGGTCACCTGCAACGATCGCTGGAATGTCCGACATGAGGCGGAAGCGGTCACTTTACGGATAGCGAGAAATGCTCCGTGCCGTAGGCAGAAGGTCCCTGAATTGCGTCAGTACAGGACGCATGAACGCGTCACTGAACTGCCCAATGGATGAGGTTTGCTGCAAATAGTATGAGCTGGCAGTCGGATCCAGATTGTACTCGTCGAGTACAATCCACTGACGCAACGCCTGATCAAGGCCAGCACGCTTCTTTTCGGTGGTCGGCACTTCAACCGCGATGCGGGTTGCAGACGGCTGTTTTGTCGTCAGGGGCAGCAGCAGGACATACTGACGATCATCACGACCTATAAAGACTGCGGCCACGGCCGTTGGACGATCCTTGCGTCCTTCTGTTTCGCCATTCCCGCTCTGCCAGTGCCAGAGATAAGGATACCGCAGCACCATGCCGGGCCGGAAAGTCTGGCTCATGGTTCTGTGCGGGTTTCCAGCAGGTACCCGTCAATCGCATTTGCTACGTCGTGAGCCAGATCCTGAGGCATTTCCGTAGTGGCACCGGCAGTACGCTCTGGTGCGCTTCCTACCAATGCCTCGTATTGTTCGACACTCAGCATGACCAACCGTGGTTTGCCGCGCTGATTGATTGAAATTGGCCCTTGCAGGGCACTGGCAATGATGTCTCCGGATTTGCGGGACAGATCGCTTGTCGAGAATGTGCGCATGTCCTTCTCCTTTATTTGTGTAAAATACAGCATTTACAGATTTGATGCAATTTCCGAAGGAAGAGTGCTTTGAAAGGGTGAAGGACAAGAAGGAAAAGAGGGGCTTTCACGAACCAGCCAGCCGCGCAAGGCTCAGGCCGGGCGCGCTGCGCGCGGCCTTGCGCGGCTGGCTGGCCCGTGACGCGGGAGGGACATCTGAAAAATTATAGAAAGAGCGTCCCATGGCCGAGCTTCGCCGCGTCGATCCGAAAACCCTTGTGCCTAACCCGAACAATCCGCGCTCTTCCATCGGCAGTCTGGAGGAATTGCGCAAACTCGCCCTGAATATCAAGGCGATTGGCATCCTCCATCCTCCGGCCGTCCGGGAACTGGAAGACGGACGCCTGATGATCGTGGCAGGCCACCGACGCACGGAAGGCGCCATCTATGCAGGTGTTCCTCTGATCGACGTATATGTCGGCGATCAGAGTGAAGATCTCGATGCCCTGGCCGCCGTCAGCGAGAACTTCGTCCGTCTGGACATGACGGAGCCGGAACAGTGGAACAGCGTCACCCGCCTGCGTGAGCAGCTTGGCTATACAGATCCGCAGGTCTGTGCCGCCCTGATGGTCACGCCGAGCTATCTCAAGCGTCTCAGTCTGCTGGCGAAGCTGTACCCGCCTATTCTGGATGCCATCGCCCTCGGCCGAGGCCCTGACGAGCGGCAGCGCAAAATCATCGCGCAGGCCTCACTGGACGAGCAGCGTAATGCATGGGCGGAAATGTTTTCCGAAAGCGTCGAAGACGACGAGGATCCGGCCGAGTACCGCGTGAAGGCCGAAGATCCGCAAGACACCGTGGCCTGGGGCGCGCTGGCCCGGAACCTCGAACAGAAGGAATGGTACGCCCGCGATGCCCGGTTCGGCGACGAGCTGGCCCGCAAGCACAACATTGTCTGGATGGAGGATCTGTTTGCCGAAGCCAACACAGACAGCCGCTATACGCTCGATGCCTCGGCTTACGCGGCCGCACAGCAGGACTGGCTGGACAACGAGCGGCCCGAAAACTCCATCGTCCTGACTTCTGACGAATACGGATATGCCCGCGCCCCCGAGGGCTTCATCACCATGGGCACCTGGATGGCGACACAGGAGGGGGAGGTCATCGGTTACGGCCTCAATCCTCGAACCCTGAAGATCGTTGAAGAACGCTGCCGTCCTTACAGCGCCGCGAAGGTTGACTACTCGGGCAGCCCTGCCACGCCAGAGGCCCCGAAAGAGCGACCGGACGTCTCCGGGACCGGCCACAAGATGATCGGCGAGATCCGCACCGTCGCTTTGCGCGAAGCCCTCGGCCACGTGTCCGAGACGGCCGATCCGTGGGAGCTGATCGCCGCCCTTCTGCTGGCGCTGGAAGCCGAGAACGTCCGTGTGCATGGTGATGCCAGCGGAAACAACTGGTCAGAACCAACCGCGCGCACGCTCGCGATGGCTGACCTCTTCCCCGAAGGCAGTCTTGTCCGCGATGAAAAGCTGATCCGCCGCCATGCCGTCACCGTCCTGCAAAGCGTCCTGAACTGCGACGTGTCGATGCACAGCGGCAGCGGCCTGCCCGCGCAGCTCGTGGGCGTTCTGTTCGGAGCCGACCAGAAGATGCCGAGCATGGCCTTTGAGGCATTCCTCAAATGCTACAGCAAGCCCGGCATTACCAAGGCCGTGCAGGCCGAAGGCCTTGCCCCGCAGAATACGGGCAAGGAGATGCGTGCGGCCCTGATGAATCATGTCGGGGAAGGCCACTGGCTGCCCGAGGTCGCGTCGTTTGCGCAGGCGCAGGACGTCTGGACGCAAAAGCAGAAGAAAAAACAGGAGAAGATCCGGGAGCTGGAGAGCGTGGTGGACGATGAGGACCTGGACGAGATGCCTGAAGATGATTTCGAGGAAGCAGCCGATGATGAGGCCGACCTTTCGAGCGGCCCTGTCATGTCGGTGACGGAGCCTGACTCCGAAGAGACCTTCTCTCTGCAAGCGCCTGAGATCGAGCCCGAGCAGACGGAGCACAACGAGGCCATGCAGTTCATGCGGGACCATCTCGAAATCGTGGTCGTGGCCTGAAGCCGGGAGAGGGGAAAGAAAAGGAAAGGCGGGGAGGGGCGCTGCCATCGCGCTCCGTCCGGGTCAAAAGGTGGCTCCTCACCGGCTGCGCCGCCTCCGGTGCCGGCGCACGCGCCGCTTTTGACCCGGCCGTCCCGCGCTGACGCTGGAGAAGACATCACGAAAATCCAAAGGAAAAGGATCAGACGATGTTCGTCCCCTCTCTCGTTACCGTTCAGGTCGGCACCCGCGTTTACACCCATCTCTACAGCCGGGGAGCCGGGATCGTCATGGCCGTTCATGGCAAGGAAAGCCCGACCACCGTCCGGTCCCTGTCGCGTGGCGGGGCCATCGTGTCGGGCGGGAGCGCCTCCTATGACATCGTCTTTGCCTGTGGCTCGATCTCCCGTCGTCTGCCCGAGGCCATTCTGCGCGGTGTCCAGTGGCGGATCGAAGCCGACAAGGGACTGGCGAGCGCTGAAGAGATCGCCTTCCTTCGCACCCATGCCGCAGAGGTGGAGGCCGAGAAGGTCGCGGCTGAGGCACGCGCCAAAGCGGAACATGCCGCTGAGGTCGCAGCACTCCGCGTCAATCCGGACTATGCCCATCTGGAGCAGGGCGACGACAGCAGTGGCACGCTGGCCGCCAAAAACATCCGTCGGATGCTGAAAAAGGCGTTCCCGAAGGTCAAGTTCTCCGTCCGCAAACGCGATTACGGCAGTGTGACCGTGCAGACCGAGGAGGATCTGAACGAGACGGCGACCGAAACCCTCCAGGCCATCACCTCGCGGTTCAAGTCCGGATATTACGACTGGCAGTCTGACTGCCACCTGACGAGTAACAGTCCCTGGCAGGACGTGTTCGGCAGCTCCGAATATGTGAGCGACTGAGCCTTTTCTTTTTTCGTCCGCCCTTCAAGGCCGCCCGCTCCGGGGCGGCCTTTTCCATTTCTGGAGCCTGACATGCCCGTTTTTATTGTGACGCTCAGCGAGCGCCAGCTTCTCTCAGATCGCGTCAACTTTGAGGTCGAGGCCGAGACGGCCGAGGCAGCCGGTCAGCTCGTGCTGGACGCGACGGCCGACGAGGCGAGCGAGAGCGGGCTGCGCCCGGTTCGCCTGCCAGACGGTCAGAAGGCCGTTCTCGAACCTGAAAACGTGGACGGTAACGAAGTCTCCGTATCTGTCCGCCCGGTCGATCAGCCGGACGCCGTGGCCACGCAGCTCGGTGCGTGCTGGCATCTGGATCTCTCCGCCCCTGAAGCGCGCCGCCTTCTGCCTGTCCTGACCGGGGCCATCGTGGACGAGGACGATCCTGTGACGCGCGCGCTCTGTGCCCGTCTGGCGCGACAGGTCGCCAACCTCGCGCAGTAGGAGACGGGAAAAGAAAAAGGGGGAAGGGGAAAAAGGGAGGGCAGGCACCACACCGGAGCCTGTCTGGCAAAGGGTGGGTCGGCCGTGTCCTCGCTGCGCTGCGGGTCGTCCGATCCCGCTGCGTTGCAGCGCCTTTGCCAGCCAGTCCCCGCTGCGGTCGCCGGAAAGGGTCATGGAAGAAAAAAGGAGAATGACATGGCCGACATTTCCGATCTGCGTCCCCGCAACCGCACAGAATGGCTCGAAGTCGCGGGCTTCGTAGGAGGTGCAGCGCTGTTTGCAGCCTTCATCGTTCTGGTGGTGGTGCTTCCCGCCTTTCTCTGACCGATCCGAGATCAGCCGCCCTCACGGGCGGCCGTGTCCTGTGTGGAGATCACCATGCCGACATACACCCTGGCCGCCATCCCTGCGGCCTCTCACGGGAGCCTCATCTCCTGTTCATCCCCCTACCGCTACAGACAGAAACGGATCGAGGCGGCTGACCTTGCAGGGATCCGGGCGGCAGTAGCCGAATACGGTGCACGCCTGCACGACGACTACCCGGACGCCTCCTTTCTTGTGTCTGTGACACCCGAGCGTGGGAGCGATCATCCCGAGGGCTTCTGCGACGCCCGCTGGAAAGGGTCTCTGGGCACCGAACACTGGATCAGGGTGATTCCTGAAGAGACGCCGTTCAAAGCCTACCTCACTCAGGTCGAGGCGATGCTCGCCCATGAGGTGCGCTCATGAACGGGCCTGAGCCAGCGTCCATCGCGTGTCCCGCGCTGCGACGGCCGCCGATCCAGCCTCAGGGCCTGACGGCAACGCAGTTCAGCGACGCGGCCGAGAAGGCGAAGATCGGAAACGCGCTGCTGTCATTCATCGCACGCGGGTTTCCGCAGAGCGCATGGAACCGCACGCTCTACAACCGCCTGAGCCAGATGTTCGGGCATATCGCCCATTACGACATCCACGGCTTCTGGGGGGCGCAGTTCTCTACGACACAGGCGCGTCTGGGCTTCCTGCGCGGCATCGTCCTGTACGGCTGTTATGGCGATCCGGCCTGGACCTGGTCGGACGTCGAGCGCGACATCCGCAACCGCCTCATCGGCAGCGGCCTGATCGAGGCCTACACGCGCGCCCTTGCCGCCGAGCAGGAGGCGCGCGACCGGGCCGATCTGGCGCGTCTTGCAGACCGCTTCCGGATTGCCCTGCCAACCACACATCAGTCTCCCCCTGCCGCGCCCGTGCAGGCCGAGCTTTTCTGACACGGGCCAGCGAAAAGGACAGAACAATGGTTCAGACCCTCAGCCTTGCCATCGTCATTGGCAACCTTGGTGCGGATCCGGAGATCCGCACAGGGCAGGACGGACACCGCGTGGCTCTCTTCCGTCTTGCGACGGACAGCCACCGTACCGACACGCACACCGGTCGCCGTGTCCCTCAGACCGTGTGGCACAGGATTGTCTGCCACAACGACTTTCTGACAGATCTTCTGGAGCGACGCGCCCGCAAGGGCCAGCTCGTGTTCGTGCGCGGCGCTTACGAGCCCCGTCCCCGCACAGATCAGGCGCCCCCTGAGACCGAGATCGTCGTGAGCGCCCAGGACGGAGATGTGATGATCCTTACCGATCCGGGACGCTGACGTCCTCTTTCTTCGAAACATGCACGCAAACCGGCCATGCAGCCGGTCTTTTTATACCCGCTTCCTGAATGAGACGGGTTTCAGGAGGCTTTATGTTCTATTCGACGCCCGCTCCCCTCACAGTTCCCCGCAGTCAGGCGCGCGCCCTGAGCGCCCGCCTGATGGCAGAGGCCGTGTTCCTAGAAGACACGGATCAGTCCCTCATGCTGCCATCGCGTCTGACGGCCGGTTTCCGCCGCAAGGCCGCGACGCTGCGCCGCCGCTCGCAGGAAAAGCTCCTGGACAGCCTCGATCGTCCGGAAGGTGTGGCATGAGGATGGCGACCATGAACCGCCGCGCGTACTCACGCCGTTTCTGGGAGGGAAAGACGCGGTTCTCGCAGGCCGTGAGACGGACACTGGCGGAACTGGAGCGACAGAAAGGGCAGACGAAGAAGGACGAAGACGGGATGGCCGACACAGGGTCTTCGAAAAAAAACTGAGGCAGAGTGCGTTAGTCGCAGATGGCACGGGCAGACTGGGGACACTTCTTGAAGGATCCGTTCATGCCGAACCATCAGACGTTGCCGCTTCAACCACCCCTTGCGGGGTGGCACGGAGCTGTGTTCCGACCTCGCCGTCATGCGATCAGTGTGACAGTCACGGTCCGAGGGTCTCAAGACAACCCTTCGGGCTACAGACCGCGTCTTTCGTCAAAAGAGGGCCGCGTTCATCGCAAGACGTTGTCCCGCGCTGCCCGCAACCCGCTTTTGTCGATCCGCAGTCTTCCGGTCCTGACACCCTCGGTCCGCAACTGTCGTGTTCCTGGCAGGACGGGACGAGAAAAACGTCTCCACACATCTCCTTTCAGCGGCAACACCGGGGGCTGCGCTGCCCCCGAAACCCCCGCAGGACGAACAAGAAAAACTGGTTTTTGTCGCTCGGGACGCAAGAACTATTCCAATCAATCAAGTAAATATATTCCGCGATATTCCGTTGTATTCATTGGATATTGTGACGTATATTTACTATACTTTCCACAGATCGAAAGTAACGGACGTTCGGGAGGATATTCCGCCATGGCTTACCAGAACACGCCCCAGCAGATGAACGAGGAACTCCAGAAGTTCCGTGACGAGATCAGTTGCATCGTTGTTCTGGAGCAGGCCGGTTACAGGTTCGTCCGCTCCGAAAGCTCGGCCCGTCACATGCGTTTCCGTCGCCAGAAGGGCGAGAGCATCATCGTGACCCATGGCGGCAAGGGCTGGTGGGATCCGCACAATTCGTCTTCGATCGTCAAAGGCTCGGTCATCGACCTGGTCCGCTTTCTCAATCCCGGGATGTCCCTTGGCAACGCACGCGTGGAACTCCGTGGAATGCTTGGCCTGACGCCGAGCGGGGCTGAGTACATCGCAGAGCCGAAAGAGCGCAAACCCGCACGCGATCCAAACTATATGTGGAAGAACCGTCAGGCTCCCCAGCCGGGGTCGGCTGCCTGGACCTATCTGACCCGCGACCGGGCTTTGCCGGAACGTATTCTCCATCTCGCGAACCAGCAGGGTCTCCTGCGTGAAGGCATGAAGGGCACGGCCTGGTTCGCCCATCACAACAATGCGGGCGAGCTGACGGGCATGGAGATGCGCGGGCCGGAATATCGTGGTTTCTCCTCGGGCGGCGGTGGCAAAATGCTCTTTCGGATGAGGACTGGCGAAAAAGGAGTGAAGCCCGTTCGTCTGGTCATCGGTGAGTCCGGCATCGACGTCCTGTCCTATGCGGCCATGGATCCGTTCTTCGCAGACCCCAGCCTGTATGTCTCGACCGGAGGCGGCATGAGCCCCGAAGCGATGGAGGAGTTCCGTGCTCTTCTTGGTACGATCGAGGCTGGCGGCCGCGTCATGATCGTCGTGGACGGCGATGCCCAGGGCGACCGTTACGAAGAGATCTATGCGCCCATGATCCGCGAAGCCGGGCTCAAGCCCCTGCGGTACTCGCCCAAAGGCGAAGACAAGGACTGGAACGCTGTTCTGCAGCGCCGCGCCCGTCAGGACGTGGCGGCATGAAGCAGAGCAAATCCCGTCTGAGCTGGCAGGCCGTCACACTGATCCTGTGGCGGCAGGACGCAGAGGCCATCAGGGTCTGGAAGAGAACCGGTCTGAGAACCTCGGCCCCTGAAGTCTTCTGTGAGGCGCAGACGCCCGAAGGTCTGGTGCAGGGGGTCGTCATCGGCGGCGATCGCCTGAACGACGGCTGGGACCGCGACGGCGAGCTGATCGTCTTCACCCGAAAATCCACGATCGTCCGTCTGAACGGACCTGAACTCCCAACGCTCACCCTGTCAGCCTGCCCCAAGGCTTTTGAGGACGTCATGATGTATAACGACACCCGCTCCGCGGCCCGCCAGCATATCGACCATATGGTTATCAAGACCGGCCTGACCTTCAACATGCTGGGCCATGAAAAGGCCTCGGCGATCTGGATGGATCATGCGCGCCGCCTCGGCTGTACGGATCCTGAAGCGCCTGAAATGCCGGTTCCGCATCAGCTTGTGTGGCTGGGTAGCGGCCTGAACCGCGCACTGGCCCTTGTGATTGCTGGACGATGGGATGGTCCTCATGAGGGCTTTAACCTCTATCATCCGCTGACCCTTTTCACCGACAGCAGCAATATCGTTCCCGTCGAGGATCCCGTCGCGTCTGAAGTCTATCCCGTTGAGCAGGTGCCGGCATGACCTCTTATCCGCAGACCCTCGCTCCGGTTCTGGATCCGCTGACCTCTGTGCAGCGTGAGGCCGCCATGGCGCTTGGCCGGGTTCTTGTGCTGGCCGGAGCCGGAACGGGAAAGACCAAGACGCTTACGGCCGGTGTGGCGTGCCGGATCCAGATGTATGGGATGCGTCCGTCGCAGATCCTGTGTGTGACCTTCACCAACAAGGCCGCGCAGGAAATGCGTGAGCGCATCACCAGTGTCCTGGGCGAGGGACAGGCTCCGTTCTGGCTCGGTACGTTTCATGGCCTCGGCGCGCGGCAGCTTCGGGCCGAGCCTGAGGTGGCACTGTTACACTCCGGCTTCGATATCCGCGACGCGGACGATGCCACAGCGCTGATCCGCCGCCTCATGAAGGCCATGGACCCCGACACTGTGCCCGAACCGGACACAGGCAAGAAGTGTGACGTTCGGCAGGTCAAGAAGATGGGCGAGCGGATCGGGCATATGAAGGAAAACCTCGTGACACCTGAGGCCGCACCGGCCTGGGTGCGCGGGCTGATCGAGCGTCGCCGTGCCGCCCGACAGATGGTCGATGTCGAAGGCTGGGAGTTCGCCGTTCGTCTGTACCAGATCTATCAGGCCACCCTGCGCGAGCAGAATGCCGCCGACTTTTCCGACCTTCTGATGTGGCCGACACTGGCGCTGATGAACGACAGAGCCTATCGTGCCAGGTGGTCGCAGCGCTTCACATCCGTGATGGCCGATGAGTTTCAGGACGTGAACCATGCACAGATGCTGTGGCTCACCTATATGTCTGAATACTCACGGGAACTCTTTGCCGTGGGCGATGATTCGCAATCAATATATTCTTGGCGTGGGGCCAAAATCGGCTTCATCCGGAACTTCGTTCGGGAGTTTGATGGAGCGAAACTGTTCAAGCTCGAAGAGAACTTCCGCTCGACGCATCATATCCTCCAGGCCGCCAATGCCATCATCGCGCGAGACCCGGGCCGGATCCCGAAGACGCTGTTTACCCAGAAGGGCGATGGTCAGAAGATTGAGGTGCTCACCTACGATTATGCGTCAGATGAGGCCGACGCGATCGCGGCCGAGATGGGACGTCGTGCGGCAGAAGGCGTCGCCTGGCACGACATGGCGATGATCTACCGGATCAACCGTCTGTCCCGTTCCCTGGAAGAAGCGCTGCTCAAGGCGCGGATCCCTTACGAAATCATCGGCGATGTCGGCTTCTATCACCGCTCCGTGGTGAAGGACGCGCTCGCCTTCCTGATGCTGGCGGCCTGTCCGGACAGCCGCCAGTCCGATGAGGCGTTCCGTCGCGTGGCCAACGTGCCCAGGCGCGGCCTTGGCGCCAAGGCGCTTGGCCAGATCGAGCAGGACGCGCAGGACCGCGGCCTGAGCCTGTGTGCGGCCGTCACCACGGCAACGCTGCCAGCGAAAGTGCGTGACAGCCTGCTGGCCTTTCGTGAGACGATCTCCCGGATCGGGCAGATCCCGGACATGCGGCTCTGTGACCGCCTCGATACGCTCCTGAAGGAGACCGGCTACTATACGATGTGGCGGGAGGCCGCGTCCGAAGAAGGGGAGACGGCCTTGCAGAACCTGTCCGAGCTGGTCGGGCTGGCCGAGGGCTTTACCCGGCTTCAGGATCTTCTGGAGCACGCAGCCCTGGCCACGGCCTCACCGAATGAGCGCGGGCGTGATCGGGTGCAGCTCATGACCATGCACCGGGCCAAGGGGCTGGAGTTTCCCCACGTCTTCCTGCCTGCCTGGGAGGAGACGGTTTTTCCGGGGATGGGCGAGCGGAACTATGAGGAAGAGCGCCGACTGGCCTATGTGTCGCTGACCCGCGCCATGCAGCAGGCCACGATCAGCAGTGTCGGCTATCGTCAGGGTGTTTCAGCGAGGCCGTCAGGCTTCATTGAGGAAATCCCTGCCGAGCATCGCGTGACAGGCTGGCTGCGCCAGCAGGGGCAATCGAAGACAAGAGAGACAGGGGGCCGGTTCCGGCACACCTTGGCCGCTCTCGATGCGATGGGATTTTAAGGGATGTCCGATCATCACGGGTCTGACGACAGGCCTTATACGTCCCGCCTGCGCAGGACGAAGTCTGGCTGGCTGTATGACTGCGAGGTCTGCGGGAAGGGGGCGGCTTTCGGGTTTACCGGAGTGAAGGGCGATACACATTACTGCTCCGAGCATCGCCACCTGGGGCGAGGCGTTCCCCCGCCGCCCATGCAAAGAACCACGCGGCCTCAGTGATGCATCAGGTTATCTTTCGTATAGACTGCCACACTGCTCAGTTGAGATTTGAAAAAAGGTATTGAAGTGACCTCAGGCATTGAGACAGATTTTCGTTATCTGACAGCCAGTATTGTTAAGAGCTATGTCAGCGCTCAGGACACCCCGGTAGAGCAGCTTCCCGAGCTGATCCGGAGTGTTCATGCAGCCCTTGCCTCCGCAGGCCAGGCGCCTGAAGAGGCCCCGGTAGCTCTGGTCCCGGCCGTCAATCCGAAGCGCTCCGTGTTCGAGGATTACATCATCTGTCTCGAAGACGGAAAGAAGCTGAAACTCCTCAAGCGCCATCTCAAAAATGCTTTTGACCTGACACCGGACGAATACCGCGCGAAATGGGGACTGCCGAGCGACTATCCCATGACGGCTCCGGGCTATTCCCGTCATCGGACCGCGCTGGCGCATAAGATCGGTCTTGGGATCGTGAAAGGTGGCCGGAGCCAGCCTGCACCCGAGCCGGAAGAAACCGAGGTCGAGGTCCGGAAGATCCCGCAGAAGCGGCGCGGACGTCCTGCAAAGGTCTGAGTCTCTTCTGGGAAGTCGCAGAAGCGGTCTTTACCTTTGCAGAGTAAAGCGATCTTTTCAGATCCAGTGAACTGCAAGGACAGACCGTGACCCGTTTTCTTTTTTCTTTCGCCTTGGCAGCAGGCCTTACGGCCGCTGCCCTGTCGCCCGCCATGGCCCTTGATCCGGCTCTTGGGAGTATGGGGATTGCGACCCCGGCACCCATGACCAGAGGCCATGCGGCCTCTGTCCCAACCACATTCGAAGTCATCCCTGACAGTCTTCAGGATCTTCTGAATAAGAACTACCTCATCCATTCCAGCGCCGGCGAGGAAGGCAATATCCTGATCCTTCAGAAGGACAACGGCGCGGCACAGCCCTATACCTGGGTACGGTGCGAGCTGATGGGTGATCACAATGGCAACACACGCCTGACCTTCAGTCAGCATGTGACCTCCACCTGCTGGAAGCTGAACTGATGTGTGATGTCATGCCGGTCTCAAAGACCGGACCGTTCCGTCCGCAGACCCAGCAGGTTGTGGATGCGCTGAACACGGCTTTTCCCGGCCTGTATGCGGGTGTCTGCAAGGCCTCCGATCTGCCGTCAGACGCCGACGAGGCTGAGGATGGCGACGATCTTGAGGATGACGGCCTGCTCAGCGATTTCGTCTTTTTGTCGGATGGATGGGCTGTGCGGGTCGATTACGATCCTGAGGATCCGGATCTCTGTCTCGGTCTGTCTGCGGGGAGCACGGAGGCACCGGCCGACGGTCTGGAAGTCGATCTTGATGACGGTGAGGAAATTCCGGATGGCGTCCTCAAAGACGTCACTGACTTTATTGACGAACAACGCCAGGCCTCGGCAAAACACTGACCTGTCCCGATAAGGGAGGCACCTTTGGCGCTTTCCTTATCCATCTCAGCAAGGAAGGACTGGCCGCGTGACTGGTGAACCGATCTATCCCGCCCCCTGCACATATGAGAGCCTGACCGAGCAGCAGAAAGAGGCTGTTGGTCAGTTCATGTCAGAGCGTCTGAAGCAGAAAACCCGAGGTATTCTCCCGGGAACGCTGCATACCGTGGTCGAAAAGGGACGGACGCATGCGTTCGTCTCCTGGGACGAGCATCACGTTTATGAAGTCAGCCCGATCGCCAGCCTGCGTCTGGTGCTTGATCCGGATGGGCGCCCCCTGGGCTGTCCGAAGGACGGGCTGCTGTATCTTTCTGATGTTGGCGGTGAGGCGGTTGTCCGGATCCTGCCGACAACCCGATATACGGCCGCCGCGATTGGGATTGGCACGGACTAAGGCACTGTGCGCCTATTTTCTTGTATGACGGGCGACGTGCACAATCCTCTGCCACACGCCCATCATCACTCCTGAAGCCTCTTCGCCACTTTGTCTCAGTTCGTTTGCCAGAGCGTCCGGCGATCTGACACTGGACTCTAGGGCCGGGCTGAGGCTGGCGCGTCCGGTGAGGACTACGCGGCTCAGGATCTCCACATCCAGACAGGCCTGCGAGGTGATGGCGCGGACCGCCGCGCAATGGCCTGCGTTCTGGCGGACGGGGCTGTAGATCAGCCGGCCTTCTTCCTCCTTCCCAAGACGTTGGCGCCAGTATTCGTCATTCGGATGCCCGCTCAAACGGCCTGCGAAGTGCTTCGTCTCGATGACCATGAGACCACGGGGCAAAAGGACGAGATGGTCAATCTGGGTCGTGCCATCACCAGAGGCCTTGGGAAGGTGAACGTCATGGAGGCTGGGCCGTCCCAGTTCTTTCAGGAGGGTGCGGATCCTGTCCTCGCCTTTAGCACCCTTGAGTTCAGCCTGAAGGCTCTTCCAGGCCGCGTGCGCACTGTCGCTCCGCTCGATGCGCGAAGGCCCACCCCGGGGCTTCAGCCTCAGGCGAACCATTCAAGAAGATCCTCAGATATATAGAAGCCCTGTAATATCACGCGCATGCCCTCATGTAGCCGATCATGACCTCAGACTACGCATGTCGTCTGCGACTGAAAGATTTGATAAAAATCTAAGATCAGCCGTTTTTTTCTTTGAATAGTATCCAATGGATACTATAGTAAAGATCTCAAAAGCGAGGATCTTTCCATGCCAAAGTTTGACACTTACCGGATGCGCGAACTTGAAAAGGAAGTGCAGCGTCGCGCCACCGTCGAAGCGATAGGACGGGTGACAGATGGCGTTCAGCGCGATGAGGAAGGAAGGGTCCTGCTCCTGGCTGCGCCGTCGCAAGGCTATTTCTCGCTCGAAGACAGCGCCGTCACGAAAAGGGTTGCTGTTTTCCTTGGGGTTACGCCTACGGCCGACGATGTCGCGAAGGCCATTCGTAAGGTCGGAAAGACCGAAGTGGACAGACTGGCTCTGTCAGGCTGGCATTTCTCAACGGGTGAGACGCGCAATCTCGGCAGTGTGAAGCTGGACGACGGGTTTGAAATCGCGACAGAGTGCTCGATGCGGCATGACGAAACGGGGGCAGTTGCGATGCGTGACGACATTCCTCATTATTCCGATCGCATTGAGCTACAGCACAGAACCGGGGATCGTATCCTGTCAGGTGTCTGGATCTTTCCCGACGGTCGCTGTGAAATAGACGAAGCCAGTATGGATAAAATCGGCGAATACGGCGAAGACTTCGACCTCTCGCCGCAGGGGCGGGCCGACGCTACGTTGATCGCTAGCCTTAATCGGACGAAGGCCGGACTTAAGCAGGCAGGTCATTTCAAGCGGGCATGGCTGGGTTATTGAGGGCGGCTGACGTCGAGGGCATTTCTCCTCGGGCAATCCGTCAAGCCCGTCTCGATGCGGGCCTGACACAGGTGAGCGCTGCGTCTCTTGTTCACGTCACACCCCTGACCTGGAAGCGATGGGAAAGTGGTGATCGCACCATGCATCCGGCCTTCTGGGAACTTTTTGCTCTCAAGGTCGAGAGTGGCATATCGAGCGGAATGAACAGAGACGAGCCGAAGTAGAGACAGAAAGGGACAGCACAGGCCGTCCGGTCGCCACAATGGTCCGGCCGCACGCGGCCCGCGCCCTGGAGGGCGCGCCATTGTCCCGGCCAGCCGTCTGCGCCCGCAGGAAAGCATCCAGAAAATGAAAAAGGATGTTCCCCATGGCGACTCACGTCACAACCGTCTTTACCCTCACAGGACCGCAGGATCGTCTGCGCCAGATCGCAGAAGAACGCGCCTACCGCACCTGCGCGCTGGATCAGATGACGTGGGAAGACGACACCACACTGGTGATGACCCTCGAAAGCGGGATCGGAACGTCGTTCCTTGACCACGGCCATGGCCTGTCCGACGAGTATCCGGACGTCAGTATCCGGGGCATGGAATATTTCGACTGCTTTGATGATCCGGGCTTCGTCAAATGGCAGGGCGGGCAGCTTGTCTATGAAGCGGATCTCATCACAGTCTTCGGAATCCTGTTTCCGACAGACGCCACAAAAGACTGGCCGGGCTGTAGCGCCAGCTTCTGGCACAGATCTCCGCCTCTCTCGGTAGCCATAGCCGAGAACTGTCCACACTTTGACCTGATGCCTTTGCGCCAACAGGCAGGGCCAGCGCCGGAATGGGTTGAGACAACGGACGGCTTCGCCACCCTCTTCCTTCGATTGCCCTCAACACCCGATGCGGAGGATGGCGTTGGCGTGATCTTCTATCCGGAGATCGGCAGGAGCACCCTGCTGGCAGGGATCGACCGCTTCGGCGGCGTTGCCCGGTTCCGGCGTCAGTCTTACGGCCAGATCAGTGCCGCGTGCCCGGAGCTGCGGGCTGTCCTGCGGGACCGCTGGAAGGCCAGCGAAAAGAAGAGACGGAAAGCGCGCCAGGAGCGGAAGGTTCTGAGGAGGAAGATGAAGAAAGAGGTAAGCGTCCGGAGACGACACGCTGCGATCCTGCGCGACAGGCTGACGCGCATGATCGATGAATATCCAGCCGCACGTCTCAGCGAACTGCTTCCGTTTCCCCAAAGCGCCAACGGCTTATTGGGGGATGGAGACTGTCCGCTTTCTGATTGAAGCCTGTTATAAGCAGGCGTTCGTATTCATCCCGAAACCTTTTGTTTTGCAAATGCCCGCTATATGCGGATGCCGTTCAGTTTTTCGATCCAATGAGTATGACGGTTCTTGAGGGCGATGTTTCGAATATAAGCGGGGTTATCATTGTCTTTCAGTCGCTCTAGCACTTCGAAATCAAATGCCTCGCATCCATGTGTCACCCACATATCCTGAAGTAATTTGTGCGGGTTGCTCCCATTTCTCAGCGTGAACCAGAGACGGTTTTGAATAGTCGAAAGATCAGGGGCACTACCGACCCACGTATGAGAAGATGCTGCGCATCGGATGAGATAGATGCCAGCTTCGACCTTCCGCTCCTTGTAGGCGTCGATGGCAGCCTTTCGCTCGTTCGCTTTCATATGATGTCCCTTCTCAAGAGCGTGCATCATATCATTCAAACTCACCTCCCACAATATTACCCGGGTATATTGACAGGGTTTTATACCCGGCTCTAATTAAGATGATGAGCACAAATTTTTCCATTCCATGCACGGCCTTCGCTGGAACCCGCCAGATAGCAACGGGCGCACTGATCGACGTAGCCCTGATGATCAAGGCCATAGAGGCTGAAGCGCAGGACCCCATTCTGACATTCAACGACTTGTCCGGCGCGGTCATTGACCTCGACCTCAGAGGCAGTACGGCGGAGATTGTCACGCGGTTGACCGGGGCCAGCGAGGCGGAAGCGCTTGCGTCTGGACATCAGAACGAGAACACTCATGTGCCAAGCCGATCCCGGGGACGCCCTAAACTAGGCGTGGTCGCGCGCGAAGTGACTTTGCTGCCGCGTCACTGGGAATGGCTGGCAAAGCAGCCTGGTGGAGCGTCGCAAGCATTACGCCGCATCGTAGACGAAGCGCGGCGTACAAATGGCGGAAAAGCCGATCGCAACGCAGCGCATGAGCGTACCTATCGCTTCCTGTCCGCCTTGGCCGGTGACCTTGCCGGTTACGAAGAAGCGATCCGCGCTCTGTTCGCTGGCGATTACGAAGCTTTCAACAGCCGGATGACAACTTGGCCACCGGACGTTCGTAATCACGCCATGAAGCTTTTAAAAAAACCTCTCATAGAGGAACAGCAATGACCACGACGTATCAACGCAAACTACGTCTCGCTGCTTTTATTCACCACGTTTGGGACGAAGGAAAGGTGGACGCATCTGACGATTACGTTGCGGAGGCATACACGATCCGTCATGACCCCGGTGATCCGTGGGATGGCAAAACACTTGATCGCGCCGGCTTCAAGGATAGGGTCCAGAAATCAAGAGCGGCCTTCCCTGACCAGAAGTTTGATATTCAGGAATTGTTTGCCGACGGCCAGAATATCGTGATGACCTGGCTATGGAGCGGCACTCATACGGGTGATCTACCTGGCTTTCCGGCGACCGACCGACTGATAAGTATGTCCGGGGCAACGGTTTATACCTTCGATAACAACGAGCGTTTAACCGGACACTGGCAAATCACAGATCGACTTGGGGTCTTCCAGCAACTGCATCGTAACAAATAACGCTGTTTGGTTTGCGGACATCGCAAAACAGGATGATATAATATTGGTTTGATTGCTGTTTAGGGGAAGCGCTATCTTCAAGGTATATGCGGAAAAGCTCTTTCTGGCATAAGGCCAAGTGTGCCTTATCAAACGCGTCCGCTTTGATGAGACTTGAGGCGGTGCTCCGGCGTCTGAAACGAGGGCGTAAGCAGCCGTCAATCGTGCAATTCTCGGACGCTTACAGAAAGAGATCAGGGCGGTAGGGAGCGGTCTTTTGTCTTTCTGCGATACCGATCCTTGGGTGATTTGAAGGGCAGGCGGAAAGAAGGATCGGGGCGGCCCTGAAGGGTTCGCGCG
>NZ_BEWP01000010.1 GCF_002723995.1 Gluconobacter kondonii | reverse complement strand
CTTACCAAACAACGACGATTTTTTAGCTATGTTTTTCCATAACGCCCAGTCACTATCATTGCCTGGATCGTGACGACCACGCTGAAGAACGGGGGCATGGTTCATGTCGCCATACGCGGTTCCTTCGGTCATTGATCCAGTCAAGACAAATACAAGGTCTTTTTCGTTTACCGAGATAAGGTCGGCGGCCCCATGGTTGAGCATTCTAATGCCTGTGACAGTACATTTCCCCTCTTCATCCCGCCACTCGAGGTCGTAGGCACGTGCGCCGAATTCGAACTTTACACCCTGCTTTTTAAGATGCTCAACGAGAGGACGTACAAAAGTATCGTACTGGTTATACTTCGGGAAAACGAGCGCAGACATGTCATTGAGGCCGTCGATCGCGTCAATGAAACGATGCATGTACAATTTCATCTCGAGCAAGCTATGCCAATTCTCAAACGCGAACATTGAACGCCAAAAGAACCAGAAATTGGTTTGAAGAAAGTCTGCGCTGAAATAATCCTCTATCGTAACGTCATCGAGATTCTCCTTACGTTTCAGCAAGAGGCGAATTAACTGCCACTGCTGTGAACGAGAAAGGCCGAAGGTTGAGAAATCACGGATCTGTCCCTGCTTGTGCATAAGCCGGGCTTTCGAATAATTGGGATCATTATCATTGATGAGGCGATATTCGTCGAGGACGCTGTATCCCGACGGAAGCTCGATTGCCTGGATATCCTGAAAAATATCCCAGAGATTGTCGTAGTTCCAGTTCATCTCGCGGCCACCGCGAATGATGTAACCATCTTCAGCGTTGCCAGCGCCATCAAGCGAACCACCTTCAATATCGAGCGCATCGAAAATAGTAATATCCTCTCCCTTCACGGCCCCGTCACGCACCAGGTAGAAAGCGGCGGCCAGGCCGGCAATTCCACTGCCGATGATCCATCCCTTACGACCTTCGATCTGGTTCGCGGGGTAAGGCCGATTTCGCATATAGGCGCCCATCATATCGGGCGGAGGAAGCGTATTATCGGGATGGTTCGACCAATATCCGCTTGTGGTATCGGCCTCTACGATAAAGGGATGTCTATTGTTTCCATCGGCAGTAAGCGTCATCATGATATTCCAATACCTAAGGATTGAACCATACCGGAATTAGGAAGGACCGGTTTGTATAAATTACGCGGCCATGGAGATATGGTTTGACGTGTTCTTCGAGAATGTAGCCGCTTAAAAGCAAAGACCGATCGCGCAGAGAGGTCGACCCGTCCTTTCGGACAGTTTTATGGACCTGATAAGCTTTAATTGGTTGTTGTCAGGTCGCCAGATTGACGGCGTTGTTGTTGGCCACGGGATCCAGGGTTAATCCCGGACCCCGTGGGGGCTGCTTCTAATGATACGCCTCATCGGGCGCTCGTCCGGTCAGCGGCCCCGCCCATCCATGCTGATGCGGATCTGGCGCGCTTGCGACACGTCCGTGAACCGAGGCGTCGTGAGTTGTGACCCCTGATCTGTGTTGAAGATCTCCGGCGCGCCGGAGCGGATCAGAGCTTCCTGCAGCACCCCCATGCAGAACTCAGCATCCATCGTGTTCGACAGCCTTCAGGACAGAACCTTACGCGTCGACCAGTCCTTGATTGCCATGAGATACAGAAAACCCTTGCGCATTGGGATGCAGGTGATGTCCGAGCACCACACCTGTTTGGAGCGATCAACCACCAGGTCTCGAAGAAAATACGGATATTTCCGATGTGCCGGATGCAATATCGTCATGCGTAGTTTCTGGTAGATCGTCCGCAGACCCATCGTCGCCATGAGCCAGCGAACGCGCTTGCGCCCGACAGACATCATGTCCGAGACGGCAAAGATGCCTCGTCTTTTACCGCACCCCGTAATACGGCGTCTCCAGAAACTGATCGATCTTCGCATGAAGTTTCTCCACGTCGGCCGGACTGATTGTCGTCTTGGATGCCCGCTTGCCAGAGAGCGTCCCCGCCCTACATTCAATCGCCTGGCGCTTCCATTGGGCGATCGGGAGAAATCCTCTTCCACGGGACGCTTCCCAACACACTCGATGCCATACGATGTATGGTGTCGCGACTGACTGAGAAGCCAGGCATTCGAAATACCCCATCAGCAATTTATTCTGGGTGAAAGCATCCGACGCATTGAAGAATGCTCAGCAGTGCGGCGATCGATTATTAAAGGTTTGCGGTATCCAGATGGGATCGAGACTCCTTCTGGATGAGCCAAAGTGCCATTCTCGTCAAGAAGCGATTTTGCTTTGCGAAATTCCACAGTAAAGCTGAATCCTTCAGAAAACGAAGTCTAGTTGGCATAAGAAATATTACGCGACCTAGCGGTGGCTGCCCAATGCTACAAAAACAATGCCATGTGCGTCATGGCGTTCGGCTTCACCGCCATCTATAACAAACAACCCATGCGGTGCCGCCCCGTGTGCTCAGGTATGGGATTATTTTTCCATCAAATGATGCGCGATCCCACTGAGGGTCCTGCGCCTTGCCTCCTGAGAATATAACGGCGCACCGATCAGGAGTTCATCAGGCTTATACCGCTCCACGAAAGCGGAGATGTTTTTTGTGACATCTTCTGCGGTTCCTACGAAGGTATAACGCAGTGTGCTGTCAAGGAGACGCTGTTCCTGACTATTCCAGGACACTGACCGAGGCGCAGGAAAAGTCGACGGACGTCCCTGACGCAGAGCAACGAAATGCTGCTGTAGAGATGTTGCCGCCTGCTGTGCTTCGGTCTGCGTTTCTCCGATCACTGCGTTGATGCCCAGCATGGCATAAGGTGACTGCAACCGCTCTGAAGGCTCAAACCGCTCACGGTACAACGCCAGAGCCTCTTCCATCAGATCAGGAGCGAAATGGCTGGCAAATGCGAATGGCAGCCCCATGATGGCGGCCAGATGAGCGGAGAACAGGGACGATCCCAGCAGCCAGACCGGTATAGTCAGTCCCGCGCCCGGAACGGCAAAGACCGCCTGACCCTGTTCTGGCTTTTCAAAGTAACGCAGCAGTTCGAACACGTCCTGTGGGAAGCGGTCAGCAGAGGCCGGATCACGACGCAGCGCGCGCATTGTGGCCTGATCGGAACCGGGTGCCCGTCCCAGCCCGAGATCAATCCGGCCCGGATAAAGGCTTTCCAGCGTGCCGAAAGCTTCGGCAACCGCCAGCGGTGCATGGTTTGGCAGCATGATCCCGCCTGCACCCACCCGGATGGTTTTCGTAGCGCCTGCGACATAGCTGATCACGACCGCAGTCGCAGCGGAGGCAATGCCCGCCATCGAGTGATGTTCGGCTAGCCAGAAACGCTTGAAGCCCAGATTTTCCGCATGCTGTGCCAGATCCGCACTCCGATGAAGCGCCTCGGTCGCCGAACTACCTTCGGTGATGAACGCGAGATCGAGAATTGAAAGTGGGATCATGTGCAACATCCTGTCACCAGTTTGCCCATACAGGTGGGGTGGACTGTGGGATGTGCCAAGCAGAAAGGGCCAACCTTCTAAAACTCGGGGGATGCCCTGCTCCGACCTCAGAAAGGAATACTGTTCCTACCACCCTACAGGATACGGTCTATAGAAAAATCAACGATATCTCTCATGAGCCGACGGTAGTCTGCCTCAGCACCGCAGGATATGCATCCGATTGATAGGTTTTTTTCTTTAGAGCTACGTTTTAGAAAATAGATTTTTGATGAGGTTCGAGCCATGAATGCTCGGCTGAGACCAGTTTAGGACCATTATGACGACTTACGCTGCAGGAAAGATTCGAACACGTTGGGCTACGAGCAGCGATCTTCCTGCGTTGAAAAATCTCATCAACAGATCTATCGACGCATTACAGGTAGGATTTCTCACTCCTGAGCAAATCATCGCCAGTCACGCCGTCATGGGTCTGGATACCCAGTTGGTTCAAGACGGATCCTATCTCATAGCCGAATATGACGGGGTTTTAGCGGGATGCGGAGGATGGAGTAAGCGCGCAACGCTTTACGGAGGTGATCACAGCAGCGATCTTCGTGATCCTATTCTACTCAATCCTGAACGAGACCCTGCGAGGATCAGGGCAATGTACACCGACCCCGCGTTCACGCGAAAAGGGATCGGCAGTCTCATTTTGAAGCAGTGCGAACAAGCTGCAGCAGATCATGGTTTTAGAACTGCTGAGCTTATGGCCACTCTCAGTGGAGAACCTCTCTACATCGTCTCCGGCTATTACCCTCTAGAAAGAGTTGAAGCCACAGGGGATGGAGTGAACGTTCCATTGATACGAATGCAAAAAAAATTAAAGCCTTAATCTTAGCTGGCAGGTCTGTACAAATTTTCCAAAAAATAGACCCCTCCCTACCCTATGTCCGTTAATTTACTTTATCGGACATAGGGTAGTATGCATGAAATCGTCTCTAAAATGCTCTTCCTATGTGCTGATTTGGAGCCCTTGTCCTCGGACAAAAACAACTCTGGAAAAGATGGTTTCATCGCCTCTGCCATTCCGGGCGTGAGGAATTACACCCCCGCATAGACCCACAATCCTTTATCGGTTGTGCAGCGGCTTTGGGGGGGGGGAAGCGAAAGGTCTGCTTTTAGATCCTATTACAAACAAGCAGACATCGTTGATTAGTCTCCTTCGCTTCAAACGAAAAATTGATTACTTAAGACTCTCCAAATCATCTAGGTGTTTAGTCCCGTGGTTTGATGGGTTGGATTATGGAAGCGTTTGACGGTTGCTTCCTTGATTGTCCGGTTCATCCGCTCAACCTGACCGTTCGTCCAGGGATGATTGGGTTTCGTCAGACGATGTTCGATCCCGTGAGCTTCGCAGATCATGTCGAAGCGCATGGGGCGAGACCAGGCCGTATTGCGGTTACGGGGCTGATCAGCGAACTGGATGCCGTTATCGGTCAGAATGGTGTGGATCCGGTAAGGGATGATGCTCAGGAGATGTTCGAGGAATTCCCAGGCTGTCTTCCGATCAGCTTTCCCGACGAGTTGTGTGACAGCGAATTTGCTTGTCTGGTCGATAGCCACGAAGAGGTGCAGCTTGCCCTCAGCAGTCTGTACTTCGGCAATATCGATGTGAAAAAAGCCTATGGGATAGCGTTTGAAGCGCTGGCGTTTGGGCTTGTCTCCTTCGATGTCCGGCAACCGGGATATCCCGTGGCGCTGAAGGCAGCGATGCAGAGCCGAGCGTGTCAGATGAGGGATGCTGGCCTGCAGGGCATAAAGACAGTCATCCAGCGGTAGCAACGTATGCCGGCGAAACGCCACGATCATCGCTTCGTCCGTCTCGGACAGAACCGTTGAGCGCGGCTCTTTAGGACCTGTCTTCTGATCCTCAACCGTTTGACGCTTTCGCCATTTTGCAACTGTTTTCGGGTTGATCCCGAACGCCTCGCTCAGCGTCGCGAGCGAAGCCTGCGATCGCTGTATTGCTGCTCGCACGGCGTGCGTGGTCGTGGCGCTGCCATGACGTATCTGTCCCATAAGGCTTCCTTCCACTCGCGTGAAAATACCACACCATCAAACCCCGGGACTAAACACCTTATGTGTTTCCAGCCTGTTATGATGGCCTCATGAACGACCCTGGCCAGGGTCGTTCATGAGGTGAGATACAGCGCTTAACACCTGGTAGCCTGACCACGTTTTCTAGCAGGCTGATCTCGCCTCTCTTCACCGTCTCGAACAGTTGACGGCGGCCCGGTTCCGGGACCGCGAACATAAGAAAGAGAGAGAGTGATATGTCTTCGGAAACGGTCATTGGAGTAGATGTGTCTCGAGACTGGCTTGATGGCTTTTGCCTGCCAGAAAAGCAGAGATTTCGTTTTCAGAATTCACCTGATGGCCATGCCAGATTACTGGAAACTCTTCAGAGTATGCCGGACGGTCTCACGGTTGGATTTGAAGCCACCGGTGGACAGGAATGGGCACTCTGGCGTGTTCTCATCAGTATGGGACTCAATGCCGTCCAGTTGCCTCCAGCACAGATCAAAGCTTTCGCACTCGCCATGGGGAAACGCGCGAAAACCGATCAGATCGATGCGGAATTGATTGCGCGCTTTATGGCTTTTCGTCCAGAAGCAGGACGAACACTGCCGGATGAGAAGCTCCAGTTTCTGCGGGCACTGACGGTGCGCAGAGCTCAGATGGTGGAGGCACGTAAACGGCTTTCTGCCCAGATTTCGGCGCGCCGCAAGCAAGGTGTGAGCGCTGAACTGGAGGAGATGGACAGCAGTCTCAAAGCATTTCTCGAAAGCCAGATCAGCGAGCTTGAACAACGGATTGAAAAGCGTTATCGCAAAGGCAGAAGAACTCTCCGCCATAGCAGAGCCTCTCCGTTTCATTCCTGGTATGGGCCCGGTATCAGTCGCCATGCTTCTCGCAGAAATGCCAAAGCTCGGCCCCATGACAGCGACAGAAGCCGCTGCCATGACCGGACTTGCGCCAATGGCTCATGATAGTGGCGCGATGCGTGGGAAACGGGTCATTTCAGGGGGAAGAAGATCTCTCCGCCACGTGCTGTTCCAGGCAGGATTGGCAGCTGCCTGCCATAATCCAGTTCTGAAAGCTGTTGCCAAGCGCATGAAAGAGCGGGGTAAACCACATAAACTAGTGATCGTCGCTATCGCACGGCGCCTCATCACAATCGCCAACGCTATCCTCAAAACTGGAGTGCCATGGCGCATTAGCTCCGCCGCTTAAACACAGTTGCTAGGCGGCCTTGCCCATTTTACTGGTCTGCCGCTTATCGATCTGCGGGGTGACGTCGCGATTGTCACATCCTACCTCATGATTATTCATCTTGACCATGAAGGTCATCGACGCGAACTGCCAAATCATGGGGCCTCGACGGGATACCGCATTCACCGCGTGGTCGTGAACCGTTGGGAGCTTGAACGGCACAAAGGTCGCTGGATGATTGCCAGGCGCACCCTTCTGCCCGTCGACGGGTCGGCTGAGCAGCAGGAGCTGCTGCGCAGGGGTTTGAATGGGGTGTATCGCAGATCATTGGGATCTGAAGAGAACGAAGACCCGATCGACGGATAGTTGATGGTGTCGCAAAACGCCGCAGGTTGGTCAGTTTCTTACAACGATGGCCGACCAGAGACAGCAACGCCGCCCAAAGCCAGAATAATGGCGGCTATGAAGGCAGAACTTATATTGCCAGGGAGATATTCCAAAAACGATGACAGGAATTGCCCCATAAAAATGGCAACAGACAGGTAGGCAAGTGCTGAGCCGCGTTCGACAGAGTGGGTGCGTTCGATCGTCAGGTGATTGACGAGGGGAACTGTCAGTCCGAAACCGGTCCCGAGCATGATTGCAGCGCCAATCATCGGGACTGCCGTCATCATGGAAGCAAAAAGTGCATGGGCGGCTGCATAGGCCAGAAAGCCCGCCCGCAAAGTGTTTTGCTCCCCGATACGCCGACAGATTTTTGGGAGAAACCACGCTGCTCCTACAGCGACAAGAGAGACGAATGACAGAAAATACCCTGTTTGCGCCTCGGAGAAGTGAATGCCTTCCAGCCGTCTGGGCAAGGAGATGATCGCTGTGAAGAACACGGTCATGGAGAGGAGAGCGGCTATATATATTCGCGCCAGTTTGCCCAGAACAGAACCTCGATCTGCTTCTGTTTGGGGTGACGCAACGGGTTTGACTGGCGGATACGGTACGAACAGTTCGACGAGGACGAGAAAGACCCAACTCATCAGATAGAGCGAAAACGGCCATTGCCATCCCATACTGGCGAGGAGTCCTCCCAGAGACAGGAAGATAACGCCTCCCAGTTCAATGGCCATGCCCTGGAGTGCGATCATCTTGAGCCGCGCGTGTCCCTCAAAAAAATCGGATAAAAGCCCTGTGCCCGAAGCCATCACGATCGCTGTTGCTCCCCCGAGCAAAAGCCGGTCAGAAAAGATCAATACTGCGTTGCTCAGCCATATACATGCCAGCCCGAGCGCTCCGTACAAAGCGAGGCCAATACGCAAGGCCTGGCGAGAGCCAAGGCGTGTAATCAGGTGGCCGGCAAAGGGGCCAAAGATCACTACGCCGAGTGAGGGCACGGTGACCAGCCAGCTTGCTTCCTGGGAGAGACCGAGAGCCGTCGCGATGCCGGGCAGGCCAGGTACGATAACGCAGCCGACCATGATCGTCAGACATGCGACACAGAGCAGAGCAAAGACGCCCCTTCGCTTTAACATGGACATTTCCTGTTTGGGCAATCTAAATACGAGACCAAGGTATCATAATATATACGAGACCGGCGTACCGCAATGACGAAAATGACAACCTCTACTCGCTCTCCGGGGCGCCCGCGCGATAATAAAGTTGGGCCAAGCCTGTTGGCGGCAGCCCGGCAGCTCGTCCTGCAACACGGATATTGCGGTGTCAGCATCCAGATGATTGCAACAGAGGCTGGTGTTGGCAGGCAGACGCTCTATCGCCGATGGCCGAGTAAGGCTGAACTCGTTCTGGCCGCGTTCCTGGAAAGCGCTGGTGATGCGGACGTTCTATCGGACGGCCGCGCCGAGAAGCGGTTGCTGCATTTTCTGGTCAACGTGTTCAGGAACTTGCAGCAGGATGGACCTGCGATCAGGAACCTGATTGCGTCCGCGCAGGACGATCCCGAATTTCTAAAGAGTTTCCGGGCCGGTTTTGTTGAGCCAAGAGCGGAAATCGTCGCCACCATTTTTCGTGACGGCATTGCAAACGGAGAAATCCTGGAAGATGCCGATGTGGAAATGGCGGTCGCCGCGTTTCATGGTGCATTTTGGTATCACCTTCTTCTGGGAGGCAAACTTGATGCTGAATTCGCGCAGCGCCTTACGAGGCTCATTATGAAAAGTATTTCAAAAGAGCCTCGTGAAGAGGAACTATTGAAATAGTTCATTCACCATGTGGACAGCGTCCAGATAAAATTATTTGAATTTATTCATCTATGTTTGACCGTATCGCCTGAATGGGAGCCATCGTGCCGAAGACTCTATCCCGGCGGATGAGCGCGTGGAACAAAGCGGCTGCAATATGAGCGAGGATATCTGCTGAAGTTCTGCGGAAGTCGATCAGACCGTTTGCTGATTCAGTCTCTAGCAACTGTGTTTAAGCGGCGGAGCTAATGCGCCATGGCACTCCAGTTTTGAGGATAGCGTTGGCGATTGTGATATGAAACACCGAAACGCTTCTCAATCACCCGCTTCAGATCAATACTGCGCCAACGGACCACACAGCCTCGGTTACGATCAGGTCCGGCGACGATCAATGCCGAGAGCTCCGCCTGCTGGTCCGCCGTCAGGCGGCAGACAGAGGCATTGCACCATTGATACCGCAGGCCGGCTGGGCCTGCAGCATTGAACCGGAGCACCCAGTCCCGCAGGGTTTGCCGGTCCATGCCACCGATCCGCGCCGCTTCGCCTCGACTGCTACCCTCACGCACCGCAGCCAGAGACAAAAGGCGCCTTGCAACATTCGCATCCCGTGTACGAGCGGCCAGCCACCGAAGCGCATCAGCCGTATAATCCGTCCGTAAAGCAATCGCTCTAGCCATACCCGACCCTCCGTCCAAGGACTGAATCAGAACAGCCTTCGGTATCATTATCAGGTGGACGTGTGGCGCGGGAACTGACGGCCCTGGTGGAAAGATATGGCAAACCCTCATGATTGTCAGTGACAACGGTACGGAGTTCACATCCCATGCCATCCTGAAATGGGCGGATGAGATGAAGGTTGAATGGCATTATATCGCCCCCGGGACACCGCAACAGAGCAGTTTTGTCGAAAGTTTCAACGGCCGGTTGAAGGATGAATGCCACAACGAGACGCTGTTCACGTCTCTCAGCCATGCCCGACAGGCTCTGGCTGACTGGCGGGAAAGACTACAATACGGTGCGCCCCCATTTCCAACTGGGTGGCAGAACACCGGATCAGGTTGCCAGACAAGTATCTCGGGGGCACGCCCACGAGATACTTGTCATCCCATCAACCCAAAGCCATAAAAAACGGGGTACGTCAAAAAGAACCGTCAATCAGAACGTCCAAAGCCGCGAATCAGAAACAAGACACATCAACCCAACGGTTCTTCGGTCCCTCCAGCTTCGTCCCTTAGCGCGTTGCCACTTTGCGGCGAGCTAGAAGAAAAATGATAATCAAAACAAACAATCCTGCAGCAGCTATTCCTGCAACACTCATGCTATGAGCGTAGCGTGCTATAAAGGGCTTGGGGCCGCCACGTTTGAGCAGTTCGACATCGCTAGCGCTGACATGCAAGGCGTCATTCCCAAATCTGGAGAGAACATAGTTTGCAACAGCGGCAACCTGCTCGTTGTTCAACTGGCCTTCGAAGGCTGGCATCGCAACGGTTCCGTTGTTGGTGGCACGGTCCACGCCTTTGAGGATGGCCATAACCAGGTTCTGAGACGTTGGACCACCGACAATGGTGTTCGAGGTCAGTGAAGGATAGAACTGGTCATGTGTCCCCTGCCCGTTCAACTGATGGCACGAGGCGCACGCACCGGTGTACAATTCCGCACCATTGGTGCTTGTTCCCAGTGTCATCGCATCAGGGCTGCGGTCGATCGGTGCGTCAAGCTTTGCGAGGTCTGCGAGCTTTGGCGTGCTGAAGCTGAAGCCCGGAGCTTTCTGGTTCGGGTCCCGAACAGGCTTGACGGTACGCAGGTACTCGACAATCGAGGTCAGGTCAGAATCAGTGAGGTGACGCAGACTGTGTTCGACCGCTTCTGCCATGCCTCCTGCCGCCTGGCTTTTGCCATGAGCACTGCCGTCACGCAGATAGGACTTGATGTCTTCGTCACTCCATCCGCCAATGCCACTGACAGGATCCGAGGTGATATTTGGTGCGTGCCACCCCCCGAGGTCCGCACCGCCGAGAAAGCGGCTCTGGTCTTCAGACATGGCAATGTTACGCGGTGTGTGACAAGTCGAACAATGAGCCAACACGTTGACCAGATACTCACCGCGCTTGGCGCCCCCCTCTTGTGTGGTTGCGGCGGGCATGGGCTTTCCGCTCGCATACAGCACGTTCCATCCCGCCATCAACCAGCGCTGGGAAAATGGAAAGGGAAGGTTCGTTTTCTTGACCGGGGCCTCATCGACAGGCGCGGTACCTTGCATAAAATACACATATAACGCGTGAATGTCAGCATCACTGATACCGGAATATGAGGTATAGGGCATCGCCGGGTAAAGATTACCTTCAGGGGCGACGCCTTCACGAACGGCTTGAGCAAACTGGCCTTCGGTCCAGTTGCCAATACCGTAGGTTTTTGAAGGCGAGATGTTGGAGGCAATGATGTCCCCCAGCGGTGAAGAAATGACGTAACCGCCACCATAATCTTTGCCACCCGGATTGGTGTGGCAGGCCATACAATCTGCCGCGCGGGCAATGTAAGCTCCCTTTTTAATGAAATCGTCAGTGCCATCCTGAGCCATCGCGAAATGCGGGATGGCGGCAAGGGTGAGAAGGCCAAGACCAGCGATGAGAGAACGTGTCATGACTCAGACTTCCTTGGCGATAATATCGGCAGCGCGAATGGCGAAGGCTACGCCTGTCAAGGTCGGGTTGACGACACCGCAAGCCGGGATGACGCCAGTTGTCGCCATGAACAGGTTACTATGGTCCCAGGCCCGGCAGTCCTTGTCGACCACCGAGGTCTTGGCATCATTACCCATAATGACGGTTCCCATGATGTGGTCACGGTTCTGCCAGCCGGTATTGTCGTTAATAACTGTACCACCCATCGTCTGAACGAACTTTGCGTAATCTGCCTTGGCTTTGACAGCTCCGCGCTCAATGTAATCATCGGTGTTGTAGTGGACGGTCATGGTCGGAATCCCCAGCGCGTCCTTGCGGGTCGCCGAGGGCTGAATGCGGTTTTCAGGGTTTGGAAGCAGTTCGAACACCGAGGAGATATCCACCCAACGTGCCGCCCAGTCCTTGATTTTTTCATCGAGTTCAGGTCCCACGATACCCTGGGACAGAAGATGCTGTGTGATGGCTCTGTTTGGCACGGTGTTGGTCAAGGCATGTTTGATGGCAGAGTGTTCACGACGAAACTCACCATCACGCCAGTTGAAGATGCCACCTTGCTGAACCTGCCCGCGACCTGGCCACAGCGGTTCGTCTGCCAGGAACTGCAGCCCCATGCCAGTATGGTCCATAATGTTGCGCCCGACCTGGTCGGACGAGTTGGCAACATCAGACATGAGCAAAAGTTTTGGGGTCTCCAGGCCGTTTGCAGCGATGATGAAATACCGTGCAGTCAGGCGGATGTCTTTGTGATCGGACGTTCTGTAGTGCGCTGCGACAATTTTGCCGTCCGAGCCCTTCTCGAGCTTATAGACCGTGGCGTCCTCGATAACTTTGCCGCCCATTTTTACGACGTGCTTAGCATGGACATCGCCGGAATACATGGCCCCGATGGGACAGACGGGCATGCAGTTGTTGTTGCCTGAGCAGCCAGGGCGACCATCCCAGGGCTGATTGGTGCGTGCGTTGGGCTCATGGATGAAGTTGAACCCTTCCGGAGCCAGGCGGGCCTTAATGCGCTGGAAGTAGTAGGTTTCCGCTTCGGGAGGCACTGGATACGGTGTGGAGCGGTGTGGAAACTGGCCTGCTCCGCCCTGCCCGGACTGATCCTGCGTGTCGCTGCCGGCCACACCAAGATTGAACTCGGCGCGTCCGTAATAAGGCTCCAGTTCATCATAGGAAATAGGCCAGTCGCGCCCGACACCATAAAGGGTCCTGAGCTTCATATCGTTGGGCAGGAAGCGCCAGGTGGCCGCTGCCCAGTGCCAGGTTGTACCACCGACCAGGCGGAGCATTCCGGGAAGGAATTTAAAGCTACCTGTGTTCTCAATATAATCGGGTGAGAAAGATGTCGGCGCCCAGGGTTGGTTCGGGTAGGGGTCGTTATGGTTGCCTTTCCGCGGAGACGAACGAAAGTTCTCAACGATTTTCCAACGCGGGATCCACCTGCCGGATTCCAGGACAATGACAGACTTGCCCTGTTTGAGAAGTTCATAGGCTGCGTTGCTGCCAACTGCGCCTGAGCCGACGACAATCACGTCTGCATCGTATTGAGTGGTCATGATTCTACCTACCTGAAATCAGCAATCAACCAGCGCTCTGGCTGGCGGGTGGGTTCACCCAGTAATTGGTGTGACCACGGGAATAACTTGGGATGACGGTTGTGTCGGCTGTCGGCGCGTACATCAGGGCGCCCACATAGGTGACGAAGGTTGCGTCATCGACAGGATGGCCCACGGCGGGCGTGGCGTCCATGAGGGGTGTGCCCGTATAGCCCAGATACCATGCGGAAATGATGCTCATCGCAACAGGAGCCTGATTCGCATTCTGCTCAGCAAACTGCTTGAAATCGGACATGTCCTTCAGACCATAGGTCTTCATGGCGCTGATGAGGCTACCGACCTTCTGGGGGAAGCTGCTGTCCAGGGCCGTCAGGGCTGTGAGGATCCTGTTGGAAATTTCAAGATTGAGTCCTGACTTTCCTGTCAGGGTTCCACACAGGTCATGAAACTGCGAAAGGGTGACGAGACCGGCTGCGCGCGCAAAGCCCGGAAGGCTGCCGAGAGCTGGAAGCGTCAACGAGGTTGCGAGAACCTGCCGGCGGGAGAGACCCTTTTTTGTGAAGCGCATAGAGATAGATCCTCAAGTTCTGAAATACCGTTCTGACAGTGACGCAGGCTTTAACACCCTCAACATCCCGTCTTCCCTAGAAGGCAACATTCAAAGCACTGCTCAGTACAGCAGCGTCGTTAAAAACCGTCGTTCCACCGACATGGTTGACGTACTGGAAGTCGCCCTGAAGGGTGACACCGGTCCGGACATGATAGGTGTAATACGCTTCATAAATGGTCTCATGGCCCTGAATGCCGTATGGCGTTCCGAAATTGGCACCGACCAGCGCCAAACCGTTGGCAAGAGCAGCCTGCTGGGACAAAACCGCACTGCGGGAGAAATGGGCCCACTGGAAAGCGATGCCGATACCGTCCTCCGGGCGGCCCCACAGATGCCCTGTATCCATAAGCGCCGCGACGATATGGTGGTTGATCTGTGAGGTTTTACCGTCTGCGTAGGCGTATTGAGCACCGAAGACGAGGCCGTTGGATGGGCCATCGCCGTGTCGAACCAGCATCTGGTCTGCCATGACCCATACAGACGTCTGACCGCTTTGTTTGCGAGCGGGCAGACCCGTGACAACCCATGGCCGCCCGTTGATGTCCTCATACAGGTTGTTGTAGCGCGAGTTGTCGTACATCACTCCAACCTTGTAGTGACCGATCAGCTTGTCGTGTCCGAATTCAGGAATCCAGCCAATTTCAGCTTCCGTTGAAAGTTTGCCCAGATTGGATTGTCCCTAGGACCAGCCGGAGATACCGCCGTTATATGAATGTGGCGAGACGGCGAAGACACCTCCCATGACATAAACATGAGGATTGGGCATCAGGCGCAGCACCCCACCGATATTGCCAGAAGGCCAGTCCCGCCCGCCTACGAGGTACTTCGTCGGCGTGACGTTTCCGCACATCCAGACGTTCATGAAGTTACACACCCAAGGGGCATTGTTGAAAAACGTCCCGGTCGGGATCCAGCCGGTGGCCAGGTCGATTTTATGGTTGAACCAGGATTTCTCGAAATATGCCCAGACGAGATGGGCAACGACGTTTCCACGCGCACCGTAGATCTGCTGAACCTGATTGCCGTTATCACCAAAGGAGCGGCTGAGATTGGTTCCGTGCCCATTGACGATGAGGGTGTGCAGCCACAAATCATCTGACCACTGACCGGTTCCAAAAAGCTTGCGAAAGTCGATATCGACGGTGCTGCCAACCTGACCTGCAACGGTGTAAGTTTTCTTGCGACCTCCTGATACATTTCCGGAAATCCCTTCGTACAGGGCAAGAGCGACATAAACGCCGTGCTTTTGAAGCCAAGGCTGTATCCCGCCCCAGTCTCCGAGGGCGTGCGTCGTCCCATATGGTGCACCGAATGATGGGGCCCCATAGGGCGATTGCAGAAAACCGGGGATAGTCTGCTGCAGGTTTGTCATTTTCACAGATGCAGGCGAGCTCTGGGTGTTGGTCGCATTATCAGCGTAAGCTGCGGACGAACTCGCAAGCAGTGTTACAGCGGCAGCGAGGCAGCAGCGCCAAAGACGGTTAGAGCTCATACAAAGACAACTCCAGCGCGTCAGAGAGCGTTAGCAGCGGCATGGACGACTGCGAGATCCTTCGAGCCATCGGGAGTGCTTATGGCAATGGAGCCGACGACGGTTTTGCCGACGAAGAGCGGAACACCACCTGGGTTGCTTGAGAGATCCGGCACAGCGAGATTGTGAACCTCTCCTTTGACCAGCCCTTCATAGGACACGTTGGTGTCTGTCTTGAAAATGGCGGCCGACTTGGCTTTTCCTAATGCTGCAGAGAGACAATTGGGAGTAGCATTCACCTGACGCTCGACATAGAGAGGAACGCCATCAGGGTCCGCGATAACGATACAGCCATTAATGTGCTGCTCGGCTAAAGCTTTGCGGGCGGCCGACGCCATCTTCAAAACATCTGCGTCCTCGAGTGCTGGCTTTTGCTCAACAGCCAATACCTGGCTTGCAGAGCCAAGGAACGTAGCGATTAAGATAGATGAGGTAACAAAAAAGTTGTTTTTCATAACATTCCTATGTTCGATTCGCTCTGCATACGACATTGAACATAATACGACGCTTGAAAATTCCGTGATCAGCACACAGTTGCGTTTTTATTTTAATGCCTGAGCCTGATGGGCTCGTCGAAAAACGGACCACCGGAGGATATGCGGGACCCGGATCTGGGCCTGGGTGATTTTCACGACGAGGCGACGGATTTCCTGAATTGACCACTGGATAAGCTTTTGCGCGTTGGAAGCGGTCTTTTTTTGAGCGCAAGGACGTTCGCCTGGGAGCGCACGGCGGCCATCATGGCGTGGGCGAGCATGACCAGAGAGACGTGGCGGTGCCAGCCGTGCCAGGAACGGGTCTCGTTGTGGTCAAGGCCAAATTCGTTCTTGGCGGTCTCAAAGCCTTCCTCGATCCGCCAGCGCGCGCCTTCAACGCGGGCCAGCGTTTCAAGCGGCGTCCCCTGGGGGCACCAGGTTATGAAATAGCGCAGATCGCCATCAGCGGGATTGCGGCGGACCAGCAGGCCTCGGGTCCATGTTCCGGTCAGGGTGTCAGCATATTCCGACGCGTGGAGATCGGCCATCGGGCAATACAACCAGTCATACCATCGCTCGCCCTTGGTACCGTGCCCGGCCGAACACCGGACCCAGGCTTCGTCAGGCAGGGTGTTGATAATCTCGCGGGCCTCGGCGACCCACATCACGTCAGGTCGCCAGGAGTAAAACCAGTGGTTGGCATTCACGCCCAGCACGAAACCTTTGCCCGTGCGGCGTAGAGCCATTTCCAAATCGCCGACACCATACACGCTGTCGCCCGCGACCCAAGCGAACGATATGTCGGCATCCAGCGCACGTCCGATCATCGTAGTTGCCAGCGCCGGTTTGGTGGCAAAGCGGATATCATCAGGAACATGCGCCGCTGGTGGGCATGTCGCGCCCTGCGGGTACTGCGGACACTGGCGGATCGCCTATAACAGCTGCCGCAACCGTCACTGTCCGCGCTGTCAGGTGAACGCCGCGCGGACATGGCTGGCCGAGCGGGAGGCCGATCTGCTGCCGGTCGGGTATTTCCATGTCGTCTTCACCCTGCCGGCACGGATTTCGACCGACGCCCGTCTATAGAGAGAGGAAGGCCCACGACGAAAATGAGAAATGCGGTAGTCCAAGGTTGGGATGCACAGTTTGCCCGACATTACGCAGAATCCATCGCCTGTCAGATCCTAAATTTAGCTGCGTCCGATTTTGGGAAGTTGCAGACACCGTCTGAACGACCGCTTTGAAGGCGTAAGCCGCCTGTCTGCTCCTACATCACTGAGCAGATAGGCAGTTTAATGAAAGTCAGCCTGAGATCAGTTCGTAGAGTCGGGATTGCGAACATATCACCATATCATCACTATTGATCAACTGCCTACGCGCTTCCCTCGATAAGTGAACGTAGGCCGACCGTAGCAACCGCTGCGACCTGCTCCAGACATACACAGCTGACACCATCTCGCGCAGCAGCCGACATGCCGGCCATTGTCACCGTCACGACGTCGGTTGCGATTAATGCTACCGCTGGTGCCCCGCGGGCGATGAAGGCTTGCAGCTTTTCACGACGGATCTGAGCAACGCGCATAGCGATGCGCCTTCCTTCGCCGCTACGATCGGCCCGCAACGCTTCAAGGATCAGGCACCCTGCTTGATCACTGCAGGTCGTGTATGTGCGTGCGGCTTCGCCCAGCAGCTCGGCAATACTGTCGACAATCGGACAGTCATCACGAAAGAAGGCCTCCAGCGGCAGAACTTCGGCCACATACGCTTCTGCAATTCGCTCGAAATAGGCGGCCTTGCTCCCAAACGCAGCATAGAAGCTGGCCGGCCGGATACCGAGTGCCTCGGTAATGGCGGCAATACCAAGCGCTTCATAACCGTGCGTGTGAAATAATGCGCGCCCGGTGATGAGAGCGGCATTTGGATCGAACCGGCGGGGGCGGCCACGCGCTCCTTTTGATAATAAATGATCGGTCACTCAAAAATCCTTGACGTTAGTGCTTAATGAATTATGTAGCGATCAATCAACAAATTCAAGGAGCTCCTAATGTTGGCTTCGGCAACACGCAAAATTCTGGTCATCGGCGGCAGTCGTGGAATTGGGGCGGCGATCGTCGCGCGCTTTGCTGCAGAAGGCGACGACGTGTCATTCACCTGGGCTGGATCGCAGACAGCTGCGGAGGCAGTCGCGGCTCGTACTGGCGCACACGCGATCCGCAGCGACGCTTCAGACCGCGATGCGACGATTGCCCTCCTGCGCGAGATAGGGCCGCTTGATGTTTTGGTCTATAATTCCGCCCTTCTGTTGCCAGGCGACCCGCTAACGCTGGAGCCGGATGCAGTAGACCATCTGATCGACGTCAATATTCGCGGCCCTTATTTCGCATCCGTCGAAGCTGCGCGTCAGATGAGTGAGGGCGGCCGGATTATCCTGATAGGTTCTGTGCATGGAGACAGAATGCCGTTCGAAGGTCTTACGGCTTATGGAATGAGTAAATCGGCATTGCAGGGTCTTGCGCGTGGTCTGGCACGAGATTTTGGCGCGCGTGATATCACGGTTAACGTGGTGCAACCGGGTCCGACGAACACCGACATGAATCCTCATGACGGTCCCCTCGTGCAGGCGATGCATGACGAGATGGCGCTCAAACGGCACGGCACAGCAGAAGATGTGGCACACTTGGTGGCCTATCTCGTAGGTCCGCATGCGAGTGGGATCACGGGCGCCATGCACACGATTGACGGCGGGTTCGGCGCATGAATGAAGCGGTCTTATATGTGATCTATCGCGGCACACCAGCCGATCGTTTCGACCGGGTATACTATGTGGAGCGCCACCTGCCGCTGGTGAGGAATGCCTTTGGTGCCTATGGGCTTGTGTCGCTCGCAGCATTCTACCCAGCGAAGGACACTTCCGAAACTGTCGCGATCTGCGAGTGCCGCTTTACCGATTCAGCCAGTATCGAGGTCGCATTCAGCAGTCGGGAAGTTGCGGCCGTCATGGCGGATGTGCCTCGCTTTACCAATCTTGAACCACTGCGCCTGCGCGTATTGCCTCTCTGAGGTTCTGATATGAATTTTCATCACCCATGGTCGAATGCACCGCTACGCAGTATTCGCCGAGGCCATTTCTGGATACCAGGCGAGCGCGTGGTCCAATCTGGCCGCACCTATCAGCGTGCACCGATGTATGTGGAGTGGGAGGCACCCGAACACGTTACACGTCCTTACCCGATCGTTTTGATGCATGGGGGCGGGTTTCAGGGGACGGAATGGTTCGATACGCCCGATGGCCGAGCGGGATGGGCGCAGCGTCTGGTTGAAGCAGGTTATGCAGTGCTAGTGATCGACCGGCCGGGGCACGGGCGTTCGCCCCTGCATACGGACATCACCGGGGCAATGGGACCGCCGTTTTCCTATGAAGGCGGCCGTCAGATCTATTTCCCTGGTACCAATCCGCGCCATACACAATGGCCGTTTGCTGCGGATAACGATTCGGCAATGGACGATTTTATCGCGGGTTATGGGCCATTGCCCGCTGATTTGTGCGTCTCCCAGACGATGGATGCCGACCGGACCGCAGCCCTTTTGGATAAAATTGGCCCTGCGATCCTGCTGACGCATTCTGCCTCCGGCCCGGATGGCTGGCTGGTCGCTGATCGGAGACCTGATCTCGTGCGGGGTATCGTTGCGATCGAGCCAATGGGGCCGCCTTTTGCGACCATTCCCAACATCGGACCGATGACGTGGGGCGCTGCTGCCGCGCCACTGGCGTTCGAACCGCCTGTGAGCGATGCAACGGTCCTGCAAGCTGCAGAGCCAGGTACGTATCGCCTGCCGTCTCTGGTCGGATTGCCGATCCTGATCGTGACCGCCGAGGCTAGCGACTTTGCCGCCGCAAGCCTGCCCACTGCTGCATTTTTGAATAATGCGGGGGCTTCAGCCGAGTTGATGCACCTGCCGGATTATGGCGTGCACGGCAACGGACATGGCTTGATTTACGAGAAAAACTCTGACGAAGCACTGGCTCCAGTACTGGCATGGCTTGCGCCGAACACAGAGGCGTTAGCATGAAGATAGCCTTTATCGGCCTCGGTGCGATGGGTCGTGCTATGGCCACCAATCTGGTCCGCAACGGCCATGACGTTTCCGCTTGGACTCGCTCGGGCCGCACGCTTGCAGGTGTGACCACGCTGGAAATACCGGATAAGGCCTTCGAGGGCGATGTCGTACTGACAATATTGTCAGATGATACGGCTGTTCGCTCCGTAATCGTCGATCCAGATTTGCTGTCACGCGCAAAATCAGGTGTGATCCATGTGATGATGTCCACGATTTCGGTCGCGTTTTCGCGCGAGCTGACGGCGCTGCACAACCAAGCCGGGGTGGCATTTGTGGCAAGCCCTGTTCTTGGCAGGCCGGATGTTGCGGCAGACGGCGCGTTGCAGATCCTGACGGGTGGCGATCCAACACATTTGGCCAGGCTCGTGCCCGTATTCGAGGTTTTGAGCAAACGTATTTGGCCGATGGGGGACAAACCTTGGGGAGCTCATGCGGCTAAGATTGCGTGTAATATGATGATTACCATGGCGATTGAGGCGATGGCGGAGGCAGTTGTGCTGACAGAGGCTAATGGTGTCGCACGCGAGGTATTTTTTGATCTGATCCTAAATACGCTGTTTGGCAGTCGATCTTATCAGGTCTACTCGAAGAATATCACGAACCGGGTTTACGAACCCGGCTTCCGTGCGGCTCTCGGCCTCAAGGATCTGAGGCTTGCGACAGAAGCGGGTGCTGCGACCGGTCGTGAACTGCCAATGCTGGCTGCGATCTTCGGACAGATGGGAGAAGCCATTGATGCTGGGCATGGAGAAAAGGACTGGTCGATCGTCGCGGCGCAGACATTGGGTGAGGCAGATAAGAATTCCTGAGAGATTATGGGATGCATAGTCAGGCGTATGAGCGGTAGTTAGACGGCATACAGAAAGCATGTCTGCTTTTGGAAATTCTCTACGGCGCTTTGCATGTCCGAGATGAGGGCGTAAGCAGCAGGTCCGCTTACGCCTACACGCCGAACATCAGCCGCGTTAAACGGCCATCCGGAAAGCGGGCATTAATAGAAACATTATGACAAGGTAGCGCATCGCTACAGGCTTGTGTGGGAGCCTGCCTCATTCAACAAAGAGGAATGAGCGAATTTTCTGTTCCGTCCACAACGCATATCCGACGTTTTCTGGCCTCTCCCGCAGGTGGGGCGTCTGTTCTCCTGCTGGCATCCCTGTTGGGTCTTGTCCTGGCGAATTCGTCATGGGCGTCGGGTTACGGCACCCTGATAACAACGCCCATGAAATTACCCATCTTGGGAGAGCGGGGGCCAGAAAACATTGATGCATGGGTCTCTGACGGACTCATGACCCTATTCTTTCTGGTGGTCATTCTCGAAATCAAAAAGGAAATTGTTTCCGGGCACCTCTCATCACTACGCAGCATCGCCCTTCCGCTTATCGGAGCGTTGGGGGGAATGATCGTGCCGGCCCTTACGTATCTGCTGGTAACATGCGATCATCCGGAAGCGACACGCGGCTGGGCCGTTCCTGTTGCAACGGATGCCGCGTTTACGTTGCCAATCATCCTTGCTCTTGGAAGGCATGTCTCGCCGGGAGCCAGGGCCTGGCTGATGGCGCTTGCCATTTTCGACGATGTGCTGGGGATTGTGGTGATCGCCCTATTTTATGGGAGCGCTCTGTATTGGCCGGGGCTTATCGCGGTCGTGATCGTGACTGCCGCATTGGTCGGCGCGAACAGGATTGGGATCAGAACTCTCTGGAGCTACGGCATCGGTTGCGTCCTGTTATGGGTGGCGCTTCTGGATGCCGGCCTGCACCCGACGCTTGCTGGAGTCATCACCGGCCTATGCCTTCCAGCAGTCACCTCAGGAATGGATGCCAGACAAGCTACGCCACTTGATCGGACATCTTCTGCGTTGACCCCTTTCGTTACCTGGGTCGTTCTACCGCTGTTCGGTTTCATGAACGTGGGTGTTTCACTAGCTGGCGTTCATCCGGACATGATGCTGGAGGCTGCTCCGCTCGGGATTATATTAGGACTGATTGTTGGCAAACCGGTCGGCATCTTTGGTATAACAATGCTTTCGACCCGCCTGAAGATCGCCACGCTTCCGGCTGAAACGCCGACGGGGATGCTGTTTGGGCTTTCGTTGCTATGCGGCATTGGGTTCACGATTAGTCTGTTTATCGCAAACTTGGCATTTTCCGGATCAGATCTTGTGACACCAGCTAAGATGGGCATCTTTGCTGGCTCTGTTCTGTCTGCCCTGATGGGATGGCTTTGGTTACGCTTCTTATCCCAACACAACCGGCTACCCCCCCATTCCTGACAAATTATAGTAGCTTTGTTTTTAAGCCTATATTAGGACCTGCCTCAGCGAGGCGTCTATCAAGAGTGCATAACGTTGCTCCGTGATCGGCGCAGACGGCAAGGTGTAAGGCATCACCTGCACGCAGCCCTAACGCATACTGATCAGAAAAACGCGCCGCTGCCCTGAACTGCTGTGTCGTTATGGGCAAAATCTGAAAGCTTTCAGCGGACAGACGAGTAAAGAGGGCTAACGCATTTGCACGGTCAGCAACGTTGATCTGACCGCTCCGTAGTTTGATTGAAAGTGCGGAAGAAAACTCAGTCGCGACCCAATCACTTATAAATAATTCGTCTGGATCCTGACTGGAAAGCCATGATTGCATCCGGTCTGTCTCTGCCTCGTTGGTCAGCGCGGCAACCAGAACGGACGTATCGATATAAACGCTCAATATCGTGCCTCGTCTCGCATATCCCGTACCATTTCTCGCGCGGACACAGCCTGGACTGTCATATTGGCTGTAAGCGAGCGCAGAGCGTTCAAATCAACAGGCTTGCGCTTGCATGTGACTTTGTCGATTTGTGCGACGATTTTCCCCCGACGCATAATGCGAACGGGTTCGCCCTGCATGGCCTGATCGACCAAACGACTGAGGTGGGCTTTTGCGTCCACCAAATTCACAGTTTGCACATCGAATCTCCTGACCATTAAACTAGTCACTTCATAGCACGGAGATTTATTCTAAGGTAGACAAATTAAGCGCAACCAGATCGCAGCACAAAGTTTCGTGTCCGCTTTTGTCATATCTGCGTGCATAGCCGACCTGCCGCTTCCCCCCCTAAACAGCCTGTCGGCTCATCAACAACAGAGCAGACGGGCTGTAGTCGCCCTCATCCCGGACATACAAGCCCCCATTCGCCAAGCTCCTAAGCGGACAGTCCGCAATCACCATGAGCTGATGGAGTTTCCTCCCACCCGAGTGCATTCTCCGCTCGGCTGCATAAAAGCAGCCCCTTCTGAGAACGTATCATAGAACAAGACATGTCAGATGGGGTGGAAGGCCTCCTTGCGGCATTGATGTGCCATACCGGCGGTTGATAAGCCTTCTGAAGGAGACCGCCCACCCCAACTGACAGCTAGCGGCGCGACCAGGACTGGTGGTGGAACGACAATGGGTGGTCCAGCATAAATCCACGGCCAGGCCTCCGCCGGAGCGGCAATCAGCATGGTCGCGGCGAATGCCACGGCCAGCAACTTCCATCCGATACTATCAGGCATTGTTCTGGTCCACTCTGAACACGCGAACGATTGAGGACGCCCAAACCTGCCTTTCTGCATTTTTGATACCTCTTGACACCATGCACGGAGTGCCCAGATTGAATCTGCCGGCCGCCGAAGGGGTCGGCAGACAGAACTATCAGTTTTGATCTTGTGTCCATGTTGCTCAAAGGAGGATATGGCTATGAGAGCCACCGTTGATTTTGCTCCCCTGTTCCGTTCGAGCGTGGGTTTTGACAGAATGCTCAACGCCCTTGATCTCGCCAGCCGGATTCCGGCGGTCGATAACTGGCCGCCTTACGATATCGTCAAGACCGGTGAGGATGATTACCGGATCGACATGGCGGTTGCCGGACTTGCCGAGGCCGACCTTACGATCACACAGGAGCGCAATACTCTTGTCGTGACAGGTCGAAAGGCGCCGGAGCCGCAAAGCGCCACCGAATATCTCCATCGGGGTATTGCGGGCAGAGAATTCGAACGCCGCTTCGATCTGGCCGAGCATATGAAAGTCACCGATGCGCACTTCGAGAACGGACTTCTGTCCATTACTCTGAAACGTGAGATACCCGAAGCGATGAAGCCGCGTCGTATCGCGATTACGTCCTCTACAGCACGTGCGGAGGAAGCCGTGCCCCAGATTGAGGCGCGGAAAGAGGCAGCCTGATGGCGTGACGAAAACTCTCCCCCGGCCATTCATCCGGCCGAGGGAGAATCTCGAAAGGTCATGAGCATGAAGAGGATGAAAATATCTCTGTCGTGCGCTGCTCTGAGCTTGTCTCTACTGAGCCAGTCGGGCGCACATGCTGGTGATGTTGTCCGGACGACTGCAACATCGTTCGATGCAAGGGCGACTGAGGGAACGTCCACAATCCCCGAAACCGGGGCTCGCACTCATTACGAAGACGGCACAGGTGATATGCTGGTCGACAGCTTGAACGCAAGCCAGTTGGATCAGAACTACAAGGGACCGGTCTACTCTCCCGGACAACCCATTCCGCCGTTCCGGCCCATCGACACAGATCATCTGGCACCGTCAGGGCCAGAGACGGCGAAGAAGACGTCCTCATCGCACGAGACATAGTGGGGATTGAGTAAAGGCGGCGTTATAGACCGCCTTTACTTCGATTCTTCAGGATGAAGACCGTTCAGGCTCACAGCGGGCCGCAGGATTATCTTCAAGATGCGCCTGTTCTCTGGCATCGCGCGCGACACGCGCATCCTGCTCGCGGACCAGCCAGTAGACGGCACCCAGCGCCAGAACAGCCGCCGAGAGAGCGAACAGTTCCATGGCAGTCACATCATGCAGATCCAGCAGGATGAATTTGCGGGCAATCGCCAGGAGGGCGATCAGGACGATGGTCCGTACCCGGATGACGTTCTCATGCTGGGCAAGAACGACCAGCAGGGAGTGTTTGAATTCAAGGGCGATGATAACAGTAAAGATCGCGCCAAAAATCGCCTGGAAGATCGTCTGGTTGATCGGATCGATTCCGACATCGACGACCAGATGCCATACCGCGCCGATCAGATGAATCGTCGCGATGGCGGTGACCAGCATGATGAGCGCAATCAGGGTCAGAATGATCGCCTGTTCAAAACGCTCGTAGAATGTCAGGCCCCTGAACAGCTTGATGAAGTGGGACCAGTCCCTGCTCTGCCAGGAACGTTTCATGGAGAGGTCTTCCATAGCCGTTTTCCCATCTATGAATTGCGTTATAGTTCCCACGCCCTGGGTCTGGTTTTTCTTTTAGAGCAGTTCCACTGATCCAGAGTTAAAAGGACTGGTCGAACCGCTTGATCCCTCGGATGTGGATGCGAACTCCCCTGCGGACTGAATCAGTCTCTGGAAGGGCTCATGGCCCTTCCGGCTTACATCCGGTGCCAGCATGGCAGACAACAGGACAATATTCTGGCATGATCTCGCACGGCCTTTGGCAAGGCCAATGTCAGTTGATTTTCGAGGTCTCCCAACGACTAGCCCAAGGCCTTGGCCATGTGCGTGCGGTCAGCGACAGGCAGGAGTTTTCGGACCACGGCGTTGGTCGGGTCGTCGCTTCCGGGTCTGGCGCGGTTCTCCAGCGAGATACCAGGTGGTAAATCAGATGGTCAGCCGCCCGATGCATGAGGCCGCCGTATCCGCGGTCTTTTTCCTCGTAGCTGAGATAGTGGGCAAGCAGGACCGCCAGTTCTGTGCTGATCTGAACGGTCGGAAGCGACATAATTTTGTTCGGCCTGTCCGTATGAAGAGTCATGGTGCACTCCTCAGGCCGGACCGCGTGTCACCCGATGTCAGAGCCGTCGCATCCAGAGGACTGACGCTCAAGCCAGAAACAGTGGCGGTGACGTCGATATGCACGGATCCGAACAGATGCAGGAGGGCGGCCTGAGGCGTATAGGCGCCCTTGACGGCTGCCGAGGTCCTGCCGTCCATAAGGATCGGGTCGATTAGGACCGGGCACCCGGTCTGCCGGCTCAATATCTCTATGGCGCGGGCCAGTGGCATGGATGGAATGTTTACCGGCTGCTTTTCTGTCTCGCACGACAGCATACCCTGCGGTGCATGAGCTGATGTCGGCGAGACCATTCCGACCAGCAGCATGAGGATGAGACCGACAGCGACATGTGGCCTCTCCCGCTGCCGAAGGTGCCGAGGTTGCTTGGCTGTCTGTTCCGCTCGCTCCGTCTTTCCCGCGGAGTGCGACCAAACTGGCCGCATTGTCCCCCGTGAACGGGGCACGGGGGGATGGTTATTCCAATAGTGCTGAAGCGCCTTCAGGTTGAGAAGATGAATAAAACTCGACATCTCCCTGTTCTCGCTGCTTTTGATTTCATCTGCAGAAACGCGGGACCTCCGATGGAAGGCCCCGCTCCACCCTCTCATTCGTGCGGTCGTTCCAGAAAAGATGGCGCTTCCGCTCGGAGAAGGCGTTTCTGATCTACCCGGCGCGGTTGTGCCTTACGCCGCGATCGGAACTGGCGGTGCGGCTCTTGCCCGCATGGGGACACGGAACGCGAGATCAGAAGCCAGAGGATCACACCCGGCAGGGGTGACCGTGCCCGCCTGGACCAGGCATTCCAGCGTAGAGCGAAGTCTGATCCCCGGTATACCGGTATGGGCCACCAGAGACGTCAGCATCACGCCACGTCCGTCATGACCGAGGCGGCGGAGCACGGAGAGGACACGCGGAGCTAGCGGATCGTCTCCAAAAAGGGGGCGCGTTACCATGATACGCCTCCCTCCAGTCGGTTGCGCCATCTCCGGGCGGCTGTGCGCAAGGAGCGGCGATAGCGGGAATAAAGTCCTTTCAGTGTCGACATCCACATCCTCCGATTAAAGCAACATGGACTTCAGTTGTCTGGCTCACAGAGCCTATGCCGGACCCGATGGCGTCCAGCGAAAGAAAAATTGGAAGAGATGCTTGCCTCGTCAAGAGGGCACGAAATGCAGATGGAGGGATCGAAGAACCGTTGATTGATGTGCTTGGCCCGTGATTTCTGGGTTTTGGCAATCTGATTGACGGTTCTTTGGGGCGTTTTCTGTTTGTGTTTTGAACGGATTAGGGGCTGTCCCCTGCTGGATGACTACGCGCTCGCGCTGATTCGCTCCAGGAAGAGAAGACGGCGCATATTATAGACGATATTGGCGAGCCCGATCCTCATGGTGGCCCGGGTGATACCGACAGTTCGGATCAGCAGTCCCGTCTGTGATTTCTGATCGGCAAAGACATGCTCGACACGAGATCGGATCACAGACTTTCCGGCATTCGATTTCTGGATATGCCGGGGCATAGGTTTGAGATGCGGCTTTTTCCTGTGAACCTTGGAGACAAAGCCCTGCTTTTCCATGAAGTCTTCGTTGGCTTTGGAGCGATAGGCCGTGTCTGCCCAGACGCTTGAGGCCGTATTGGTTTTATCCAGCAGCCCCTCTCTCAATCGCGCGCCATCGCTGGCAACGGCATCCGTCGTCTTCCATTTCCGGATGAACCGATACTTCCGGTCGATGGAGACGTGATCTTGTACCGAGAGCGCAAGCAATTTTTCCGGTTTCAGGAGTTCTTTTCGATCCGATTGGAACGACGTCCTGCTCTACTGTTTTCTCCGACAGTATAGCGCTCCAGAGTGATAGCTTTTGCTTCACAGAGGGTGATGCTGTTTCCCTCCCTGTCGCGCACTTCATAAGGCTTTCCTCGTTTGAGAACGCTGAAGATCCGGTTCACAATACGATTGGCAACGGCACATAAAGCCTGTTTGTGATGATGACCTTTCGCCGTCATCAGCCTCCAATAAAGTTCTGCCAGTTCAGGATCTGTTTTTCGTGCCGTATCAGCAGCAAGATAAAGTGCATGTTTGATGCGGTTATTGCCACCCTGGATCAGGGTCTGGCCCGCTCGCTCCACACCACCACTATCAGCCCTCCTGGGAAACAGGCCACAGAACCACCGTAAATGTTTTTCGGAATGAAACCGCTCAATGTTCTGCAAGATACCGATCAGGGTTGGCGCGAGATGACGGCCGACACCCGGAACACTGAGCAGAAGAGCCTGTGGGTCGAGGTGTTTATAGAGATCTGCAATATGCTGCTCAAAATCTTCAACTGGTTGGATTTTCTTCAGAACATTCTCAATTCCCGTCGCGATTTGGAATTGTAGTTCCGAAAAATCAATGTGTGTCCCATGAAGGTCTTGAGCGTATTGCGCCGCTTCACGTAACCCTGTGATCAGCGTTTCCACAAAGGGCCCACTGCGCGGATGGTTCCCTCCCGCATGAGCTCCAACATATTTGGCGAATGTCGTACGACGCGCCTTCAAAACATCCGAGGGGTGAAACCATTTCTGCAACAGGGCCAAAGAGAGCCGTGTTCCTAAGTCGGGCAAGACTGCTTCAAGCCTGGGGGATGCCCAACGAATGAGATCAAGCAGGCGCCGCCTGGCATCCGCGATCTCGTTCTGAAAGCGGCTTCTCTGTTTGATTAGACGTTGAAGAGCGTGGCTTTGCGGATCCGGAATGTGGACTGGATCAAGACGTGGTCCACCAAATGACGGTATGGCCGCCAGGATCTGGGCATCAGCCATATCCGTTTTGGCGTGTTCGGAAAGGTAACGGCGTAGAGCCTTGACCCGTTTTCCCTTGACACGAGCCACGGTGACGCCAGCATCTGCAAGATGGTGGGCAACAGGAAACCAGCTCATGCCGGTTGGCTCCATGATGGCCTGAATGTGGTCATCCGCTCTCAGCCCCATCACGGCTGTCTGAACAAAAGCGGCGAGTGAGGGCTGATCGTGCCTGAAACGAATTGCACGGCCATTAGGGCGGCCATCGTCATAGATCTGAGCGAGGTGATCTCCGCGAATGGCCAGATCAATACCAATGATACGGAATGTCATGGTCGGTCCTTTCTGGTGAGGGAACCAACGCTACGGTCACAGTCAGGTGTGTCATTCGTGGCCGATCAACTTCACTCAAAGCAGACGCCACAATCTTGTTACTCTTGCCCCGTCAGCGCGGCCGGACCGGGTTCATGCTTCACAAAAGACGAGACGATCGGCGGATCTCTCAGGGACTTCAGCCCCGAACCGGCCTGGTTCGCTCTGAGAGTATAGACCCGGTTCCCGGCATGCTGGGAACCGGGTCTGATCCACAACCACGTCTCCGAAGCCTGCGCTTCTCCGACTTTCTCCATGGCATCAAACCCGGCCCCGCTATCGATACCTGGGATTTGTAGCCAAAGAACGGGATGGCGAGATCGCTGGATGGCATGGTTCCATCATCCTGCCGCTTCGCCTTCGTGAACTTCAGCGTCCAGCGCGCATGGCGATCCTTGTGCGACAGCTTGGACGGCTTGTCCTGCCAGTCTTCGGGGGTACGTCCTGCCCGGAGATCTACCTTCTCGGCATTAGTATTGCGCTGCTTTGGAGCAGCCACCAGCGTTGCATCCAGGATCTGACCCGACATCGGCAGATAGCCTGCGTTCCGCAGGGTCGCATCAAAGCGCTCAAACAGTCTTTCAATGGCCCCCGCCTGTGTCAGGCGTTCACGGAACAGCCAGATTGTTTTGGCATCAGGCACCCGATCTGAAAGCCCCAGACCAAGGAAACGCATGAACGACAGCCGGTCGTTGATGAGATATTCCGTCCGTTCATCAGACAGATTGTTCAGCGTCTGGATCACCAGGATCTTGAACATCAGCACCGGATCAAATGGCCGTCGCCCGCCTTTGCTTCCATCTGAATAGGCCAGGGCCTTCTCCAGATCAGGGCAGAACGCTTCAAGCTGATCACCAAGCCCGCTCAATCGCGCAAGCCGCTCTTCAACGTCAAAGAAACCAGCCTGCTTCATCTTCTCCCTCAATCAATGCAGGAGAAATGGAATCACAGAGACAGACTCAAAACCAGAGGGTTTTTCGAACCCTCCAGGTAGCCCTGACGATTGGCTTCTGGCTTCGCGGGGGCGGGACGATACGATAGAATAGTCCTAACCACCCTCCATCTGCCATCCAGAGCGGGGTATTCCCCCACTATTGAGCTTTCTAAAATTAATTAGGCAAAACAATGCGAAGCCAGTCACCTTGGAATGCACGTCTCCCAGACGGAACCGGATCGTCAGCAGAGCGTCTAGCCGACGTGCTGGGATCAGACATACTCCATGGTATTTTGTCTGTTGGCGATCGACTGCCAGCACACCGTGACCTCGCGTGGCGTCTGGGCATCGGCATTGGATCCGTTACGCGCGCTTATGCCATTCTTGAAAGACGCGGATTAGTGCGGGCCGAGCATGGGCGTGGATCTTTCGTTGCAGCACGGGCGGATGATCGGTCGATTTTGCTGGATATGTCCACCAATATGCCCCCGCCCATGTTTAGTGACCGAGCACTCGCTCGCACCCTGTCACGTCTGGCCCGTACCGTCGACGCCGCCCTTTTTAACGTTTATCCACCTGTTGCTGGACATATCGAACACCGTCGAATTATGGCGCACTGGCTGACAGGTTGCGGTATCGAAATCGATCCGGAAAATCTGTTACTGACTGGTGGAGCGCAACAGGCACTCAGCGTGGCGTTCACCGTCGCGCGCCCACATGTGGGCAGCATTATAACCGAAGAGGTGACCTACCCCGGCATGCTGGACACAGTGCGTCGCGGAGGAAAAACCTTGCAAAGTATTGCCATGGATGCGCGCGGGATGATGCCTGATGGGCTGGAAGCCGCCTTATCGTCACCCCAAACTGGACGGGCATTAGTGTATGTAACGCCCACCCTGCATAATCCAACCACCGCTTGCATGGATAGCGATCGAGTACATGCCATTGCCCAGTTATGCCGCCGGTTCGATGCTCTGGTCATCGAAGATGGTGTCTATGCTGGACAGAGCAAGCTAAACCACACTCTCGCGGCGCTCATTCCGGAACGGACTTTTCATGTTTCCAGTCTGTCAAAAATCATCAGTCCAGGTTTGCGCATAGGCGCGCTTGCCCCCCCAGCTGCATTCGCAGCGCAGACACTTCCAGTACTGCTTGCATCATCCCTGATGATCGCTCCCCTGTCCTATGCGATGATGGCTCAGTGGTTGAGCGATGGAACGGCTAGCAGCGTCCGTCAATCTTTACGTGCCGAAGCCGCAAGACGACGGAATCTTGCCCGTAATATATTGGGCAAACGCATGACAGAACCGGGTGGAGACGGCTTTCACCTTTGGCTGCCCATGGATGCATCCACAGCAGAAAACGTCGCTGAAAACGCAAAGGCACTCGGTGTTTCAATCGCACCACCGAGCGCTTTTGCCAGTTGCGACACCCTTCAAACAACAGGCGTAAGGCTCGCCCTGGGTGCCGTATCCTTCAAAAATCTGACCGTAGCGCTGACGCGCATACGTCAGGCATGCGAACTAGTAGAAAGAAAAGTGTCACGCGACACTATAGTCTTAGGCTGAAAGTGTCACTCCGCGTTAGTCTGACAAGAACAGTCAGGCGGCGGAGAGAAAGCATGTCAGACCTATCAACAAATGTCCTTACTATCATTGCCGAAATCTACATCCGACCTGAACACAAAGATGCCGTCCTCGGCGCAGTTGCGGCATGCGTTATCGCGTCGCGTTTAGAGCCGTCCAATATCTCCTATGACTGCAAGCGTGACCAAAACAACCCGCAGCATCTCGTGTTTATCGAACAGTGGGAGAGTCTCGACGCGCTTCTAATTCATGAGCAGACGGCACATTTCCTGGCCATGAAAGAGACGTTTACGGCAGGACTGGAAAGACCACTGACGGTCACATTGCTTGAGCCGTGTCCCCGGATGGCCTGACGATGGCAAAATACGTCTATATCATCGGAACGCGAGACACCAAGGACGCAGAACTCCGTTATCTGCAAACCAAATTGTCGGAACGTGGTGTGCTCTCCAGAGTTGTCGATGTCTCCACAGGACACAATTGCACCGGTGTCATTCAAGCCACCGATGTCGTGGCATGGGACGTCGCATCATGCCACCCGCGTGGGCCCGATGCCGTATTCGGGAATGTCAGAGGTCCAGCAATTGCAGGAATGTCTGACGCGTTGTTGCACTATCTCTCCTCGCGCCCTGATGTGGCAGGAGTACTGGCACTAGGGGGGTCTGGAGGCAGCGCACTGGTAGCACCTGCTTTGCAGGCAATGCCCATCGGTATTCCAAAAATTCTTGTGTCCACCGTGGCATCTGGAAACGTTGCGCCTTATGTTGGTGGATCCGATATAGCAATGCTGTATTCCGTGGTCGATATGCAAGGGCTGAACCGTGTGTCGCGGCGAGTGCTCGAAAACGCAGCGAATGCCATGGCCGGTATGGTGCGTTCTGCGACGCATGAACCCGAAGACCAACGCCCTGCGATTGGCTTGACGATGTTTGGTGTAACGACACCCTGCGTCACACACCTGACTGATACCTTGCATCATCAGTTTGACTGTTTGGTGTTTCACGCCACCGGCACGGGTGGTCGTTCGATGGAACAGCTTATTGATCGTGGAGTCATACGCGGTGTAATTGACGTTACAACAACGGAATTCTGCGACCTCATTGCGAATGGTATTTTTCCTTGTGGAGAAGACCGGCTCGGCGCAGTTGAACGCACTAAAGTGCCTTATGTCGGCAGTTGCGGTGGTCTCGACATGGTCAATTTCGCTGCCCGAGATACGGTTCCACAAAATTATAGAAATCGTGTTCTGGTAGAGCATAACCCACACATCACACTGATGCGTACATCAGCCGAAGAATGTCGTCAGATGGGGCAAATGATTGCCGAACGCCTGAATCACTGCGAAGGCCCCGTCGCATTCTTTATACCGGAAGGCGGCTTTTCTTTACTTGATGCGGCTGGAGAGGTCTTTTTCGATCCCGAAGCCGATGAAGCATTCGTCGCGGCGTTATCAGGGATGCTGCGCGAAAGCGCAAGGCGAAGGCTGATACGCCTGCCATATGCGCTCAATGATTCTGCTTTTGCTCAGGCAATGGCGGACGAATTTCAGACAATGTTCAAGGAGACCGAATTCAATGCCTAGCATTGCACGCGAAACTATTCTTGGTCGTTTGCGCGGCCTTATCGCAGAAGGGCGCCCCATCGTTGGGGGCGGAGCAGGAACAGGTCTTTCCGCCAAATGTGAGGCGGAGGGCGGCATCGATCTGATCGTCATTTATAACTCCGGTCGTTACCGCATGGCTGGACGCGGTTCACTTGCGGGCTTGCTTGCTTATGGCAACGCCAATCAGATCGTTATGGAGATGGCACGTGAGGTGCTGCCAGTTGTCCCAAACACGCCAGTACTTGCCGGCGTGAATGGTACCGATCCATTTGTGGACTTTGATGTATTCCTCGACGAAATACGCAGGGTGGGTTTTTCTGGTATACAAAACTTCCCGACAGTCGGGCTGATTGACGGTACATTCCGAAAAAACCTTGAAGAAACCGGCATGAGCTATGCTATGGAAGTGGATGTCGTCGCTCGGGCCCGCAAGAAAGATTTGCTCACGACCCCTTATATCTTCGACCCAGAGCAAGCTGTCAGCATGACAAAAGCGGGCGCGGATGTTCTGGTTGCCCACATGGGCCTGACAACTGGTGGCAATATTGGTGCAGAAACAGCATTCACACTGGACGACTGTATAACGCTGATCAACCAGATGACGGATGCTGCCAAAAGTGTGAGAGACGACGTCATCGTTCTTTGCCATGGCGGACCGATTGCAATGCCTGAAGATGCCCAGAAAGTCCTCAAGGCTTGCCCTGATTGCCATGGATTTTATGGTGCATCGAGTATGGAACGGTTGCCAACCGAACGCGCGCTGGTCGAACAGACACAATTGTTTAAATCTATGACGCGCTAGTATTCTTCCTGAAGGGCATGTTAGGAAATAGTAATGTCTTAAACATGCCTTTCTTTTTCCTTCCGTACATTTGAAAAATTCCATGAATAGCCATATAAATCAGGAGCATAGACATGATAGGAAGCGATATCAGTGATGCTATGCTCCGGCCCCAGTCTCGGGAACAGATCCCCGACGATGAAGAGATCGCCAGTCAGCGTCACGGCTGGTAGTGTGTATGACACAAGGCGATCTCATGAAACCATTACCAGCCCTGATACATGGTAGATCATACCTCCCAAAAAGAATGTAGTGTTATGGCGCCTCGCATCAGCAAAGATGCCATCACCCGAAATGAAACTCTGTAGGCCTACGGCTATCCCGGACGGGCCAAGGGGAACGATGGAACACCCATCAGACGGGCCGTCTCATAAGCCTAAGCACCCTTAATGCCCTCTCCGCGTTGACAGGGTAAATTGTACAACAGAGCCACACAACAGGAGAAATGTCATGCCCCTCGACGTCGCCAGTGCCATTCTGCAACGCCGCGCTACCAAAGTCTTCGATCCCGACCACCGCATGACGGACGCTGAACTCGACACACTGCTCGGTCTCGCCCGCCGTATGCCAACGGCGTTCAACATCCAGAATTGGCGCTTCGTCGCCGTGACCGATCCAGAACTGCGCACCAAGATCCGCGCCGTCGCATGGGATCAAGCTCAGGTTACCGACTCTTCCGTGCTTCTGGTTCTCTGCGCTGACATCAAGGCGTGGGAGAAATCCACCACGCGCTACTGGGAAAACGCCTCCACCGAAGTGCAGCAATTCATGACCGGCGCGATCGATCAGTATTATCGTGGACGCGAACAGGTCCAGCGCGACGAAGGCATGCGCTCGTGCGGTATGGCAGCGGCAGCCATCATGCTACAGGCCGAAAGCATGGGCTACGGCACATGCCCGATGGACGGTTTCGACTTCGACGCAGTGGGCAAGCTGATCAATCTTCCCGAGGACCATGAAATCGTCATGTTCGTCGCGGTCGGTAAATGTGCCAAGTCCCCTCACCCGACCGGCGGCATCCTTCCGACAGACGAGATCATTTTCAGGAACACGTTCTGAGCCGCCACTCGCCTCAAAAGTTGCCAGAAGGCCGCCCGTGACAAACGCTACCGCTCACACGACATTCCGCCTGACACCGGCGATAACCGGACTGTTCGCCGGGGTGTGCGGCCTGACGGTCGCGAACATCTACTACGCGCAGGCTCTGATCGGCCCCATCACGAGTGCACTGGCCATTTCCTCCACATGGGCGGGAAGTATCGTCACGCTGACCCAACTCGGCTACGGGGCTGGGTTGGTCCTGATCGTGCCGCTCTGCGACCAGTCCGAAAACCGTCGTCTGATCCTCCTGACGATTGCCGGGCTTGTCGTCAGTCTGATCGGAGCGGCGCTCAGCACCTCAGTCGCGACATTCATGCTGTTTTCCGTCACCATCGGTCTGTGTTCCGTGGGGTCGCAGATTCTGCTGCCGCTCGCCACGCATTTCGTGGAACCCGGTCAACGTGGCAGAACGATCGGCAATATCATGGGCGGCCTGCTGTCGGGGATCATGCTCTCGCGGCCCGTCGCAAACGCTATGGCGGCCGCGTTCGGCTGGCGAGCCGTGTTCTGGGTCTCTGCTGTCGTCATGATGCTCGCGGGTCTTGGGCTGGCGCGCGTTCTGCCCGTTCAGGCCCCAACCCGCCGCATGTCTTACGGAAGCCTCTTGCGGTCGATCATGCATCTTCTGGTCCAATACAGGACGTTAAGGGTTCGCATCGCCTGTCATGGTCTCGTCTTCGCTGTCTTCAACATGTTCTGGACCGCCATTCCGCTTTTGCTTCATGCCCAGTTCGGCTTTAGCCAGGGCAAGATTGCCCTCTTCGCACTCGCGGGAGCAGGCGGCGCACTGGCCGCTCCTCTCGCAGGACGCTTGGCTGACGCCGGACTGACCCGTCCGGCGACACTGAGCGCAATCGCACTCGTAGGCGCAACGTCTCTCACCTCGGGCTGGGCCGTCGCTGCAGGTTGGATTATCGTCCTCGCGGTACTTGCGCTGCTGCTGGATGGTGGGGTGCAAACCAATCAGGTCATCAGCCAGCGCGTGGTTTACAGTCTCAACGACACTGCGCGCGGACGCCTGAATGCTGCTTATATGGGCGGTGTGTTCGTCTGCGGTGCGCTCGGATCGTCTGGCGGGGCCGCACTCTACAGCATTGCAGGTTGGTGGGGCTTTGCGAGCGCAGGAACGCTCATGTGCCTTGCCTCCCTCGCGCTCTTTGCCGCCACGAATGGTAGGCATGCCGCCTCATGAACCCTGCTCCATTCTCTCCGTCCCTGATCTGGTTTAAAATGCACGAACAGATAGAAATTCAAGACTAGTCTGCTTACCGGCGTCGACCTTCTTGATTCATTCGTTCAGCGTATGCGTCGAACAATCTACCTTGGTAGTACTCGATCTAAGTGATATCGGCTGAATTTTATTATCGGTGTCCTCGTTCGGCTATCAAATTCAGAGTTCCAGAAAGACGAATTACTGGAGAATTTCATTAAATTCCAGAACGTTTCCGTCTGGATCACGAATAAAACAAACGACGCGTCTGTCGTGTCCCATATGCACGGGGCCTTCTGTGATCGTAATCCGTTCCTGTTCCAGCCAGGGAACAAAATCTACCATACTTTCGATAATAAATGCCGCATGTGTGTATCCTGGATATTTGACAGGAACATCCATCAGAACATTACCAGCCGGGTCTGACACACCATTAAAAATAAGATGAATACGAAGCCCGGATGGGTGATGTAGACCACAGGCTTTCACCGCTGGAGCGTATTCTTCTGGATCACGGATGAAGCCAAATTTGGCATAAAACCGTTCGGAAACGGCGAGATCCGTCACACGAATGCCTACATGATCTAGACTCAGATGAGAGAAGTTCATTGCGCCTCTCCTGTTTTCAAATCCGCTACAATATTCGCGAATGGAACAAATCCCTCTAGGCTTTCCGTGCGCTGCAACCATCTACTAATGGCCTTGTATTCTGATAGATCAACATTTCCTTCCGGAGCTCTCGCGACATAACTGTAAAGCGCGACATCCGCGATTGTCGGTTCTTGGGTTCCTGCGATCCAGGTCCGGCCCTGCAAGGTTTGGTCGATCACTTTGAGTGTGTCGTGAGCACGCTGGATGACCTCTTCCGGATTGAAGGGGACGCCAAAGACTGTCACAAGACGCGCAGCACAGCATCCATATGTGATTTTTCCTGCCGCAACAGACAGCCAACGTTGAATTTCCGCCTCTGTTACTAGATCCTCTGGCAGCCAATGAGATGGCCCCATTTTTCGCGCGACATAAACAAGGATGGCATTGGAATCCGCAATGATAGTCCCGTCATCATCTAAAACGGGAATTTCTCCAAAGGCGTTCAGCCTTAAAAATTCCGGAGTTCTCTGCTCACCCGCGGCAAGGTCGACAAGCGTCAATTCGTGAGGCAAGCCGACAAGAGAGAGAAAGAGGTGCGCCCGATGCGCATGCCCCGAAAGGGGATGATAATAGAGCTTCATGGGGGACTCCCGAAAAAAACGGTTGAACAGATACATTGTCTTCTCACGCAACAAGGCATGCGATAATCTGTCGAAATCGCACTTCATTATTGCGTTTTATGGCTATAATTTGTTGATTACAGGAGAGAGATCTGATCGACCTTCCGGCATTGCGGATCTTTATGGCCGTGGCCGATCACGCCAGTTTTGTCGGAGCATCCCGGAAGCTGGGTCTTTCGGCAACAACGGTAACACGGACGGTGAGAAGCCTAGAGACAGCCCTCGGAATCTCCTTATTCAGCCGTACAACCCGCTCTGTGCATCTGACCACTGAAGGCGTGGAGTTTCTGGCTCGGTGTCGGGCAGCGATTTTCGACCTAGATGGTGCGATTGCTATAGCGCAAGGTGCGAGGACTGCTCCCCAAGGAGTGTTGTCGATCACCGCCCCCGTTATTTTCGGACGGGTACACGTCCTTCCCGTTGTCACAGAACTTTTAAAAGCCTGGCCGCAATTGAACATCAGGCTTTTTTTGACAGACCGGGTTGTTCATCTGGTGGAAGAAGGAATTGATCTCGCCATCCGGATTGCACCTCCACAAGACAGCGCCCTGAAGATGCAGAAAATCGGAGAGGTCCAGAAAATCTTTGTTGCCAGCCCGGCTTATCTGAAGAATCACGGAGAGCCACAGGTTTTTGAGGATCTCGCAACGCATAGCCTCATTGAGGTTAATGAATATGCAGCGGGATATTCTGAGTGGCGACAGGGCGGGACATCTGGTTTTTCGATAAAAGTCTCGCCCCGGCTTTTCGTGAACAGTGTCGATGCGGCTCTCACAGCCGCCATCGAAGATCTAGGCATCGTCACGGCATTATCCTACCAAACTCACCAATTTGTTGAAAATGGGCAGCTTCGAAGAATTTTGACTGATACCCCCGCCTCAGTACTTCCGGTCTTCATCCTGTTCCCTGCCAAAGAACGTCAGTCCGTAAATGTTCGAACGTTTGTTTCCGCGATGAAAGACAGGTTTATGGCAAAAAGGTCTCTCAAAGCACACCCCACATAGAAGAAGGGTCCCGTGCAAACAGCCGCTACCATTTTTATGCACTGTGCGGCTTTACGTTTGAGCTTTATTCCATGGATTAAATACAAAGCTTTTTGAGCTCTAAAGCGGCAGACTACCCTGGTTCAGAGCGAGTTCGCGCAAGACGCAGAAAAGCGCCGGTCAAAATCTTTGGCGATTGCGGCAAGAGTGACCTCGCCTAGTTGAGCGATCAGAAGCGCCTCGGCTTTTTCCAGTGCGCTCGTCATTGAGGCGTTCACGGCCTGCTCGACGAGGCAATCGGGCGCAGGGTCGACCAGACCAATTGCGAAAATACGCGGCTGCCCCACGGCTTTGTAGACATCAAGCATCGAGATACTTTCCAGCGGCTTCAGAAGCGTCCACCCGCCAGCATGCCCCTTGATGGAACGGACGAACCCCACATCCCGCAGGCCCGCCATCGTACGCCGAATAACAACCGGATTGGTATGCAGCATTTCCGCTGCTTCACCGGAGGTGATGGGCCCATTCGCGCGATCCATATGGATCAGCAAATGCATCATTCTCGATAATCGCCCGTCCAGTTGCATCGCCTGCCCTTTAGGCCCTTCTATCATGTCACATCAAGAGTTGCAAAAAGCTGATATGCATATATGTAACTCCATATATTACATATGAAGTTGAATAGGATTTAACGATGTATGATGTGATCGTGATAGGGGGCAGCTTTGCCGGACAAGCGGCAGCTATTCAGCTGGCACGGGCTCGCCTGAGCGTTTTGCTGATCGATGCTGGCTTACCGCGAAACCGCTTCGCAGACGCGTCTCATGGTTTCCTCGGCCAGGACGGCAAAGCGCCTAACACCATTATGCGTGAAGCCACTGCACAATTACGGCGATATCCAAATGCGCAGATCTTGCAGAACGACGCGCAGAAGGTGGCACGAAATGGCAAGACATTTACTGTGCATCTAGCCAACGAAGCCAAATATCAGGCGAAGCGACTGATAATCGCTACTGGCGTTTCCGATACTTTGCCCGATATCCCTGGTGTAGCGGAACGATGGGGCAAGACCGTTCTTCATTGTCCTTACTGCCACGGATATGAGGTCCGCAATCATCAGCTTGGAATTATCGCCACAACCCCAATGTCAGTCCATCAGGCAACATTAATACCCGATTGGGGACCAACAACTTACTTCACTCAGGGAATTTACGAGCCGGATCCAGAGCAGGCAATGTTGCTTAGCAAGCGCGGCGTCGCGATCGAACATTCTCCGATCATTTCTCTCATCGGAGATGCTCCTGGTTTGGATGCCGTGAAGCTGGCGGATGGACGGCTCATTGAAGTCGCCGCTGTGTTCACGGTACCGAAAACCAGACCTGCCAGCCCGATTGCCGAGAAACTGGGCTGTATTCTGGAAAACGGACCTACCGGTCCGTTCATCAAGGTCGATACCTGGGGCGCAACCTCTGTGTCCGGGGTCTATGTGGCTGGGGATGCCGCTAGCCCGATGCATAATGCAACGGTCGCAGCAGCGTCGGGTGTCCTGGCAGGTATAGCGGCACACCAATCCTTGGCCAGGGCCTGATCACGCAGTAACGCAATCCCCTGCTTACCATCGAATACTCAGTTTTCTTTTCCATGCCCGAGCCGATGGCCAGGTCGGAACCCATAAAAGCGGGCTTGCCATGCGATCAGGAAGCTCGCAGCAGCGAGTGCCATCACGACCCAGGGGAATGACAGAGCTCCCCACGTTTCCAACAACACACCACCCAACAGGCCACCACCGGCTATGGCGCTGTTCCAGACGACGACATTCATCGATAACGCAACATCTGTGCCCTCCCCGGCTGCATCGGCCAGTGCCGTCTGGAGCAACGTCGCGGCCCCTCCGAAAGTCAGACCCCACATCGCAACGCCAATCATGATCACCGCAGGCGATGCTGCCCCAATTGCAAAAACACCTGCAACAGCAGCGAATATTGCCAGACTGACCAAAACGGAAAGCCGCAGGGCATGATCGACCGTACAACTGGTGAGCCAGATGCCTGCAAGGGCAGCAAGGCCAAAAAGCAGGAGGATGCGGTCCGCCTCTCCTGCCAGCCCTGCCGGTGTAATGAAGGGTACGATATAGGTGTAGAGAACGTTATGCGCGAGCATCCATGTCACCACGACGCCCAGAACAGACCGTACCCCCGGTGTTCGCAGGACATGACCGAACGGCTGGCGCTCATGATGTGCGAGGCCTGGAAAATCAGGAACCTTCGCCAGAACCCAAACGATTAACAGCACGGTGGCGCCCGACATGATCCAAAAGGCCAGTCTCCATCCCACAGTCGCGCCCAGCCAAGTGCCCGCCGGAACACCCAGAGAAAGCGCGATCGGCGTGCCAACCATGGCGATAGCCAGAGCACGTCCTTGCTGGGCGGGGGTCACCATTCTGCGTGCATAGCCTGCCAGCAAGGCCCAGGCGAGCCCTGCCGCTGCACCCGCGCCATATCGCGCCACGAGGGTCAGGTCATAATCCGTCGAGAATGCTGTGACGGAGTTAAAAACTACAAAACCAATGATCGCCAGCAATAGAACCCGCCTTCTCCGCCAGCGCTGTGTGGCCAATGTTAGCGGGATCGCAGCACTCAGGGAGCCCAAGGCGTAAGCCGTGACCATCTGCCCTGCCAAGGCGGGGGAAACATGCAGCCCAGCCTCGATCTCAGGCAGCAGACCTGCGGGAAGAGTTTCGGTCATGATGCAGATAAAGCCAGTCATCGCCAAGGCGAGTAAGCCGGCCATAGGTAATCTGTCATCGGGACTTCTGCGAAGGGATATCGTCTTGGAGGTCATACGGCTCTCATATATGGATCGAACGATCTATATATGAGAGCGTAAATTCTTGGCAATTACTTCTGGATCACTTAATATGAAAATCTTTCAAAAGGAGCAATACCATGGCGCGAACAGGGCGTCCCCGGGAGTTTGACAGGGACAAAGCACTCAATGCCGCCATGACGCTTTTCTGGGCGCAGGGCTACGAACCGACCTCCCTGACACAGCTCAAATCCTGCATGGGCAATATTTCGCCGGCAAGTTTCTATGCCGCGTTCGGCTCGAAGGAAGCCTTGTTTCGCGAAGTCGTGCAGCATTATCTGGCGACCTACGGACAGGTGATGTCGCCCTTATGGGACGAAAACCTGATACCGCGGGATGCGATTGAACGGACTTTGCGCGGTTCAGCGCGTATGCAGGCGACCCGGACGCATCCCTGTGGCTGTCTGGTCGTCTCGGGCGCCAGTAACTGTTCGCCCGAAAATAAAGCCGTTCAGGCCCTTCTCGCTGCAGAGCGCCAGCGGACGCGGACCGGAATCCGGGTCTGCGTGGAGCGCGCGATTGCCCGCGGCGAACTGCGCGATTGCGCGACAACAGCGGCCCTGCCCGATATTTTCGCGATATTTTTCCATGGCATGACATGCGAAGCGCGGGACGGGATGACGTCAACACATCTGGATGCCGCCATCACTTCGCTTCTGACCTTATGGGATGCCAACGCGCTGCTCACCACGCCGTGAAACGGTCTGCCAGACATTGATGAGCCTGCAACAGGCCAAGCCTTATGCCGTTAATTCCATATCGACCACTCCATAACTCCTTGACCCTGTTTTGCGCACATATTATGGACCATCCAGTACGGAATTAAATTCCGGAACATATCGCCGTGTCTCGGCCAAGGAATCCAGTTATGAGCAAACAGGACATCGCATTCATCACGGGGGCCAATCGCGGCATCGGATACAGTATCGCGAAACATCTGATTGCCTCGGGCATCAACGTGATCGGGACCTATCACTCCAACGAAGACGAGGCGAACGCCGCCGAAGCAGCCCTCGTCGGCGAAAACGCAAAACTGCGCATGCTGAAGCTGGATATCGTGGACCATGAATCGTTCGCGAATTTTTCCGGGCAGGTCAGAGCACTTCTAGCACATGAGTTCGAGCACAGTGCACTGAGTTATGTCGTTCAGAACGCAGGCAATATCATTCACACTCGCTTCGATGCTGCGACATCCGAACAGCTCGACAACCAGTACAACATCCATTTCAAAGGCCCCTATCTTCTGACGGTGGCCCTCCTGCCCTTGATCCGGGACGGCGGTCGTATTCTCAACATCACCTCTGCCGCGACCCGTTTCTACCTGACGGATCATGGACCTTATTCAGCCATGAAAGCCGCTACCGAAGTCATCTCACTCTACATGGCGAAAGAACTGGGAGAGCGGGGCATTACCGTCAATGCCGTCGCCCCCGGTGCGATCGCCTCGGATTTCGGTGGTGGTCTGGTCCGTGACGATGCCACGATCAATAAAAGCCTTGCAGAGATCACGCCTCTGGGGCGGGTCGGGCAGCCCGATGACATTGGTGCCGCCATCCGTGCCCTTCTGTCTGACGACCTGCGCTGGGTGAATGGCCAACGCATTGAGGTGACGGGAGGCCAATCGCTATGACACTCAGACATTCACAACCGGGAGAGGCCTCATGATCCACGTTATGGCCAGCAGCATCATTCCTGCATCCCTTCCCTCTGTCTGGCGGCTGGTCCGTAATTTCGACGCTCTTGGACGCTGGTTGCCGGGCGTCAGAAGCTGCGTGATCGAAGGCAATGAGTCCGGTGACCGCGTCGGCGCAATTCGCCTGGTTGAGATGGGCGATGTCGGACTCATCCGCGAACAGCTTCTGGCACTCTCCGACGTGGATCACGCGGTCACGTTCTCGATCGTTGAATCAGCCCTGCCGGTCCGGAACTATCGCTCTACCATCAGCCTTCTTCCTATAACGAAAAATGACCACACGTTCATCCAATGGCGGGGGCAGTTCGAAGCCCCAGCCGAACATGCCGCCAGTATGGAGGCCCGGATGCCGACACAGATCTACCAGCCAGCTTTCGACAGACTGGCCGAGATACTGGCCTCAGAGACGACATTGTCATGAAGGAACCTAAACCCATGATCCAGTCCCCCTCTAACGCTTCCCGATCAGGCACATTCAGGATTGGCGGCGATCTCGGCATCAACCGGCTTGGTTTCGGTGCGATGCGCATCACTGGCCAGGGTATATGGGGACCGCCCGCCGATCACGACGAGGCCATCCGCACACTGAAGCGCCTCCCAGAACTCGGCGTCAATTTCATCGACACGGCGGATTCCTATGGTCCGGACGTCTCCGAATGGCTGATCAGGGAAGCTCTGCATCCCTATCCCAAAGGATTGGTCATCGCGACGAAAGGCGGCCTCACCCGATCCGGCCCCGACATCTGGAAACCGGTCGGACGGCCGGAATATCTATTGCAGCAGGTGCACAAAAGCCTGCGCAACCTCGGCGTCGAGCAGATTGATCTGTGGCAACTCCACCGGATCGATCCCAGAGTCCCGGCAGACGAACAGTTCGACGCGATCCGCTCCTTCATTGATCAGAAACTGATCCGTCATGCAGGACTGAGCGAGGTCTCTGTCGACAACATCAAAACAGCATCGAAATTCTTCGAGGTCGCGACCGTCCAGAACCGCTACAATCTCGTCGATCGCACCAGCGAGGACGTACTCGACTACTGCACGCAGCAGAACATCGGGTTCATCCCGTGGTTCCCTCTCGCCGCCGGCGACCTCGCCAGGCCGGGATCCATATTGGACACGATGGCGAAGAAATACGGCTCGCATCCAAGCCAGATTGCTCTTGCCTGGGTCCTGATGCGCAGCAAGGCGATGCTTCCGATCCCCGGCACGTCCAAGGTCGCCCATCTGGAACAGAATGTCGCGGCAGCCGACATCACCCTATCCGATGAAGACTTCGCGGCGCTGGACGCAGAAGGCCGCAAGGCGTTCCAGTCAACGCCTTAAGGAAACGCGTCCGGACAGTTACAATCCTAGCGTCGAAAGACCGGGGTGACTGTCCGGACGCCGTCCCTCAGGCCAGCGGAACAGACGGTCGGTCGCCGAAATGGGTTGGTCGTTGATTGACGCTGCGCGGTAACGCATCAACCCGTTTTCATCGAACTCCCAGTTCTCGTTCCCATGGGACCTGAACCACTGTCCGGCCTGATCCTGCCACTCATAAGCAAAGCGGACCGCGATCCGGTTCTCCTGAAAAGCCCAGAGTTCCTTGATGAGGCGGTATTCCTGCTCGCGCTCCCATTTGCGCGTCAGGAACGCCACGATGTCCTCTCGTCCGTGGATGAATTCCAGGCGATTGCGCCACTGGCTATCGGTCGTATAGGCCTGCGCCACCGTTTCAGGATCCTGGCCATTCCAGGCATCTTCCGCGAGGCGGACTTTCTGAGCAGCCGTTTCAGCATTGAAGGGAGGCAATGGGGGTCGGGACATAGGGAATTCCGCCTCTGGTTCGGGGACGGATCACGAGTTGATCCGAGACCTGTCAGTGTTTTCCAAAAGAGCATTTGACGAAAGGACAACGATCCCTCATTTCAAGCCATGACCAGACAGATCGGTATTCTTCTCTATCCAGACTTCCAGTTGCTCGACGCTGCCGGAGTGACGGCAGCCTTCGAGCTTGCCGGAGGATTTGGGGCGGCTCCGTATGAGATGACGCCCCTGTCCCACCATGGTGGTCTGGTCCGGTCGTCTTCCGGGATGACGATCGAGACGGTTCCGCTCGCGGCGGCAGGGTCGTTCGATACGCTTATCGTTGTCGGAGGCGAAGGCCACAGGCAGGCTATGAGCTGCCCAGAATTACTGAACTTTATCAGGCATCAGGCCAGAAATGCGCGACGTATCTGCAGTGTGTGTACAGGGGCTTTCCTGCTGGCAGAAGCTGGCATGCTTGATGGCCGTCGTGTGACGACACACTGGCAACAAGCCCCGGCCATGGCAGCACAGTTCCCTAAAATCCGGGTTTCGGCAGATGCCATTCATATTCATGATGGCCTGATCTGGACATCTGCGGGGATCAGCGCTGGCATCGACATGGCGCTGGCGTTGATTGCCGAAGATCTTGGGGCCGACATTGCCCGTCGTACGGCGCAGCAAATGGTGGTGTTCTATCACCGTCCCGGAGGACAGTCCCAGTTCTCGGCACTCCTCGAGATGACGAGCCCTCAGGAACGCTTTGCCGAACTGTTGGGATGGATCCGGTCCAACCTGGAACAGCGCCTGACCGTGGATATTCTGGCCAGTCAGGCCGGCATGAGCCCCCGAAATTTTTCTCGCAGTTTCCGGGCAGCGGTGGGGATGAGCCCCGCAAAAGCAGTCGAACGACTGCGTCTCGAAGCCGCACGCGAGCAGGTGGAGAGATCTACCCTCCCCATTGAAGCCATCGCCGTCATGACAGGCTTTCATGATCCCGAACGGATGCGACGCGCCTTCCTGCGGGAGTTCCATCAGCCGCCTCAGGCTATCAGGCGAAATGCTGCGGCCGAGGCGACCTGAGAGTGCTCATTTTTCCTGGACGAGAAAGCAGCTCGTTTTGCAAGCAATCCCGACGAGATCCACTTCAATGATGGATCGCGTCTATCCCGCTAGAACAGGTCAAACACGCGGCAGATCAGGACACTTCCTAGAATTTAACCCTTTGAATGAGGGGCAGTCCGCAGGAAGATCAGAATTTCTTCAAGCACCTGCCATCGGTTCCTTTCCATAACCACCATATGCGTTCCTTCCCCAATCTCCGTCCAGCGACGATACGGGGCATTGAGAAAACGTGGAAACAGGTTTCCCATCTGCTGAGTAGTTACATCCAAATCCCACTCAGCATGAAGCAGAAGAACCGGGACCGTGATCTTTTCGGGACTGTAAAACGCCTTCCCTGCGGACCAGTAGTCACGCACATCCTGAATGACACCCGCAGGCGCCCGGATCACTCCATCCTGCTCTGCGGGATCGCTCGCAAGAATAACTGCGGCCCACTGTTCAAACCACCCTGCTGGCAGAATCTCTTCGCGTTTCTGCTCAGGTGCGCCTTCAAGCCAGCGCTGGCGAAATGCCTGAACATTAAAGCGGCGATAAGCAGGCACTGGACCACCCGGATCCAGACGAGAAACCCCGTCATTGATCCATTGCGGTGCAATCAGCGTTAATTTCTCCACCTTGTCATTGTGAGCAGCCGTATATGCGCCGGTAACCGTGCCACCCCAGGACATTCCGATCAGGCAAAGACGTGGGATGGCAAGCGTTGCGAGAAGATAGTCAACAGCAGTACTCAGATCGCGTACTGCTGTTTCGGTCCTGACCTGAGGCAGCGCAGCTTCAGGTGCACCTCCCATTCCATCAGGACGCGTTGATCCTCCGAAGCCCCGCACGTTGAGCGCATAAACGTCAAATCCTTCCCGCGAGAGAACATCCATGAATGCCCCCTCCCCAACAGGAACATCGAAAAGACTTTCTGCCGGCAACGTCGCGCCATGCATCAGCAAGATAGTGCGCTGTGAACCAAATATCTGGATGTCTGCACGTCGTTTATGGCGCAGATGAAGCGAGATATTGTCCGTATCACTCGGAATGAACAGGTTTTCCATAAGCAGATTTGTCATCTGGCGTCTCCTACATTTAGTTGCGCAAATTCCCATGCAAAACCTTCTGGACGACGCCTGACATATCCGGCACCCGTTTCCGCGAAATGACTGGTAAAGCAGAGACTCCCGCTTTCCGCCGCTTCTCCAAGAAGCCACTGCCGCGAGCGCTCGGCAGGCTGAACGAATTCGCAGTAAACGGACCGCAGATCCGGACGATAAACCTGCAGAGGATGGTGCATGACATCTCCTGTAAACCACGCGTCTTCACCATCCGACCGCAGCCGGATCGAGGCATGATCGATGCTGTGCCCAGGGGTCGGATGAAAAGAGAAACCTGCAAGAAGATCTTGACCGTCGATGATAATCGCCTCTCCCAGCCCGGCTTCGATAACGGGGAGCATGCTGTCTGTATAGACACGTGGGAGTGGGCGATGGTCCGGGCGCCCTAAGATCTCTGGAGGTAGGTCTGGAGCAGGGTCAATACCGTCATTGCTGGCGCCGTATCGGGCCTCAATCACTGAGAAAACATGACGGGCTTTCGGAAAGGTCGGCACCCATTTTCCGTTGTGCAAACGCGTATTCCATCCAACATGATCGGCATGAATATGCGTATGCAGAACGGTATCAACCTGCTCCGGTTGTACGCCTGCGGCTGCAAGATGTTCGAGAAACGACGTATGCAGATGATCCAGTGCCGGTGCGGCAGGTAACGGCTTGTCGTTTCCTGTGGCGGTATCAACCAGGATATTGAGACCAGAAACCTGAACAAGCCACGCATGAGTTCCCTGCGCGAGCCCACCGGTCACGGGGTTAAATGATCCTGGCGTCAAATACGGACCGAATATTGCAAGTGCCTCAGCGTCGATATCCGGATACAGTTTGTGAGGGCGCGCGTTATCCCAATGAAGTTCGGGAATACGCGTGACACGGGCGTCACCCACTTGAAAAGCTGCTGCCATGATTGACTCAATACGATTGTTTTACGTCGCATCAGACGTTAGGGTGCGCGCAAACATCATACAAATCGATTTGAAATATGAAACCCATTGATCATTTCAATCTTCGTTCCTTCGATCTCAATCTTCTGATTGCTTTCGACGCCCTCGTTTCAGAACGCAGCGTCACAAAGGCGGCACGACGCCTTCGCATTCAACAACCCGCAATGAGCCATGCACTCGCCACCCTCCGAATGTTACTGGACGATGATGTGCTCGTCAGAACCGGTGCTGTCATGCAACCGACCGCCAAAGCGTCAACCATGGCGTCACATGTTGCGGAGTTGTTAAGGCAGGCTCAGCACATCCTGATGTCTGAGGAACAATTTGATCCTGCGACGGAACAGCGCATCTTTCGTTTCGGCTTTTCGTCCGAACTTGAAGTCTTTCTGATGCCTAAACTGACGGCCTATTTGCAACGGCATGCACCTGGAATACGACTGCTGTCACGTGGATCTCCTCGGAGTGAGGTCTATACATTACTGGATACGGGGGCGCTGGATATCGCAGTTGGGTGTTTTGATTTCGGTTTGGAACGCCATTGTGGGGTATCGTTGTATGAGCAGTCTCTCGTCTGCTGCTTCAACCCGAAGCTGATCGATCCGGATGCTCCAATCACGGTTGAGCGTTATCTTGCATTGCCCCATGTTCTCATGACGCTGAAAGATGACATCCAGGGATGCCTGTCAGACGCACTGATGCAGATTGGTCAGGAACTCAACGTGGTCCTCGCTGCATCAGATTTTCTGACGGCACTTGCTGCCGCAGCAGCCGCCCCCGTTCTGGCTACGCTTCCCAGCCGGATCGCTCAGCAACATGCCGCGCATTTCGGTTTAACGATCCGTCCCGTTCCACTGAACTTGCGTATCCCGGCAGTATCGATGATCTGGTCAGCCCGGAGTGATCGTGATCCTGCCGCAGTATGGCTGCGCGATGCTGTCGCATCAGTATTGGGTAGTCATGTAAAGTGAGATTTTTAATGGGCGCTCAAAATAGCTATGACAGATAAATCTCTCCAGAAAGAGATAGGCTGTCATAGCTTCCCCAAAGCACGAGGAGTCATGACGACTTACATCAGCAGAAATTCTGATTATAGAAAAAAATGCGCAGTCATCTTTGTATGAACGTCAAATTTTTACCAATTTGATTGCGCGCTCAGGACATGCTTTCACACACAAACCACAAGCACGGCATTGATCAGCATGCGGGGTATAGGCGACCATCCCTCCGTGGACATAGCTCTTGATTTTGCCCACAAATGAAAGATCGCGATAATCGGACGGATCGATCTTGCGCACTTCAAACACGTCGTAAGGACATACGGCGACGCAGGCGTCTTTTCCCTCACAGCGATTAAAGTCTACGACCGGCATGACCCGTCCTGTTTGGCCGTCTTTCAGACATTTAGGTGTGATCATCGCTTTATTCCCTGACCCGCTCATTTCGCGCCTTGTTGTAAATGCCGACTTTGCCGCAGCTCCTGCGCGAACATCTCGAGCGTCGTTGTGGGCTTGCCCAGTTCCTGCCAGATTTTTTCGGCATAGAACGGATCTTCGTGATCCCCGAAATACGCAAACAAATGCGCGACGAACTTCATTTTCGGATTAAAAAGACCGATCATCCGCATGATCCAAAGTGGAGCCACGCGAATTTTAAGTGTCGGATCATAATTTCGGACAAACCGCTCCAGCGCCTGCCTGACGGAGATCGCTTCCGGCCCCTGTACGGGGCAATGTACAGGCATTGCCTCAGGATTCTGAAACGCCTCAATCACCCAGCGCGCATAATCGGCGGAGCTGATCCACCAGATTTTGATGTGTGTATTCCCGATCCACTGGAGCGCTCGACCGCTGATCATATTTGGGAGCAGGTCCATGAAATGGGTCGGCGCGAAAAACGTATGACGAATACCGGAATCCGCGATGATTTTGTGCCCTTCCATCCGAATAATATTGGGCACGATGTTATGTCTGATAGTGTTGAGCGCGGGAGGATAGGCGCCCAGAGCACCGATTTTAGCAATATAATTAATATTCAACCCTTTGATGGCGCTCATCAAGTTCCGCACACCCTCCCTCTCTTCGTAGAAGGGAAGCGTCAAATCCGCCGTGTCGGTCGCAAGGTTGAGATAGAGCGCATCCACCCCGTCGAGCGCCTTGTGCAACCCCGCAATGTCCCGCAGATCTGCCTGGGCGATTTCGACATTAGGCGGCAGTATCCTCCGAGCTTTGTCTGGCGAACGAACGATTGCCCTCACCTGAAAATGTTTTGCCAGTTCCGCTGCAACTGGCGCGCCAAGCCGCCCCGTTGCACCGATGACGCCTATAGTCCTGATCGGTTCCATCATATTTTCTGATCCATTGATATAATGATCATCTTGAGTTTTTTCGGGTCGTAATGCCGGTCTATGACGGCGTTCTGGAGGCCGAGCCCGCGCAACAGAAACCGGATAGTGTTCTCGACCAGCTTGTCTCGTGTGATGCCGTATTCAACGACCGTGATGTCGGGCAGGCTGATGAGATGCAAAGTATTCGCTAGATGATGGACGAACCATATCTCTGCATGACCGATATGAATGCCAGATTCGACGTCTCCCGCGTCTTGAGCCGCCCTGAATGATTGCGAAAAAACGCTGACCCACGGCTTTACATGCTGGTCGAGGAACGCCTTTGCGAACTGGCCATCGCCAAGCAGGCTGGCCGTCACAAGGCGTTTGGTGTCTTCGTGAGACTGCGCATCGCCAATACCGGGAAACACTGCGTGCACGAGTATGGCGACACCCATGACCAGTGTTTCAGTTGAAGGCGTCACCTCGGCGAGAATACGGCTGCCAACTGCATTCGCTTCAACGCAGTGAGTTTCAAGCGCCGCATAAAGCACGTCCTTGCTGGTAAAGTGCCGATAAAGCAAAGCTTCGGAAACACCAGCGGCTCTGGCGATTTCCTTGGTCGTCGCACCGTCCCGACCGAGCCGGGCGAAAATGGGAGCTGCAGCGGACAGGATGGCCTGCTTGCGGTCAGTCGCGGACAATCTGGAACGGCGTGAGGTCGGCATGGGTTCTCCTTACGGAAGGACGGTAAGTGAACGCTCACTTATATTCAAGCGCTTATTCCATTTTTCCGTATAAGATCAGGCTCGGGCGGGCATCGACGGCTTGAGAGTCTGTTTGGAAAATCGGTCTGATGTGATTCAAGCCTTGGATGTCGACGTCAGAACAGAGGGGCCGAGTGGCCAGGATCAGTTAGAAAAAGAAACACTATCCGTTTGAAATGCCAGGACTTGATCGTATTCTGGCAACAGAAGCCTCTGCCATGGCCGGACTTGCACCAATGGCTCATGACAATGGCGTGATGCATAGAAAACGTGTCATTTCAAGGGGAGGAAGATTTCTCCGTCAGCCCCTGTTTCAGGCAGGATTGGCAACTGCGTGCCATAAACCCTTCTGAAAGATGTTTCCAAACCCATGAAACAATCGGGTAAACCACACAAACTGGTGATCGTCGCTATCGTACGGCGTCTCATTGCAATCACCAATACAGTCCTCAAAACAAGGCTGCCATGACGTATTAGATCCGCCGCTCCAACATAGTTTCTAACATCTGAAATTTCCTCGCGAGATTATGAAAAATGACCAGATCGGTTCCGTTTATCTCCCGCATTCTGATCTTTCCGATTAAATCATTGGATCCGGTGGAAGTCACAAATGCGCGGGTTCTTACTAGCGGGGCCTTGGCAGACGACCGGTGCTGGGCTCTATTTGACGCACAGGGGCGTGTGGTTAACGGCAAGAACCACGCAGAGATTCATCGCATCCGCGCTGGTTTCGATCTTGATAAACGGACCGTAAGCCTACGAGATGACTCTGGTCGAGGTCTGCCTACTGTTCTGTTCAATCTTGATGGCACTGCAAGACCAATAGAGGCATGGCTAAGTCGGTTTTTCGGTTTTCCAGTCCACCTTCGGGCGGATACCACTACGGGACATCCTGATGATACGGATTCGCCTGGTCCGACTATCATCAGCGTTGCGACGCTAGAGACGATTGGAATATGGTTCGGGTTGCCAGTCGAGCAAGTTCGGGCCCGCTTTCGGACCAATATCGAGATCGGGGGCGTCCCGGCTTTTTGGGAAGATGCACTGTTCGGAGGACTTGGAGACGAAGTCGAGTTTCACCTTGGTGGCACAGAGTGGTTGGGAATAAACCCCTGTCAGCGTTGTGTCGTGCCGTCTCGCGATCCGCTAACTGGTCAGAGAGACAATGCTTTTGCCCGCCGCTTCGCAGAGTACAGGCGCCGGACGCAGCCGGCATGGTCTAATCCCGCGCGCTTTAATCATTTTTTTCGTGTAGCGATCAATACTCGGTCTGCACGCACCGGCGTTAACACAAGGATCGCACTGAACGATATCGTTACAACGTATAACAATGCAGCGGCATGCACGGCGTTGGAAGAAAACAAACGCCCCGCAGGATTCTGAGCGGGCACCATGTATATCATTCACGTGCGAGCCGAAACGCCAGATATCCGTTCGTTCAGACGACGCCCGCTGGTAGGTGAACGGCTTCCCTTCCGTTTTATAGCCGATCATCATATGCGTATTTGCGGCCCAGTTGCTATGGTCGCCGCGGCGCTTGTATTGTGTGATGAACTCGGGACTTCACCTGAACGGATCGCCTGTGAATCGTTCGGCGGCGTTCTGTCGCACGGAGATAACCTGCCGGACACCAAGGAATATCCGATCAGCTTCTCGCTATCGGGCACAACCTACACTGCAAAGTCAAGCTCATAAAAGGCACCATCACAACCGGTTGCGAAGTCGGTCTATCGGCGGCAGACAAGAAGGCGGGCTACATCCTGGCGTGTCAGGCAAAACCTCGTGGGCCACTGCTCATGGTACGATAGTGTCCACTTAGCAGATGATCGCCAGATATGCGGTTCCAACTGGATTTCCTGGCGCCCGTGGTGTTCACCGAACCGACAAACCGGAGGGCTCTAAAAACCCTCCGGTTTTTCCAGGAGAATAAGGTCCCCATTCAGCCAAAATTGGTTCGTACCTCTTTAATTGCGTCCCTTGACGGAAGTTTTAAAGTTGATTGGCTATACGTCGATAGGAGTGTGCCAGACTAACATTCATCTCCGCGACGCTCTCAGAAAATGCCGTCGCATCCTGAGTGACCTGCGTAATCGTCAATAGATCTGTATTCGAATGAATTGTTGTCGTGGACGGAATATAAAACTGCTCCGGCAAGACGCAGTCTTCGACAACGGAGTTATGCCTTACCACGCAACCCCGTTCGACCGTGCAGTTGAAGATCACGGAATTGAAGCCTATGAATACCTCGTCTCCAACAGCGCAGGGACCGTGAATGATCGAGCGATGTGCAATGGACGTGCGCGACCCGATCGTCACGGCCGCGCCATCTTTTGAGTGGATGACCACACCGTCTTGAATGTTCGACCCACTCCCGATCCGGATGGGCTCGACATGGCCGTCTTCATCGGCTTCATCGGCGCGAATAACGGCATAGGGACCGATGAAGACATCGTCCTCGACAATCACATGACCGCACAGGATCGCGGTCGGGTCGATAAAGGCGCTTTCAGAAACTACGGGGAAATCACCACGTGGATTTGGTCTCAGCATAGCCACATTTCGTCTCCTTAAAGATCGGTCAGAATTTTGCCAGGTAGGTCATTCGACATGGTTTCGCCCGGCTGATAATGCATGACAGAGCGAATGGCCTCTCCCCGATGCAGAAGATCAAATGCCGTATTGATCCGGTCATGAGTCATGTTGTGGGTGATGTAAGGGTCAACGCTAAACTTCCCCGCCAGCCATTCATCGACCATACCGGGTAACTGCGAACGCCCTTTTACACCCCCAAAGGCCGTGCCCCGCCAGACCCGTCCCGTGATCAGCTGGAAAGGCCGCGTCGAGATCTCCTCGCCAGCCCCAGCGACACCGATGACTGTGCATTCACCCCAGCCTTTATGGCAACACTCAAGGGCCGCTCGCATGACATCGACCCGACCGATCGCCTCAAAGGAATAATCCACGCCGCCACCCGTCATCTCCACGATAACTTTCTGGATTGGATCGGTATGATCGGTCGGATTGACGAGATCGGTCGCCCCCAGATTTCGGGCCAGCAGGAACTTCGCCGGATTGGTGTCGATGCCGATGATCCTTGCAGCACCGGCCATGACAGCCCCCTGAATGACGGCCATGCCGATCGCACCGAGACCAAAGACGGCCACAGTCGATCCCGCTTCCACTTTCGCGGCGTTCCGCACGGCTCCCATACCTGTCGGGACGGCGCACCCCATGACGCTGGCTTTCGCAAGCGGCGCCTCTTTGGTGATCTTCGCCACGGCAATTTCGGGCAGCACGGTATATTCGCTGAACGTGCTGGTGCCCATGTAATGAAAGATCTGGCGGCCCTTGTATGAAAAACGGCTGGTGCCGTCTGGCATCAGACCGAGCGCCTGTGTCTCGCGGATAGTCGAGCAGAGATTGGTTTTGCCCGAACGGATCATCGGGCAGTTCGGGTCTTCGGGAATATAGAGCGGAATGACATGATCACCCGGAGCAACAGAGGTAACACCTTTACCCACATCCTCGACGATCCCGACCCCCTCGTGACCGAGAATACATGGAAAACGTCCTTCCGGATCATGCCCCGACAGGGTAAACATATCCGTATGACACAGGCTCGTGGTCACGATACGGACCAGAACCTCGCCGTCTTTCGGGCCTTCGAGATTAACCAGATCGATCTCAAGCGGCATGTTAGGTTCCCACGCAATTGCAGCTCGGGTTTTCATGAAAATATTCCTCAATAATGGCGTGTGGTAATTCGTTCAGGCCGACTCAAGGCTTTCCGACTGGCGACGCCAAAGCGGAAAGGGATCAGGGAGGCGTGCATAGCGTGACGGCTCAAAAGGGGTGTCTCCGAGATCTGGAACAAGACAGGCATCAAGTTCCTGCCGAAGTCCGGATTCATCCATATCTCCATTGCCGATGAAGACGATTTCCTGACGACGGTCGCCGAAGACCGGATCCCAGTTTCCCAATACGAAGTCGCGCCACTGATCAGTATCCGGCCACTGATTTTTCGGGATCGCCGTCCACCACAGCCCCAGCGCCTCGCTCCGCACAAGGGCTCCGGCCTGACTCATTTCGCCTACCCAGTCCGGGCGCGTGGCCAGCCAGAAATGACCTTTGGCGCGCACGACACCCGGCCAGTTCCGGTCAAGAAAGGCCTGGAATTCCGCTGGTTGGAACGGACGGCGCGCACGATAGACAAAATTACGGATGCCATATTCGTCTGTTTCAGGAACATGGCTGGAAAAGCCGTAAAGTTCCTTGAACCACAACGGATGCTGATGTGCCTTGTCGTAATCGAAACGGCCTGTATTCAGGATCCGCTCAACAGGAACAGACCCCATGTCGGTCTCGATGATATCAGCGTCCGAATTCAACGCACGAATGATCTGCCTCGCCGCATCAACCTGATCCGATGTAGCGGTGGAGACTTTGTTGATCACCACGACATCCGCAAACTCGATCTGCTGGACGAGCAGATCGACCAGGGCACGCTCGTCGTCCTCCCCGGCCGTTTCACCCCGATCCTTCAGGAAATCGCTGGAGGAATAATCGCGCAGGAGATTGACCGCATCAACGACCGTCACCATCGTATCCAGCCGTGCGATATCGCTCAGGCTGACGCCACTCTCGTCACGAAACTCAAACGTTGCGGCTACGGGCAGCGGTTCCGCAATGCCTGTAGATTCAATGAGCAGATAATCGAATTTCCGCTCCTCTGCGAGCCTCCGTACTTCCTGCAACAAATCGTCGCGGAGCGTGCAGCAAATGCAGCCATTGGTCATTTCAACCAGCTTTTCATCGGTACGCGACAGATTGCTGCCGCCCTCGCGCACCAGAGCGGCGTCAATGTTTACCTCGCTCATATCATTCACGATGACCGCGACCTTATAGCCCTGGCGGTTATTCAGCACGTGATTGAGCAAGGTCGTCTTTCCCGCGCCAAGAAAGCCGGACAGCACGGTAACGGGAAGTTGGTCATCCATGGGGATTTTTCCTCTAAAGCTTTGTCGGGTTTGGGGCGTCGCCATAGACGGCGTGCGGATCGAATATTTTGTGCGTTTCGCAAAAGAGGAGTGCTGCCGATGATGACGGAAGGCCTTCCTCAGCAGTGAGATCAACACGCCGATAAAAACAGCTTCGATAACCCACATGGCAGTTCGCTCCTGTGCCCGCAGTGTGAACGCGCAGCCAGATCGCGTCCTGATCGTCGTCGATCCGCATTTCGAGGACATGCTGGACCAGCCCGCTCGTGGCGCCCTTTCGCCAGAGACACTGACGGCTCCGGCTCCAGTAATGCGCCTCACGGGTTGCGATAGTGCGTGCGAGCGCCTCTGCGTTCATGACGCCAACCATCATGACATCACCGCTTTCTGCGTCCGTTGTGACCACGGTCAGCAGTCCGCTGGCGTCGAAACGTGGGGCGAGATCGCTCCCCTCCTCGACCTGCTCAATTGAGACGCGCGACCCAAATGCCGTGGACACAGAAGATACAGTTGTGCCCATCACACGCCACCCATTCCCGCCATAGTGAAGAACTGGCGCCGCAGAGATTCCGACGTCTCGAACTCGCCCAGCAGGCGGCTGGTCACCATACTCACGCCTGGCTTATGTACTCCGCGTGTGGTCATGCACTGGTGAGCCGCGTCGATCACGACCGCGACGCCACGCGGTTGAAGCACGCCCTGGATTGTATCCGCGATCTGGGCCGTCAGTTTTTCCTGGATCTGTAGACGATGGGCGAAGACGTCCACGAGACGCGCCAGCTTGCTGATGCCAACTACCCGCTTGTCGGGCAGATACGCCACATGCGCCTTACCGATCAGCGGAATGATATGATGCTCGCAATGGGATTCCAGACGGATATCGCGTAGCACCACCATCTCGTTGTAGTTACCGCTCTCTTCGAAGGTCCGCTCCAGAAGAGCGACCGGGTCGTCATGATATCCCTCGAAAAACTCCTCATAGGCCCGCACCACGCGGTCAGGCGTACCGGCAAGCCCCTCGCGATCAGGATCATCACCGGTCCAGGCGAGCAGGGTTCGCACCGCCTCTTCCGCCTGAGCCCGGGTCGGCCGGGTTCTCACTTGCCGTGGAACGTCCATCAGTGTGTCCATTGAAGTTTATCTGCTATTGACTATGTTATGTTATAACGTAACCATAAAGACGTTCGCCACCTATCGTCAAGCTCGGGAACCATGCCCCCTCCCTCACAGCAACATTCTGTCTCGACGGATATGACTCCACCCGCGCGCGCGCCGAAGGAAAGTCTCGGCGCCATGCTATTCATTGAGAGCTGGCCCGCGCCAACAATCGACCCACCGGAAAACAGTACTCTGGGCCGTCTTGCACCGCATGTGGTCGCCTGTGCCCACGCGACAGTCGTGATGGATCTGCAGCGACCGGATGTCGATATGGTCGTGTGGGGGCGCCGGATTCCGGCAACATGGGAAGGAACTTTCACAAACTGCTCACAAGTCCCATCTGCTCTCACTCTCGCCGGCACACCTTCGGAAATCGCAGATTCCCTTGCAAACCCGGCTTTACATCAGGACTGGTCTCCCCTCATCCTGACTGATGTCAGGGACTTGTCCGCACTGTTCGGTGCGCTGACAGGAGGCGTCCGGCAGCACATCCAGCTAATAACGCCATCCCGTGGGGAGACTGCGTTCGAGTTGCCCCCCGATGCACTTCGGCTGATCTGCGCCTATGGAAGCGCCGGACCAGAGTGGTGCGGCAGTCAAAATCCAAAGAGTGGTATTGTCAGTACCCTGACACCGTTCGCAGTAGCGTTCATTAAAGGGGCGGCTGAAGGCAAACCCGGATGCCTTCATCGTCTCCCGGCAAATATCGCAAACGGTGCAAGGCCTGGGCCGGTCCTCGTGATGGATACAATTTCCCGATGATAGAGCGTGTCATGCCGCCGTCTCGCGACGCACGTCAAGGTTGCGATGCCTTCAAAAGGCGGGCCACGGCTTTACGGAATGATGTGCTCGACGTGCTGACGAAGGCAGATGTGCCACTCTCGGCTTACGACATCCTTCGGTGTGTCAGTCATCCGGATTGCCGACGAATCGCCCCGACTATGATTTATCGAGCTCTCGGAAAGCTGATCGCCAGCGGATTGGTGGGGCGGCTCGAAAGCCGAAATGCCTTCGTGCGGATCCGGGCAAACGATCCCTCTCGCCTTGTCTACTGTATCTGCGACCAGTGTGGTGCCGCGCAAGCAGTGGAAAATACACTATCCTGTCAATTGATCGACGCTGCGGCCGAGACCCTTGGATTTCAGGTCCGGCATCGGGTCATCGAAGTCCAGGGCGTCTGCGCACGATGCAGCGTCTGCCCGTCTTTCTTGCCGACACAGCAATAGCACAAGCTCCCGACACGCGCGCCCAAATGAACCGCGGCCCCTCGCCGCTCTTCTCCGTTAAGGCTCTCTCATGTTATCGACCACCATCTCTTCCCGTCCTTCATCCCACCAACCAAAGGATATGCTTGCCTGTCGTGCGGACGGAATTATCAACGATCTCTCCTCCACAGCTGGTGACCAACTGGCTGATCCTGTCTTCCGTTCAGACACCGAGGCGCTTTCCCTGATCCGCCATGACACAGCGCATGTCCTTGCGCAGGCCGTCAGTGAACTGTTTCCCAATACCGCGCTCGCGACAGGACCCGCCACGGAGCAGGGATTTTTCTACGATTTCGCGGCTGAGCACGCTTTTACTGATGACGACCTCATCCGGATCGAATCCCGCATGCACGAGATCATTGATCGTGATGAAACAATCGTCAGGGAAGAATGGGATCGCGAGAGAGCGCTGTCCTGGTGCGGGGAGAATGGACAGCCCTACAAGGCCGAGATCATCATGTCCCTGCCTGCTGATGCCACCCTGAGCTTTTATCGACAAGGCAACTTCGTCGATCTCTGCCGAGGGCCACATCTCGTCAGCACAGGACAGATCGGACACGCCTTTCGACTTCTCGGTACGGCTGGTGCCTACTGGAAAGGTGATCGCAGCAATCCAATGCTGCAGAGGATTCACGGAACGGCCTGTCGTGATGCCAACGAACTCGCCGCTTGGGAGCAGCGTCAGGAAGCAGCAGCACGGCGTGATCATCGTCGTCTCGGGCGCGAGATGGATCTGTTCCATTTCCAGGCCGAATCTCCAGGCGCGGTGTTCTGGCATCCGAACGGCTGGACACTGTTCCAGACCCTGCTCGCTTATCTGCGCGAACGTCAGAAGGCCGAGAACTATGTGGAGATCAATACACCCGACATCATGGATCTGTCGCTCTGGCAGGCCTCCGGCCATTGGGAAAAATTCGGGGAGAACATGTTCACCACTGAAACCGAAGGGCGCATCTATGCCCTCAAACCCATGAACTGCCCTGGTGGCGTGCAGGTTTTCCGCCAAGGCCTGAAGAGCTATCGCGACCTGCCCCTGCGGATGGCCGAATTCGGCAAAGTCCATCGCTTTGAACCGTCAGGAGCGTTGCATGGCCTGATGCGCGTACGTGCATTCACGCAGGATGACGCACATATTTTCTGCACACCGGAACAGATGGAGGCCGAGACGCAGCGGATCTGCCATCTCGTGCTTTCGATCTATAAGGACTTCGGTTTCGAAAATGTCCGTATCAAATTTTCCGACCGGCCTGACAAACGTGTCGGATCGGACGAGATCTGGGATCGCTCGGAGGAAGCGTTACAGCGCGGGGTCGAAGCTTCAGGTCTCTCCTACACACGCAATCCAGGAGAAGGCGCTTTTTACGGTCCCAAGCTGGAGTTCGTACTGCGTGATGCAATCGGCCGGGACTGGCAGTGCGGTACCGTTCAGGTCGATCTCAATCTGCCTCAGCGTCTGGACGCGCATTATATTGGCGCGGATGGAGAAAAACATCCGCCCGTCATGCTGCACCGCGCCCTGTTCGGTTCGCTTGAACGTTTCATCGGCATTCTCCTTGAACACCATGCCGGCCACCTGCCTTTCTGGCTTGCACCCATTCAGGTCGTGGTGGCAACAATCACCGGCGCTGCGAACGATTACGCAGTCGATCTGATTAAAGCGCTCCGCCAACGTGGAGTCCGAGCAGAGCCCGATTTGCGCAATGAAAAAATCGCTTACAAAATCCGCGAACACAGCCTCGCGAAAATACCCATGTTGCTGATCGTCGGGAAGAAGGAAGCACAGGCAGGCACCGTGTCTATCCGGGAATATGGAAGCTCAGAAACACCAATGTTGGATATGGACTCCGCTATCAATTTAATCTCCAAAGCATCAGAGTCTCGTTTAGCGCAAGTATTTTAGCTTGTAGATACGATTTCTTTGGTTTCTAGACATCATCAGGATAAATTATTATACGAACAATATTTACAATAATTTCTGCATTTCTAACTTCTTCCCGACATCGATTGCGAAGGCCCAATAAATATACAGAAACGCTTGATTATTTCTACGCAACTTAAGTCCGGGATCGAATACGTTAGTCTCGTGCTTGACGAACATTGAGAGGTAAG
>NZ_BEWP01000009.1 GCF_002723995.1 Gluconobacter kondonii | reverse complement strand
AGACCCAATGACCGTCATTTGCCTCGCCTTCCGAGGTCAGGAGGAGCGTAAGCTCACTTTGTCACGAGAGGAGAATGACAATGTCGACGATAAAATTCATCGGTCTGGATGTCCACAAAGAGACGATTGCCGTGGCTGTTGCAGACGATGGGCGATCGGGAGAAATCCGGTTCCACGGGACAATTCTCAACACGCCCGAGGCCATACGACGTCTGGTGTCGCGCCTGGCTACGCCTGATGCGACACTCCACTTTTGCTATGAGGCAGGTGGCTGCGGGTACGGCATCCATCGCCAGTTGCTGGGCATGGGTATGGACTGCAGTGTCATCGCCCCATCTGTAATACCGCGCAAGCCAGCCGACAGGGTGAAGACGGACAGGAGAGACGCCGAAATGTTGGCGCGACTGTTGCGATCGGGTGAGTTGACGGCAATCTGGATCCCGGATCCGGCACACGAGGCTATGCGAGACCTCGTACGCAGTCGGCGCCAGGTCAGACAGGATCTTGTTGCCAGCCGACAGATGCTTCTGGGGTTTCTGTTGCGCCATGGGCGTAAATTCACCGGTCGTACGAACTGGACAAAAGCGCACTGGAGATGGCTGGGAAGTCAGGCATTTGAAATACCACATCAGCAATTTATTTTGGGTGAAAGCATCCGACGCATTGAAGAAGCTCAGCAGCGTTGCGATCGACTGGACACCATGCTCATGGAGGCGTTACCGCGCTGGTCACTCGCGCCAGTAGTAAAGGCATTGCAGGCGTTGCGCGGTGTCGGCCCCATCGTGGCCATAACTCTTGCTGCAGAAATCGGGGACCTCAGCCGTTTTGAAACACCCAAACAACTCATGGGCTGGCTTGGTCTCGTGCCATCAGAGGCTTCCAGTGGCACCCGTACCCGTCGCGGCGCCATCACAAAAACCGGAAACCGAGAAACACGCGCAATGCTGGTTGAGGCAGCCTGGTCATACCGTCTGCCGGCACGCGAGGAGCGCCGTTATCGGGCGCGTGTCGAGGACTTGCCAGAGGAAATCAGGGCAATTGCATGGAAGGCGCAAGTTCGCTTGTGCCAGCGCTACCGAACTTTAGCGGCATCCGGTAAAGCCTTGCCGAAAGTAATCACGGCGATCGCGCGCGAGCTGGTCGGCTTCATCTGGGATATCGGTCGCCGCGTGCAACCAACCTGACACGGCTTCCTTCGCCCGGTCATCGGACCTGACGGGCGTGCCGCGAAGACCAGGCAAGATGGGTAATCCTCGTTGTAAGCTGGGGCAGGTTTCGACCGACGCCCGTCTATAGAGAGAGGAAGGCCCACGACGGAAATGGGAAATGCGGTAGCCAACCCGCGGATGAGAGCATGATCAATCGTCGTCGATCGGCTCGCGGCACACCCGTCAGGTCCACTATCAGTTTTTGGTCACACCAGACACCAGTCATGGTGTAGGCTTCTTGCAACTGCACTCCCCTAATGACGGTCATGAGAGCTTAGACACCTGTCCGAAAAATGGGGTCCACCTCTTCCAGACGGCGTTGGTCAGTGTTTGTTCTTCTCTCCGCCCTGCCCCGGCTTCGTGCTATTAGGAGCCGGGTTCAGGTTTCACGGAGGCTTTTATGCTCAGCCATATTTACATTGCAGGCTCGGCAGACGCAGCCCGTGAGGCCCTCCTCGACCGGCTGGACCGGAAGACCCGACAACAGCTTCCTGCCGGCGATCTGACAGAAGCAGTCGCCCTTCTTTCGACCGGCCGCTTCTCCCCTCGCCTGTCTCTGGTCATTCGCGGCATCGAATACCGGCATAACGAATTTGCCGAGGACACGATCCTGTCGACCACTGTGGAGACGGCTGAAGACGCCTTGGCGATCGCCAGTGCCCATGTGACCACTCTGCCCTCCGGGCACGATCTGGCAATCGCTCTGGATCTTGAACCCGATCCTGTCTTCGTGGCCTGGTTCAAGCCGAAAGCGGCCAAGCGGCGCAAAACTGGCTCTCAGGCCGTCACGCTGGTTCCTCTGGCCTCTCCTCTGGGTCAGCAGTCTTCCGCCGTCCTGCAGTGGTTCGATGCCCTGACCGACGAGGCCCTGCCCGACTATGACGGGACGCTGGTGACGGCGGAGCAAGCCTCGAGGACCTATTCCCGGGCCGCGAAGGCAATGAACACACGCAGGACCTACCGCTCGGCCGTGCGCTCCTGGTGCGCATGGGCGGCAGGACATGGACTCCCTGCCCTACCCGCCCGCAGCGAGGATGTTGCTGCCTACCTGGCTGATCTTGCGCTGCAGAAGAAGCGACCCGCAACGGTCGACCTTCATCGCGCCGCACTGCGCTATCTGCACCATATCGCCCAGGTTCCCGTCCCGACCTCCCATGCTCTGGTCTCCGAAACTGTTGCCGGTATCCGCAGGACGTCGACGGGAAGCACGTCCCGTCAGGTCAAGGGGCTGACCTGGGATCTGCTGGGCGACGTTATTGAGCAGATCGATACGAGGGAGCTCGTGGGGATCCGCGACAAGGCCATTCTTCTGCTCGGCTTTGCCGGCGCGCTGCGGCGGTCCGAAGTGGCGGCGCTGTGCCTGGAGAACGTGGCGCTGGATGATGACGGGATGCGGATCCGGCTGGACCGCTCAAAGGGCGATCGCACCAGTCAGGGTGTCGAGGTAGCGATCCCGAGGGGGATTACCGGTCTCTGCCCGGTCCGCGCTTACGAGGCCTGGCTACGCGCAACCAGACTTAACGACGCCAAAGGACCTGTTTTCCGGCGCATATGGCTACCGCCAACGTCCGAGCCCGGTGAGCCCCCTGCCCTGCCCTCCATGGGCACTGAGGCGCTGTCTGATCGGTCTGTGGCCCGTATCATCCAGAAGCGGTGCACGGATGCGGGACTGACCGGGGATTTCAGCGGGCACAGCCTGCGCCGTGGCGCGATCACGACAGGCGCGCGGGATGGCACCGATCTGGTTTCGCTCAAGCGCTTCTCCCGCCATCAGACCTTTGGCGTCGTGGAGAAATATATCGAGGTTGAGGATGCCATGACCAAACATCCTGGGCGGACCCGGTTTTGACGTCAGGCTACCTGAACACGGCCATCTGTTTCATGCCGTCATATGTGTTAACTGCCTACCAGCGAATCGATCGGGGAGGACGATGTGTTCGTTCCCGACCGTGAAAAACCACCAAAAGTTGTGTTCGATGCTTTCCACAAGTCGTTAGGTTTTCCCTGTGTTCGCTGCCTACCAGCACAGTTTTCTTCGGAAAACACACGTTCAAAACCTAAATTGATGAAGTGTTTTTTGCCTACAGCGATAATTTCCTAAAAAAAAAGAAGAAGTTTTTTCAGTAGGTTACAGATTTATCAACGTGTTCCCTGCCGACGAAACAATATAATAACAATATAATTTTTTTATTGTTTTGTAGGCAAGAAACACAATCACGCTAGATGAAACAGGCAGGCACCGAACACATCTGGAAGGGAAAGCAACGAACACATCGACAAGGCTCTGACGATGTGTGTTTCTGAGGTCATTGAAGATCTGCTGGAAATCGCATTATGCACACTAACGCTAAGTCGCAGCACGATCTGTTCAGATCAATTCACGAGCTTGTAGAAGTACACGGCCCTCAAGATGCTATCAAAATCGCTCAGAGCCATTCGTTAGAAAAAGATAGCGACGCTGCCGCTATGGCTGACCCAATACTTGACGTTGTTGCAGGCAGATCCGGACGTAAGATTGTCGATGCCGCTGCATCATCTTTGATTCGCGAAATAGAGGGCGGCAGTTCAATAGGCTATAGTTATAGCGCATGGTGCCTTGCTGGCCTCCCCCACCGAGAACGAAAACCAGGCGAAGACTGGCTAATAAAAACGGACTTTGCTCAATTGCTCGTCCGACCAGGTGTTCGACTGCGAGATGACGATTCAACTGAAAAACTGTCAGTTCCGTGCGGGACAATCGCAAGATTGCTCTTGATTGACTGGCAGTCCGAGGCTCTTGAAACGGGGTCACGGGAAATCTCGCTAGCAAAATCTCCTGCCTCTCTACTCAAAAGAATGGGACTTAGTCGCGGGGGTCCTATTAGCAAAAAGTTGGTCGAGCAAATCGAAAGGCTGGCGACTTGCACCGTGGACTTTAAGTTTGGAAACGACCGCGAAGGCGTAGTTGTCAACGAGCGTCTCGTTGAGTCATTTCGTTACGTTGGAGAAGTAGATCCTAGAACGAAAAGAAATACTCGCATGATTGAGACAGTCGTGCTTTCAGAAGCTTTCTATCGAGAGCTGCAAAGACATCCCATTCTTATCGACCGCGCTGCCATTCGTGACATACAGAACTCGCCAAGAGCTATTGATGCATATCTCTGGTTGGCATTCCGATTACATGCCCTTCAGGGGGATACTCCTGTAGGCTGGGGTTCACTATGGAAGCAATTCGGTACAGAATTTAAAACGCTCAAATCATTCAAGGCTGAATTTAAAGAACCTTTGGGGCTTGCACTCGCTGCTTATCGTTCCGCAAAGGTTGCCGTGACCGAGCGAGGGCTCGTGTTATCGCCCTCCCCGCCCCCCGTTTCTTCTTAGTTCTTGGGTTTATCCTTTTCGATCGTCTGGGCTTTAAACTGCTCGTAAAGATCGGGAACCGCAGTCATAACGAAGCTTGCAAACTCAGATGCGTCAGCCGATTTGAATACAAGATTCGTGGCCCGCTTTTTTGCTTCTAGATCGATTGAGAGAAATTTATCGGTCGATACCCAACGCGCCGCTGAGGCCGCGTCATTCAACAGCTTAGTGCTCTGTTTTTCCAATTGGCCCGCTTGTCTAGCTTTGCCCTGAACCCGCTCAAGTATTTCGGCAAATTTATCCACGTCTTCGGTTTTTCCGGAAGCCTCGATAAAAGCTTCCCACGATTTCTGATTTGGCGACGCCTTGAGATTTTCGGCCAGCTCTTGCCAGCGTGGGCGGCCGATGCTCGGACAAGGGCCAAGCCACTCAATTAAGATGGGCGGAATAGCTTCGGACACCGAGAGCATACGCGATAGCGCTGTTTTGTCGGTGTTGAGAGCAGTCATAATCGTGGAGCGCTCATACCCTCGTTCAAGAAGTCTGCGGGCAAATGTCGCTCTCTCAATGAATGAGAGATCTGCCCGTGCGCTATTTTCCTGCCCCTGAGCGATAATGAGGTCGTGATCCGATAATTCCTTCACCGCAGCTTTGACACTCAAGCCTAACTCACGGCACGCACGTAAACGACGATGGCCATATGCGGTTTGATAATGACCTGCTTTAGTGGGGTGTGGGCGGACCAAAATCGGAGAGAGCTGGCCTGTGTTCTTAATCGCGTCTCGTAGTTGTAGGTATGCCTCTTCATTACCAGGCATACGGTCTGAGACGAAGGATGTTTCGACAAGGACTGGCGACAACTCGATGATTGTCGCGCCTGTCTTTAGGAGATTTTCAAGCTCAGCTGCTTCGTCTGCCTTTTGGCGAAGAGACCCAAGGCTCTTCGCTACCGACCCGAGTGCTCCGCTACTGCGGTAAGAACCTGACAGCGACGTTGGCGAGGCTTCTTGCGTTTTGTTTGTAGGCAATGATTGCGCAGAAATCAGGTTACCCAAATTGTGCTTTCTTGCCATAGCTATCACTCCATGCTTACGTTTTCGTGCAGAAAATCTGCAATATCCGAATAGGTGTGCGCTTCAGTTGACAGCTGCCAACTTGTGACGCGAACCCTGTTAGTTGACAGCTGTCAACTCTGATGTCCTCCTGTTGTAGAGGTCAGTTAATGCGCCCCCACGCCCTAAAAATCAGCTCTCGTATCTCGCCGTTTACTGCGTTGACGGACTCAAGGGCGCGATCGTAGGTTGAGCCCGTAAATTGCTTTCTCTCGATCTCGAACAGAGTCTGCTTAGTAATTGCGGCATCCGAGACAGCCGTGCTTTTCAGCATTGGATTGGTGAGAACATGTTCACCAAATACCGTCCGCATAAATCCGGACATCTGTGTTTGGGGACCATCAGATGGTTCGTAGCGTGTAAGAAGATATCGGACCCAATCGTAAGACACGTTTGCGCCCGCGTCGCGCAAGTGAGTCATCACATCGCCCATCATGAGCAGGAACTGACACATCGACATCACGTCTAGCATCTGAGGATGCACAGTTACGAGAAGCCCTGTCGCCGCGCATACAGCCGACATGGTGAGATATCCAAGCTGAGGGGGACAATCGATCACTACTACGTCGTAGCTATCCTCGATATCCTGAAGAGCCTCGTCGACCCGAGAGAAAAAGATTGCACCAGCTTGGTCAGAAGATGCCAATAATCGTGGCGTCTCATACTCGAACTCCATGAGCTCAATGTTTCCAGGGACGATGTCTAAGCCAGGAAAATTCGTCTTACGTACGAGTTCTGAAAGCGGACGCCGTTCGGCATCATAGCGAATGGCTCCATATAGTGTTTCGTTCGCATGAACATCAAACTCTGGTTGAAAGCCATGTAGTGCTGATAGGCTCGCCTGAGGGTCGAGGTCGATCGCCAAAACTCGTAAGCCATCCAACGCGAGGCCTTGTGCTAAGTGAGCTGCGGACGTGGTTTTTCCGCTGCCACCTTTAAAGTTAACAACCGAGATAACCTGCAAGCCTTCACTGCCGCTCCTGCAGGGAACATAACGCTTCTGGCCTCGTGAGTTTTGATCGAGATAACGACGCAATTCGCATATCTGCTTGGCCGTATAGTGCCGCCGGCCACCGTTGCCGATGGCAGGAAGCGGACCTTTTCCTTCAAGTGCTAAATTGCGCAAATATCCTGGGGCCAATCCCAAAAGTTTGGCGACTTCTCCAATCTGGAACGACCGAAGTGTCTTTGAGGCATTGGGCGGGAATAGTTCAAGCCGGTGCGCCTGAAGGCGCTCAGAGAGAGCTTGTGCTTGCTGCGAGAGTAATTCGTCTACACCGCTGGCAAGACTATGGTCGGTGTTCGCTGAAGAGGACATTCACGTCGCCTTTCTGTGGGTGCGGTATATTATTACAAGTGCGGTGTGCGACGCACCGTGGTTATATAACCGCATTTAAAGAGGTGAGTTGACAGCTGTCAACTAAAGAGATGGGAAAAGTAGCGAATAGATAAAAAAAGGAGAGCCGACGGAGAGGCCGCTGCCAGTCAGCCGCCCGTGTTGCAACAGGTGGGTCGCCGTCTGTCCTCCCCATGCTCGCCGGCTGCGCCGCCTGTGCGTGGGTCCGGGTGACGCCGATCCTGCCGCTTCGCGGCACTGTTGCACCCCGGTCGCCTGCCTGACCGTCGCGATGATGTTTGAAGAACCAGAGATGGATCGAGCATCATGCAACGCTACCAGTTCCCCTATGTCCCAACACCTCGTGGCCGGCCTCCAATGCGCTGGACAGATACCCAGGAGCCCACAACCTGCCGCCGCTGCAACACGCATTGGGAAGAGGGCGATCCAGCACTGACGATTGCCTGCGCGGGTTGCGGCGCTCCTGCGGATGAACCGTGCCGCCGTAGATCCGGTGGCAATGAACGCGTGTGTGCCTGTCGCGACGAAGCGGCCGTCCAGATGGGGCTGCTCAAACGGTGCGACGGCCTGACCTGGGATGGCCGCCATGAGAAGCCGCTGCTGCTGCGAGAACGCCCGATCGCCCAGGCTCTGATGTGCCGCGCGGTGCAGACAGGCGCTCCGGTTAGTCGGTGGACATCATGAGCCCGGATCTTGCGTCCTATGACCACATCATTGTCGCCGTGTCCGGCGGGAAGGACGGCGCGGCCTGTCTGCTCGCCCTGCTGGAAGCCGATGCTCCGGCCGAACGCATCGAGGTCTGGCATCACGAGGTGGATGGGGCAGGGCGGTCCTTCATGGACTGGCCCTCCACAGGCCCGTATGTCGCGGCTCTGGCGCGGGACTTCAGCCTGCCGCTCTATCGGTCCTGGCGTGAAGGCGGCTTCGAGCGCGAGATGCTGCGGGACGCTGCGCCCACAGCTCCGGTTGTCTTCGAAACACCGGATGGAGTCATCCGAGCAGGAGGGCAGGGGCCAGAGGGGACACGGCTGCGCTTTCCCCAGGTCTCAGCCAGCCTGTCCGTGCGCTGGTGTTCGGCGAGCCTCAAGGTTGAGGTGGCCGATCGCGCCTTGCGGGGACAGGACCGGCTTCTCAGCCGCCGTACCCTGATGGTCACAGGCGAACGCGCCGAAGAGAGCCCCGCACGGGCCCACTATGCGGCCTTTGAGCCCCATCGGACTGACACGAGGAACGGGACACGGCGGCGCCGTCATGTTGATCACTTCCGCCCTGTGCATGCCTGGTCCGAGGCCAAAGTCTGGGACATTCTCAGGCGTTGGCGCGTCATGCCCGCCTTTCCCTATCAGGTCGGCTTTTCGCGCCTGTCCTGCGCGTTCTGTATCTTTGGCAATGCAGACCAGTTCGCCACCCTGAAATGGATGGATGCGAACCGGTTTGCGAGGCTGGTGAACTATGAAAAGGACTTCGGCTGCACGATCAAACATGACCGAGGGTTTGATCAACTTGCGTCCGAGGGCGCGCTCTATCACGCGGCCCGGTCGCGCCCCGACCTGGTCGCCGCCTGCCTGTCAGAGCGTCCGTTGCAGACGGTTCTGACCGAGGATTGGATCCTCCCGGTCGGAGCCTACGGCACCGGGGGAGGACCGCTCTAAGCTCAGGCGCGAGTGGTACGGCCGCGACGTTTCTCAGGAAGCTTCTTCACGGGAGCAAGCTCCTCTTCCTGCGGTACGGGCTCCTGAGGCGCAGTGGCGCGGGTCGTAGAGCCCAGGCCCATCTCGCGGGCGAGGGACGAGCGCTTCTCGGAGTAGCCGGGCGCCACCATCGGGTATTCGCGCGGTAGGCCCCACCGGGCCCGGTACTGATCCGGCGTCATGTTGTAGGCCGCCTTGAGATGACGGCGGAGCATTTTCAGCTTTTTCCCGTCTTCCAGGCAGATGATGTAGTCGGGAAACACGGAGCGCTTTGGATTGACGGCAGGGGTCGGAGCCTCTGCCACGACAGGCTCCGGCGTGGCCGGGGCTGCGAGGGCGTCGTGCACGCTGCGGATCAGCGCAGGAAGCTGTTCCGCTGAGAGATCGTTCTGCGACAGGTAGGCGGCTACGATGTCAGCCGTTAGCGGTAAAATATCGGCGTGAGGGTGTGCCGGGGTTTCAATCAGATCGGTCATAAAATTCCCTCAAGGTTCTGTAAGTGTCCTGTACATGGATCGCACAGATCATGACTTCAAGTCGTTACGACTATTACTGCACCATAGGTTAACAGTTTCCTGAGTCGCCCGAAAACAAAGTCGTGTTTCTTCTACTGTTACAGCACAGGTTCGCAAAACACGCAGGCGAAAAAAGAAGAAGAGAAAAAGAGAGATAAGAAAAGGAGGGGAGGCAGCACGGGATCGCCCTGTGCCGCAAGGGGTGGGTCCGTCCGTGTCCTCGCTGGCGCTGCGGGCCGGGCGGTCCCGACGCTGACGCGTCGCCCTTGCAGCCCAGAGCGACGCCGCGCGCGCCGGAAAGGGTCAGAAAGGAGACAGAAGACGATGCCCGTCATGGCCCTCACACGCCCAACCCCCACACAGCAGTTCAGCCTGGTTCAGGCCCACCGCGAGGGCTGGACCATTCTCGAAGGCTGCGGCCCCGAGCACGCCGACACCCAGCTGCGCGGCGTGACCTGCTCGGACCAGAATGCCTGGTGGCAGGTCGCACGTCAGGCCCGACAGGGATCGTCGTATCACCGAGAGGCCCTGTCGCGTCTGTCGTCCAGTGAGCGTGAGCAGATCTCCCTGCGCTTCGGCCCGCTGTGACCTGATCCGCAAGGCCTGAGCGCCTTTCGCCCAAACCCATCCTGTTTGTTTTCCGGCCCCCCGGTCTGCCTCGTGCAGCACCGGGCGCTGCCGCTTGTCCGGAGTTCCGCCCATGAGCAAGACCCAGCTCAGCTTTTTCGATACCTCAGCCCTTGGAGGCGGCAGCAATACCCTGTTCTGGGGCGACCTGCCCGGAGACCGTGCGCTCGACGAGGCTGCGTCCCTCGCAAAAGAAGCCGCTGCCGCTCCTGTGGTGGCCCCGAAGATCGACTTTCGCCTGTGCGGCACACGCGATCTGGCCCAGGGCTGGAAAGCGCGGGCGCGGGACAATCTCGCTGCCATCCGTCTCCTGACCGAACTGGAAACGGACGGCCGCAATGCAACGCCCTCCGAACAGGCTTTGCTGGCGAAGTTTACGGGATTTGGAGCCGGGGAGCTGGCCAACAGCCTATTCCCTCGTCCTGGCGAAGCCTTCCGTCAGGGCTGGGAGGAAATCGGCGTGCAGCTTGAAACGCTGACCAGTCAGCAGGAGCGGGCCGGACTAGCACGGGCCACGCAGTACGCCCATTACACGCCGGAACTGATCGTACATGCGCTTTGGGATCTGGTCGCGCAGATGGGCTTCCGCGGCGGACGCGCGTTGGAGCCGGGCTGTGGCACGGGTCTGTTCATGGGCGCGATCCCGGAGAAACTGGCCCCCAAGACAGCCTGGACGGCGATCGAGAACGATCCGCTGGCCGCCCGCATCGCCCGCAAGCTGTTTCCGAACCAGTGGGTGCGGTCTGAGGACTTCACGACGGCGAAGATTGCCGAGCAGTTCGACCTCACGATCGGCAACCCGCCGTTCAGCAACCGCACGGTGCGCGGCACGGACGCGCTGGGGCGGCTTGGCCTGTCGCTGCATGACTATTTTATCGCCCGCTCTGTCTCCCGCCTGCGTCCTGGAGCGATGGGCCTGTTCGTGACGTCACGCTGGACGATGGACAAGCGCGACGCCACCGCACGCCGGCACCTGTTCGAAACGGCGGATCTGGTCGGGGCGGTGCGTCTGCCCGCAGGTGCGATGCGCGATGATGCCGGAACCGATGTGGTGGTCGACGTGCTCGTTCTGCGCCGTCGCGAGATCGGCGGCAGCCCGGGCGAAAACGTCTGGCTGGAGGTTGCGGATCTGCCCGACACGGACGAGGGGGAGGGACCGCTCAGCATCAACCGCTATTTCGTAGAGAACGGTCAGCAGGTGCTGGGTCGGCACGGCTGGACGAGCGGACAGTTCGGGCCGGAATACACCTGCGCGGCGAACCCGATGCTGATGCTCGACGACGCCCTGCCGAGCGCGCTCTCCCGTCTTGCCACTCTGGCACGTTTCCCGGTGCCGCAGACGTTCGACGTCGAGGCGCTGCGCGAAAGCCGCCGTGCGGATGTCGGCACGGCAGGGGAGGGGGCGAGCCTCAAGGAAGGCAGCTACCTGATCGAGAAGGGCGCGCTGCACCAGATCATCGACGGCCAGTCGGTGCCGGTGAAGGTGAAGAAAGGCGAGCAGAAGGACGGCATCTTCCAGAAGCACGCGCGCATCATCGAAGGCCTGATCCCCGTCCGCGATGCCGCCCGTGCGGTCCTGCGCGCCCAGGTGGAGAACCTGCCTTACAGTGCGCTCCAGGCGGACCTCAGGCGCGCCTACCAGACGTTCGTGCGACAGTTCGGTCCGATCAACCTGACAATCACCAGCACGCGTGTTGATCCGAAAACCGGAGACGAGAGCACGACGCAGCGGCGTCCGAACCTCCAGCCCTTCTATGACGATCCGGATGTCTGGCTGGTCAGCTCGATTGAGGAGTACGACGAGGACCGGCAGGTCGGCACACAGGGGCCGCTGTTCTCCGAGCGTGTGATCCAGGCGACGCTGGAGCCGGAGGTCCACAGCGCCCATGACGCGCTTGCGGTCTGCCTGCATGAGACGGGTGTGGTGGAGATCCCGCGCATTGCCGAGCTGCTGGGGCGGTCCGAAGATGAGGTCATCGCCGAGCTGGGCAGTGCCATCTATCTCGATGCCGGACGCAGCCAGCCCGGGCGCGATGTCTGGGTGCCAGCCGACGAGGCGCTGTCAGGCGCGGTGCGCACGAAACTGGCGCAGGCCCGCAAGGCGGCCGAGACTGACCCCCGCTTTGCCCGGGCCGTGGCTGCGCTGGAAGAGGCCCAGCCCGAGGATCTGCGGCCGAGCGACATCACGGCCCGTCTGGGGGCACCGTGGATCCCGACCGCCGACATCGAGGGCTTCATCGCCGAGGTGATCGGGGTCGATGCCGGGGTGTGGCATACAAAGGAGGTGGCGTCCTGGACCCTGGACAAGGGACCGTTCCGGGGCAAGGCGGAGGCGACGTCCGTCTGGGGCACCGAACGGCGTCCCGCAGGGGAACTGATCGAGGATGCGCTCAATCAGGCTATCCCGCAGATCTGGGACACCTGGCGCGACGAGAGCGGCGAGCACCGGACCCTGAATGCGCAGGAGACCGAGGCCGCCAAGGAAAAGCTCGCCGCCATCAAGACGGCCTTCCAGACCTGGGTGTGGCAGGACCCGGAGCGCGCCGAGCGTCTGGTGCGGCTGTATAACGACACCTACAACAACCTCGTCCCCCGCGCATTCGACGGCGCGCATCTGCAGTTGCCCGGGGCCAGCACCACGATCCAGCTGCGCGCCCATCAGAAACGGGTGGTCTGGCGCATCATCGCCACGGGCAACACTTACATGGCCCACGCGGTGGGATCGGGAAAGACTTTCTCGATGTGCGCGGCGATCATGGAGCAGCGCCGTCTCGGCCTGATCTCGAAGGCCATGGTGGTGGTGCCGGGACACTGTCTGGCGCAGATGGCCCGCGAGTTCCTGATGCTCTACCCGACCGCGAAGATCCTGGTGGCGGACGAGACGAACTTCGTGAAGGCCAAGCGTCAGCGCTTCCTCGCCCGTGCGGCCACGGGACAGTGGGATGCGATCATCATCACGCATGACGCCTTCAAGTTCATCCCGGTCGAAACCGCGTTTGAGCAGGCGATGATCGAGGCGCAGATCGCGTCTTACGAAAGCCTGCTGTGCGAGATCGACGCCGACGACCGCATCTCGCGCAAGCGCATCGAGCGCATGAAGGAGGGAATGAAAGCCAAGCTGGACGGGCTGGCCAGCCGCAAGGACGATCTGGTGCATCTTGGCGAGATCGGGATCGACCAGATCCTTGTGGATGAGGCGCAGCAGTTCCGGAAACTGAGCTTCGGTACGAACCAGTCCAGCCTCAAGGGCGTCGATCCGAACGGCAGCGGGCGGGCCTGGGACCTGTACGTCAAGGCCCGCTATCTCAGCCGCATCAATCCCGGTCGCGAGCTGGTCATGGCCTCGGGCTCGCCGATTACGAACACTCTGGGCGAGATGTACAATGTGCAGCGCTTCCAGCAGATCGACGCCCTGATCGAGCGCGGCCTGCACGAGTTCGACGCCTGGGCCGCCAATTTCGGGGAGACCCGCACGGAACTCGAGCTTCAGCCAAGCGGGCTGTACAAGCCTGTGACGCGGTTTGCGGAGTTCGTGAACGTGGCCGATCTGATGGCCATGTACCGGCATTTCGCGGACGTTGTGCAGCAGGACGATCTGCGCCAGTACGTAAAGCTGCCTGAAATCGCCACGGGAAGCCGCCAGATCATCGTCGCTGACAGCGGACCCGCTTTCCGCGATTACCAGAAGGAACTGGAAGCGCGGATCAAGCTGATCGAGGAGCGTAAGGGCAAGCCGCAGAAGGGTGAGGATATCATCCTGTCCGTGATCAACGATGCGCGTCACGCGGCGATTGATCTGCGCTTTGTCCGATCCTGGGAAGACAACGACACCAGCAACAAGCTGAACGTCATGATCGCGAAGGTCTTCGACATCTGGAAGGCGACGCGCGACAACCGTTACACCGATCCCGATACCGGCAAGCCGTATGACCTGCCCGGGGCCGTGCAGATGATCTTCTCGGATCTGGGCACGGAAGCGGCGCTGGAGAAACGGGGCTTCTCGGCCTATCTGTGGATCCGCGACGAGCTGATGCGGATGGGCGTGCCGCGCGACGAGATCGCGTTCATGCAGCACTACAAAAAGAGTGCGGCCAAGCAGGGACTGTTTCGGGATCTCAATTCCGGGCGCAAACGCATCCTGATCGGCTCAAGTGCGACAATGGGCACGGGCGTGAATGCACAGCAGCGTCTGATTGCCCTACACCATCTCGATGTGCCCTGGCTGGTGGCCGACATCATCCAGCGTGAGGGACGGATCGAACGCCAGGGCAACCAGAACCCTGTGATCCAGATTTACGCCTATGCCCTGAAGGGTTCGGTGGATGCCACAAACTGGCAGCTTCTGGAGCGCAAGCAGCGTTTCCTGTGTCTGGCCATGTCCGGAGACCGGTCAATCCGCCGTCTGGAGGATATCGGCGAGAGTGCGAACCAGTTTGCCATGGCGAAGGCACTCGCTTCGGGCGACGAGCGCCTGATGAAGAAGGCAGGACTGGAAGCAGAACTGGCCCGACTGCGTCGTCTCAAGGCCGCCCATTACGACGACCAGTTCAACGTGCGTCGTGCGATCGAGCGGGCCGAGCGCGATCAGAGGACTGCGGAGACGTTTATCCCGAAGATCCGGGCAGATATCGCGAAACGCCAGTCGACACGGGGCGAAGCGTTCCAGCTTGTGCGCAAGTCGGATGTGATGACCGAACGTCAGGATGCCGGCAAGTGGCTGATGGGTCAGGCGCGCACGGCCAAACGCGCAGAAACGAAGGGCCGGTGGACACTCGGCGAGATCGGCGGCTTCGAGCTGGTGTGCGAGACCTGGAGTTCGACCTTCATGGACCAGACCGAATGGGAGGCGACCATCGCAATCGTGGCCGAGGACCGGATGATCGGGATCGATTTTGATCACGACACCGCCCCGCTTGGCTTTATCGCCCGCATCGAGAACACCCTGCTGCGCTTCGACAGCGAGCTTGCGGATGCGCAGCGGCTGCTTGCCGAGACGGAGCGCAAGCTGCCCGGCTACCGTGCCCGCGACGGGATGCCGTTCCGCGAGGCCGCACTTCTGGAGGAGAAGGAAGAAGAGATGGCGTCTCTGGAGGCGGATCTGGCCGAGGATACAGCGCGTCGGGAGGCGGAGGCCGCCGAAGCGCTGGCCGCGATGGAAAGCCTGAGCATCAACGACAATGGGGGAGGAGGAGAGGAAGAAGAAGCGGCAGCATAAGGAGAGGGGGAAGGGGCGGGCATGGCCCGCCCGGTGCGGCAAGGCTCAGGCCGGGCGCGCTGACGCGCGGCCTTGCCGCACCGGGCAGCCCCTGCATCCGCGAAGAGGTTGAAAGAGACATCAGAGGAAGAGAGCATGTCCTATCGTATCGTCTATGACCTCGCCGCCGTGCGACTTCCAGCAGAAACCCTGCGCCCTCATGTCGCGGATAGCAGCTTTTATGCCGATCAGTATCTGCTGATGGAGTTGGGTGGCGATAATAATGTCTATGAGGGGCGGGGGTCGCTCCGCGCGAGAAGCTGGTCCCTGATTGGCGCGGGACAGAGCTGGGAGATCATGCGCGAAGTCGTGCAATATGCCGCCTCCTGTGAAGGGGGCGGGATGCGCTTCTCCGGTGCCAGCGAGACGCAGGCAGAAACCTATATCCGCAAGTGCCGGACTGTGTTGCGGGACGCTGTGGGCGCGCAGGCGCTTCTGGATCGGGGCATGACCTGCACGGGACATTTCGCGCTTCGCAAGGGGCCGGTCTCCGCGTGGCTCCAGAAGCGTGTGGACGAGCTCTCGACGATCAAGGCTCCGGAGAGGACAGGCGAAACTCCGGTGTGGTCCTGGCTGAACCTGCTGCGTGACCCGAGGGATGCGGCCATTTTTCTGGCATATTCCAATCTGGACGATGCGCCTGTCTATAATCGGGCGACAGTTCATGGACCGTGTCACGAGCGCCACTCCATCATGAAAGGTCTGACCCCATTCGTGGAGTGCGCGGCATGAGCCAGATGGACAAGGCCATCATTTCCAAGGTTCTGTGCGGTGTGAACGTGGAGATTTTCACCTATCCGAATGGTGAGGCCCTTCTGCGCACCGTGGACAGCTATCCCGTCAACGGGAATGACTGGCACGGGCCATATAAAGATGCGACCTGCGCAGAAGCCGATTTCGTGGACCGCAACGCGCCGCCCGTAATTACGCCGAAGGATCTGCAACGGGGCCGCCTGAATGGGACTATTGCCCACACTCTTGAGGGCGTCGAGATGATGCTGACCATGGATCGCTGGACCGGGGGCAGTTGTCTGACGTCGTTCATTGTCAGACCCGAGGGGCAGGCATGAGCGAAGTCCTTCCGACGTCCGCAGGCCTCGTCTGCCGGCACCTGGATCTCAGTACCGGGCATCTTCCGGTCGCTGAGCGCGATGCGTGCGAGCTTTATCTCAGCAGCGGAGGCACAGCAGGGCGAAGCTGCCTCGGCGGCCCTTATGGCTGGATGATTTATGTTCCCACCGAGGCGGAGGACGTGCCGCAGGACGTGTCTCCGGAACTGGCCGCCCTGATGGCTCAGGCCCGGGAGCAGGACTGCCATTACATCCACTTCGATCGGGATGGGTCGATCGACGAGGCGCTGCCTTTTTACGAGTAGCCGCTACCGCCGTGCCTGTCTCAGGACAGAGAGAAGGCGACGGGAAGAGAAACGGAAATGAGAGAGGGAGCCGCCACAGGTCGCGGCTCCGCGCAAGGCTCAGGCCGGGCGCGCTAACGCGCGGCCTTGCGCGAAGCCACGCCCTGTGCCCGCGCCGAGATCATCACAACAGAAAAAAGGAGAGAGGCGTGTCAGACCCGGCAGGACAACCCGCGGCCGAAGTGGCGCTCAGAGCAAATCTGGCGCTGATCTTTGAGGCGATGCGGACGCATGGCGTGAAGACGGTCAAAGTTGAGTACGAAGCCAAAGAAGGCTGGTGGACAACACTTCATGTGACGGCGGACGACATCCCGGATCTGTTCGAAGACCGGTCCCTGGAGAAGGCCGTTGCAGCGCTTGGACCTGACCAGACGATTGCCCCTCTGTTTCCAAACAGCTTCGACCTTGTGGTCTGGCACTGCGTCGAAACCGTTATCCGCCGCGTGCAGACCGATTACGACACCGATGAAGACGGGTCTTACGGCACGGCCACGCTGACGCTGGAAACGCGACAGCTGGAGGTCGAGCATATCGAGCGTGTGGTCTCCCACCTCGCGCACAGCCTGATCGCCTGATTTCCCACCACGACACCCTTACGACATCACTGGAGCCCATCATGGACGAACTGCGCCTTGTCGATCCCAACACCCTGATCGCGAACCCGAACAATCCCCGTCAGACGAAGCCCGGTCAGGCGAGCATTCGTCAGCTGGCGCTGAATATCCGCGCAGTCGGGCTTGTCCATCCGCCGCGCGTGCGTGAGCTGGGGGACGGCAGCCTGATGATCATCGCGGGCCACCGAAGGACGGAAGCGGCGATCTATGCCGGTCTGACAGAAATTCAGGTCCATGTCACAAAGATCGACAATGGTCTGGAGGATCTGGCGGCGGCCAGTGAGAACATGATCCGCGAGGGCATGACCGAGCCGGACCAGTGGCGTGCCGTGACCCGGATGCGCGAAGAGCTTGGCTATACGGATCAGCAGCTGTGCATGGCGCTGATGATCACGCCTGCCTATCTCAAGGGCCTCTCTCTTCTGGCCAGACTGCATCCGCCGATCCTGCACGCCATCGAGATTGGCCGTGGCCCGGACCTGAAAGAGCGTCGGACTCTGGCCCTTTCGTCGCTGGAGGATCAGGCCGCCGCCTGGGCTGAAATGTTCGCCGAGAGCGTCGAGGAGGGAGAGGACCCGGCCGGATATCGTCTCAATGCCGACGATCCAGAAGACATCGTGAACTGGCGCGACTTTACCTGGCACCTGCAGCAGGATGAATGGTATGCGCGTGATGCCCGGTTTGACGATGCGCTGGCGCAAAAGCATGGCATCGTCTGGATCGAAGATCTGTTCGGGCAGGGCGATGAGGACAATCGCTACGTCACGGATGCCTCGGCGTTTCGGGCGGCGCAGGAAGACTGGATCGCCGAGCATCGCCCCGAAGGAACGCTCGCGCTCGAGACAGGCGAGTATGGGTCTCCGCTTCGACCAGAAGGCTACAACTTCGTCACGCGATGGATGGGCGAGCAGGACACCGATGTCGCCGGCTACTGGCTCAATCCGAACACGTTGAAGATCGAAGAGCAGACGTTCCGCTACACAGGTGAAGAAACACTCCGCTCCGAGCCGCGGGTGGTGGAGCAGACGCCACCCCCAAAGAAGGAGCGCGCTGACATCTCGGGTACGGGTCTGAAGATGATTGGCTCTGTGCGGACCCTCGCGCTGAAGAAGGCGCTGACGGCGAAAAGCGAAGACGCGGATCCGTGGGATCTGGTGGCCGGACTGCTGCTCGCTCTGAATGCGAACAACGTCCATATTTACGGCTCTTCAGGCCGGTCGCCTTATGAGAACGCGGTGAAGACTGCCATGGAAGCACTTTTTCCGGAAGGCGAACTGGTGCGTGATGAAGCGCTGATCCGCCGGCACGCGCTGGAAAGCCTCGCGGGCTTTATGAACTGCGAGGTCAGTATGCACTCCGGCTCCGGCATGGCAGCCGAACTGCTGGGCTGTCTGTTCAACGCGGACGCCCACATGCCGACCATGGCTGATGAGGCGTTCTTGAAGACCTACAGCAAGCCCGGAATCACCAAGGCGGTTCAGGCGCATGGGCTCGCGCCACTCAATACGGGCAAGGAGATGCGCGCTGCCCTACTGAATGCCGTGGGAGACGGACACTGGGTCCCGGAGGCCGCCGGTTTTGCGCAGGCGATTGGTGCTTGGACAGAGGAAGTGCGGGAGCAGCAGGCCCGCCGCGCCAAATGGGTCGGCCTGAAAGATGAACTGGAAGACGGGGATGAAGACGACCTGAACTGTGCGGACGCGGAGGATCTGGAAAACGTGATGGACGAGGAGGGCGGAGAAGACGCGGGCGAGCCAGACGTCACAGAGAATGAGCCGACAGAAACACGCGACCTCGTGGTGCCGCAGGAACTGGTGGCCATGCAGGCTGCCATGGGAGGGCGGCTGGAGATCCTTCGGGTCTGAGGCAACGCGATTGCGGCCACGTTCCGGGCCAGACTTGCGCGTAGCGCCTGATCTGGCACAACAGGAGATTGGGGTCGCCTGATGAGTCCGCGCGACGAAACGTCTGTTCAGGTTACGGTTCAGACGTCGCGGCCCCCGAAAATCGTAACCGGATGTGGGTCGGGGGTCGCTTGCCCACAGTCGTCAGAGTGAAAGGGGAAGCCATGATCTTCGTGATCGTGGTGGACCGTAAGTGGTTTACGAAGATCCTTCGTAAAACGAAGAAGACCCTTCAGGCGGTTGCCACCGCACTGAAGAGCCTCTCCGAGTAAATCACTTAAGGTAAACCGGGCCGTGAGGTGTTTTTTGCGAAGCCCCTCACGGCTCACCTCTGAACTTGGACGAACCGGTTGCGATTTTCAAGGGCGGAGTCAGCATGGCTCCGCCCTTTTTCATGCGGTGAGACGCAGCCTTGTTCCACAGGGCAGGACAGCCCGCGCAAGGAAACAAGACGAGAAAAGAGACAGAAAGAGGAGAGAAGGGGTAAGCGTCCGGAGATCACACAGTTGACGACTGCTATCACCTACCTTTCAGGCGCCAGCAAGATGATATGCCTGTCCTCAAAGCGGACGAAGCAATAAGGTACGCGGCAATTGGTCTTTTCCAATTCTTGGGCGGTTCAATGTCCGTACCCTTACCGCACTGAACGATCGCAACGTGGGCCGTATGGGACCGCACTGCTGGTAATCGCGCGCAAGGGTTATCACCGATACGGAACTAAAAATGACGGGGTAAAGAACGATGGCCGGTCGAATACTTTCTCGTAATATCAGCCTCGCAACGCTGGCTTTATTACTGGGAGCCGCTGCCCCCCAGCCACCGCCATTTCTCGCATCGTTCATCACGAAAGGCAGCTTTGTCCCCGGCGATTACAGCTTCGCGCGTGGAGCTTTCCCTGGTGCCACGCCTGAACAGGTAGCAAATTGGGACCAGATTAAACCCTATCTTCACGCCTGTGAGCACGAAGCGGCATTGGCTGCAAACGCGTCCCTGAAACAGATCGGCGTGAATGCAAAAGTACCTGAAGATAGAGACTATCAGGACCATTTATGCGATCAGGTTGGCTGGGCTGCCAGCGCCACAAAGGATTTTACAAGTTGGGATAGCTTTCAGTCCGCATTTTCCAAAAGTCTTCCCTACTATCAAATCTATGCGGCTGGTTTGAGTGCATCCGCTTCGGCGGTTGAGGTGCATCGCGATAGCGATAACCTGACGGATCAGATTTTGGCCCGTATCATCCCCGACCAAGGCTGGCGTTACCCGATGACGGGGTCGTTAGACGCGCTGCCTGGCGTCGATGCCGATACGCACAAAGCTCTGTTGCACCGTATCATTGCGGATATGATCGAGACGGATTGGGACAACAGTCATTGGGCACGCAGGGTCGTCACAGCGCATGGCTGGGCGGCCCTGACGAAAATGGGCGGAAAGGTTCCGGGCCTGATGTGGCTGATGGTGCAACACGCGGACACCGATCCGGCACTGCAGGTGCTGACGTTGCGGCAGATCGAGCCGCTGATGCTCGCTGGAAAATTTTCCCGCGAGGATTATGCGCTGATGTTCGACCGGGTCAGCCTCGCCACTATCGGCACGCAGCATTACGGATCACAACTCTCGTGCAAGAATGGTCATTTTGCGCCATACTCAATGGATGTTGGCGGAGACGACTCTAAAGTTCTGGACGCGCGGCGGGCAACGATGAACCTGCTCCCAGAAGCGAAATATCTGACCTACCTGCCTGATCATTGCTGATGATAGACTGTGATTATTTTGAGCCGCTCCGGGTTGTGCGGAGACGTCTGCTTTCAACCGATTGTGCCGAACAGCCGACATTCCGCTCCCCCCCCCAAATCAGCTGTTGATGCTTTGGGGAAATGGAAGCAGTTCGCTGAGACGCGCGGCTGGATATCCATCGATCATGCGTGTCAACACGTCACGCAGCCAGACGAACGGCTCAATGCCGTTGAGCTTGGCCGTTTCAATCAGGGACGCCACGATGGCCCACCGGTTGGCGCCGCCCTCGCTACCCGCGAACAAAGCATTCTTACGGCCGAGCGTGACAGGTCGAATGGCCCGTTCCACCGGATTGGTGTCGAGATCTATGCGTCCGTCCTCAATAAACCGCGCAAGATCGCCCCAGCGGTTCAACGCATAGCGGATCGCCTCTGCCAGTCTTGCGCGGGAGGGGAGCAAAGCCAGCTTTTGTCGGAGCCAGAGTTCCAGTGCCTCAACGCGCGGTCGACTGCGCTTCTCCCGAAGGGTCTTGCGCTGATCGGGCGGCAAACCCTGGAGTGTGGCCTCAATATCGTAGAGTGCCCGGATCTGCACCAAAGCCTCCGTGGCAATCGGTGATCCCGTTTGGTGCAGCTCATAAAACTTGCGGCGCGTATGCGCCCAACACGCTGCCAGATGGACTTTTCCGTCCCGTGTCAGATGCTCAAACCCGGTATAGCCGTCAACTTGCAGAATGCCGCGATAGCTCTCCAGATGGCGTGCCGGCCAGACGGACGTGCGATCCGGTGTCGCATAAAACACCACGGCTGGCGGGGCCGTACCGCCAAAGTGGCGGTCGTCACGCGTGTAGGCCCAGAGCCGTCCGGTTTTAGTCCGACCTCGTCCCGGATCAAGGATGGGCAGTGGGGTGTCGTCCGCGAAAACCCGTTCTGCGGCACAGACATGGTTCATCAGCTGGTCGCGCAGCGGGGCCAGCCACCAGGCGGCGGCCTTGACCCAATCGGCCAGCGTGGAACGCGCGAGAGCGACACCGTGACGGGCCAACATCTGGCTTTGGCGATACAGCGGCAGGTGATCGCAATAGCGACTGGTCAGCACATGCGCGATTAGACCCGGCGTGGCGAGACACCCTTCGGCGATGCGCTCAGGTGCTGGAGCCTGATGCAGCGTCCCACAGGCGCGACACGCGCATTTGGGCCGGTTGATCCGCACGACCCGCACCGAGGCCGGAACCCAGTCCAGCATTTCACTGGTGGTCATGCCCGCGTCGCGCAGTGCGCCACCGCAGGACGGGCAGGCTGTCACGTCGGCTGGGATTGTCACGTCCGTGCGCGGCAGGTGCTCTGGCAGGGCTTTGCGATGAAGTGGTTTGACGGTCGGCGCCGCGCCGCTGATGTCCGGTATCATCGTGGAGACCGATGTCATGGAGGCCGGGTGGTCAGCGTTGGCTTCCAGCGTCAACAGAAGCTGGTCGGGTTCGAGTGTCTCGGCGCGACGACCGAACCTGGCGCGCTGGAATTCCCGGATGATCTGCCGCAAGCGGTCAATCTCGATCTGTCCCTCATCGACCGCGCCAGCCAGATCCCGCACCAGAGTTTGCAGGGTGATCGGGTCAAACGGCAGGCTGTCGAGGGCAATCCGCATGTCTATAAAATGCCAGTTTCCTGCGGGTTTGTACAAGAAAAATCGGCGCGTTTTACCCTGCCATCAGCATGCGTCGTGCAGGGGCCTGTGCCCGCCAGTCCAACCCTTCCAGAAGCATCGACAATCGGGCTGGGGTCAACAGAACTGTCGCCGGTTCTCCGGGGCTGGCCTGTGTGACCGGCCACGTAAAGATCCCCTGATCGAGGCGCTTGGCATACAGGCACATGCCGTTGCCATCGTGATACAGAAGCTTGATCAGTCCGGCCCTCCGGCCGCGAAACACAAACACATGCCCGCTGAACGGATCCGCCCGCAGCGTCTCCTGCACCAGCACCGACAACCCGTCGATCCCCTTGCGCAGATCGGTGTAGCCCAGGGCCACATGGACCCTGACATGGGGTGGCAGGGTGATCATGCCGCAGCCTCGAGCGCATCCGCCAGTCGGGTCATCACGTCAAAGTCGATCGGAGTAGTAACCCGCAGGATACGCCCATTGCGCAGCACGATCTCAATGGGCGCTCCGGGGTTTTGCCTGTCTTTGGAGACAAGCGGGGAGGCTTGTGTTTGGGGTGCCTGTTGTGGCGTGGAAGGGGTGTCGTCGATCTTAACTGCGGCAAATTTCGGCTGACGTGCCAGGGGATCAGCCGGACATTCTGCAATTTGATCTGCGAACTGCTTCTGCCAACGATACAGCACACTGGATGTCAGACCGTTCATTTTGGCATAGCGATCAAGCGACATCCCTGATTGCCGGGCATCGATCAGAAGCGCCAAACTCTCTTCGGGCGTCCATGTCTTACGCACCCGGACGGCCAGAAGACTTTTCAGATCCCCGACGGGGATGGCAAGATCCGCCCTAGACGAGCCAGAGAATTCCTTAGCCCGTTCTCCTGATGTCCCGTCCGGAATCGACGCCTTGATCGGTGGCGGCCAGACAAAACCAAGCCGGCGCGCCCAGAGCCGAAGAGCTTTGGCGCTGAGACCATGGCGGCTGCAGAAAGCAGTCTGCGTCAGCCCGCTCTCAGCAAACAGGACAAGCCGGTCTCGCCAAACCTCTTTCCGATTAATCATGACACTCCAATACCCGTAGTGGAGGCACGATTAAGGCACACCTCAAGCAGGATCGCAGCGTGTCATCTCCGGACGCTTACGAGAAGGGCGGGGTGCCAGAGCCTGTCTGTCGCCGCAAGGGGTGGTGTCCTCGGCTGACGCCTGCGGGACCGCCGCTGACGCGTCGCCCTTGCCCCGCCAGTCAGGCCCTGACCCCGGAGAGGACAGTTGAAGAGACATGAAGAGAAGGAGATCAGCATGTCCGAACACCCGACTGTCACCGTAGGCACCCGCGTCAGCACCATCCTGTACAACAGAGGCCGGGGCGTCGTGTCTGCGGTCCATGGCACGCCTCGTCCCGAGACAATCAGACGCCTTGCTGGCGGCTTCATCGCCGCGGGAGGCAATGCCAGCTTTGATATCGTCTTTGCCTGCGGGAGTATCAGCAAGAAGCTGCCCGAGAGCATTCTGCATGGTGTGCAGTGGACGATCTTCCACGACGAGCCCAAGGCCAGCCCTGAGGAAATTGCGCAGCTGCACGCTCATGCCGAAGCGTGCCGCGCTGAAAAGCAGGCACAGAAAGATCAGGCTGAGGCGGCGCATGCGGCCGAAATCGAGCGTCTGCGCACCGCTCCTGAATACGCCCATCTGGAGCAGGGATCGGACCAGAGCGGCGTGCTGGCAGGAAAGAACATCCGCCGTCTGCTGAAAGCCGCCCTGCCAAAACACAAATTCCGGGTGCGCAAATCCTCCTACGGGTCCGTCTTGATCGGCTGCGATGCCCCGCTGGACGATGCGGCACAGAAGACTGTTGACGACATCAGAAAGCGGTTCAGATCGGGGTTCTATGATGCGGCGTCGGATTGCCACTCGAAAAGCCGGAGCCCCTGGCAGGACGTCTTTGGCAGCGCCGAATACGTCTTCTGACCCTACCTTACCCCTTCACAGTTCTTCAGGCCGCCGCGAGGCGGCCTTTGTCATATCTGGAGATCGACATGGCTTTCTTTACGCTCAGTGCTACGCCCGCCACCGCAAAGCGTGAGGGCTATTTCACCAGCACCACGATGGCGTTCATGTCCGATCTTGGTGAGCGCCGCACCGTCGAGGCGAAGTCGGTGGATGGCCTCAAGCCACTCATTCTGAGCTTCGGCCGCGACACAGCGCTTCAGCATCCCGGCAAGTCCTTCAAGATCATGATCACGGTCAATCGTGGCAGCCGCAAGCCGCGCGGCTTCGACGCGGCTTATGATTCAGAGGAGCTTGGCACCTCCGAATGGCTAGAGACCACGATTGCAGATCCGGTACCTCACGAGGGCACGCCAGGTGTGGCCTCATGGGGAACACGCTACACGCCATTCCGCATGGACGCTGCAGAGCCGCGCGAGGTCTCGCTCACCGAGGCCGAACGCCTGTCTGAGGACGGCCATCTCGGCTTCAAGGGGTGGGCCGCGGAAGTCGCCGCCAGTCTCGAGACCATTGGCGCGCCTGCGGCTGCTTTGGGCAACGAGACCCGGGACACTCTGGTGTCGCGCTATCGCGCCCACCAGCATCCTGCCCTGGCCGCCGCCGTCCTGATCGCAGCTTCGCTAGCGGATCAGCTGGCGGCCTGAGGCCAATGCAGGGGAGCGGATGATGTCTCCCCTGCCAGATCCAACAGTTCAAAAGACGAGCGAGTTTTCCATGGTCGATGAAAACCTTCTCCAGATCGAGACCTGTCTTCTGGATCGTCGCAGGGTCCATCTTGGCGTGGCACCGGATGGGCGCGTCTATCTGCGCGTGACGTCGTTCTGGCCGAAAGAAGCCGCCCAGCTCTGGCACGGCCCCTATTCGGATCGACAGGCGGCCGAGACGGATTTCCGAACCCGGACGCAGCCGCCGCGCGTCACGCGCGCCCAGATCGCCGAGGCCAGTCGCCGCGGGGAGCATGGCACGGTCGAGGGTGTTCCCATGATCGTCCTGAGGCATCGCTGGACAGGCCACATGACCCTGACGGCCTATCAGCTGGTGGATGAGGCCGGGCAGGAGAAGTCCGCGCGCCAAAATGGACACATCTGAACCGCGTATCGTCACCCGCGTGAGCCGGGTGGAGGGAGAGCAGGAAGAAGAAAGAGGAAAAGAAGCAGAAGGAGAGAGGGGCAGCACAGGCTGTCTGCGCTGGCAAAGGGTGGGTCTCCACGCGTCCTCGCCCTGACGGGCTCCGGGGCGTGGAGATCCCGCCGCTGCGCGGCGCCTGTGCCATCACAGCCATCCTGTGCCTGTGCCGGAGAGGTCATCAGAGAAAAGAGATGACGGCAACAGGAGTGACCTTTCATGCAGATTTCCCAACAGACCCTTCAGGACATCAAGGACGTTGCCGGACTGGCCGGTGGGTTCTTCGGTTTTCTCGCCCTGGTCTTCGCCTTTACGTGCCTGCCGAGCTTTCTGGCTGGCCCGGTGCCCCATCATTACCTCGCCTCCGCCGCCCATCGCAGCCACAGTCAGGGCTGAGCTTTTTCACCTCCGAACGTCCCAGCGCCCCGCCATCGAGCGGGGTTTTTTCATTTCTGATCAAAGGAAAATGACCCATGATCGTGACTTTCGACCGCGCGCTGATCGAGCGCCTTCTTGCCCATGCCGAGACCGCGTCCGAGCGCCGCGCCACGCTGACCCAGCTCTTTGACAAAAGCCTGCGCAAGCCCGGGCATGGCGCGCGTGAATGGGGCCTTCAGGAAGACGTCGATCCCACAAAGATCTCTGCGGGTCTGTGGCTGGTTGGCGATCACGGGATCTACATGATGTCGAACGGGCTTCCCCTTCTGCCGTCCGATGACGGTCAGAAGCCCAATCTGTGCGCGTATGCGCGCGAAGCGGACCCGGAACAGAACGCGGGCAGGGCTCATGACGTGAAACGCCAGGCTTTTGGCGGGGATGACGGATGCGAGTTCCTGGACGCAGCGCTTGTGCGGCAGGCTCTCAAGCAGGCGTCAGGCGACACACTGCGCATGAACATCACTCCGGAAACACTCGAATTCCTGGCCTGACCAAGGGTCCTCGAAATCTTTCAGGAGAAGAAGAATGTCCGATGCTACGCCTGAAACGGTGTCTGCGGGTCCGTGGTCCCGCGATCAGATCTGGGCCTCGGCCGTTGCCGTGGCTGCTGACAGCGTGGAGCAGCTGCGGCGCTGCGATGTCGATCGCGTCGTCTCCCTTGTCGACGCGGCGGATCGTACCGCCCTGACGGGCTGGCTGATCGCGCGCCGACCCGAACTGGCAGGCGCGGTCGCGGAGGCGCTCTCCGCGCTCGCACAGGAGGCTCACGTATGAGCCTGCTGTTGCCACACCTGCGGCGCGTCCGCATTGAGGCCGAGGGCCTGACGGCCACTCAGTGGAGTTCACCGCAGGAAAAAGCCAAACTGGCCAATGCAATCCTCGCCTTTGTTGCGAAAGGATTGCCGGAGGAGGGGTTCAGCAAGGCGCTGTACCAGCGCGTCAGCCAGATGTGGGGGTTTATCGCCTGCTTTAACCGGGACGGCTTTGCGGGACGGTATTTCTGCTCGACGCAGGGGCGTCTCGCCTTCCTCGATCAGATCGTCGCGCGCGGCGGGATCGGCGATCCCGCCTGGACCTGGTCAGACGTGGAAAGCCGGATCGCGGCACTTCTGGTCGAGCATCAGGTGCTTGACCTGTATCGCGCTGAACTGCGGCAGGAAACGCTCCGGGGCGAACAGGCGCTGTTGCGCAGATTGCTCGACCGTCACGGCGTGCCGGCCGATCATGCAGGCCGCATTTCACTGGCTCCGGCGCTATCTGCACCTCTGTCCCGGCAGCAGCCTGTTCAGATGGGTCTGCTCTGACACGCTGCGCTGTCTGTGACGGCGCAGGAGTCCGGATCGTCAATCAGTGCCTGGACGACCTCCCATCCGCCGAGAATATTCTGGGCCGTCTCCCAGGCGACGATCTCGGCGCGCAGTGACTGCGCAAGATCGTCATAGATGCCGTCGCGTTGCGGATCTTCGATCTCGCGGCGCTCCGCCTGTTCCGTGAGAGATCGTGCGTCGGCAACCCGGGCCAGGGCCCGACTGACCAGAAGGGTCAGCCAGTCAGACGCCATGTGCTGACGGGCCTCGCGGGTTTCGGGCAACGCCGTGGCTCCAAAAATCTGTCGCGCTCTCTCACGTCCGAACGCGTGGAGGCGCTCAACCTGTCGGGGCGGTGTCACGCCGCGGATTTCTGCAAGCGACCGCAACTGCGTCTCGGGCAGGATTGCGTCGGTCAGCGCGTCCAGGGTTGGCGCGCGACGCCGCTCCTGTGGAAAGCGGATCACCGTGGCGGTCTGATCTGTCTGTGCACTCATCGGCGTCCTCCTTTTGTTGTGGTGCAAGCGTAAAGCGCACCATAAATAAAAGTCAACAAAAACAATGAGATACTGGCCTTATTAGGCCCTCGCGAAAACCTCTTGGGGGCTGAAAGGAGACGCGCGGGAAGGAGAAAGAGGAGGGAGGGAAGGGGCTCTCATGGGGCAGGCGTCGCAGCAAGGGTGCGTCGCTCCGCTCCCGGCGCATAGCGCCGCCCTTGCCACGCCGTCCGCCCCACGAGGCTGCCGATCGGGAACGAAATAATCCGAGAGAGGCAGAGTATGTCCAAGCGCAGGAAAACGGATCTGACAGCAGCCCGAAAAAAGGCAGAAGTCTTCGGACCGGACACGGTTCTGTTCGCAGACCTCCAGATTGACGAGACGTTTTGCATAGGCGGTGCGGAGTTGTCAGGCGTGTACCGCAAGGTGCGACGCAATCATTACCGGCACAACGGAATGCTCTGTTTTGCAAGTGATGGGATGGCCGTGAAGCGCGCTCCCCTGCCTCGGACCGGGGACTGAGACCAGGCCTCCCGATCTCCTCCTTCCTCCACGAATATCTGGGCCGCAGTGCGGCCCGCATCCGGCAAACAAATAGAAAGGAACCGCACCATGCAGGTCCAGAGCGATACGCCCGCGTCCAGTTTTCTTCCCGTACTTGAAGCGCCTGTCTTTCACAGGGCGGTTTCAACAGGCCAGACCATTGGCCGCGCACGGCGCTTTTACGCGGAAGCAGATCATCTCGCTGACGACGCGAATGATGATCGTCTTGGAGCGGCGTTACGCGCCGCATTGCGTCGTGATGCCAGCGCTGCCCATCGTTCAGCGCAGCGCACACTTATGAGTGTCTCCCATTGACGGGCGCGATCCTGCACTCACAACAGGCCGTGCCATCCTGCGCCGTGAGACAGAAGCCTTCGGGAAGAAAAGGATGGGCCATGCGACTGCCGATGACAGGGCTGACCCTGGCGAGCCTGCTATGGGCAGGCATAACCCACGCGGCGGCTGCAGAGTGCTCCGCTTTTGGAGGAGATAATCAGCTCCCGGTTCTGACTAACGCAGCGCTTGGGCAGAAGACCGTGCTGTTGTGCAATGACGCTTTTGCTGTGCTGCATTCGGGCATCAGTCATGGCCCGTTATGGACGGCCGAGCACCTGACCGAGGAAGATCTGGAGCGCAGCATGCAGATTGGGCGGGTCGTCCGGTTTTTTCATGCCGATCCGCGTCTGTCTTTTGAAGACCGGGCCGAGCTGAGTGATTACCGTAGATCGGACTACGACCGGGGCCATATGGTGTGCTCTGCTGACGAGCCCACTCTGCAGGCGCAGGAGCAGAGTTTTTCGCTCGCCAATGTTGTCCCCCAGACGCCTGAGTTGAACGAAGGCATCTGGACAGGCGTGGAAATGGCTGTGCGTCGTCTCGCACGACGAGATGGAGAACTTTATGTCGTCACGGGACCGGCTTTCGGAGCTTCGGTAAATACCATTGGTGCACATCAGGTCTTTGTGCCGGTGGCGACGTGGAAGGCTGTTTACGACCCCGCCGAAGACGGAGCGGGCGCGTATTACTGCCAAAACAGCAGCCAGCCGACCTGTACGATCATCAGCATCGGCGCGTTGACCCAGGCAACGGGTGTGGATCCGTTCCCCTCTCTTCCCGATGAGATCCGTCAGACTGCCATGACGCTGCCTCATCCTCTGAAAAGTCCTTATACTGTTCGCATCCGACCTGCCGTTGGCAGTCCTGTGCTGGAGATCATGCCATGAGCTTCATTCCTTTTCTGGACGCCGGCGAAAGCGTTCAGATTGATGATCTGACGATCGAGAACGGGGAGGAACGCATAGCCGTGTACGGGCGCCTTGAAATCCGCAGGGACCGCATCGGCCTGCAGGATATTCAGGCGTTGAAGGCTCAGGTTGATGCCATTGCCTGCGAGCTCGAGGGATCGGCCCATCTTCCCGAGCGGGTGCGGAGCGCACAGCAGATGAGCGTGATGCCCAGTCCCTTCACGGATCGGAACTGTGCCTGACGGCTTGGGAGCTTCTGACGGGAAAGGTCTGGAGTGCCACAAGCCTCACTCCGGACAAGACGACCTTCCACCCCAGCTTCCTCCGCGCCCTTCGGTTGCTCCGTGCAGCCGGGTCCCCTGAGAAGGCATCCTGTCCTGCGCTGCGTTTGTGACGGACCTGAAAGCGTCGGGACGAAAGGCGTCGCTGCGCTTGCTTTCGCCCCTTTTGCCTCCGGCACGGGTCGAACGAAAGGCTTGTTTAAGTATTCGTTAAGTTTGTGGAGATGATGTTTGTGTGGTGCAAGGTTACGGCAAATAAAACCCTATAAAACCGCAGAAAACAGCCGTTTTTACTTGCAATATTTGCGGATTTTTCCTAAATTAAACCCAGATGACAGGGGCGTTGAGGCCGGTTCTGACCGTTGCGCCGTCCCGAAACGAAAAGGATGACGATCATGGCACGCTTTGAGCCGTTCAGACTGTCTGATAGTGACCGGACCGACATCGTCAAAGGTGTCTCCTGTGCTCTGCTGCTTGAGCGCCATGGCTATCTTCTCGACAAGCCCGAAAGCACGCGCAACGCTCTGAAGTACCGGGCGGGCAAGGGTGAGACGATCATTGTCAACCATGAAGGCCGCGGCTGGTGGGACACGGGATCGGACGAAAAAGGGGATGTGTTCTCCCTGATCCAGCGCCTGACACCCGGTCTGAAGTTTCATGAGGCCTGCACTGCGCTGGGACAGCTGGTGGGCATTGCGCCGAAGGGGGCAGAATATGTCCGTGAGCGTCAGGCCAAAACGCCAGACGTTGCCCCGGCCGAGCGCTGGCATGGCAAGAAGGAACTGACATCCGGCACAAAGGTGTGGGCGTACCTTACAGAGGAGCGCGGCCTTCCGGAGTGGGTTCTGCGTCGGGCCATCATGACCGGCTGCATCCGGGACGGCTATCACGCCGCCTGGTTCTGCCACCGCGATGCCAGGGGGACCATTTGTGGTGCGGAACTACGTGGTCCGGACACCAAGGGCATGTGTCTGTCGGGTACGGTCAAAACGCTGTTCCGGTTTCAGCCCGGCCTCGCGCGCACGGTCCGCCGTCTGGTGGTGAGTGAATCCGCCATTGATGCCCTGTCCTATGCTGCTCTCGATAGTGAGCGCACGCGCGAAACCCTGTACTGCTCGACCGCAGGTGGCATGGGACCGGAGACGGTCGAAGCCCTCACAGCCGAACTGACTGAGATGGCAAAAGATCCGGCAGCCGTTCTGGTGGCCGCAACCGATAATGATGACGCCGGCAACCGCTATGCCGCGCGCCTGGCAGAGCTGGGCCGTGAAGCCGGTGTCCGTGTGATCCGCCGTATTCCCCACGGGGGCTGCAAAGATTTCAACGACGCCCTGAAGACTGTTGTGGCCGCCGCCCGCGCTGCCTGAGGAGAGACTGATGACAAATGACAAGGCACGACGGGAAATGGAGGCTCTGTTTCCCGGCCACGAAAAAAATGACGCCCTGAGAGCGGCCTTTCTGGCGCACCCGGACGCGGACCATTATCTGCGCCTGATGCCAGACCTCGGATGTCGCATTCCCTGGGCTCTGGTGGAATACGGTCCTGAGGGGGAACGGAGCCAGGGTCTCGTTGTTGGCGGACGCTGGAGTGCAGCAGGCTGGGATCTCCCCGGACGCGTCGTCCTGTTCGTTCAGTCTCCGACCGGAAGCAGCAGGTTCCTGACCTGTCAGGCGGGAGAGCAGCAGCTTGTTCTGATCGGCACCGTTCCCGGAAGCACGCGTCATCCTGACCGTCCGGATGCCGTAACACTCTTGGGACATGTCGCAGAACTGACCGCCGCCTGGCATGCCGACGCCGAGACGACCCGCGTCTGGCATACCTGGGCCCTGCTGCACAATCAGCCGCCCTTTCCGCAGACCTACGCCGAGGTCGCATTCGGTGGCGACGTGTTGCGCGGCCTCATCGTCGGGGGAACGGTTCTGGCAGACGGCACGTGGGACTTCGGGCGTGAGTTTGATCTGATGGTGGAGCCGGACATGGTCCTGAGCCTCGATGGCCGCCGTGCGAGCCGGTGCGAAGTTCTTCATGGCACCCGGGAGCAGGGACGTGGTCGTGGATAATCATCTCTCCGGACTGACTTTCTCCCAGGCAGAGGCCGCACGTCAGACGGGGCCCGTTGTTGTTCTTGCAGGTGCCGGGACTGGCAAGACCAAGACGCTGGTGGCTGGGATCGTCGATCGTGTCGTCAAGCGTCGCATGGCCCCGGATCGCATTCTGGCCGTGACGTTCACCAACAAGGCGGCCGGGGAGATGAAGACGCGGATCGCGGCGGCGCTGAACATCGCGCAGGCGCCGTACTGGGTGGGGACCTTCCATGCGCACGGGCGCCGCCAGCTGCGCACCGATCCGGATATTGCCGGGCTGCGTCCGGGCTTCGACGTCTGTGACAGCGAAGACAGTACCAAGATCGTGCGCCGCCTTCTGGAAAAGGCGATTGAAGCAGGCGTCATGAATGCTGACGATGGAGAGACATTCCGCAAGCGTGTGAAGTCCGTCAGCTCGCGCATTGCCATGCTCAAGGAAAACATGGTGCTTCCCCCGGACGCCGTCACCTGGGTCGAGGGACGGATTGCGACGGATGCCATTACTGAGGGTGATGACATCATGGTCTGGCGGGATGCGGCCGTGCTCTATCCTGCGTATCAGGCGATGCTGCGCGAAAGCAATCGCGCGGATTTTGCAGACCTACTGCTATGGCCTACCGTGACCATGCTGCGCGATGAACGCTACAGGCGCGACTGGGCGGGCCGGTTTGACTGCGTGCTGGCCGATGAGTTCCAGGACGTGAACCGGCTCCAGTTTCTCTGGCTGAAATGCCTGTCCAAAGACCACAACGAGCTCTTCGTTGTGGGTGACGATGCGCAGTCAATTTACGGCTGGCGTGGGGCCAATGTCCGGATTATCCGAAGCTTTCTCAAGGAATTTCCGACCGGACGTCTGATTGCCCTGGAGCAGAACTTCCGCTCGACCGGTCATATCCTGTCCGCAGCCAATGCGGTCATCTCTCATGACACGAGCCGTCTGGAGAAGACGCTTTATACCGCGTCTGGAGATGGCGAGCCAGTGGATATTCTGCGGCATACCGGCAGTCAGGATGAGGCCTCCGGGATTGCGGCCGAGATCGGACGTCGTGCCCTGGAAGGCGTGCCTTATGAGGACATGGCGGTGCTGTATCGGTTCAACCATCTCTCCCGGTTGCTGGAAGAGTCTCTGCTGCGTGCGAAGATCCCGTATGAGCTGGTCAATGATACCGCTTTCTGGCAGCGCGCGGTCGTGAAGGACGCGCTCGCCTTCCTGCGTCTGACATGTTTTCCGTATGAGCGGCAGTCAGACGAAGCCTTTCGGCGGATCGTCAATCAGCCGACCCGGGGGATCGGAGCAAAGGCTATGGCGAAATTCGAGCAGGTCGCGGACGAGGAGGCGATCTCGCTTTATGATGCAGCCGAGCGCACGGTGCAGGGACGCACTGGAAAGGCTGCCGACAAGCTGCGCGGCTTCCTGGACGTCATTCTGAAAGGGGCACGCAGCGACGAACCAAGTCTGGGTGAACGTCTGAGGGCTCTGGTCGAAGAGAGCGGATATCTCGCGATGCATCAGGCGGCCGGGGAGGACGGGCGCACGGCACTGGAAAACCTGCATGAGCTTCTGTCGCTCGCCAACGAGTTCAGCTCGGTGGAGGAACTGTTCGATCATGCGGCCCTCGGTTCGGAGAACCCGGACGATAACAGTGTCGGCCGGGTCAAGCTAATGACCATTCATGGCTCAAAAGGCTTGGAGTTCGGGCATGTCTTTCTGATCGGTTGGGAAGATACGCTGTTTCCGTCGCGCACGAACATTGACCCGGCAGAGGAACGCCGACTGGCCTATGTCGCACTGACGCGCGGCCGCCAGCGCGTCAGTGTGTCCTGGTGCGAGTTTCGTCGAGGAGAGCAGGCCAATCCGAGCTGTTTTATTGACGAGATCCCGCTTCAGGCGCGGCGGGACGGCTGGGGACGGGATCTCAAGCGCCGTCCCGCGTTCCAACGGGGAACGGGTTTCAATCGGCAGGCTCAGAGAGAGGCGATGGGGTTTTGATTTTCAAATCACTCTGTCCGTCACGGACGGGAAATAATTCCGATTATCACTTTTACTGTTTTTGTAGTGGAATAAGAGAATTAATATCTAATCCAGCGTCCCTGCCAATAAAAAATACCTCATGGTAGGATTGAATAACAGTACGTGCGCAAATTTCTGCGGCGGTAGAGACCTGGTGAAATCCGATGGTATTATCAGGCGTATTCATAAGAAGTGGACTGCATCCGTCTTTCTCGAAGTGAGCGACGGCGTCACGAAATTGCTTAGTTAATACTTTATCAAAAAACTGCTTAATATTTTTCCCTATATAATGGCTAAATATTGGGTCAAGATCATCGAAGGTCGGTACAACCTCCTTGAGACCAGGATAGGCAATATCAGATTCTCTGAATAACGTGGCTAGTTCAGGTTTTAACCGCTTAAAATAGCCTTCCAATATTTTGTAGAAGCAAAAAAACTTATACACAGGGCTCCCTGAGCCTAGTCCCTCCCGATACAGCGCAAGAACTGGCCTTAAAGGGGTTGGCATTTCCGTATCGTCTGCGCCGATCGGCTTGACTCGGAACGGTGCTGACACTCGGAATACTTCGACTTCGTTTGTAATGTCGTGTGCACGAAAATGCATGATGTAAGCCGGAACTGCGGATTCAAACGACCAATAATCAAGTACAGCCGAGGCTGCTAACTGCATACTATCGAGCGCATTCCTAGCCGTATGGGCCTGCACCTTCATTGATATCATTGACGCTTCGTCAGACTCGTTTTTGTAGACGTTGACGGCGCCCCATGGGGTATCGACAGTCATTCGAGGTGACAAAAACGTAAAATAGGAGTTGCCGTCCGTCGCGTCGTATTTTGTTTTTAGACTTCCTGCGGAGAACGGGGATTTAGACAAGAGAGCGGTGACTTCAAATGGCCTTTCCGTGTTGTCCTGCAGCCGCTCTGCATCTGTTTTGGTGCAGTCTGGAGTCTGCAGGCAGAAACTTAATTCGTGCTGGGTGCCCGGCCAGCCAAGATTTTCAAAAATAAATTCGGAACCCATTCGCGTAGAAGTGTCGGAAGGTTTTTTATTGACCATATCGTGAGATACCACATCAACTAGAATGCTTGCGATTATGTTCTCAAGAAGTGAGGACTGGAAACTTATCCTTTAGATTCTTAAATAAAGATAATCATTAAAGAAAGATTCTTGTTAGGATCAGACGGCCGATTTCGATCACGCTTCATTCTCGTTTAAGTAGCATCACGGCTCATTGTGGTTGTTTGATGTCTGCGCTGGCAAGACAGTGCCCGCTGATCATGGTGGCAACGTAATCGCCAATATACGTGGAGATGTCCTGGGCGATGGTTCAGCTCGTCCACGCGGTTAGGATGTTACAGGCTTGTGTGTCTTCTAGACCTCCTGGATCAGATCAAGATGCGGATTTTCAGTTCTTTTGCCTCAACGTCGCCCTCCCCAGTCAGCCGGTAGATCGAGTGAGCGTCATCAGGGAGCCAGGTCCCGTTCGTAGCCTCAATTCACTCTCGGCCCATGTCCTGAACCGCACTCACAAACGCTGTCATCATACTGCGCGGTATGACCGAGCACACACTTTCCATTGGGCAGTCAGATCTGCCCAAATCGTCCCTTTCTCTCTCTCTATCGTCCCCCTGGCTGCTCGGGGGCGTTGGCGTCCTCGCGACCATGCTCCTCGGCTTTGGCTGGCTTGTTTTTCCTTTCGACATCCAGATGGTCTGGACCATGCTTGCGCAGGCGATCCTGTTCTCCCTGGGCATTACCGTTCTGTTCGTCGACATCATGCGCCTGTGGAAGACGAAGGCTTTCATGCCGCGCTGGTATGTCGTTGTCTTCGTGCCGCTCTGGATCGCTATCGGACTGGTCAATCTCCAGAAAGCCTATGACTGCACGCGAGCGGCAGGCCAATGGTGACGTCGCCTGACCACACTCACAACAGCCTTACGCATAGTGACCGCGTGGCTATGGACGACGGGGCATCACAGTGAAATTTGGAGGTCATCAACCCAAGGCGCGGGTCTTTCGCAAGCTCAAGGCGGAGACGCAGCGTGAAGTCTATCAGTCCGTGCTTCAACATGTCCGGACCTGCCTCAACCGGGGGCCATATAATGTGCTCGAACTCCGCGCGAACCTGACTCCGGAACAGGCTGGCGCATTGCCGATGGCGCTGACGACGCTGGCCCAGGCCGGTGAAATCGCGGCCCTCGGTCATAGTGTCTATGCCCGGGTGCCCTGGATGCCGGCGACACGAACCGTCAAGACGTCGCCGATCGAGGATCTTGTTTTTGCTTCTCTGACCGAACACGAAACAGCCGGTGAAATTGCGACATGGCTCGGCCTTGCCATTGGTCAGGTCCGGGAGTCCCTTGCAGCCCTGGAAAAGGCGGGATTGATCGAAGAACGACTGGATCCGCGCCGACCTAACCGCTATCGGATCGTTTCGCCACATATGGCCAAACACATCCGGCAGGGTGCGCAGGACAGGACGTTCACCGACATCGCTCGGCATGGCTGACGCATGACCGAGGCCTTGCGTTTGCGGGTTATCCCCCAAACCAGTGGACAGCGCTGTGGGCAACCACGGGCAGGACATGTGGATTCACGGTCCGTTCGTCCGGGGCACCGGCGTGCAGCGCTGTCGATCTCCGGTGAGCTCTCGGCAATCGGATGGGGGGTGCGTCAGGCGTCCCGTCGCTCCGGCGTCTCAAAGGACCGGATCCTGCGCTGGCAATCGGGGCAGGGTATTCCTGACCCGGAGTTTCTCAAGTGGCTCGCGGCCCTTGGGATGCTGCATCGCCGTCTGAGCCATCCGCTGGCACGGGCCGTTCCGCCCGTAGGCAACAGGCCTCCCCTGAATGGTTACGCGATGACCAGCGCCCTTCTGACCATTGGCTGGTCTGAACGCACACTTGCAGAGCGCCTCGGTGAACATCGAACCGCCCTTCGTCGCGTCCTTGAGGAACAGGGATATCTCCCGGAGCGGCAGTCCCGCTGGCTCGAAGCCCTGGCGGATGGTCATCGCGAGTTGCTCCGCCCCTTGCCTCCCATCTGCTTCTCACCCGATTTCTGAAAGGTTAATCATGTTGCAACGCGTATCCTTCCCCGATGGCTCTCAGGACAATCAGGGTGCTGTCGCAGGCGGCATCGCAGCCGATCGACTGCGATCCATCATCGAGCGGGTCGAACGCCTCGAAGAAGAGCGCAAGGCGCTGAGTGGTGACATCAAGGACATCTACTCCGAAGCCAAATCAGCCGGCTTCGATGTCAAGGTTATTCGGATGATCATCCGGTTGCGCAAGCAGGATCCTTCAGAGGTCGAGGAACAGGAAACTCTTTTGGACATTTACCGCCGTGCGCTGGGGTTCTGACACGATGCAGGATACGCCGCTGCGCCATCGTCTCGCAGAGACAGCCGGGGATATCCTTGTTTGCTGGCCAAGTGTGGGACTTCTCCTCTTCGCTTTCGTCATCCCCCGGCTTGGTGCCGTCATGGGGCCGGTCTTCATCGTCGCCGGTTGCCTGGCAACGATGATAGGGCCGGGAGCTCCCGAGATCGGGGACAATGGCCGCGACTACGGGTTTGAGCGCAGGCGCGGCATAATGTTTGCCGGACTTGGCCTGGTGCTCTCTGTGTTTCGTCTTTTGCCGGTGGGGTTCTGACTATGCCCCTTTTTTCGGCGGACTGGACCCCGACCCTGATTGCCCGTGTCCGATACCGGTCGACGGTGGGGCAGGCCCGCCCTGCTGAAACAGTTCTTCGTCGCGCGTCGGGTGTCAGGTTCCTGGCAGGGGTCAGTCTCTTCCTTCTGGTGAATGCGGCCGATGGATTTTTCGGTCTGGACCAGTTTGCAGGGCAGGGGGCCTGGCGCATGTCCGGGCTGGGTCAGCCCGTTCTGACGCTTTCGTTCTGGCAGTGGATGGCTCTGGCCTTTGGCACTGTCGGTCTTACGAAAGTCGCTGAAAGAACCGCAGGGATGGTGTCCGGCCATGGTTATGGCCCCAAGGCGCGGATCAAACTCTTCGTTGCGTGCATTGCCATGGCACTTGGCGGCCTCGTCCGCAGCATGATCCATCCGGGATAATCGGACTCACATTGGCCGCTCCTAAAGTGATCCTACACAACCGGCAGAGGGAAAATGCCTGAACTGCAGACACTTTTGAAAGAGGTCGTGAGACTGCCTGCGTCCTATCAGCGGCAGGGTCCGCCTCTTACTTCGCTCCTGGCACAGATTGCTCAGGGTGACGACGGACATGGGCAGAGGGTCGGGCGCCTCGCTGGTCTGCTCGGCCATCTGGCAGGGAGTGGACTTTCGTCCAGCTCCCTTGAACTGGCAGGCCGACTGCACGATGCGGGCAAACTGCTCCTGCCGGACAGCCTTTTACATCATCAGGGCGTGTTCAATGCCCGTCAGACGCTGGTGATGCGACAGCATCCATCCCTTGGTCTCGGAGCGCTGTTTCATCTGTCCGAAGATATTCCGACTGTCGTTCATGAGGCTGTCCTCCTGCATCATGAGCGTTACGACGGTGACGGCTATCCGTTCGGAATGAAGGGAAAATCCATCCCTCTGGCTGCGCGCATCATCGGCCTCGCCGATGTAATTGATTCCCTGCTTTCTACCCGATCCTACAAGGCAGGATGGTCGCCGCGTCAGGTGAAGGCCTTTCTTCAGGAGCATGCGGGCGGCGCGTTTGATCCCGATCTGGTGGGGCATGCGCTTACCTTCTTTGATGATTTGCTAACCATCCGTCGTGGGGTTGCGCAGCCCGTTCACGGGTATCAGCCCGTCCCCGGCCAGTCCCCCGTAACATCTCGTAGCCTCAAAATTCGAAACGAGACACCATGATGCCTCTTACTCTTCCGCCCGCAGCTCACACCGCCCCGTCTTGCACGGAGCGCCTGAAGCTTCTCGCTGACGTTGCAGACCGCCTCTTTACAGAAAAGCGGAAAGAGGAGGGTCTGTGCGTGATTGAGGCACTCTATGTTCAGGCGGATGTAGCATTGTCCGGGCGCCAGCTGCCGTAGGGTCGAGGACCGATTTGAGGCGCTCAACCGGTCTGAAATACGAGGTTGGATAACTGACGTCCTTCTGGAGGGCGTCAGTCAGATGTCATCATGTCGGTAGGCTGCATGGATCTTGAGCATCATGTTCGTGGTGTCGAGGACAATTCTGGACAACGTCGTCATTTGGTGCTGGAGCTCCTTCTATCTGGCAAGTGTCCCTTTAAACATCGCACTGATGTCCCCGGCATATGACTGTATGATTTCTAGAGTTTCCTGCCCTGAGCGGGCAACGCCTTCACAGTCATGAGCCTCCTCGTCTCTGAACTGAGGCACTCCGGGATGGAATATGGTTGTCGAACGGCAGTCGGGGCGCTCTGAGCCCCATGGGCCAGTGCTCAAGGCAAAATGAGATCCCCGCCAGCGGGAGGCCGGGAGGGTCAGAAGAGAAACGGGGCCAGCCACAGGCCGTCTGGCCGCCACAATGGTCCGGCCGCACGCGGCCCGCGCCCTGGAGGGCGCGCCATTGTCCCGGCCAGCCGTCTGCGCCGGCAGGAAAGCATCCAGAAAATGAAAAAGGATGTTCTCCATGGCTACTCCCGTCATAACAGTCTTCACGCTCACCGGCCCACAGGACCGTTTGCGCCAGATCGCCAGAGAGCGCGCCTACCGGACCTGCGCACCCGAACACATGACGTGGGAGGATGAAACAACACTCGTGATGACCCTCGAAAGCGGGATCGGGACCTCATTTCTTGGTCATGGGCTGGGGTTGTCTGACGAATATCCAGACGTCAGCATCCGGGGAATGGAGTATTTCGACTGCTTCGATGATCCGGCCTTTGCCAAATGGCAGGGCGGCGAGCTTGTCTATGAAGCGGATCTCATCACAGTCTTCGGAATCCTCTTTCCGACTGACGCCACAAAAGACTGGCCGGGATGTAGCGCCAGCTTCTGGCACAGGTCTCCGCCTCTCGCGACTGCCATAGCCGAGAACTGTCCCCACTTTGACCTGATGCCTTTGCGCCAACTGGCAGGACCGGTGCCGCGATGGGTTGAGACAACGGACGCCTTCGCTACCCTTTTCCTTCGATTGCCCTCAACACCAGATGCGCAGGATGGCGTTGGCGTGATCTTCTATCCGGAGATCGGCAGGAGCACCCTGCTGACCGGGATCGACCGCTTCGGTGGCGTCGCCCGGTTCCGGCGTCAGTCCTATGGGCAGATCAGCGCACAGTGCCCGGAACTGCGTGATGTCCTGCGGGGCTGGTGGAAGGCAAGCGAAAAGAAAAGGAGGAAAGCGCGCCAGGAGCGCAGAGTTTTGAGAAGGAAGATGAAGAAAGCAGAGGGGGAGAGAGTAAGCGTCCGAGAATTGCACGATTGACGGCTGCTTACGCCTCATTCCAGACGGTGGATCGCTATTTCTTCGTCCCGAAAGCAGACATTATAACCTCCGGGTCAAACATACTTTCAAGCCCGAAACAGCCGAGCATAGAGTGTTGGCAGCACCAGCAGGGTCAACAGCGTCGATGTTACAAGCCCACCAATGACGACAGTAGCTAACGGTCGCTCGACTTCAGCGCCCATACTTCCTGAAAACGCCATTGGGAAAAAACCGAGACTGGCAACGCTCGCTGTTGCAATAACAGGCCGAAATCGCGAACGGGCTGCTTCGAATGCTGCTGCAGCCGCATCGCGGCCAGCCTCCTCAAAGGTCTTGATCTGACTGACCAGTACGACGCCATTCAGGATGGCGACACCGAAAAGCGCAATGAACCCGATGCTCGCTGCGATACTGAAAGGCAACCCTCTCAAGGTCAGTGCGATAACGCCTCCGGTCGCAGCGATGGGAAGATTCACGAAAACAAGTGCCGCTGCCTTGAATGATCCCAGAGCGACAACCAGAAGTGCCAGGATGATCAGGAGCGCAACCGGTACAACAAACCCCAGTCGCTTCATGGCTGAATTCATGTTCTGGAACTGACCTGCCCAGGCCAGATCATATCCGGGCGGTAGTTTGACCTCACGTGCGACCGCCTTCTGGGCATCCGCGACAAAAGAACCGATATCGCGTCCCCGCACATTTGCCTGAATGATCACGCGTCTTTGCAGACGATCCCGGTCAATGCGCGAAGGGCCGTCGACAACCTGAAGACGAGCAACATCCGACAGAAGAACCCATCCCCGACCATCCAGTCTCCGTATGGGCAGATTACCAATCGCGGCGACAGAGAGCGTTGACGCAGGGTCAAGACGAATTTGAGTCGGAATGATCGCATTTCCCAGAACGACGGGCTTCCCGATCAGGCCGCCTATTGCAGTAATCTGGTCAAGGACATCTGACACAAGGACACCGCGCCGTGCGGCTGTGTCCCGATCCACATCAATGTGCATGAAGGGAACCGTTCCGTCGCCCTGAGGAGCGACGTCCGCCGCTCCAGGAACACTGGAGACGACCTGCGTAACGTGGTCGGCAAGCCTTGAGAGTTCTTCGAGATCATTCCCATAAATCGAGATGGCAATCTGGGTGCGTACTCCAGACAGCAGTTCATCCATTCTCATTTGTATGGGCTGCGACCATTCGTAATTTGCACTGGGCAATTTTTTCTGAAGTTCATCAGACATTGCCTGCAGCAATTCCGCCTGTGTTCGACCCGTTGTCCATTGCGAACGGGGTTTGAGAATGATGAAACTGTCGGATTCATTAGGACCCATCGGATCAGTTGGAACAGCGGGTGTTCCGATATTGGAGACGACGGTCTGAACTTCCGGGAAGGACCTGATGATCCGTTCCTGCTTGCCAATTTCCTCAATAACGGTCGGGAGGGAGGCGCTTGGCCAACGCGTGACGGTGGTCGTCAGAGATCCTTCCTCAAGTGTTGGAACAAATTCTCCGCCCAGGCGTGTCGCAAGACCGACAGAAAAAAGAAAAATGCCGATGGTTATGATGAGAACCGGACGAAAATGCCTCTCGCTCCAGGACAGCATCGGTTCGTAATAACGCCGCGCATGGCGCACGAACCATGTTTCCTGCTCCAGTGGAACTGTTCGCAGAAATATTGCGGCCAGGACAGGAATACACACGAAGCAATAGACAAGCGATGCAAGCAACGCCATCACGACCGTTTGGGCCATAGGGCGGAACATCTTGCCTTCAATATCCTCAAGCGTGAGGATGGGCAGATAAACCATGATGATAACAAAGATGGAAAACGTCACCGGCCTGATAACGGCACGGGCAGCCTCGATTGCAGTCTCGCGGGTTGAACGCTCGGAACTGCCATTTGCACGCAATGTCATGAAGTGTTCGACAACAACAAGAGAGCTGTCGACAATCATGCCGAAATCAATAGCCCCCAGGCTCAGGAGGTTGGCGGAGACACCGAAGACCCGCATTCCGATAAACGCAGAGAGCAGCGCAGCAGGAATGGCAGAGGCGATCACCAGAGAGGCGCGCCAGTCCCCCAGGACGACAATCAGGACCACGAGTACCAGACCTGCGCCGATCAGGAGGTTTTCCTTCACGGTAGAAATCGTTTCTTCTGTCAGGGTTGAACGCATGTAGTAAGGTTCAAGGACCACACCAGCCGGAAGAGCCTTGCGGATTGAGGGAAGTGCGTTGTGAATCTCTCCCAGAACGGCGTTCGAACTTGCGCCGTCCTGCATCATGACCGCCCCAAGAACGATCTCTCCCTGTCCATCCCGTGTTGCCGCGCCAAGGCGGGTTCGCGGTCCCAGACCGACGCTCCCGACATCGCGGATCCGGATGACCTGTCCATTCTGACCGATCCGGACAGGTATCAGACCGAAATCATCCAGAGTACCAACCAGCGCCCGTCCGACAATCACCTGCTGTTCGGCCTGATGAGCAATCCAGCCCCCACCAGCGGAACTGTTGTTGCGATCAACGGCCTGAGCAACGTCGGCCACCGTAACGCCATAAGTTCTCAAACGGAGAGGATCGAGAGTGACCTGGAATGTCTGTTCGGCGCCACCATTGATGTTGACTTCAGCAATGCCCGGAAGAAGTTTGATGGCCGGTGCAACCGTCCATCGCATGATCCGGTTCAGATCCATAAGAGAGTATGCTGGTCCCTTGAGCTGGAACTGCATGATCTCCCCCATTCCCGTCGTCCGTGGCCCCATCTGAACACTGACATTGGGTACAGCGACGTTTTCACGGGCAGCTTGTAGTCGCTCCGCCACACGCGTGCGATCCAGATCAATATCTGTCGCATCATCGAATTGCAGATAAACAACACAGACGCCCGTTCGGGAAACCGATCTCAGGTCCTGAAGACCTGGCATCGCGGTTAGTGCGGTTTCGACCGGAAACGTAATCAGTTTTTCCACCTCTTCGGTTGCGAGACCGGGGGCGGTGACTGTAACCATGACCTGCCGGGGGGAAATGTCAGGCACGGGTTCGACAGGCAATTTTTCAACACAGGCAAGGCCGGTTATCAGCAAGGCGAAAATCAGACCAAAGATCAGGAAACGCTGCCGCTGAATGAGAGACAAAATCATGATCAGTCTCCTCCAAGGCCAGACAGCAGCGCCATAGCCTTCAGGGTAAAACTCCCTTTTGTGACAATATCGTCACCCTCTTTGATCTCCCCGGCAACAACGGTTTGTTCCGGGCCTTCCAGCAGCAGTTTTACCGGGACGGGCTGAAATGTGTCAGATGCGATGCGACGATAGACGACCATGTGACCGTCCACGCGTTGAAGTGCGGACGTGGGGACGACAAAACCTTTGACGGTTTCGCCAACGGGGAGCCATGCAGTGAGTTGTGTTCCCGGTCGGAGTGTCTTTTGACTGTCCGAAAATGTTGCGACAACGCGGATCAATCCAGTTTCGGGATCGGCGGTCCCTTCAACGGTTTGGACTTTTGCGACATTCGCTTCTGCTGATCCCAGGGGTGAGAAGCGTATGTCGGCGCCGACTTCTACGCGTGCAGCGTCGTCGGGACGCACGAGCGCAACAATCCATACTGATGTCGGGCTGGTCAGTCGGGCAATGATGTCAGTTGGACCGATATCATTGTCGACCGCCGTATTGATCTGAGTGACGACCCCATCAAATGGAGCAATCAGGACGGATTTCTCGTCTTCCACGATCTTTTCCGTCGGAGATGTGAATTCTTCCTCCAGGCGATGTGTCAGGGTTGCGATCGCAGCGTCCTGATAACGCACAGCGTTCTGGCTTTCCTGTAACGCAGCCAGACGTCGGGCCACTTCTCCCCTCGAGACTGTCATTCCGGACAGTTCCTGACCCCTCCGATACGAGAGGGAAGCGTCTGCCAGCCGCGCTTTCGCACTGGCATGATCGGCTTTTGCCTGCGCGAGCTGTAATTGTACGATATGCAACGTATGGTCGATATAAGAGACCAATGGTTGGCCGGCCCTGACATGCTGCCCCGGTAGAACTGAGACAGCACTGACTTTTCCATCCCCGGCAGGTCGAATGGTCACCGAATGTGCACCATCTTCCATCACGGTCGCCATGGCCTGGACCTCTGCTTTTGCGGAGCCATGATGCAGTATTGCAGTTTGCAGGCCCTCAGCCTGAACGGCATCGCCGTCCATTGTCACCGGTTGCAACCAGGTCGGAGTTTCTGCCGAGGCAAGGGTGGGAAGAGCCAGCATGATCGTACATGCCGCAATTGGAAATCTCACGGTATATATCCCAGTGCAATAACCGTGCGAATGATCGCAACACGGTGGTCAATTTCGGCTTTATTGAATGCAGTCAGGCTGTTGTAAGCATCCATCCGCGCCCGCAACGCCTCGATGAGAGGAGTTTCTCCAGCACGCCAGGAATGCTCCATGGCATCAGCGCGTCCAACGGTGGCATGCGCCGCCTGTGCTGCCATGATGATTGACGCAGAGGTGTTCCGCAGATGGGCTTGGACACGGGCCATTTCGGCTCTGACGGTTCGACGGGTTTCCGCTTCTTCTCTGATCGCTGTTGAGAGCGCACTCTGGGCCTGTGTCCGGATAGGAACCGATGTCACGTCAGTTGGTATCGGCATCTTCAGACTGACGCCAACCTGGGTATCCCAGGGCGAGCCATACTGCCCCTGGTTTATGACGCCGACCCCAATTTCGGGATTGGGCATATAGCTATGCGCTGCAAGATTATCTTTTTCGGAAGCCACGCGAACGGCCTGATGAGCGGCCTGCACACGAGGATCGTTGCTCTCTGTCCACGGATGTCCACTGGCTTGAAGAAACACCGGCCAGCGCATATCGATCCCTGTCAGATCTGGTTGTGTGGGGTGGCCCGTCAGAATATCGAGAGAGGCATGCGTTGCCTCGATTTCCTCCTCAACCGTGTTGAGTTCATTTTCCGCGAGCGCCATCTGTGCACTCACCGCCTGCGCCTCGGTTGAGACACTTTCACTTTTCCGAACTGACAGACTGACAACCTGATTGATCCGGCGGAGCGCGATCAATGTCGACTGAGCAGTCGCTTTATGGCGCTCTGACAAAAGCAATGTGCCAACCGTGTCCGCCACGCGAATGGCCATGGCCATATGTGCGACAGCACGCTGTGTCTGTGCAGCCTGAGCGTCGGCCGCAGCGACATGCTCGGTCGCCGTCCCCTGCCCGGGAAGCCATAGAGGAACCGACAGACCTCCCTGTGCTGTCCGGTAATTATAATTCCGGCCACTGGGACGGTCATCGTAATATTGCACGTCGATCGATGGTCCGCCCGCAAACCAGGACCTTGCGGCCCGCTGACGCTTCTGCGCACCGCTTTCCTGTGTGGTCAGATCATTCTGAGCGGGATCATTGGCCCATGCGTCGGCAATCATATCATGCAAGGTGTCAGTCGATCCTGTCCTGGCGAGCGCTGGAGCCGCGTTCGTCAGCAGGATCATGGCTCCCAATGCAGCCAGAACCCGCGTTAATGGGAAATGCTGTCCCGAACTCATGATGCATCTCGGAAAACATTGACCCGCAGGAGCCGCACGGCGTTCAGGGTCACCAGCACGGTTGCTCCTGTATCTGCCATGATCGCGACCCAGAGCCCTGTCACACCGACGATGGATGTCACCAGAAAGACCCCTTTCAGCCCCAGGGCAAGTGCGACATTCTGCCGCACATTCCGCATGGTGATTCTGGAAAGACGAATGAGGCCGGGAATATCCGTGACACGATTTCGGAGGATCGCCGCATCTGCTGTTTCCAGCGCGACATCGGTTCCAGAGCCGATCGCGACACCCACAGCCGCCTGCTTCAGGGCCGGGGCGTCGTTGATGCCGTCTCCAACCATCATGACCTTACCCCGCTGATTGAGGTCCTGAATTTCCATCAGTTTCTGCTCGGGGAGCAGTTCTGCCTTGAAATCAGTTCCCAGATCTGCAGCGATAGCGGCCGCCGTGCGCTCATTGTCTCCGGTCAGAATCACGGGCGTCATACCAAGGGCGCGCAACTGACGCATCGCCTCTGACGCGTCGTTGCGCGGCTCGTCCCGCAACCCAATCAAAGCCAGAGCCTGGGCTGCGTAGAGGACAGCGACGGTTTTGCCTGCGGCCTCCAATGAGGTGGCTGCTGACAGCGCGCTCTCCGACAATGCGCCAGCCTGTGCGGCGTGCCGGGGGCTTGCAAGGGTATAAGAGCGCCCATCAATCTCAGCGGTCACGCCCTTGCCAGCAAGAGCTTTGCTGCTTTGGACAACTGGTCTGTTTAACCCTTCTGCCTTTCGCAGAATGGCGAGCGCCAGCGGGTGGCTGGACGTTGCCTCGATGGCAGCAGCAAGACCAAGGACTTTCTCCTTGGACTCCCCATTCAGGACAATCAGATCTGTGACGTCTGGTTGTCCCTTTGTCAGCGTGCCCGTCTTGTCCAGAGCAACAATGGACACTTTGGCAGCGGTCTCAATGACCGCGCCGCCTTTAAGAAGCAGGCCGTTACGGGCACCGAGCGAGAGTGCAGACGCTATGGCAGCAGGGACCGAAATGACCAGGGCGCAGGGGCAACCAATCAGCAGCAGGGAAAGGCCGCGGTAAATCCATATCGACCAGATCTGTCCAAAAGCTAGAGGTGGGAGGCAGATAACGAGCGCCGACAGTATGACAATGGCAGGCATGTACCATTGACTGAAACGGTCGATGAAACGCTCAGTTGGGGCACGGGCTTCTTCTGCCTCTTCAACAAGACGGATGATTCTAGCGATGGTGTTGTCAGATGCGGCTTTGGTGACACGGACACGCAATGCGGCTTCGGTATTGATTGATCCCGCAAAAACTACCTCGCCCGGCCCCCGGGTGATGGGAACGCTTTCCCCTGTGACGGGACTTTCATCAATGCCGCTGGTGCCTGAAAGAATATCTCCATCAGAGGGGATTCGGTCCCCGGGTCTCACCTGAACAATATCTCCGGGAACCAGGTCGGATGCCGGCACTTCTCTCGTAGCGGACGCTTCTTCTTTTAAGGCCGTTTTTGGGACAAGCGTGCCCAATGCCTTGATACCATCTCGCGCATGGCTGACCGCTACACCTTCCAGCAACTCCCCGACCGCGAACAGAAATACAACGAGGGCCGCTTCCTGCGCTGCACCAATGAAGAGTGCCCCGCTTGCGGCGAGCGTCATCAACGCTTCGATCGTGAAGGGTTGACCAAGCCTAAGCGCGTTGAAAGCGCGATAGGCGACCGGAAGCAATCCGGTCAGACACGCGGCGAAGAAAGGCCATGATAGCAGATTTTCAGGAAGGAACCATGTTGCCCCCCAGGCAAGGACGAGCAGGATACCGGTGATAAGCACCAGACGACCCTTGGCTGTCCGATACCATTCGCGAAACGGTGAGACTGATGACGTGACGACAGTGGTCGAACCGGGCCGGTCTGGACCAATGGGCTCTATTCCGTAGCCAAGAGCTCTGACTGCGGCTTCGACGTCGCTTTTTGACGCATGTTTCTCGTTTATGATGAGACGCAATGTCTCAGAGACCAAAGAAATTTCGATGTTCTCGAGACCGGTCTTGCGGGACAGGACTTTCTGGATTTTTGCGGTGCAGGCCGGGCAGTCCATCCCGGTAATACGCCACTCATGTTTGCCCGGCATCTGGTTCTCCTGTTCGCTCGGCAGGGAACAGGAGATATAATTGCTCTAGTCACTAGAGGTGCAAGAGGGTTTTATGCTGACCATCGGAAAATTATCGCGGCTTACTGGCGTGAAAGTGCCGACCATCCGCTACTATGAACAGATCGGTCTCCTGTCATGTCCTGAGCGAAGCGAAGGCGGCCAGCGGATATATGAAATGGCCGTTGGTCAAAGACTCAGTTTCATCCGGCATGCCCGAGAACTCGGTTTCTCTCTTGATGACATCAGAGAGTTGCTGACACTTTCGGATGAACCTGATCAAAGCTGTGCAGCCGTTGACGAGATCGCCAAGCGGCAGCTCGTCGAGATTGAAAAGCGTATCACCCGATTGACGGCACTAAAGACTGAGATGCGTCGAATGCTTGATCAGTGCGCCTGCCAGACAGTCAGTACGTGTCGCGTTATCGAAGTTTTGGGAGACCATACGCTTTGTACGGATGATCATTGAGCGACGCCTGACGATCAGCAAAAAAACTCCGTCTGCTGTTGCCTACCAAAGACCCGAAGCTGACATTCTGCTTCCCCCCAAATCAGCCGTTGGCGCTTTGGGGGAATGGAAGCAGTTCGCTGATCCGGGCTGCTGGATATCCGTCGATCATGCGCGTCAACACGTCACGCAGCCAGACGAACGGCTCAATGCCATTGAGCTTGGCTGTTTCGATCAGGGACGCCACGATGGCCCATCGGTTGGCGCCGCCTTCGCTACCCGCGAACAAAGCATTCTTACGGCCGAGCGTGATGGGTCGAATGGCCCGTTCCACCGGATTTGTGTCAAGATCTATGCGTCCGTCCTCGACAAACCGCGCGAGATCGTCCCAGCGGTTCAACGCATAGCGGATCGCTTCCGCCAGTCTGGCGCGAGAGGGGAGCAAAGCCAGTTTTTGTCGGAGCCAGAGTTCCAGCGCCTCAACACGCGGTCGACTTTGCTCATCCCGAAGCGTTTTGCGTTGATCAGGCGGCAGCCCCCGAAGGGATGCCTCAATCTCATACAGAGACCGGATCTGCATCAAAGCCTCGGTTGCCATTGGTGATCCCGTCTGGTGCAACTCGTAAAACTTACGGCGCGTGTGCGCCCAGCAGGCCGCCAGATGGATTTTTCCGTCCCGTCTCAGCTGCTCAAACCCGGCATAGCCGTCGACTTGCAGAACGCCGCGATAGCTTTTCAGATGGCGTGCCGGCCAAGCGGACGTGCGATCCGGTGTCGCATAAAACACCACGGCTGGCGGGGCCTTACCGCCAAAGGGGCGATCGTCGCGCGTGTAGGCCCAGAGCCGTCCGGTTTTAGTCCGGCCACGTCCCGGATCAAGGATGGGCAGTGGGGTGTCATCCGCGAAAACCCGTTCTGCGGCACAGACATGGATCATCAGCTGGTCACGCAGCGGGGCCAGCCACCAGGCGGCGGCCTTGACCCAATCGGTCAGCGTGGAACGCGCGGGAGCGACACCGTGACGTGCCAACATCTGGCTTTGGCGATACAGCGGCAGGTGATCGCAATAACGGCTGGTCAGCACATGCGCGATCAGGCCCGGAGTGGCGAGGCACCCTTCGGCGATGCGCTCGGGTGCCGGAGCCTGATGCAGCGTCCCGCAGGCGCGGCACGCGCATTTGGGCCGGTTGATCCGCACGACCCGCACCGAGGCCGGAACCCAGTCCAGCATTTCACTGGTGGTCGTGCCTGCGTCGCGCAGTGCGCCACCGCAGGACAGACAGGCTGTCACGTCGGGCAGGATCGTCACGTCCGTGCGCGGCAGATGCTCTGGCAAGGCTTTGCGATGCGGGGATTTAACTATCGGTGCAGCGCCGCTGATTTCCGTAATAAGCGTCGAGGTAGGTGCAATGACAGGGGTTTTGGGTATGTCGGCTTCCAGCGTCAACAGAAGCTGATCGGGTTCGAGTGTCTCGGCGCGACGACCGAACCGGGCGCGCTGGAACTCCCGGATGATCTGCCGCAAGCGATCAATCTCGATCCGCCCCTCATCCACAGCGCCGGCCAGATCCCGCACCATGGTTTGCAGGGTGATCGGGTCAAACGGCAGGCTGTCGAGGGCAATCCGCATGTCTATAAAATGCCAGTTTTCTGCGGGTTGATACAAGAAAAATCGGCGCGTTTTACCCTGCCATCAGCATACGTCGCGCGGGGGCCTGGGCCCGCCAGTCCAATCCTTCCAGAAGCATCGACAATCGGGCCGGGGTGAGCAGAACCGTCGCCGGTTCTCCGGGGCTGGCCTGCGTAACCGGCCATGTAAAGATACCCTGATCGAGGCGCTTGGCATACAGGCACATGCCGTTACCATCGTGATACAACAGCTTGATCAGTCCGGCCTTTCGGCCGCGAAACACAAATACATGCCCGCTGAACGGATCGGCCCGCAGCGTCTCCTGTACCAGCACCGACAACCCGTCGATCCCCTTGCGCAAATCGGTGTAGCCCAGGGCCACATGAACCCGGATATGGGGTGGGAGGCTGATCATGCCGCAGCCTCAAGCGCATCCGCCAGTCGGGTCATCGCTTCAAAGTCGATCGGAGTGGTGATCCGCAGGATACGCCCATTGCGCAGCACGATTTCAATGTACGCTCCAAAGTTTTGTTTGTCTTTGGAGGCAAGTGGAGAGGCTTGTGTTTGGGCCATCTGTTGTGACGTGGAAGGCATGTCGTCGATTTTAACTGCGGCAAATTTCGGCTGACGTGCCAGGGGATCAGCCGGACATTCCGCAAGTTGATCGGCAAACTGTTTCTGCCAACGATACAGCATACTGGGTGTCAGACCGTTCATTTTGGCATAGCGATCCAGCGACATGCCTGATTGCCGGGCGTCGACCAGAAGCGCCAAACTCTCCTCGGGCGTCCATGTCTTACGCACCCGGACGGCCAGAAGACTTTTCAGATCCCCAACGGGGATCGCAAGATCCGTTCTGGACGAGCCAGAGAATTCCTTAGCCCGTTCTCCTGATGTCCCGTCCGGGATCGACGCCTTGATCGGTGGCGGCCAGACAAAACCGAGCCGACGCGCCCAGAGCCGAAGAGCTTTGGCGCTGAGACCATGGCGGCTGCAGAAAGCAGTCTGCGTCAGCCCGCTCTCAGCAAACTGGACAAGCCGGTCTCGCCAAACCTCTTTCCGATTAATCATGACATTCCAATACCCGTAGTGGAGGCACGATTAAGGCACACCTCACGCAGGATCGCAGCGTGTCATCTCCGGACGCTTACGGGAGAGAGGGGATAGAGTGTTTTCTTTCTTCGAGACTGACCCGTGGGTGATGTGAAGGGGAGGGGAGGCGAAGAGAGGATCGGGGCGGCCCTGACGGGTTCGTTCGCCCTACTGCGCTAGGCTCCTTCGTCGCCAAGCTCCGCGTAGCCCCGACGTCCAGCCGCCCTCAGTCGGGCGTCTGAACCTCGGGTCTGGCCCTTTCGGGTACGGCTTACCCGCATCCTTTTCCATGAACGGGCGGTCCTGGTCTGAGGGATCTGTTCGTGAGACGGCTCCTCAACCTCCCCGGCCAGTCCTTCGGACCGTCCGCGGAGGCATGTTCCATGGAGGTGGCCTCGCATCCAGCGTTCAGTCTGACAGTCGCCGTGCCAGTCCGTAAAGCCACTGCGCGACCCTCGGCTTCAGGTGTCAGGCCCGCATCTGCTGCAGGGCCGCACGCGGTCCCGCATCAGACGCAAACCAGCCCCCCTTGCTCAGGACGCTCCGGGCTTGACGGCCTGTCCCGTCGCCCGTCTTGGCCCGTGGCAGGATGGGCTCAGGAAAACGCCACCTCCCTTTCACTCTCGTCGTCGTCGGCGTGCTCGCCGCACGGGCAGGATGGGTCTAGGAAAACATCAAATGTCTATTAAGTATTCAATAAGTAAACCCTCAATTTTGGAGAGTTTATTTCCTCGAAAACGGCGGTTTCCTGCGGTTTTTCGTTGACCGTGAGCAAGTAAAAACCTAATATCTATTCATGGACGGAGGCAATAACGCCGAAACAGTCCAGTTGATACGTTCCCTATTTCTTGGAGGCTCTTATGGCTGGTTCCGTTAACAAAGTCATTCTCGTTGGCAACCTTGGTAAAGACCCCGAAGTCCGTCATACGCAGTCCGGTTCCAAGATCGTGAGTTTTCCTCTGGCTACGTCCGACACATGGAACGATCGCCAGAGCGGCGAGCGCCGTGAGCGCACCGAATGGCACCGTGTCGTCATCTTCAATGAGCGGTCTGGTGACGTGGCGGAGCGGTTCCTTCGCAAAGGCCGCAAGGTCTATATCGAAGGCGAACTCCGCACCCGTAAATGGACAGATCAGGGCGGTCAGGAGCACTACACTACAGAGGTTGTCATTGACCGTTTCCGGGGTGAGCTGGTGCTGATCGACAGCAACCGAGGCAATGGCGATGAGGGCGATGCCGGCTTTGGTGGTGGAAACGGTGGCGGCCGGTCTGGGGGATCGTCTGGCAACGGAAACCGCAATGCGGGCTGGGACGCACCGGGCGGGAACGACCTCGATGACGAAATTCCATTTTGAGGGCCGGGGGGAAGGGGCATAGCGTAAGATGAACAAAGACCGCCTCATGGCGCTGCTGCCCCCGCCGCAGCGCTCCAAACACAAGGAAGACCGCTACAAGGCGATTGCCAGCGTCCTTCAGACATTCGCCCTCAGCGCGTGGGGGCTCGGCATCGTGACCCCACTCATCTCCGGGACAGGACCGTTGACCCCCATGCGTGCCGTCACCTGCTTTTTTCTGGGAGCCGCGCTTGAGGCAATTTCTTTGACTTTTCTGGCCTATATCCCTTATCCTGAGGACAAGACGGAGGCGAAATCCAATGGATAACGTGACCCAGAGTATCCTGTTTATTCTTCTTCCTGCCGCTGTTTTCACCATCGGTCTGGGCCTTGCGATCGGACCGATTGCCACCCGGCTCGCAAAGTTGCGAACGTCCCATCAGTGACACCGACAGGCGGCCTCCGGGCCGCTTTTTGTTGTCCGCTCGCCCGGTTTAGTCAGGCGGGCGCGCCTCGACGGCGCGAGCTTTGATGCCCCCAGTGCTCGCCCCCCACAGGGGGGCTGCGCCAGGACAGCAAAAAAGACTAGACTGGCTCCATGTCTCGACAAACCGTCATTCGCATCAGTGCGCTGATCATTCAGGTCGCCATTCTTCTCCTGATCTGGCAGGGCTTTCTGCATCCAATCCGGGGAGGCCTGCTGGTACTTGCCGTGGGTGGGGGTGTGTTCTTCCTGACGCGGGACTCTTCCGGCGCAAATCAGGGCCGTAGGTAGAAAAAGCAAAGGAAGGGTCGGGGCGGCCCTGAAGGGTTCGTTCACCCTATCTCACTAGGCTCCTGCGTCGCCAAGTTCGACCGAGCCACAGCGTCCAGCCGCCCTCAACCGGGCGTCTGGACCCCGCGTCTCGGCCCGTCCGGGTAACGGTTCACCCGCATCCTTTTCCATGAACGGACGGTTCTGGTCTGGCACGTTCGACCGTGAGACGGCTCCTCGTCCCTCCCGAACGGTCCTGAAGGACCGCCCGGGAGGGCCGTTCCACGACAGCGTCCTCGCATCCAGCATTCAGTCTGACAGTCGCCGTGCCAGTCCGTAAAGCCTCTGCGCGACCCTCGGCTTCAGGTGTCAGGCCCGCGTCTGCTGCAGGGCCGCACGCGACCCCGCATCAGCCGCAGGCCAGCCACCCTTGCTCAGGACGCTCCTGGCTTGACGGCCTGTCCCGTCGCCCGTCTTGGCTGGTGGCAGGATGGGCTCAGGAAAACGCCACTGTCGTTCCACTCTCGTCGCCGTCAATGTGCTCGCCGCACGGGCAGGATGGGTCTAGGAAAACGACAGGTCGTCATAAAGTAATCAAGTAATCTTTTTACTTGTCATGCAAAAATAAAGCGCGTTTTATGGCGGTTTTTTGTGCTTTTTCTCTTGTCATGAACGGCCGGAAAGGCTATCTTTTACTTGTCGAGAGGGATTGGCCCTCAAGACAAAGCGCCCCGAACGGTGTCTCACCACCGAACGGGACTTCGCTAGACTAGAAAGGTTGTTTTCATGTCCGACGCATCCCGCACAATGTCCCAGAACGCTTCTCAGGGCAACTATTCCCCCGCCGCTGTTCGCCGCTTCAGTGAAGCACAACGCCGCACCAAGGCTCTTGCCGCGCCGTCTCTGGCCGACATTCTCCGTCTTGTTCCCTCTGACGACCAGATGTCAAAAATCGTGCCCGCGTTCGGTGTCGAAGCGGGTGACGTTGACGAGCTGACCGGGGCAGGGTCCAACATGGTGCGCGAGCAATACGAACTGATGTTTCCCATCCTCGTGACCCACATTCGGGGCGAGCAGAATTTCAACGGTCTGCGGATGCACCTTGACCGCGTGGTGGATGGCCTCATCCGTTCCGCCTATGGCGCCGCGAACTTCTACGAAAACCGCCGTATGATTGCCATTGACGCGGCTGACAGTTTCAAGAACGCCGACCGCGACGAAGACCGCTTGGGCGTGGACGGTGGAGAAAACCGCGTGGACGGCCTGCGCCGTATTGCCGCCGAGAACGGCGCGAAGGCATACGCGCTGGCCTGCGTCGCTTCTGGCGCATGCGCTGCCTATGAAGAACTCATGGGTCAGGCTTGGAAGCCTTACACCCGCGACAATGGCCGCAGCCTCTCCCGTGACGTTGCCGCCGTTCAGGCGGACGCCATGGGCTTCTAAGGCAAGCCCGCCGCGCCCAAAGGGCGCGGCCTCTTCCTGTTTTTTTGCACATCGAAGAGCGACCGGCCCTGCCCGGTCGTGGAGCCTGTCCCATGTCTCACGCACTCGCCCCCTATGTTCCCGACGCCAGCGCCAAGAGCCTCCCCCTGAGACGGCTGGAGCACCTTGCGCGGGGCTTCGCCATCGCGGACGCCCTCATGACGTTTCTGGAAAATACCCGCTTCGATTCCAGCATCGAGAAGGCCGCAGAAGAGGCGCGCGCCGCTGGTGCCACCCCTGACGAGATCCGGGCCGCGTCGAACGGCCTCGCCTGATCGGCCTCGGCCAGATCCACACGCGCAAAAGGCGGCTCCCTGGGGAGCCGCCTTTTTTGTTGTCCGGTCAGACCGCGCCAAAATGGACACAACCGCGCAGGCGCGGCTGTGACGTATGTTGCGTCAGGGCTTCGCCCTGGAGCGGGTACGCAAGAGCCTGCTCAGGACTTCGGCAGGATCGGCGGCGGGACGATCTGACACCATGATGCGCCCTTCGTGTCGAACGCCTGATGCTCCTCGCAATAACGTCCGACCTGCGCTGCATAACCGTCATACGTGTAACCAGAGGCAAAGCCGAGACCGATAAGGACCGCACCGGCCAGCGCCATCCGTACATAGGCGCGCCATCGCGCTTCCTTGTAAAACTGGCGCTCATGCGTCGGAATCTCTGTCCGTAACTGATCGAAAACCTTGTCGCGAAGTTCCGACGTCACACCAGAGACAATCCGCCCGAGAGTGGCCTGTAATTCGCGGTCTCGAAACAGTTCCTGTTTCTCGATATTCCGCTCCGCGACTTCCCCCATCTTTTCAATCTGCCGACGGCTTTCGATGTACTGGTCCCGCAGAGTGCTTTGTTCCTGCTTGGCCATCTCGATAATGCCGCGGGCCTCTCCCCTGAAATCCTGCATTTCAGAGGCGCATGACAGGGCAAGTTGCGCAAAGGCATCCATGGTGGCCCGGGTTGCGGAAACCCATTTCCCGAATGGAGAATACTGGTCCATCCCTTCCAGTCGGGCCGCTTCCTCCATCAGACGGCCCGCGTCCTTTAACGCGTGCAGGGTAGAAAGAGGCGTCTCAGTGTCACTCATGGGAGCCAGCTTTCAACCTTTTCGGCGACAATGTTGCTTTCGATCAGGTCAAACCAGCGCTTGACCTGTGCACGACGCAGAACGTCGAATGGCGTTCCGCAGGGGCGCGGCGCACTCTCCATGACCTGCTGGAAGGAGAGCCCACTCTCGATGATAGCGGGGAGAATGCTCAACTTAGGAATGCGAAGGAAGCCAAGCTTGCAGTCAGACATCTGGGCGAAAAAGGGATTCTCCGTGAGATTCCCAAATGCGCGGTCTGGGTCATGTCCGACTGGAACCGACCAGTCGTTAAACACCAGAAGAGCTCTTTTCGGGCGGAAGAGCTCGCTCTCCCAGAGCCGCTTGATGTAATCGAGATCGCCCACTTGCGGGCCACACATGAAGAGCCCAGTCACTTCGAGGCCAATACTCTCAGCAAGAGAAATGATGCCTTCTTCTTTTGCCCAGAGTTCAAAAGTGCGGTCGCCACCGCCGACATCGACCAGAAGCGATTTCTTCTGCTCGGCGGCCATTCCGAATGCCTCGGAAAACCACTCTTTCAGCACGGAGGCTTCTTCGCTCAGGGGGCGGCTCAAACCAAAGCGCTCATAGACCGATTTAAACGCCGAGAGCCCGGGATTGCGGGCGTCACCGTCTGCAAGAAGAGGCGGGCGCCCCTGCATAATGGCGCGCTCCGCGAGCGCCGCCTCGGCCGTAGATCCTCCGAGATTGCCGCGACCCGCTTTGACCGCAGCAGAAGGCGAACGGGGTGACTTGGAGGGGATAGGCTTTTCACTCATGACAGGTCCTTACTTTCAATGCCTTCTCCAGCTCAGTGAGGAGAGACCTTCAGTATGCGGACACCGTATGTGAGTGCGAGCAAGAGCGCTCAGTATAGGCTTTTCATGCGATCACGGGACCGCATAAGGAGGGCTTTCAGGACGATAGAGCGATCTTCATGCGGGACTGCCTCAACCATCGGGATACACGCCTTGGCCCATTCGCGCTCACTTTCAAAAAACGAGCGTCGTGGCAGTCCCGGTAGCGCCTCATAATCGATGCGACCATCGGGCTGACGCCCCGTCGCATCGAGAGGCATGAGGGCATCGAGCGGCAGATATTCCGGCATTCCATCAGGCCGAGGCCCGACATAAGGCGGCGGGAGTGGCTTGTCCCTGTCCGCACCATAGCGGGGAGCCTGCTTGAGCATCGTCACATGGTTGGCGATCTGCCCGATTTTGATCCGGGGTCGGGTGGCGGTTTCTAGAGGTGCAGGTTCGGACTGGGCGGCCTCGACGGGTACCTCTGACTGAACGCCATTCCCTTTGGACTCCGCCGTGGTTCTGCGCTGTGCCTCATAGCCTGCGATCCGCTCACGACGCTCCCTGTTGAGACGCTCCTCATTATCGGCTTCAGCCATGAGGGCAAGGATCTCTTCATCAGAGGGGCCAGACCGCGCTTTGTCTGTCGGTGCGACAGTTCTGCGAGCCGCTTGATCACGAGAAGGACCGTTCGCCTCTGCCACTGCACGGTCCTTTCGGGCAGCCAATGTCTTGCCTGCCCGATACCACGTCATTTTGGCACATCGTACAGTCGGTGCCTGCCCATCAGCATTGGTTAATCCAACGTCTTTGAACCATGCGCACAAGGCCTGCCAGTTCAAACGACGCCCGTTCCATGCCCGCAGTAGCTCTTCGCGGTTCGCTTCCATCCACACGCGCAGCGACATCGCTCCAGACACGTTTTCAAGCGCGCCAATGGCCCCGCTGATCCCGATACCTGTCGCTGCCATGTGGTGCCTCCCGTGGCCGTTGTGCGGCTGCTGCGCATCTCTAAGGGGCACCCTAACACGACTACCAATCGACTACAATCGACTACGTAAGAGCTACGCGTCGACTACTAACGACTACAAGAAAGCTACAGAGTTTTTCTTTTTCCATACACAAATGCAAACTTTCAGTTTGCGCTTCGCGCCACCCTGCGGGTGTTGCATCCGGCGGGGCAGGGTTTGACCCGGGCTGAAGACCTCTCATCGCATTCTGCTCTGCCAAATATGTTGTTCTGCACTACGACAGTGCGCTACATTAATGACGTTCTGAATGTATGGAGTGTGTCATGGCATCCCCCCTTTCGATCCGTCTGGACGAGCGGTTGCGCACCGACCTGGAGCAGGAAGCAACAGCACGCGGTATTCCTCTGAGCCAACTCATCCGTGATCTTCTGGAGACAGGGGCAAAGAGTGCGCGCCGAGACCGTATCCGCAGGGACAGTGCGCGTGTTGCCCGCTACGTCGCTGCGACGCCTTCCGCCCAGGCGCTTTTTGAAGAGGCTGGCGGAACCCATGGCTCCTGATCGGCCGGTCGCCATGGCAGCGATCTTCTCGCCTGGAGAAATTGTGCTGGCAGACTGGCGTGGAGATGCGCTGCCGAAGGAGCCCAACAAGCGTCGGCCGGCTGTTGTTGTCGAAGACGACCTCTTTCCGCCTGAGTGGCCGAACGTGATGCTTGTGCCGCTGACCGACGATGAGAACCTCGTCATTCCGGATCTGGCAGTACGGATCGACCCAACATCCGAGAACGGTTGTTCTAAACCCTGTTGGGCGGTCAGTGCTCTGCTCACCACCACATCCAAGCAACGTGTCACCGTGACAGGCAGCAAAGTGAGATCTGATCAGCTTGCTGCCATCAGACGTCAGATTGCGCTCCTGGTGGGATGCGACGGCTAGGCAGATAGTCTCTGAGACGATGTGGGCTCGGAGCGACAGTTTTTGTCGGCGAGCACTCACAACCACCTCGAGCAAAATGTCTCCTTTGCCCACGGAGACGATGCATGCCAGACGAAAACGTATTTGACCTCCCGCAACCGGTAGATCGCGAAGCGCCGTTTCAACTCCTCGTTTTGCAACGGCTGGATCAGATCGGGGAGACGCTCGCCCAAATCCATCAGATGGTCAGCCCTCCAGAGAAAGCAGAAGAAGGCGAGGGCCTGGTCGAGGTCGTCGCGCGCATGGCTCAGGCCATGGAACAGCAGGGTGCCGCCCTTGAGACAATCTCGGCGCAGCTTGGCCGGCTTGAAGCTTCCACCTTCTCTGCACCGGCTGGAAGATGATCACTTACCGGAAGATTTCTGCGGCAGGTGCCGGTAAGCTGATCGTCGCTTATCTGAGAGAGAATCAGTCCGAGCCGGAGAAGGATGCCCGCTTTGAACGGGAACGGAGTGATCCGACCCGTGAAAACGGTGACCGGCTGACAACCTACTATACCGGACGTGATGGGCGGGGAATGTGGTCGCCAGATATGGCCCCCCGGATCGCTGATGCGCTAGGCATTGACGTCATGAAGGTGCCGACAGACCAGGCGCTGGCCAATCTGTTCGAAGCGAAGCGCGCTGACACAGGTGAAAAATGGGCCAACACAGGCCGGAAGCGTGAGCACTCGGCCATCGACTTCACAGCGTCACCCGATAAATCAGTGACGCTTGCCGCTGAATTTGCGTCGACGGATGCCGAGCGGGCGCTCATCTGGAGCGCAATTCACAAGGCCAACGACAAGGCTATGGCGTTTATTGCCAAAGAGGTTGGCGTGGCGCGCAGAGGGTCAGGAAAGACAGCCACGCTGGAACGGGGGGAAGTCGCGTGGGTATCGTTCCGGCACTACACGGCACGACCGGTCATGAAGATTCAGGATGGCGCAAAAGGCCCCACGGCGGCGGTGGAAGTTCCGGTGCCGGGGGACCCACAGGCGCATATTCACAATCTGCTTTTGAATGCCGTAGCGACCGAAAGCGGCCATTTGGGTTCGCTGGACAGTGCTCGCATTACCAGTGCGACGTCTTTCATGTTCGGGGCGTATTTTCAGGCGGAACTTGCAAGCGAACTTCGCAAGCTCGGTATCGCGGTACACGTCGACGAGAGTGGCCGCGCAATCGCGATTGATAGTGTGCCGCGAGAAGCCTGTGAGCTTTTTTCAAAGCGGCATTCCCAGGCGGAGAAAATGGGAAAAGCCTATGCCAAACGGCAGGGCCTGGACTGGAACGATTTGTCGGCCGAGCGGAAGTTTTCAATCCTTCACAACGCAAATCTCGCTTACCGCTCAAAGAAGTACAATGGCAGCAACGACAGGGAGTTCTGGCTTGAGCAGGCTCACGAAATCGGGTGGTATCACGATACTGTCCTGACCAATGAGAAGGTCCAGCCATTAGGGCGCGCTGAGCGCTACGAGCAGGCCTATGCGATTGCGGCTAAGAAATTGGCTGAGGAGTTTCGGACAGCTGCTGTTCTCGACCGGGACACGTTCCGGACCCATGCCGCACGGGGTCTCATTGCGGCTGGCATTGAAGACATGCGGGACATCGAGCGGATTGCCGATCTGATCCAGGAGCGCGGCATTGAGATCGACGGCCAACAGGTCCGCTTCCTTGAGCGCGAGCAGGATGGCCGCCTCCGGGTCGCGACAAGTGCCCAGATCGCCCTTGAAAAGGACATGGCCCGTCTTGCCGGCCTGTCTGCGCGGACGCGGGACGGCGCGCTCAGTGACGAGCAGATTTCCGCTGCCGTTGCCCGGTCGGGTCTCGACTTCACACGCGAACCGGCACACGGCGCTGCGCAGCTTTCAGCCATCAATGCGCTTGGTCAGGCGGGCGGACTGGGCTTCCTGATTGGTGTCGCCGGCTCCGGCAAAACGACGCTTCTCAAGCCTCTGGTCGATGCCTGGCAGGAGGATGGCCGCACCGTCATTGGCGCGGCCATTGCCTGGCGTCAGGCCGATGCGCTGAAGGATGCGGGCATTTCCCAGACCTACGCGATGACACCTCTGTTGGACGGCCTTGCGCAGGGAAAGATCGTCCTCGATCGGCAGTCCGTTCTGGTTCTTGATGAAGTCAGTCAGGTCTCCCCGCGTCAGCTGCTCGAGATCCTCCAGCTTCAGCAGGAGAAGGGCTTTGCCCTCCGGGTGGTGGGCGACCGCGAACAGGCCCAGGCGATCGAGGCCGGTGATGCTGTTGAACTGCTTTTGCGTGTCATGCCCAAAGAAGCGCGTCCGGAGCTGTTGAGCACAATCCGCCAGAAGTCCGCGCGCGGTCGGCAGATCGCCAGCATGTTCCGTAGTCCCGGCCGCGATCTGAGCCAGACTGAGGACGAGCAGAAGAAAGCCGATATTGCGCGGGCGCGTGAAGCAATCGACATGAAGCGCAAGGACGGCACCATCCGACTTGTGGGCGGCGATCATGATCAGGTCGTCGAGCAGATCGCTGACCTGTATCTTCGACGCCGCGACATGCTGGCCCAGGCCGGATCGCAACGGGGCATCACCATGTCTGCGCCGACGAACGAAGACGTTATGGATCTTAGCCGTGCCGTCCGCGACCGGCTGCGCAAGCGTGGCGAGATCGGTCAGGCGGAGATCGTCAAGGCCGCCATCGATCAGCGTGGCGTCACCTATGAGCTGCCTCTCGCAGTCGGTGACAGGGTTCGGCTGTTTGCAAAAACCAGCGTCCGGGTGGACACCCCCCATGGGCGCCGCTGGCGTGATCTTGGCTCGAATGGTGACTTCACGACCGTCAGGGGCTGGTCTGATGAGGGACTGGTTCTACAGAACGCAAAGGGACGGGAAGGGCTCGTGCCCTGGACCCGGCTGGCCGACCCGAAGACCGGACGCATCCGTCTGGGCTTTGGTCACGCTATGACAGTTGATGCGGCGCAGGGTGTGACGTCCGACGAGCATATCAACGCCATGCCGCGTGGATCCTCGGCCATGACAGGCTTTACGTCCTATGTTGCCGAAAGCCGGCATGTTCATCGCTGCTGGACGGCCGTATCGGAGGGCTCTCTCCGGGAGGCCGAGACGTTCTCGCGGGCTCTTGGCGACATCCGGCCGGTGACGGTCACCGATCTGTATGACCGCTTGGCGTCTGACATGGGCCGTCATCCCTACAAATCCCTGGCCGTCGATCTTGCGAAAGCCCGTCTCGTGCATGAGGAAGCCAATACGCGCTGGATCCGACAGAACCACGTCAATGAGCGCGCGCGCCAGAAGGGGCAGTCACCGGGCGGTCAGGTGCGTCGTCAGGTTGAGGAAGCCCCGATCCGGGATGTGCCGCGCGCGCAATGGGATGATGTCAGTCGCAAGCTGCGTAAGGCCGGCTATGCCGCGCAGGACGCCCTGAATGCAGCGCGGCGGGTTGAAGATCTGCAGGAGCGTCGGAGAGCGCAGCAGGCCGAAGACCGGCTGCGGCAGGCTCGCGCTGCTGCACAGGAACAAGAGCGGGAGCGCGATCGCACGCGGGTTCGTGGTGCAGGACGCGGTATGTAGTTTGGAAAACAGAGGCGGCTGGGGACATGCCGCCTCAGATATCAGGCGAGTTCCTGACCACGCGCGTAAAGATTCAGGGCGTGCGTGACGGTCTCAACAGCCGCACGCTCGTCCTGTCCGAGAGTTGTCTCGAACGCAACCAGTTCTGCCAGCAATGCTTTGTCCAGGTGCGGATGAAGCGGTTCCGTTGTTCGGGGCAACTGAGCGGACGGAGGGACGAGGGTCTCAAACAGCTTTGCGAAAGGCTTGTCGTCTGCCGGGGTCTCATCAGGGAAAAGCAGGGTCAGGAGCTCCTGTGCGTCCTGCAAGGGCGTACCTTCCGTCTTGAGAACGACGCCGAGGCGCTGATACAGATCTCCCAGAACTCCGGTTAATGGCCGGAGATCAGCCTTTTCGATCCGGTCGCGCCCTTCCTGAAGCCGGTGAGCCACCTCGACACCTTCTGTAGTCGGCTCCTGTGATACGGGTGCCGGAAGGGCTGGAGCCGCTGAAACTGTGGGGAACACCCTGTTCACGCCTTCTGGTTTGATTCCTGCGTGGAATAATCGTGTGTAAATTCGCTTGCCTCGGAAGAGAATGATGGCTTGCCCGGGGCGGAGGTTCTGTACGTCGCTCCAGGAGATCCGCTTGACGTCCCGAATGTCTGCGCGTTGCTGGTCTGCATAGACGCCGAGAGGGTTGGAACTGTCGAAGCCGGGAAGGACGCTGACAGGCATCGTTCCGCCTGATTTTTCGATCCACTCCCGGGTAGGACCAGCGTCCTCTACATTTTCAAAGATTTTGAGCTTTGGGTTGCCGAGAAGCGGAACGGTTAGGTCTTTCCCGAGCGTTGCTTCGAGGGTGCCTACTTCCTGAAAAGCCAGAAGCAGGGAAATATTCAGTTCACGCCCCAACGCCATCATTGCGTCGATCCCGCGTGTCGCGAATTGACCGACCTCGTCCAAGACTAAAGGATAGGGCACAGCAGAGGACGACGCACGATTTACGACGCGATCCTCATAGTCACCCTCGATGGAGGTTCCGAGTGCTGCCGCCAGTGCGTAACGCAGCGCCGTGATGACCGCCTTGCCGAGTGCGGCGTTCGTGTCCGGATGATTTTCGAGCGAGGGGAGAAGCACGACGAGGATGCGTCGATTGAAAATGACGTCCCGGAAGTCCACGTCGCCGATGTTGCACCGGAAGATATGTCCCAGTGTGGAGCTCATCTGGGTGAACGTTTTGCCGAAACCACCCACAACATAGGAATGCTGTTCGCGAACTTTGTCCTGGTCTCCCACGCTCTTGGTGTTCGAGAAGCCGCCTGTTTCCGTCACGTAGTCGCGGACAGGGTTCAGTAGAGTACCGTCAAACTCTGCAGGCAGTTCGACTTTGCGCGCCTCGCCTGAGTCCGCATCATAGTAGGTGAAGATCTTATCCTGGTAGAGATCGCGCAGTTTGACGATATCAGAGAACATCGTCCGGATCGTCTCGGACATGATAGGAATGCCAAGGTTGTCCCGGACCCAGACAAAGACATAGGACATGCCACGAATAAGCGCCTCGGCCCTGTCCCGGAAATGCGCGGAGTTACCGCCGCCGCCTTTCTTGTCCTCCGGAAGAAAAAGCGTGAGCAGAAGCTCCGTCATGCCTTCAGCGTTGACGGAGGAAAAGGGATTCCAGGTGTTGGTCTTTCTGTCACCAGCCGAGACCATCATGTTGATAAAGCGCAGATCGGCTTCCCGACCCCACCGTCTCGCCATGGCCGCGACGGAGAAGGCAAGGTTGTTCGAGGCTTTGCCGTCGACAATCGTGAACCCGCCCCCCTGTGCCAGCGCATTGCACAGAAGACTGTAGATAAACTGCGTTTTGCCGGATCCTGTGGATCCAGGCAGGATGGCGTGCATCGTCATATCATTGCCCGATAGCCACACCTGTTGGGCGGTGACTTCATCCCAGCCGAGCAGCCAGTCTCCCGAAGGCTTGCCCGGGATTTCGACGCCAGGTCGTTTTGGGTCTGGCTGCGGATTACCGTAGTCCTTCCCCTTCGCGTTTGCCGGCAAGCGCAGAGGCAATGTCACTGGCCGTGTCAGAACATAGCCTGCATAGGCAATGGCCAGCGGTACAATGGCGGTTGTCAGTGCTGGGACAGCGACGGATACGCCAGCCATTGCAACGAGCCCGATGGACGAGAACCCGGTTCGCAGGATTTCTGCGACCTGATGTGGCACGCCGCGGGTATCGCGGAATGCCAGCCCCCCCTTTTGCTCGTGAAAGTCCTGAGGCCCGTCAATACGGCGTCTGATCATCGCCATGATTATTCCAACCCGAACGCGTTGTTTGGCACGGGCGCGGCTTGCGACGCGGCCGGAATGGAACGTCGGGTCGCGGGAGCAGGGCCCACCAGTTGAGGGACTTGCAGTGCAGCGACAGGATGCGCTTGGCTATTTTTGGCCGAAGCCCATAGCCGGTGGCCTGCGGCTGCCCCTATGACAATCACACAGACGCCGACGAGGACAGGAAGGCGGAAGCGTCTGGCTCTGCGCGGTTGTCTTGCGCTGGTGATGGGGGCCGCCTCTACAGGGCAGGCACTGGCGGATAACTCTGAGAGAATGTCCTGGTCAAGAACGATAATGGTCCGTTCCCCTTCACGACGAATAGAAACGGACTGTGTGTCAGGTGGAACAGATATGATCATTGCGGACCTCAACAATTAGACGCCTGTGCAGTATCCGACAGGCGTTTGTGAGTGCAGATCAGGTCGTGGCCGTCTGGGCGTAGGTCGTCAGAGCTTCTATGGTGATGCAGCCTTCAGGATCGGCGGTTCTTCTGAGCACCGCATTGAGCGCGAGCAGAGCGATCGACAGCGGGACATGGTAAAGCCCTGTCAGCGTGTAGCCCGTCACACTCAGAGTATCGGGCTCGAGCTTGAGCCCGAAGCCCGCCCCTTTTGTCTCTGATCGCCAGAACTCTTCTGCGAGCCTGAGCAGTACCGGAAGAAACACGTTTGTCTGGCTCACACGCCATGCCGGTAGAGCGCCAACGCCTGGAATGCCAGTCTCGAAACGGTATCCCTGTGTTTCAATAAGAGCGGTGCAGCATCGCACCAGGTCATCAAGATCGCTCATGCGTAATCACGCTTTTTCCAGGAGGGAAGACGAGGGCGAACGGGGCCACACAGAATGACCCGGAACATACGCACGGCTACAGGAAGCGTGAGGCCGAGCCATGCCAGCACACTGAAGAAAAGCACTCCGATAACGGCAAAGATGAATGTCCATTCCCGCATGTGGGCGATCCACAGGGCGAATGGTGCAAGCGCACGGGCGTCGATAATGAGAAGGCGGACAGGGTCCGCGGTAAAGCGCCACATCAGTTCTCTTCCTTCATGGCAGCGGCCGCGACGGCTTCTGTAATTCTGCCTTGTTTTACAGCCGCCGCGATGGATTGAGCGAAAGTCTGCCCGTGTTCTTCAACGGCGGCCTGCGTGATATTCGGCCAGCGATCACGCGGCGCGTCCAGCAGTTGAGTTCGGATGGCACGGGTCACAGGCAGGAACTCCCGAACGGGCGTCCTTTTGCCATCGGTCGACTTGAGAAGCCTCTGGTTCACCAGAAGACGAAGGTTTTCGACGAACGATATTGTCAGGCTGTCTCGCTGATCTGCGGGGCAGAGGGCCTGAACACGTCGGACCGTTGAAGAGCAACTGTTCGTATGCAGAGAGCTTAGGAGGCGATGGCCGGAGATGCCCGCCTGGATCGACGCTTCCATGGTTTCGGGATCGCGGCACTCTCCTACGACGATGTCGGTTGGCTCTCGACGCATCGACGCCCGGACAAACTCGGCAAAACTCTTGAGATTTCTGGGAATTTCAAGTTGCGTGACTGCTGAGTTGCTCCGGTCTACGCGATCGTAAAGGATCTCAAGGGGGGCTGACGCCTCGATCAGGTTGCAGTGAATATCCGGATCTTCAAGCCGGGCCCGGTTGATGCCGCCAATCAGCGTTGATTTCCCCGAGCCCGTGGCGCCGCAGATCATGAAAATGCCCTTTTCTCCATGGAGTGCCTCCAGCAGTTGAGGCTCGACCTGCTGGTCCTCTAACGGCCGGGGGATATCAACGAGTGGCCGAAACGTCATCGAAATGCCTGCGTTGGCACCAACCTGCGAGCTGACGGCATTCAGCCGGAACGGGTATCGTCTCCTTTTGCGGTCTGGCCAGATTGTATGGCCGACATCGATTGGATCACCGTTCTTGAGGTTCGTAACACCTGTCGCCGAGCGAAAGATGTAGTTAACCGCATCCTCGACTTCACCCGGCAGACTGACATCTCGCGTTACCTGATGGTTTTCACCATGCAGACGCACCATGACGGGCATGTCAGACTGGATTTCGACACGGGAGCACTCGGCTTCGGAACACCAGATCAGGAACTGATCCAGCGTATTGCCCCGCAAAGCTTCTCCGTCATGCGGCCAGAACATGCTCACCGTGCTTTGTTTCCCAGACGATTCAGTGTCTCGAATTCGTGGATGACCTGTTGATGGGTCCTTACGAGAGTCTTTGGGAAGTTGTCGCTTTGCTCTTGTGGACCGTGCTTCTGATGCAGTGCCTCCATGTACCCCGAGATCGGCTCTAAAAGAGAAGACGGCGCGCGGCTTACGTCATACCCGTAATAGGTTTTGCAAGACGCCACATGGTCGAGCTGAACAAGCGTCAGGGTCATCGCCCGATCGAGCTGAAGGGCTGGCACGGCATAGTGCTCTGCCACCCAGTCCCGCAGCGTGTAAGCCGCAATGCGGGCGCGGATAAAATCGGGCATGAGAGCGAAAATTACGGAATCAGTCATGGTCTGCAGAAGGTCTCGAGAAGGCTGGAAATTTGGGGGGTCGTCAGAGGGCGTCCGGCAAGACATTCTGCTTTCCAGTGTGCCAGTGCTGCTGCGGCTTCCGGACAGGCGGCGATGGCCATCACGTAAGGTGGGAGTCCGTCGCGCGGGTAGGACGCTGCTGACAGAACGAGCCAGAGGTCGCGGTCAAGGAACTGAATGGCTGCGAAAAGGCCCGGGTTGACGACCCCTGCCTTGAGGCGCGCTTCCTGCAGAAGAGAGAGGAGCGCCGGTCGTGTGAAAGCGTGCTGCTCTGTGATCTTTAAGGTCGAGCGAAAGCCTTCCTTCTTCAGTTGCTTATCAATGGTAGAGACGAAGGATTTCGACAGGTTCGCGAAGCTGGACGGCGCCCCATTTTTCAATGAACCCTGTAGCTGCACTGAGAGGCGCTCCAGAACGCTTTGTGCTTCTACTTTTCGTCTCTGGATATAGAGCGAGAAGCAGAGAAATAGACATTTCTCCGCCACTGTCGCCTCCAGAGGGCCACGCCACGGGCTACCAAGCTGCGCTTGAAGTGCCTGGAAGGTGGTCTCGCGCCGTTCGGCGAATGATGTTCCACGAACGTACCGTGCCCTCCACTCCTCAAGGTTCAACGCCGGATCGAGAGGCGCCAACGGCGCTTCAGGAGGCGCGGGGCGTATTAGCTTCAATCCTTTGCCGAGCCACGCCGCGCCCAGGGGATGAATCTCAGCAAGTGCTTTTTGCATACCTTCGAGACCGAACCGCCTGCGGTGACGTTCCAACGGAGCGCGGGTCATGCAAAGGGCTGCGAGGATGATAATGAGAGCAAGAGCCGGCCATCGGAGAACCGACCCGGTCAGCGTGCAGAGTTCCCAAAGTGTCGATGCAGAGACACGTTCGGGGATGGCCTCTCCGAGATTAGCAAGGACTGCATCATAACGCGGTGTGCAAAGTCCAATCAGCCGTAGCTCATAGCCCTGCACGAACAAGACGGCTTCGACGATCTGGGTGTGGAACTTCAACCAGAGCAGGAACAAACACAGAGCAATGCCGACGCATGCGCCAATGAGAAGGCTGGCAATACGCTCTGGGTCGTGAGATCTCGTGTTGGGAGCAGGGTTAATTGGCATCACTGATCTCCTTCGGAAACGTGCCAGTGAGCCCGATTGGCATCGAGGCCAGGTTGACTGCGGATGCGAAGCTCTCTGTCATCAAGGCGCATCAGATCAGCTCCACCCTGAACGTCGCGGTGCAGCTGGGAGACCTCCGGGGCTGCCACTTTTCCGGCCCGCAGCAGTACCCTGTAACGACCCATGCCCATGACATCGCGCTCCATGCGCGACAGGTCATCAAGAAAGATCTCGACGGCCTGCCTTTGTCCTGCTGCCCAGCCATAAGCAACGCCAGATCGCCAGACCTCAACTTCATGCGGGGTGCGCGGCCGGACCGCGTCGGCGGGCGGAGAAGGGGGTGAAACAGTGCGTACAAGCCATGTGCGCCATTGCGGTACGGCCGTCACAAGCTGAGCGCGGCGTGTAATCTGGTAAATCGTGCCTGTCTCCCGGGCAGTCTGGCCACTTGGATCGAGAGCGACTGCCATTTGCGCTTCTGTGACCACGGGTGGTCGGATAAGGGTCTGACCGTTCCCAGCTGGGAGCACCAGAGTGCGGAAATCCACTTTCTGGTCCAGAATATGGGAATATCGGCGCAGGAGTTCATTGATTGCGTAGGACTCTGCGGCCCGCCCGCCTTGGGCGCCATAGGCCCACGCCGCACTACGGACAGCACTGTCGCGCCCATTCCCGCTTTCCTGTTTGGGGGAGTAGCCGGGACGCACGGCCATCATCGCTTCGAGTGATGATGGCCTGTCCACGTCTGGGATATCAGGGGCTTCGACAGCCCCGGTGACGGGCGTATTTATGGCGTCACCTGCCTCCGGGTTTCCTTCGGGTATTTCCGGAACAGGAAGATCCTGAGGTGGCTCGGCGTGCGCATAGGCGTTGAACGCACAGAGTGAGGCCGCAAGAAGGGCAACCCGACAGGCGGAGTGCCGAGGCTTATGCATTCCAGGTAATCCTTATGACGTGGTGAGGGATATCAACCCAGATGTCGGCATGGCCGGATGACGCGGAGGCCATCTCGTCCAGCAAGCGACCGAACGTGGTCGCCTGCTGATCCACAGCTATGATCGGTGGTGCAGGGCATGGCGGAATCTCGGTCTCATAGCCAACCCGCCTGGCAATTAGCCTGATGCCCTCATCGAGCGGACCCTGCCAGTGCCAGCTGACAGGCCGGTTCATCTCGGCTGGAAGAACCGAACCCGCCCGGACGAGAGGAAAACGGAGGGCGCCAATTTGGTCTAAGGCGGACAGAATATGATTCATGTCTTGATCGAAGGGGCGCACAGGCGGCCGAGGCTGCTCGCTGCAGGCACAGAGGCCTGACAGTAGCAGGAGGGTAAGGCCGAAAGGTCGGCAGAGAGGGTTTTGCCACATGCTGCCTATGATGGCGGAGACGTTTGTGAGTGCGCAGCGAGCTGCACATTTTTCCAGACCTTGCGCTGGTACGCGACGTTGTATCGGGGAGTGCTGGAGTTGTAGTTGCCGACCCGACGCCAGAACTCTGCGGCATTGTCCGGGGTGTGGCCTCCCAGTGCACCTGCCAGAACCCAGGCACCGATGTGGATGTTCAGACAGCCATCATTAATGATCTGATCGCGTGTGATCCCCATGCGGTCGAGTTCTGGCAGGTGCATCGAGTTCACCTGGGCAGGGCCCATGTCATAGGTGCCGTTCGTGTTTCGGCTGATATGTCCGACCCGACCGCCCTCAGTAAGTAAAATGGCTCGGTAGAGGAGTTCGGGCAGATGATACTGTTTGGCTGCATGGGTGATGCATGCCCCGAGAGACCCCGTAAAGCCCGTGGCAGGGGGTGACGCCGACTGGTCCCGTTCCCGAACCTCAGGCGACGAACGGGCTGTGCCGGCCCATGCCAGGATCCATGCTCCGGCCGCAATATTCATGCAGGCCTTGGATCGGACCTCTTCGGGATCAAATCCGGCGCGCTGAAGAATCGGCAACCAGCGAGGGTCAATTTTCATGACACCAAGGCCGGGTCCCGACGCATGATCTACGACACGCTCAATGGAGGCGATAGGCACGCTATAGGCGTGTGCGGCCAGTCCGGCACAGGGCGGAAGCGCTGTCACGGGAGAGCGATCGGATGCAGGTGATACTGATAGATCAGCCGCAGGATCATGAGTTCGTCGAGAACGTCAGGGAAATAGCCAAGAGCGCTCTCGTCGGACACGGGCCTGAAGTCATACAGGCGTGATCCATTCTGTTCCTGAGACAGTTCAAGGCCCACGCTTTCACCGTTGCCGCGCTGCGGGAGAAGCTGAATCGCCAGAAGCTCGGCGTTGGGCGTGAGACGGCTGATCAGGTCAACCAGCTCCCTGAAATGCCAGCCAATGGGATTGGAAGGCCGGGAGATCATCACAAACAGTTTTCCGTTTCTTGACCTCATCAAACGCCGGTGCCGGTCGATGCACCGCGTATAGTATCTGCGATCTTCCGGGGCCTGCGGATCCTTATGGGGGAACATGTCCTTCACCCCGAAGCGATCACGGAACGCAGCGTGACCGTTTTCGCCCGGTTTTGGAAGAAAATCTGCGAAATCGGTTTCAAGACAGTGCCGGATCATCCCGGGGGTTGCGTGGACCCAGTCGAAGGGCAGCGCGCCCGTGCGCAGGTCGGCGTTCCGGAGAATGGTTGCTGGCAGACAGTGTGTTCCAAGAGGAATCACATGCTTGACTCGATGCCCCCCAATCGTTCTGACACCGTAATTCGGCATCTTGGAAGAACGTCGATGCTTGTATCGACGCAGGGTTGTGCGCAAGGACATGAAGAGTTCCGGCGTAAAGTCATACGTTCCGCTCTTCACGCCTGAAACCACAGGCGTGTTCACGGTCTCAGGCAGCGTGAGGGCGTTGCTCATTGGGCGCTGCACAGATGAAGGGTTGAGTATCCATAATTGCCGTACCAGATGGTCTCGATCCCGAGGTCTGCTGTGCCGGCTGGGCAGCTGTAGCCGCCCGTGATGCTGTTTGTCCGGTTGTAACCGGAAAAGCCGTTTGTTGTGGTCGGCACATAACCTGAGATCTGGGCCTGTGGTGCACGCCAGACACCGCTTTGACACACCAGAAGCAGTCCCGAGTTGTCATTTTTGGTCGCTAACGCGCCGTTCGGACTGCACCCGTTTCCTGGCCACGCATTGCCATTATCGGTCCCCAGCCTGACAGTGGTAGCTGAAACATTTCCCGCGCCAAGATCGGCCGCACTGCCGTCGGCATGCTGAATGTATGTCGTTCCGGGCGCTCGGATCGCTACGTTGTCATTGTCTCCATAAAAACACGCGTTGCCGACGTTGAAGGCACATCCCAGTTGCGCCACGCGAACCGAGTTCTGAACATCAAGGCGGTCGCCAATGCTCACGTACCCCTGATTGTTAATGTAGGTACGAACACCTCCACCTGTACCGACGCCCAAGCTTCCTTCGTAGTAACCATCCCAGCTATGAACGCCGCCGCCCCAGCCGCTTGGCAGACCCACATACGGATCTAGGCCGTAAGTGCCAATGTTGGAGCTGAAATGCCCTTCACCTGCCATCAGATTGGCTGCTGAGCCGTCATAGTGCTGCAGATAGACAGCACCTGGAGTTCGCACGGCGGCATTGGTGTCATCGCCATACAGATACGCACTCGCCACCTTTACGCCGCCATAGCCACCGTTCGGGTTCCCACCAGCGAAGACGCCTCGCGTTGCGTTGACATCATTGGCGTTATTTAGGTTATTGCCCCCCATATCGAGAGGCGCCCGCATCGTGTTCAGCTCGGGGTGGCCGGCCACAGCGGTCCGATACAGATAGTCGTTCGTCGTCACGCCAGCGTCCGATGACCCCGCACTGGCAGAGACCAGACCGACAAGATGCCCGGGGCCAGGGTTGGGGAGGCCCGCCATATTGAAACGCCAGGTTCCGCTCGCGCCGTATGCCGTGTCAGCCGTCAGTCCACCAAGCATGCCGTCATAGGGAACAAAGCCACCCTGATGGCCAGTCATGGCCGCGACAGAGACTTCGTCCTTTGGGATGTAGGATGTACCGCCGCTGCTCTCGATGACAGCACTCAGCACACCGGAGGTGGGTTGCTGAATATAGACGCTCCAGGCCTGTCCATCCGGATTTGTCGCCGTAAATGCAGGCGGGAGGTCGTGCTCACTGATGAGCGTTGACAGCGCAATCTGCGTGGTCCCGCCGACCGGAATAGCAGCCGTCAGTTCGCTGGTGTGCGCGTTTTCATATTGTCCGGCCGCCCGGATCAGGTCCTGAAACTGGCCAGCGGTCACCGCAAGGCTTCCCTGACGCGTGCCATTCTCGACCATGGAGTAATAGCGCGGCAGGATCATGATTCCGATGACCGTGGCGATCATCAGTGCGACGATTGTGTTCATTGATATCCCGTGCCGCTCAGGCTGATGTAGGAAACGGCGTCGCCATCTGGCACTGCGACCGGAAGGGCTCCCATGTCACCTGACGCTGGGGTGAACCAGTGCCCGCTTCGCGCTGTTCCAAGGGAAAGATCGCCATTCGCGAGCAGGATTGCCCGCGAAATGTCGGCGGCTTCCATAGGCATCCAGGCAATGACCGAGACCGATTGGCCCGTGCCCGTGATGCTGTTTTGCGCGGCTGTGACCAGGGCCGCGTTGTTCCCAAGGGTCAACGCGCTGAGAGGTACAGAGGATCGGGTTGCCGGATGGTTTTCGAGGTAGAGAAGCAGGGCCGCTTTGTAGGCAAGCCAGGCCTGCGCAGTCTCGGTCGTTGACACCAGGGGGGACGGCAGATTCTGTCGTTGGATGACCCTAAGGCCATCCATTGAACTTGCGGCCATGATCACCAGAGCCAATGCCAGAATGACGTAGGCCATACGCCTTCAGTTCGAGTATTCGAAGGTGACATTGACTTGTGTGGTCCCGGATGACGCATCGCAGTCATTCGCGATATTCACTGCGGCATTAGAGTCCGACATAATGACTTCGGTACCATTGATAGTGACGCCGTACGCATTCTGGCTCCGGGCGAACGTGGCGCAAGCGTCTCCGTCAACATTCGTCCAGGCTTCGGAATGCCCTTGGTTCCATGGGGCAATCGTCACCTGGGAATTGCCCCACGGGCCAAGAATGGTCGTTCCATCACCATTCTGCATGGATTTCGGAACCAGGCCCGCCTTGATGGCGACGGAATTGTCCAGCCCTGTGTAGTTGCGGGTGGTCATCCCGCCATTGATGTAACCACTGATGTTGGTAGCAAGCTGACTTTGCTCCGCGGCGGCCGTGCTGCCATTGTTTTTGGCGAAGACGGCATAACCACCCACCAGAACAGCAATTAGCGCAAGTAGGACAGCGCCGGCTTTGATGAGGAGTGATACAATCTGATCCATGATAATTCCCCTGATATAGTCCTGGGAGCATTATCGAACGGGTCTTTGTGAGTGCGGACGCAATCGGGATATCATTTACATCGGGCCGATATCGCTCATGCCTGAACCGATGTTGTTGGACGCTACGATCAACGCACCGGCAATCAGCATCATCATTGCGTTCGCAAAGCCTTTCGCTGCTGCCGCCTGCTCCAGGGTCGTGAACTCGATCTCATCAGCCCAGGCGCGACTTGACTGCAGAAGACGGTCATAAGCTCCGGTGCCGCCCCAGCTTGCCTCGATGTCGTCAATGACTTCCGGGGACGGGAAGGCGAACCCGGAATCTTCCATAGCCTCGGGCAGGGACATGCCCCGTGGACCCAGACGGTCAAGAATGGCTTCGAGACGTTCACGAAGCCAGGGTGTGGCAACCTGCATCTGATGGGTGAGGGCTTCGGTATCTGTCATCCCGGCCCGAACCAGGGCAATAAAACTCGAGATCCAGATGTAACCCTGAATATTGCGATAGATGGACCAAGGCGCTGTGCGCTCAAGGAACACCCGAAGAGGCCCTGTCAGCTTTGTGAGACTAAGCCAGAGCAGTATCAATGCCCCAACCAGCCCACTGAGGATCAGGACACCATTCAGGCCGGTCGCGAGACTACTGGCGAAAACAAGCATATCCTGTGACGTACTCGCTTTCATCTTCATGCCGCCGTTCATGAGTAGCGAGGGAATGACCATTTTCGCGATCGTATAAAGGAACGCGAAGATGATCCCGACATACATCAGGGGCTGGCCAATCGCACTCCTCGCCGCCCGCATGATGCGTCCCACCCGGGTTTTGATATCGCACAGGAGGTCCATTGCAGAGGCGATGTCGTCTCCTTTCTCGCCGGAGAGGATCATCATGTATTCGTCATGAGGGACGTAAGGCCTTAGCGCCTCGGCGAAGCTCATACCCTGAGCGGCCATTCTATGTAGCACCTTGTTCAGGATCCGTGGCACGGAGGTCTTTTTCCTGCGCTCCTGCTGACGGATATACAGGAGCATAATGCGTTCCAGCTCCGATCCCTGCCTGAGCCTGATGGCAATCATCCGATACAGTCGCGCCCGTGTCCGCCATGTAAAGGCGACGTGAATATCCATCCACTGTGCAAGGTCCTGGGTGAGCCGCGGCTTTTCAGCCGCCGCAGACGTGTAGACAATCCGAAGGCTCATGGCAGTTTTGCCCCTGACAGTCGTTCGCTCATGACGGCGTCACGCGTTCGGATCCGATCAACGGTTGCCGTCACGGCAAATGGATCGACAAGCCCCTGGAAGACACGGCCCATTGCTGTCTCGACCATCGACGGATCGGCATCGGGCCGGGCTCTGAACCGATGCCGGGCGATGGCTACGCCATGATTGACGAAGTCAGACATCAACTGCTCGTCCGTTTCGACAACCTCGGCAACCGTGGTTCGACCGGAGATGCCAGTACCGAAGCAATGAGGGCATCCTGGCCCTTTTCTGCGGACCGCGCTGAGATCCTCGCCCCATGTCGGGACAGCTTCGCAGGTCCTGCGTGGCAGTCTCTCGTCAGCGACGGTCCATGGAAGCGAACAGTGTTTGCAGAGGACAGGAAGCAGACGTTGCGCGACGACGCCCCGGACGATGGAGGCATTGCAGGTCGTGCGGAAACTCAGGCGTTCGAAATCCATGTTCTGAAACCGCAGAGGGTAATCGAACGGATCGTCCACATGGAGCGTACTCATCACGAAATGGCCTGTCTGCGCGGAATCAAACGTGGTCAGCGCGACTTCGCTATCGCGCATTTCTGCGATGGACAGGTCATCCGGATCCATACGTAGCGCGGTCCGTAGGCGTGCACGGAACTCACGACCCGCTTCTTCGGACGTCAGGGCATTCGAAATATCAAGCTGGATACCCCAGTGCATGGGATACTCAGCAGGCTGGGCGATCTCGACCAGGCGCCGCTCCGGCTGGGTCCGGGCTTTGTGCAATGCGATCTCGTAGAGCAGGGTCGTCTTCCCGGATCCGGTGGGGCCGGTACAAATGAGGACGCCTGAAGGCGAGACGGCGATGTTCAGGATGCGGTCGACCTGGCTTTGCGTGAAGCCGTATTCGAGCAGTTTGAGCTTACCTTCAGGTCTGCGCGGAGTTCGGAAGGTAGTCTGCTGCTGCGGCTGACTACGGCGATTGCCTCCGGATTTCACGTATTGAAGGCGGATGACCATGAACTTTCCACCTTCCGAAACCGGAAGGCACGGGCCTTTGACAATACGGACGTTGGCGAGCCCTGTTCCCTTGAGAATATCGCCAGCAATGGCCGCGTCCTGAAACGACAGGTCGCTGTATGCGCTGTCACGGGAGGTCGCCATCGTGTACATCGCCCGCAAAAGACGATCCGCATGCTCGTTCGTCAGCTCATGGGCAACCACGAGTGAACCGTTGATTCGAAACTGGACTTCGGTGTGGCGCTCTTTGCGGTGGAGGTGGATATCAGACACACCGCTTTCGGCTCCTTCGCGAAGAAGAGCCAGCGCCTCATCCCGAACTTCGGCGTCTTCACTTTCTTCTGTGTCCGAAAGGCTTCCTGTTTCATGGGCGTTCTGAATGCGGGCCGTCACGTCACTGATCGGCTCCCAGATAACCTTCAGGCAATCCAGCTGGGGATGCCTGCGCGTATTGGCAATCCAGTCGAGAGCGTCGGCTGAACGCTGCAATCTCTGGTTGACATAGACAGCCTGATTCACCGGATCGAGATGGATCTGGCTTCGCAACCCTGTTGGAATTGTCAGAACATTCGACGATGTCCCGACTTTCTTTGGCTTTGTCTTTTTCAGAAAAGCGAGCATTTCAATGGTCTTTCAGGTCTGGCGCTGCGCTAGGTGCGGGCCGGGCGATAGTCGGCCCCGCTCCTGTGACCTAGTTCGAGGTCCGGAGGGATGGCTTTGGCGTGGCAGTGACAGGCGCAAGCGTGTGCGTAAAAGAAACCTGCATCTGCCAGGAACCCGTCTGCGACGCCGACTGGGCGGGCAAGACAGTCCGTGAAAGTGATGTGACCCTAAGGTTCTCAAAGGCGTCCCAAGGAATGTCCCGCGGATCAGTCTGAAGGCTGAAGGACATTCGGGTGGTCTCTGTTGGCACCTGTCTTCCGTTCACCAGAAGATTGAGCTTTGACGAGTTAAGCGCCGGAATGACCCCGCTGCGCTGCAGGATGCCGATAAGCGTTCGTTCATTATAGCCCGCTATCGTGTCCTGCCGTTTTTTGAAGCTGTAGGACAGGGGACGGTGCGTCACGATGGCGTTTCCGTTGTCCATAAGCTCACCCTCTGGGGCATCAGCCATACTGCCGCCAGTTCGGTACCAGTGCAGATCGATCACGTCGCCTTTGCAGGACGCATGGTCCAGGGTCCAGCCGGACGCATACGGAGAGGCGGGGATCATCGACACGCATCCGTCGATCCATTCCGATGGAGGGGGCTCACGCTTCGCGACGACTTTGGGAAGCCGTTTCGCGCTCTCTATCAAAGCCTTGCGGGCGAGTTCCCGACGTTGGTCCAGAACGTGCAGATGGTAGAAATACGATGCTACGCCGGTAAGAAAGAGAAGGCCGATGACAACGGCCGCAGACGTATAAATGGGGGCGAGCGAGGTTGACCGGACCTTGAGAGGAGCGTCTGGCAGATCTTCTAAAAGCGCTTCAAATTCGCGGGACGAGAGAAGATCTCTCTGGTCGAACGGATAGCCGGAGAAGGTCGAGCGAACAGCTTCGATCGCCTCTTCACGATAGACGCCGTCTGACCCCGGCAGAGGTAGCCCTTCTTCGTCGGTGGCAATGATCCAGAACTGGTCAATCCCGACCTCGTATTCGCCGTAGTATCTCCCCCCGAATTTCTCGCTGATGGCCAGCGCGAGGCTGTGAAATGGCTCTTTGGTATCGACGGTCTCAGCGGACAGGAACCCAACGTGCTGAGGGTAAGTCCGGCTTTGCACATAGTAATTGCTGCTGAATTCGGCAGCCACCTTGTGGACAGTCAGCAGGGACGGGGCGCGCTCGAAGCTGCGCCATCTCAGATCGCCGACCCAGACCCGTCTCTCGTTGCGAATAAAGAATGCCATCGGACCCTCAGCGCGAGTACGTCGGTGGAGGGAGCGTGTTCGACCCGCCCGGAATGGCAATGATCTGCGTGCCGCTCGGCTGACTTCCGGTTGCGTTCAGGCGGCTTCTGGACCCGTTGGAAGAGATCTGGACGCCCGAAGATGTCACCGCGAGCACGACGCTTCCGTCCGGAAGTGTAACCCCCTTTGACACCTCGGAGGTGCTTCCGTCTGCAAACCTGAGAATGGCAGACGCCGTGTGATTGTAAGGATCAACCAGCAGGGCGTCATAGGTGGGAGGCTTGGGCAGGCTCTTTGGGAGAGGATGGTCGTCGTTCGATCCTTCACGCGGAGGTGGCGAGAGGGGCGGTGCCAGCTGCGTATCAAGCGCCGCCCGGGGTGCTTGTCCCTGCACCTGTTTCTCATTCTGCTTGCGCTCGTTCGCAGCGATAGCCGTTGTCAGGTCAGACGCTGCCTTTGCCTGTTGAAGATACGTCAGACAGGCATTGTTCTGATCAATCTGAGCCATACTCAGAACCTCACCAGCGGCCGGCTCATTGAGGTGCTTTGCGCAATCCAGTGTCGCCGCCTGCGCCAGGCCGGGCAGAGTAAAAGCGACCGCTGCTGCGATGAGGTGTTTCATAGGGTGCGAGCCTCGACTGTGACGACAACATGTGTTTTGGAAACCTGGGCGTCGCCTCCGCCACCTGTGACCCAGTTCAGGGCTGAACCGACACCGTTGCGCGTACGGGATGTTGCATCGTCGACATAGCCGCTCAGGACGAGGGTTGAGCCGTTCTGTAGAGCCACTGTGTCATCAAGCGACGTGTTCGAGCTCTTGGGCGCCTGAAGGCTGGAACCATTGGACGTAATGGTCTGAATCGACAGAAGCGTCTGGAGGAGGAAATTCACCCTCAGAAGAATGCGGTTATCGACGATCTTTGGCGTCACCGACCCCATGAAGCCGGACATGATGACCCCAGGAGACAGCGAGTTGGCAGATCCGGCATTGGTCGCGAGTGTCGTCGTCGTATTCGCAAGATATGTCGTGTTGATACCGTTCTGGAACGGAGCTGTAACGCCGTTGGTCGTCACCACGCCCCGATCATACTGTTCGGTGACGTTTCCGAGCTGCTGAAGCGCCTGGACGACAAACTTGGTCCCTGAGAACTGTCCTGTTGCTCCGGTCGCCGTATCGAGAATGGACGCACCAAAGCTGAATGGTGTGTCCGCACTCTGCAGGGCCGGAATTGCAGCAGGCATCGCCGCCATTCCGAACGCCTTGCCGTAATTCTTGAGGGCAAGCTGCGGACTCCAGCCGTAGTTGCTCTCATGCGACACTTTGACAGTGTAGACATGGACCTCGACGGCGACCTGCTTCATCAGGCCATCGTTCAGGTTCTTCATCCAGTCGTCGACACGCGCGATCTGGTCGGGCGTGCCAGTGGCGGACAGCGTGCCCAGGCCTTCATCCGCGACCACGCTTGCTCCTCCTGACACGATCTGCGCGGTGTGTTCGATGGTCTTCCAGCGGTTGGTCTTACTGGTACTCGATACCGAGGCGATACCAGAAGACTGTCCTGAAGACTGACCCGACGAGCTTCCCGAGCCGGTAGATGCCCCGCCGCCACCCGAGCTTCCCGACGATGACCCTGACGATCCCGAGCCACCACCCGTGTAAGCTATGATGGACGTGTTTGCCTGTGTGTCGCCCGCAAAGGCAGGCACGGTGAAGGTCTTGGTAAGCGTGCGGTAAAACTCGACATGACCGTCGACGAAGCGCTGCCACACCCCAAAGCGCGTGGCGAGAGCCTGGAATACGCCTTCCCGTGTGCCGTCATACTTCAGCCAGTCGCCGCTACCGTTCCAGCTCTGCCTGGCACTCTTTCCCTTGTTTCCCAAAGCGGCTGACATGGCAGACATCACCGGGGGAGGGGGAAGATTGGTTCCATTGAAACTGACGGATTGTGGTGTCGCCGTACCGATCTCGCTACCATCGTCAGCATCCTCCGCATCCGGCATGATTCTGACAGGAACGCTTGTCAGGCGGCTGGCCAGAATGGCCGCGTCCCGAAGCGACGTGGGGCGCGCGATCGTTATGGCGGCGGGATGTTTCAGGAGGTCTGGAATGGGATCGACATCCTTAATCGCGTCACCAAGAAGCCAGGGCTTGTCGCTCTCTGAAATGACCGGGATGTTCGGGACGTGCTGACGCTCGGCCGTGTTCATGACATCGGCTTCGCGATGCTGGGCGTCCTGGAAGTCCTGGCATCCGGAGAGAAGTGTGCCGGCTGCCAGTGTTGCCAGGAATGTGGTGCGTAGTTTCATCGGCCGCCTCCTGGCGAAGTTACAACGAGGTATCTGTTAGGGGTGTGGAACTCCGCCCGAATGGACTTCCCTTCGTCCGATACTGTCTGGATGACGGACGACATGACGGTTTTGAAATCACCGTTGAAGGTCGTCATGGCCGGCACCATCCAGTTCAGGGAGGCTGGCCAGCTGATCTTCCAGCCAGCGCGGTCAGCCCAGGCCATCATCTGGTCCCGGATGGGTTGCCCTTCCACAAGCGTCCAGACTTCCGCAGGGGGCTGAAGCTTCACCAGCGCCGGATGCTCCGGATCCACGGGTGCCCGGACAGGGAGTGGCTTGGCTTCGACCTCATCCGGATGGGGTTGAATGACGGGGTTTTGTGGGGCCAGCTGGACTGGACCGGGTAGTGGCGTCTGCTGAGGTTTTTCAGGGGCAGGCGGCCCCGAAACCAGAACGTCCTGTTCAGGGATCTGGAGCGTCAGGGACGCACCGCTCCGAAGGCTGCAGCTGCCCTTGCGCCTCAAAGCTCCGGCGTTGTCATGTCCGTAAAGACAGATGGCAACAGCATCTTCGACATCCAGTTCCACCAGAAGATCCGCCCCTAGGGGAGAGACGGCATAGCGCACGGTCTGCGCCCCCGGATATGGCATGCCCTGTGGTGAGAGAGCGAAGCCCCGCTCGCGCAGGGTGTCCGTCAGCAGGGTCTGGGCGTGAGCGTCATCCGGGCCGATATAGGGTGCGAGGCGCAGGACTGTTCGCCCTGCATCCAGACTATGTGCAAGGATGTCCGCAATGAAGACGGTGAGGGCGGACGTGTCTCGAAAGCCCGCTCCGCTGATGTGGGACGTTTGTGACGGCGGAACTTCGGTGCAAGCGCTCAGGAAAGCGAGCAGCGACGCCACTGTGAGAGCATAAGGACGGCGCGTCATGCCTTTCCTCCATGAGAGATGCGAATTGTAGGAGAGCCGGGGTCGTTACCGATCAACAGGGCGTCAGTGACGGGTAGATCGACGACGTAAGAGTCACCGACCGTTCGGTACGGCTGGGTTGCGGTGGTGGAGGGTGACAGCACAACCAGACGAGGGGCGCGGTTGATCCCACCGGGCGGAAACTGAATGTAGGTATGATCGCCCTCGCGGTAGATCCGCAGAGGCTTCCATCCCGGGCTGCTGCCCGTCATGTGGAAGTCAAAATCTGGCGTATTCCGCCTGGCCAGCGCCTCTGGCGACGGCGGCGGCTCGGGCTGCGTCTGCGGATCGCCCGAAGCATAGCTGTAGGCAATGCTGCGCATTGAAGGGCCGACGGGATCAAGAATGACGATATAAGAGCGTCGACTGGTCGAGAAGCGCAGGATGGACTGCCTGGCGGCCGGGTCAGGCGTGAGTGCGACGGCCCATGCAGCGTGAATGCCGTGTGTTCCACGCACAAGATCTGTCCGCCATCCGGCTTTTGGCTCTACAGCAAGGGCCTCACTTGCGACTGTCTCACCCGGCTGAAGGCGAAGAATGCAGAGGGCACTTGGCGCGCAGCGCACCCGTGCATAGCCATCGCCGTAAGCGAACCACGTCAGGCCCGCTTTGCCAGCAAGCGGGCTGGCTTCATGCGATGCAGCCGGTGGGGATGTTACCGGCGGCGAAGATGCCTGGGCTTGTGGCGCGAGATTGATCGGGTGGGAGGGCGTGACAGCAAGCGCGGTTGTTTGTCGAACCGGCGTATCGATCCTCTGATTCAGGCTCCCCAAAAAGCCGTTGATACGATCAAGGCTTTTTTGCAGGGCCAGCTCGGGTGACGGCATCCCCGGAACATCGACTGTCACCGGGGTCTCGGTATTCTCACCCGCACACCCGCTGAGCGCTGCAAGACCGACGAGCGGAAGCATGAAAAGAGCGTTCTTCATGCTGTTAGTGTGGCGGACTCCTTTGTGAGTGCGGACAGTTCGTCTTCAGAAGGCATCCGGATGACCGTACCCAGCCCAACACCATCCCTGAGTTCTCTGGCAATGTCCTCGATCACGCCGCCGAGGGCGGTGCTTGAATCCTGACCGGCTTTCATCCGGACGTCTTCGCGACGCTCGATTTCCTGCTCGGCCGACCCCCGTGGGAAAACCCTTGCGAGGCGTCGACGTGCTTCCGTCGTTCCTAACGCGTCATAAAGGCGGCGGCGCAGCGCCGTGTCCTTTGGACTGGTGGAGAGAGCCCAGAGTTCAATCGGCCCCATGAGATTGAGAACGAACAACTCGTAGAGCTCGTGATTTACGCGCGTCTGCCAGATGAGTGGGGCACCGCTTCCATCGGCGCGAGGGCCGTTCAGTCCATTGCGTACGATGGCCTGCGCAGCTGAACTCAGGCGGAACCGTGTGCAGATCTCATTGGCTTCGTCTTCGTCGCCTGCCCCCAGGATGAAGCGACCGGTCGAGTGAGAGATGAGATAGTCCCCAAAGTCGGCGAGCTTCTGGCTGGCAAGGCCGATTTTTACGTTGAGCTTCGCGCCGCGCCGTGCCGCCTCTTCGAACTGCTTTTGCACGAACGGGGCACCTGCGGTTCTCTGGAACTCGTCGCACTCAATCCGCTTGAAGCTTTCCCGAAACTCCTCGAAACGCTTGCGATGATACGGACGCACATGGAGAGGGACGTATTGGGCATCCTCTGGATGTAGGAAGAAGTTGCGCGAAGCGATCTGAAACCCCAGAAGATACATAAGATCTGTCTGGCGCTGTGCCTCTCCCTGACCCTCCGGCGCGACCCGGTCAATGTCGATGACCACAATCCGCGCATCTCCAAGATCCAGACGTGTGGGCTTTGTCAGACTTGGAAATTTTGCGACGAAGTGATTGAGGTATCGTCGGAAGACGTCAATGGAGGACTCTGCGCCGCCTGTCGGGTTCGTCTTGTCGAACTCCATGCGGATGCGCTCTTCACGCACGACCTCGACGAGATCGCCGATAACCGGAACGGCAAACTGTGTTGCGCGGTGCGCCATGCGCATGTCGCCGGCGTTTGCCAGCAGGTCTGCAACTTCCCACCAGGACGTATTCCGCGTCGCCACAAGACGATGGTGCGCAAGAGCCGCGTCGATGCCCGAGCGATCAACGCCCTCACGGTACATCTTTGGCCGCACAGAGGGTCCCGTGTCAGAGAAGTATTCATACGCGGCCGTAATGAGCGCGTCGATCAGCTGGTTCATGCCCTCGAAGTCTGAGCCATCCAGCGGCTTGCAGATCTGCGCGATGAAATTGGTCAGAAACGTGCGGTGATAGGGCAGCGGTGCCCGGCAGCATGTTTCGGTATCGAAAATATTGTAAGCGTGTTCGTCAATCAGCTGAAACGGAATATGGATTGCAAGGTGCCGGTCTTCCTGTCGCAAGCCGGCCTTGACCATATCGATAAACCCTGAAGACGAATCTCCAACGTCCATCTTGCCGATCAGGGGCAGTTTGGCGCCTTGAGCTGTCATTGCAGCAGGGCTCAGAACCGTGGCCAGCAGGAGGGCATTGGCCAGCATGGATTTGCCGCGACGAGAAGGCGCTACGAACAGGTCAAGTACCGCCTCGCGCCCTGAGCCAGCAGGGTCATAAGGAACCACGGTGCCGTCGTTCGCACGAAACAGCATTGCGCCGTCGGCCCAGGGCATCCCTGGCCTGGCCCATGGCATCATCGTCAGAATCTGGGACATCGGGCCAGGGGTCGGAGGTGCGGTCGAGGCAAGGGCGATCCCGAGGACGGAAGACAGCACACCCGCAAGCGGATCTCCACACACGCGGCTGGCCTGAGCACTGTCCCAGGACTGGATGGCCTGCTCCAGCCTTGAGGCGCGGGTGCGGAGTGTCTCGGTGTCACCGGCGTTCGAGCGGGTGGCGAAGGCCATGCGCAGCTTGACGATGCTGTCACTCTGGCTGTTACGCATGGCCTTCAGCTCTTCGAACCCGGAATTGATGGGGGTGTTGGAGCCGAATTTCAGGAACTGAGCGATCGTATCCTTCCACATCATGTAACCCGGTCGCACGCCTTCGATCAAAGCTGTCGCGCGCCATGGTATGCGACGACCCGACAGACGTGCCGCAAGCTCGGTAAAAGTCGGAACCGGCTTGTTGCTGACGCCCGGCACCGGCATTTCGGGTACACGCGTCAGCTCGATGGGGCTCCAGTCGAACACACCTATTCGGGCGGTCGAAAAATCAGGAGTGGCAGCATCGTCACGAAAGAGCTGTTCGCGCAACGGGGGCCATAAGGCCGCCGACGCATCAGGGGGCGCTTCAGTCTCCGGAATGGTTTCACCCGGGCTGCGAAGCGGCGTGGAGGGGGTCCACGAAGAGCCTATCGTATCGGGGTAGAGTTCGTGGCGAATGGCCTGAAGACCCTCTTCGGGGCTGAGAATATCGACCTGCACAGCCTCAGCACTCAGAGCATCGCAAGTGCCCTGAACGAAGGTCTGATGGATGGTGCCGAGTTCGAGGCTTCCCAAAAGTGGGTTCTGTGCATCACCAAGCGGCGGCAGACCCTTGAGGCGGTTGGCCCGCTCGCGCTTCGCCTGTGACACCTCCTGCGATGACAGGCATGCAGGTCTTGTCCAGAGCACAAGATACGTGCGCTCCTGACGCATGAAGGGCGGAAGCACCTTCTGTCGTTCCGTGAAGATATCTTCGAAATCGGCGTTCAGCGCACCTGCAACGGTCCGTCGTTCATCGAGGTTTCGCCGGATGCTCTCACCGACACCCTCAGGATCGGCGACATAGCAGAACTGCAACGCATGCCCGGGTCGGCTGAACTGACTACCTAGAGCCAGACGAAGTCGCGAGGATGCCGCGGCGATTTCAGCGCCGTTGGCAATCCGCCGCATTCCTCGCAGGCTGATGACGGTGGCGTAATCGCCCTGGAACGTGATCAGGCCGCGTTGATCGCAGGTTGCCAGATCGCAGAACGATGTCACGTCCCGGTGCAGATAGGTAGAGGCGGCGGCAATCCAGCGCAGGACACCATCAAGGAAGGAGGCTCTGGACCGGGGAAGACGGGGGCTTTCCTGCTCGTCTGAGTGCGCAGGTTTTTTACGTAACATCAGCGTGCCACTGCCCATTCTTGAGCCGCGTCGAGATAGCGGCGCGGATTATCTGGAAACCACGTGCCCTTCATGAGGATCCGCAGTCCTGTTTCATGGGCTTCCGGAAGAGGGTTACGAGAGAGGCTCTTCAGAGCGGATCGATACAGAGACGGGCGGTCCGTTCCGATTTTCTCCACGGCCCCGAGGCGGCAGGAGAGAAGCGCCTCGAAGGCACGCTTTGCGCTGAGCGCCTGACCAGTAAGCGACTGGTCGTGTACGGTATGGTCAGTTGCTCTTGCCGCTACATGAAGCGCTGTGACGCAACGCCCCAGAGCACCTTGATCCAGGTGGGGAAGCCATATCAGGGTCGCAACATCGTCTATACCTGGCTCATCAAGGGCAAAGGCCGGAGCACAGGTCAGGCAGAGGGGTCTGCCTGCCACGCTGACTACCGCGAGCATGTGCTCGCAGCAGGTGCAGTGCCCGCTAGATGGTGCCTTCAGGTCCTCGACCATCAGCTTGTTTTTGCCGGTTGAGACGAGTGGACGGGACGACGGCATCTTACTTGTCGAACTTCATCTGCTGCTGCTCGCCTGTGACGCTCGGTGCGGTACCAAACATCGTGAAGGACGCAGTCTTGGCGAGGAACGGAAAAGCCAGCAGGATGCCACCGCAGATAAAGCCAGCCATGATCATGCCCGGCTTTGATCCTGCGTTCGGATTCCGCTGATGCTGCCACCAGCCGAAAACCGCCATCGCAAGCAGAATGCCACCGCCAATAAAGCAGAAGGCGTTCAGCGCCATGCCAAAGGCGTTCATCCCCTTCTGGGTTGCATCACGCGTGATGTCGTCAATAGCCTGAGCATGTGCTGCGGAAGCGAAAGCAAGAGATGACAATGCGGCAAGCGAAGGGGCCGCGACCATCAGGGAACGCTTCAGGTGTGTGTGGGAGGTCTGTGTCATAATGACTCCGGAATAGACGCTCTCGGCGTCAACTGTAGGGTGAAGGTGTGGGGTCACTGCACAAGCTTCAGTTCTTTGAGGAGTGCAGGACCAAGGACGTCTGCGTTCATCACGAGGAATCCCGCTATTCCCATGACCATGTTCAGGCCGGTGGAACTGTTGTTCGCGCCTTTCGCCCGGCCCATCTGACGCACGATCGCGAAATAGACGATCAGCGCGCCATAGGCTGCGAAATAGACATGAAAGACATTGAGGATGGCCGTCAGGGCAGCCAGCGGGCCGCCTTGGGCCGCCGTCATCAGGGTATCTGACGAGAAGCTCATCTTGGTCGGTGTGCCGATGCCCGCATTGCCCTCGAAACCGAGGGTTCGGTTTCCCATATTGAGGAACTCGGGAAACGACAGGAATGTCGCACCGACAAGGATCATCATCTCCGGAACCACGCCCTTGGAGAGTAATCCGTTACTGATGGATGATCGCTGAAAAATGCCCATAACGCCGCTCAGAAGAAAGCAGCCTCCGCCGACGTAGCAGAGAAACGGAAGCAACCAGGACAGCGCGGCACCAAGATCCTGAGCGAAGTCGAAGAGCCCCTCCATTTTAGTGGATCAGGCCTTTTGGGGTGCGCACGACCCATCGCGAGCCTGAAGACGTGATCGTGATGACGGGTCCCCAACCGGGAATAACGGAGCCGGCCTCGACGCGACTGGCATTGCCCTGTTCATCTTGAAGAATGGCAATTCCTGGCGCTCCTGCCTGCACTGTGTACTGGGGCAGATGAACAGGGGCGGGTTTCGGCGCGCTGGGTTCGGCGGAAGGGTGAGGCAGCGCGACATTTACGACCCGAGACGCAATGGGTGCGGCGTTGCTGTGGTCATGAGCAGGATGGAGGAGCGCGGACTGGCTCGCCTGGAGTGCGCGATCTGTCTGGTCTTCGTGATGCTGAAGCTCGTCAAGACGTCCCTTGAACTCGCCAAGACCGCGGTTTAGCGCCCCCGTCAGATTGTCCTGCATGGCATCGACGTTTTTCTGCAAGGCCGCGACATGATCGTCCAACGCCTTCAGCTGCTTGGCCATCTCGAGCTCGAGAGCTGCGTCCGGAGACGAGGATGCAGGTGACGCGACAGAAGGCACGGGTGCTGTGGCCGAAGCTACTGACACGATTGGCTGTGTCTGAGGCGCAGGTGCCGCCTGGCTCGTGGGAACCGCTGGGGCGTTCGGCGTTTGGTCCGCGACAGCGGGCGTCGTGGAGATGGTCGGAGCCGCTTTGACTGCCGCAGGCTTCGGGGCGGCAGGGGGGTCGATAGGGGCTGACATGCCCTCGCCTGCGAAAGGGTCGTCGCTTTGAGCTACCGATGGCTCCTGGGCCTGTTTCTCTGACACATCGGGCGTGCCGAGCGCTGGTGGCGTCAGCGCCAAGGGTTCCTTCCGGGCAGAAGCCACGGCAGGCACGTTCGATCTGGAGGGTACCGATACGCGTGCCGTGTCATTTACGAAAGGGATTGGAACGCCGAAATGCGCACCGACGGCCACAGCACCGCCAAGAAGACCTCCTGTCCCGAGCAACGCCAGCGCCGTTCCGACAAGTAGCCGAGTTCGTGGCGCGCGCGTGACGTGATGTTCCTCGTTACTTTGCGCATTCCGAGGCTTGCGGCCGTTCTCTGCCGCTGCCTCTGGCGCATGCGCCCGGGTACCCGGCAGCTCCGTCTCCTGTGGTATCGGGGCGTCTTCGGCCTGTGTGCCGGGCTGGTCTGGGGAGCGCTTCTGGGGCCGCAGCATCTCAACGACCCCTCCTGTGTCCTCACGGCGCATTGCGTTTCCTCGCATGCTAATGGTCCCTCCTGTATCGTGATTGCAGGATGCCAGAGGCCGTTGTGAGTGCAGTCAGGGGACGTCGACGGGGTCCGTGAAAATCACTCCGATAGGATCGTCCTTGTGCAAAAGGACCGTGGGGTTCTGCGGCGTTTGTTTTTGCAGGAGCTGGCCCATCTCCTGTCCGGCCCGTCCGGCACCGACGGCAAGCTGTTGAGGCAACGTCAGATGCGTAAACGAACTTACGCCAAGCCCGCTTGTGACGCTGTTTGTGTTTGAGTTCTGCATGGCGTTGCCAAGACCTTCGACAAAAGCAGCAGCGGCCGGAAGAAAGATGCGCGTCGCGAGATGCTCCTGAACTTCCGAAGCGAGGCCCGTTTCCATGGTGTCGGGTGCCACAGCATAAGCCGAGACCGGCAAAGGATCGCTGTCCCCGATCATAAGTTTATCGAACTTGATAACCAGCCGTTCGTCTTTGCGTTCAAAGGAGCCAGACAGCCTGTCGTGGGCCAGTGATCCTGAATCAACTTCGACGAGTACGGGCGTGCCGGGATAGTCGCTATTGATGCCGAGTACGGAATGACCATAGACGCCACGTCCTGCGGCAAGGAGCCTGTGGGTTGCCGGTTTTACCGTCGCCGCATTTTGTTGTGCAGCACTTGCGCTTGATTGAGAGGACTGCGGCTCTTGGGTAAAAGAGGCGTTCGCCTGCTTATGGGCGCTCGCTGCGACAGATTCGGCCGGAAGTTCCATGTCCAATGAGCCCGCCCGTCCGCTCCATGCTGCCAAAAGCTCGACCTCCTGCGCTTCGGAAAGTTCTCCCGGTCGCCGCACACGGCTGGCCGGTGGTGCTGGGGCGGCCTTTGTTCCTGCTGGAGCGCGCGTGAACTGGTTCACTGCGGGCGGTGGCGACGTGTGGGCTGTACCAGGCGGGGTGACGCCAGCTTGTGTTGCCGAACCCGTACCGGGCATCCCATTCAAAAGTGGCGCCTTATCGTCCCCAAGAGGCCTGTTTGTTGTCAGCGCACTCGCAAAAGATTTTCCATGGGCCTTAGCAGCATCGGCATCGGCCTTTTCTTTTTGGAGCGTCGCGCTGTCCAGCTTGTCGGAATGATTATTGCCTCCCGCAGGTGGCGCAAGGTTCGGGGTCTGCAACGCTGCCGATTTCGGTTTCGGCGCAGATCCGTGGCTCATGATGTACCACCCGCCCGCGGCGAAAAGCAGGAGGCCCGCAGCCGCAAAGGCGGGGCGGCGGGAGGACTTGATACTGGATGCAAAGCCACGAGCGGCCGAGCTCGGTCCTGATGGGGCGTCGGTCACGGGCCATCCTCCGAAAGTGTAGCTGAGACAATCCGGGCACCTGAGGACAACAGCACCTTTGATGTCTGCGGGATCTCATAGATTCCGACGTCGTATTCAGATTCATGAGCGGTTGGAGCTGGAGAAATCGGCGTGTAATCCGTGCGGAGGTACATTTTGTCCCCCAGCTTCCACGCTCTGATCCGATCCGGACTCACGCCAGAAACGACTAATGGAACAGCATCAGCGGGCGGTGCGCCATCGAGCATCGCGTCCAGATTGCGATCACCTGTGGCGGGCGCGTCGGGTTCAAGGTTCGGGGCGTCTTTTGCGTTTGGTCCGCGTGCAGCAACCCGCACAGTCAGGTCCGCGTCGTAGGTTCCCGTGCCACTGATAACCATAAATGATATTGGCTTTGGGGCTCCCTTGAGGTTGACCAGGAGACCACCGTGGGCATATCGCGAAATGGGCGTGAGCTGCAGAACATTAGACCCCGCTTCCGGTACGCAGGCGTTGATACCCACACTCCGCACGGCCGAGTTTTGCCCCTGTCCCTGTGCATCGCAGCCACCGCTTTTGTTGGTGGCAATATTCCACGCAATTGGCCATGCTTGGCCTGTTTCATCAAGAAACGTGATCGCTGCGGGATAATCCTGCGCAATTCTGATAATGTTGGTTTGAGCGCCGGGAGCGAGGGACACACGAACCGAACGGGATGCCGGAGTGGCGAGCCGATGCGGGTCGTCTTGCGCATCAAGGTTTCTTTGGCCCTGATCGAACCGGTCATAGAGGTTTTGCATCGCACTCGGCGGTGGCGGCAAACCCTCATAAATGGGATCAACCCGTGGCGCTCCATTGCTGTCCCGCGTGGTCTGTGCGCAGACCACCGTGTCGGGAACCGCTAGTAGCAGAATCCCGAGAACCATTTTGATTGCGACGTGCATTCAGCCCCCGTTATCGGCGGCGCGAGGCGCATTGAGTTCGGTGATGACAAGCCCATCAGGATGCTCGGGACTGTTGGTGCGCCTGATGGTTACGTCAACCGCCAGAAGATTGGTGGTCGAGCCCGACGCATTTTCCCATTTGAGCAGCATCGGAAATGAAACATGCCACTCATAGTCGCCCGTTCTTGTTTTTCCTTCGGAACGTATCGATGGCGCACTCTTCGGTGTGGCAGTCAGGAAAACACGTTTGGACTTAATAAACTCGATATTACCCGGCCCGGAGAAGGACTGGCCCCAGGCATTCCATGCGGGAAGGTCGAAGTCTTTGGCAGAGTTGTCCAGATGCTTCGCATAATTCACGAAATCCATCGTATAGAGATTGGTGACTTTCCTGGCGGCCCAATTGATCACCTCGGAGTCCGAAAAATAAGGTTGATCCGTGACGATTAGCTCGCGGGGTTTCCCAAGTGAGTCATGGTAAATGTAGCGAACATGCGGTGTTTTCATTACCAACACCGTGAGCGCCAATCCAAGAATGACGTTCAGCACGAGACTTCCTGAAAACGCGATGAGTCCACGTTTGATGACGCGCTGAAGAAACTCGGGATCAAGAAGTCTTCGGCTGATAGCAGCAGACGCATTACGCATCAGTGAAAGCATCCGGATGCGCGTTTTTCGACGAGGCGACTGCCAAGGTAGCTGTAATGCTGCTGGCGACGGTCTTTCGGGTGTTGGAAGAAAACTGTGTTCGTGATGCCACAGGTCCGCGCGATCATCTGACTGGCGAGTGTTGCATTTTCGGCAACAGAAAATGGATTTTCGGTGGGAGATTTCCGTAACAAAGTGAAACCGGCCCGGCTTGGAAGGCCTGCTCTCTTCGCAGCCATGCAGACAGTATTATACTTCAGTCCGAAGTATTCAGAGATAAAGGCTGGTGAGTAGAGCCGCTTCCAGAGATCGGCCAGAAGATGCAGAGAATGGGTGTTCCAGATGGCTCTCCCAGACGCGGTTTTCGGGAAGACCCCTAATGTTGCAGATGCGAGACCCTGATCGAGCTTGGGAGCAATAAGCTGGTTTTTTCGTGCTTCTGCCGCACGTTGGCGCTTGAGCGTCAGCGGACGCCGGAGCCCGAGGCGCTTTGCCTTGTTCGTGACAGCCTGCGGAGTTCTTCCGATCCTTTCGGCAATGACTGTGATCGCCGTGTCGGTCGGATAGCATTTTACGAGCGCGTTCGTCTCATCCTGAGACCATAACCTTCTGGTGTTCGAGCGCTTTAACGAAGTTTCTTTACGTTCTATTAATACTTTTGTACCTGTCAGTAGGCGAGATATTCTTTCGGTAGGCACATTAGCCCATGGAAGAACCATGCTATGATGGAACGTCACTTCGTTATTCCTTGCCTGCATGGTATTCTATACATCCGGTAGATCGTTAATTTATCGTCATTCAGCCTAACCGGATGCGTCTCAAAATGTTACCGCAAGAGCGGCGTTTTTTGGGAACTGTGTATTTCTGCAACAGTGCGTGGAACGGGCAGCGGAGTCCGGAAAATGGCCGCGTCCGCGTTCTGGGAATACCCCCATTCCCATTTTGCATAGCTCACGTTTCAGTTTTTGGCCTCGATTGTGACGGAAACGGAACGTCTCGCGACTATGTTTTCCACTGCCAGACCAGTCACCTGTGGACGCCACGGTGCGGCGCGCACTCACATCTCGCATCATTAAGGTCGCTCACAATGGAAACCGCTTTGGAGGGTCAAAGTGCCTGGTGAGACGAAAGAGCCGAAAAATCCCAAAAAAGGGTGGCTGACAGCAGATACCGCAAGGCAAATTCTTGCACCGATCGTCAAGCCTGCCCCGCAGTTGAACAAGCGTCCCTTAGGAACACCTCGGATTGCGCCGCAATGAAAGCCGGTCGAGAGCGTGGACGTCTAACTTATGTACCGCTGTTCGCAGCTTTGGGCTTCGGTCTGATTGCCCCGGCATTCGGGGCGGACTCTTCCACAGGCTGCCAGACACTGGTGCAAGCAGGGGCAACCGGCCTTGCTGCAGACCTGAAAGCAGACGATGCAACAATCCATCAGCCCAAATCCGTAACGAAGTTCACCTGCCTTGGGAACTTCTTCAACGGCGTTGGGCTGGATGTTGTGACGAACAGATTGAACGTCGCATCTCTTGCTGAGGCGGCAATGGGCAAGATCTGCTCGCAGCTTTCATCAGAATGGGACAGCCTCCAGAGTTCCGCCCATTGCGGTCTTTCTGTGACGGGGCTGGATACGAACTTCAATCTTGGTCTTGGGGCCGGGAGCTTTTGCCCGAACCTGAATTTTGGCGGCGGCGGCGACAGCCTGATCAATGCCGGGACCAATACGACCGGTGACCAGAGCTGGGACGTCACCGGGCAGAGCCAGCTTCCGTCTGGATACAGTTTTGAAGCGATTGGTTCGAGCACTGGCATTTCCCAGGTGACCCAATGACGCGCCTCCTTGAAAGAGCCGGACGCTTGGGGGGTGTGAGCCTTCTTGTTTTCACGCTCGCCACCGTTGCTGCCCCGAAACCGGCTTACGCCTTTTTTGATTCAGCTGCGATCGTGGGCGCAATCAGCACGCTCCAGGGCGCGATGAACAGCGTCATAACAACGGCCCAGAAAGTCCTGAACAGCACGCTCGGCCTCATTAACGGCAGTCTCGGAGACGGCTTTACGCAGCTAAGCAACTACATGAAGGCGCAGGTTGGCGCGCAGGAACAGATAGCTGACGCCAACAACATGGTTCAGGCCGAACTTGCCCGAGACGTTCGGGCAGCTCAGCAACGCGATAACCATGAGACCAACAGACAGGATTGCCTCAATCTGGAGGGAGGGCAGGCTGCCGTTGTCGCAGCGCGAAATGGTGCGGCCGTCGCGACGGCTCTTGATAGCGGCAAGGACAAGCGGACACAGGCCGGTAAAGGAACGCCGTCCTGGGAAGGTGCAGGGCAGGGCGCACAGGCCAATAATAACCGCCATTTCACGCTTTACTGCTCGGATGCAGAAGCGGACGCGGGTGTTTGTTCGCTCGCATCCGCAGACCAGCAGAATGCAGATCAGGACGCCACCAGCCTGTTAACGCCCCCGGCTTATCAGGATCAGGCCTCGATCGACCGCGCCAATGATTATGTTACGACACTGATCCAGCCGGTTGCGCCTGCCGCGCTGCGGGGGAGCGCCCTGACCTCTGTGGATGGGCAGTCCGCCCTTCCGGGTCGCCGTGCCTATAATGCTGCCATTTCGCTCGCCCATCACGTCGGAGACGACATTATCGGGTGGCACGCGAACACCGTGACGCTGAGTGCTGCCCAAAAGGCAGAGGCAGTCCGTGAGGGCTATACTAACACTTCAGTCGGCTCTGAGAGCGAAGCCACGGAACTGGAAATCAACCGGAAATACAGTGGCACTGACTGGCAGGCCGATCTGCAGGCGATGCCCTCCGACAAGTCGGTCCTGGTCCAGATCGCTCTACTGGATGCACAGCGTAACTGGATTGCCTGGCAGCAGTTCAAACTGGACCAGACCCGGGCGCTGATGGAAGCGAACAGGCTCGCGACCTCCGCTGAGCAAAGGCTTCGGGCGGTTTCGCCTCTGCCAGTTCCCACCACAACACTCCCCTGAATGTCTCGAATAGGAATGACCATGTCGGGTACTCTTACTCAGCAAGGGCCGTTAGGCTACGTCCTGAACGCCCTTGATACTCATCAGTCCACCATCCCCGCAGCTGAGCGCGGGCTTGCGAAAGATCTGTCTGACCTGACCGTACGACTGCAGGAAAACCCTGCATTGGAAAGCGATCCAAAGTTCACGGTTCAGGTGGCCTGGCTTGTCCAGGACTGGAAGGCTCTGAGCGGAACCGGTGCAGAGCCGCAGATCCCGCCCATTCTCGCGGCTGGCTTGAAGGCCCATGGCACAGATTTGCCGGGGCTGGAGAACGAAGAAATCAAAGCGCTTTTGGCGCAGGCAGGCTCGCTTGAGGATCGAAATCTCGTTCGCGATATTCGCAAAGCGGCGCTGGACCTATCCGAGATGTCTCCTGAGGAACAGGCTTCGGTCGCTGCAGCACGTCTGGCTGCTGTCCTGGACTATCGCATCACCATGGCACTGTCCGGCACTCCTGCCCGCGCGCAACAGAGCGAACCAGAGTTGTCACCTCGACCAGATGTACAGCCGCCCGAACCAGCAGGGACATTGACGCCGGAGAGCGCGCCTGAGGTGGCAGTTTCTCCTGAAGTACAGGAACAGGCTTCTGCTGACATGTCCCAACCAACCGAGACGGAGCCTGAGCCTCCTGCCGCTAAAAGTGGACACCCCTCCCACGATCCTCAGCAGGCGCCTCGGACACAACACGAAATCCTTGAGCCTGGCCTTCACTCGAATGATCCATTTGAGGAGGAGGGATATCTACAGTCTCTTGAAGAAGAAGCCGGTCCTTTTCGGGACGATGATGAGTTCCACGGGACTCATTCCCGGTCCGAGCAGCCGGAAGCAGTGGAAGACCCAGTGTCGCAAAATCCTGCCGAAAAAGATCGCGCAGTTCATCGTGACGATCAGAGTGTGGCCGACCGGTCGGAAAGAGAAAAGCCTGAGGCAGCCCTAAGACCAACCCCAGGCACCAGAACATCCAAGCTCGATGCTGATCATGCGACCGCGGAAAACAAGCCAAAGCCGGAGAGCAAGCCCAATGAGGCTGAGGCGAAAGCTGCGCCAACTTCAGCTTCAACGGCAAACAGGCAGGGGCTTGCGGACTTCCTGCACGGGATGATCGGCAAAAGCGACGAGCGCCAGATCCTGGACCGGACCCGAAGGGTCAAGGCGGCGGCACGTGAGGTCGAGGAAGATCTTGGCACGCTCAAGCGCGTGGGCCATGAATTTTTTGAAGCCTTCAGTAAAGCCGCATCAGAGCCCGGACAGTCAGAGCGTTCTGTCATTGCGGGCATGACCGGCGATGGGAGCCACAAGGCGCTTCGCGCACAGCTCACCGCTTCCCTGGAGAAGACGCCCGGCTTTGCAGAGTCCTGGGAGAAACTGCGCAGATCTTCTCAGCGATTGGGCAAGGAAGTCGAGGTTCTGGGTGACGACGCGTCCAGGCGGGACGCTTTGAGTGATCCCACTGTACAAAGCACAGAAGAAACCGCCGCCAGTGTCGCCAAGAAGCTGGAATCTCTTCCGGGCCAGGAGCCGGGCAAGGACTTTTTGAAGGAAGTGGGTGCGGCTCTGCAGCGTCTGGTGGACCGTTTCCATGATTTTTTTACCAAAGATCGAAAACAAGGCCAGGAACAAAGTCGCGATAACAGCCCGAGCCCCGAGGTCTAAAAACAATGCACCAGTTCATGCGGCTCCTTAGAGCGTCACGGCCCTTCCGAGCGGTCACCATGACAGTCGTTGCCCTCGGGGTAACTATGGGATCCGCCTATGCCGGAACCACGGCAGACAGCGTGAGCTGGAGCAACCTGAGTGCGGGCGATGACTGGTCCGCCCGCGTGCTCGACAGTCTCTTTCCGATGTCCGGGGGTACAGAGACAGCCACAGGCACAATGCTGCAGTATATTTCGGCTTATGCGATGCTGATTGCAGCGTTCTGGATCAGCTATGCTTCCATCCTGCAGGTTCATAAGACAGCTGAAAGCGGGAAGATTTTCTCTGCAAGTTTCTCCGGGTGGGTACCGCTGCGGGTTGTTGTGGCACTCGGGCTGATGGTGCCAATCCCTGCAAATGGAGGCTTCTCGGTCGGCCAGGCGCTCGTCGTGCAGGGTGCGAAAACGGCAATCGGGATGGCTCGCAACCTGACGGATGTTGTGGCCAAATCCATCGGCCCGGATGCTTTGCCCCTTGCCGAGCCGATTATCCCGGGGACCCGACCGGTCGTTATGGCGGTGATGGAAAGCGAACTGTGCCGCGCTCTGGTCAATAAGGCCTCAAACAATCCTGACCTCATGCCCGAACCCAAGATTTCCAATCCCGGGAACGGCTCGCCCGTGACCGTCGATTACAGCCTTGCGATCGGCGAAGCGACGGCTGCGGTAACGTGCGGCAGTATCTCGGTCATGATCCCACAGCAGCTCGAACAGCAGATGCTCGGTTCAAATCTCGATTTGTCGGATGTCGCAACTAAGCAGGTCCAGGCGCTGCAGAACCTGATCAGCGCGGTGCGCACGCCCATGTCCTCTCTCGCAGATACGATATGGCAGACCCGGGATGTCACTGCCCTGCGCTCTATGGATGGCGTACTGACTGCGCAAAATACGTCCTATTCGAGTGCGCTGAGTGAAGCGGCCACTGCCATGATCAGCAAGATCCGCGCGCAGTATTCTTCGGATGGCAACGGCTCTAATGATGCCGGATACGTGGCTATGAAAAACCTCGGATGGAGCGGCCTGGGAGCTTACTACCTTGAGATCTCCCGCCTTAATGCAGAAGTGCTGTCCATGTCCTCCATTGTCCCCTCGGTCACACAGCCAAGCTGGCAGGGATTGGGGTCCTTTCTTTCCAAAGATCTTGCGGGTCCAATCACGGCAATCGAACAGTATCAGGCTGCCGAGGAGCAGAAGCTCTCCACGTCAGATAGTCCCAGTGCGCCGAACGGGGCGACAAGGCTCTTCAGTAGTGCGGCTTTGCCCAGCTCCGGGCAATCCGCTCTGGACCGTGTACTTCAGGCGCTCGGCATCACGAACGGGGTGATGACGCTGATCGTCAATCATCTCCTGTCGCCTACATCCGGGAGCGACTGGACCGACCCGCTGGGGGCAATGATCGGGCTTGGCCATCTTCTGATACATACGGCGCTGGCGATAATTGGTGGTGCGGCGGTTCTCAGCAGCAAGACAGGAGCGGGGCTCGCAACAGCGGCCAATCTTGCCACAGGGGATGTCCCGGCTGCCATCGCCTCCGCGGGCAGCTTCGCACTAAGCGGTCTGATCAAGGCAATCCTGACGCCTGTCTTTGCGGCCGCTTTCTTCCTCCTTGCGCCCGGTATTACGCTTGCTTACGTCCTCCCGATGACCCCGTTCGCCTATTGGATGGCAGGTGTCGCGGGCTGGTACATTGTTGTGGTTGAAGCCGTGGTGGGCGTTCCGCTGTGGATGCTGGCCCATCTGGTGTTTCAGGGAGAGGGCCTCCATGGCCGCGGGAACCGCGGATATGAAGTGTTATTCACGATCGTCTTTCGGCCGGTGATGATGATTGCGGGTCTCGTGCTCAGTTACACGATTTTTGCCTCAATCTCCTGGCTGGTCATGAAGGCTTTTTCAATCGCAACGGGCTTTGTTTTCGAGCGCGGCTGGCTTCTGGATAATTTTATCGGTCTGATCGTCCTGCTCTGCATGTTCGTCACAATGGAGATGAGCATCGCCGTTATGTGCTTCAGGCTGATTTCGACCCTGCCCCACCACATTCCTGCGATGGCGGGCATGACAAGTATTGGTCGTGTGGACAGTGACGACTTCAATGACAAGTCAACCGGCCGGGGTATCGCCGCTCCTACCGATAAAGTGGCAAATATTGCCCAACAGACCGTGTCGGATGTGAGTGCGATCGGCAATGCCCAGAATACCGTCGACAAGGGCACGGCTGAGCCAGTAGACTCTACTACCAGAGCTCTCATGCAGATCTCTGGCCGCGCCGAGGATTAAGGAGAACGGATAATGGCTGACATTCTGGAATTCGGTCAGCTCTGCCGCATCACGCAGGCTACCGAAAGAATGGCACAAGCTGCCGGTAAGTCTGTTCCTCTGGCCGCCTATAATCAGGTCGTAGATCTTCATAACGACCTTGTTAGAAGATACGATGCGCTTGCCGAAGAACTCAGGGTGGCCAATCGTGGCCTTGATGTGATGGAGAAAAATCGGGATGAGTGGCGGGCGTGGGGCGAAGACACCCGAGAGCTCTGGCGAGGTCGTGCCGAGAAGGCGGAAGCACAGGTTGCGTCACTCAAAGCCGAGCTAAAGGCAAAGGGTAACAGGTCTTGACGGTCATTACGTTGAGACAAGGTGTTGCGGGCCTGTCTTTACTGATCAACCTGTCAGCCTGCGCTCACGGCAACATTCGTTCGCTCTCGTCTTACAATGTGCCACCACCCCCCAAGGTGAAGCAGGCGCTTTACGATCCGTACGCGCCTTACGGGTCTGCGCCTGTCATCTGGCGTCCTGCACTGGCCACACGGGCAGGAACCATTGTCAAACCCAACGACCCGGTCGATCAGGGCGATCGACCCGATTACGAAAAAGCTGCCTGGTCGATTGACCGCAAAGCCGCTCAGTCCGGGACGTTCTGAGACGTCCCACGGAATGGCCTCACCGGGGCCAAAGCAGCCGCCCGTCCGAAAGATATTCCGAGAGTTTTCCAGCGCGCCCTGTCCGGGCCTGCCAGTTTGAGAAGCCCTGAGTAATAAACTGGCTTCCCAGAACAACCGCGCATGCGAGCGCTTCCACACAGGACGCGCTGAAAGCGGCCCCACCGCTCCACATGATGAGCACCACCCACCAAAGGCTCGCCAGCAGGCAGAGCGTTCCATACAGGCGCCCCAGGGTCCGGGTTCGCTTCTGAATGGCCACCATTTGCAGCGACCGGACAGGCTGGTCCTCGAACGCCGTCTGGTCCACGGGGTGGATCACGGGAACGTCCTGAAGGATCCGAAGACCTTGCTGCGCTGTGCGCAGACCCGGCCTGAGTGCAAAGACAAACGGAAAGACGAGCCATAACGCGGCGCGTCCGGTCCGCTGTTTTACTGTCGGACGACCGCTCACGCGTGAAGGCTCGCGAGAAACGCATCGAGATCGTCTGGCAGTCCTGCCTCAACATGCGGGGTGCCGGTGCGATCCTTCCACACGAAGGTTGGCGTTCCTCTCAGACCGATCGCATGAGCGGCAGAGAGATTTAGCATCAGGCTGGCGCCCGCCGTGTCGGATGTTGTGTGGCCTGGAACAGCATGGCCAAGGTCATCGATCTGGTTCCAGAGTGCCGCCATGTCATGCTGCTTTGCAGAGAGCATCTGCTGCGCAGCCGGCGTACTGGCGCCGCTGTTCTCATGATCGTTGATCGAGACCGGAACGATCGCAAGTTGTAATCGACCGGAGGCAACCGCAGGTTTCAGAGCTGCATAGGCTCGGGTCGAGAACGGGCAGAGCGGATCGATAAACATATAGACGCGGGGCGCCGTGTCCTGTCCTTCAAGCCCGAAGGCAACGGCTTTCACACGCTCAACAGGATCTGTCATCAGGGGGGCAGTTGCTGTCGATGCAGTGCCCGGCCTTGAGCCCTGACCGGAGGCAGAGGGGTTCCATTGCACGGTCGGGATCGCACCCGGGATTGATGAGACCTGATCGCGCGTGACGTTATGACCGGTCGCGTCCCACATGACCCCTCCGATTTCGGCCAGATGATCGGGCGTCAGGTAAAAGACACGGAACTGCGTGCCGCTGCGGGCGAAGATGGCCTCAAGGCCGTGTTCCGATTTCAGCCGATAGAGCTGTGCGCCCTGGCTCGCAAGGCGGGTCAAGGCAGGTGAGGCGGCGATATCAGCAGCCGGAAGCGTGGGTCCCATCTCCGGTATAACAGGCGCGGGCTGCGAAGGGGGGGCGCCACCGGGTGCATGAACTGGCGCGGCGGCAGGGCAGGTCGAGGCCCCCAGGGCAACAGCCGGGACCCCGAGTATCAGCATCGGAATGAAAGAGCGCATGGGTTTGATCCTCCTGCGGACATCATGACGGGCGCCCATGTGAGTGCGATCCAGGGGCGTCAATTGGGGTCATGTTCGCACTCACATTCGTATCGGAGAGACTATGGAGAGGTACTTTCACAAGGATTCTGCACCATGCGCTTTCGCTTCTGGCTTACCGTCTGTGTTTCGCTGGCTGCTCCTCTGGTCTCGCAGGCCCCAGCGCAGCACCTGACGCCGGAGCAGCTGGACAGGCTGTCGCAGGAGCGCCAGTTGGAACTCGGTTCTCGCAACTGGGGTCCACCCCCGACAGTCACGCAGGCCCCGCAGACGCTGCATGCCACGCCGGTTCCCGTGACCTGCCGTAGTCCCGCTCATGACTTCGAGCCGCTTTTTGCGGAGCCGCGTCGTGGTGCTGCCCGTGTCGGAAGCGCTGCTCCGCAGATCGCTGTCACGGACACTGTCTTTCAGGGCTGGCGGCAGGTTCTGCGATCGGGGACGACATTTGCGTGGATCCCGGAGGCCGACGTTGTGGCCTATCGCCCGCTCGTGGACGGAGCGTCCCGGGCGTGTGTTGTCTCTGGTGAGAACGCGGCCGGGATGGTCCTGTTTACGCATCCTGCAAAGTGAGAGCCTTCCCGGTTCTGACGCTGCTGACCCTCAGCATGAGCACTCCTGCCACGGCTGCGTTCGGGGCAGTGCCTGAGCAGATCGTGCCGACCAACCCGGAGCCCGGATCGCCCGTCTTTACGCGGCCATCGAGCGCGACGACAACTGGCGGGACCACCGCCACATCCTCGTATCAGGGCGCCTGGGGCACGGCGGATGCCTATGGGACGCTGATGGCCCAGACCTATGGGGCTGACGCGGTGGCTGCGGCGCAGGCGGCAGGGATCAATCCGGACACGCTGGCGGCGTTCGGGCAGATTGAAAGCCATTTCCAGAACGTCGGGAATACGTCTTCAAGTGCTCAGGGGGTCTGGCAGGTCACGGACGGCACCTGGAACCAGTATGCCTCAGAACTCGGTCTGAGTGCCGCGGACCGCTCCGATCCCGTTGCTCAGGCCAAGGTGGCGAGCGCCATCATCAGCGATTACGCGTCCGCCGTGAGTCGCTCGATAGGCGCACCCGCCACCGGGACGCAGGTGTATGGCGCCTACATGTTCGGCACCAAGGCCGGCGCGGCCATTGCAACCGAATCAAATGCGAGTACGCCGCTCAGCCAGTATGTCTCCGCCAAAACGCTCGCGGCCAACAATATGAGCGGCTGGACGGTGGGTCAGTACCAGCAGACGGTGGCCAGCCGCATGGGCAGCGGGGCTTCGGAGGCCGTCACAAGTTGAAAAGAGCGCGCCAAAATGGACACACTAAACGCCCGTTTTTACACAGTTTTTTCGCTGTCAGCGCGCTTTCGAGGTTGTTACAGCGCCCGAACGGAGGCACGATGCCCGGATGTCTGGAGACGTCCCTGTGGGCGGCGCCAGCGAGTCGATCCAGAGGACCCCCGATGACGTAGCGCCCACATACCAAAAACCCCGCCTCATCCGATCGCCAAATCGGAAGAGCCAGGGCTCCGGCAAAACAGTTGCTAGGTGATGAATTGGTAAATTCATCTAGCGTCAGCTCTTTTCGAAACGCAAGCACTAAATTGCGAACGGGAGCGTTTTGTCTGGTGTCCGGCCGTGAGGTGGTCCTTTCACTTTAAACAGACCGGACCGACCAATGAAGCATTCTGCACAGACGCAGAGGGCGCAGGCCCCGTGCACGCGGCGCGGCCGACGCCGGATCAGTGAGGCCATGCTGGCCGCACGCGACGAACTAACCACCCCCGTCCCGGCCGAACCCGGAAAGCGGGATATGCTAAACATGCTGAAATCCCTGCGGGGTGCGCTGCCCGTCAGCCGGGGAGCAGCCTCGACGCTGATCATCATGGTGGAGAAGACCTCTCCGGACGCCTGGACGACGCTTGAGACGCCCTTCATCTACGCGCACAACACGACGCTCATGTCCTGGACAGGTCTGTCGCGGAGCACATTGCAGAGGCACATCCGGGAGCTCGCAGAAGCGCGGTTTCTGGTGCCGCAGGATGGCCGTAACGGACAGCGTGGTCGACGGTGGCAGGCAGAAGAGGGCCAGACACAGGTTGGCTTTAATCTGGCTTCCCTGCGTTACCGATGGCCTGACCTTCTGGAATTGAGCACGGAGCAACGGCGATTGCGCAAGCGCGTCGCGTTTTTGCGTGAAAGCATTGCGCGCGTGAATGATCTGGTCCGAGCACAGTCTGAAGATTGTGGCTTTCAGCAGATCATGGAGCAGGCGGCAGGGATCATGCGTTCGCGTCTCAGAACGGACCAGGTCGGGCCACTGGAGCAATTGTATGGAGAGATGCTGGCCCTTTCTACGGCTCTCGCCGAACCATGTGCCAAGCCTGAAACTGACCGAAATGAAGAGCCTGTGGAAAACCTAGATTTTCCAACGCCGTATCCAGTAGAAATGAGGCCCATGGGTACTCAAAATGGGGCCCACTATACAGATACTAAAAACATTCAATCTTCTAAAAAAGTAGACCACGTAGCCGCCGATAGCGGCATTCGCATTGAAGAAATGCGGCGTGAAGGGCAAAGCTCCAGGTCCGACCGTTCGTGCGTGTATGACCGGACGGCGCTGCGCGGATTCAAGGGGACAGCGACGTTCTATCTCGAGATCTGCAGCAGTCTGCGGGATCTCTGTTCTTCGGGTCGGCCGAGTGCCGAGCAGCTGATCGATGCGGCCGAGTATCTGTCGGGGCAGGTGGGTGTGTCCTGTCATGCCTGGTCGCAGGCTTGCGTCGTCCTCGGAAGATTGCAGGCGGCTGTCGCCGTGATCGTCATGGCGTCCCGACTGGAGCGGGGCGCGGTCATCCGGTTCCGGGACGCCTATTTCCGGTCCCTAATCGAACGCGGGGCACGAAACACCCTGTTCCTTGATCGCAGCCTGTATGCATTGCGGGATCATCGCACCCGGGAAGTGGGGATGCTCGCCGAGGCCGGTGGCTCGCTCGCGACCGTAGGTGTGCAAAGCTCCAAAACCCGGCCGGCGTGGATCTGACATGGGGTTTGTTGCAAAGCCTACTCTTCTGCGAATTCTTGATCGTCTCGGCGCACTGGCCACCCTGCTTCTGCCGCTGTTTCTGGTGCATTGGCGTGGTATCGCCGAGGGGTGTCTGGATGGACTGGCGGTCGGATTTCTGCTTCGGAGCGCCCTGACCCGTGATTGGTCCTGGTGTCGGCAGGGCTTCGTCTGGCCGGCCCTTGTCTGGTGGGGGTGGCTGCTTCTCTGCTCCCTGCCACGGCAGCTGCCAGTTCCGGCCGAGGCGACGGCCAGCCTCACTCAGGCGCTGCTGGCCATCCGGTTTCCGCTGGCGGCGTTCGCTCTGGCGTTTTGGACGTTGCAGAAATCTTGGACCCGGACGCGGTGTCGCCGTCTGATCGTGGCCTGCGTGCTGTATCTGGGTGGGCAGATGCTGCTTCAGGCGGTGACGGGTCATAACCTGTTTGGAAATCCGCGTTTCGGTGATGGGACACTCACTGGCCCCTATGACAAGCCGCGTGTGTCTGCGCCTTTTGCACTGCTGGGTCTTCCGGCCGCTCTGTTTGTTGGGGCGCTGTTGGGGGAACGGGTGAAACGGTCCTGGCAGAAAGCACTCGTGACGGGGGCGACCCTGCTGCCGGTTCTCGGTTTGCTTGTTCTGGCTGGCCAGCGGATGTCTCTGGCGACATTTCTTCTCGGCACCGGCGTCTGTGCCCTGGTGCTCCCGTCACTTCGACGTCCTTCGCTCGCACTTCTGGTCGTCAGTCCGGCTCTCATTGGAATGCTGGCGTTCGCGTCCCCCGAGGCTTTCGGGCATCTGGTGACAAAGACCCAGACGCAGCTCGCCCACTTCGCCAGTTCCCCGTATGGGCAGATCTACAACCGGGCGGCCGTGATGATCGAAGCACACCCGGCTATGGGACTGGGGGATGATGCGTTCCGGCATTATTGCCGATCTGAAGAGTTTCTCAGGCCCGGTCCGAGCCATCTGCAACCGGACGGAGGCGGGGTGTCTGTGTGTGTTCAGCACACTCATAATCATGTGCTCGAAGCCGCCACAAACAGCGGATTTCCGGGAGCCGCTCTGTTTGTTGTGATGATCGGAAGCTGGTGGCTTGCTCTGGGACGAACCGCCAGGAGGCAGGTCGCTCTTTGTGCAGCGCACATTGGCTGGCGCGTCGGTCTCTTCGGGGCCGCTGTCCTGCATGAGTGGCCTCTGTCGTCGCAGAGCGCTTTCCTGAACATGTCGCTTGGCGGGATTGCTTTTCTGCTTCTGGGGGCAGGGCTGGCGGAAGCCGTCAGGGATCTGAAGGCGGATCGCCCTGACGACGGAGAGACTGCTCGCGGCGCTTTAACTCTTTCTCAACCGCCTCACGGATAAACTCCGCCATACCGCCTTGTCCGACAAGACGAACAATCCTCTCTCGCGCGGAGGAATTCAGGCGCACGGATGTGAGTTTGATATCGAGTGGTGGTCTTCCCATGGACCCTCGCTACACGGGAGCAGGCGTCAGTGTCAATTTGATAATAACCGAAATCGCTTATTGACGTATAAGAGCAATCGGTTATTACGTTTCATAACGCAACATACTGTGTCCCTGTCGGTCAGGCAGGGACCGTGATCGACAGGTCCGTCATGACACTGAAAGCCATTTCAAAAACACTTTTCTCCAGCTCTGCCCTCCTGCTTCTGGTGGCTTGCAGTAGCGGTATGCCCGCGCCTGAGCCCGTATTGCTCAGTCAGTTCAACCAGAACACGGACCGTTTCGGCGTTGTCAGCACGGTCGGTAAGGCGGAGGGCACGATCCAGAAGAACGGTCGCTCCTGCGATATCTACAAGATTTACACCACCGGCCTGACCGCAGGCGGCCGCGCGGCGATGAAGGCGGGTGAAGTTGTCACCAGCGTTGCAACACTTGGTCTGGCTCAGGTGATCTGGGCACCGGTGAAGGCTGGAACCCGTCCGCAGCTCCATACGGTTCTGTTCTGCTTTGGCAGTAACGACAAGCTTGTCGACATCTATGACAAAGATCCCACGGATTCCACCGGACCCGATCATCTGATCATTAATCGCACGGCTTACAGCACGCCGGTTATCGCGGCACCGGCCGCACCGTCTCTACAGGCAGAGGTGACAGCACAGCCCGGTCAGCCTGTGAGTGCCGCACCGGTGGCTGTTGCACCTGCGCCTGTGGAAACTACTGCGCCCGCTCCGGGCGCGCCGACAACGACGGCCGATGGTGCACCAATCATCTACGAAAAGGCCGTTGCGCCGAAGGCGGCGGAAGCAGCCGGTGCGATCAGCCTGGATAATATGGCGCAGGAAGCAACAACCGGCTTGCAGCAGGTTCAGACAGGCAAGGCCAAGGTTCAGGCGGGCGCAACGGCAGACGATCTAAACTCGATCAGTTCGCAGAAGGCTGTGGCCGCCAATAAGGCGGCGTTGTCCGGCAAAGCGAAGTAGGTATTTTCAGACCCGGCTGAGCTACGGTGATGAAAAGTATGTTGGGAAAGGAATGTTTCCCAACACAAAGTCTAACTGATGTCGTGCAGCGAACAGGGAATGCAGCCGTGAATAATACGGAGACAGAGGCGCAGCGTGCGTTGGAGATCACTGTATATGGTGTGGTGCTCCACGTTCTTCTTGATAACGTGGATGCCGTCATGGATGCTGAGCCTGACGACGATATGCCAGAGAATCTGTTAGCTCTGCTGTCTCTTCGGAACCAGCCATTCATGATTCATGCGGTGCTGGACAATTATATCCTGAGCAAGCTCGGGAAAGAGTTTGGCGCGCCCGTCAGCGCGAACGAGGTGCTCTCGATCGCAGAAGAAAATGATCCATATTTTGGCACATTACTTGCTACCGCTGCCGGTTCAGACATCATCACGCATCCAGATCCGTCCGCCACACCCTACGCGAACGCTCGCGTATCAGTCGTAACGCTTAAAGCATCGCAAGATCGGCACGAATGATACGCGGAACAGAATGAGGGATTATAACTGGGGGAACCCGGGCTAATAATCTAATCATTCAAGGATGACGGCCATGACTGGCAACCATTCGACGGAAAGGACCAAATTATGAATGTAGAGCTGATCCCTAACGATTGGATACACAGATGGTTTAACCTGCTTGACGGCGGCCTTGGTTATTTCTGGTGTGGTTGTTTAGCGCTAGTCGCCATTTGGCTTGGCTTCGTTTGGTGCTGGCCGAACATTCAAAAGCTCAAGCGTGAAAAGGATCACTGACAAACGGACGACCAGTTCGATGTCGGAGAACAATCTGGTTGAGTTTCGATGTGAAAGTAAAGCCTATGGATTTATGGACAGCCGTTTCACGGTCGCTCGCGTCCTGATGGACAGCCCTGCAGGCTGACCACAGGGCGCCGCTCTGCCCACAACGCCACAGGATCAACATCAACAGGCATCTATTTATTTCTGAAATAAAATCGGCCGCACCGATTACCCTTCCTATCGAAAATCGCGTGCTTTGAGCAGTTCAGATCCCAGAAGCAACGGCGTTCGGTCTTCCAGGCTGAGCACAACGACATGGATCACATCGCCTTCCTTCTGAAGCCGCCCTTTACAGGCCAGAAGACGGGACGCGAGAAGAGGACGGCGGTATTTCTCCTGCACGTCCTTCCAGACAATCAGATTGGCTGTGCCGGTTTCGTCCTCGATGGTCACGAACGTGGTGCCGTTCGCTGTTCCTGGCCGCTGCCGCATCAGGACAAGACCTGTAAGCTGGATCCGACGCCCATCCCGCAGATACGGCAGATCCCCGCAACGAACGATCCCTTCTTTTCGCAGTCCCTCCCTTAGAAACGCGACGGGATGACCGTTCAGACTGAGTCCTGTCGCCCGATAGTCCTCATGCACCGACGCCCGTTCTGACATCTGCGGCAGGACAATCTCCGGCTCGATCACCTCCGGCAGCGGAAAGTTCCGCCCGCGATCCGCCGCTTCGAACAACGGCAGGGCCGTGTCCGCGAGCCCCTTGATTGACCAGAGCGCAGCACGGCGCATCTGTCCAAACACCCGGAAGGCGTCTGCTTCTGCCAGACATTCCAGGGCCGAGACCGGCACATCGGCACGGCGCCACACATCGTCAACACTCTCGTAATCCGGCATCCGAGACGCGATCAGGGCGGCACCATGGCCGTTCGCCAACCCGCGCACCATCCTGAACCCCAGTCGAACAGCCGCGTACCGTCCATTCCGGCCGCGCTCCAGGATGCAATCCCATCGTGAGGCATTGATACAGATAGGACGGACCTCGACGCCATGGCGTTGCGCGTCCTGAACAATCTGCGAAGGCGCATAAAACCCCATAGGCTGGCTGTTTAGCAAGGCAGCACAGAACACATCCGGATAATGGCATTTCATCCAGGCCGACGCATAGGCGATCAAGGCGAACGAGGCGGCGTGGCTTTCGGGGAAGCCATAGCTTCCAAAGCCTTCGAGCTGGCTGAACGTCTGTTCGGCAAAGTCCTGCTCGTAGCCGTTGGCCAGCATCCCGTTCACCAGCTTGTCCCGAAACGGCGACACGCCCCCTGTCATCTTGAACGTGGCCATGGCGCGACGGAGCTGATCCGCCTCGCCTGGCGTGAAGCCCGCGCAGTGGATCGCGACCTGCATGGCCTGTTCCTGAAAGAGCGGCACGCCCAGTGTTTTGCCAAGGATCCCGCGTAGGGTCTCGGACGGATAGGTGACAGGCTCCAGTTTCTCTCTCCTGCGGAGATAGGGATGAACCATATCTCCCTGGATTGGCCCGGGCCGGACAATCGCGACCTGTATCACCAGATCATAGAAAGTCCTGGGCTTCATGCGCGGCAGCATCGACATCTGCGCCCGGCTTTCAATCTGGAATGTCCCGAGCGTGTCGGCTTTCTGGATCATGCGATAGGTCTGCGGATCCTCGGCCGGGATCGAAGCCAAGTCCATGCGGGTCTGATACACGGTGTGCAGCAGCTCGAACCCGCGACGCAGACAGCCGAGCATTCCCAGACCCAGAACGTCCACCTTCATGAAGCGCAGCACGTCAATATCGTCTTTGTCCCAGACAATAATCTGACGTCCGTCCATGGCGGTCGGCAGCAGGGGAACAAGTTCGTCCAGCCGATCCTCGGTCAGCACAAATCCGCCCGGATGCGTTCCAAGCTGGCGCGGGAAGCCGAGAAGCTGACGGGCGAGATGAAACGTCAGGCTGAGGCGTCTGTCTTTCAGGTTCAGGCCAAGGTCGGCAGCGCGCGTCTTGCACAGGTCCGGATCCGGCAGGGATGAGGCAATATGTTTGGAAAGCTGGCCGGTCAGATCCTCTGGCAGCCCGAGCACCTTGCCGACCTCGCGCAACGCGCCTTTGGGCTGATAACGCTGCACGGTCGCACACAGGGCCGCGCGATGGCGACCATAGTGACGATAGATCCACTGGATCACTTCCTCTCGGCGGTCGCTTTCGAAATCCACGTCGATGTCGGGCGGTTCCTGCCGTTCGGCCGAGATGAAGCGCTCGAACAGAAGACCCGAGCGGACCGGGTCAATACTGGTGATTCCCAGGACGTAGCAGACGGCCGAGTTCGCGGCCGATCCCCGCCCCTGACAGACTATCCCAAGCGAGCGGGCATGACGGACAATGGTGTTCACTGTCAGGAAATACGGCGCGTAGGCGAGAGAGCCGATCAGCCTCAGTTCGTGGGCGATCTGCGTCTCGACCTCAGGCGGCGCCCCGGCCGGGTAGCGACGCGGCAGTGCGGTCTGGACCAGACGTGTCAGGGTCTCCTGCGCGCTTTCGCCTGTGCGCTCGGTTTCGGTCGGATACTGATAGGTGAGATCATCGAGACTGAAGGCGCAGGCCTCGGCAATCCGCCGCGTGTTGGCCAGAGCGTCCGGAAAGGCGGCGAAGAGGCGGGCCTGCTCTTCCGGGGCTTTCAGATAGCGATCGGCATGAACGTGCCGGCGGTTGCCGAGAGCATCGACAGTGCAGCCTTCCCGGATCGCCGTGACCACGTCCTGAAGAACGTGCCGGCGCGCATCGTGGTAGAGAACATCTCCTGTCGTCACGCAGGCCAGACCTTGTGCCGCACTGAACGCCGCGAGTGCGTGAAGCCGCGCCAGATCTCCCGGCTGCCGGAGCAGCGTCAGCGCGAGAAACCGGATCTCTTCTTCGTCTTCCCTGTGTCCGGGCAGATCCAGCAGGCTCTGAACGTGCCCGGGAAGCGCAGCCAGATCCTCGGGCGGTAACAGGATCAGGAGGAGGTCTGGTGCCGCTGCTACGAGATCCTCCCAGCCCAGAAGAAACACGTCCCGCTCGCCTCGGTGATGACCAAGCGTCAGGAGCTGGCACAGACCCGCCCAACCCGCGCGATTGCGGGGATAGGCCAGGAGCGCGCTGCCATCGCGCAAAGCGAGGCGGCATCCGGGCAGGAGGCGCAGACCGGCCTCGCGCGCCGCCAGATGGGCGCGGATCACCCCGGCTACAGTGTTCCAGTCGGTCAGACCGATGG
>NZ_BEWP01000008.1 GCF_002723995.1 Gluconobacter kondonii | reverse complement strand
TTTGTTCATTTGTCGAAAAAAGCTCTCTGTGACGGAGTACAAGATGAACTCTAGCATTTTGCACTCCGTGAATAAGGCGGATAGATCTCTCTAATTCCCCTTCAAGAGCTCTGGTTTCATTAATAGTTTGTTCGAATTGAGTTGATGTAAAGCTATTGCCCTTATCAAAAATTTCGTATCCGACTGATCCTCCAGACGGAAGTCCATCTTTGGCCAGAAGTAATCTGGCACGAGCAACGTCATCATCAGAAACCATGATGGTACTACCCTGGTCCTGAAGACGATATTTGATATGAGCTTTTGAGAGTTGGTCTATAATTTCACCAGCTTCATGGGGTTCCAAATCACGATACAAAAGACCATTCGTGGCATTGACTCCATGCAGGACCAAAACTCCTAATAAGACAAGCATTGAGACGCCGACGCCACCTAGAGCGGCAAGACGTGGGAGACCGAGTTGTTTGAGATTTTCCAGAAGAGCTTTCACTGGTTGCTCTCTTTCCAGCTTCTCAGAGAATCGTAACCATTCCGATCTCCGTCAGAAACACCTCCCCTTCTCGCCCTCATACGCGCCTATTCCTAAAATTGCACTTCCAATAGACTCCATTGTGGAACAAAAAGGTTAATGCATGACTAACAAACGCCTTCATCAGCTCTTGGAATTACGTGCTTGAAAAGCCAGTTAGGTCGCTTATATCAATAATTGCATCACCCATATCAATATTTACTCCCGAACTTCCCTTGGAAACACCTGTAACAGTTCCTGTCACCGTAGTTGGAAGAGAGACACTGGTGCCATCAGTGGAGCTTCCCTCGACCGCCACCATATAGGCTCCGTTGCTAAGTTGTGTACCAGCGTTGTTTTTACCGTCCCATGTCCAAGTATTTGTGCCAACGGAAGCGTCGATTGTCTCCGATTTAACTACATTTCCCTTACTATCCGTTATAGCGATCGCAACATCCCCAGCTTGAGGGGCTGTAAATGACAAAGAGGCGGAGCCGCTTTGCAATGGCAGACTAGAAGTGCTTGCCGTAGTTGTTTTCCCGATCAGACTGACAGCCGAGGCCATCTGATTATCCTGCGTTGCTGAAATCAGGCTCGTCAGGTTTGTGTTGGTTTGTACCTGCTGTTGAACACCGGCAAACTGGGCCAGTTCAGCAGTAAACGAGTCAGTGCTGGTTGGGTTACTGGGGTCCTGATGCTGCAGTTGGGTCGTAAGCAGCGTCAAGAACTGATTAAAATTTCCCCCTAGTGAAGACAGGGAAGAACTGCTGGAACTGCTTGTTGTTGAGCTAGATGCAGCAGCGGCATTCGTTGCCGCATTACTTTTTGCTGCACTTATTGCCTGATTTAAAAGAGAAGTGCTGTTTATTGTGCCAACTGAAGAAACCATAGTTTCAATCCTATTTTTAGACGGTAAGATCAACGACGCCACGCAAGAACCTGCGTTCAGTAGCGGAAGTTGAAACCTCAGATACGCTGGCGCGTGAGGAAATTAGTGAGCGATTACTATTACTACCTTCTTGCCGTTCGTCACGAAACGACATGTCGGTAGAGGCTGGTAGCAAAAGGCTGATTTGAATATCTGCTTTCGCTACGGATTGCGCCCCGGCAACAAGAGCTGAATTATCAGACAAAGCTGCAATCAGTGTGGTCTGGTCGTCTTTAAGAGACTGATAGATCTCTGGATTATCAGTATTAATATAAATCCGATGCTCTTTGCTGTTAGATCCATCAATTTTTACATGTATTTTTTCACTTGTCCCGACGTTCATTTCAATATGAGTTGTCGTATTGCCATTAGTTTTCTGCTGATAAAGCAAGGTATGCTGATCGGCATGTTGGGACAAATTTTCTTCATCATCAGATGGGGTAGTTTTGTTTTCTGCCCGCATTTCGGAAGATGTTTCCTCCAAAGATTCCGGCAGTGTTTTTTCTAAAGAAACAGACTCTGAATTAATATCAGAAATATTTTCCGATACGGAAATTTCGTTCGATTTAAAATCACTCTCTACACTAGAGAGTGATGTATTTTTTTTATTATTATTTTCAGACAATGAATTATTAGAAAATTTAGTAGAATTATTCTTTATTGACGATTCATCAATAATATTTCCTGCTCCCGAATCAGTTTCAGGAACAACCGTAGAATTTGTTTCCCGCAAAAGTGAATGTTCCTGATTTCTTCCGACGGGATTATCTTCCTCCATTTCTAATTGCACATGTTGATACTGAGTTTTATTCCCATCTCTTAAAGATTTATCACCGACGTTCTGTGTCAGCGGCTGAATCGCTCTTTTCTGACGAAGACTGTCCGATGCTTGCCCTCTACTGGCATCAGGAACAGTCTTTTGTGCAGCGACAGGAAGGGATTCGTTCTTAGAAGCAACCACCGGCCTGGAGAGAGAAGTATGCTCTTCCACATGAGAAACTACGCTTTGTCTCGCAGTGGAATTCGGAAACGACACTGTTGGCGCGGATGACTTTTGGGTCGGACGTTCTGAGGCGCGAGGTTCTACTGATGTCGTCTGCGATTTAACGGGCGAGGTTTTCTGGTTTGCTTCAGAATGTTTGGGGGTTTCCGGATGCACATAGCTTTCCAGAAACTCGTGAAATCGCTCGTTGGACGCCAGCTGTGCCTCAGGAGCAACGTCAACGCGCCCGAGGCCAGTGGTCGTTATAACTGCGGATGTCGTGACATGTGACAAGAACTTGTGCCTCCGGATCCGCCAGCATCGGTAAATCCGGAAAATCATTGCACAAGAAGCGTAAAGAAAGCGTTTAACGACTGCCTGACACTACATCCAAACGTGGGCGATCAGGGATGGATCGTGTCGTACCCTGGCGAGCCTGGAAAGGCTCCTTTTGGGATCGCCGGCGTGCTTGGGCAGATGGGGGGATTACCATCGAGGGCCAGAGCCTGCACGGTATGCGTTGCCGTTGCGATCAGTCCTCTAACGGCCAGTTTCTGGTTCAGGTGAATATGTGCCAGAAACTCTGCGGGCAGGATGACAGCCGTACCATCGCTGAGTTGCACACCGGTGGGCGTGATGTTGGCGACAGTCCCCTTGGTCACCGGAAGTGGCGTCATGTCATAGACACAGGGGGCAGCTTCCGCTGCAGAAAGGGACAGAGCCAGAACCAGGCTGGCGCAAGCGAGCTTTTTCAATGTCTGAAATGCCTCATGCCGGTGAATACCATGGCGATCCCGGCTGCGTCTGCCGCATCGATCACCTCCTGATCGCGAATGGAGCCACCCGGCTGAATGACAGCCACGGCACCCGCCGCAACGACGCTCTCAAGACCATCTGCGAAGGGGAAGAACGCATCCGACGCCGCAACCGATCCGATTGTCAGCGGAGCATGCTCTCCGGCTTCCTTTGCCGCATCTTCGCTCTTTCGCGCGGCAATGCGCGCGCTGTCTACACGTGACATCTGCCCGGCGCCAATGCCGACCGTAGCGCCGTTGCGGACGTAAATGACGGCGTTTGATTTCACATGCTTTGCGACGCGGAACGCGAACAGCAGATCCTTCATTTCCTGATCCGTCGGCGCACGCTTGGTGACGACCTTGAGATCGGATTGCGTCACCCGGCCTGCATCACGGCTCTGGGCCAGAAAACCACCTGCGACTGAGCGAAACGACAATCCCTCGGCCGTCGGATCGGGCACACCCTGCGTGAGCAGCAGACGCAGGTTCTTTTTCTTTGCAAGGACCTCGACGGCATCAGCGTCGGCATCGGGAGCCACAATCACTTCCGTGAAGATCTTGCTGATTCTCTGGGCCGTTGCGCCATCCAGCGTCCGGTTGAGGGCGACGATACCGCCGAAAGCCGAGACGGGGTCGCAGCGCAGAGCCGCAATCCAGGCCTGCTCTAGCGTTACGGCAGAGGCCACGCCGCATGGATTGGCATGTTTGACGATGACCACAGTTGGTTCGTCAAACTCGGCGACAGCTTCGAACGCCGCATCCGTGTCGTTGATGTTGTTGTAGCTCAGCGCCTTGCCCTGAAGCTGTCGTGCGCTCGCCACGCCGGGGCGCCGGCTGCCGTCACGATAAAAGGCCGCCTTCTGATGCGGGTTTTCGCCGTAACGTAGCAGATCGTCCCGTGTCCCGCTCAGAGTCAGGACAGGAGGCAGAATTTCGCCAGCCTGTTTGGCAAACCAACGGGAGATCATGCTGTCATAGGCCGCCGTATGGGCGTAGGCGGAGGCCGCGTAGCTGCGCCGTTCGACCAGCACCGTACCGCCCTGCTCCAGCGATGCGATAACCGCCGCATACTGCTGCGGATCCGTCAGGATTGCGACGTGATCAAAATTCTTGGCAGCCGCACGGATCATGGCGGGACCACCGATATCAATATTCTCGATGCAGTCTTCGTCACCGGCACCGGATGCAACGGTGGCAGCAAACGGGTAGAGATTCACACAGACCAGATCGATCGGAGCAATGTCATGCTTCGCCATCTGCGCAACATGATCGGCCAGATCGCGGCGACCGAGAATACCGCCATGGACCTGCGGAACAAGAGTCTTGACCCGCCCGTCCAGAATTTCCGGAAAGCCGGTATGGTCCGAGACATCCTTGACGGTCAGACCGGCTTCACGAAGAGCCTTGGCGGACCCCCCGGTCGAAAGCAGTTCCGCACCGTGGGCAGCGAGCGCACGCCCCAGTTCGATCAGTCCCGTTTTATCAGAAACGGAGAGAAGGGCACGGCGGACGGAGAGTCGGGTCTGTGTCATGATGAGAATGAAATATCCTTCAAAACATGTCCGCGCAACCGCGAGTGATGCGCAGAGGGGAGATGATGAGCCGGAACGGGGCCATTACCGAAAAATCCTGCCCAACCCAGAAGGCAGAGGATGGGCACAAGAAGCATGATTTCCCCGATGCCGCCAGTCCGGACATACGGCCAGAGCGAAAGTCGCGAACGGCTAAGGGGGGCGAAGACCTGGCACCCTCCTGTCGGAAGGTCGGCAGCAATATGCGTCGCGGCTCCCAACAGCAGAGCACCCCATGGTCCGCGAAGACTCTCAGAGCCCAGAAGGCCGTTCAGAACGGCCGCGGCCACGAGCAGCATCAGGCCCGAATGCGTCAGACCACGATGACCAAAGGCTTTTGCCAGAAAGCGGGAAAGGATCTTCACCCGACTCCCGAGCATGGAGCGCTCGGTATCGACATCAGGCAGAAGACTGCCCAGCAGACCTGTACAGACAGAGAGTGGTTCAGGAGAAAGCACATGCCAGCGCATGGCACACAACACGGCAAAGCCGCCGATCAATAAATGGGAACGTCCAGTCACGCGCCCTTATGATCTGGTTCAGCCTCTCCCGCAAACCATTTGTTCATAAAACGTTCACGGGAGGTCGCCGCATGATGCGGTTTCCCGTGAACCGTTTATTGGCGCGCGTTCAGACCTTTAGGAGGGCTGCGGCCGTTGCGCGCTGACGGACCTTGTCCGCATCGAACGCGCCCGCCGTCACCCAGGAGCCACCGACACACGAAACGGTCGGAAGGGCCAGCCAATCCGGGGCGCTTTCTTCAGTAATGCCACCCGTCGGGCAGAAACGGACGTTGCTGCCGAAAACACTGGCAAGGCTCTTCAGCGCGGGAATGCCACCATTCGTTACAGCCGGGAAGAACTTGAAGCGCGACAGACCCAGATCGAGACCGCGCATGATGTCACCCGCATTGGCGACACCCGGCAGGAACGGAACATCGTGCTCGACGGAAGCCTTGACGAGCGCCTCGGTCAGGCCGGGGCTAACGATGAAGCGCGCGCCCGCTTTCACGGCACGGTCCATATCGGACGGGTTCAGAACGGTGCCCGCACCGACGAGCGCACCCGGCACCTTAGACATTTCTTCGATGACTTCGAGCGCACAGGGCGTCCGCAGCGTGACTTCCAGCGTGGACAGGCCACCCGCCACCAGAGCCTCGGCCATCGGACGGGCCTGCGCCACATCATTGACCACCAGCACCGGCATGACCGGACAGCGGCTCATGACGGCATCAAGTTTGGCAGTATCGATCATGAGAAATCTTCCTTAGTGAATATCGTCGCCGACGGCTTCGATCACGCGATCCATCTGGGCCAACATCGCGGACCCGCCCGCTTCGGCCGGATCATGCACCGAACGCAGCAGCGCGAACAGCTCCCGGCCCGTTCCCAATGCCGGGAGCGGCGGGGCGACCGGCGTGCGGCTGTCCCATTCGGCAGCGTCAACCAATACCTCGATCTGGCCGCTCACGGCGCAGACGCGGATCATGTCACCGTCCTGAACGCGGGCGATCGGACCACCGACCTGCGCTTCAGGGCCGACATGAATGGCTGCCGGCACCTTGCCGCTGGCGCCCGACATACGACCATCCGTCAGAAGCGCGACCTTGAAGCCGCGGTCCTGCAGCACGCCAAGTGTCGGGGTCAGCTTGTGTAGTTCCGGCATACCGTTGGCTTCCGGCCCCTGAAAACGGACCACTACGACAACGTCACGTTCAAGTTCACCGTTCTGATAGGCCGTGATGACGTCGTGCTGATCATTGAAAACTCTTGCCGGAGCTTCAACCGTCAGATGCTCGGAAGCAATGGCGCTGCTCTTGTAGATCGCGCGTCCCAGATTGCCTGTCATCAGGCGCATACCACCATCCGGGCGGAAGGGCGTTGCCACATCACGCAGGATGTCGGTGTCGGTGGAGGGCTTTGCGGGACTGTAAACGAGGTCGTCCCCTTCAAGCGAAGCACGACGCGCATAGTCGGAGAAGCCGCCGCGCGAGACCGTTAGGATATCCTGATGCAGCATCCCGGCGCGCGACAGTTCGGCGATGACCGTCGGCATCCCGCCCACGCGATTGAATGCGTTCACATCCTCAGAACCGCTGGGATAGACGCGAGTAACCAGCGGAACAGCGGAAGACAAGCGGCTGATGTCTTCCCAATCGATCAGAATGCCTGCAGCGCGGGCGATGGCGGGAAGATGGATGGCGTGATTGGTCGAACCACCCGTTGCCAGCAGTCCAACGGCAGCGTTCACGATCGCTTTTTCATCCACACACTGGGCGAGGGGGCGCGCATCCTCCCCGTTCAGGCCGATCTCTGCCAGACGATGGATTCCCGAGCGCGTCATGGCCTGACGCAGCTTCGTATTGGGATTGATGAATGCCGAATCCGGCATCATCAATCCCATGATTTCGACCATCATCTGGTTCGTATTGGCGGTTCCATAGAACGTGCAGGTTCCGGCGCTGTGATAGGAGGCGTTTTCCGCTTCCATCAGTTCGGCCTGTCCGACCTTGCCCTGAACATAGAGCTGGCGGATGCGCTGCTTTTCCTTGTTCGGAAGGCCGGACGGCATCGGACCGGCCGGGATCAGCATGGTCGGCAGGTGCCCAAAACGCAGGGCGCCCATCAGAAGCCCAGGCACGATCTTGTCGCAGATCCCGAGCAGCGCCACGCTTTCGAACATGCCGTGGCTCAGCCCGACCGCCGTGGACATGGCGATCACGTCGCGGGAGAAAAGGGACAATTCCATCCCCTCCTGCCCCTGCGTCACACCATCACACATGGCCGGCGCACCGCCCGCTACCTGCGCCGTCGCCCCGACTTCACGGGCAAACAGCTTGATCTGCTCAGGGTAACGACCATAAGGCTGATGCGCCGAGAGCATGTCGTTATAGGTCGTGATGATGCCGATATTGGTCCCGGTGGGACGCATCAGTTCCGGCTTGTCCGGGCTGGAGGCCGCGATCGCATGAGCCAGATTTCCGCAGGCGAGTCTGGGCCGGAGCACACCTTTGGCCCGGTTGCGCTCCATCAGAGCGAGATACCGGCGCCGGGAGATTTTCGAACGCTCGATGATACGGGCAGTCACACTCTCGACGACGGAATTCAGAGACATCTGGAAATACTCGCTACTCGGCTGGTGCCTGCAATGCGCTCCGGAAAGGCCGACTTTACGGTGCAAGGCACGGTATCGTGATTGAGGCCCCGTTCATACGGAAAGCCCTCCTTTAGGGCAAGCCATTCCCCAAATGAAAACCCCAATATTCTCATTTTTATTTCAAAAAATCATTTCATGGCGTCGATAAGTTCCAAAAATAACATCTAGAGAGCAATAAAAATAATTGCATCTGTTAGTCACAATTCCCGAAAACCCCGTAACCTTCCATAAGAAGCTTCCCCACCCCATCGGAGTAAATCCTGAAAAATATCCAAATGAATCAAAAATTATTAAACGATCTGTAATGTGTCTGAACTATTTTTATGAAATACCGATAAAGGTCAGAACCAAATATTTACGGAGACGATATCATGAAATTCATTCCCGCCCTCGCTGCCATTTCCTCCATCCTTTGCGCGACGCCCTTTGCAAGTGCAGATTCACTTCATACTCATTGGGAAAAATTCAAGGCTCACCGCGCTTTCCATCATCTTTCCGCCGACGGACAGCGCGCTTTTCAGGATATTCTGAAAGCTCGTGACATCCTCCAGACGACCGGCAAGACCGAGGCCGCTATTCCGGCACTTTATGATGCCCAGAAGCGTCTTGCCGCCGCGCAAAAGGCTGACAAAAAGTTTCAGGCTGCCGAAAACGATCTCCACCCTGCTCAGCAATCCCCCGTCAACGCCAATCACCAGCCTGTCGTCGGACAGACGGACTGGCTTCCGGTCGGCGGTGAGTTCGTCGTGAGCGAAACGCTGGCTCCTGAAAAGAAAGCTGCGGTGGTTTCCGCCAACGCTCAGTTGAAGTCTGGCAATACGGATCAGGCCGCCCAGACCATGCAGGTCGTCGGGGCCGATGCAGATTTCATTATGGCGCTGGCTCCGCTCACACCGGTGCAGGGTGCGGTTTATCGGGCAACCGTTTTCACCGAAGGACACAATCCGCAGGAGGCTGTTGCTGCCCTGACACAAGCGTTGAACTCGGTGGTTTTTGTTTCTGAAAGCACAATCGAAACACTGGCCCCTGCTGCTCCGGCTGCCGCCAAGAAGTAATTTTTCGAAGCACAAGCCTAAGGCATAAAAAAAAGCGGTGCAGGCTCTAGCCTCACCGCTTTTTTTATGTTGTTCGGGCTGCCTAGCGCCAAGCGGAATCTTTGGCCGGAAGCAGAATCGCATTTTCCATAATGTTCAGATGGCTTGCGACTTTAGGCGGCCAGATTCCGCTCGCTACGGCCTGCGCTCTGATCTCCATACGCGCATTCATGTCTGCGTAGGGCCAGATATGGGCCAGTCGTGGCGTGCCTTCGAGAGAAATCATCCCGCAGACCAGCCCAGAAAACTCCAGCCGTGGCGGAAGGGATGCCGCGAAGGCTTCCTCCACATCCCCCACCTGCCCCAGCTTCAGCTCATAACAGCGCCATTCATAAACGCCACCGTGCGCCCCGGCAGGAAGCAGGGGCGAAATGATGCGCCAGCTTGTGACATCAACGCTCTGAATAGCGTCTTTAGGGATCGCAGCCAGAAGCTCGGGTCGCCCGTCCAGAAGACCGGCATAGGTGTCGGCGGTCCGGAACAGGACAACCCGGTTGAGCACACCGATCTCGCTCACCCAGACGCCAAGTCCGTCACGCCCCGTGAGCGCAGAAACCACCACAGGGACCTGCCCGATCCGGACATCAAGGATAATGGTTTCCGCGTAACTCATGGAAGACTCCGGTTTACTTTCCTGCCTGCTGGGCAGCGACGAAATTTTCCAGCCAGTGGATGGTGTAATCCCCTTTCTGGAAAGAAGAATCAGCCAGAATTTTCTGATGGAGCGGAATGACCGTCTTCACGCCATCCACCACACATTCATCCAGAGCACGCTGCATGCGGGCAATGGCTTCGGCGCGCGTGGGGGCATGCACGATCAGCTTGGCGATCATGCTGTCGTAGTAAGGCGGGATGCGATAGCCAGCGTAAATCGCGCTGTCCATCCGCACACCCAACCCACCCGGAGCATGAAACACCTTGATCGTGCCGGGGCTCGGCATGAAGGTCTCCGGGTCTTCCGCATTGATGCGGCACTCGATCGCATGACCGGACATCTTGATGTCCGACTGCGTGTATCCAAGCGATTCACCAGAGGCGATCCGGATCTGCTCGCGCACGAGATCCACGTTGCAGACCATCTCCGTCACCGGGTGCTCGACCTGAAGACGCGTATTCATCTCGATGAAGCAGAACTGACCGTCCTGATACAGGAACTCCAGCGTGCCCGCATTGCGGTAGCCCATGCGCGAAAGAGCCTCGGTCGCGGTGCGGCCAATTTCCTCACGTTCGGCGTCCGTCAGAGCCGGTGAACCGGCTTCTTCCAGCAGCTTCTGATGACGGCGCTGGAGCGAACAGTCACGCTCACCGAAATGCACGACATTACCATGCGCGTCACCAAGGATCTGAAGCTCGATATGACGCGGACGGTTGAGATACTTCTCGAGATAGACCTCGTCATTGCCGAAAGCTGCACGGGCTTCGGCACGGGCGACCGACCAGGCTTCCTCGATGTCGTCCGCCGTCATCGCGACCTTCATCCCACGCCCGCCACCACCGGCAGCAGCCTTGATGAGGACCGGATAGCCGACCTTGTCCGCAACTTCACGTGCGGCCTGCAAGTCGGCCAAACCGCCATCGGACCCCGGCACCAGCGGCACGCCGAGCGCGCGCATGGTCGTCTTGGCAGCGATCTTGTCGCCCATCGTGCGGATATGCTCGGCGGTCGGACCAATGAACGCGAGGCCGTGTTCTTCCACGGTCTCGGCAAACTCGGCATTTTCCGACAGGAAGCCATAACCGGGATGAATGGCGTCTGCTCCCGTGATCATCGCAGCCGAAAGGATGGCGGCAACATTCAGATAGGAATCGCGCGCGCTCGGCGGACCGATGCAGACGGCTTCGTCCGCAAGGCGCACATGCATCGCATCGGCGTCTGCCGTCGAATGCACGGCAACGGTTTTGATGCCCATCTCGCGGCAGGCGCGCTGGATCCGCAGCGCGATCTCACCCCGATTGGCAATGAGGACCTTGGAAATCATTACTCGATGATCGCCAGTGCTTCGCCGAACTCGACCGGCTGACCGGATTCGACAAGGAACTTCGTCAGCGTGCCGGCGCGGGGGGCCTTGATCTGGTTGAAGGTCTTCATGGCTTCGATGAGCATGATCGTCTGACCCGCAGTCACCGTCTGGCCTTCGACAGCGAACGGCGGAGAGGACGGATCGGGCGTCAGATAGGCAACGCCCACCATCGGGCTCGGCACCATACCCGGGTGCTTGGCCGGATCAGCCGGAGCCGCAACAGCGGCGGCGACAGCCGGGGCCGCGGGTGCCGCAGCGGCCTGCACCGGAGCAGCAGCCTGAACTACGTTCACGTTGCGCGCCACGCGGATACGGCTGTCCGCTTCGGAAATCTCGATTTCGGTCAGGCCGGTCTGTGTCAGAATATCGGCCAATGCCCGGATGGCATCCTTGTCCACGAGCATACGGCTCATCCTTCGTCTTCGATCATGTCGGTTATTGCCTGAAGCGCATGCGCATATCCCCTGACGCCGAGGCCACAGATCACGCCGATGGCGGCCTGCGAGACGTAGGTGTGATGACGGAACGGCTCCCTGCGATGAATATTGGAAATATGAACCTCAACCACCGGCAGCTCGACCGCCAGAAGCGCATCGAGCAGGGCAATCGAGGTGTGTCCGTAAGCTGCGGGATTGATCACGATTCCGTCTGCACGGCCGCGACATTCCTGAACCCAGGACACAAGTTCACCCTCTCCGTTCGTCTGGCGGAAATCAATGGCAACATCAAGCCGTTCGGCAGCCTGAATGCACACCTGTTCGACATCGTCGAGCGTGGCGTGACCGTAGATTCCGGGCTGGCGAAGACCCAGCATATTGAGATTCGGACCGTTGAGAACGGTAATCAGAGGGCGTTTCATCTGGGCGCGCGATAGCACTTTCGAAGCTGTCATGAAAGCGTCATTGCCCTATTGCTGCCGTCTTCAGGGTGTCCAAAAGGCGACAGGGCCGCATTTTTGTGCTATCAGGTACAATCTGAGCCCGTCCCGTCCACTGGAGAAGAACCTGATATAGTGCGCTTTAACCTGTCTGCCCTTCGCAATCCCCTAGGCTTCATCCCCCTGCGCAGCATGACATTCGCCGTAGCGCTTGCAGGTCTGGCCGGTCATCACACTGCTCATGCGAGTGACGAGTCCGCCATCGATGGAACACCGAGAACAAGCTGGGCAGACTCCGTTCGGGTCGCACTCTCCAACCGGGCCCATCAGGCCGCTCATGCGTGGTCCCAGCATGGCATGGCAAGCTGGTACGGACGGCATTTCCACGGACGGCGCACCGCAAGCGGCGCGACATTCAACACCAATGATCTGACCGCCGCACACCCGTCCCTCCCCATCGGGACGAAGCTGCTCGTGACGTCACAGGATACGGGACGGTCGGTCGTGGTAACGGTCAATGACCGTGGCCCCTTCAACAGCCGCATCATCGATCTGTCCCATGCCGCCGCAGCGAAAATCGGAATGCTGGGCGCAGGAACAGCGCATGTCACGATCGCGAAAATGACGGAAGTGCAGCCGTCCGCGCAGTCTTCCTCCGAACCTGAAGTGGCGGAAGCCGATCCGTCAGATACCAGCGCACAGGCGATTGAAGCCTCAGGCACCAATACAGCCCCTGCCTCTCCGCGAGGCAGGGCATCACAGCGTATCTCGCATCATCAGCACTGACGCTGAACCTCTGGCCTGATCTTCAGGCCAGACTTGTTTCTTCCGGGGGCACAGCCTGACTTTTACCGGCCCGTGCCTCAAGGCTCGCATTCAGCTCTGCTCCGAACAGCACGACATAAGCGCTCACAAAAAGCCACATCATGATTGCTGCGACAGCGCCGAGGGGTCCATATGTCGCGCCATAGCTGGCGAAATGCGCGACATACCATGAGAAGCCCAGAGACGTTGCGACCCACAGGATCGTCGCGAGGATCGAGCCCGGAAAGATCCAGCGCCATTCTGTATGCACGCGGCACGGCGCAAAGCGGTACAGCAGCGTCACAGCAATAAAGACGAACAGCAGCATCAGAACCGGTGCAAGCGTATGCACGATCATTGGAGCGCCGTAAGACAGCAGAAAATTCACCGGGAATGGCGGATCACTGAGGAAACTGACGTGGCGCGGCAGGTAATCCACGAGTGCGGGGGCCGCCACCATGAGCGCCAGAGTGAGTGCAGCGCCCACGATAGCCGTGAGCGTGGTTGACAGCGCGACAGCCTGAAACTTCAGAAAACTCCGCGTTTCCTGCGCATTATAAGCCATATTCAACGCGGAGAGAATCGACTTCGTACTGGCCGAAGCGGACCATAGGGCCACCGCCAGCGAGAAGATCAGCCCGATTGTCAGCGACGAGTGAGGCTGGGAAATCAGTTCGTGAATCCGGTCACCGATCAGGGCATATGCCGATGGCGGCAGGAGATGCCTCAGCACTTCGAGCTGAGGTTCGACCGACTGAAGATCAAAGGCCAGACCATAAAGGGAAATCAGGCTGGAGATGGCCGGAAAAAGCGACAGCGTGGCGTAAAACGCACATCCCGCCGCAGAAAGCGAAGTCTGACTGGAGCCGACTTCGGCGAAGAGATGCTTGGCGACAACCCGCCAAGCAGCATGATGAAGTCTGTTCTGGGATGATACCACATTCGGATCAGCGGCATCCGTAGCAGCAGGTGGTTGTCCCGACTCCGAAGATACGGCTTGTTCCGGCATGACCCGGGAGCCGGAAAGGGTCGCAGATTCGGATGTCAAACTCACGCAGGGTTTCCTCGGCAGTGTCCTGTTGGGGCAGCGGTCGCGCTCATGACAGTCCGGATCGAACGACATGAGCATGTACCTACGCGGAAGATGCCTTCAGCGTTCCGAATTCGCCCTGATTCAGCTCACCAATATTGGCAAAAGCATCACAATGCAAAATTAGCAGTTGCACGACGGGGCATTTGGTCCCATATGCCCGCCTCACGCAGCAACGCACGTGCCACTGGCCCACTCGAGGTTACGCAACGACGTCAAGCGTTCTGGCCTTCAGGAATCCACCCGTTACGGATTCCCGCTATTCGCCGGTCCGTTCGACCGTTTCGCAACACACTCGCAGGGCGATATCGTTCCCTGACGAGTCCGGTTCTGGGAATTGAGTGTCATGACTCCCAAAATCTCACGCTTCCTTGCCGAGCAGAAGCCGGCAACCCCTTGCCTCGTCGTCGATCTCGACGTCGTGGGCGCGCATTATCGTGCCCTGCACGATGCGCTCGGGGAAGCGAAAATCTATTACGCCATCAAGGCCAATCCGGCCCCGGCCATCCTCGAGCGCCTCGTCGGGCTGGGATCGTCTTTCGATGCCGCCTCCATTGCGGAAATCCGCATGTGCCTCGATGCCGGCGCAACGCCGGACCGGATCTCTTACGGCAACACGCTGAAGAAGCCGGAATGGATCCGTGAAGCACATGATCTGGGCATCAGCCTGTTCGTGTTCGACAGCATCGAAGAGCTGGAAAAGCTCGGCCAGAATGCGCCCGGCGCACGCGTTTTCTGCCGCCTCGCGGTCGAGAATGAAGGTGCCGACTGGCCGCTGTCCCGCAAATTCGGCACCACGCTGAACAATGCCCGCACGCTCATGCTGCGCGCACGCGAACTCGGCCTGAAGCCTTATGGCCTGTCCTTCCATGTCGGCAGCCAGCAGACCGGCGTTGCGGCTTATGATCACGCCATCGCCAAGGCGGCGGGCCTGTATCATGATCTGCGCGCGCAGGGCGTGGACCTTCAGATGCTCAATCTGGGTGGCGGCTTCCCGACGCATTACCGCGAGAACGTGCCTTCCGTTCAGGATTTCGCAGACACGATCCATGCGTCCCTCAAGACGCATTTCCCGGATGGTGCGCCGGAAATCCTGCTGGAGCCGGGCCGCTACATGGTCGGACAGTCAGGTGTCGTGTCAAGCGAGGTCATTCTCGTCAGCCGACGTGGCGGTGCCGTCACCGATCCGCGCTGGGTCTATCTCGATATCGGTCGTTTTGGTGGACTGGCGGAGACGGAAGGCGAGGCCATCCGTTACACCTTCCGCACCTCCCGCGATTCAGAAGACGGCACCCGTTCGCCATGTGTCGTGGCCGGTCCGAGCTGCGATGGTGTGGACATCATGTATGAGAAGAACCGCATCCCGATGCCGGATTCGCTCGAATGTGGCGATCGCGTCGAGATTCTCGCTACCGGCGCGTATGTCTCGACGTACTGCTCCGTCGGTTTCAACGGCTTTCCGCCGCTGACCGAATATTACATCTGAAAATGGCGTCTCCGGCCCATCCGTGGGCTGGAGACGGGTTTATCCTCTGAACGTCTCTTCCAGACCGGACTGGTACCCCAGTGCGGACAAGAGGTCGTCGGCGGAAATCTCAAGATTTACGCAGGCCAGCCAGCAGAAGCCGACCACGCCCGCGAGCAGCAGCAACAGACAGACCGTCATATGTTCCAGCTCCTCAAAGCCCGGAATGCGTGACTCAACGCCATTCCGGGCAGTACGCCTGCCCAGCGACATCATTAATGCATCACCCTATTCGCTTCGGACGCGCTACCGCGCTGGAGTGGGCCGCTATCCTGTGGCCATAGAACGCGCATCCGCGATGGGCTGACCGATCGCCAGCGGCTAATCGACGACAATGCTCCGCCGCCTGAAATCGTCGTCTCATCTTTAAGCAATGTCTTGGGGAGCCAATGCCCTGCTCCGGCGAGGCAATCCGCCAAGAGCGTCAGGGCCGTGGCAAGACAGCCCTGTACGAAGCGATCCGGAAAGACTTCCGCAAGCAGCACGAAAACGTCACGCTGGCCTTCATTCTGGGCCGCGACGATCCCGCGCAGGAAACGCTCCTCCAGCACCGTCAGGGACTGCATGCCCGGCGCATTCACCGCGAGCCCCGGCTGTCCCGCAACATTCAGAAGATGAACGGCGTCCGAAAAGGCCCCTTCCGCAGCATCGAGCGCCGGGCGGAAGCAGACCGGGAACAGGCCGTCGGTCGTTTTTGTCTCAGGGCAGTTTGGCAAACGGTAATGGCTGATGAGGCAGCGGATACTCCACAGCGCCAGCCGTTCACAGCAGCAGAGATCGGACAGGGAAAGCGACAGCCGTGTCATGGGGATAACTCCGAATCAGCAGGACCGGATTCATCCTAATTGAGAATGATTTGCAATTACAACTCAAAAAGACACTGCGGAACAGAAAGCTTCTGCTCCGCAGTCAGGCTCACTCAGTGATGGTGATGGCCACACTGTCCATGATCGTGGTCATGAGCATCGGTTTCGGAGGCACGGGGCGCCGTCTGGCAATGGTGGCACGCCACCCATTCGGCATCCCCATCCAGATAATGTTCCTTCTTCCAGACAGGAACACGGTGCTTGATCTCATCGATGATGTAGCGGCAGGCCCGGAACGCCGCATCACGGTGCGGGGCCGAAACACCGATCCAGACGGCGACCTCCCCGACCTTCAGACTACCCGTCCGGTGCATGGCCACGGCCTCGCTGATCTCGAAGCGTTCCAACGCTTCTGCAACGATCCGTTCGCCCTCAAGCTGCGCCAGCGCTTCGTAGGATTCATATTCCAGACCATCCACGGGGCGGCCGTCATTCCTGTTACGGACCCAGCCTTCAAAGGTGCAGAACCCGCCCGCCTCGGCCAGATGCAGATCTTCACGCAGCAGGTTCAGATCCACGGGCGCAGACGCCATCCGAAAGCGGCTCATCCTCCCGTCACCGGCGGAATGAACACGACGTGGTCTCCGTCCTTCAAGGGCTGCGTCCAGGGTGCGAAATCGCCGTTAATCGCCACACGGAGCTTCGAGGCGTCGAAAGGAAAGGCGTATGTCGCACGCAGTTCCTCATAAAGCGGCCCGACGGTTGCGAATGTAGTCTCAAGCGTCTGCTCGCGCCTTCCGGCCAACTCCCGGAGCTGTGCGAAATATTCCAGTTTCAGGCGAATCATCGGCCCTCCTGTCGGGTGTTCCAGACGCCGGGTCGCATCGTCGCGTTCCTCGGGCGTGTTGATATTGTCGAGCGCGCCACGGGCATAAGGCTCCAACAGCTTGGTCGGACTGTTGATCAGCAGCTTGCGCGGGCAGGTCCGGCCATCCAAAACCTGCTGTTCCAGACGATCGAGCGCCTCGGGCTCCCAGATAGCACAAAGCGGCTCCGGCAGACCGTCATGTTCGCTACGATAGGCAACTGCGACGTTTGTAGCCTCCCGCTTTGCGATCAGATTCTCCAGCGTACCCCCATCCAGCATCGGCAGATCACAGGCCAGAACCAGCCAGGCGACATCACGATGAGCCAGATGCGCGGACAGCAGGCCGGCCGCAGGGCCGTCGATTTCTACTGAATCGACGATCTGGGGGAAATCGGCCCGAAGAGGATTTTCCGTCTGGTCCGGACGCACCGAGACGAAACATTTTTCTACCAGAGGCGACAGGACATCGAAAGCCGCCTGAAGCTGCGGCTTGCCGTGATAGGCAAGCGCGGCCTTGTCCGTCCCCATGCGTTTGCTGGCCCCACCCGCAAGGATCAGGCCATAAAGCGGCCTCACGATTCGATCCTCTGGAAGTCGCGCTTGCCGCCTGCCTTGCCCATCAGCCGGACCTCGCGGATGACCATGTCGTGGGACATGGCCTTACACATGTCGTAGATCGTGAGTGCCGCTACGGACGCGCCGGTCAGGGCTTCCATTTCCACGCCTGTCCGCCCCTTGCACGACACGCGACAGTCGATCACCGCCTCGTCGCCCTCGATCGTTATGTCCACCCGGCAGCCGCTGAGGGCTAACGGATGACACAGCGGGATAAGCTGCGATGTCGATTTCACACCCATCACGCCTGCAATCTGCGCCACGGTCAGAACTGCGCCCTTGGCCGTCATGAATCCGGCGTCAGACAGCGTCCGCGCCATGTCGGACGGGAAAACCAGACGGGCCTGCGCGTGGGCGCTGCGCTCGGTCACGTCCTTGCCGCTGATATCGACCATGCGCGGATCTTCGCCGTGCTCGTTGACATGGGTGAGCGTTTTCATCGTGTTCGATCTCCCGATCCGACTACCATTTTTAGCCGCCGATATAGTTCATCTCGATGCGGCGACGTGCTGGTGCATCCGCAGACGCAGCCCGCTCCTCACTATACCTGTCCGTCCGCTGGCGCCACACCCCGGCCAGCAGCGCACGCAGGGCCGTATCGTCTTCGTCGCTCCGCAAAAGTGTTCGCAGATCTGTCCCTTCCGACGCGAACAGGCAGGTATAAATCTGCCCCTCCGACGACAGGCGCGCGCGGGAACAGTCCCCGCAGAACGGCGCGGTGACGGAAGAAATAAACCCGACTTCTCCGCCCCCGTCGCAGTAGCGGTATCGTTGCGCCACTTCCCCGCGATAATGCGCGTCGACCGGTTCGAGCGGCCAACGGGCGTCAAGACGTTCCAGCAGTTCACGCGACGGAACCACTTCCGCGCGCTCCCAGTGATTGCGCGTTCCGACATCCATGTATTCGATGAACCGCAGTACGACGCCACTGCGGCGAAAGCGTTCGGCGAGTGCTTCGACGCCTGAATCGTTCAGACCGCGCTGGATGACGGTATTGAGTTTCACGCCGCCTGAAAAACCTGCCTGCGCAGCGCTGTCGATCGCCTCCAGAACCAGCTCAAGCTGCGCGCGGCCTCCGCTCATCCGCGCAAAAACCGCCGGGTCCAGACTGTCGAGACTGACCGTCACACGATTCAGCCCCGCCGCTTTCAATTCCCGAACATGCCGCTCCAGCAGAACCCCGTTCGTAGTCAGTGCAACATCTTCCACACCCGGGATGGACGCCAGACGCGCTATGAGGTCCGGTAGCTTCGGACGCAGAAGCGGCTCGCCGCCTGTCAGGCGCAGTTTGCGCACCCCGAGCGATACGGCCACACGCGCCACACGTTCGATTTCATCAAAGCTCAGCCGTTCTTTCGGCTCCAGAAAGCGGAAATGCTCATGATAGGTCGCTTCCGGCATGCAGTACGGGCAACGGAAATTGCACCGATCCATCACGGAGATCCGCAGATCATGCAGCGGACGGCTGAAGCGGTCGGTTAGGGCGTTACCAGCCATGAAACAACACGGCCGTTCCACGGGACGACACACCATCCCCACGCGACAGTTCCACAAACCCGTCCGTTGAGGCCAGAAAGCTGAAATCCCCGGATGTCGGCATCGGACAGGGCGTTGCGCGCGCCTGCCCCGTCGCATCATAATGGAGTTTTACGGGCAGAAAGCGCGTCAGTGTCGGGATACGTTCGGCATCGGTGTCCAGCATGACCGTGTAGGGTTCGGGGCGGCTCAGTCCCTGCCCGGCCAGAAGCATCGGCATGACGTAACGCACTCCACAGGTCGTGGCGGAAACCGGGTTGCCCGGCAGTCCGAAAACACGCTGCCCCTCCGGTCCGACCCCGAACCATAACGGTTTGCCCGGACGCTGCGCCACCTTGTGGAACACCCGCTCGACCCCGATTTTCGACAGCGCTTTAGGAACGTGATCGAAGGCCCCCATCGAAACGCCCCCACTCAGGATCAGAACATCATGCCGCGAGAGCTGTTCGCGCAGCGCGACGATCGTCTCCGCGAGATCGTCCGGGACGACGGAGCGTTCAATGCAGTTGAACCCGCGCGACAAAAGCGCGCCGGTCAGGGCGAATTCATTGGAGCGGCGGATTTCCCAGTCCCGCACAGGGCCGCCCACATCCACGAGTTCGTCGCCCGTCGCCACGATCCCGATGGAGGGAATCCGCGACACGCTCACCTGCGCATGGCCATTGCCCGCCAGAACAGCAAGCGCCGGACCGTCCAGACGGCGCCCGGGAGACAGAAGCTCCGTTCCGGCGGCACAATCGGAACCCCGGCGATGGATGAACTGGCCCTTGCGCGGCTCATAGCCCTCTTCAAAACGAATCAGTCGCCCTTCGCGGACAAGACGTTCGACCGGAACGACGGTATCCGCCCCTTCCGGCAACACCGCGCCCGTCATCACTTCCAGACAGACAGGGCCATCCGGTAAAGCCTGCCCCGGCGCACCGGCGCGCTGGATTCCATGCGAGACCAGCGTCTGGCCCGTGCCGTGACGATAGGCAATGCCGTCCATCATCACACGGTCATAAGGCGGCTGGGCGCGCTCGGCATGGATCGTCTGCTGAAGGACACGACCGGCCGCCATCGTCAGATCCACGGTCTCAGTCCCGAAGCTGCCGGCATAATCCAGCACCAGTTCCATGGCCCGTGTAACGCTCAGGAGATCACTCATTTCCGCTCCGGTCTCTGGTGCGTCTGTTGCGCTGGCTGAAATGCCGACGCCGCGTTCCCTGCCGATATAGACCTCATGGCCTACGGATCAACAGTCTGTGGGTGAAAGGGTATGTCATAATCGTCTTTGGCGTTACCCTGACGCCTTCAAAGCGCATCAGGGACCCCCATGACGGACGCGGTACAGCTCTCTCCCCTTCCCCAGTGGCCGGACTATGGCCTGACGGACGATCTGCTTCCCACACTGGAACGCTGGGCCGCAGACGGGAAAAGGGCGGCTCTGGCGACACTGGTCAGCATCACGGGTTCTTCGCCCCGCCCGCTAGAAAGTGAAATGGCGATCTGCGAAGACGGAGAGGTTCAGGGCTATGTGTCGGGCGGCTGTGTAGAAGCAGCCGTGCGCGTCGAGGCGCTGGAATGTCTGAAGGATGGACAGCCCCGAACTTTGGATTATGGCGCGGGCAGTCCGGTTCTGGACATCCAGCTTACCTGCGGCGGGCGGATCGGTATTTTCGTGCGCCCGATCCCTGATCTCGCTACTCATGTTGCTGCCCGCAAAACCGCACGGGACAACCGCCTCCCCATCACCCTTGTCACGGATCTCAACAGCGGAAGCATGACGTTCCGGGACGAAATGTGCCCTACCGGACTGGAAGCAGGCCGTTTCTTTCGCCCGTACCTGCCACTTTTAAGGCTGGTTCTGGCAGGTGGAGATCCGGTCACACTGGCAATTTTGAACCTGTCCGCTGCCATGGGACTCGAAACCATTCTGATCCGCCCTTACGGACCACCCGAACCTCCTCCGGGACTGCCTTCGACACGTTATTTACGAGGAAATCTGGAGGCTGCCCTCCCTACGCTGCCACTGGACCGATGGACGGCGGTTTACAGCCTCACCCATGACGCCCATTCCGATCTGATGCTGACGGCACATGCGCTGAAATCAGACGCTTTTTGCGTCAGTATTCTCGGCAGCCGCCGCAAAATTCCCGGACGTCTGGAAGCTCTCAGAGCAGCAGGCGTCCCTGCCGAAGCCTTTGATCGACTGCACCTGCCCGCCGGGCTGGAGATCGGCGCACAGGCTCCCATGGAAATCGCTCTCTCCATTCTGGCCCAGATGATCGCAAAGCAGCCTCAATGAAACGCCACTGCGCTCTGCTTCTGGCCGCGGGGGGCAGCACACGCCTAGGACGGCCCAAGCAGCTTCTGACTATCCATGGCGTGCCATTGGTGCGCCATATCGCAGAACTCCTGCTAGCGACGGAGCCGGAGCGTCTTATTGTCGTGACGGGTGGCGCGGCCACAGAGACAGGTCAGGCTCTCGCGGGTCTCGACAGTGTTCTTGTGCAGAATCCCGACTGGAAAACCGGCATGGCGTCTTCGCTCCAATGCGGATACCAGGCACTTGGAACAGATCCGGGCCTATTGCTGATTGCTGGAACGGATCAGCCTCGCCTGACATGCGAGCACCTCAGCACCCTTCTCAGACAGGGCGACAGCCATACGGATGTCGTCACAGCTTATGGAGAGGAAGGCCGAGGCATCCCAGTCCTGCTCAGCCCTGCAACGCAACTACGCCTTGCCGATCTGCGCGGTGATACCGGCCTGCGCCAGCTCTGGAAAAACGGCGCCAGCACACCGGCTTTCCTCCACGCTCCCGAACTCGGCTTCGACATCGACACGCCCGAGCAGCTTGATGCTGCGATCCGGGCGGGATGGATTGATCGGGACTGAAAAGCCGGGCTCGTTATGAACCCGGCTGGCAGACTTCAGGAAATACGGTGAATCCAGCCATGGACGTCATTCGTCCGACCGCCCTGCACATCCGTCAGGGTTTTCTTGAGCTTCTGGGAGACCGGGCCTGGCGTTGTTCCATCCCCAAACACGGCCTCGCCCGACGGACGGACAAACTTGCCGATCGGCGAGAGAACCGCCGCCGTGCCGCAGGCAAACGCTTCCGTATATTTGCCCGAAGCCGCACCCTCAAAAAGCTCGTCGATCTCGACAGGCTCTTCAATCACCTCAATCCCCTGATCCGCAGCAAGCTGGATCAGGCTGTTGCGGGTGATGCCGCGCAGGATGGTCCCGCCCAGAGGCGGCGTGACGATCTTGCCGTCCTTGCGAACGAACATCACGTTCATGCCGCCCATTTCCTCAACGAAGCGACGCTCGCGCGCATCCAGGAACAGGACCTGATCGCAGCCCTTCTCCTTGGCTTCAGCCTGGGCGATCAGGCTGCCGGCATAGTTGCCGCCACACTTGGCTTCACCCGTGCCACCGATCGCAGCCCGCGTATAGTTTTCAGACACCCAGACGGACACACAACCGGAACCGAAATAAGCTCCGACCGGACAGGCGATGACGATGAACAGATATTCGTTCGCTGGCTTCACGCCGAGGAAGACCTCGTTGGAAATCATGAACGGACGCAGATAAAGGCTCTGCCCCTCTCCAGACGGCACCCAGTCCTGATCCACGCGCACCAGTTCATCAACGGCCTGTACAAACAGGTCTTCCGGCAGTTCCGCCATTCCCATACGACGTGCGGATTCGGCAAAGCGCGCTGCGTTGGCTTCCGGGCGGAACGTGGCGACATGGCCGTCCTTTTCCCGATAGGCCTTCATGCCCTCGAAGATCTCCTGCCCGTAATGCAGAACCGTCGAGGCCGGATCAATGCTCAGGGGACGGCGCGGCGTGATTTTCGCATCATGCCAACCCTTGTCTGCGGAATAGCGGATGATGGCCATGTGGTCGGTAAAGACGCGTCCAAAGGACGGATTGGCCAGCAGTTCCGTCCGCTTCACGGGATCGGTCGGGGTTTCGGTCTTTTCGATGATGAAAGGCGTCATGGGAAAACACTTCCGAAGATTCTGGTCTTTTAAAACAGCGGACGCACTCTGCCATACATGGCTCACGCTGGCGATACGGAAGATTATTTCTTTTTTATATTTTTTTACGAAATTAAAATACCTAATATCCCTAAATCAGGCATAAAAAAAACCCGACCATTCTGGTCGGGCTTTTCGTCGTTCGGGAAGACTGAAAAATCAGCGCTTCGAGAACTGGAAGGAACGACGTGCCTTTGCACGGCCATACTTCTTACGCTCGACGATGCGGCTGTCACGCGTCAGGAAGCCAGCAGCCTTCAGGATGCCGCGCAGGCTCGGCTCGTAATAAGTCAGTGCACGGGAGATACCGTGACGGACGGCGCCAGCCTGACCGGACAGACCGCCACCAGCGACCGTGCAATACACGTCGAACTGGTTGTAGCGATCGGAAATCAGGAACGGCTGCGTGAGAAGCATACGCAGAACCGGGCGGGCAAAATACGTCGTGACCGGACGGCCATTGACGATGATGTCACCCTTGCCAGGCTTGATCCATACGCGGGCCACGGCGTCCTTACGACGGCCGGTTGCGTAGGAACGGCCCTGGGCGTCACGCTTGACTTCGTGAACCGGGGCAGCGTTGGAGGTAACGGCAGGAGCAACGCTCGCAAGGTCCTGCAGCGTGCCGGTGCGCTCTTGGGTCTCGGACATGATACAGGCCTTACGACTCGTGGGTTACGGTGTTTTTGCGGTTCATCGCAGCAACGTCCAGCTTGACGGGCTTCTGGCCGTCATGCGGGTGCTCGGAACCGGCATAGACATACAGGTGCTTCATCTGGGCGCGCTGCAGAGGACCACGGGTGATCATGCGCTCGACAGCCTTCTCGACAACTTCACCCGGGTGCTTGCCCGTGAGACGCTGCGTGATGGTGCGCTCCTTGATTCCACCCGGATGACCCGTGTGGTAGTGGAACAGCTTCTGTCCGACCTTGTTGCCCGTAAGGACAACCTTCTCGGCGTTGATGACGACAATGTTGTCGCCGCAATCAACGTGCGGGGTGAACTGCGGCTTGTGCTTTCCGCGCAGGCGGGTGGCGATGATGGTGGCGAGACGGCCGAGAACGAGCCCTTCGGCGTCGATCAGCACCCAGTTCTTCGTCACCTCCGCTGGCTTCAGCGAACGTGTGGTCTTCATTAGTGACATTCCAGCTTGGGGTGCGCCCACAAAGGCCGCACCGTGGATGGCGCCTGCGGTCAAAACGATGTCCGAAGACACCCTCCTTCCCCACAAGGCGGATCAGGTGGGGCCTTATTGCCGTCTGCAGCGCGCGCGTCAAGCCCCGTTCACACATTGAATTATGTGATTCGCAGCAGTTTTCAGCCATTTTTGGCAATATGGTATCCCATTACCGCAACAAAAACGAGGTCCGCATTGCTCCATGTCACGACAATGGTATCCTGCGGCCACACAGAACGTTCGCGCCCGACGCCTGTGCGGGGCCGTTTCAGACAGGAACATCAACGTGAAAAAACCCTGGCTCGCGGCGAGCCTGATTTCAGTAACGGCTGTGATCGGCCTGGCCGGTGTTCACCACGAAGCCCATATGGGGCTGGTCCGCGGTCTGTCGAGCTTCCGAGCCGCCCTTCCGCCGGGAACCACATTCACTTACGGGACGGCCACACCGTCCATCCTCGCCCTCGGCGCCACCTTGACAGATATTACCCTGCGCGACGGTTCAATTACCCTGCGCGCCTCTCAGATGCGGCTGGGGCACCCCCGCTCGCTGCCAGATGGCAGGCTTTCCATCCGAGGCGTAGACGTCCGCGAACCCTTTCTTCAGACCCCGACCCAGATCATTCACGGCAGCGCACTCAGCCTGCGGAAACTGATCCTGCCGAAAGCACGAGAGGCGGCAGAAGGACATTCCCGCATCGATCTGGCGCATGTCACCCTTGCCCACGGGCAGATTGAGCAGCTTTCGATCCAGAATCTCGCGCAGTCCTCGCCCCCCGCCCCCGTGAACGTTCACAGTCTCTTCACCCGACGCCTGATAGTGGACAATTACGGACCGGCCCTGCTCACAACCCTGCGGGCCGATGCTGCAACAGTGGCTTACGAACGCACGCTTCAGGCTCCCGGTCATGATCCACAACTTGTCAGCGGTCAGGCCAGTCTGGAACGGCTCGATCTGAAACAGGTCGATCTCGCAGCACAGGTCGCAGCGCTCTGGGATCATCTTCCTCTCCCATCGCAGATAGCGCCCCCTCAGAGCTTTGCCGCCCATAATTTCAGACTGAACATGACATCCGGCCTGTTCCGGCTGGACGATCTGCACGGGACGGGCGCTCTGGAAAACCAGATCGCGACAGTGACGCAGGATCTGAAAGGCTTTCACTTCCAGAGCGACGAAAAACTGCCCTTTCACATCAATGGTGCGGGCTCGACCGCGCATTATGTGCAGGTCTCAAACCTCGCGGATCACACGTCCCGAACCAATGCCACCCTCGCAGTTCCAGGTTTCATGACCCTCACCGCCGATGCGCGCACCATCCAGACAGACTTCACAGAAAGACATCCGTCGCAACAGCAGTTGCTTCAGTCCACAGCTCTGCAGAACGTCACGATCTCCCTGCAGGGAGATCGGCTTCTTGATGCCGGTTTCCTTCTTGCCGCACGACAGATCGGAAATGGCACCACCGCAGAGCAGATCCGCGAGCGGACCGCACAGATCCTACAGGCAGGCCTTTCCGCCAACCCAGCTCTCGCAGCAATTCCAGATTATGTGGAACATCCCACAGGGCGCACTCTGACGGTCACTTATGCTTCCGCAACGCCGATGTCCCTGACGGCACTCAATGCGGCCATGTCTTCGCCCGCTGCAATGCTGACGTTCCTCGCCTCCCCCGATCTGAAGGCTTTTGCACAATGACGCCCGAAGATATCACGCATCACACAGCGCCGATCAGTGGCCCGGTCTGCATCATCGGCGCCAGCGGACGCTCAGGAGCAGCCCTGTGCCGTGCACTTCTGGCGCAAGAGCAGAAGATCATTGCTGTCGTCCGCAGTCAGGGCAATCTAGCGCCGGATATCGCACAGGCCTGTCAGGCCGTTCGGATTGCCGATCTGACGGACCCCGCCACGCTGCCGCTGGCCTTCGAAGATGCCGCAATTGTCGTGAATACGGCCCATGCGCGCCACCTGCCCGTCATCCTCGCAGCCACGACAGCGCCCATCGTCGCTCTGGGCAGTACGCGCAAATTCACGAACTGGCCGGACGATCACGGACGTGGCGTTCTGGCCGGTGAGGCCGCGCTTGAGGCAGATGGCCGCCCTTCGATTCTTCTGCATCCAACCATGATCTATGGCGCTCAAGGCGAAGACAACGTGCAGCGGTTGGCCAAGCTGCTGGAACGTCTGCCGGTCATTCCGCTGCCCGGCGGAGGGCGCGCGCTCGTGCAGCCCATTGATCAGCGCGACGTAACACGCTGCGTGGTCGCGGCCATCCGCCTCATTCAGAACGGAAACGTCTCAGGCCCCGAGAGTATCGTCATCGCAGGCCCGACCGCCGTAGCTTACCGGACCTTTGTTCGCATGGTTCTGTATTTTGCGGAGCTTGGCGGACGCCCCATCATCTCGCTGCCGGGATGGATGCTCATGGCGCTGTCTCATGTCACGCGCCATATCCGCAGGCTGCCCCAGATTGCCCCGGAAGAAATCCGTAGGCTTCTGGAAGACAAGAATTTCGATATTGGCCCGATGGAACATCGTTTGGGAGTGACGCCCATCCCGCTTGCCAACGGGCTTCACCATCTGTTCGGGCGCCGTTCCACCGAGAAACGCAAACCCTGATCTTCAACAGATCAGGGTTTACGGCCTGCCTCAGTTGCGGGCGTAAACGTCTTCGATACGCACGATATCGTCTTCGCCCAGATAGGGTCCGGATTGGACTTCGATGAGCGTCAGCGGAATGCGACCCGGATTCTCAAGACGGTGCACGCAGCCCAGCGGCAGATAGACGCTCTCGTTCTCACGAACCATGATCTGGTCCGTATCGCGCGTCACAAGCGCCGTCCCGCCAACGACGACCCAGTGCTCCGCACGATGGAAGTGCTTCTGCAGCGAGAGCTTCTGTCCCGGCTCGACCACGATCCGCTTGACCTGGAAACGGTCCGCCTGAATCAGGCTCTCATAGAAGCCCCACGGGCGATACATGCGGTTATGCGCCACCGCTTCCTTGCGGCCCGCCTTCTTCAGACGGTTAACCATGTGCTTGACGTCCTGCGCGCGGTCACGATGCGAGACCATGACAGCATCCTGCGTCACAACGACGACCAGATCTTCAACGCCAGTGACCGTGGCAACGATTCCGTCCGACCGGACGTAACAGTTCTTGGCACCATCAAGGAAAACATCCCCGAACGTGGCATTGCCCGCATCGTCCTTGGAAGACAGATCCCAGAGCGCATCCCAGCTTCCGATATCCGACCATCCGAACGTACCCGGCACCACTGCCGCACGCTTGGTACGCTCGGCGACGGCGTAATCCACGGAGATATCCGGAGCCTGACGGAAGCTCGCATCATCCAGCCGGTCAAAATCCAGATCGCTGTGACGGGCCTGAACGGCCTGTCCGACATGCTCATAGATGTCCGGCTCGAACGTCTTGATTTCGGAGAGGAAAACACTAGCCTGCGTCACGAACATGCCGGAATTCCACAGATACCGGCCATCACGGAAGAAAGCCTCTGCGGTCGCGGCATCCGGCTTCTCGACAAAGCGCGACACTTCAAACACACCATCCAGGCCCGGAATAGGCGCGCCGCTCTCAATATAGCCATAGCCGGTTTCAACGCGCGTCGGCTTCATGCCGAATGTCACGATCCGCCCTTGGGCTGCCGCTGAGACTGCATGCTCAAGAGAAGCGTAAAGCGCGGCTTCGTCGGTAATCGCGGCGTCGGCGGCCATGATCCACAAAATGGCGTCTGGGTCAGTCTCGGCCACAAGGAACGCCGCCGCCGCGATTGCAGGCGCGGAGTTGCGTCCAACGGGTTCGAGCATGATCCGGGCATTATCGACGCCCACATCCCGCAACTGTTCCGCCACGATAAAGCGATGCTCGGAATTACAGATCACGATCGGTGCCGAGAGTTCCGCACGGACACCGCGCAGAGCGGTTTCCTGAATCAGAGTCCGTTCCGTCAGGAGAGGCCAGAACTGTTTGGGATAGCTGCTGCGCGACACTGGCCAGAGGCGGCTGCCTGATCCACCGGAGAGAATGACTGGAACAATCTTCTGAGACATAAGGGGGCTCACGCTTTTTCATCCAGGAGATGGGGGCCATACAGCCTACCCGAATGACGCGCACCATACATGAAGACGGCAACCTCTCCAATTTTACTTATAGATAGTTTTTAGAAAACCAATATTCACTTAATATTAATGATTTATAAAGCAGGAAAAACGATCCCTGAAATCTGAAACTCTTGACTGTCGACAGCAGCAGATTTTCTTATTTTCATACGGAAAACAGCTTTATCTGCGGAGAAACCAGCCCATGAAACAGAACATTTTCTCCTCGGGTATTCTACTGGCACTTCTCGGATATGCCGCCTTTGCCATCAGCGATGCCTGCTCAAAAGGGCTTGCGGGGCATCTCGATCCTTTCGAAGTCGCCTTTTCAGGCGGCGTTTTCGGCTTTCTGCTCCTGCCGTTCATCCGCAGGCCAGACGAACCCTATTCCGACATTTTCGCAACCAACCGACCGGGCATGTGGGTTCTGCGGGCTGTTTCAACATTCGTCTCGACCGCCGCCAGCGTCATGGCTTTCATGCTGCTTCCCATGCCAGAAGCGCTGTCGCTGATGTTTCTGATGCCGTTCTTCGTCACCATCATTTCCGTGACGATCCTGAAGGAAAAGGTTTCGTTCTGGACGTGGCTTTCCGTTGGAATCGGTTTTCTGGGCGTATTGATCGTCCTGCGTCCCGGCGCCCGGGCATTTCACCTCGGGCATGTCTGCGCCATCGTCGCCGCCCTCGCCAATGCCAGCAGCGTCGTGGCTTATCGACTGGCCGGGGACAAAAGCGCGCGACTTTCCCTGTTCGGATCAAGCCTTTTCGGACCGCTGATCGGCGACGGCCTTCTTATGATCACCCATGCCTCATGGCCACATGGACTGCGGGTCTGGGCCCTTCTGTTCGGATACGGTTTTCTGGCCGCTCTGGGGCAACTGTTCATGATGATGGCCACAGCCGTCGCCCCCGCGAACCGGGTCGCGCTGCCGCAATACAGCCAGATGGTCTGGGCCGTCGCGTTCAGCTACCTGCTGTTTCATCAGCCATTGGACAACTGGACATTCATGGGAATCATCGTCGTGACGCTGTCGGGCATGCTGAACTGGATCCGACAGAAACTGCGCTTCGAGCGCATGGCGCTGGAAGAACGTTGGGAGCACAGACATAAGCATCAGGCTGATACTGCAAAGCCCGGATGAATGTTCATTCAGATTTTCAGAAGAAGTGCTGGGGCGAATGACGGGGATCGAACCCGCGACAACCGGTACCACAAACCGGCGCTCTACCGACTGAGCTACATCCGCCACACAGCGACGCACTCTCTAGAGGAAGGTTGGGGCACTCGTCCAGTCTTTTGACACATTTTTTTTTCACCCTCCTGATTTTTTTTGCCTCTCCCACCCCGCGCTCCTGTCGGTTCTCCCGGCAATTCCGTCTCTTCAATCCTGAGGCCAGCCGGGTTACACTGCACGCATCATTGCCGCGCCGGGCCTGAATACGTCGCACCCCGTTCACGCCCTGCCTTCAAGGATTTTCATGACTCCCGCTCTCTATCGTCGCCAGTGGGCACAGAACCCTCTGCGCGAAGTGCTGGCCGGAATGGTTGGAACCTTTGCCCTTATTCCCGAGGTCATTGCCTTTTCCTATATCGCTGGGGTCTCCCCCGCGGTCTCGCTGTTCGCGTCATTCGTCATTTCCGTTTCAATCGCCATTTTCGGCGGCCGTCCGGGGATGATCTCGGGTGCTGCCGGATCTGTTGCTCTGGTGGCCGCACCACTGGTTCATGCCCATGGCGTTCAGGCCATGCTGCTTGCCACACTGGCTGCCGGTGGGCTTCAGGTCCTGTTCGGCCTGCTGCGGCTTCAGGCCGTCATGCGGTTCGTTCCGGCAGAAGTTCGGACCGGCTTTGTCAACGCTCTGGCCATCATGATTTTTGCCGCACAGGTGCCGCAGATGCTGGGGGTAAGCTGGCACACCTATGCGCTGATCACGCTGGGTCTTGTCATTATCTATCTGTTGCCCCGCCTGTCGGATGCCATTCCCTCTCCGCTGATCTGCATCGTGGTTCTCACTGCCATCACGATGTTTTATCCGATGCCGGTTCATACCGTCTCCGATCTCGGCGACCTCCCGACCGGTCTTCCCAGCCTGACCTTCCCGCATATCGCGCTGAACTGGGCCACATGGTCCGTTGTGCTGCCCTATGCGCTGGCTATGGCCGCTGTGGGCCTGCTGGAATCCATGATGACGGCCTCCGTCGTGGATGACATCACCGATACCCACGGCGACCAGCGCATGGAATGCACGGGCCTCGGGATTTCAAATATTCTCGTCGGCGCCTTCGGTGGCATCGCGGGCTGTGGCATGATTGGCCAGACCGTTGGCAATCTGCGCTATGGCGGACGCGGGCGTCTGTCCACTTTCACAGCAGGCGCGTTCCTGCTGGCCCTCATGGTTCTGCTGCACCGCTGGGTCGGGCAGGTTCCGATGGCCGCTCTTGTCGCCATCATGATCATGGTTTCCGCCAGCACATTCTCCTGGGGGAGCCTGCGCGATCTGGCACGCCATCCGCGCCTCTCCAGCCTGACCATGCTCGTCACCGTGGCCGTAGTCGTCATGACCCACGATCTGGCCGCGGGCGTCGCGGTTGGCGTCATGCTTTCGGGCGTGTTCTTCGCCTGGCACGCCGCGAGCCTGCTGCGCGTCACGGAAAAGCGTTCCGGCGATGTGCTGACATATAGCGCGTCCGGTCAGGTTTTCTTCGCATCCGCCGACAGCCTCTCCGATGCGATCGACTACCATACCGATGCCTCTCGTGTTGTTCTGGACCTGACCGAGGCCCGTCTGTGGGACATCACGTCCGTTCAGGTTCTGGAAAAAATTATCGGCAAACTGCGGGCGCGCGGTCGTACTGTCGAAGTTATGGGGCTGCATCCCGAACGACATGGCATTCTGGCAAGCCAGTCGAACGAAGCCCTGCTCGCGCTGTAAAAGACGATCCGGGCGGGGCAGATTGGAGATGAATTCCGTCCAATCTTTAATGTGGCCGTAATCTGGCCCCATACCCCTGCCCACGCTCTGACGGTAAGAAGAGATTATGGAGCCGCCCCAACCCTCCCCATCAGCTTTAACGCGAAAGATTTCCCGCGATCATCGCGTGGATGCCCTGCGCGGTCTCGCGCTGCTGATGATGCTGGTGGACCATGTTCCGGATGATCTGCTCAATCGCATCACGATCCGCAATTTCGGGTTTGCCGATGCCGCCGAGATTTTCGTCATGCTGGCGGGTTACGCCTCCTATCTGGCCTATGGACGCCTGATCGACCGCGAAGGCTGGAAAACCGGGATTCACCGTATTCTGGCCCGCTGCCTGAAGCTGTACCTGTACCAGACCGGCATGACGCTGGTGTTCGTCTGGACGGTTCGGCAGTGGCGGCACTATCAGCCTCTACCCGAATACACGATCGAGCCCCAACTCGCGCACGGCTATAGCTGGCTGTGGCGTATCCTGACGTTCGATGCGCTGCCCAGCTATCTGAACATCCTGCCGCTTTATGTGGTGCTTCTGGCGCTGTTTCCGCTGATTTACTGGATTCTCAAGCGCAGCCTGTGGCTGCTTGTTGCGCTCAGCGTCGGTATCTGGGCCATCGCCAATCTGGACCCGCACCTCACCATTCCCAACTGGCTCGATCCCAGTGGATGGTATCTCAATCCGTTCGGCTGGCAGTTTCTCTATATTCTCGGGATTCTGGGAGCTGTCTGGGCCTCGAAAAACAACGGCGATCTGCCGTATCGTCCTTGGGCCAAGGCTCTGTGTCTGGCCTATCTCATCGGCGCGTTCGTAGTCTGCTTCCCTTACGAATACTGGCACGTCCCGTTTCTGCGGATTTTTCCGGCGCCACCCAATACCGGCAAATCCACGCTAGCCATCTGGCGACTGCTGGACATCATGGCGATTTTCTATCTGGTGCAGTCTTCGGCTGCCCTGCGTCGCATTTCCGCCGACCGGATCGGCCAGAGCCTTGCCCTGCTTGGACGGAACTCGCTGGAAGTCTTCGCCTGCAGCACGGTGCTAGACCTACTGGGACGGCTGATGTTCGCCAGCTTCGGCATCAATCTGTGGGAACAGCTTGTGATGAATGTGGTCGGCCTCGGCCTGACCTACGCGCTGGCCATACCGCTGGACCGTGTCCGCCAGCGCGCCAGAGCCGCCCGCGCCTCTTCGCGCAGCGCGGCTCTGGCGACACCGACGTCCGAGTAGAAAAACTCAGGCGTCCGGCTGCACGATCCGGTCTGGATGAAGCAGCTCGAAACGTTCCAGATCCGCCGAGAACAGACGGACCTGCACATCGATTCCGTCTTCCCAGTCTGTCCGGCCAACCACTTCACCATGCTGGTACAGCCAGGCCAGCGCCGCGCCGTCCGTGATCGGCAAACGGACATCGACGGATTTCATGGATCGCGTCAGATACTGGTCCAGAACCTCGAAGAGGTCCGGCAGACCCTCGCCTGTGATGGCGGAAATCGCGACCGCATTCTCACGCTTCGGAACAGCCTCGACACCGCCCACCAGATCGGCCTTGTTCAGAACCTCGATCGTGCGGTCCGACCAGTGTGAGTCCAGCACCCCGTCCCGCACCATGCCGTCCAGCACGTTCAAGACGTCCGCCCGCTGGGCCACGCTGTCAGGATGCGAAATATCGCGCACATGCAGGATCACATCCGCCTGCGCCACTTCTTCAAGCGTCGCCCGGAAGGCAGCGATCAGTTCGGTTGGGAGTTCGCTGATGAACCCCACCGTGTCGGACAGGATCACATTGCGCCCTGACGGCAGACGCATACCGCGCATGGTTGGGTCCAGCGTGGCGAAAAGCTGGTCCTGCGCATGAACGGACGCCCCGGTCAGGGCATTGAACAGCGTGGACTTGCCCGCATTGGTGTAGCCGACGAGGGCCACGACCGGAAACGGTACGCGCTTGCGGGATTCACGATGCAGGCCGCGCGTCCGGCGTACCTGTTCCAGTTCCTTTCGGATCTTGCCGATCCGCTCGGCCAGCATCCGGCGGTCGGCTTCCATCTGCGTCTCACCCGGACCGCCAAGGAAGCCGAAGCCACCCCGCTGACGCTCAAGATGTGTCCATAGCCGCACAAGGCGCGAACGCTGGTATTCCAGATGGGCCAGTTCGACCTGCAACACACCTTCACGGGTGGCGGCACGCGCGCCGAAAATATCAAGAATCAGTCCTGTCCGGTCCACGACCTTGCAGGCCAGCGCCTTTTCAAGATTGCGCTGCTGACCCGGTGACAGCCGCGCGTCAATCACGACCACATCCACGTCGTCGAGCTTCACCGCTTCGGCAAGCTGCTCGACCTGACCGCTGCCCAGCAGGGTTGCCGGACGGCGCGCGCGCAGCAGGATCGCGGCCTGACGCACCACAACAAGTCCGATCGACGCCGTCAGACCGACAGCTTCCTCAAGCCGTGCATCGGCCGCACGGATTTCTTCCTGCGGCCCCGATTTTTCCCACGGCAGAATGACGGCGGCGCGTGTTGCGGGTTTTTTGGTCTCGAAACCGCTCAAAGTTCTTCTTCCACAAAATTCATCGCCGTGACCGGCATGATCGTGCTGACGGCATGTTTGTAAACAAGCTGCACATGGCCATCCCGCCGCAGCAACAGGGTCTGCGCATCCGACTGGGCCAGGATTCCCTGAAGCTTCACGCCATTGACCAGAAAGACCGTCACGGAAGCTTCCGTCCGGCGCAGATGATCGAGGAAGGCCTCCTGAACGGCACGAGGGCCGGCAGGAGAGGAATGTTCTGAAGTCACGCTGTTATCAGTCGACAGAGGAAAGAGAAGGAAAACCGGCAAGCCACTTCAGCCACTCACCGGCGTGGATGACGCGGGCGCGCGGTCTTCATTGGTTGTCACGCCAAGCTGCTTGAGTTTGCGATGCAGCGCACTGCGCTCCATGCAGACAAAGCTGGCCGTACGGCTGATATTACCGCCAAAGCGCATGAGCTGCACCTGAAGATACTGCGTTTCGAACAGATCCCGTGCCTCACGCAGCGGCAAACTCATGACATCCGCACCAGAATTGAGGCGTGTCATGGACGGCGCGCCCTGACTGATGGTGGAGGGCAGCATGTCCGCACGGATCGGATCGTTGCCCGTCCCCGGCATCATGATCAGCAACCGCTCCATCAGGTTGCGCAACTCCCGCACATTTCCCGGCCATTCATAGGATTGCAGCGCCGCAAGCGCGTCCACCGACAGTTCTCGCACCGGCAGGCCCGAAGACTCGGCGCAGCGGTCAAGGAAGTGCCGGGCAAGACCCGGAATGTCTTCGCGCCGTTCGCGCAGGGACGGAATCCGCAGCGGCACGACCGCAAGGCGGTAATACAGGTCTTCCCGGAACCGGTGTGCGGCAATCTCGGACTGAAGATCGCGGTTGGTGGTGGCGATGACGCGAATATCCACTTTCACCCGCGTATTGCCGCCCAGACGCTCGAAGGTCTGATCCTGAAGCGCGCGGACGATCTTGCCCTGCGTTTCAGGCGGCATATCCGCGACTTCATCAAGCAGGAGCGTCCCGCGATGGGCACGCTCCAGCACACCGCGACGCATCGGCTGACCGTCTTCGCCCTCAAGGCCAAACAGCTCTTCTTCGAAGCGGTTGGGTGCGAGCGTCGCACAGTTCAGGGCGATGAACGGGCCTTCCGCACGACGGGAGCGCGCATGGATCATCCGCGCTGCCACTTCCTTGCCTGCCCCGGCCGGACCGCTGATTAGCACACGGGAATTGGTGGGGGCGACACGTTCGATCTGGGCACGGATGGCCGAGATGACAGCACCATCTCCCGAAAGGGTCGTTTCCGGCCCTGCCCTCAGACGCAACTCGGCATTTTCCCGCCGCAGACGCGCGGCTTCCAGTGCACGCCGCACCACAACCAGAAGCCGGTCCGACTGGAACGGTTTCTCGATGAAGTCATAGGCACCCAGCTTGAGGCTCGACACCGCCGTTTCGATGGTGCCGTGGCCCGAGATCATGAGCGTCGGCAGACCGGGCTCTTCGGTCTGGAAAATCTTGAGCAGTTCGATTCCATCCAGCCGGGAGCCCTGAAGCCAGATGTCCAGAATTGCCAGCGACGGACGATGCGCGCGAAAGAGTTCGAGCGCCTGATCCGAGTTGCCGGCTGTCCGGGTTCTGTAGCCCTCATCGTTCAGAATACCCTCGATGAGGAACCGGATGTCCGGTTCGTCATCGACGATCAGGATCTCATGTTCCATCTGCTGTCCTCATAGTCTGAAGGTCCGTTTCCCCGGGGACATAGCTCTCCTGCTCCCATAACGGCAGGGACAGGGTGACGCGCGTTCCCCGCTGCCCGGATGTCGGGCCACGGGAAAGGTCTGGTTCCCGATCAGTGAGCTGAAGCATCCCGGAATGGTCCTCCATGATCTTCTTGACGATCGCAAGGCCGAGGCCGGTGCCCTTCGCCTTGTGGGTTACATAAGGCTCGGTCAGCCGGTGGCGTTCCACCGTCGGCAGGCCGATCCCGTCATCTTCTATGTCTAGCAGGACATGCCCGCCGCGAATGTGCAAGCCCACCACAATGTGTCCTATTGGCTGCACTGCCTGTCCTGCGGGCTGTCCGGAAGCATTTTCTCCCGGTTTTCCGCGGCCTGCCATGCTGATGGCATCGGCTGCATTCTGTAAAAGGTTTGTCAGTGCCTGACCAATAAGTCGCCGGTCACACCGCACAATCGGCCCTGACGGCGGCAGTCCGCTCGTCTCGAACACGATTTCGGGATGGGCATTTCTCTGCAACACCAGCGCCTCCCGACACAACCGCGAGAAATCCTCCGGCTGCATGACGGGCTGTGGCATCCGCGCAAAGGCGGAGAACTCGTCAACCATCCGCCCGATATCGCCGACCTGCCGCACGATCGTATCGACAAGCTGCGTATAGGTCTCTGGATCGGAGTGGATTTCCTTGCGGAAGCGCCGTTTCAGACGCTCTGCCGCCAGTTGGATCGGAGTCAGCGGATTTTTGATCTCATGCGCCACACGACGTGCCACATCGGCCCACGCAGCCTTGCGTTGGGCTGACTGAAGATCTGTGATGTCATCGAAGGTCACGACATAACCCGCAACGTCCTGACCGCGTAGTTCCGCCACGACCCGCACGAGAAGCGTGCGCCCCGCCCCCGCACCGGCGCCCTCGCCCGGCCCACCCGGACGCTGCGCGCCTTCGGTATCCACTTGAATTTCGGCGGTATGGACGCGCTCTGGCGCCATGCGGGCCGCGTCCAGCAGGGCGGAGAACTCCGGCACACGCTCCGTCAGTTTTCGGCCGATGGCGGGCTGGAGGTCGCGCTGGAGCACACTGGAGGCTGCGCGGTTCGGTAGTTCGATCACCTGCGCCCGGTCCAGCCCGATCACGCCGGCCGAAACACCCGCAAGCACGGTTTCGGTAAAGCGGCGGCGCTCGTTGATCTGGTCATAGGCCTGCATCAGTTCGGAACGCTGGCTTTCGAGCTGGTCTGTCATGCTGTTGAACGCACGGGACAGCCCCGTCACCTCGTCGTCCTTTTCCTGCCCCGCGTCTTCCGGAACTGGAACCCGAACGCCCAGATCGCCTTTGGAAATCCGCTGGGCGGCCAGAATGAGAAGCCCCAGCGGGTTGGCGATCCGGTTGGCCAGCGCCAGACCCGTCAGCATTCCCACCGCCAAAACCAGCAGGCCCATGAGCGCGAAAATGACTGCAAACAGAACCTGGGTCTTGCCACGATTGGCAATCAGCCGCTGATAATCCGCAACCAGAGTATCCGTCCGGCGCATGTGCTCCACCACATCCGGATCGACCGGACGGGTAATGACCAGCATGAGCCCGGAATTGCCACCCAGCGCCACCACGGCCCGCACCTTGCGCTGATCCGGGCGATCAAGGATTACGGCCTCACCATGCCGGGCCAGTTCCACAACCGATTTCGGCGGAAGTGGCGGGGCCGTGGACATATCCGCGTCGCTGCCCAGAAGGCCACCGACGGCCAGAACTTTGGAGGTCAGGGGATCGAAGACCTCCGCATCCGTCAGGCCGCGTTCCGTGACTTCGTCGTCCAGAAATTCCTGAAGGCGCGCCGGGTCGTGGAAAAGATCAGTCCCGCGAGAGAAAAGCTCGTCGTTCTGGACCGTGATCAGCGTGTTTGCGAGGGCGAAGGCTTCGGTCCGAGCGTTGTCGTTATGCTCCTGCAGATAGCCGACCGCGACCGATCGTGCCTCCGTCAGGGCATCGTTCACACGGTTGGAGAACCAGATTTCCACGCCATAGTGAAAGAACAGCGTTGCGACTGCCCCCACGACGATGGTCGGGGCGACCGCCACAATGCCGAACAGTGTAATAAGCCGCACATGCAGACGCGCGCCCGCCAGACCAAGCCTGCGTTCGGCCACCATCCGCCCGATCTGCACCACGGCCGCCGCCGCAATCAGCATAAGCGTGATGAAATCGAGCAGGAACACGATTGCCTGAACCTGCGGGCGGTGCGCCAGAGACATGCCACCTGACAGTACGACGAACGTCGCGAAGGCCAGTACGAGCGCCAGAACTGTCAGAAGAACCGCCCCATTGGCACTGGTCAGCCTTGCAAACAGGCGCCTCAGGGAAGGGAATTTCACTCGTCGATGCCTTTCGGGATCGTGATGTCCAGTTCGCGGATACGTTTGCGCAGGGTGTTGCGGTTCACTCCCAGAATGGAAGCGGCCCGAAGCTGGTTGCCGCAGGTCCGGCGCAGAACCATTGTAATCAACGGTCGCTCGACTTCACCCACCACACAGGCATGCAGATCGCCCGCGCCGTTTTCCAGATCACCTTCAAGATATTCGGACAAAGGCCGTTCCAGCGCCCGTTCCAGTCCGCGAGGACGCGCCGTGCCCGTACCTGCCGCCAGACGGCAGACCGCGCCGATGCGTTCAGGCCCCATCCGCTGCGCCGACGGCAGCGCCGACAACCACTGGTGCAGCCCTGCCGCCAGTCCCCCCTGTCGCAGAAGCAGGAGCGGATCGTGACGGCTTCCGGCGATGACGCGCAGATCCGTCTGTGCAAGACACTCCACGAACCGGTCCTGCATCTTGGGACACAGACAGTCGATTTCATCCAGCAGAAGGGTTCCGCCCTGAGCCTGCTGGATCCAGCCCGCCTCGGCGCTTCCAAACAGTGCCGCCTCACGCAAGGCGCGCGGAGTGGCGGTCAGAGCCGCAACCACGAAAGGATGCTGCGCGCGCGGGCTGTGACCGTGCAGCCTGCGGGCCATGTCCTGCCGGTCCAGCCGGGAGGCTCCGTAAAGGAAAACCGGATGACAGCCCTGCTCGACCAGACCGGACACGGACACTTCCGTCATGAACGACGCATGATATCAGGCCGCCTCACGCGTGCCATCGCGGCTCAGACTGCCTGCCGGTCCGGCTTCGCGGTTCCGCACAACACCGGCTTCGATATGACGGCCATAGAAGCCTTCGAGCAATGCGATGGCTTCAGCAGCATTATCCACATTATTGATCGTGGAGCGGAACGTCGCAGACCCCGGCAGCCCTGCGGAATACCAGGAGACATGTTTGCGCGCGAGGCGCAGTCCCGGACGTTCGCCGAAATGGTCAAGCATCATGCGGTAATGACGAAGGGCGATCTCTTTTTCGGTCGCCAGATCCGGGTCCGGCACATCCTCGCCGGTCCGCAGGGACTGCGCCACCTGCGCCGTGAACCACGGCCGTCCGTAGCAGCCGCGCCCGATCATGACGCCATCGGCCTGAGACTGGTGCAGCGCCTCACGCGCATCGCGGATGGTGTTGATGTCGCCATTAACGATGACCGGCAGCGAGACCGCGTCCTTCACCGTTTTAACGAAACGCCAGTCCGCTATGCCGTTATAGAACATCTGCCGGGTGCGACCGTGGACCGTCACAAGCCGGATTCCGCTCTCTTCCGCAATTTTCGCCAGACGCGGCGCATTGAGGGAGTTGTGGTCCCAGCCCATACGCATCTTGAGCGTCACCGGCACATTCACGGCCCGCGCCGTGGCTTCCAGCAGCTTCCCGGCCAGAACCTCGTCGCGCATCAGTGCGGAGCCAGCCATCTGCCCGATCGCCACTTTCTTGACCGGACAGCCAAAATTGATGTCGATGAGGTTCGCCCCCCCATCGACCGAAATCTTTGCCGCCTGCGCCATGGCTTCAGGATCACACCCGGCAAGCTGGACCGCATTGGGCCCGCGCTCGGCCATCCGCGCCATGCGCATGGTGTTTTCGTTCTCACGGATCATCGCCCAGGAGGCGATCATTTCCGACACGACCAGCCCTGCTCCCAGATCGCGCGCGAGTTGGCGGAACGGCAGATCCGTCACCCCCGAGAGCGGGGCGAGGATCACCGGGTCCTCGATCACCACGCCCTGCCCCAGATCAATGGGTTTCAGAACACGGTTCGGAGGAGCGTTCTCAGACGCATCAGGCGTGATGGAAGATGAGGGAACAGTCATGGCCCATCCAATTTACCGCCCCGCTCTCGCAAGCGCAAACGCTCCTTTGAACGCAACCCGCTTCATAGCAGGGCGTTTTCGGGCTGACCGGAGTTTACGCTCTGACTTTTAACCCGTTGGGCCGATTTCTTCGCGATGTCGCTTCAGGCCGTCCTGTGTAATCACGAAACGCCCGTCAGCACGCAGTTCGGACAAACCCAGCCGCTCCAGCCGCTCCAGACAGGGCTGGTCTTTCAATCCGGTCGGACGGCCTGTGGAGGCACAGAGCAGAAGCCGGTGCAGCGTCGAACGGCAGCACGTCTCCAGATAAGGCTCGTCATAGGATTCAGAAACAGGGGCATCGGACATGAGTTCGCGTCTATCGTGTCCCTGCGTTACCGCCAAGATAAAACGCCATCAGACATCGCCCAAAGCTGTGAGGTGGATGCTTCACAGCACGGATTAGGGTATGGAAACGATTCATGATCGATCTCGGAACGCTCGTCACTCCTCTCCTGCACCGCTTCGACACCGAAACGGCGCATGAACTCGCCATTCACTCTCTCGCTCTTGGCCTCGGCGGTCAGGCGGCGAAAGACGTCCCGGCCCTCTCGACCCGCGTGCTCGGCCTGCGCTTTCCCAATCCGATCGGCCTGGCCGCCGGGTTCGACAAGGATGCCCGCGCCATTCGCCCGCTTGCAAAGCTGGGCTTCGGGCATATCGAGGCCGGAACCGTGACGCCCCGCCCCCAGCCCGGCAATCCGGGCCCGCGCCTGTTCCGGCTGGTCGAGGACGGCGCGATCATCAACCGGATGGGCTTCAACGGCTGTGGCGTGAACCGCTTCTGCCGACGTCTCGCCCGTCTACACCGTCCGATGCCCAATGGCCGGACGCGCGGCCCGATCGTTCCGCTGGGCGTGAATATCGGCATCAACAAGACCGGTTCCGACCCGCTTCGGGATTATCCGGAACTTGTGGCCCGCGTGCGGCCGTATGCCGACTACATTACGATGAATCTGTCGTCGCCCAACACGCCGGGTCTGCGGGATCTTCAGTCGGCGGCGATGCTGAAAGAGCTGCTAACAGCGATCAACACGCGCAATCCCGAACGGCCACCGCTTCTGGTCAAGCTCGCGCCGGATCTGGATGACAGTTCCTACGAACCGATCCTTGAAGCGGCTATCGAAGGTGGTGCGCAGGGCCTGATCCTGACCAACACGACCATCGCCCGCCCCGGCACCCTGCGCGATCCGGCAGCCCGCGAAACCGGCGGCCTGTCCGGACGCCCTCTGGCGGCCCGTTCGCGGGATGTGTTGCGGATCGTCTCGGGGCTGAACAAGGGTCGACTGGCGCTGATTTCCTGTGGCGGCATTGAAACCGGCGAGGACATTCTGGCCCGCATCCGCATGGGCGCGGACATGGTGCAGATCTATTCCTCCTTCGTGCTTCAGGGCCCCGGCATCCTGAGCCGCATGAAGCAGGAACTGCTGGACGCCATGCGGCGTGACGGCTTCGAGTCGATTGCGGATGCCCATGGAGTGGACTGGAAGGACTGATCCTCCGCAGAACTTTACGTTTCCCGGGCATCTTTTCTCTTTTGGGGAAAGATGCCTTTTTCATATCCGTACTCTTCGCCGCAATCGAACCCCTGTCTTTGTAAACCGTTGAAAACCCATCAAGACACTGAACGGAACACCCGACGCATGACCACACGGCCTGCCGCGCGCGCCTCTTCATTTCTCAAAAAACAGCGGTCCCGAGCCTCTTGCGGACGTGTTCTGGGTGTTCTTTCCGTCGCTTTCACGCTGGCCTTTGCAGGACTCGTTCCCCCCTCATCCCTTGCTGCGCCTCAGGCTACAGCCCAAACGAACACGGCCCCTTCCAAGGCTCCGTCGAAAGGCATCGGGAACGATGCGCAGTCCGATCCCGCCCTGTCCGGCCTCGGCTGGGCTGCGGTTTCCAACACCATTGCTCATCAGCTCGACGACAGCGCCACGACCCTGCGACAGGTTTTTGCCGTTCTGAACCGCAAGGACGAAAATACGGGCAACAGCGAACTCGACAGCCTGTCGTCCCGGATCCAGAAAGTTCAGCAGAACACACAGGACGCGGTCACGCAGATCCAGTCCTATGACAACATCACCGAATCTTTTCTGAAGATCCTCGGCACCAGCGCGGCGGAAAACGAAGACCCGTCTGTCACGGCACAACGGCAGCGGATACAGCAGAACGCACAGTCCGTGAAATCGGCCCTGATCCGCGCCAGACTTTATAATCTTCAGGCCCAGCAGCTCAACACGGCCATCAACGCCCGCCGGACGCAGTTGCAACACGCGGCCTTATCTGAGCATACGGTTTCACCACTGGCCCCGCGCTTCTGGAAAACCCTCCTGACCGAGCGCGCCGAAAACCACTCTTCATTTCATGAGGGCGGCGTTCTGGCGGACTGGCTCCACCTTCTGATTGGCTGCGCGATCACGTTCGCGATCATCGGGCTTAGCTCTCCGCTGACCCTGCGTTTGCTGAAACGCTGTGGCGCCCATTTCCGTCCCGCTACCGAAGACAGCGTGAAAGAAGCTCTCTCCGCCAGCATCATTGCCATTACGCTCAATGGTGCGCTGGAGGCCCTGATCGCGACCCTGACATGGTTCATCTGGGCTGCGGCAACCCTGCCCGATGGGGGCGGCCCGATTGGTGCGATCATTGGCGAGACCGTTCCTGTTTGCGGCTTTATTATCGGCGCCGGACTGCCTGTTTTTGGACGGAGCGGTGTTCTGGCGCAGGGCAATCCCGGTGAGCGTAAGGCGCTTCGGGGTGTGGACTGGATTCTAGCGATCAGCATTCTTCTTCTGGATCTGCTCCGCGCCTTTCAGGCTCAGGATGCTTTCGGCCAGACACTTCAGATCCTGCTGGAAATCGCGTTCTCCATCGCCATCGGCCTGTGTGCCGTGGATACGTTCCGCCGACTGGGCAACCAGAACGATACGCGCGGCTTCGCGCCATCCGCGCTGGGCGTATCCAGCCTGCTTCTGACGGTCACGGTCATTGCCATCCTTCTGGGCTATGTGGCCTTTGCCTTCACGCTCAATGGCTGGCTGCTGTCGCTGGGCACCGGTGTAGCCATCGTGGCACTTCTGGGTTTGTGCTGGCGCGATGTTCTGGAGCGGCTGTTTTCGGAAGGCAGTTTCTTCAGCCTCCGCCTGATGCAGCTTGGCCTTCCCCAGCCGCGCCTGTCGCAAATTGGGGTGATCCTGTCCGGGCTTGGAAATATCCTACTGCTTCTGCTGCTGTTTTCCATCGCCCAGACAGACGGCAGCTTCAGCGTCACGGATATCACGACCCGCCTCTGGCTGCTGTTCGTCGGCAACACCATTCATGGCGTGAAGATTTCTCTCGATACGGTCGTGCTGGTCATCGTGCTGGCCGTGGTGGCCTATTACGCCATCCGCCAGACCCGCAGCTGGATCAGGGACCGGTTTTTTCCCACCACCCGCCTCGATATCGGCAGCCGGACGTCGATCCTCAGCATTTTCACCTATTGCTCGTGGATTCTTGTCGGCCTCGGAATTCTGTCTATCTCTGGGGTATCCGTGCAGAACCTGACCTGGGTGGTCAGCGCCCTCTCGGTCGGTATCGGTTTTGGCCTGCAATCCATCGTGCAGAACTTCGTCTCCGGCGTTATTCTCATGGCCGAGCGGCCAGTGCGCGTTGGCGACATGGTCGAAATTGCCGGTACACGGGGCGATATCAAACGCATCAGCATCCGCGCGACCGATATCGGGCTGAGCGATGGTTCGACCATGATCGTTCCGAACTCTCAGTTCATCACGACAAGCGTCAAAAACGCCACGCTGAGCGGCGCGACAGGTACCCTCACCCTGACATTTCAGGTTCCGGTGACGACCCATCCTGAAAGGGCAAAATCCATGCTGCTGGAAGTTGCAGCGCATCGCGACGACGTGCTGGCGACACCTGCACCCAAAGTCCGGGTCAGTGCCATTACCTCAGACAGTCTGACTGTAACGCTGAGTGTCGCCATCACCTCCGCCCGGGACGCCAGCAGCGTGCAGGACGCCATTCTCTTCGATGTCTTCCGCCGGTTCCGTTCCGAAGGCGTCGCCATCACGACAGCCTGATCAAAAATACGGAGAGAGACTCCGGGAAATACTCGATTTCCGAACGGACTGACCATAATGTCAGTCCGTCCAGAGAAATCAGGATTCAGACCAATGCCGTCTCCGACACATATTCCCGGTGAAAAGTCAGGCGGACAGGTCTTTCATCTGCCTGTACGCTCCAAAACGCTCTCAAGAGCGGAAGCAGCCGCCCATCTCGCACTACCGGAACGCAGAATGAAGCTGCTGTCCCTTCTCGGCACGGGGCCTGCACACACGCAGGGCCCGGATGGCAAAATCGCGTATCGCCGCGAAGATCTGGAACTCTATCTTACGGCCCTGCACGAAAAAGCCGATATATCCGGGACGGAACTGATTCGCCGCCGGGCACAGGCGGCGCCCAGCCGTCAGCGGGCCCTGGAACTCGTGCAGATCAACAGCAAAACCGGTTTTCCTGATCCAGACCCCTTCATGATGCTGGCGACCGGCGCGGATGCCCGCCATCACGCCTGCTTTTTTATCATCAAGGTCATGGCGCTGTTCGGGCTGATCATGCTCTGCATTTCGTCAACACCGCTGCTGCGAGCGCATTTCAACTGAAAGATCGTCAGAGCCTCAGCCCTGACGATCCATCAGCATATTTGTCACGGCAGCCTTGAAGGGCAGAAGCCGGTTGGCTACCGCCAGCCCAGCTCGACGCGCCATCAGGAACGGGGCTTCGTCACGGGTATAAACGGTCGCAATGGCATTGGTGGCCGCAAAGAGCGGTGCGGTCGCCAGACGGTGCGTCCGCTCGAAACGCGACAGAACAGACGGATCACCCGCATCGCCCGGACCATCCGCAATCGCCTTGGCCAGAACTTCCTGTCCCTTGAGGCCAAGATTGAACCCGTGCGCCGTAATCGGGTGCATTCCCACCGCAGCATCTCCGATCAGGGCCAGACGCGGAGCCTGAAAGCGATGGGCGTAAACGGCCTTGAGCGGATAGACACAACGCGCACTCTCCAGCGTCATCGGCCCCATACGGCCCTGCGTGCGGGCGGTGATATCTTCACTGAACGCCTTGCCATCCAGCGCCTTGAGACGCGCGATCTCGTCCGGCTCCAGTGTCAGAACCAGCGATGAACAGGACCCCGGCCGCTCATCCGTTGCGACCGGCAGCAGAGCGATCGTCTGACCTTCATCGAACCACTGAAGCGCCGTGTTAGCATGCGGCTCGGGGTGCCGCATCCGGCAGACCATGATGTTGCGCTGGAAATCGTGCACGATCGCCCCGATCCCGGCTTCGGTCCGCAGGCGTGAAAAACGCCCATCCGCCGCCACGAGCAGATCGGCCTCAAGACGCTCGCCATCGGCCAGAACGACACCTGCCGACCGCGTATCGTGCCACGAACTGGCAATGCCTTCCCCGGCTTTGAGGTCTATACCCTGCGTTCTCGAAACCACGCGATAAAGCGCCCGGCGGATCAGATGATTCGCCACCATATGCCCCAGCGCATCAGGGCCATCGGCGGGTGCATCAAAGAGAAGTGGCGGATTTCCAGTCTTCCCGGTCTCAATCCGGGCTGTATACATCGGGCAGATGCTACCAGCGGGGATTTCATCCCATGCCCCAACGGCTTTCAGCCATTCCGAGGCATGATGTGTCAGCGCGATTTCCCGCCCGTCAAAAGGCGGATCGGCCAGCACATCCGCAGATGACCGCTCGACAAGGCAGACCTTGCGTCCGTCCCGCGCAAACGAAATGGCGGCAGCCAACCCGACCGGACCACCACCCGCGATGATAACGTCGTAACGCATCCGTTCAGCCGGCATCCGCGGCGAACTTGATGGCATCGCCCTTCCAGACCGCCATGTAATCGTCGATTTCGGGACGCTTGCGCTCATCGGAATGCTTCGCGGGCGTTCCGACGAACAGGAAACCGGCGAGACGATGCGGCTCGGGCAGCCCCAGAGCTGTTAACATAATACGGTCTTCACAGAACGGACCCGTTACCCACATACCGCCGAAACCGGATGCGTGAAGCGCGTTCAGAACATTCATCGCTCCTGCCGCCACAGCCATTTCCTGTTCGATGACCGGGATTTTTCCTTCAGGCTGAAGATGCATGCCCAGTGCGATAATCATCGGCATGTTGGAAAAGCGGTGATGACGCTTGGTCTTTTTGGCTTCAGGGGCATCGGGCTCCTGCCGCCCCATCGCTTCCACTACGAGATCGGCGAAGGCCTCGCGATGTTTGCCCTTGATCACCGTATATCGCCAGGGCCGCATTTTCCCGTGATCCGGCGCCCGCAGACCAGCGGAGAGAATGGTGCGGAGATCATCCCCCTTCGGCGGAGGCTCGACGAGATGGTCCGTCGAGGCGCGAGAGAGAAGGACGTCGAGGGGGGAATGATGATGTGCCATAATCAGGAAATATGGTCCCATCTCTCTTCCTCGCCAAGGGCAATTTCCTGACACAGCCCACTTCAAGGAAACGTGACGTGCTTTCGCACAGTTTCCTCCGGGAACACGCTTTCCCCGCTCCGGCTTTTTCTTTCTGCAAACGGACGGATTTTGCACGCATCTTAGCCGGATAGCGTGGAAATCCGCGCCATGCTGGTGTAGCAGGGAGGTCATGAACGACATCCGCCACGCCAGCCTGCATCGCGCCACCAGCGAAACCGACATCACCCTTGCCCTCACGCTCGACGGCGAAGGCCGTTCCGACGTGGACAGCGGCATCGGCTTTTTCGATCACATGCTGACGGCGCTGGCCAAACATGGCGGCTTCAACCTTGACCTGAAGGCCAAGGGAGACCTGCATATCGACGGGCATCATACTGTCGAAGATGTCGGCATCGTTTTCGGACAGGCCTTTCGTCAGGCCATCGGAGACAAGCGTGGGATCGAACGTTTCGGTCATGCGCTTGTCCCGCTGGACGAAGCCCTGTGCGAAGCCGTGGTGGATATTTCCGGCCGCCCTTATCTCGCTTGGAATGTCATCTTCCCGCGGGAGAAGATCGGCATGATGGACACGGAACTGTTCGAAGAGTTTTTCCGCGCTTTTGCCATGTCCGCCCATATTGCCCTGCATTTGACGTGCAAGGCCGGCACCAATGCGCATCATATTGCCGAAAGCGGCTTCAAGGCCGTTGCCCGCGCGCTGAAAGTTGCCGTTTCGCATGATCCGCGCTCGGCGGGCGCTATCCCTTCCACCAAAGGCGTGCTGTGAAGCTCTATATTCCCTGCACGAAGCCTGATGCTCCCGGCCCGCAGATGCCCGTGATGGTGCAGGACGGCTTTTCATGGCGCGTCCTGTTTTTCGGCTGGTTTGGTCTGCTGACCTATGGCGCGTGGATTTCCGCCCTTCTGGCTGCTGCCGTCACCATGATCGTTCTGCATGTCCTGAAAGGGTTCTGGCCCCGGCTTGATCTGGTCGTAGCCATTCACGCCGTACTCGCCAGCTTCACGGCTGAGATCCGGCTGTGGGAACAGCGCCTGAATGGCCGCGTTCCCGGTACGCCCATCGCCGCACCCAGCCGGGACATCGCGCTCCTGCGCTGGATGGACCAGCAGCAATACGCCCCTTCCTACGGCACATCTCCGGAGTTTCCATGCGCGTCGTCGTAATTGACTACAATGGCGGAAATCTCGCCTCGGCCGCACAGGCAGCCCGCAAGGCCGCGACACGCAAGGGGATCGAAGCCGACGTCGTCATTTCCCGCGACTCAGACGACATCCTCACCGCAGACCGCCTGATCCTCCCCGGTCAGGGCGCATTCGCGGACTGCGCGCAGGGCCTTGGCCCCGAACTGCGCGCCATGCTTGAAACCGCAACTTCCAATGGCACTCCGTTTCTCGGCATCTGCGTCGGCATGCAACTCATGAGCGAATATGGCCTCGAACATGGCCGCACCGAAGGGCTGGGCTGGATCTCTGGCAATATCCGCCGCATGGATGAAGCCGCCAGTGCTGGCCTGCGCCTGCCTCACATGGGCTGGAACACACTGGATTTCACACCCGGCGCGCATCTGCTGACGGACGGTCTTACACCGGGCAATCACGGCTATTTTGTTCATTCCTACGCCCTGCATGATGGCGCGGACAGCGATCTGGTCGCCACCGCGCAGTACGGCACGCAGGTTCCGGCCATCGTTGCCCGCGGGAACCGCTGCGGCACACAGTTCCACGTCGAAAAAAGCCAGGATGTCGGCCTAACCATCCTCGGCAACTTCCTGCGGTGGACTTCATGACGATCACCTGTGAACGGGTCGTCTCGTCGCTGTCGCCCGAAGATCTGGACGCCCTGATTGAGGCCACATCGGCGGGTATTCTTGACGGTGGCGGCTTCGGCTGGCTTCAGCCTCCCGGCCATCAGGCATTGGCGCGTTATTTCGAGGGCCTGCTGCTTGTGCCGGAACGCAGCCTGTATGTCGTGCGTGACAGCGGCACGATCTGCGGGGCGGGTCAGCTTGTCCGGCCGCCTGCAAGCTATGAAGCCCATGCGGCAACCGCCAACCTGACCGGATTTTTCGTGGCGCCCTATGCCCGCGGACGCGGTCTGGGACGCACACTGCTGGAAACCATGCTCAAGGGCGCAAAGGCCATTGGCTGCAAGGTTGTAAACTGCGACATCCGCGAAACGCATGTCGCCGCTATCGGGCTGTTCCGGTCATTCGAGTTCGAACACTGGGGCACGCATCCTTATTATGCACGGATCGGAGGGCAGACGGTGCGCGGACTTTTTCTCTCAAAACTTCTAGCAAACGAGAACGAGGCCGCCCGCTGGCAGTCCAGCATCACGATGCCTGACGCCAGCAGTTCCGCCTCCAGTGCGGCACCTGAACCGGAAACTTCGCCTGCGACACATGGCCTGACGCTCTACCCCGCCATCGACCTCAAGGATGGGGCCTGCGTCCGCCTGCGGCGCGGCGAAATGGAAGACGCCACCCACTACTCTGACGATCCCGGTGCCCAGGCCCGCATGTTCGCCGAAGCCGGATGCCGCCACATTCATGTCGTGGACCTGAATGGTGCTTTTGCAGGACGTTCGACTAATATTCCGGCGATTGAATCCATCGTGAAAGCCACAAGCCTTCCTGTACAGCTCGGCGGTGGCATCCGGGACATGACCGCCATCGAACGCTGGCTCGAAGCGGGCGTCTCGCGCGTCATTCTAGGTTCCGTGGCCGTCAAAGACCCCGAACTCGTCCGTCAGGCCGCCCGTGCCTTTCCGGGCCGTATCGTTGCTGGCATCGACGCCCGGCAGGGCCGCGTCGCCACCGAAGGCTGGGCAGAAGTGTCGGAACTGGAAGCCAACGATCTGGCCCTACGCATGGAAGATGCCGGCGTCGCAGCAGTGATCTTCACCGAAATCACCCGCGACGGAATGTTGGCCGGACTCGACCTCGAACAGACCGCAGACATGGCGCGCCGCCTGTCCATTCCGGTCATCGCCAGCGGCGGTGTCGGAACTCTGGAGCATCTCAAAGCCCTGCGCGACGTCGCCCGCGACGTTCCGGGCATTTCCGGCGCGATCGTCGGACGCGCGCTCTATGACGGCCGTATCGCGCTCAAAGACGCACTGGACGTTCTCGGGTCATGCTGAAACTCCGCGTTATCCCCTGCCTGGACGTCAAGGACGGTCGCGTCGTCAAAGGGGTGAACTTCGTCTCCCTGCGCGACGCGGGCGATCCGGTCGAACAGGCCAAACTTTACGACGCCGCCGGTGCCGACGAACTCACCTTTCTGGACATCACTGCCAGCGTCGAAAACCGGGACACCATTCTCGACGTCGTTCGCCGCACGGCCGAAGCCATCTGCCTGCCCCTGACCGTGGGCGGTGGTGTGCGCACCTGCGAAGACATGCGCCGTCTGCTGCTGGCCGGTGCTGACAAGTGCGCCGTCAATTCGGCTGCCATCAAGAACCCGGACCTGATCCGTGAGGCCTCCGAACGCTTCGGCAGCCAGTGCATTGTAGTCGCCATCGATGCACGCTCCAATGGTCGGGATGGATGGGAAGTCTATGCCAAAGGCGGCCGCGAGCCCACGGGACTGGACGTCGTGGAATGGGCGCGGAAAATGCAGGATCTGGGTGCGGGCGAAATCCTGCTGACCAGCATGGATCGCGACGGCACCCGCGCAGGCTTTGACCTCGATCTGCTGCGCGCGGTCTGCAATGCCGTAACTGTTCCGGTCGTTGCCTCGGGCGGCGTGGGCGAATTACAGCATTTCGTGGAGGGCGCGGAAGTTGGCGCAAGTGGCCTTCTGGCGGCAAGTGTGTTCCACTTCGGCCAGTTCCGCATCGATGAAGTCAAGAACGCGCTGAACAAGGCCGGTCTGCCGGTCAGGCTTGGAGAATAAGATCATGGGAAAACCCGCCACAAAACTGGCTCCGAAGCCCTCAAAACAGCAGGATGACAAAAAATCTGACCTCCTGCAGGAACAGATTCTCCAGCGCCTGTATGACACGGTCCAGTCCCGTCGCGGCACCGACCCGTCCCTCAGCCATTCCGCACGCCTGATGTCCCGCGGCCGCAACAAGATTGCCCAGAAATTCGGCGAAGAAGCCGTCGAATGTCTGATTGAAGCCGTCAACGGCAACCGCAAGGAACTGATCGGCGAAAGCGCGGATGTTCTGTACCACCTGATCGTCATGTGGGTGGATGCAGGCGTCTCTCCTGAAGACGTCTGGACGGAACTCAAGCGCCGCGAAGGCACCAGCGGCATCGCAGAAAAAGCTGCCCGCCCCAAGGAAAAGATTGGCTGAACAGGAGCCTGCCCATGGCATACGACCCCAACAATATCTTCGCCCGCATCCTGCGTAAGGAAATCCCTGCCCGCACGGTTTATGAAGACGATTTCGTCCTCGCCTTCCACGACATCGCCCCAAAGGCGCCTATCCACGTTCTGGTCATTCCAAAAAGCCCTTACATCTCCATCGCTGATTTCAGCGCAACAGCTTCCTCAGAAGAACTCACAGGTTTCTGGCGCGCTGTTTCAAAAATCGCAGAGGAACAGGGCCTGACCCACGAAGGCTTCCGCCTCATCAGCAATTCGGGTCCCAATTCCGGACAGGAAGTTCCTCATTTCCACGTCCATCTCTTCGGTGGCACCTTTCTAGGCGTCTAAACCCAGATTTTGCGGGCATACAATTCGTATGCCACGCCTCTGTTCAGGGTTTTAAACTGTTATCCAAAATTGTGAGACGATCATGAAAGCGTTTGGATAACTGTGTCCTACGCGAACCCAATTTTAAAATACAAAATATTACAGCACCCATCCAAGCCAACCAGATATGTCGCATTCGTTACATAAACTAAATAATTTTTCGGAAAATTAAGAAATTACGAAGAAGTATCAATAATAAATTCATGAAATAACCGAGAAGATATCAAAATAAAATTTCCATAAAGTTAAATTAACTATAAAATTAATTAAAATAGATATTATATGCAGTAATATATTGGATTACATCCTTGAAATAAGAATTCTATTCTTATCCAGATAATTAAATTTTTTATCAAAAAGATATTTAAAATATTGATGGATATTTATCGAATATTTTTACTTTATTGAAATAATAGATATCCATTACGGCACTCCATAACCATAAAATATCGTGGGAGAAGCAATAATTAATACAAAATATCACTATAAAACGTTAAATGAAACAAAACATTAACAAGAGAAATAATCAAAAACCAGTAAACGTCCCGCGCAGCGAGAGCAGATCTCTGTTTATTCCAATTCAAGGCTTCACGAATGTCTTTCTCAAGTCGGTCTTTCGCGTTTGCGCTTTCAGTTCCGTGTCTTGTGCCTGCTGTTGCTTTAGCCCAAGATTCCCAGAGCGTTTTTTCTCTTCCCTCACAATCGCTGACATCCGCACTGACGGTTTTTAGCAAACAGACAGGAATGTATGTCGCATTTGATGCCAATGTGACGAACAGTCTGCGGTCTGCCCCGCTTTATGGGAGAATGGATAACCTGAAAGCACTCCGCAAACTGCTCGGTAAGAATGCTTTCAAAATCGATGCATCAAACCCGAAGCACCTCACATTGCGTGCCACATCCTCCAAAAAGTCTACCGAATCTGAAGCAGACATGGAGGATAACCTGACGGTAAGAGGAAGCCGGCACGAACTACGGACAAAACGTAATTTTGCGGGTGTTGTTGACTCCATAACTTATGATGACGCGTCCAACCTTGGTGGGGCAACGTCTATGGCCCAGTTGCTGACGCAGCTTCCAGGTGTCACGGGCATCCGTAATGGTGACGAACCTCGTTATATCAGTGTACGCGGCGTTTCTTCCGACCTCAATCAAACAACACTGGACGGTATGACGCTGGCGAGTATCAGTGACGGCGGTAGTATTCGCAGGCGCGTCAATATGCAGAACATACCGGCTGAAATGACCGGAGAGGACGATATTTACAAGACCTTTACTGCTGAACAGGATGGAGGTGCCATCGGTGCGGTCATTAACATGAACCCTCGCAGCGCCTTTGATCATGACGGGCTTTACAAATACGTGAACGCCTACGGTATTTATAGTACCGAGAAAGGTTCAGCAGGCGCTAACCGAATACCGGGCATGTCACCGCATCTAGGACAGGGCGCTAAGGCTGTTTTCTCTGATCGATTTGGAAAAAATAAAGAATTCGGCATTATATCGTCATTCCGGTACCAAAAACGCACCCGAAACACGACCAAGAAGTGGCAAGAAGATAGTTACAATTACTATAACACTAAAGGTAAAATTCTAAGTCCAAACGATCCAAGCACCCCAGGTTGGAACGGCATGACTGCTCCCCGCTATGTTGACGGTGGAAGTTATTCCAATGATCTCAATTCCCTGGGTGGGGCCACACGCCTCGAATGGCATCCAGAAAATAGCGGATTCAGTGCATCCGTTATGGGATATGCTTATGAGAGGTGGGAAAATTCCTTCATGGAGCATAACGAATACCTGCTCGACGATACAGGTATCTGGAATCAGACCCCAACTTCAGGACGTGAATACATCTACCGTGCCCGGACGATCGGTCGAAAAGATAACTGGCGAATGAATACCGATGGTGTTCTGGGCAATCTGAGTTGGCACGACAATATCTCAACGCTGAAATTACGCGCTGGATATACATGGGAAGATTATTACAATCACGAGCCGTATGTGGCTGCCCGTGTTTATCCGAAAGAAAATGCAAAAGGCGCTGTTTTCGCCGATTATACCATCAACAGAGAAAACGTAGCCAATCTTGTCGACATTATCGACATGAACAAACTTCTCAACAGCGGCTACGCGTTCCAGACTGTTGAACAGGAAGATGATCGTGATCATGAAGGGGTTACGAACGTTCGTTTGGATTATACCCGTAACCTCAGCCCGGATTTTCACGGATTTGGATTTGCGAGCGGCTTTGAATGGCGGAGTCTGAATGCCAATAATTCATCGGATCAGCTTTGGTACAAACCCGGTGGAAACGCAGCTTCAAGCATGTTCATCCCGGATATGCAGAACCCGAACGGACCATTCTTCGACCTGGAGAATTTTCCATGGAACAAGCAGACACTTGATTCCGTCAAATCCAAAAATTACACGGAACTGGCCTATTTCCGGTATCGGGAACAGCTATTCGATGGGTATGTCTCGCTTCACTACAAGTGGCGTAATTCGCAGATTATAGCAGGTGTTCGCGCTGATTCGGTCAACTTCAATGCGCTTACTCCGGGAATTGACAGTTCCTCAAACCCAACAGGAAAGCTTGAAAAAAATAACGGGGGTTATATCAACCCACTCCCTTCTGTGACGTTCGTTCACGAGTTTCCCAAAAATCTGATTCTTCATGCTGTCTATAGTCAATCTGTCGGTCGGCCTCAGCCGACAGACCTTGCACAGGCGGCACAATATAGCTGTGGTTCTTCTCAAGATACTCAGACAGCAACCGTCAATTGTTCAATGTCTCGGGGCAATCCAAACCTGATGCCTCGCAAATCGCATAATTTCGATATTTCTCTCGATAAATTCTTTAACCGTGGAAAGGGTGTATTTAGCGTTGCTTATTTTGATAAAATTATCAAACACGATATTTACACCACCAGATCGACCGAAGTGATCAATGACGAACTCACTTATGTCACACAGCCGCGAAATGCTAACAATTCGTCGCTGATGGGTGTTGAGGTCTCGATCGTGAACCGTAATATCAAAGGTCCATGGAAACAGTCTTTTGATATTAATGCCAGCGGAGCCTGGATGCGGGGTCGGATGACCTATCAGGGCGTCAATGTTTCTTACAAACTGAAGCAACTGACCGAACAGCCCTCGTATGTTTTCAACGGCAGCGTGACATGGCACATTCCGCAAATTCGTAGTGCGGTCAAAGCCGCGTTTTCGTATTCCGCAAAGTATCTTGAAGGTCTTAATGACGATCCTACGCAGATGTACGGTTACGGATCTCAGCCAAGCCTTGATCTCGGTGCCTGGACCGATATTACAGATGATCTCCGCTTGAAATACGAAGTCTATAATCTGGCGGGATCACATACGCGGATGTATTACGGACAACATCTCGACCGCCTTGAAGCAAAAGAAGATTATGGTCGCAGCATCTACTTTGAGATGGTGTATAACTAATATCTGATTTCATCGTCAGAGTTAGAAATCTTCTACTCTGACGATGATTCCTATACAATTTCAAATTGTAAGGGGCTTTCCCCTTACAAATGCTTCGGATCAGGACGCGAATACTTTTGAAATGGCGTCTTGTGCTTCCTGCTGGATGGCCCGCAGGTGTTCGGGACTGACAAAGCTTTCCGCGTAAATCTTGTAGACATCTTCCGTGCCGGACGGACGTGCGGCGAACCAGCCGTTCTCGGTGACGACTTTCAGGCCGCCAATCGGCGCGTCATTACCCGGTGCGCGGGTCAGTTTGCTGATGATTTTGTCACCGGCGAGCGTTTCCAGCGGGAACTGTTCTGGCGTGAGTTTGCTGAGCTTTGCTTTCTGTTCCGGGTTTGCCGCTGCGTCAATGCGCTCGTAATAGGGTGTGCCGAGACGGGCGATGATTTCATGATAATGGGCGCTGGGGTTCTTGCCGGTCTTGGCTGTAATTTCAGCCGCCAGAAGGCCCAGAATGAGACCGTCTTTGTCCGTGGTCCAGACGGAGCCGTCGCGCCGCAGGAACGTGGCGCCTGCGCTTTCCTCGCCACCAAAGCCCAGCGATCCATCCATCAAACCGGGCACAAACCATTTCAGGCCGACCGGTACTTCAACCAGTTTACGTCCCATTTCGGCTGCCACGCGATCGATCAGGCCGCTGCTAACGAGTGTCTTGCCGATACCGAGTTCGGGGCTCCAATCCGGGCGGTTCTGGAACAGATAGGAAATCGCCACGGCAAGATAATGATTGGGGTTCATCAGACCATCGGGCATGGCGACAATCCCGTGGCGGTCGGCGTCTGTATCGTTGGCGAAGGCAACGTCGAAGCGGTCGCCCATTTCGATCAGACGTGCCATGGCGTAGGGGGAGGAGCAGTCCATGCGGATCTGCCCGTCCCAGTCGGCTGTCATAAATGAGAAGGTCGGGTCCACCACGTCGCTGACGACGGTAGCGTTGAGGCCGTATCGGTCGATGATAGGCTTCCAGTACGCGACAGCCGCTCCGCCTAGAGGATCGATGCCGATTTTCACGCCAGCGTCCCGAATGGCCTTCATGTCAATGACGGAGTCCAGATCGTTCACATAAGGCGTGATGAAATCGTAGCCCTTGATGCAGGCTTCCTGTCTGGCCTGGTCATAAGGAAGGCGTTTGACGTCTTTCAGGCCGTTAGCGAGGAAGTCGTTGGCCATGTCCTGAATGGCTTTGGTGATGGAGGTATCGGCCGGACCGCCATTGGTCGGGTTATATTTGAACCCGCCATCTGCAGGAGGATTATGCGACGGCGTGATGACCACGCCATCGGCAAGGCCCGTGGAGCGGCCCCTGTTGTATGTCAGGATAGCATGAGAGATGACCGGGGTCGGCGTATAGCCGCCATTTTCGTCGATCCGCACATCGATACCGTGCGCGGCAAATACCTCGATGGCGGATTTCTGCGCCGGACCAGAGAGCGCGTGACTGTCCATACCGATAAAGAGGGGGCCATCAATTCCTTCGGCCTTGCGATACCGACAAATGGCCTCGCAGATGGCAAGGATATGGTTTTCGTTAAAACTGGTGTGGAGTGAGGAGCCGCGATGGCCTGATGTACCGAAAGACACGCGCTGCGTGGAGACCGCAGGATCGGGTTCGCGATCATAATATGCCGCGATCAGGGCGGGAATGTCGGTGAGTTGGGAGGCGGAAAGTGTTTTTCCTGCCAGAGCACTGAGATGGGCCATAGCTTTAGAGATCCTTGCATCCACGTTGAATATGGTGCCGTTTGTTGACGGCCATAACGCATGAACGTCCTATCCGGACGCGTCGTTCAGGCAGGAGAACGTGTATCTGGATTGATGTCCAGAGAGATGCGTTCATTTCATGAAGATTCAATACCAATTACCATTCACGAAAATTCATCGTGGAGAAAAAACTGTTCCGGCGAGCCAAATCATAGCCTAAATCTTGGATTAATTTGATTATCTTACAGTTAAATCCAATATAAATATTGAAATTTATAATGTATTTACGAATTAAGTATAAATTAAAATTCGAAAAATATCATGTTTTATCCCATTTAGGATTATAAAATCTTTATCTGGATTCCTCTCTCACTCCAATAGTATTTCCGAACAACTCTTTTTGTGTGTGCGGATCAAAAAAGATACCCCCGACATCTTAATTTTGTGAGGCATTCTTCGTCTCTGAGCGGGCAGTCATACAAGCAGGCAGCATCACATGAATAAATTTCATGGATTAATGAAATAAAATCATTTTTTCTCACAGACGCTCTCAGGCATAACGTCTTCCAACGCGTCTCAACTCAATCAGTATAAAACTGCTTAATTAAAGATGTGAACAAATAAAATTCTCAACAGATTTAATAATAATCTGGAGAATTCTGCCCAATCGAGGGGAAACAGGAATGTCTGCCGAATTTACGTTCTCTATCAAGAAAACCCGGTTTGATGAAGACTATACACCTTCGGACGACACACGCCTGACAACCAATTTCGCCAATCTGGCCCGAGGGGAACACCGGCGCGAAAATCTGCAAAAAGTCCTGCAGATGATTGATAATCGCTTCAATTCCCTCGCACATTGGGACAATCCAAAAGCAGATCGCTATTCTGTCGAGCTCGAGATCATTTCCATCGAAATGAATATCAATGCCAGCGCGAAGCAAGACGTCTTTCCGCTCATTGAAATTCTCAACACGACTATTGTCGACAAAGTTAAAAACGAGCGGATCCCGGGCCTCTCCGGAAACAGTTTTTCGTCCTATGTTCGCGATTATGATTTCAGCGTTCTGCTCCTGAAACACAATCAGGGTCGGTCAGAGTTTCAGGTTCCCGAGCATTACGGGGATCTGCATGGCAATCTGTTCAAGGCGGCGATTCATTCGGCTGACTACAAGGCCCTGTTTGGCAAAGCACCCGTCATCTGCCTGAGCGTTTCCAGCAACAGAACCTATCATCGGACCGAAAACCATCATCCGGTTCTGGGGATCGAATACGAACAGCGCGAATTTTCCCTGACCGATCAGTATTTCGGGAAAATGGGCATGAAAGTCCGGTATTTCATGCCTGCTTTTGCCACCGCGCCGCTGGCGTTCTATTTCATCGGGAACCTTCTGTCAGACTATTCCGATCTGGAACTGATCAGCACGATCAGCACGATGGAATCATTCCAGAAAATCTACCGGCCGGAAATCTACAATGCCAATTCTCCGGCATCCGACTGCTATCAGCCCACCTTGAAGCATCAGGATTATTCGCTGACCCGGATCGTTTACGATCGTGAAGAGCGCAGCAGGCTGGCCGTTGAACAGGGTCTGTTCACGGAAGAACGCTTCATCAAGCCGTATCAGGACATTCTGGGACAGTGGTCTGCCCAGTTTCCCGCCTGATCCATCAAAAACACCAAGGCCGCAATCATCATGAAAACACTTCTCCCGACTTCGACCGCTGGCAGCCTGCCGAAACCGTCATGGCTCGCAAAGCCGGAAACCCTCTGGTCCCCCTGGAAACTTCAGGGGGAGGAACTGGTCGAAGGCAAGCAGGACGCCCTGCGCCTGACGCTGGACAACCAGAACCGTGCCGGCATTGATATCGTCAGCGACGGCGAACAGACGCGCCAGCATTTCGTCACGACATTCATCGAGCATCTGAGCGGCGTCGATTTCGAGAACCGCCAGACGGTCAAGATCCGTAACCGTTACGACGCAAGCGTGCCGTCCGTCGTGGGTGCCGTGTCGCGTGAAAAGCCCGTCTTCGTCGAAGACGCCAAGTTCCTGCGCAAGCTCACGGACAAGCCGATCAAATGGGCCCTTCCCGGCCCCATGACCATGATCGATACGCTGCATGACGCACATTACAAGAGCCGCGAAAAACTCGCCTGGGAGTTCGCCCGCATCCTGAACCAGGAAGCCCGTGAACTTGAAGCGGCGGGCGTGGACATTATCCAGTTCGATGAGCCTGCCTTCAACGTTTTCTTCGATGAAGTGAATGACTGGGGCATCGCAACGCTAGAAAAGGCCATTGAAGGCCTGAAATGCGAAACCGCCGTCCATATCTGCTACGGCTACGGCATCAAGGCGAATATTGACTGGAAGAACACTCTGGGCTCGGAGTGGAGACAGTACGAGGAGATTTTCCCCAAGCTGCAGCGGTCGAACATCGATCTGATCTCGCTGGAATGTCAGAACTCGCGCGTTCCGATGGATCTCATCGAACTCATCCGCGGTAAGAAGGTGATGGTCGGCGCCATCGACGTGGCGACCAGCACCGTTGAAACGCCGGAAGAAGTCGCCAGCACGCTACGAAAAGCGCTTCAGTTCGTCGATGCGGACAAGCTGTATCCGTCGACCAACTGCGGAATGACCCCGCTGTCCCGGCAGGTCGCAACGGGAAAGCTGAACGCTCTGAGCGCAGGCGCAGCAATCGTTCGGAAAGAACTTTCGGCCTGAGTGTTTGGTCTCATAAGCTCGCCAGATTGATTTGAGGATGATCCGTTCAGAATTCTGACCTGTCATCCAGAGTTATAAACGGCCGTGATGTTAATGAGGTACGCCTTCAGCAACGTCACGGCCGTCGTTTGATGATTGAGTTCTACCTGACCATTTCAGGTAACGATTGCGTTGTGTGAAAGGGTGTTTCAGCGCTTGACGCTGAATGCGATCTGCAAAACCCGATTGGGTCACCGATTGCTCACGACCTTCTCAGGTTGATGAGCAAAGCTACCTTTCTCAATGTCACGCTCGACATGATCCGACACCCAGATACAGCAAAAATCTCCTCAATCCTTTTCCAATGGAGGATTGAAAGCGGGATGCCGCGCGTAGCAAAGGTCGTGATCCACATCACTGTATAGCGCCACATATTACGCCGAAACGGCTCCTCCATGAATTTCCCAACGAGCTTTGAGAATTCCCGGATTACGCTTCAAAACAACATCACATCATCAAATTCCGCTAACAAACGTCTATTTCAGAAAAGTGCTCACCGAACTTTATTACAGTCACCTGAATATGATTTTCGTCATATCCGGAATGCTCATAATAGTCTCTTCCGATCCTCACTGTTTACTGCTGTGGCGAGGCGTAAACATCTCTTTCTGTGTATCTTTTTTTGCTGCCCATCCCCTTAACGGAGGCATGAAAACCGATGCTGTCTCGACCTGAAATTCTGATTGTCGGAGGTGGCGTCGCTGGCCTGTCTCTCGCAACGCGCCTCGGAAAATCGATGGGGAAACCCGGAAAAGCGCGCATTACGCTGATCGACAAGAGCTTTTCCCACGTCTGGAAACCGATGCTGCACTGCTTTGCGTCCGGCACGCTCAGCAATGAAAACGACAAGGTGAATTTTATCACACAGGCCAGCGGTCATCATTTTGAATTCTGGCCCGGTGAAGTCGCCTCTATTGATCGTGAAAACCGGGAAGTGATCCTCAGTCCGCTTCTGGAAGCAGACGGCACCGTCGTTCTGGAAAGCCGCCGTATGAAATACGACACGGTCGTCATTGCGATCGGCAGTTGCGCCAATGATTTCGGCACACCCGGCGTTAAAGAATACTGCATGTCCATCGACAACCTCGTGGAGGCCAATGCTTTCAACGAGAAATTCCGTATGGAACTGCTTCGCGCATTCGCCAATACGTCCGAACTGGACATTGCGATTGTCGGCGGTGGTGCGACCGGCGTTCAGCTTGCCGCCGAACTGCATAAGGCCCTAGAGATCGTCGGCCCATATAATCTGCACGCGTTCGGCAAGGCACCGCCCAAACTGCATGTCACGCTTCTTCAGTCAGGTCCGCGTATCCTCCCCGCTTTTCCGGAATCCGTTTCTGCGGCCGCCCAGAAGGAACTCGAACATATCGGCGTGACCGTTCAGACCAACGCCCGCGTTGCCGGAGCGGATGCCCATGGCTTTATTCTGAAAGATGGATCTTATGTTCCCGCCAAGCTGCGTGTCTGGGCGGCAGGTGTCAAAGCCCCCGAAGTCACTACTGCCTATGGCGGGCTGACGATCAACCGGACCGGCCAGATCCTCGTCAATCCGAACCTGTCTTCCATTGACGATGAGCGTATTTTCGCGCTTGGAGACTGTTCTTTCATTCAGGATGATCCCCTGCCCGCTACAGCTCAGGTTGCGGGGCAACAGGCCAAACATCTGGCCCGATATCTTCCCGCATGGATCGAGCATGGCCGGAAAGTCCCGGGCTGCGTCTTCCATAACAAAGGCGCGATCGTGGCCCTCGGAAAATACAATGGCTGGGCCGCCCTCCCGGGGGGAACCGTCTGGGGCGGGGGAATCTCGCATGGTTTTTCGGCGCGACTGGCGCATCTGATGCTGTATCGCCAGCATCAGATGGAACTCTTCGGCTATTATCGCGGTCTGATGTCCTGTTACTCGGACTGGGTGGAAACCTTTGTGCGTCCCTCCGTCCGACTGGACTGATAGGACGTCGCGAGGCTCGTTACATCATGACGTATGCAAACGTTCCGTAGAGTTTTCCCTGAATTCAGACGCTCTGACTTTCGCGGATCAGGCGATGAATGAAAGCGAGTTTGTGCATGACACCTGCCGTCAGCACAAATGGATAGAAATCCGCCAGCCCCATGGAGCGGTTCAGACTGTTCACAGCATAGGTCAGGGGCAGCCAAGCCTGCATGATGTCTTCGAAAGATGCCTGCGTATAGGGATCTTCGAGTGTTCGCCCGAAAGCATGGCCGATCCCCTCAAGACGCGGATTGACGCTGACACCGAAAGCACAGGCGGTTTCGAGCGTTGAGACGATATGCAGATAATGCGCCCAGGTTTCTGCAAAATCCTCCCACGGATGGGATGTCGCATAGACGCTGACATGATTGTCCTGCCATTGGGGTGGCGGGGGGCTGTCATAATAGACCTGAAGTGCCTGCTGATAATCCGCCCGATCATCACCGAAAACGGCTCGACACTCCTCCAGCCGCCCAGCGTCGCGCACTAGCAGGTTCCAGTAATAATGCCCGATCTCGTGCCGGAAATGCCCGAGAAGCGTGCGGTAATATTCTCCCATCTCGACACGCATCCGTTCGCGCGTAGCATCGTCGGCTTCGCGCATGGCGATGGTAATGACGCCGTTGGAATGCCCCGTCATGACGGGTGCCGATCCGTCCGGCGCATCATCAAGGAAGTCGAACACAAGCCCGTTCTCCGGGGCCTGACGGCGATCCCGAATGGGCAGTCTGAGGCGCAAAAGCGTGTAGAATAGGCGGTGCTTGGCCACCTCGATCTTGCGCCAACGCTCCAGATTTCCGGGGATGTCAAGGCTTGGAATCGTACGGTTGAAGCGACAGGCAAAACAGAATGACCTGTCACTGTGCGGGTCAGGTTCGGTCAGCCAGTTGCAGACGTCATGATCATGATTGGAGCAGTAGCGCAGACTCTCATGCCGGGCCGAGGGCTCAAGCGGGTGCCACAGCCGCTCCCCAGCCGGGTCCAGCGCAGTCAGCAGTGACTGTTCCGGAAGGTACCCGACAGGATGGCGGCAGTGCTCGCAAACCGTGTTTTCAAAAAAGAGAATCTGTCCGCAGAACTGGCACTCAAAGAGCTTCATGGGAATGCATTACACCGCCTTCCCCGATCATGGCCAGTTCCGGAGCAATGTTCCCGACGGGAAGCGGTGTCGCACGCATCGTGACTTCAAACGTGGCCTTGCAGCGGTCCAGCAGTCCTGAAATGGGCGCGGTTTCCTCGGGACGCCCGGCGACCGCCAGCGGAATGTGATGCTGCGCCACCATCAGACCGGACGTCGTATCAAAACCAACCCAGCCACTTTCCGGAATCCATGCTTCAGCCCAGGCGTGCAGGTCACAGCTCAGGCCATTGACGTCATCCGGCTGGATCAGATAGCCCGACACAAACCGCGCCGAAAACCCCAGATGCCGCAGGATCGTTACCAGAAGCCACGCGCTGTCACGACATGAGCCGCTTTCCCGCTGCAACGTCTCTTCAGGCGTCCACACGCCGGGCTCAAATCTGCGCTGATAGGTCAGACGCTCCGCCACAGCCCGGTTGAGATCCGCCACCACGGACGGAACCCTCTGCTCACCCGCGATCCGCCAGGCTTCGACGAAGCGGGACACCTGCGCCCCAGCCGTATCGACATCCCGGTAGGCGGCACAGACCGGTATTTCCGACTCTCCTGCCTCACCCGGCTGGCTACCCAGATCCACCTCCATACTGACCGAAACATCAAACGCCGTAACGCGCTCTGGAACCCGGACTTCCGCCACACGGTTGCCGTACGCATCGTGCCGCCAGAGCACATCCGCAGTGTCCGGCGATATGTCGAGCGCATAATTCCGGATGACAGAGGCCACACGCGGCACCGGACACAGACGCACGGTCTGACGGCCCAGAAAGACAGGTCGGTCATACTGATATCGGGTATGGTGACGCAGTACGACGCGGGAATTCATGCTCGGCAGGCCCTGAGGACAATCAGTTTCAGAAATGCATTCCTGACACAGGATTTTCGGGCCATCCTGCTCCGGCAACCACCGGGTCTGATGGCCGTTCAAACCATTACCCTATCAGTCTTGTCGGGAACCGCAACAATTTCCGCCACACTTCCCACGATCTGTCCAAACGCCAAATTTCACGCTTGGCAAAGCGTCGAAATCTTGCTCCGTTAATAAAATATCGTAACGAACCGGCACGGCTGATCGGGCTTTCCTTCAGCAAACGGGGTCAGGAAAAAACAGGGTGTGAGGCAGAGAATGAGCAAGCCGGTTTTGCAGTCTCCCGATCCCTCCGCGACCAGTCTTTCCGCACTGGCTCCGGCAAAGGCCGCGGCAGGTATTTTCGCCGCCTATGACACACCGGATTTTTTCTGCGAACTCATGCGCCGGACGGATGACATACCCCCCGCACTCAGGACCGTGCGAGACCGTCTGGCTGGTTTTGATCTTTCGGAACTGCGCCACCGCACCAGCACGGCTGAGACACAACTCTACCGGTTGGGCATCACTTTCACCGTCTATTCCGACCGCGAAGCGATCGACCGCATCCTCCCCTTCGACATGATCCCGCGCGTTCTCACCGCCTTAGAATGGGATCATATCGACCGGGGCGTGCAGCAGCGCGTCAAGGCGCTCAACCTGTTCCTGCGGGACATCTATCATGAGCGTCATGTTCTGCGGGATGGAATCATCCCTGCCAGTCTGGTGCTCGGTAATCCCAATTACTGCGACGCCATGGTTGGCGTCCGCGTCCCCGGTGACGTCTATGTCCATATCAACGGGACCGACCTGATCCGCGACAGCAGCGGCCGCTTCATGGTGCTTGAAGACAATGCGCGCACGCCGTCGGGCGTCTCTTACGTCATCGAGAACCGGCACATGATGCTGCGCCTGATGCCCGACCTTGCCTCAGGCATGCCCCTGCGCTCGGTTGAGGAATATGGCCTCAAACTGCATCAGACCCTCTGCGAGGTCGCGCCCGAGAGTGTGACCGATCCGCAGGTCGTCCTGTTCTCGCCGGGCATCTACAATTCCGCCTATTTCGAACATGTCTTTCTGGCCCGCGAGATGGGCGTGCCCCTTGTCGAAGGCCGGGATCTGATCGTCGAGAACCATCGCGTCTATATGCGGACCGTCGCAGGGCTGCGGCCCGTTCATGCGATCTATCGCCGCCTCAACGATGAATATCTGGACCCGCTGGCGTTCAATCCGGACAGCATGCTCGGCGTTCCCGGCCTTGTGGAAGCCTATCGCCGGGGTAACGTGACGCTGGCGAACGCTCTGGGAACGGGCGTTGCGGACGACAAGGCCGTATACGCCTATATGCCCCGCCTCATCCGCTATTATCTTGGCGAAGACCCGATCCTCGACAGCGTCCAGACCCATATCTGCGCCGAGCCGGAGGGGCTGGCCTATACGCTGGCCAATATGAACAAGTTGGTCATCAAACCCGTCGGCGAGTCCGGTGGCTACGGCTTGTTGATAGGCTCGCAGGCCACCCAGACCGAACTGGACGAATTCCGTGCGAAGCTGCTCGAAGATCCTTCCAATTATATCAGCCAGCCGGTCATCGACCTCTCGGTCTCTCCCACGCTTTGTCCCAGCGGTGTGGAGGCCCGGCATGTGGACCTGCGACCTTTCGCCCTGACCGGAAAAAATACATGGGTCCTCCCCGGTGGCCTGTCCCGCGTAGCCCTTCGCAAGGGCTCGCTGGTCGTCAATTCCTCACAGGGCGGCGGCTCGAAAGACACCTGGGTGATGGCCCGATGACACAGACCGGCACACGCTTTCCCGCCATGCTCGCCAATCTCAACACGCTGCTGTCGCGCTATGGCGAGAGCATGATGTGGCTCGCCCGTTATATGGAGCGGATCGAAAATCTCGCCCGTATTCTGGAAGTGACGGAAGCCTTCGTCCGCAATGCTGATGGCAGCCCGGGATGGGATTCCATCCTTCAGATCAATTCTGATGAAGAGCGCTACGCCACCCTTTATGCGCTGCCCGCGACGGAAGAAAACATCCTCGCGTTCTACATCACGGAAAGCACGAACCCGACGTCCATCCGCGCCATGGCGCATATGGCCCGCGAAAATGCCCGTTCAGCCCGTCCGCTGATCTCCACCGAAATGTGGATGCAGCTCAATATTTTCACCCAGAGCATGATGGAGCTGTCCACGCCCGACATCCGCCGCAATGGTCTGTCCGGGCTATGCAACCGTATCAAACAGGACTGCCAGACGCATTTCGGCGTTACCGAAGGCACCCTGTACCGCGATCAGGCGTGGCTGTTCTATCTGCTGGGGAAATATCTGGAGCGTTCCGACCAGATCACCCGTCTAATCGACATCCGATACCATACGCTGCTGCCGGGCGGCGAAATCTCTGGCTCGCAGATGGACCTGACGCAATGGGGGGCCGTCCTGCGTTCGGCTGCAGCCTATCATGCCTTCCGCCGCCTCCAGCCGGTGACGATCACACCGGCCAATGTCGTGGGGTTTTTGCTTAAAAACGAAGGGTTTCCGCGCTCCTTGATGCTCAATCTGCGACAGGTGGAAAGCACGCTTAACGCCTTGTCCACACACTACAATCTCCGCCACCAATGCGGACCACTACAGGAACGCATCATCAATCTGAGGGCCACGCTCGAAGACCAGACCGTCGAGGAGATCATTTCCCGCGGATTGCACGAATACATGACTTATATTCAGGACGAGCTAGGGGCCTTGCAGGCGGAAGTTTCCGTCACGTTCTGGCCAATCGCTCCGGTCATGACGCGACAGACAACTTTCAGTCCGCAGTAAGTCCGGGAGCGGGGCGCGGGACATTGGCAATCCTCAGCGATATGCCCGCGTCCCGCAGCAGTTCGGCGCAGGCGGGATCGATTCCATCATCCGTAATCACGACGTCGAATTCAGACAGGAGCGCCAGCCGGTTCATGGCCACAGTGTCGAACTTCCGGCTGTCTGCCAGAAGAACGCGGCAATCCGCCACATCCATCAGGGCCCGCTTGGCCTGAATGATGTCCTCAACCTGATGATAGGCCGTCACGCCCGATATTGCGGCCGCCGACACGAATGCCATGTTGATCCGCATGGACATCACAGCCTGCTCGCAGATCCTTCCCACAAAAGCATCGAACGTCGGACTATAACGTCCTCCCAGACCGATCAGACCGACCGTTTCGCAAGGCCCCAGACGGCTGACGAGGCCCAGACTGTTCGTCACGACCGTCAACTGGGCGATTTCGCACAGCGTGTCCGCCATCGCCCCTGCGGTTGTGGAATCATCCAGCGCTACGGTGTCGCCTTGGCTCACCATAGAGGCGGCCAAGGTCGCGATCGCCTGCTTTTCAGCAACGGCCTGCGCCCTGCGATACACCACACTTGCCGATGCGCCGATGTTCGGAAGAGTCGTGATGTCCGTTCCGATCCGCCGGACCAGACCCTGCGCGCAGAGCACCAGAAGATCCCGGTTGATCGAAGCCCGACTGAGCGAAAAGCGCTTCAGCAGGTCCGCGACCGGCACCACGCCATGTTCGGTGACATAATCAAGAATCCCGCGCCGGCGGCCAGACAGTGCCTGCCCTTCCGTAAGCAGGGCACTCATCATGCAGGAACCTTCGGAGAGACCACATCACGCACGCTCTCGACCAGATCCATGAAATCCGCTGGATTCCAGCCTGCCCGGCCGATCAGCACGCCGTCCACGTCCGGCAGGGCCACATAGTCGCGGATATTGCCGCGCGAAACGCTACCGCCATAAAGCAGCGGAATCCGCACGGAACTGCCCTGCATCGCGATCTCTTTCACGACACCACGCAGCGTCGTATGGATCTGGGAGACGAAAGCCGGTTCAGCAGGACGGCCTGCCGATCCGATGGCCCAGACAGGCTCATAGACCACGAGAACCCGTTCAAGGTCTTCCTGTGAAACCCCATGCAGCGCAATTTTTGTCTGCCGCGCCAGTGTCTCCTGCGACACACCGAACTCATATTCGTCGAGCGTATCCCCAATGCAGATCAAAGGACGCAGACCATGCCGAAGCGCTGCACGGACCTTCAGGTTGACCGTCCAGTCCGTTTCCCCGAAATGCTGCCGACGTTCAGAATGCCCCAGCACGACAATAGACGCGCCGCATTCGGCGATCATCGGCGCGGAAATTTCACCCGTCCACGCCCCATTGTCTTCCCAATACATATTCTGCGCGCCGACCATCAGAGGGCTGTCCTGAAGGACTGCTCCCACATCCCGCAGCGACGTGGCGGGTGGGGCCAGAAAACACCGGACGCCCTCAGGGGGACGAAAAAACGCTAGGGCGCGGGCATCCGCAATGGCTTCAGCCGGCCCCTTGTTCATTTTCCAGTTCGTCCCGACCCAGATGCTTTTCTGATTCACGATGCCTCTCCCGACAGCTTTCCGACCCGCTGGATCGTCACGACGATTCTCCTGACCCCAGACCGACCAGAATTTTCTTTAGCGTTAAACAGTAACATAGAAAATGTCATGCGTCTCATGAATAACGATACATCCCGCAACTCAGCGACAGTTCGGAATAAAGCGATCAGCATCTTTCCGACGTCTCTTATGTTGCCAACCGGCCCCTGCACGCCCATACAGACAACACGATATTGCAGGTCCTGCCCGGGGCGATCCGTGCTGATTTTCGCTGGATTTCAGCCATTCGGCGTATGACGGCCTGCTTCTGGAGACGGAGCACGCACACGACCCGAGAAACAGCCGCAACCGCCTTTCTGACGGCCCGGAACATTCCTTTCAGCGTTCATGATTATGAGTATGCCCCCAATGGCGGTCTGATCGGGATGCAGGCGGCAGAAGCCATCGGCGTGGCGCCGGAAGACGTGCTCAAGACGCTGGTTGTCGAAGTGGATAAGAAACAGGCCGTCTGTGTCGTCGCCCCCGCGCATCAGCGCATGAATCTGAAGAAGGTGGCAGCTTTGTTCAACGGGCGGAATGCCCGCATGATGAGCCCTGAAAAGGCGCATGAGCTGACAGGCTTCGAGTCTGGCGGCACAAGCCCGTTCGGATCGAAAACCCCAATCCCAGTTGTCCTGTCGCAGGACGCTATGCCGCGCACGCATGTTTATATCAATGCGGGTCGTCAGGGGCTGGTCGTGCGGATCACACCCGCCGACGCCCAGCAGGCCACGGATGCCAAAGTCGCCGATATCGCGGCGGACTGAATGTCGTGAGCGTTTCCGGGAATGCCGCCACAGGCAAGCTCTCCCCGGAGCGTGCGCTTTCGGGGCCGCAGAGGGATCTGTTGCAGCGCGTGATTTCATTCTGCGAATGCCACCGACAGGACGACAGTGCCCTTTTCATTATTGAGGGTGCAGCGGGGACAGGAAAAAGCGTCGTCCTGAACGCAATCTTCAACACGCTCCAGACCCGGGCACGAAATGGTTCACCCGCCGACCCGCTGAAGGGTCTGCGAAACATGCTGATCGTCAATCACCCGGAGATGCTCAAGCTCTATCGCAATATCGCGACCACCATGCCCAATCTGCGCAAGAGCGACTACGAACGCCCCACGACCTTCATCAATAAATCCGCAAAGACCGGACAACGCGCGGATATTGTGCTGGTGGACGAGGCGCATCTGCTGCTGACCCGTCCGGACCGGTACAATCACTTCTCCCAGCAGAACCATCTGGAAGAAATCCTGCGATGGGCGCGGATCGTGGTGGTCGTGTTCGATCCTTTGCAGGTTCTGAAATTCAAGAGCCACTGGTCCAGTGATCTTCTCGAGAGCTTCCGCAAAGATCGCCCTTCAGAGACTTTCCATCTTAAAACCCAGTTCCGTGTCGCGGCCAATACCGCCACATGTTCATGGATCGACGCTTTAGGGCAAGGTAAGATCCTGTCCCGGCCAAAAGATCCGCGCTTCGATCTGCGGATCTATGACGACTGCGCAAAACTGTATTCAGATCTGCGTGACTACAATGCGAAATACGGCCTCAGTCGTCTGCTCTCGACTTATGACTACCCATACACGCTCAATGGTGAAGACCACTTCATCACCGAAGGCAACTTCCATTTACGATGGGATCGTTCCCTGCCGAGCGAAAAACTCCCTTGGGCCGAGCGCCCGGATACGATCAACGAGGTCGGGTCCGTCTATACGATCCAGGGGTTCGACCTGAATTATGCCGGGGTCATTCTCGGACCGTCCCTGTTTTATGATGCGGAACATGACCGGATCGGCGTAAGGCCGGAAAGGTACGAAGATAGCGCGGCCTTTCAGGGGCGGGATGGAATCGCTGCACCCGAAGAGGCAAAAAAGCGCGTTATTCTCAATGCCCTAAACGTCATCCTCACGCGTGGGATTCATGGGCTGTTTCTATATGCCCACGACCCTGCCCTGCGCGCGCGCCTGCTGAAACGCTGATCTTCTGCACTCACGTGGGCGTGGGTTGTCAGGCCTGAGCCATTCTGTTCCTTTAGCGGTAAAGGAGATCTCAGCCATGGCTCGTCAGACATTTCTAACCTTCGCTTTCAGCGTCGGCATTGCAGCACTTACTACCGCCTCTCCCCTCCTCGCCGCCGAAACCGTCGACAAAGGCACACTTCCGTCCGGCAATGTGCAGGTCATCGGACGCTTTTCCAACGCCCAACCTTCCGGCATTGCCGTTCTGCCTGATGGACGCCTGGTGCTCGGCTTCCCCCGGAGCGCGCACGAACATTCCGGCCCCAGGCTGGGGCTGTATACGAAGGGTAAGCTGACCCCCTTCCCCGATGCTGCCGCACAGGAACAGTTCGTCTCGCCGCTCGGCATGACCATTGATACCAACGGACAGCTCTGGGTTCTGGATGAAGGCATGGTCGCTGGCACGGGAACAGTAGCAGGCGCGCAAAAGCTCTTCCGGATTGACCCCGCGAGCGGAAAAATCGCGCAGGTCATTCCCCTCAGCGCCCCAGCCCTTCTGCCGGACAGCCACGTCAATGACGTCCGCATCGACCTGACTCATGGCAAGGCGGGAACCGCTTTCATTACCGACACGTCCGTCGACGTGCATCCTGCACTGATCGTCGTTGATCTGGCCACGGGACATCAGCGTCGCATTCTGGCGGACACGGTCTCCGTCATGCCGGTTCCGGGCTTTGTTGCCGTAATGGACGGCGTGGCAGGACGCTACGATCCAGCGCATGCCACGATCCCTCAGGGGGGCGTAAACGGGATTGCCCTCAGCCCAGACCAACAGACGCTTTACTGGCAGCCGCAGAGCAGCCGCCGCCTCTATTCTGCGCCAACCGCTGTTCTGTCTGATTCGAACACCAGCGAAGCCAATCTGGAAAAGGCTGTGAAGGATGAAGGCGAAACCGGAGTGGGCGATGGTATAGCAACTGGCCCGGACGGTTCGCTCTACATCACGGATGATGAGCGCCATGCCATCCTGCGCCACCGGCCGGATGGTCAGGTTTCCGTGGTGGCACATGATCCGCGCCTGACCGAACCCGATGGCTTGACCTACGCCAATGGCGCTTTGTACGGCACGGTCGGACAATGGGCACGGCTACCCGTTTTTCATAACGGCAAAGATCTTGAAGTCATGCCTTATATCGTCGTGAAGATCGCACCGCTGAACTGAAGAGATTTCCTGCCGGAGAGCAATCACCAGCCCTCCGGCACCAGCCTTCTTTCATCAGATCCCGCTCCCGTGAGACCTTCTGGCGAGGAAGACGCCCCTGGATTATAACTCCTGCGGCTCCCGATGCCTGTACCAACACTGACCGTTCCATGAATCTGATGATCCGATGGTATCGAGTTCTCCTGCCGCCCGGAACCGGTCACGGCAAAGGGCTTCAAGAGCGCCGCGCGGGCATCAACAGTTCGTGGAGGCAGATGAGAACACCCTGTCACCCCTACTGCCAGAGACATCACGACAAAAAATCGCTGTGCCACACGAACCTCCCAAATACAGATTGCCTGCCATAGAGAGCATCCGGCACGACAAAGCGTGCAGTTGCGTGAATGAAAGACACATTTTACTGAAAGGGAGCTTAGTACTCAACCTTACTGCAACATTTAAAAATGTATGAGGGGACCTGGTGGAGAGAGTTGGATTCGAACCAACGTAGGCGTACGCCAGCGGATTTACAGTCCGCCCCCTTTAGCCACTCGGGCACCTCTCCGGGTCGGCGGTTGAGATATGGCGGATTGACGGCTATGTCAATCGCCTGTTGTCGATTATATGCTTTTTATGGCCAGAAGATCTCCCTCCCGCTCCGCTCCCGACCGTTCTACGGATCGCTCCCCCCCTCCATCCGCACGTGCTGACCAGCCTGCCCGTTCCTCGGGTGAGCGCTCTGGCGGACGTAGTGGCCGTTCCGGTCGCGGTCATGCTGGCAACTCCGGTTCCGGCTACTGGATTTATGGGCACCATGCCGTGCAGGCGGCGCTCGCCAATCCTGAGCGTGTGATTCATGATTTTCTGGCGACACGCGAAGCCGCGGCGTCTTTCGAAGGCGCATCGCACAAGCCGCAGATTGTGGACCGTGAGCGCCTCGACAAACTCTGTGAGCGCGATGCCGTGCATCAGGGTGTCTGCTTGCGGGTTGAGCCTCTGGAGACACTCGCCATTCTCGATATTGTCGAGCGCACCGGCCCGGTTCTGGTGCTGGATCAGGTGACGGACCCACGCAATATCGGCGCTATTCTCAGATCAGCTGCGGCGTTCGGAGCGGCGGCACTTCTGGTGCAGGATCGCAATGCCCCGCAGGAAAGCGGCGCCATGGCGAAGGCTGCTTCAGGCGCACTCGACCTCGTTCCCATTCTGCGTGAGGTCAATCTCTCCCGTGCCCTTCAGGCGCTTCAGGCCGAGAATTTTTGGGTTGTCGGTCTGGATGCCGGTGGCACACGACTGGATGGAAAAGGGTTTGTCGGGCGTCGTGTGGCGCTGGTTCTGGGGGCCGAAGGGGCTGGATTGCGCCGCCTGACGCGTGAGACCTGCGACGAGATCGCCAGCGTTTACATGCCCGGCGACATGGAGAGCCTGAACGTCTCCAATGCTGCGGCGGTCGCGCTGTACGAACTCGTCCGGCCCGTCTGACTGAAAATCCGGGAGCGACTAAGAGCTCCCGGACTGCCTCAAAGCTCAGTTAGGGCCTGAGGTCGCGGACGGGTAGTCGATATATCCCTCCGGCCCCTGACTGTACCAAGTCTTCATATTGTCAGGCTCAAGAGCGATGCCGCGCTCGAAACGCTCCGGCAGGTCAGGGTTCGAGATGAACTTCCGGCCAAAGGCAATCGCATCGGCGTGCCCTTCTGCCAGTGCTTCCTGCGCCATCTCGAACGTATAGTCCTGATTGAGAACCAGCGGCCGGGTAAAGACCTTGCGGATCTGCGGAGACAGTTTGGGCTGATCGGTCTTTCCGAAAGTCCCGTCCGGGCCGGGTTCGCGCAGTTCAAGCCAAGCAACGCCCAGATCCTGAAGCAGTTTGGCGGCCGGTACGAAGACCGTTTCCGGCGCACTGTCGATACAACCCTGTGTATCACCATTCGGGGACAGGCGGACGCCTGTGCGTTCCGCACCGATCGCGCCAATCACGCGCTCGGTCACTTCACGCAGGAAGCGGATACGGTTTTCCGGCGAACCGCCATATTCGTCAGTGCGGAGATTCGTCCCATCCCGCAGAAATTCATCAATGAGGTAGCCATTGGCCGCGTGGATCTGCACACCGTCAAAACCCGCACGGATGGCGTTGCGCGCCGCGTTCTCGTAATCGTTCAGGATACGGCTGATGTCAGCGGCGTCGATTGCACGCGCCTGTTCGTAAGGCTTTTTGCCTTCATAGGTATGAACTTCGTTCGGAGCGGTGGTCGCGGAAGACGAAACGGGCTGCGTGCCCGTGACGGAAGAATGGACCATCCGCCCCATGTGCCAGAGCTGGCAAACAATCTTGCCGCCCTTGGCGTGAACTGCGGCGACAATCGGCTTCCAGGCTTCCACTTGCTCATCCGACCAAATTCCGGGAGCAAACGGCCAGCCCAGACCTTCGCGGGAAATGCCTGTGGCTTCACTGATAATCAATCCGGCGCTGCTGCGCTGGGCGTAGTATTCCGCCATGATCGGAGTCGGAACGGCATTCCTGTCGGCGCGCGCACGCGTCAGAGGGGACATCAGAATCCGGTTCTTCGCGTGAATGGGACCGAAATCAATCGAATCGAACAGCGTTGGCATCCTGTTTCTCCTTCAATGGACTGATCACCATATTGTTCGATAAAAATCGAACAAAGCAAGTGTTGCGATAAAACTTCAGGAAAGGGATAAGACTTCATGGCCGCCTACGATCATCCTGACTCCGCGACATTCGAACTGATTCCGGTGCTGCGTGCGCTGGCTGATCCCGCGCGTCTGGAGATCGTGCGGCATCTGGGGCGCGTCGGGGAAGCCAACTGCGCCACGCTGATCGGAACGCGGCCCAAATCCAGCATGTCGCACCATTTTCAGGTCCTGCGTGAGAGCGGGGTCCTGAGAACCCGGATCGAGGGCGTTCAGCACCGTAATTCCCTACGACTCGAGGAACTCGACGCCCGGTTTCCCGGGCTTATGGCGGCCATTCTGAACGCCGCCTGAGGCATCCTTAGTTCGTACGCCAGATTTCTTCGTGAATGCAGGTGGCGAAGATCAGCCATGCCAAAAACGGAACCTGCATTGAGGCTGCCTTACAGTCCACCTTATGCGCCGCACAGATCGAGGCTCCGGACGTCATGATCAGGCCGACACAAATGGCCAGACCCGCTCCAAGCTGCCGTTTGCGGAACACGAAGAACGGAAAGCCTGCCACACCGGCAACGCACAGCGCCCAGAGGATCAGCGCCGCCGTCCGGCAACAGGATTTTTCAGCACGCAGAAGCCGGTAGCCCGACCAGGCCAGAAGCCCGTCCAGAATCGTCCAGACCACGCCGTAAACCGGACCGGGCGGATTGAAATGCGGCTTGTTCAGCCGGTCGTACCACCGGCGCGTGGACGGATCGTCCGCCGGGCTGATTTCACGCGAGGCGTACTGCACTCCAAAAACCGTACCGACGGCCAAGGCCGCATCAATCAGACGTCCCATTATCCGTGATCCTTTCTGAGTCCTGCCACCTTAACGTGGAAACACAGCGGCAGGTTCAGGCCGGTCAGGGCGAAGATGATGCGGGGGTTCCGAAATCCAGCTCGGCGGCGATTTTTCCGGCCTCGGGGTTCCACAGCAGCACACGATCGCTTCCGGCGTCGCTCAGTGTCACCGCCATCAGGCCGTCAGGACGCGCCGTAACGGCCGTAATATGCTCGCCCGCACCGAGCGGAAGAGCCAGACGTGAGAAGCCTCCTTCGGCCAAGGGCACAGTTGCTGTGACGCTCGGGCGGGGATGCAGGAAACGATAGGCAATCACGCCAATCAGCCCGAAAACGGCCGCAATAATCAGCACGCCCATCAAAATTACAGCGGCCAGAAGCGCTTTTGGTGTCTGCGACTCGCTGTTCGCCATTTCCTCGGCTACACCCTGTGTCATGTCTGATCCTGTTTCCCCATTCCGTCTTGTTGTCGATGCGTCCACGGCTGGCCAGAGGGCCGACCGCGCGCTGGCGGACGCCATCGGCACGGTTTCACGCTCCCGGGTCAAGGCCCTGATTGAAGGCGGCAGCTTTTCCGTCAACGGAAAGACGGTCTGCGAACCGGCGGAAACGTTGCGTGACGGCATGGAACTGCTGCTGACATTTCCCGAACCCCTCCCTGCCCGCCCCATCGCAGAGCAGATCCCGCTGAACATCCTGTATGAAGACGACGACCTGATCGTGCTCGACAAGCAGGCCGGGCTTGTCACGCATCCCGCTCCCGGAAACGAGACAGGCACACTGGTCAACGCCCTCCTTGGCCATTGTGGAGAAGGTTTCGAAGGAATCGGCGGGGAGAAGCGCCCCGGTATCGTCCATCGTCTGGACAAGGACACGTCCGGCCTGATGGTCGTGGCCAAGACGGCCATGGTTCATAATGCCCTGTCCGAAGCCTTCGCCGCCCGCGATATCGACCGGGCCTATCTGGCCCTCGCCTGGGGGCTCCTGCCGCTGGAAGGCGAGTTCGATGGCAATATCGGCCGGGACAAAAGAGACCGTAAACGCATGGCGGTCGTAGGCAATGGCGGCAAGGTTGCCCTGACACGCTTTAAGCTGATCGAACCCTATCAGGCTGCCGTGTCCCTGATCGAATGTCGTCTTGCCACTGGACGCACCCATCAGATCCGTGTTCACCTTTCGAATGCAGGCCACCCCCTGCTCGGCGATCCGGTCTATCTGCGCCGGATTCCCGCTGCGGCCCGTAGTCTGTCGCAGGATGCGAAAGACGCGGCGCTCGATTTTCCCCGTCAGGCGCTTCATGCGACCCGACTCGGATTTATCCATCCGCGGACGAAAAAGCAGCTTTCGTTCGAAACTGCCCCTCCCGAAGATTTTCAGACCTTGAAAAAGAGACTGATCGGCTAAACCTTAAAAGGCCATTGACTTTTTTGGCTGAGCCTGTCATAAACAGCTCATCCGACGAGCTGACGCGCCGCCGGAACGGATCGTACCACCAGAGGTCGCCCAGTCCGGGGGCTGACGGTCGGGGACGTGAAAGTCCTTCCCAATGCGTCACCTGGGTCAGACGGAACTATCCCGTCGCCGATCCGTATGAGTCTCCATCTCATCCGGATGCGGGTTAAGCCCCGGGCGAAAGGAGTTGAAGACCATGGCATCCCCAGCCGTCATTTCAGTGGGTCCAGAGAACAATCTCACCCGCTATCTTCAGGAAATCCGCAAGTTCCCCCTGCTGACCCCGCAGGAAGAACTCGATCTCTCCCGCCAGTGGCGCAAGAACGAGGATACGAGCGCGGCACACCGCCTCGTCACGTCCCATCTGCGCCTCGTTGCCAAAATCGCCATGGGTTATCGTGGCTATGGCCTTCCGGTGAACGAACTCATCAGCGAGGGCAATATCGGCATGATGCAGGCCGTGCGCCGGTTCGACCCGGAGCGTGGTTTCCGCCTTGCCACCTACGCCATGTGGTGGATCCGCGCCGCCATGCAGGAATACATCCTGCATAGCTGGTCTCTGGTGAAAATCGGTACGACAGCCTCGCAGAAAAAGTTGTTCTTCAATCTGCGTCGTCTGAAAGGACAGATGCAGGCGATTGACGACGGCGATCTGAAGCCAGAGCAGGTCAACTCCATCGCGACCACTCTGGGTGTGCCGGAACAGGACGTCATGTCTATGAACCAGCGTCTGGCCGCACCGGATCACAGTCTGAACGCACCGCTGCGCATTGATGGCGAAGGTGAATGGCAGGACTGGCTCGTGGACGACCACGACAATCAGGAGCAGACCTATGCTGCTGCTGAAGAGTTCACGGGACGCAAGGCGCTTCTGGATCAGGCCATGATGACGCTGAACGAGCGTGAGCGCCATATCCTGAGCGAGCGTCGTCTGAAGGAAGAGCCTTCCACACTGGAAGATCTTTCCCATCATTATAACGTCTCGCGCGAGCGTATCCGCCAGATCGAAGCCCGGGCCATGGAGAAGCTCCAGAAAGCCATGGCCGCGGAAGTGGAGTTACGCCGCCGCGAAAACGGCCTTCAGGCCTGAAACGACAGATCACGAAAAAAGCCCGTTGGGATATCCCAACGGGCTTTTTTTACGAAGACTGATTGACCCGTGCCTATCCGACACCAGTCCAAAATTTCAGAAATAGGGCGTCTGGTCAGGCTTTGAGGGGGAGAGAAGCATACCCGTCGGACGCCCACTGTGGATGGGTTCTCCCATAGACGGCGGTGCAGGTGCTGTCGGCGGCTGATCGTAAGCCTGACAGCCCGCGAGACCGCATAATAGAAGACAGGCGGACAGCACTCTTCTCCACATCGCCACTTCTCCATAAAAAAGCCGGGAAGGTTGCCCTCCCCGGCTTTCGTTCAGGTGAGCCCCAGATCATGGCCCGCAGAACGGAGAACCTCGATCCCCGGCAGGATTTTACCTTCCAGCCATTCGAGGAAAGCCCCGCCAGCCGTGGAAACGTAGGTCATCTGGCCCACGACGCCTGCATGACGAAGAGCCGAGACCGTATCGCCGCCACCAGCGATTGTCTTGAGCTTGCCCTCTTCCGTCAGCTGCGCGGCATACTGCGCGACATCGACGGTCGCCTTGTCGAAAGGCGCGATCTCGAATGCACCGAGCGGACCGTTCCAGACCAGCGTTTTGAGCGTGCCCAGACGCTCACGGATCAACTCAACCGTACGCGGACCGGCATCGAGGATCATCGCATCGTCCGGGACTTCGCCAATCAGGCAGGTCTCGGTCGGAACATTGGCCTTGAATTCGCGCGCCACGACCGCATCGACGGGCAGGATGATCTCGCAGCCCTTTTCCTGCGCGAGATGGGCGATCTTGCGCGCTGTCTCGTGCATGTCGGCTTCCTGTAGGGACTTGCCCACATTCATGCCTTCAGCCGCGAGGAACGTGTTGGCCATCGCACCCGTGATGAACAGCGTGTCCACCTTCTCGATGACATTCCCGATCAGATCGAGCTTCGTCGAGATCTTGGAGCCGCCAATGATCGCACCAACAGGGCGCTCCGGGTTCTCCAGAGCAGCCGACAGCGCGCTCAGCTCCGCCTGCATCAGACGCCCGGCAAAAGACGGCAGATCCCGTGCCACGCCTTCGGTCGAGGCATGGGCACGGTGTGCGGCTGAAAACGCGTCGTTGACGAAGATGTCGCCGTTCTGCGCCAGAGCCTTGGCGAAGGCCGGGTCATTGGCCTCTTCACCCGCATGAAAGCGCGTGTTTTCGAGGACGATGATGTCCCCGTCCGCCATCGCGCCGACTGCGGCTTCCACGGTCGGGCCGACGCATTCGGCGACAAAGCCAACCGGCTGTCCGAGGATCTGACCGAGCTTCAGTGCGATCGGACGCAGCGACAGAGCCGGGACGACCTGCCCCTTGGGGCGATCGAAATGGCTGAACACCACGACACGCGCGCCTTTGTCGGCCAGTTCGCGGATCGTGGGCGCAACCCGTTGCAGACGGGTGTCATCGGTGATGACGCCATCATGCATCGGGACGTTGAGGTCGGCGCGGACCAGCACGCGCTTGCCGCGTGCGTCCACACCATCAAGGGTGCGGAAGGCCATCACTCAGAGGCTCCCGAACAGGGCTGCCGTATCGGCCATACGGTTGGAGAAGCCCCACTCGTTATCGTACCAGGAGCAGACGCGCACCAGCTTGCCACCATCGACCAGGACCGTCTGCGTCGCGTCGAAGATCGAGGACGCCTTGTCATGGTTGAAGTCGGAGCTGACGAGCGGCGCCGTGTTGTATTCGAGAATACCCTTCAGGGAGCCTTCGAGCGAAGCGGCACGAATGGCTTCGTTGACGGCCTCGGCAGAAGCCGGAGCGCGCGTCGGGACGAAATCCAGCGAGACGACCGAGACATTCGGCGTCGGAACGCGGATGGAAGTTCCGTCCAGCTTGCCCTTCAGATGCGGCAGAACCAGACCAACGGCCTTGGCAGCACCCGTGGAGGTCGGGATCATGTTCAGGGCTGCGGCGCGGGCGCGGCGCGGGTCCTTGTGCAGGGTATCCACCGTGCGCTGATCGCCCGTGTAGGAGTGGATCGTGACCATGTAGCCGCACTCGATCCCGAAGGCCTTGTCCAGAACGGAGGCCACGGGCGCAAGGCAGTTCGTAGTGCAGGACGCGTTGGAGATGATCTTCATGTCCGGCGTCAGAACGTCGTTGTTCACGCCGAACACGATCGTCGCATCGACGTCCGTAGCCGGAGCGGAAATGACGACGCGCTTTGCACCGGCTTCAAGCAGGGCAGCGGCCTTTTCGCGGGACGTGAACAGACCCGTACATTCCATCGCTACGTCGACGCCTTGGAACGGAACTTGCGCCGGGTTGCGTTCGGCCGAGACCTTGATCGGACCGTAGGTGCGGCCGTTCGCTTCGATAATCAGGCTGTTGCCCTCGGCGCGGACCGTGCCCGGAAGACGGCCATGTGTGCTGTCATAAGCCAGCAGATGCGCGTTGGCCTCAACGGACCCCAGATCGTTGATGGCGACCACTTCGACATCCGTGCGTCCGCTCTCGATGATGCCACGCAGCACCAGCCGTCCGATCCGTCCGAAACCGTTGATCGCGATTTTTACAGCCATGACCTGCCCTACTCCGTTTCTTAAAAACTCGGGCATCCTCCATAGCACCGCCACAGCAGAGCGACAGGGGGCATCAACAGTTTTTCATTAAGTTGACTCTATAATCTTGCTCAAACCCTCCGTTCCTGCGACGGTTCCGCACGATATGGCACCATTCGTCCGACATTTCCGTTCGCAGCGGGGCTTTGTTCCGCACTCTGCACTCCTGATGGGAGGGCTGCTTCTGGCCGCCCCCCTGCTGTCGGGGTGCAAGTTGCTGGACCAGCGCACGTTCAATCCGAACGCGGGCAAACCTCCGCATCCCTATATCCCGCCCGCCCCCCCAGCTCCCCCGCCGCATGCTCCGTTCCTGTCGATTCCAGACGGCACACCGGAATCCGAATACGGTCCCATCGTCGAACGTGCGGCAAAAGCGGCTCTGGCGCGCAAGGCGAATGTTCTGTTCATCGTTCAGGCTTTCGCACCACACCAAGCCACTCCGGATGCACAGGCACAGGCTTTGACGGACGTGACCGATCATCTGGCAGCAGGTGTGGCAGCCCATATTGAAAAGGCAGGAGCGCAGTCCATCCAGATCGAAATGCACGCCATGACTGACCCGTCGGCTACAAAACCCTTCGTCCGTGTGGATGTTCGCTGAAGGCCACAAACGACAGAACGCACCACGAATTGCCGAAATGCAGAGTTTCAGCGCCGTACTTTTTCAGGTGCGGCGCCAAGGATAATTATTCCGCTGACACATCGCGTGTGGTCTGATTGATCACAACGGAACTCACGACAGCCTGACAGGTCAGAGTAGCCGCGTCAGCAGCAGCCCCAGAACCAGACCGATCGCAAGTAGAATCAACCCATTCCGCAGACGAGTTCCGATCGGTGCTCGTTCCGGCACAACATTCAGCGCCACGCTGTCCCGAAGCGCGGCCATTTCTTCCTGTTGCGCGCGGACTTCTTCCTGTTCTTGCCAGATCCGGCCGCTCATACGCCGGATATAGTGTCCGGCATCGGCGGGCGTAGTGGCGGCATGATCTACAACACGCTCGGCGAGCGTCCGGTTGGCCGTATGTCCCACACCCAGAACGCGATGGGCCGGACAGACCGCCAGTGCTTCCATCACCTGTGGGCTTTCAAACACCACGAAATCCGAGGCATCCCCGCCGCCGCGGATCAAGACAACGATCTCTTCGCGACAGGTGCCAATCGCTTCCGCCAGACGGCCGGGATCATTCATGGCCGTGGGCAGGCTTCTGACACGTTCCGGACGCCACGCTCCGCCAAGCGCCTGAAGAAAATCCTCAGCCACCAATGCGCTGGACGCTGCCGAGTGGATCAGCAACAGCCGCGCCTCGGGGCGTGTTGGATAAGGATGCGAGATGCAGGGTAGTCCGCGTAGAACGTCGAGTACGGAGCGTTCGGCACGCTCGACCTTTTGCCGCGCGGGATCGTGAAGTTCAACGGCCACCGCCTCGAAACGTAGCACAATCTGCCCCCGATATTGGCGCGCCCGCAGCATGCCAGTCACATGGACATAATCACCGGGCCCGACACCCGCCCGCGCTAGAACGGATTTCTGTACCTCCAGCGACAGGGTGGTCCCGAACTGCGGATCGGTCAGCGGAAGCTGGTAATATTTAGGATAGGAATTGGGGGCGGCATCTCCAAGCTGCCCTGCCACGATCAGCGGGAAACCCCAGTCGTCGAAAGCCGCACAGATTTCTTCCAGCCGCGCAGAGAACAGGTCCTGCACCTGTAGCGGAGAAAGAACCGTCAATATTGTGGTGTCTCCTGCCCCGGAAGATGAGCGGGAGCGTCTCGGAAAAGCGTCCATTCATCACCATATGGAGAAGGAACAAATGTTCTTACAGGGGGCTTACGTCCTCTCACGCGATTTTTTGCCTGTTTTTCAGAAGGTTGTGGATCAGTGAGCCGTTTTGACCCCGAAGATCTCTTCGAACGCCTCGCCCGATCCCGTTTCCGCTCACGCTTTCATCTGGACGATCAGGCCCGACTCTATCTGGAAAGCCGGGGCCTTGATGTTGTCATGGAGCATGGGGCAGCGTTCATCGCCGAACGCCTCGCACCGGCGCATCCTCCGCGTGACGGCAAACAGACTCCCATGCGTGGTCATCCGGTCTTCATCGCCCAGCATGCGACGGGGGCCTGTTGCCGCAGTTGTCTGTCGAAATGGCACGGCATGGGGCCGGGCAAGGACCTGACATCAGAACAGCAAAAACAGATCCTGCGCGTACTCCGATGCTGGATCGAGCGGGATTTCGGGGCGAGCATTCCCGGAAGCCCGGCACAGGGAGCATTATTCTGAAGGTCCCATCTGACGGCCCGAAATATGACTTTACTCTCAGTTAAGAAACTTCCTGATAAATATTTCGTCTTTAGTGAAGATAGAAAATTTTGAATTATCCACGCAGAAGTTGTCAAATACGATTTTCAGGAGCAACCCAATGAAAATAACGTCTCTTTCCAGTATGATGCTGTCCTCTGTCCTTTTGTTTCCTGCAATCGGACAGGCCTGCTCAAGTCTGGCGATTACGGATAACAAAGGCCATGTTTTTCATGGACGCACATTGGAGCTTCCTGAAGATCTGCCGTCATGGGTGACTTTCTATCCCGCACAAACGGCGTTCCAGAAAAAAGCGCCGAACGGCAGTGCCGGAGCTCATTACAAGTCTCTCTATCCCATTCTGGCGATTACCACGCCCGTTTATGATGATGGTGACGACCACAACATGCTTGAGGGTATGAATGGGGCGGGCCTGTCTTTCAGCGCCAATATGGTGCCAGACGCCACGCTCACTCCACTTGCGGAATCAGACTACCGGGAATCCATTCCTGTGACATCGCTGGGGGAGTGGGCACTGGCCAATTTCGCCACCGTGAATGACGTTCGAAAGGCGGTTGACAATGGGCATTTCTGGTCTCCCGTTCTGGCCAGACTGGGTGGTGTGAAATCGCCTTTTCATTTTGCGTTTTACGATAAAAACGGCGGAAGCATCGTCGTCGAGACGCTCAATGGAAAATTCCATGTCTATGATAACCCGACGAAGGTCATGACGAACGGACCGAATTTTCTGTGGCATCTCCAGAACCTGAACAACTATACGCAGCTGACCAATCAGGACAGATCTGCGGCTACTCTGGGAAGCATGAAAGTCGTCCAGCCGGATAGCGGGATTGCGGCTTCGGATCTGCCATCCTCAGACACTTCTGTCGGACGTTTCATTCGCGGCGTTTACTACACCAGCTATGCACCCGTGGCCCTGTCATCAGGAGATGCGATCAACATTCTGGCGCATATCATGAACCGGTTTGATCGCATGAAAAACATTACCACCGATACGCTTGGCGGCGAGACACAGAAGGAATCCGGAAAAACGGTCTCTGAATACACCGTCTGGACAGCACTCTCCGACCTGAGCGACGGGGTGATGTTCGTCCGGGGATATAGGGATATCAGTTACCGGAAATTCTCACTCCAAACGTTTCATGACACGCCAAAACCGGTCTTTGAAAAAATCAACGATCGGGATCTGGCGGTGCCTTACTAAGTCATCAGTCTGGCTGACGCCGTGGAACGAACCGTTCTGCGGCGAAGATCAGCAGGAGCGCGCCTGCCCCGAGAATAATCTGTGAGCGCGTTTCGGGCTGAATCAGCATGGCGACCAGCGTGCAGGCAATCAGCACCAGCGCTGCATAGGCCCTCCACGCAGACTCCCGCACCAGTTTCAGACGTCCAGCCACGATCATGGTGTTGTTGAACACCATGAACCCGCCCGTCAGACTGACGAGAAGCCCGAAGATCAGCGTTGGCGACAACACGGCCACGGCCGCGACGAGAATGGAGGCCAGCGCACTCACCAGAATGGCCCGACGGGGGAGTTTCGTGGAGGTATCCACCGTCAGGAACAGCTTGGGCGCAGACCCAGATTCCGCCAGTTCGTACAAAATACGCGACGTCACATAGATCCCGGAATTGAGGCTGGACAGCGCCGCCGTCATGACCACGACCGCAAGGGCCACGTCCGCGAACGGCACATGCAGGCGGTGCAGCACTAGCAGGAACGGGGAATAGCCGGACACCACATCGCTCCACGGCACCAGACAGAGGACCAGCGCGATCGAGACGATGTAGAACCCGCCGATCCGTAGCGCGATAGAGCGCGTGGCACGGACGATGTTCTGCTCTGTATTGTCAGATTCAACGGCTGCAACGGTGGAAATCTCGCTGCCACCCATGGAAAACAGAATTGTCGGGATGACCGCCAGCAGCGCCAGCCAGCCATGAGGCAGCAGGCCGCCATGCGCGAACAGGTTTTCATGCACCGGAATGGGACGGCTCAACAGTGCCCAGACGCCGATGCCGATGAAGCAGACAATCGCCAGAACCTTGATGGCCGAGAACCAGTATTCGAATTCCCCGTACCCTTTGACGGACATGAGGTTCACGCCCGTCATCAGGACCATGATTAATATTTCAAGGACAGCATAAGGCAGCGGAATATAGGGGGCGAGCATTGTCGCGACCGCGATGACTTCCACGGCAATCGCAATGATCCATGTCAGCCAGTACGCCCAGCCCGCGACAAAGGCTGCCCGCTCCCCCAGCGCGTACTTGATCTGCCCCAGAAACGACGCCCGCCCCGGCACTTTCAGCGCCAGATCGCGCATCATCAGATTGACCAGAAACACCAGCGTTCCGGCCAGCGCATAAGAGAGCAGGACCGCAGGGCCACCCAGCGAGAGTGCCGCGGACGCCCCGATGAAATATCCTGCACCGATCACCCCACCGAGGGCGATCATGACGACATGGCGCGTACGCAGACTGTGGGCGAGCTGGTCGGGCTGGCTCATGGACAAAAGACTTCCTGCTGTGGACGGGATGGGCGTTTCAGACCGGAAGGTCCCTGTTGTCCGCCAGGGTTTCCATGGTCATGTAGGACGTGATGGCATCGAGTTCCACCTTGCTGATGATCTGCTGATACACGCGATCGAAATCGTTCATGTCGCAGGCCACCACCTTCAGAAGATAATCGTATTCACCCGCGATCCGATAAAAATCAACTATGTTCGGGATCGAACCGACAACCTTGCGGAATGTCTCGAACCATTCGCGTGAGTGGTGGCGCGTTCGCATCAACACGAACACCGTCAGCGTCAGGCCCAGCGCAGTTGCATTGAGGCGGACCGTATCGTGAGCAATCACGCCATCCTCGCGCAGGGCGTTCAGGCGCCGCCAGCAGGCATTCTGTGACAGCCCGACCTTCTCGGCGAGTTCACGTTGCGAGGGCGTACCCTGTTTCTGGAGGATTCTCAGGATCGCCCTGTCTGTTTGATCGAGTCTTCTGGCCATATTGCATCATATGACCACAAAAAGGATTTTTTATCCTCAAAAAAGAAGCGGTTTTCGCGCGTTCGGTCGGTCTATCGTTTCTCTATCACGCAGGGGAAAACATCGCGTCATGGAAACGATCGGCAATCTCGACAACAGCACCGCCATTCTTGAACAGTTCGAGCAGACATTGCGCAGCAACGGGCTAGCGGCGCTCGCCAAAGGCGTGATCGGTGATGGTGCGAAATTCTCGACGCCGTTCGGCACGCAGTCTCTTCTTTACGCCGATTATGTTGCCTCCGGACGTGCGCTGAAGCAGATCGAGACGTTCATCATGGACGAGATCCTGCCGTTCTATGCCAATAGCCACACCGAAGCCTCCTTCTGCGGCGCCTACATGACGCGGCTGCGCAACAGCGCCCGCGCAACCATCGCGCAGCTCTGCCACGCCCCCTCCCCCGATTTCACGACTATTTTTATGGGTAATGGCGCGACGGCAGGCCTGAACCGTTTGGTACATCTGCTTGAAATCCCGGCTCTCTGTGACGCGGGAAAGCAGCCGATCGTCTTTATCGGCCCTTACGAGCATCATTCCAACATCCTGCCCTGGCGCGAGAGCGGTGCGGAGATCGTCGAAATTCCTGAGGCGGCCGAAGGCGGCCCGGACCTGCATGTTCTGGAACAGGCCCTGAAATCCTGCCCGGCAGACCGTCTGAAAATCGGTTCATTCTCGGCCGCTTCCAACGTCACAGGCATTCTGACGGATGTGAACGCCGTCACGGCCCTACTTAAGCGGAATGAGGCCCTGTCGATCTGGGACTATGCAGGCGCCGGACCGTACTGCCCGATCGACATGCAGCCCAGAACGCCGTTCGAGAAAGATGCGGTTGTCGTTTCCTGCCATAAATTCATCGGTGGCCCTGCGGCTTCGGGCATTCTGATTGTGCGCAATGCCGCAATTTCGCGCACATTGCCCGTTCTTCCGGGTGGAGGCACCGTACGGTTCGTCTCGCCGTGGAACCACGACTATTCCGCCAATCTTGCGTCTCGCGAGGAAAGCGGCACGCCGAACGTGATCGGGGATATTCGTGCCGCGCTGGCCTTCATTGTCAAGGATGTTATCGGAGGCGCCTATATGGCCCAGCGCAATGCGGAACTGCGCGCCCGGGCTGTGAAAGCCTGGAGCAGCAATCCAGCCATCGAAATTCTGGGCCACCCGACCGCTGCTGCGCTTCCGATCTTTTCATTCCGGATCCGCGATGTGAAGAACAATGTGTTTATCCATCAACAGCTTTTCACGCGTATGCTATCGGACCGTTACGGCATTCAGGTCCGTGGCGGCTGCGCCTGCGCGGGGCCGTATGCGCATCGTCTTCTGGGGATTGATGAGACTGAGTCCGGTCAGATCCGTGGCGCCATCCTGTCCGGTCAGGAAATCGAAAAGCCGGGCTGGACACGTCTGAATTTCAGCGTGCTGATGGATGACGCCAAGGTTGAACGTATTCTGGAGGCCGTCAACGAACTCGCCAGCAATCCCTGCGAAACCGCCGCACAGTATGACTGTGACATCACCACGGCACGTTTCCGGCCGAAGGCGGCGGCCTGACGGTCAGAAAAGATAGGCGATCTTCATGTAATAGGCGTTCGTTTCCGGCACGTTCCGACCCTCTACCGAATGGGAGTAACGGGGCGTGAACGACAGGCGTTTGGTGATGTAAAACATCGCACCGACGCCCAGCGCCGTTTCGCGGCTGCTCGAATTGGCGACCCAGAGATTGGATGTGTTGTCGTGCATACCGCCGCTGTTCTGCCAGTCGAGCGAAAAGAACGGCTCGAAGCGTGACGTAGCTTTCCAACTGAAACGCAGGTTCGTGTAAAACACGTTACCGGGCGAGTAGCTGTGCTCGCCGTTACGGTGTTTGGTCGAACTCACGACGCTACCCAGATCGCCATCGAAGCTGAAATGCTTCCATTCGTAATCGAAAATGATGCTCGACAGGTTCGCCCAGTAATGCATCGCCGTGGCATCGCGCGTCCCAGACGGGGTTTCCATGAAGGTCTGGATGCCGAGCGTGCTGTGTTTGTTGGGCTTGAACCATGCTGCCGGACCGACGATCGTCGTCCCCAGACCGCCCCAGTTCTGCCCGTTGGCCAGCGTATAGGCCTCGGACTGGATCAGCTCGAAAGCAAAGCTGACATGCGGGATCGCGTCGAAGCTACGGAAATGCACATATTTCGTCATACCGCTCCAGGTATGGCTGCCGCCATGAGCCCGGCGCTGGCCGCCACTGTCATAGACCGAACCGGCAGCATTTCCGTCGCCGTACTGCACGACGACGTTGAACGGCTTGAAATCCACCGGCAGATCGTATTCGTGCGGACCGATGATGGCCAAGGGAATATCCGCGCCATGAGCGGCAAACCCTGGAACAAGAGCAACCGCAGGCAACCAGGCGGTCAGGGTACCAAGACGCACTCCGAGCGTGAATTTGCGACGCATGACGTGAATTTCCATAGAGATTGAGCGGGAGTGTGGAGCGTGTCCTCAGGGGGACACGCTCCGTCCGTAAGCGGAGGCTCAGTGCGCGGCGGCGCTCTGGTCTCCATTCAGGCTATAGGCGATGATATAATCACCGCTGCGGGTGCCAAGGCCCCCATGACCACCGGCCGCGATCACAACATACTGCTTCCCATCAATTTGATAGGACATCGGTGTTGCCTGTCCGCCAGCAGGCAGACGGTCCTGCCAGATGACCTTGCCGTTCGACATGTCGAAACCGCGCAGGTAATCGTCGGCCGTCGCTCCCATGAAGGACACGCCGCCCTTCGTCAGGACGCTGCCGCCGATGTTGTACATGCCGGTCGGAAGCGGAAGGTTGTTATGCGTCCGGAAAGGACCCGTGTCGCGCGTGGTGCCGACGGGGTGCTGCCAGACGATTTTCTTCGTCACCAGATCGATGGCGGTGATCGTACCCCAGACCGGTCCCTTGCAGGGGATCTGAAGCGGGTTCAGCCACGGGCTGGTATAAGCGATGTAGGGCGTGCCGTAGTCGGGAGAAACGCTCAGCGCATCGCCCTTGGCTTCCGGTTTGTCGCCCTGACCATTCCACTTCGGCAGAATACCAGCGTTTTCGGCCTTCTGACGCTTTTCCAGACGGATCCGGAACGGCAGGTAGCTCGCATTGGCGATCAGCAGTTTACGCTGCGGATCGATGGAGGCGCCCTGCCAGTCCACCACACCATAGAATGCCGGATAGACGATCGTCGTCTTGCCGACATGCGGCGGCGTGAACTGACCTTCGTAAGCGGACTGACGGAACTGGATGCGGCAGATCATCTGATCCAGCAGCGTCGCGCCCCACATGTCGCTTTCTTTTAGGTCCGGCGGCGTCAGGGACGGCAGACCGACAGCGAAGGGCTGCGTCGGCGTCACGTGGTCGTCCGATGCAACACCTGTCGTCGGAACCGGACGTTCCTCGACCGGATAACCCGGAACCGGCTTACCGGTGCGACGGTCCAGAACGAAGAACTCACCGCGCTTGGTGCTCTGGATCAGAGCCGGAATGTTCTCGCCATTCGGGCCGGGCAGATCGACCATGGACGGTCCGATAGCCAGATCCATGTCCCACAGATCGTGATGCACGGTCTGGAAGGTCCAGCGGCGTTCACCTGTCTCGATATCAAGAGCGATCGTAGCGCTGGAGGTCGCATCGTCGAACGGACGGCGCGAGCCACCCCAGTTGTCCGGCGGCGAGTTGCCCATCGGCAGGTAGAGAAGACCCAGTTCCGGATCGGCTGTGTAAACGCCCCATGCGTTCGGGGTGTCACGCGTCAGCTCGTCGTTCGGGCCGGGTTTCCAGTTTTCCGGGTTATGACCGGCATCCCACGCCCATTCGATCTCGCCGTTGATCGGGTTGAACGCACGGATTGCACCGGAGGGCTCGAAATTCGCCTGATTGTCGAAAATCCAACCACCCAGAACAACGCGATCTTTCACCACCAACGGCGGGGACGTCACGAAGTGGAAGCCATGCGGCACATGACCGAGATACTGGCGCAGAGAAATGAAGCCGTGCTCGCCGAAATCTTCGCAGGGCTTGCCGGTTTCAGCATCAACAGCCAGCAGGCGGACGTCACCGACCGGGGAGAAAATGCGCTTCTGGCAGGCTTTGGAGCCATCCGGAGCCGTATAGTCGTCCGGCGCCCTGTAGTAAGACACGCCACGGCAGGCCAGATAGACGTTTGCAGCCAGATCCTCGGCAGCAGGCTTGGGATCGAACTTCCACTTCACCTTGCCCGTCTTGGCATCGAGAGCCATGACCCAGTTATGTGGCGTGCAGAGATAGAGCGTGTCATCGACCTTGATCGGGGTGACTTCAAGGTTGAACTCGTGGCCCTGATCGGGACCTGCAACAACACCTTCATCAGCCTTCTGAACGTCACCCGTGCGTGTCACCCAAGCGCGCTTGAGGTTGCTGACATTCGCAGGCGTGATCTGGGCCAGCGGGCTGTAGCGGTCTCCACCCACCGTACGGCCATAGGCCGGCCAGTCGGCGTCGGGCGTGTCCTTGGCCGTCAGGTCGGACTGGTTGGTCGCGGCCATACGGTCAGCCGGGAGCGTGCCGTTGATGGAGTAGGATGTGAAGCAGCTTGCGATAATCGCAATCATCGCGATCACGGCAGAACCGAGAAGCTCGCGTTTGTCCGAAACCCAGGTCTGACCGGTCCGCCACACCCATGGCAGCAGCATCCAGGCTGCGATCCCTACGAGCGTGAAGAGACGGACTTCCAGACCCCAGATGTCGAACCCGACTTCGAACACGGACCAGATGGTCGCCACCAGCAGGAGTGCAGCGTACAGACGCGCACCCAGCAGCGGATTGCGGAAGCTGACACCCGCGGCGGCAAGCATCACAAGGCCCATCAGGGCGTAGAACCACGAACCACCGAGAACGAGGAGATATCCTCCTCCTCCCAGCAGGAAAAGCCCGACAACTGCGAGCAGGATAGAGGTTAATGGAGACATTACCCTCTGAAGTGAAGCAGACATGACACCTCGTTCTTGCGAAAAACGAAAACCATTCTCTCTGAAATGATTTGTTTTTCCTGATCATCGGCGGAACGCGTTACCGTTAGCGCTCCGTCATGGCTGTGACGGACGGGACAGCTCTGTTCGTACGTCAGGAGCGGCAATGACCGGCGCTTGCAAAAGCTCCGGCTTTCATGCCTGTGTCCCTTCCGACCCACAGCACTGAACCGGAAAAGAAAGGAGTATTGCGTTACCGATGGCCTGCGAAGAAACACACCCGATACGCAACGCTTCGCCTTTTCCAGAACCCGTCATTCCTGAATGTCTTCGCCGCAGGCTATCCCGTATGGTTCCACCCTCACCCGATTGTGACTGTCTGCGCCGCACCTGTCGCAGAACTGCGACAGGTTTTCGGCACCGGGTGCCTTATCCTGCCCTATGGGGTGCGCGATGACCGCTGCCGCTGCCCGGACATGCCTGTCGGATTCCTGGGCGAGATGCTCCACGAACTACAATCTTGACCCGTCCGAACGCTGGGAAACGCAAGTGCTCAGCCAGCCTGAACTGCGCTTTGTCAGCGGCCGCACGCAGCGGCTGATCCAGAGCGCCCTGCCGGAAATGCAGCGCCTGCATACGCTCGTGGACCCGCTGGATTTTACGGTCATGCTGGCCGACCCTACCGGCATCGTCCTCTCCCGCCATACGCAACGCAGCAATCTGAGCGGATGCCGACGGTGGCGTTTTCAGGCGGGCGCGGTCTGGGATGAAGCCAATGCCGGAACCAATGCGATTGGGACCTGCCTGCGCGAGGAACGCCCGGTCATGGTCGTTCACGACCAGCACTGGCGTTTGTGCTTCCGCAAGCTGACCGGGATGGCCGTGCCGGTTTATAATTCCATCGGGGAACTTGCAGGAGCCATCAATGCCTGCTCGTTCGTAGCCGAGAACGTACTGCCTGCTGCGCCGCTGCTAATGGATGCGCTCCAGACAACGGCCCGGCGCGTAGAAGAGAAATTGTTTCACGACCGTTTCCGGGAGGACATGATCCTGACGCTTGGGCCGTCGACATCATCCTCGGCGATGCTGGTTGCGCTGGATCGGGACGGGCATATCCGTGGCGCCACCCATGCCAGCCGCCAGCATATGAACTGGCCGAAAGGCGAACTGTCGGGCCTTCCGGCGCTCCTGCCTCTGCTCGACAGTCAGGAAGAGCCGAATTTCCGGCGGGCAGAGGCGCAGGTGATCCGCTCCGCCCTTGGGACAGTCCGTGGAAATGTGAGCGCGGCCGCACGTCTTTTAGGCGTGAGCCGCGCCACACTGCACCGCAAAATCAAGGCGCTTGGTCTGGATCACTAGGACCGGACAAAGCCTTTGCGTAGTCGTCGGGGCGGAACCCGACCAGCAGCACATCCGGCCCCTCCAGCACAGGACGCCGGATCATGGCGGGATGTTCCAGCATGAGCGCCAGCGCCCGGTCCGTATCCAGAGCCTCCCGAAGCTCGGGAGGCAGTTTGCGAAACGTCGTTCCCGAGCGGTTCAGGAGCTTTTCCCAACCCAGTTTCGCAACCCAGCCCTCCAGGCGCGCCTGCGGAACTCCGTCTTTGCGATAATCATGGAAGGTAGCCGCAACACCGTGCTCGGCCAGCCATGAGCGAGCCTTGCGCATCGTATCGCAGTTGGGGATTCCGTAGATCGTGACGGACATGGAATCTGTCTCCGGTCTCAGGCGACGAGGCCGCCATCCACCAGAATGGATGCACCAGTGATGTAAGAGGCATCGGGGCTGGCGAGGAAGGACACCGTGCGGGCAATGTCATTGACCTTGCCATAGGATTCCGTAGCCGTGAAGCTGCGGATGACGGCAGCGCCCTTCCCGTCTTCAGGGTTAAGATCCGTTGCGATCGGGCCAGGCTCGACGACATTCGCCGTAATGCCCTGCGGCCCGAGATCCCGCGCCACGCCCTTTGCAAACCCGATCAGACCAGCCTTCGTCGCGGCATAGAGTGAAATACCCTGAAATGGTGCGCGCTCGCCAAAAGCCGAGCCGATATAAATCAAGCGACCACCCGTCGTCATGTATTTCAGAGCTTCAACCGTCTCGATCATCGCTGCGCGCAGGTTGAGGTTCAGGACATCTTCGATCTGCGTCACGCTCATCTGAGCAATCGGGCCGTAGGGATAGATGCCTGCATTGCACACCAGCGTGTCCAAACGCCCGAACGCCTCATGCGTCTTCGTAATCGCCGCAATATTACCGTTTGCGCTGCCACCATCAGCCTGCACCGCAACGGCACGGCGCCCGAGTGCTTCGACTTCGGAAACGACTTTCTGCGCGGCCTTTTCATTGCGGGCGTAAGTAATGGCAATATCAAAGCCATCCTGCGCCAGCTTCAGCGCAATGGCCGCACCGATGCCGCGTGATCCACCTGTAACGAGCGCTACTCTCTGGGTCATGATCCTGTTCCTTCTGGCTGCATGGACGAAAGATCCATCCTTGATCTGACAGATCATGAGCCATTTTCGAGCCGGACCCAACCTCCCCCGGAACATTGTGAAGACAGATCCGGACCGCAGGCCTAAAACACGTCTCATGTCAGCACAGCCCCAACCCACAGCGCCACGCCAGAAATGGAGGGATATTATCGCGGGGCTCTCGCTGGCGTCGGTGAATATTCCGCAGGTGCTGGGCTATACGCGCATCGCGGCCATGCCCGCGGTTACAGGGCTTTATACGGTTCTGCTACCGCTTGTAGCGTTCGCATCCTTTGGGTCCTCCCGACATCTGGTTGTCGCAGCCGATTCCGCAACGGCAGCCATTTTTTCAAGTGCGATTGGCAAGATGGCACCGGCGGGAAGTCCGCATTACATGGCGCTTGTCAGCATGACGGCGCTGCTCTGTGCAGGCTTACTGCTTGTGGCGCGGGTCTTCCGTCTGGGATTTCTGGCGGATTTCCTGTCCCGTACCGTTCTCACCGGGTTTCTGGCCGGTGTGGGCGTACAGGTCTGCATCGCGATGCTACACGACATGCTCGGCGTGTCCGTCAACGCGCACAATCCGCTGCTTCAGGCGTATGGCACGCTTCGGCAGATCCCGCAGGCCAGCCTTGTTGTCGCCGGGCTTTCCGCTTTTGCGGTCGGGGTTCTCATGACCGGACAGCGCCTCGCCCCGCATCTGCCAGCCGGGCTTTGTGTCGTTATCGGCAGCATCGCGCTGAGCATGGGACTGAACCTGCCGCATCACGGCGTTCCCACACTCGGCCATGTTGCGGGCGGCTTGCCGCATTTCGGCCTGCCGGGCGTCTCATGGAACGAGTGTCTGGCGCTCCTACCCGTGGCAGCGTCGTGCGTGTTCGTCATCATCGCGCAGAGTGCCGCAACGTCCCGGGTCTTCGGCGAGCGGTTTCATGAAACCGTTGATGAAAACCGCGATCTTCTGGGGCTGTCCGCCGCCAATATTGCTGCCGGTTTAAGTGGTACTTTCACTGTCAATGGCAGCCCCACCCAGACCGCGATGGCGGTGCGTTCCGGCGCGCGCAGTCAGATCGCACAGATGACGTTCGCCTGCGTGACGTTCATGGCCCTGCTGTTTCTGACACACCCGCTGGAAGCCCTGCCCCGCTGCGTTCTGGCCGGGATCGTTTTTACTGTCGCCATCGGGATGATCGACCTGAAAAGCCTGCGCGCGATCCGGCAGGAAAGTCCGGGCGAGTTCTGGCTGGCCATGACGACCGCCGCCGTGGTCGTCGGAGTTGGTGTTGAGGAAGGCATTTTCCTCGCCATCGCGCTCTCGCTGTTCCGCCATGTCCGGCACAGCTACGAGCCGCATACGGTGGTCTTGCAACAGGCCGCAGGCACAGGAATTCTGGAAGCCCTGCCCGCGAAGAACGGGCTGGAAACGCTTCCGGGCCTCATCGTCTTCCGGTTCTGCGCGGATCTGTTCTACGCCAATTCGACGCACTTTCGTCAGGACCTTCTGGCTCTGGTGGACCATGCTCCGCACCCGGTCCGCTGTGTTGTCCTCGATGCCAGCCCCGTCACGGACATCGACTATTCCGCCGCCGCCGACCTGCGGGACCTGATTGCGCAACTCCAGCAGCGCGGGATTACACTGATTTTCGGGCGGGTGAGCGTCTATCTGCGCTCAGACATGGACCGCCATTACATCACACCCGCCCTCGGGGCAGGGAATATCTACCCGGAACTACATACGGCACTGAAAGCCGCCCACGATATTCTGGACGGCCCGGCGCCGTCCGTCAGGCTTTCCTGACGAACTCGGATTTCAGGTTCATCGCCCCGATCCCGGCGATCTTGCACGCAATATCGTGCCCGTCTCCGCCATCTGACAGGCGGATGTTCTTCACCTTGGTCCCGCCTTTGACAACCATGGACGAGCCCTTGATCTTCAGATCCTTGATGACCGTAACCGTATCGCCATCCGCCAGAACATTGCCGTTGGCGTCACGGATCTCGCCGGACGCCGCGCCATTTTCCGCTGCTGTCTCGGTCGGGTTCCACTCATGCGCACATTCCGGGCACATCCACAGCGCGCCGTCCGGATAAACATGTTCGCACCCGCAGACCGGGCATTTCAGATTGCTGTCCATGATGACCTTTTTTCGTTTGTGGCCGGACACTACTGCACGCAGTCCGTATTTCAAAACGGGGATCGGCCGTTTTCATAACCTGTTCGTTTGACAGGACGCGCGCTATCAACAGCCAGACATAGATTGCCACGCTGATGGAAAGACTGTTCCGATGTCCGATGCTACGCCCCAGCCCGTTGCCGCCCCCCTGACGCGCGCCGCCATTTTCCTTGTCCTGAACATCAATCCCGGCACGGATGCGGAAAAGACCATCCGCAGCCTCTGCGCGGATCTTTCCGGCCTGCGTCGCACGGTCGGCTTCCGGGATCTGAACGGGCAGCTTTCCTGCGTTCTGGGGTTCGGATCAACGGCGTGGGACCGGCTCTTTCCCGGCCCGCGTCCACAGGAACTGCACTCGTTTCAGGAAATCAAAGGCGTCCATCACGCGGTTTCCACCCCCGGCGACATGCTGTTCCATATCCGCGCCACCCGCATGGACATGTGCTTCGAAATGGCCAAGCTGGTCATGGAGCGCCTGCGTGCCGTCTGCACGGTTGTGGATGAAGTCCACGGCTTCAAATATTTCGACGACCGGGACCTGATCGGTTTCGTGGACGGCACGGAAAACCCGGAAAATTCCGCAGCCTGCGAGGCCGCCATCATCGGCGACGAAGACGCGGCTTTCAAAGGCGGAAGCTACGTCATCACGCAGAAATATTTCCACGATCTCGATGCCTGGAACACCCTGCCCGTCGAGATGCAGGAAAAGATCATCGGCCGCAAAAAGCTCTCCAATGTCGAACTCGATGACAAAACAAAACCCGCTTACGCCCATAACGCCCTGAACGTTGTGACGCGCAACGGCAAACAGGTCGATATCCTGCGCGACAACATGCCGTTCGGCGAGGCGGGCAAGGGCGAATTCGGCACCTATTTCATCGGCTATGCCCGCTCCCCGTCCGTTACGGAGGAAATGCTGCACAACATGTTCGTCGGCAAACCGGCAGGAAATTACGACCGTCTGCTGGATTACAGCCGTCCCGTCACGGGTTCGCTGTTCTTTGTTCCGTCGGCCGATTATCTGGACGATATCGACGCCTGATCGTGCAAAGAGACATGGTCACGCGCTTGTCCGCAATGATAAACAAGCCGGACCATAAAGCGGAGCGTGATTGAACATGTATCACTGGGGCAAGTGGATCGCGCGCTGCGTGATGGGCGTTCTTGGGGTCCTTTTCTGCGCGACGGCCTATTCTGCTGACCTCACCGGCGGCGGCTCCAGCTTTGCCGCCCCGCTTTACCGGGGATGGGGCGAGGGTTTTCATCATCAGACCGGCCTGTCCCTGACCTATCAGAGCGTCGGATCGGGTGCGGGACAAAAGCTCGTCATGACTTCTGGTGCGGATTTCGGAGCCTCGGATCTCCCACTCTCGGCCGCCTTGCTGGACTCAAACAGCCTCTATCAGTTCCCGACCGCACTGGGCGCGATTGTGGTGATTATCAATGTCCCCGGCATTGCTTCGAACCAGATGAAACTGGATGGACCAACACTTGCCGCGCTGTTTGACGGCACGATCACAACATGGTCCGATCCACGTCTCCGGGCCCTGAACCCCGGCCTGCGCCTGCCGGATCTGGATGTGCTTCCCATCCACCGCGAGGAAGCCTCGGGCACCAGCCATGTTTTCGCGGATTATCTGCATAACGTCGCGTCCGACTGGAAAGCCGGGATGTGGGGTGATGGGCCGGAAGCGCGAGGCAATGACGGGGTCGCTGCCAGCGTGCGTCAGTCCATCGGGGGCATAGGATTTGTGGAATATGCGTTCGCGCGTCAGAACAGGCTCAATACTGTCCGGCTGAAAAACCATGCAGGGCAGTTCGTTGCGCCGGAAAAAGCGTCGTTCACCAGTGCCGCCACCAGCGCGGACTGGTCGCACGCGGACCATTACGCCGTGAATCTTCTTCAGGCCCCGGCGCCGCAGGCCTGGCCGATCATGAGCGCAACCTTCGTTCTCGTGCCTGCCCATCCGACAGACAGGACGGCAGCCGCCGCCACGAAAGCATTTTTCAGATACGGCCTGAAACAGGGCGATGACGTAACGCGGGATCTAGATTACGTACCGCTGCCCACGAGCGTGAAAGACAGGGTCCTGTCCGGCTGGCCCTGAACTCTGCCACGTCATAATAACTTCACTTCACTTCCCCTCCCCGTCCTGTGAATGGTCCGGACAGTCCACGCCCTCAGGGAAGGGGAACCGTCTTGCCAGACCGTGTTCCGGGTCATTGCCGATCTCCACACGTCTCCAGCCCTGCGGGAGCACTAGATCCGGTTTTCCCACCGCTGTTCCTGTCCGCCTCCATCTGACGGGATACCGGCATGTCCGAAGGACATTCTCCTTCGTTTCTGCGGCTGACAGGCCGATATTTTGCTCTGGTTTTCCTGATCGGAACCGCACGGGCGGCAACAGCGCCGCTCGTCACCGATGTGCTGCCATCAGGCGTTCCCCTGCCCTCCCCGGCACCGGGTTTTGTTTTGCCCCCTGAAGATACGGGCACCGAACTTCTCGGGGATGTTGGCGGCGCAAGATCATGGCTGGGCAGGAAAGGGATCCGCTTTAATCTTCAGGATGTCGAGGAAGTCTGGGGCCTCGCTTCCGGCGGCCTGCATCCCGGTCCGACCTATGACGGCATGACGGCCGCAACGCTTCTGCTGGAAACACGTCGGGCCTTCGGATGGCATGACGGGCTGTTCAATATCAGCGCCATTCAGGTCCGGGGACGGTCTCTGGCCGGAGAACGTCTTGGCTCCCTCAATCCGGTCAGTGGCTATGACGCCGGCCGGACGACACGTCTGTTCGAACTCTGGTACGGGCAGGGATTTTTCGGAAACCGGCTGGATATCCGCGTCGGAACGATCGATCTGGACACAGAATTTCTAGTCAGCCAGAACGCGTCCCTGTTCCTGAATGCCAGTTTTGGCTGGCCGCTTTCAACGTCCAGCAATCTCTATTCTGGCGGCCCCTCATGGCCATTGTCCGCCGTTGGAACACGAATCAAATGGTCCCCCGCCTACCCGCTCGTCCTCATGCTCGCCATCACGGACGACAATCCGACCCGAGGTCCCTTCTACAGCACTCTTAGCCCCACACGGATCGACCCGTCAGGGACGACCTTTTCCACAAAGGGCGGCACTCTTTTCATGGGAGAAGCTCAGCTCTGGGTCGATGCAGCACAAAGCCTTTCGGGAAAGGATGCCCCTGCCCTTCCGGGAACATGGAAAATTGGCGGACTGTACGATACAGGCCGCTTTCCGGACCCGCGTTTCGACAATCAGGGCGGCCTTCTGGGAAGTCCGGACAGCACCGGCACGCCCTTTTACCATTCCGGAACCTGGCTGGGATATGTCGTGCTCGATCAGGCGCTCTGGCGGACGGTCGGCGATCCGGTCAGGGCGATCAACACTTTCGTACGCGCCACCATGGCCAGCGGTACCCGAAACCGTCTCACCGCCGAGGTGGAGGCCAGACTGACCTTTCAGGGCTTTGTCCCTTCCCGCCCCAATGATGTGATCGGAATCGGCTGGGGAACAGGGTTTTTTAGCCATCGTGCCAAGGAAAACGCACGGGATGTCATCCGTCTTTCAGACAGTTCGGCCAGACTTCTGGTGCCGGAAAACCATATCGAGCTGACATGGCAGGTTCCGGTCCGCGATTACGTCACCCTCCAACCGGATTTTCAGTATTTCTGGAATCTGGGCGGTCAGGAACCGGTAAAAGGCGCCGCATCCGCATCACGAGGAGCCGTTCTGGGTCTGAACATGACCACGTCCTTCTAAAACCGGTTTTATGATTTCAATTAAGTTTCAAACATCGGTTCCGCTTTGCCCGGTAAGGTTCTGTTCACGGCCTGTAAAGCCGGTGACAAAGGAAACCATTCATGACGCAGGACAACGATTTCGGCGGTCTCTCGCCAGACGAACAGGCTCGGGCGCGCATGCGCTACGAAATCATCGATGACCTGGATGAAGAATTCGAGCTTTCTCTGGAAGAAAATGAAGGCGAAGGTCTCGATCCTGCGGACCGTGAGTTCCGCCGCACCTATTTCCGCGAACTGATCCGCCTTCAGGGCGAACTCATCAAGCTGCAGGACTGGGTCAAGGCCAGTGGCGAGCGGATTGTGGTCCTCTTTGAAGGCCGGGACGCTGCGGGCAAGGGTGGCGCGATCAAACGCATCACCCAGCGTCTGAACCCCCGAATCTGCCGCGTCGCCGCCCTGCCGGCACCAAATGACCGCGAACGCACGCAGTGGTACTTCCAGCGCTATGTGGCCCATCTTCCGGCCGCAGGTGAAATCGTTCTCTTTGATCGCAGTTGGTACAACCGTGCCGGCGTTGAGCGTGTCATGGGGTTCTGCACGGACGAAGACTATGAAGAATTCTTCCGCTCCGTTCCCGAATTTGAACGCATGCTGGTTCGCAGCGGAATCCGGGTCATCAAGTTCTGGTTTTCGATCACGGACGAAGAGCAGGAATCACGCTTCCGCGCCCGGATCGAAGACCCGCTGAAGCAGTGGAAGCTCAGCCCGATGGATCTTGAAAGCCGTCGCCGTTGGGAAAATTACACTCTGGCCAAGGAAGTCATGCTGGAACGTTCCAGCATCCCCGAAGCACCATGGTGGGTCGTTCCCGCCGTTGACAAGAAACGCGCGCGCCTGAACTGCATCGCCCATTTCCTGTCACTCGTGCCCTACGAACCCGTCAGCCGCACAGAAGTTGTGCTGCCGGAGCGGGTATTCCATCCGGATTATGAGCGCGAACCCACGCCCGAGACCATGCTCGTTCCCGAACGCTACTGAAAACCACGTCTTCTCCTCCCTCTGACGGGAGGAGAAGATGCCTGATTTCAATCAGTCATCCCCGGGAAAGAGCCGTCCTGACGCGACGCTGAAGGCTTTTCCCCAGATCATTGAATGGGATTTCAATGAAACGAAAGGCAAAATATGCAGCTGCCAAAGATACTGCGAGAACCGGAATCAGCATCAGGAAGGTCTGTGTAGGAAGCGAGTACGGAAGCAGGAAAGACGTCATCAACCGCGCAACAATGACGATAACCAGGAAATGAACGAGATATATTCCAAAGGAAATATCTCCAAGCCAAACCAGCCAGCGCACCGAAAGAAGTCGGGACATATGGTTCTTTGTCGCAAGGCCATAAATGATGACAGCAGCAAAAATGGCTTCAACAAGACTGAGTAGCGGATCGTTGAATGGCAGATCGACCTGGCCTGTCAACACTTCCAGCATATTCCGGGCGCCAACGAGTCCAATCACCGCCGCATAGAAAAACACGTCAGAATACCGTTTGTCATGAGACTGTAAAATCCTGAAGGTCAGAATTCCGACCACAAAATCGACCGCATAAACCACAGGAAGACTTTTCCCACCACCATCAGCCGCAATAAACGATAATGCTGTCGCGATGATGAAGGTCAGTACAGCAAGCCAGAGACGCCCAGTGCAGGCTTTGACGAGAAATGGCAAGATTAACGCCACCAATAATTCACAGGCGATTGTCCAGTTCTGGGGAACAAGAGCACTGTTCATGCCAACAAAGCATTTGACAAGAATCGAGGCTGACAATGGCACATCATGCGCCAGCACCCCATCGAACCAAGAATTGGCAAATGGGACTTTCCAAGTTGAAAAAGCCGATTTTACATAAAAGAACGACAAAGCCGTTACGACTGCAAGCAGCGGCACAATGCGGAAAAAGCGCCGCACATAAAATCCTGCAAGCTCACGCACATTTATGGATTTATTAAAAAAAGAAGGAGATAATACAAAGCCGCTCAGAACAAAAAACACGACAACAGCAGCTTGTGAATTGAAAAAAATATTTTGGAACGTCAACCAGAAGGTTTCGCCTCCAGGAAAGCAACGAACATAATGTCTTAATAATACAGTTAAGGACGCAATTCCCCGCAATGATTGCAGGGACGGAATATGATCCCCAGAAAGTCTATTCAAACGGGCGGGCTCGTGCGTCCTGTCAGACATTCTGTTTGTTTTTCCTGAAACAATTTTGTTTCCGATATTAATATCAAAAACAAAAAAGAAGCACCCACTCTCGGGTGCTTCTTTTTCAATTCCGAAAACTACTGATCGCCAAAGCGATTAGCAGCCCCAGTGCGACGTGTTGTGCGTCACAGGTGTCTGGGAATGCGACGAAGACTGTCCCGATGACGAGAAGCAGCCATGTGAACCACTCTGCTGGCCCCAGCTGGAAGAGCAGTTCCAAGCACTACTGGCCTGAGTGGAGTTGCCACCATACCAGTTGCTGCCACCACAGTTGCTCGACTGCCAGCCTTTGCAGGACGAGAAAGCGCTATTCCAGGAAGAAATGATCTGCTGAATGGAAGACGAGTAGTCACAACCACCAGATCCCCAGCCCCAACCCCAGCTGGAGCCATGGTCGCCACAACCCGTGCTGGAGCCGTTATGACCGTTCCAGCCCGAGTGACCGTCGTGACCGCTCCATCCCGAGTTTCCATTATGACCGCTCGAGTTTCCATCATGATGACCCCAGTGGCCACCGTGCCCACCACAATGGTTGCCCGAGTTCCCACTGTTCGCGGACGTATCAGAAATAAGGTAATTACCGCTCTTATCCTGCGTAATCGCGAGTGTACCCGGAGTGTACCCGGAAGCCATTGTGACACTGTTCAGGGTTAGCGTGTGATTGTCGCTTTCCTGTACCACAAGGCTGTAACTACCATCCGTATTCTTGACATATGATGCGGAAAGCGGGGTCTCACCGGTATTAGCTGTAATGCCAAACTGGGTTTTGGAAGAAACACCAGAGAATTTGGTGTCGACCGATCCGTCTGAACCATTGAGGAAAAACTGTTCGCTCGACTTGGAGTCAAAAGAAACAGACACGCCCGTTGTCAGATAGCCCGTGTACATCGTGCTGTTTCCAGAGAGCGTAATGTGCATCGAGTTTTCGACATTGATGCTGGCTGTCTGGCTACCAAACGTGGAATTAATCAAATTCAGCGTGCCGTCACCGTTCAGGCGCGAACCATCCCCCATGAAAACATTGCTACGGTTGTTTTCAATGGTGAGGGTACCGCTCATGACGTTAATATCGCCGAGTTGAACCGCCGAAGCCGTATCGATGACGATGGAGCCGTACTGAAACACCTGAAAAGCGCTCGTTGAGAAAACAGGAGAGCTTGCACTGGACTGGCAAGAAGATGCCGTAATGTCGAGCGTGCCGTACGCGCCAATCGTCAGGCTGGGAACGGCCGTTGCACTCGCCGTGCTCGCTACAGCTTCAGCCGTTACGGTCGAACTCGTTCCAAAAATGGAAACGTCATGATATGTCGTCGGAGACGCACCGGTCGACCAGTTCTTGACGTCATAGAAGTCGCCGCTAGTGCCACCAGTCCAATAAGTCGAAGCCATGTCACAATTATCCTGTATATTCGGGAACAGTCCCGACACATTACAAATCAATCTATGCGCACAGAATTGTTTTATCCGTGCATTTTTAGATCGAATAATATGCGCCTATTCGCACAAGGAGAGAATTTTTTCTCATTAATAAGACGTTAAAGTAATTTTTTATTTCCCACGACCTTTCGATCAGCAAAAATTGCACACAAATCCACTCAAAGAATCCACCAAGAAAAGACAAAATATTTTTTTATCCGCCAATATTTCGTTAAAATATGATTAATTCTATTCTTTGATTAGTTATTAATGCATATTTCATTATGAATGAAGAAATACGTGGTAAACAAACAGAACATTGTCGTTTATTGGAAGCCAGATGCGCATCCTTCATCTTTCCAATCACTGCAGTTTTGCCAATGGCAACGTCCATGCCGCCGTTGATCTTGCCTGCGAGCAAGCCGCTAAAGGGCACGTCGTCGCTTTCGGTAGTTCTGGTGGATACTTCGAGCCTCTCCTGCAAAAAAACGGAGTTGCTTTGATAGATGTGCCACAGGAAGCAATGACAATTCCGAAGGGCATCAAGACTTTCTTCTCTTTATGGAAGGTTATCCGCGAATTTCGCCCTGATGTCATTCATGCCCATATGATGACTGGCGCAGTGATCGCCAAGCCATGGACATGCCTCTTAAGAATTCCGCTGGTTACGACAGTTCACAACTCTTTTGATCGCCATTCCATCCTCATGGGTCTCGGGGACAGAGTCATTGGAGTCAGTCATGCGGTGTCGGAAGAAATGATCCGCCGCCACGTTCCCAGATCTCGTGTGCGGACCGTTCTAAACGGGACACGCAATGCCGCACGCCGAAAAGAATTTCCTAACCAAAACCTTGATCTTCCACGCCCCAATCTGATTTCTGTAGGCGGCCTGCATCCACGCAAGGGCATTTCTACCCTATTGGATGCATTTGAAATCATATGGCGCAGTCATCCTGAAACAACGTTGAACATTCTGGGAGAAGGTCCCTTCAAGGAAGAATACGAAAAACATGCCGCCGCTCTGGAAGGAGGCACCAATATCATGTTCCGTGGTGCTTTACCGGATACGAAATCTTGGCTGAACGCATCTGATATTTTTATCCTCACATCCCTACGTGAACCTTTTGGGTTGGTGATCTGCGAAGCGCGTGAGGCAGGCTGTGCCATCGTCGCAACAGACGTGGACGGCGTTCCTGAAGTTTGCAGCGTTGGAAACGCTGGCCTGCTTGTACCACCGGAAGACGCGCCAGCTCTTGCCAAAGCGGTGCTGTCACTGCTGGATAATCCCGAATTCCTGGCACAACAGAAAGCGGCCTCACTTCGTCACATAGAATTTTTCGATATCAGCCGTGTTTGCGACCAGACGATGAATGTCTATCGGGAAATCATCAAACAGCGCAGATGAAGGATCTCAACAACACAGTCCGACACAGAGACGGGCAATGAGAATTTTATATTTCAGGGCATGGAACAAATGTTCCGAAAGAAATAACCTTGGAACCTGAATATGTTCTGGACTGGTGTCACCCGTAGCTGGGATGACGACGCTGAAGGGTTGACGTACTTTCGTGATTAATAACCTCGAACCGGAAAATGCCCCGATCCCGGAGCAGGAAACTTTTACCAATGTCGGCGCCAAAGCGGCACGTGGAGCGGCTTTTTTGGTCGGCGCCAAGTTGCTGGGCCGTTTTCTGGATTTTGTGTCACTTGTTGTACTGACACATCTTCTGCTGCCAGCCGATTTTGGTGTGGTTTCTCTGGCCATGTCCGTCATTTATCTGACAGAAGCCATTTTCGAGCTTCCTCTTTCTCAGGCACTTGTTGTTCTGGAGACCATAGACAAAGACCATCTCGACACGGCATTTACTTTAAGTTTTCTCCGTGGCTCCATTATCTGTGTCCTTGTTTTCCTCATTTCCCTACCGTTTTCTATTTTATATCATGATTCCCGACTATTCCCGCTCCTCATGGCGCTTAGTCTGGCACCCGCCCTCCGCGGAATGCAGAGTCCAGGTCTGGCACTTTATGCAAAACGCCTCGATTTTTCGCGCGAATGTATTATCGACTTCCTTGGAAAATTTGGTGCTCTGATCGTCGCTGTTTTTGTAGCCATCACAACGCGCTCATACTGGGCCGTTGCCGCCGCAACGATTACAAGTACCGCTTTTGGAATGATCGTTTCGTACGTGATCTCTCCATACAAACCTCATTTTACGTTATCACGATGGAGCGATTTCAGAAATTTTCTCGGCTGGAGCAGCGGAGGTCAAATCATTAGTGCCATCAACTGGCAATATGATCGACTCATTCTGGGGCGTTTGGTTCCTCCGCAGACTTTAGGTGCCTTTTCGATTGCAAGCGATCTCGTAGGCATTCCTTCGCAAGCCATCATAGCCCCCCTCAGTCGCCCCCTGCTTTCAGCTCTCGTGGCTCGTCGGGACAATCTGGATCACTTTAGAAACCTCTACCAATTGTCGAACGCCAGTGTGTTCATGATCATTCTTCCCATTTTCATTGAGATGTCTGCGCTCTCAAGCGAAATCGTTCACACAATTCTGGGACCAAAATGGGAAAAATCCATCACTTATATTTCCCTGCTTGCCATTCCACCAATTTTGGCAGGCTTGGCAGAAGGTATTTCTGCACTAGTCATGGCTTTTAAGAAAAACCATCTTTATATGCGTCTCAATTCGCTTGAATTCGCATTCAAAATCCCGATTGTCACAAGCGCATCGTATTTTTTCGGAGCGCTTGGCGCATGTTGGGCGCGCATTTGTGTCGCGTTCATCATGATGCTTGTCTATCTCTCGACCACCAAGACCCTCATCAAAGTTTCTTACGGCGAAGTCTTCTTTCAGAACTGGCGGACCTGTCTCGCTGGCATTCTGTCATGGCTCAGCATAGAAAGCACCAAATGGTATCTTCTGCCATCTTCATGGCCCGGAATCATAAAACTCTTCATCCTCGGAAGTACGGGACTCATAGTCTATGTGCTCGCATTACTTGCGCTCTGGGCTCTAAACGGCAAAAAACCCGGATCCGTAGAAGCCAGAGTTGTCGGAATATGCATGTCGAAATTAGGACGAAACCGCGCCCTGATTTAACAGGCGCACCGCCCGGTAGACAAATTTATATCCCGTAGGTCTTCCCCTAGCCGAGACGCTGCAGCAGCTCTTTCGCAGCAGCATTTCCTCGCGATGCAGCAAGTTCCAGTAACCTTTTCGCTTCCGCAGAATCAGCAACACATCCCATTCCATTATAGATCAACTGTGCCAGCGTGACTGCAGCCCCCGCATGTCCGGATTGGACGGCCTTGCGATACCAAGAGTGAGCTTCAGGAAAATTGGGCGTAACCCCATCACCTTGAAGGTTGATATCTCCAACCAAGGCAATCGCCTCAACTTCCCCGCCTTGCGCGGCTTTGCGCAACCATGTCTCGGCTTTGGAAACATCGCGCTCCACACCGCGCCCCTGATAATAAGCAACCCCGACCTTCATCTGCGCGGCGGGCCGCCCTTCTTCGGCAGCCTTCATGAAATGATCGAAGGCCTGTGCATCTTTTCCGCCTTCATATTCCAGAACAGTTCCGAGAGTCAGTTCAGCATCCGCAAGACCGCCCTGAGCGGCCTTGCGGATATAGGATAGCCCCCGTTCGCGCCCTGCGGCATTTTGCGCGCTTCCCAGCAGATCAAGACCATAACCATAAAGACCTTGCACATTGCCAGCCTCGGCAGCCCTGCGATAAAGCTCCCGTCCTCTTTCAGAATCGCGCAGACTGTCAGGCCCCTGCATCAGAAGGTGAGCCATCATCGCCATACCGTCAGGATCACCGCCGTCAACGGCCTTCTCTGCCCAGCGCAATGCACCTTCATAGTCAGGCGCCCCCTGTTCGGGAATTCTTTCAAAAACTGTCGAGCGATCTACAGACGCTGGTCCCAACCCCATGTAACATAAGTGTGCAAGTTTCTGACACGCTTGTGCGTGACCGTATTCTGCGGCTTTCTGAAACCAGCGCAGGGCTTCTCCAGGATTGATGGGTACGTCTTTATCCGCCAGATAAAGCTCTCCCAGAGCAAACTGAGCCTCCGCATTTCCTGAGGTCGCCAAAGTATGGAGTTGTCTGAGTCCCTGCCTTATTTTTCCGTTTTCCAGAAGTCTCTTTGCACTTTGCAGTTTTGCCTCGGGCCGGAGAAATAACGGAAAGCCGAGTTTACTCATGACGTTTTTCCAGATTTGAATAAAAATACGGTCAGGTTGCAGGGAGTGTTACAGGACAGTGCCTGAATGGCGCAACAAACCGGTGTGAAAAATACTCAAGCCATGATTCCGCTGGAGACCGCAAACCGTGCAAAGACAACGCCACAATCATAACTACAGCAAGAAACAATACAAATGACCAATCGGGTAGTTTTTTTTGAAAGGGTGTCTGCATCTCTCGATATCGTGCCAGTACGAGTAACAGAACGCCAAGCAACCCGACAGCAGCCCCCACAAAGACCTCTGCAACGGAATGCACATGCAGCCAAACACGTGCAGCGCCGGCAAACATCCCAATTCCCAGAGCCAACATAAAGCCCATGATCGGTAGTCTGCCAAAAAGCACAGCTATACTGCCATAAACGAACGTCGTACCTGCCGTATGCCCGCTCGGACTGTAAAGACTCTGACCCGGCATCCGACCACATGCTTCAAAAAATAATTTGAGCAGGAGCATTCCGCCAAATACCAGAATCACAAGCGCCAGCCATTGTAGGGAAATCTTTCTGCGCCCCTGAATGATCAACAGAAACCACGTCAGGGCCATCACAGGCCACAGGATATTTTCGTCTCCGAAGTCGCTGAAAAACCCGATGAGACTCAGAAGGTCGTCAGACACTCATCCGCTTTCCGGCTCGGGTCTGGAGACGGATCAATGCTGATACCAGCATAGCCAACAGCACATAAAAATCCATCGTCCCCAAGACTGGCCCAGAAATAAGCGTTGCTACGGTTCGTCCAAGCAACGCTGTGAATGTCGCCTCAATGATCCAGGCATCCGATGATCGCTCACTCGTTGCAGTTTTGAGAGTGCGATATATTTTTAGAAATAGACTCCCATTCCAAATAACGAGAAGCAGAATACCCACCACACCTATCGTCGCAAGAAAACCTGGAATAAGGCTGGAAGAACGATCGCTTCCCCAACCAGTGCCAAGACCATAGGTGTCAAACGCAAGTTGGTAAGAGTCAACATCCTTTTGAGTACGCTCTTCATAGGAAGACGACTGTTTCTTATCTTGTGTTTCCAGTATGACTTCAGTCGCCGCCTTGATGACATCAGGAGCAAACGCTGTCAGAGCCAGTGTGGTCATACCCATACATAGTATTCCACCTGCAATGAACACCATCAAACGCCGAAACAATCGTCTTTCACGACTCAACACAGCGTAAACAATCAACAAAGCCAGCCCGACCAGCATGGCGGCGTAACCTGTGGTGGACGTCGTCATCAACAAACACAGTGTGCTGAGAAGAATCAGCAACCGTGTTGCCCAGTTTCCATACCCCCTCAAGGTAGACCATACTGTTGAATAAAGCGTTCCTATAAGAAACGTCGCACAGGCCGAAGGTTCGGTGAAGGTGGCGTTGATGCGCGGTACCGGGCCGCTCATCTGTTCATCCAGCACTGCCCAACCGGGATTGGAATAGAAAAATTCTTTGGGAAACGGAATACTTCCTACCAAACGGTGCGCCATCTCCCAAAAACCAACCACACACGCCAAGGCAGCTCCAACCAGATAGGCGTTATAAAGCCGTCGTGGGTCTGCCTCACGACGGGTTAGAAAAAAAACAGTCATGACAAACATGATAAGATCGAGAATCAGATAACAATCCTGAGTCATGTTTCCGCGTGTGGGCGAGAGCGGCACCCGAGCCGCTACATCGTCAAGTTTTTGAGGCCAGACCAGAACTACCCCTTCAAACAGACGGGGCAGTAAAATAGAACCCAACAGCGCCCAGAAAAACGATAGAAAAAGCGGCGTGCAGAACTTGAAGATCGGTCCAACTGCAGGGAACTTGACCCCCAGCACCAACTGAAGACTCATAAATGCAATGAACAACATACCAGGAGCCATCACAGGCTGCAGACCAAGCCCCCCCATCACCAGGACTGCCGCCGCCTGAAAGATACCCGCCACAAGGGTCAGCTCCAGCAAACGCTGCGGATTTTTCCTGAAAAAGAAAATGAAGCTGAGAGGCCAGAAAACCAGCCCCATCGCGGTCAGAGGCATGTCAGATTCTGTCGTACGACCGGGAAGGCATAAATTCCCGCCATTCCTGCTCGACAAATGCCGTGAAGCGCGAACGAAACAAATCCTCTGAAAAGCGAAGAGCGTTCTGGTGACACAACTCGGGAGTCATATTCTGTTCGTGCTTTTCAAATTCCTGAACAGCCGCAACAATGCTTTCCGCACTCTGCGTGTCAAAAAGAAGCCCCGTCACGCCTGGTTGAACGATATCACACGCCCCCCCACGACCGTAAGCAATGACAGGCGTTCCTGATGCTTGTGCCTCGACCAGAGAAATACCGAAATCTTCTTCGCCCGCATAGACGAAAGCTCTAGCACCACCCAACGTTGACTGAAGCTCGGAATCAGAAACATGTCCTTTAATCGTGATATTTGGAGCCCCCCCGGCCCTTTCCCGAACAAGCTCCAGATCCGTTCCGCCACCAATGACGATCAATTTTCTTTCGGGCATATTTCTGAAAGCCTCTACCACCAGATCAATCCGCTTGTAAGGCACCAGCCGCGAAACCACGACGTAATAATCTTTCTTCTGCTGAGCTACAGAAAAACGTTCCAGATTGACGGGGGGAGGAATAACCGCAGCGTCGCGACGCCATGTTTTCCTTATCCGACGGGCAATATAATGAGAGTTGGCAATAAACGCATCTACTCCAGCCGCCGCACGAACGTCCCAATTCCTCAAACGATGGAAAAGCCAACGAATATAGAGACCACGCAGCCCGTGATGCATCCCACTCTGACGAAGATAGGTATTTTGAAAATCCCATGCATAACGCATTGGTGAATGAACATAGGACACATGAAGCTGATCAGGCCCTGTAATAACTCCCTTTGCTACTGCATGATGACTGGAGATGACGACATCGAATCCCGCAAGATCCCATTGCTCTACAGCGAGAGGCATCAAACCGAGATAATGTCTGAAAAGTTTACGTGCAAAGGGTAGTTTTTGAATGAATGATGTCTGAATTTCGCGCCCACCGAGTCGGGCTCGATCTTTCGGAGATAAAAAATCTACAACAGCAAAGATTTTCGCATCCGGGTAACACTTAATTAATTGCTCGATGACAAGCTCGGAGCCGGCCCAATTTTCAAGCCATTCATGTACGATTGCAACTCGGATGGATTCCATGTCTCTTTTTTCTCATTCTGCTGCCATCGAACGCCAGTCCATGGCAGGTACATGCATGCATTCAACAAAACCCGCTTCGGCGGAAGATACATCACCAATCGCAGGTAGCGGGATTGGCCTCGCAGCGTTTTTGGGAACATTCCTATGGATTGCTGGCGGCTACTGGCTCTTTTCCTGAGCATCGCGACCGGAGAGCAACGCCCCGACCAGAACATCGGATCTGCGGCATCAGAAATGCCGCTCATAGACCTTGATCACATCCCCCGGCTTAACAAAATTCTGAGGATACAACAGTCCGGCAACCGTATATCCTCCCTCTTGGCGGATTGTGTACGCGTATCGTTCCCAAGAACGGTATGTAAAACCTCCGGCGGCAGCAACAGCTGAAAGCATTGTCATGCCCGGCTGATATGCATACTGTCCCGGATGCTCGACCTCGCCAATTATCGAAATCAAACGATAAGCAGTAACCTGCACGGCAATCTTCGCATCCCGAAGAATGGCTTTTTGTCGCAGATCTGCTGTAACCTGCTGGCCAAGCTGTTCCGTCGTCAAACCTGACGCATGAACGCTCCCGAGCAATGGAACATCAATATTACCTGCACTATCGATTCGGAAATCGGAGGTTAGTTGATCCTGACCATAAGTTATCAGGCGCACCTCGTCATCAGTTCCGAGACGGTACTGCACTGGGTCGTAGACAGGCACCGGCGAAAGACCAGCACCTGGACTACAGGCTGTCAGAGCAAGAGCCGCTATGGGGAAGAGAATCAATTGCCGCAGGTTCTGCAACAGCGGGATTCGGAAAATTTCTGTCATGATGAGAACTTTATCATAATTGATATTTCACGCTTATCATAGCCATGTCGATACTGTATCGGCCGCTTCCCGAAGCATTAGCATTTCGGTAGACGTTAGACGCCTCAAGAGAAAAATGCTGGTTCAATGCCCAGTTCACTCCAACACTGAAATTGGCGTTCAACTGCGAAGTCATTGTCTGGTCCAAAGGGGTATTTTCGAAAATGGCGGGAGTTTGCCCCGCTCCGCCCTGTTGAATCTGGAATCCAGCATGCAGCACAATATTCCGCGAATAAACATGACGGATATCAAGAGCCGCAGTCGTGTAAATGAAACCGATTACGCTCTCAAACGCACTGTCAGCAATTCCACGCGATACAGTCAGAGAAACTCGCGTCATGCGAGTTGGCGTCCATGTTCCACGAAGCTCCGCATAAAACGTATTGAGTGTTTTATAAGCTGAAACATTATAAGACCGATTTTGATACCCTCCCAACACACGAATACTGAAAGGCCCCGGCATTTCATAATCGTAACCCAACAGAGCTGAGAAACCATTAGAATCACGTGATGGGAGATGAAACCTGTTATTGGAATATCGAATCTCAACACCTTGCGTAATCATCAACAGATCGCTTCCTTCCGCAAGGCTATAGCGCAATCCAAGACCTTCAGAGAATAGAAACCGGTCGCGATAAGACTGTTTGAGATAAATATTATCGCCCCCAAGATCCGTGAAAAGAAAACGCTTCAGATCAAAATTTGGGATTATCGAGAGCTTACCGTGCGTCTCGATCCTATCATCCAAACTCAGATCTTCCATAAAATATGGAATGGGCTGGTTAACAGCAAAAGCCCCCAGATCAGACGGCATCTGGGTCATCTTCTCATGACTAAAACGATACAAGAATCGATGGCGGCCAATCTTTTCATACCCGCGGAGAAATGCAGTCCAGTTGGTTTGATTTTGCAATTCCCGCTCAGGATAATACTGCTCGCTAACCGTAGCCCCAATATTGAAAAGCCTTCGACTCTGGGTCAATAATCCCTCAACATTCGCATTGGTCACGCTGGCAGCGCTTGGAAGCCCACCCATCATTTGATCGGCGTTGTTCGTATACCCCCACCCCTCGGATGCTCCTCCGTTAATCGACCACGGCCCATATCGCAAACCCTGTGAGCCATAGCGACGATCCGTATCCGATTGAAAAGCATCAACAGAGAGAGCGTCGTCAGCGCTCCCCAAAGCAGAGAGATTCTGCGTCACAACCTGTGCATGCGCTACCCCACTCAGGAATAAGGAAAGCTGCAATGCGATCCCAACTTCCAGCGCGAATAGCAGACGCAAACTGATTTTCTCACGACACGGGAACATAAAAGACTACCTAACAGAAAAAAAACTTTCCAGAAATGCTCCCGTTGCGCCAATAGAAAATTATATAAAATATATATGCTATGACGATTTATTAACTATTAATCCTGTAGACCCATATGTGATTTCATGTCAGTAACAGGATAGATTTCCCATAGATTAATATTCTTACCTCCGCTTAATTGTTCTTCAATGTCTGTCTCCCTAAGGGCAATTGAGGCGGAGGTGACACCGCTATCCAATTCGGTAGCTTCTTTAGTGTAGAGAACCGATGAGCCTGTTCCATTCTCCCTTCCCGCAAGACGCTCTCGCGATTTCTCCGGATGGAAGTTCGGTCAATTCGTCCAACTCCGCTCGCTCTCGGTTAACATCCGATCGCTCATCAAGAATTCTTCTTGTCTTTCTTGCAAGCGACATAATTGCCATGTTTGCTTCTGTGCGGCTCGGAGGTTGGGGCGCCGCAATTCTGCACAATATATCGTCTGGATATCCGCCTTTTCTCGATACCAGCATCAATGTCGCTTACACGATGAGAACATTAATGCCGATCTGCATCGGTGTTTTGTTATATATGTTTGCGAACGGCGAATATCGTACCCGATTCCCTTTCTGGAGTGAATTCGGTCGTTTGCTGACGGCTGCTTTTTGTGCCCTTCTCGCGACAGGATTTTGGGCATTCGCGTTTCAAATTCCTGGTCTGCGAATGGCGCTTCTACTGCCTTGGGTCATCTTTCCTTTCTTCGGAGAATTCCTTAGGCAATGTTGCAGACGCGTTCTGCATACGCTTCGGTTATGGCAAATCCCTACCGTTTTAATCGGTGACGCCACAGAAACAGCTCAAGTTCGCCACGTTCTGGCTAGCGAGACATTGTCTAGCTACGAAATCATTGGCGCCTTGAACCCCGAAGTAGCAATGAATTCTCTTCTTGCCTTTGAAAATGCAAACGCATCTTCGAGGCTTCAGTTTATTCTCTGCCTTGATCCCAGCGCTCCACAGTCGCGCGACATGATCGAATGGCTAACGCGTAGACGAGTTCCTTTTGCGCTAATCCCGCAAATTTCAGGGATGCCTACACATGGCCTGACGCAGTCATCCTACTTCAGCCATGACACTATTATCCTGTCTTATAAAAGTAATTTGGAAAATCCACTCCAGCGCCGACTTAAATTTACGTTTGATTTTCTAACGGCTCTCTTCCTCTTTATTCTTGCGCTGCCAGTTTATGTAATATTGTATATTCTTATTTCTCTTGAGGGCGGTCAGCCAATTTACGGTCATCGCCGCATTGGTCAGAATGGACGTGAGTTTAAATGCTTAAAATTTCGTTCAATGGCCAAAAATTCCGACGAATTGCTGAAACATCTACTGGAGACCAATCCTCTGGCAGCGACAGAATGGCAGGAAACCCAAAAACTGCGTAATGATCCCAGAATTACTCGCGTTGGTCACTTTATTCGCAAAACAAGCCTTGATGAACTACCCCAGCTTCTAAATGTATTGCGTGGCGATATGAGTTTGGTAGGACCACGGCCAATTGTTCAAGCTGAGGTTCATCATTACGGTGAAAATTTCGACTACTATAAAGCTATTCGTCCCGGAATTACAGGTTTGTGGCAGGTCAGCGGCAGAAGTAATACCGGCTACGCAGAACGTGTTCAACTGGATCGGTGGTATGTACGTAACTGGACCCTCTGGCATGACATCGCAATTCTTGCGAAAACTCTCCCTGCCGTTTTCCTGAGACGCGGCGCACGTTGAGCAGGAAACATCACTCATGAGCCAAATTTCCGGTGCAATGCCCCCACAACACTATCCTCCGATGGACATAGGTTTCGCTCCCGAACAAGAGTTCGCAGGTTTGGGGCGGATTTCATCCATCCTGCGCCAACATAGACTTCTAATGTGTTGCGTGGCAGGCGGAACGTTTCTGGCGGGAGCCGCCGCCATTGCGACGCTCAAACCTTATTACGAATCTGTCGCAGAAATTGCGATCGGCGCTCGCGGCATGATTTCTCCCTCAGAGCTCAGTCCATACGCTGATCGTGCTCTAGATCTAGTAGCGCTCAATACGCAGCTCGGCATTCTCAAAAGCCCGACTATCGCTCTGATGGTGACGCAACGACTACATCTCGCCGACACACCTGAATATGCGAAAGCCTTTAAGCCTTCGTTGCTATCCCAACTTAAAAAGAGATTCGGGCTAGAGAAACCCTCTGCCCCTCTCACACAGAAGCAGCGCGACGAAATCGTTTCGAGCATGCTTATGGGCAAAGTGCACATCAGCAATGATGGTCGTTCGGCGATCATCGGAATTACAACACGATCTGCGGGGCCCGAACTCGCGCCGGCTATCGCGAATGGTTACGTCAAAGCCTATCTTGATTTTGAACAACAGGCCAAAATTCAGGCCGCGCGGAACGCCAGTGTTCTTCTGGAGGAACAGATTGCGCCTTTGAGAGAGAGGTCAATTCAAGCAGAACAAGAAGTCTCACGGTACAGACAGGAACATAATCTACATTTGCTTGGAGACGACTCAGGGGGGGATTCTGCGCGTGCTGGTCGTATTGCGCTACCCTCTACGCCCAATGATCTCCATCTGACGCAAATGAATCATGAGCTTGGCGACGCAGAAGCAGACTTAGCCAGCAAGCAAGCGATTTATAATGAAGCCACGTCTAGCGGAAGCATTGGAGCGATCACTGCAATTACAGCGTCTCCGCTCATTCAGAATCTCAGACTTCAACAGGCTCAGGTTAATGCTCGCATCTCGACGCTGGCCGCCACGGCACTCGAGCAAAATCCAGAACTGATCGCCGCACGGGCCCAGGCTGCTCGTATAGACGCTCAGATTTCCATTGAAAGTCAGAAGCTTTTACAAAACCTTCGATACGAAGCCGAGACGGCACAACAGCGAGTAAATGCCCTCAAAGAGCGCACAAACGCCCTGCAGCTTAATGTGACAGAAGAAGAGCATGCCGACATCCGGCTTCGGCAGCTCGTCGGAGAAGCTACTGCCGCCCAGAGTCTGTACCGAGACTACCTCTCACGTCTTGGTCAGATTTCAGCAGAAACAACCATACAACAAGCTGAAGCCCGCCTCATAACGCCAGCTAGCCAACCCCTTGGACCAGCTGGCCCTCCTAAGAAACAGTATGGTATACTCTTACTCCTGATTTCAGTAGGCTTGGGCGTTGGCGCTGCTCTGCTACGTGACCGCTCTCGCAGTAGCCTGCGAACACTGGCTGAACTGGAACAACAAACTCGCCTGTTTGGACTCGGCGCGCTTCCGCGTTTCAGAGGCTCTCTACGGGAACAGCTGACATCCGGTGACTCTTTGTATGGTCGAATGCTCAACTCTATGCGAGCCATCCTGACCTTCGGCAATCCTTCAATCCGTACAAAGATCACAGTCATTACCTCTGCTGAAAGTGGCGAAGGGAAAACCACGCTCGCCATTTCGCTGGCTGCCAGCATCGGAGCGCTGGGTAAACGAGCTCTTCTGATCGATTGTGACGCTCACCGGCCCAGCATCCTTCTGGCTTTAGGTCTCAGAGCACACGAAGACGGCTTCGTTCACGACGCGCTTCCGGGGCTGGATATTTTTGTCGCCAGCCAAACTGGAGAACCCGGCGTACTAAATTTCGGAGCTCTCGGTGAGTTTCTAGAGAAGCATCGCGGCGAATATGATCAGATCATTATCGACACGCCCCCTATTCTTAGCTTTCCCGAGGCTGGTGTTCTGGCATCCTTTGCCGAAGGCGTCATCATCGCTGTCAAATGGCATCAGACATCTGCCAGTGCCGTTATCGAAACACAGAGAATCTTGCGGACTCATCATGCAAACTGCCTGGGTGCGGTCCTGACGTTCGTCGATATCGAAAACCTGCGACCGGAAGAAAGCCTTCGTATGGGTGACTACTCCCATTATCGCAAACTGGTCTCTTCCTCGTAATGGCCGCTTCTCCAATGAACAAAATTTTCCTTAACGGGCGCTTTTCCGTCCAGTCACTCAGTGGCGTCCAGCGTTTCGCGACGGAAATTACGCGTGCTCTTTCGGAGATCTGGCCACCGGATTTACCACGTCCGGAACTCCTGACACCCCAGACAAACACCACCGCTTCAGTTTCAATGGATCTTGGTTTCCCTGCTCGTTCCTGCGGTCGATTTCAGGGGCAAATCTGGGAGCAGGTTGACCTTCCAAAAGCCACTGCATCCGGATTGCTCGTCAATCTGGGCAATACCGCTCCTCTACACCTGTCGTCACGGCATAGTCGACAACTGGTTGTCATCCATGATGCTGGCGTCTTTTCAACGCCGCAATCTTACTCACGTCAGTTTCGTGCATATTATAAAATTTTGCATCGTCTGCTGGCGTTGGGAAAAACGCGCATCATTACGGTATCAAAGTTTTCCAGAAACGACATTGCTCGTCATTTAAAGATTGATCCTGCACGTATCAGCGTTATCACCGAAGGTGCGGACCACGCCACGCGCATTGCGGCAGACAGAACGGTTTTAAAGGCAAATGGTCTGGAAAGCGGCAAATACGTTCTGGCTGTTGGTAACAAGGCGCCCCACAAGGATTTTGCAGCCCTCGACCATCTGGCCGCAACATTGAGTCAGAGAGGGATCAAACTCGTCATCAGCGGTGGAATGAACGGACGGGTTTTTAGTGCAGGCACTCCTGACCTGCAGCACGCAACCTATGTCGGCAGGGTCACGGATGCTGAACTGCACGCGCTTTACAGTGATGCCGTCTGTTTCGTCTTTCCGTCCATTTATGAAGGTTTCGGCCTCCCGCCTGTGGAAGCGATGGAAGCCGGCTGTCCGGTTGTGGCCCGCGATATTCCCGTCTTGCGTGAAGTATGCGGCCAGGCCGCTCTGTTTGGCCGGGGCCCGTCCGATTTGACAGCACGTGTCGTCGAATTGCTTGATCAGCCGAACCGCGCAGATGACCTCCGCTGCGCAGGCTATGAACAGGTTCAAAAATACCGCTGGACGATCGCCGCCAGACAACTGTTGGACATCATGCGAGAGGAATTTATCAAATGCTGACAAATTCCTACCTACTGCTCATGTTGATTGCCATGAGTGTCACCATGCCGGCTTATGCACAGGACGAAGCCTCAGATTTTTCTTCCAGAAAAATGGTTTTGTGGTGCACCGTCACAGATGGTGGCTCGAAGCGCCTTTTTGCTTCTGACCCGGTTCCCACAAATGAACTCAGCCACATGGCCTTATGGAACGCCAATAGTCGTTTCATAACAATCGTCAATAGTCGCTACAATCTGACAATCCGCAATAATGACCATGCATGTTCAGTTTACCGTGACATGACACACGCCACAAAGACCCGCGATGCCCTCGTCTCTCTGGCACAACAACGTGGGAACCGTATTGTAAATATCGGATCGAATTAATTCATGGTGACCGATATAGCCCAGATGCCCTCGACACATGCCTTCCGCCCACAAAGCTCTCATGAGGAAAATCGACAGATGCCGCCAACACTCACGAAAGCTGAAGAGGCTGTGCCATCCAGGGAAAAAATGCAGACCGTCGTGGGTATCGCTACCAGTGGTCGTCCTGAAATTCTAGCAGAACTCGTGCGTCAATTGGCGCACCAGACGGTCAAACCGGACAGGATCATCATCAGTTACGCCAAACCGGACGATATTTCCGCTATCCCCCAAACCCTCCGGGACATGGCTTCACTCGAGCTCGTCACCGGGTATCAAGGAGCTTCCGTTCAGCGCAATGTTATTCTCGACCGTCTTGAAGACGAAGATATCATTCTGTTTTTCGATGATGATTTTTTCCCTCACCCGACATATATCGCCCGTATGCTAGAAGCATTTCGCGACAATCCCAATATTCTGGGGGCCACAGGCCAGGTACTGGCAGATGGTGCGCAGGGACCTGGGCTGCGAATTGAAGACGCAAACCGCCTGAATGCTCAGGCTAATACGGAAGCGGTTTTCAAAATTGAGGATGCTTTCAACACATATGGCTGCAACATGGTATTCCGTTGCGCCGCCATAAAGCGCCTTGGCGCGCGCTTCGATGAAAGACTACCTCTTTATTCCTGGTATGAAGATATAGATTTTTCCCGTTCTCTTCTGCCTCACGGCAGGGTCGTTAAAGTTAACAGCGCACAAGGTGTGCATCTTGGTAACAAGACCGGGAAAGGGTCAGGAATTCGACTGGGCTATTCCCAGATTATTAATTGTATCTATTTGGCCCAAAAAGGAACATATCCGTGGTCCAATGCACTAAAAAGCGCAGGACGCCACCTCATAATTAATAGCCTCAAATCACTTAAACCCGAATATTACATTGATCGTAAAGGACGTTTGTTAGGAAATCTGATTGGGCTTGGCGATCTGTTCAGGAACCGCATTACGCCGGAACGAGCTGCAACACTCCACTCCAAAAAAAGGGCTTCTTGAAATGAGATTTTCCTTGGTGATTTCGACTTTGGCACGTCCTGTGGAGGTCGAAGCGTTCCTGCAGGGCCTGGAGAAGCAGACGTACAAAGATTTCGAAGTCATTCTCGTCGATCAAAGTAGATCAAACATCTATGATGACATCGTCGAACGATACAGTGCCAAGTGGCCGTTAAAACATCTCCGTCCAGATATAAGCGGGCTGCGCTATGCTCGTAATTTCGGCGCGAGCGTCGCAGTGGGTGATATCATAGCGTTTCCGGACGATGATTGCATTTATGAACCCGACACGCTGGAGCGAGTGAATGCCTATTTCTGCAAAACGGACGATACAGGCTTCATTACTGGCGCTGTGCTCAATTTCGATGGTGCTCCCACAACCATGGGACGCTGGCTGACCAGAAGCCAGAATTTAAATCAGCACAATATCTGGACAGGCTTGATCGAATTCAATTTTTTCATACCACGTCAGATGTTCGAAAAAATTGATAGGTTCGACGAAAATCTGGGAATTGGAGCCCCCTATGGTGCAGCAGAGGGCCCCGATCTTGCTCTACGTCTGATGGCGGCAGGGTCGCAAGGGTATCATGATCGCACCCTTCTGGTCCGGCACATGGACAAACCCACTACCCTAAGCGGTGAGCGGGCCTATGATTACGGAACTGGAATGGGATATGTCCTTCGCAAAAACCATGCAACCTTAAAGACAGTCGCGACATTTTTCATCCGTCCTTTCGCTGGTGTCTGTCTTAGTCTTGTCCGTCGACAATCTGAAAAAGCAGCTTATTATTTCAAGACGCTTCAAGGGCGACTGTCGGGATATTTCTGCCGCGCTGCGAGCGAAGCAGCCAGACACAACAGTGGAAAAATTCTTTCCTGACAGACGTCTTGTTTTGCACATAGGAAGACATGCCTCATGACCGGCCATCTCCTGAAAATTCTCGTAGTTTTTGGTATAATGACGACGGGTGTTTCAACTTGTCTTGCCACGGCCCATTCGGTTGACCCTGCCACCATGATCGCAGCGTGTCCCACATGGCCAAGCCATTGTCGAATTGATTTAAAAGGGCAAGTCTACAAACTTCAGGATACACTGCGGATCAATCCGCTTACAATGACACTCACGAATGGCGTACTAGATGCATCTGGTCTTTCCGATGGAAAACCAGCAATCATTATCTCGTCAGATGGTAAGGGGCAGCCTGAAAGTTACGACACTGCTGCCAACAGCATTGACCATCTTGTTTTGGCCGGTCAACCGAAGGCAGACGGGATCGTTTTCGACAATGAAGACGAGGACAATATCCGTGCGGCCGCGATTACACTGAAGAACATCTCCATTTCGAACTTCCGGCGGGGACTAACGGTCGGGAACCATGCCTACGGGTTCGGACTTGCCCATGCTCAGATCCATAACAATGCGACAGGGATTTATACCATTCCCAATCCGGTGGATGCCGGAGAGCGGATTGCTCTGGTTGATGTTGGTGTTTTCAACAATACACTCGGCGTCGATGACGAAGGCGGTATGGAGTTGGACTGGCTCGCATCGCGCCTTGATTATAACGCGACAACCGCCTTCATTTCCGGTCCCTGGACGTTCGACGGGCATATAGAACTTGCCCCTCCGCAGACGCCTCCGATCCGGTTGCATGCTTTGGTCGGAAAACCGGCAGGTTCTCTTTACATGACCACCGGATCGATCATTCTTGTCAACCAGTCTGGCGGCAAGGCCAGCAGTGATTACTGGGTCCAGAGCGACAGCCCCTACAGCAGCATCCAGTTTCCAGCCCAGACTTATGGTGTCCGCGGAAAGATCGGCATCATGAACGGCCCCGCCGCCGTTTACGGCCCTGCCCTTCCCGCATTCAACCCTCACTGATCAGGCAAAGCCGCAATGAGGGGCAGAGCCTGATCGCGAACCTATCGCCTACGCCATCCAGCGTCTGACAGATTCAAGACCCAGTGTCAGGAGTTCTTCGGCCCGCTCGGACGTCGCCGATTCAACATACACCCGCAGTTCCGGCGCATTCCCGGATGGCCGCAGGTGAATGATGTCGCCACGTTCGAACGTCATCCGGATACCATCCGTTTCGTCAACAGCCGTGACTGGCCCGCAGGCTTCCGCGAAGCCCAGGGCTTCACTCACCGCTGGAACATCCTCGCGCAGGAGGGCCAGACGGGCTTGGCTCTGATCTGTCGGGACATCTTTCAGACGGTCGCTCACTGTGAAGCGGGGCGGAAGTGTTTCAAGCAGTTCCGCAAGCCCGCTTTGCCCGCTTCTGGCAGAAACCAGCGCACAGAGCATTGGCAGGACGGCATCGCGCGTCGGCAAAGCCACGAGACGCCGACCATCATGCTCGATATCGCTGGCGAGCAGAAAGCCCCCATTGGCTTCGTAGCCAACGGACGGAACATTGCCCTTCTCCACAGCATCCGTCATGCCTGACACGACAAACGGCGAACCAATGCGCGTTCTTTGAACGAAGGGCGCAACACCGGACGCTTCCAGCGCCGTATTGCTGCTGACGGGCGTTGTGACGGAAACGGCGCCAAGCTTGCGGACCGCGAGAATGCCCAGCACATCTCCCCGCAGCCAGCGACCATTCTGATCCGCCAACAGCGGTCGGTCGGAATCGCCATCCGTCGTGAGGATCGCATCGAACTCTCCGGTCTGAGCCCAGTCCCGCGCGAGAACGACATCTTCCGGGCGCACAGCTTCCGTATCGACCGAAACGAACACGTCGGAGCGTCCCAGAGGATGCGCTTCACCCCCGAGAGCTTCGACGACGGACACCAGAACGTCCCGGCCAACGGCGGAATGCTGATAGACCCCGAGTTTCAGACCCGAAAGCGCTGTCGGGCCGAAGAAATCGACATATCTGGCGACATATTCCGGCAGCACATCAGTCAGAGACGGAACTGTGACCTCAATTTTCAGCGCGCCCTGCTCATCAAACCAGCCATCCGGAAGTGTGACGTCCTCATGCCGCATGGCAGCTTCGTCGCTTTTGAGAAATTCGCCGCGCGCACGGTTGAACTTGATGCCGTTCCGATCATCCGGGATATGGCTTCCCGTCACCATAAGGGAGGGAATGCCCTTGCCAAACGCATAAAGGCTCAGAGCAGGCGTCGGCACAAAGCCGCAGTTTACCGGCTGGCCTTCCATCCAGAGAATGGCAGCAGCACAGGCGCGCAAAATGCGCGGCGTACTCGGTCGCAAGTCTCCGGCGATGGCGACGGATGTGCCGGGAGTAAACTCTCCCAACGTCCGTAAATGTTTGAGATAGCCGACGGTATACGCAAAACAGACAGCATCCGTCATGGACGTCACAAGTCCACGCGCGCCGCTCGTTCCAAACGCAACGCCTGATTCCACCATCCAGTCAGCTATTTTCATATGTAATCAGTCCCAAACAGTTAGAAAAACAGGCGATGGTTGGACATATCAGTGCCTGATTGCGGGCAGTAAGACGCGCTTCTTTTTGCATCCACTCAAGAAGAAGCATTCCCTGTTTTTATGGCTCACGGTTGCTGTGATGACAACCGTGCAGGTTATCCGCAGCAGATCAGATTTCTGGCCCGTCATCGGGGCATCAGCGTGATAAGTCACACTAAATCTTAAAATATCACAGATATATGTGTTCTATATATCGTAATCGGTGATATGGCTGTCCTTCGAATTTGCGTGTCCCTGACACTGAAGCCGTCTGGAGGGCCAGAAATGCGCCGGGATTTCATCATCGGAATCGATAGCGGTTCCACCACGACCAAAGCCGTTGTGTTTTCGTCCACAGGGGCCATCGTGGGAACAGGGCGACGCCGTGTCGCACAGCACATGGAGCGCCCGCACCATGTCGAGCGCGATATGCACGAAGCGTGGCAGGCCGTTATTGGGTCCATTCGCGATGCACTGAGCGCCGCGGGGCTGGACGGAAATGCCATTGCCTCTGTCGGTGTCACGGCGCATGGGGATGGTGTTTTTCTACTTGACCGTTCAAGAAACCCACTTGGTCGGGGCATCATGTCGCTCGACAGCCGGGCGACGGCCATTCACGATCGATGGAAGCGTGACGGTATTTCCGATCTGACACTCCCGATCGCTGGTCAGCGCCCGTATGTTTATTCGGCGAATACCCTGCTCGCCTGGATCCGAAACAACGAACCTGAACGGTATCAGGCAATCGGGTCCGTGATTTTTGCCAAGGACTGGATCCGTTACTGCCTGACGGGTGAAATCGCAACGGATCTGACCGAGGCCAGCACGTCTTTTACCGATCTGTACACGCAGGATTACAGCGACGACCTTCTGGATGTTCTGGGCCTTACGGACATCCGGGCTGCACTTCCGGAAATGCGCCTCTCCTGTGAACAGGGTGGCGTTGTGACCGCCGAAGCCGCAGCGCTGACGGGACTTGTGGCCGGAACGCCCGTTTCGGTCGGATTGCATGATGTAACGGCCGCGGCGGTCGGTCTAGGCCATACCAGAGCAGGCGATCTGTCCATCACGGCTGGAACCTTTTCGATCAACGAGGTTTTCCGCGACCGGCCTGTCGTCGGGGAAGACTGGGCCTGTCGCGCGGGATATCGCCGCGGGTTGTGGAACTGCATGGCGATTTCTCCGGCGTCCTCGAGCAATCTCGAATGGCTGGCGAAAATCCTCATGCCCGGCGATCAGGACGCCGCTCGTGTTCTTTCTGCGGAAATAGAAGCACGCCTGTCCCAGCCGGGAGCCCGTCCTGCGGTTCCGTTGTATCACCCGTTCCTGTTCGGATCGCCCTATGACGCCCCTGCCAGCGCGTCCCTGTTCGGTGTGCAGTCCTGGCATGACCGGGCGGATCTGTTTCAGGCAATGGTGGAAGGAACGGTGTTCAATCATCGCGAACATGTTGATGCCCTCAAACAGACCGGACCCGTGCGCAGGATCGGAATTTCGGGAGGTGGAAGCGGACAACCTGCCATCGCCCAGATGTTCGCGGATATTCTGGGCATGCCTGTCCGCATCCCCGAAGTCCGCGAAGCCGGAGCTTTGGGCGCGGCCCTGACAGCGAGCGTTTCCGTAGGATTGTACGCAAACCTTGAAGATGCCGTGGCCGCGCAGGACGTGCCGATGCACACCTACAGACCGCAGCCGGACCGCGAACGCGTCTATGAGGGAATTTATCGCCGTTATGTCGCACTGACGCAGGCCATGAGGCCGTTCTGGTCAGATCTTTATGATGGCGGAACATCCTCGCTGAAGCCTGCCACGACAGAACGATCTCGCGAAAACGATCTCGTGGAGGCCGGACCGGTTCTGAACTACGCCATGGCCGGCACCATGACACAGGGAGCACGGCCATGAGCGGACTGAAAGATATCCGCGAGACTGCGGAGTTCGATGTCGTCATTATCGGGGCCGGCATCAACGGAGCCGGACTGTTTCGCGAACTGGCCCTACAGGATCTGCGCGTCCTGCTCGTCGATAGGAGCGACATCTGTTCCGGCGCCTCCTGCGCGCCCTCGCGGCTGATCCATGGCGGAATCAAATATCTCGAAACGGGTGAATTCCGCTTGGTCGCGCAGTCCACTCTGGAGCGCAATCTTCTGCTGCGGAATGCGCCGCACGTGGTCAAACCCCTGCCAACGGTTCTGCCAATCCGCTCCTGGTTCGGAGGCATCGTCCCGTCCGTGCGGAAATTCCTGCGTCTGGGCAGCAAAATGACCGACCGGGGGGCTCTGGTGCTGGAAGCCGGGCTTCAGATCTATGATTTTCTGGGACGCCGTGCGCGTGTCATGCCCCGACACAACCTCTTCCTCAATCGCAGAACGCGGGAAGAATGGCCGCATATGGCGACGGATGTTCTCGCCACCGCACAATATTATGACGCGGCCATCACCCAGCCCGAGCGGCTTGGTTATGAATGTGTGCAGGACGGGCTGAATGTCGGGACCGGCTGCGGGGTTGCGACCTATACCGTTCCGGTTTCATTTGCCGATGGCATGCTGCGCCTCAGGGACAGCATGACCGGAGAGACACGCAATGTCCGGACACGGGCGCTTGTGAATGCGGGAGGCGCGTGGATCGACCGCATCAATGCCGTCCTCGGCGAGACGACGCGTTATATCGGCGGCACGAAAGGCTCGCATCTGTTGTTGCGGCATGACGGGCTTCTGCGCGAACTCAAAGGACGCATGATGTATTTCGGAACACCGGACGGGCGGATCTGTCTGGCCTATCCGTTTTACGGTCACGTTCTGGTCGGCTCGACGGATATCCGGATCGAAGATCCCGATACCGCCATCTGCACCGATGACGAACAGGAATACATGCTGCGAATGGTCGCGGATCTGTTCCCCGGCTTCAGCTTCAGTTCTGATGACATAGTTTACCGTTACAGTGGCGTCCGCCCCCTCCCCGCGACCGATGCGTCCGATCCCGGAGCCATCAGCCGCGATCATATCGTGCATGAAAACCGGCTTGGAGACACGCCCCTCCTGTCCTTGGTTGGCGGGAAATGGACGACATTCCGTGGACTGGCCGAAGAGGTTGCAGATCAGCTTCTCGACACTCTGGGCGCTGCACGGCACCTCTCCACGAAGAACTTCCCGATTGGCGGCGGCCGCGACTATCCGACGCCGGAGCGCTATTCCGCGTATCTGGACGAGTTTTTCGTGACCTATGGCATGCCGCGCCAGAGGGCCGGAATTCTGCTGGAACGGTACGGATCGCGCGCCCGCGCTTTTGCGGTGTTCTGCCAGAAAGAAGCCGACGCGCCATTACGGACGCTCCCGACCTACACACGTCGCGAACTGGCCTTCATCGCTTCGGAAGAACTGGTCCGCACCCTTTCCGATGTTCTCTTTCGCCGGACGCCGGTTGCCCTGAGCGGCCTCCTCACACCCGACGTCGTTCTCGAAGTGGGCGGTGTCGTGGGTGCAGCTCTCGGATGGAGCGCACAGGAAACGGACCGGCAGTGCCGCGCCGCCTGGAAAGAAGCGCAGGAGCGCCACAACCTGAAGGGCGACCTCCCCGACACCTCCCCCTCACAGACAGCCCTGAGAGCCTGAACCATGAACCGTTATGAAGAAAAAATCGCGCGCATGCTGGCCGGTCAGGACGACCGTACGGATTTCATTCTCGCCGATGCCAAGGATTCCGACATGGCTGCGGGCATCAGCGCCACAGGTCTGCGTCGCAACCCCAGACAGGGTCATTCCCGTTTCCGGACGCGGCGCGAATATGTCGACGTGATCCACGGCATCCTTCAGCAGGACATCGTGGACATCATGCTGACGTCGGCCTCCATTCTGGAGACCCTGATCGCGGAAGACGGTTTTGCCGGAACCCGGATCCAGTCTGCGATCCGGGCCAATGACACGACGGATCTGTGGCGCGGGCGGGGTGGCTCCTACCAGTCCCAGAAATCCGTTCCGTTCCGCTCGGCATCGCTGAAAAAAGCGCAGACCAGCCTTGGCCTGTATTCCATGACTTTCAATGGTGACGCCGAACAGGACAGCTTTGCGCTGGAAGAATTCGCCCGCTTTCGGGAAGAAGCCGAAGAAAGCCGCTTTTCGTATTTCCTTGAGGTCTTCAATCCCAATGAAGGCCGGATCGCACAGCCGGATCGCGGCTTTTATCTGAACGACATGATCGTCCGCTGTCTGGCAGGTTTGCGACGTGAAGAACGCCCCGTTTTTCTGAAGGTGCCCTTCAATGGCGCCGACGCCCTGAACGAACTCTGTGCGTTCGACCCTTCCGTGATCGTAGGCATCATGGGGGGCAGCAGCGGAACAACGCGCGACTGTCTGGAACTGATCCACCAGGCGCAGTGCTGTGGCGCACGCGCCGCACTTTTCGGCCGCAAAATTGTGGATGCGGATGACCCGCTTTTACTGATCGAGGCCATGCGCAGCGTAACCGATGGTGCCCTGTCTGCGAAAGAAGCAACGCATCTGTATCATGAAAAACTGGGCGCTCAGGGCGTACCGCCCCTCAGAGAGGCGGATCTGGATAGCGTGGTGACCGAAGCGGTCCTGCTGGAGCGCGCAGCGTAACATTTTTATGTGTTATAAAGCAGAGCGGGTTTCCCAAGAATTCAGAAGAAAATCGCCCTCAAAGAGGATTTTTCTTCTGAACTGACTAAATTTTGTTTCGTTGTTTTTGGTATTTGTAACTCTTTTATGTTATGCTTTAACGCTCAAGCTAACATATGCCGGTCTGCAACACGGAGAATCGGGATGAACATTCAGCCTCTCGGAAGGTCGGAAATGGATCAGGTCTGGATCGGAACGAGCTGGAAGATGAACAAGGGACCGGCCGAAGCCATCGCTTCAGCACAGGCCTTAGAAGGATTTGTTCCGCCGCAGGGGATCCAGCCTTTCGTCATCCCGCCGTTCACGTCCCTGAAGGATGTCTGCACCGTGCTGGAAGACAGCGCCCTGATGGTGGGCGCGCAGAACATGCACTGGGAAGACAGCGGTTCTTGGACGGGCGAAGTCTCGCCGGAGATGATCCGGGGCTGTGGCGCTTCGATGGTGGAAATCGGTCACTCCGAACGTCGCCAGCATTTCGGCGAGACGGACTGGACGGTGAACCTGAAGGTTCATGCAGCCCTCCGCCACGGGTTACGCCCGCTCATCTGCATCGGCGATACGCTGAACGAGTATGAGTTTGGCGTCTCACACGAAACGCTCGCCCGGCAGACCAAAATCGCACTGCATGGTGTGGCGCGGAAAGATCTGGCGAATGTCCTGATTGCCTATGAGCCGGTCTGGGCCATCGGAGCTTCCGGCCGCCCGGCGGACGCAGGCTTCGTCTCGGACGTTCACACCCGGCTCCGGCGCGTCGTGCAGGACCTCGCAGGTGCGGAGGGCGCGCGCATCCCGCTGCTTTATGGCGGCAGCGTCTCGCAGGACAACATCCGCAGCTATGTCGGACTTGCGGATGTGGATGGTGTGTTCATCGGACGGGCGGCCTGGAAAGCAACGGACTTCATGGCCCTCATCGACAGTGTGCGTGATCTGGTTTCGGACAAAATAGCGGCCTGAACGGTCGCCTGAACGCAAGAACAGGAAAAATGACCATGCGTATTGCCATTGGTGGAGACAGCGCCGGCGAAGGGCTGGCGAGACTTCTGACCCAGCATCTCTCAACATTTGGGCGCCATGTCGTCGTTGACATGTCCCATCCCGAAGATGAACGGGCCGAACTGTATTCCGAACTGAGCGAGCGCGTGTCGCTGGCGGTTCTGAGTGGTGAATTTGACCGGGGCATCCTGTGCTGTGGAACCGGAATTGGCGTGTGCATTTCCGCCAACAAAATTCCCGGCATCCGGGCGGCCCTGACGCATGACACCTATTCCGCCGAACGCGCGGCCCTGTCGAACAACGCGCATATCATCACCATGGGCGCGCGGGTGATCGGACCGGAAGTGGCGAAGTCGATCGTGGAAGCCTGGCTGGCCTGCACCTTCGATCCCAAAAGTGCATCGGCGCGCAATATTGCCGGAATTGATGCACTCGGCAGGAAATACCGGCAGCCCGTCTCCGCGGACATGAGCTGCTGAAATAAAAACTTTCAGTCCGAACAGGTTCTGGCTGATTTTCGAAAGAACAGAGTTATGAAAACGACATTTGCTTTTGCGGCAATGCTGGCGGCTGCGCCAGTTCTGTCCTCCGGCGTCGCCTGTGCGGCGGAGAGTGGCGCGCCCCTGCATTTCGTTCTGATCCCCAAGACGGTCCATCCGTGGTTTGACAAAGCCATGACAGGGGCGAAGGCCGCTGGTGACATGATCACCAAAACGACAGGCCGCCCGGTCGAGATCGAATATCGCGCGCCGCAGACAGCCGATGTGTCTTCGCAGAACGACATTATCGAACGCGCTGTCGCGACCCATCCCGACGGTCTAATCCTCGATCTTCTGGATGAGAAGGGCAACCGCGCCGCCATGGACGAAGCAGCGGACCAGAAAATCCCGATGACGGTGTTCGACTCCCTGCCTCCCGAAGGCATGGACATCACGGCCGTCGGCGCGGATTTCTGCGAACAGGGCACTATGGCGGCCGAGCGGCTGGCGAACCTTGTTGGCAAGAAGGGTGAGGTTGCCATCATGATGGGCGTGCCGACCGCTCCGAACCATACGCTTCGGGCCGAGTGTGAAAAGAAGGTCTTTGCGAAATACCCCGACATGAAAGTCGTCGCGACGGGGATCGACAATGACAGCATCGAAACCGCACAGAAACAGGCCTCCGCCATCATGCAGGCCCATCCGGATCTGGTGGGCTGGGTCGCCTGCGATGCGTCCGGACCTGTGGGCATTGGACAGGCCATCCGCGAGGGCGGCAAGACCGGGAAAGTCAAGGAAGTCGGCCTCGACAACCTCAATGACATGATCCAGCTCATCAAAGACGGCGTAGCGGAATCTTCCGCCTCCAGCCGGCCCGAAATGCAGGGTTACTGGGCCGTCATCTCCGCCTGGCAGAAAGCCATGGGACAGAAGACACCCAAATATATCGATACCGGAATTGATCTTCTGACCAGCAAAACCCTCTGACATCTTGCCGTACGATCAGGACAAGGGAAACACGACCATGACAATTCTTCAGATCGAAGCCGTACGGAAGACCTATCCCGGCGTGGTCGCGCTCGATCATGTGGACCTGACGCTGGAGCCGGGGAAAATCCATATTCTCGCTGGCGAAAACGGTGCTGGAAAATCCACCCTGATCAAGGTCCTGACCGGCCTCGTCGCCCCCGACGAGGGCCGCGTCCTGATCGAAGACGGAGACGCGCTGGCGGACCGCACCCTGTTTACGAAGGTCGCCTATGTCCCGCAGGAGCTGAGCCTTTTCGGTTCCATGACGGTGGCCGAAAACATGTTCATGCCGTTCGACCGCTCCGGCTTCGGACATCTGACGGTCTCACGCCGTGCCATGGAGAAGGCTGCGGCAGACCTCATCCAGCGCTTCGGCATTCATGCAAAATCCGGACATCTGGTAAACCGCATCAGCGTGCCGGACCAGCAGCTTCTTCAGATCGCGCGCGCGGCCTGCCGTGAGGAATTCAGGGTTCTCATCCTTGATGAACCGACCTCCTCGCTGACGGCGAACGAAACCGAGCATCTGTTCCGGATCATCCGCAGATTGCGCGATGACGGCTGCGCGATCGTGTTTGTCTCCCACAAGATGGAAGAAATCTTTGAGCTGGGCGACACGGTAACGGTTCTGCGCAATGGCCGCAGCGTCGGCACCTACCCCATGCCGGGCATGACGGAAGGACACCTGATCCAGCTCATGTCCGGCAGTTCGGTGTCTCTGGAAGAGAAGTTTCAGCCGCGTTTCGCCGTCAGTGAAAACGACACGATCTTGAGCGCTAAACAGATTTCAGGCCCGGGGTTTTCGGACGCCTCCTTCACCCTGCGCCGGGGCGAGATTCTTGGATTTGCGGGGCTTGTCGGCGCGGGCCGCTCCGAACTGATGCAGACGATTTTTGGCTATCACCGGGCGACATCCGGCCAGTGTTTCCTCGATGGAGAAGAAATCCCCCGTGGCCGCACGGACCGCGCCGTGGCGATGGGGATGGTGTACCTCTCCGAAGAGCGCAAGCATCACGGCATTTTCCCGCTGCTCAGCGTGCGAGAAAATATCAGCCTCTCGGTTCTGGATCGCATGAAGCGCGGCGGCATCATTTCCTCCCGGCGTGAAAATGACGTCGTAGCGGAGACGATCCAGCAGTTCGACGTCCGGACGTCCTCCGCCTCCAAAAAAATCGTTCATCTGTCAGGCGGCAACCAGCAGAAGGCGATCATCGGACGCGCGATGGCCCGCAGACCTCGCGTCCTGATTTTCGACGAGCCCACCAAAGGGATCGATATCGGAACCAAGTTCCAGATTTACCGCATCATGCAGCAGCTTGCCGAAGAAGGCGTGGGGATCATCCTCGTTTCGTCCGAAATGACCGAGCTTCAGCGCTGTGCCTCGCGGATCATCACCATGTATTCCGGCCGGATCACGGGTTCGTTCGATCAGGCCACCACCGACGTCAACACGCTTGTCGGCGCGATCATCGGCGCCCCGGAGACCCGTCATGTCGCTTGAAACCACCCTCCCCGCCGCGCCGTCCAAGCCACCGAAACTACCGCCCATGAAGGCTCTGGTGTCGCGTCTGGTGGGCAATCCGCTGGGCGGCGTCATCGCCGCGCTCGTCATCATTTTCGGGGCGTCCTGTGCGCTGTCGCCGCACTTCCTGACGTCATTCAACATGATGATCATCGCGCGTGCGCTGGCCTTTGTCGGGCTGGTCACAATCGGGCAGTCCGTCCTCATGATTCTGGGCGAGCTTGATCTGTCCGTTGGCGCCATTGGCGGTCTGGCGGGCGTGGTCGGCGGCATTTTAATGGTGCAGCTTGGGTTGAACCCCTGGCTTTCGCTGGCTCTGTGCCTGCTGATGGGAGCCGGGTGCGGCTTGCTGAACGGGGCGCTCATTACGCAGCTTCGCCTTCACTCGCTGGTGCTGACAATCGGTATGGCCGGCGTTTATGGCGGCGCCAACCTCGTTGCGACCAAAGGCGTGGCCATTACGGGCATCCCCCGTGACATCTCCTTTCTCGGGCGTGGGCTCGTCATGGGCGTCCCCGTGCCGTTCGTCGTGCTTCTGGTGTGTCTGGCGGTTGTGGCGTTCGTCATGTTTCGCACGCCCGTCGGCCGCTACATCTACGCGATCGGCAGCAACCCGGACGCCGCCCGGATGCTGGGCATCCGCGTCAACGCCATCCGCATGGGCGCCTTCGCGCTCGCCGGGTTCCTGTCCGCACTCGCCGGGATTCTGATGGTCGCCCGTCTGGGAACGGCCCAGCCTTCCATCGGTGACACATGGGTTCTCGCCCCCATCGCCGCAGCCGTCATTGGCGGTGTCGCAACCACCGGCGGCATCGGCAGCCCGGTCGGAGCGGTTCTGGGTGCGGTCATCATCGGCATGATCGAAGACATCATCGTTCTGTTCGGAATTTCGCCCTACTGGCAGTCGGTCGTCAGCGGCGGGATCGTTGTCCTCGCCATCTCCTTCGACGCACTGGCCCGTCGTTACCTCAACCGTGATGCAGCCTAACTGTCCCGCTGCGGGACACGACTGGAGGAAAAACACATGACCAAGATTTGCGGCGACGCATCCAATTTCGCAATGTCAGCCCTTCGCGGGTTCAGCCTGATCCATCATGACCTTGTGCGCCTCGTCCGTGGCGGCGTTCTGCGGGCAAAGCCCGGCCCGAAAGGCAAAGTCGCCGTCGTGCTGGGCAGCGGTTCGGGCCACTATCCCGCCTTTGCAGGCTATGTCGGCAAGGGCTTCGGAGATGCCGCCGTAGCAGGCGACATTTTCGCATCTCCCTCCACGCAGGCCATCAAAAGCATCGCCCGACAGGCCGATCTCGGCGGTGGGATCATCCTCGGCTACGGCAACTACGCGGGCGATGTGCTCAATTTCGGGATTGCTGCCGACCGTCTGCGCGAAGAGGGCTATGACGTCCGCGTTCTGGCAACCGCCGATGACGTGGCCAGCTCGGACGCCTCCACCCGCGAACGCCGCCGGGGCATTGCGGGAGACCTGCTGATTTTCAAGATCGTAGGGGCCGCTGCCGAAGCCGGACTGACGCTCGATGAGGTCGAGGAAGTCGCGCATCGCGTGAACCGTCAGACCTGCACCTTCGGCGTGGCTTTCGACGGCTGCACCCTGCCCGGCGAGACTGAAAAACTGTTCGAGGTCCCCAAAAACCGCATGGCCCTAGGGCTTGGCGTTCACGGTGAGCCGGGAATTGATGAACAGGACGTCCCCTCCCCCGAAGCGCTGGCAAAAATCCTGTTCGACCGTCTGCTGGCCGAAATCCCCCACGAGGCGCCGCGCCGTGTCGCTGTTCTGCTGAATGGTCTGGGCAGCACCAAGCAGGAAGAGCTTTTCGTGCTTTGGAACGCGCTGGCGCCAATGTTCGAAAACGCCGGACTGACCCTCGTGGCCCCGTTGGTGGGCGAGTATGTCACCAGTCTGGACATGGCGGGCTGTTCCCTGACCCTGACATGGCTCGACGAGGATCTTGAGCAGTACTGGCGCGCGCCAGTAGATTCCGCAGCCCTGCGCCATGACAAATTGGTCGGAGACGGCGTGGCCGACCTTGCCGTCGAAGATGAAGCAACGATCGTTTATATGCGCTCCGCTACCGCAGCGGGCCGTCAGGGCGGGGCGTGCGTCGCGGACGTCATGGAAAATCTGGCGAAAATGCTGGCCGCCGAGGAATCCAGCTTGGGGCATATCGACGCCCTTGCCGGGGACGGCGACCATGGACAGGGCATGGCGCGCGGGTCAGCAGCGTCGGCCCGCGCCGCCCGCAACGCGGCCAATGCTGGTGCAGGTCCTGCCACGGTTCTCGCCACGGCCGCAGATGCCTGGGCCGACCGCGCCGGGGGCACATCGGGCGCGCTCTGGGGGGAAGGCCTGCGGGCCTTCAGCACGGCCCTCGATGACGGCCGTCTGCCGAGTGCCGAGCAGCTTTCTCAGGGCGCCCGCAATAGTATGGAACGCATCATGCTGCTCGGCAGGGCCAAGCCCGGCGACAAGACGCTCGTGGATGCTCTGGTTCCGTTTGTGGAAACGCTGGAACGAGAACTAGCCGCGGGCCATGAACTCATCAAAGCCTGGATGGAAGGCGCGGAAGCCGCCTATCAGGCCGCGCAGGACACACGCAACCTGTTGCCCCGGATGGGACGGGCGAAAATGCATGGCGAGCGCAGCAAGGGCCATCCGGATGCCGGTGCCCTGTCCCTCGCCCTCTGTGTACGCAGCGTCGGCAGGGA